>CAVRUP010000010.1:0-307302 GCA_963724335.1 uncultured Alphaproteobacteria bacterium | reverse complement strand
GAGCGCGCCCGGCATGTGGCCGGGGCGCAGGCCGGGCCGCGGATCGGGATCGCGCCCGGCAAAGCGCCCGGCCGCGCGCGCGTCCACCACCTGCGCGCTGCCGTCGTTGAGCGCGAGCTGCACGTCGGAGACCATGGCCACCGCGCCGGTGTCCATCGTCGCCTTGAACGTACGCGCCGGCCGTTTCACCGCGCCGGCTTCGAGCGCGCCGCCTTGCGCCTTCCAGGCCGGCAGGCCGCCGTCGAGCACGTAGACATTTTTGGCGCCGAAGATGCGGAAGGTCCACCACACGCGCGGCGCCGAATAAAGCCCGGTCGCGTCGTAGACCACGATGGTGTCGGTGTCAGCGATGCCGAGCGCGCCCACGGCGGCGGCGAACTGATCGGGGCCGGGCAGCATGTGCGGCAGATCGGTGGAGGTGTCGCAGATGCCGTTGAGGTCGAAGAACAGCGCGCCCGGAATATGCGCGGCGAGATATTCCGCCTTGGGGTCGCGCTTCTGCGTCGGCAGATAATAGGAGGCGTCGACCACGACGACCTTGCCGAGATTGGCGGCGAGCCATTCGGCGGTCTTGAGCCAGCGGCTTGATGTTGAACCGGGCATTGCGCGCTCCATATGTAGTCCGCAAGCTTGGTCGATCTTGCGCCGATGTGCAACGGCTGGAACCGCGACCGGGTTGCATGCATGCGATGAGAAGGACACAGCCATGATCGCGCGACTATGGTACGGCTGGACGACCCCGCAAAACGCCGATGCCTACGAAAGCTTGCTGAAAACAGAGATATTTCCCGGCATTCTCGCCCGCAACATCGCCGGCTTCCGCCGCATCGAGCTTTTGCGCGCCCCCGCCGGCGAGGAAGTCGAGTTCGCCACCGTCATGTGGTTCGAACTCGATGGCGGCGATCAAGGCCTTTGCCGGCGCCGATTATGAGACGGCGGTGGTGCCGCCGAAGGCGCGCGCGGTGCTCAAGCGTTTCGACGCGCGCTCCAAGCATTACGAAGTGCGCGAAGCGTGCGACGCGAACTAAGCAAGCGCCAGCCGCACGCGCCGGTTCAATTTGCCCTTCTTTTCGATTTGCGTCACCCGCACGGCGCCGATTTCCTTCAAGCCGCGCACATGCGTGCCGCCGCAGGGCTGCAAGTCGAGATTGGCGATTTCGATCAGCCGCACGCGGCCGCTGCCCATCGGCGGCTTCACCGACATGGTTTTGACCAGGCCGGGATTGGCCGCGAGCTCGGCGTCGCTGATCCAGCGGCTGCTAACGGCGGCATCGCTGGCGATCATCTCGTTCACTTTCGCCGCGATCGCATCCTTGTCGAGGCCGGCTTCCGGAATGTCGAAATCGAGCCGGCTCTCGGCTTCGCCGACCGAGCCGCCGGTCACCGCATAAGGCAGCACGGCCGACAGAAGATGCAGCGCGGTATGCATGCGCATGCGGGCATAGCGCTTGTCCCAGTCGATCGCCGCGGTCACCGTGTCGCCGAGTTTGAGGGCAGGGGCGCCGGGCGCCGGCACATGCGCGATCTCGCTTTTGGCGGCGTCGGTATAGACCGCGTTGGCGATCGCAATGCGCGCGCCATCCGCCGCGATGAGCGTGCCGGTGTCGCCGGGCTGGCCGCCGGAATTGGCGTAGAACACGGTGCGGTCGAGCACGATGCCGCCTTGCGCGGTGACGGCAACGACGCGCGCCTCGCACTGCTTCAGATAGCTATCGTCGCGGAACAGGCACTCGGTCGCCATCGAATTTTCATTTCTTCTCGAATGGAACGGAAAGGTCGCTCTTGCGCTCCAGCCATTCCGGCACCGGGAGATTTTTCGAGCGCAGGAAGGCCGGGTTGAACAGTTTGGACTGATAGCGCGAGCCGTAATCGGCGAGCACGGTCACGATGGTGTGGCCGGGGCCGAGCTCCTTCGCCAGCCGGATGGCGCCGGCGACGTTGATGCCGGAGGAGCCGCCGAGGCAGAGGCCCTCGTGCAGAACAAGATCGAAGATGATCGGAACAGCCTCTTCGTCCGGCACGAGATAAGCGAGATCGACCTTCACGTCGGCGATGATCGGCGTCACGCGGCCGAGCCCGATGCCCTCGGCGATCGATGAGCCCTCGCTCGCTTTCGCCTCGCCATGAGCGAACAAATTGTACATGGCGGCGCCGCGCGGATCGGCCACGCCGATGACGATGTCCTTTTTCATCTCGCGCAGATAGCTCGACACGCCGGCGAGCGTGCCGCCGGTGCCGATGGCGCAAATGAAGCCGTCGATCTTGCCGTCGGTTTGCTGCCAGATCTCCGGCCCGGTGGACACGTAATGGGCCTTGCGGTTGTCCAGATTGTTCCATTGATCGGCGAAGATGACGCCGTTCTGCTCGCTCTGCTTGAGTTGTTCGGCCAGTCTTTTGCCGACGTGCTGGTAGTTGTCCGGATTGCTGAACGGCAGCGCCGGCACCTGCACCAGTTCGGCGCCGGCGAGCCGCAACATGTCCTTCTTCTCTTCGCTTTGCGTCTGCGGCATGACGATCAGGGTGCGGTAGCCGCGCGCGTTGGCGACCAGCGCCAGCCCAATGCCGGTATTTCCGGCGGTCGCCTCCACCACCAGTCCGCCGGAGCGCAGCTCGCCGCGCTTTTCCGCTTCCAGGATCATCTGCTTGCCCGGGCGGTCCTTCACCGAGCCGCCCGGGTTCATGAACTCGGCCTTGCCGAGGATGGTGCAGCCGGTGGCCGCGGAAGCGCGTTTAAGCTTGATCAGGGGCGTGTGGCCGATGGCCTCAACGATGCCGTCGCGGATCTGCATGGCGCGACCCTAGTGGACCCATTTTGGGGCGACAAGGCCGGGCTTGCTCGGTCATGGCGGCCGGTCCGGCCGGGCAGGCGGGTCGCAAAATCGACACCGATTGCAGCCGCCGGTGCGGGACAAAACGACAGGCGCGCGTTCCGCGTGCGTTATCGGCCGGTCAATTCAACTGCCGGGCTTTTCGGAAAGGTCCTTGAAACCATATCGGCGCATTGGCCGATGGTAACGGGGCCCATTCACGACTTTTTACCGCGCGCGCCCTAATCGTAACGGCAACGGGCGCAACAAAAAAACAGGTCTCCAGCAGCGTTTGGGCGGTATCACTTGATGAACCTCGACATCAACACCCTCTTCATGGTGACGATCTATGTGGAGGCCATTCTCGGGCTGTTGCTGCTGTTCGCGTGGGTTCAGAACACCGCGATCCAGGCGGTCGCTTGGTGGGGCTTTGCCCATCTGATCCGCGCCGCCTCAGTCGTCCTGTTCGGCATGTACGGATCGGCGCCCGATCTGATCACCATCGATCTCGCCAACGCGCTGCTGTTCACCGCCTTCGCGGTGACCTGGACCGGCGCGCGCGTGTTCGACGGGCGCCCGGTAGAACCGGTCTATATGGTGACCGGCGCGGTGCTCTGGCTGCTGGTTTGCCGCCTGCCGGTGCTGGCGGACGCCGTTGACGCGCGCTCGCTCATCGCCTCCGGCATCATCACCGCCTATACCTGGTTGGCGGCGTACGAATTCTGGCGCGGCCGCAGCGAGCCGCTGGTGTCGCGCTGGCCGCTGATCTTCATGCTGTTCGCGCACGGTGCGCTGTTCCTGCTGCGCACGCCGCTCGCCGCCATGCTGCCGTGGGCGCCCGGCGACCGTATGCTCGGCAGCGTGTGGCTCACCGTGCTCTCGTTCGAAGCGCTGCTGTTCACGATCTCGATCGCTTTCATTCTGCTGGCGATGGCGAAAGAACGCACCGAATTGCGTCACCGTACCGCCGCCATGGTCGATCCGCTCACCGGCATCGCCAATCGCCGCTCGTTCATGCAGGACGCCGCGCAACTGGCGAAGCGCCATAGCGCCAATCCGCGCCCGACCGCCGTGCTGTTGATCGATCTCGATCATTTCAAGTCGATCAACGACCGCTTCGGCCATGCGCTCGGCGACCGCGCGCTGGAGATTTTCGCCGATGCCGCGCGCCAGTCGGTGCGTTCGTCCGATCTGCTCGGGCGTCTCGGCGGCGAGGAATTCGCCGCCGTGCTCGCCGACACCAGCCGCGACAAGGCGGTGGCGGTGGCCGAACGAATTCGCGCGAGTTTCGCCCAGGCTGCGCTCGAGGTCGACAACCGCCCGGTCGGCGCGACCGTGAGCATCGGGGTGGTGCATTGCCCGGATGGTGCGCTCGACGTGCCCGAGCTACTGGCGCAGGCCGATCAGGCGCTCTATTTCGCCAAGGAAAACGGGCGCAACCGGGTCGAGGTCGCATCCCTCGATATGATGCGCGCGCGCGCGGACGAAAATGCGGCGCCGGCGCCGGTCGCCGCCAAGTCCGCCGCCTAGGCCCGTAGCGCCCAGCGCGAACGCGATAATTGCACCGCCGTTGGGGCACTGCCCACGCCGGCGGATTTTGCCCATGCATTGCGTTTGGCGCGCCGCGCGGGCATAGCGATTGCGGACATTTCCAGACAATCGCGTGACCCATGAAGCGAAGCCAAAGCCGCATTCTTACCAGCCATGTCGGCAGCCTGATCCGGCCACCGGCTTTGCAGGATTTCCTGCGCGCCAGGCAGGCCGGCAAGCCGTACGATGAAAAAGCCTATCGCAGGTGCCTCGCCAACTCGGTCGGTGAAGTGGTGCGCCAGCAAGCGCAGGTCGGCATCGATGTGGTGAGCGACGGCGAGTTCGGCAAATCGATCAGCTGGTCGCAATATGCGCTGGAGCGGCTTTCCGGCTTCGAGCGCCGGCCGCTCAAGCATGACGCCGCCAATCCGTTCAAGCGCGGCGCCGACCGCGAGCGTTTCGCGGAATTTTACGCCGAACTCGACGCCCGCGAAGGCGTCGCCACCACGACGGAAGCGATTTGCGTCGGGCCGATCGAATACGTCGGACAGGCGGAGTTGCAGCGCGACATCGACAACTTCAAGGCGGCGCTGAACAACGTCGAGGTGGAAGAAGCGTTCCTGCCGGTGGCGGCGCCAGCGAGCGTGATCCCCGACCGCAAGAACGAATTCTACAAGAGCGATGAGGAATTGCAGGCGGCGATCGCCGAGGCGATGCACACCGAATACAAGACGATCATCGATGCTGGATTTCTGCTGCAGCTTGACGATGCGCGCAATGCCGTCACCTACGACCGCATGGTGCCGCCGGCGAGTTTCGCCGATTACCGGCGCTGGCTTGGCCAGCAAGTCGACATCATCAACTCGGCAATCGAAGGGCTTCCCGCCGACCGCATCCGCTATCACGTGTGCTGGGGCTCATGGCCGGGCCCGCATGTCAGCGACGTGCCGCTCAAAGACATCGTCGATCTGATCCTCAAGGTGAAAGTCGGCGCCTATGTGATCGAGGGCGCCAATCCGCGCCACGAGCACGAATGGAAGGTGTGGCAAGACGTCAAGCTCGGGGCGGGGCAAGTGCTGATCCCCGGCGTCATCAGCCACGCCACCAATGTGGTGGAACATCCCGAGCTGGTGGCCGAGCGCATCGTGCGGCTGGCTAACATCGTCGGGCGCGAGAACGTCATCGCCGGCACCGATTGCGGCTTCGCGCAGGGGCCGTTCCACCGCCGGGTGCACCCCTCGATCATGTGGGCGAAGCTGGAGGCGCTGGCCGCGGGCGCCCGGCTTGCGAGCCAGGAACTGTGGTCTTAGTCTCCTGGTTAAACGGCCGGCAGAAGCCGGCGATCAGGGAGCTAGCCGATGAATGTCAGCGCTCAGCCGCGAGGCGGCCTCGCGATTCCGTTCGACCAAAGCCGTCTCGACCGGCTGATGGAGCAGGCCGGCATCGACCTGGTGATCGCGACCTCCAAGCATAACGTGCAGTATCTGCTCGGCGGCCACCGCGCCAATTTCTTCGATTACATGGATGCCACCGGCGTCACCCGCTATCTGCCGGTGTTTGTCTATCCCAAGGGCGCGCCGGAAAAGGCCGCCTATTTCGGCCACCGGCTCGAAAAATTTCAGACTCAGAACAAACCGCTGTGGACCACCGAAACTCAGACCAGCTCGAACGGCTCGGTCGACGCCATGCAAATGGCATGCGACTACATCCGCAAGGCCGGCATGAAGACCAAACGCATCGCCGCCGAATTCGGCTTCCTGCCCTATGACGCCTCGCTCACCCTGCGCGGCGCGTTTCCGGATGCCGACTGGGTGGACGCGCTTTACGTGCTGGAGCGTCAGCGCGTGAAAAAATCCGCCGACGAATTGGCAAAACTGAAGACCGCGTCGGAGGCTGTGCTCGCCTCCATGCAGGCGGTGATCGCCGGCCACGGCCCGGGCGCGACCAAGGCCGAAGTGGTCGAAGCGCTGCGCCGCGAGGAAACCAATCGCGGGCTCACCTTCGAATATTGCCTGATCACCTGCGGCACCAGTCTCAATCGCGCGCCCTCCGACCAGAAGTGGCAGCAGGGCGACATCATGTCGATCAACTCCGGTGGGAATTACCACGGCTATATCGGCGATATTTGCCGCATGGCGATCCAGGGCGAGCCCGACGCGGAGCTTGAGGATTTGCTCGCCGAGATCGAAACCATCCAGCGCGCGGCCATGCAGCCGATGCGCGCCGGCGCGATGGGGCGCGAGATCTACGGCGCCGGTAAGCCGCTGGTCGAGAAATCAAAGCACCACAATCACATGGAATTCTTGGCGCACGGCATGGGCCTGGTCAGCCACGAAGCGCCGCGGCTCACCGATCGTGGGCCGGTGCGATACCCGGCAAGCGACGCCGACATCCCTTTGGAAGCCGGCGAGGTGGTATCGGTGGAGACCACGCTGCTGCATCCGAGCCGCGGCTTCATCAAGCTGGAGGACACCGTGGTGGTCACCGAAACCGGCCACGAGGTTTACGGCGAGGGCGCGCGCGGCTGGAACCGAGCGGGGCAATAATTGTCATTCGGGGGCGCGGCCGCAGGCCGCGAACCCGGAATCCAGACCTAGCACGGCGATTGCATCTGGATTCCGGGTCCGCCGCGGAGCCTGTCATCGGGCCGCGCTTCGCGCGGACCCGTTGGCGGTGTCCCGGAATGACTTTGTGGTCGTTTACTTCGCTTTGGCGTCGATCTCTTTGGCGAGCGCGGTCAGCGCCGCCGCCACGTTCACCGGATAGTCGAAGCCGCTTTCCAAACGCGCCAACGGGCCGGCCAGGCGCTTAAGATCGCGCGCGGCGCGGTCGCGGATCTGCGCGAGCGTTGGCGCGGGCGCGATGCGTTTACCCGCGCGCATGACCGGCACCACGAGGGCCTCGCCCGGCTGCTGGTCGGTTTCCAGCGACAGGATATCGCCGCGCATGCGGCCGTCGGCATCGTAGGCGCGCCAGACCTGCTTACGGCCCGGCCAGGTCTCTTTGCCTTCCGACAATTTGCGTTTCGGCTTGCCGGCATATTCCTGCAGCTTGTAGGCGCAGTCGAGCGCCGGAACGTCGACCGAGGCGGCGAGATTGACGCCGATGCCGAAGCCGTCGATCGGGGCTTTCGCTTTCATCATCGTTTGCAAGACGTCCTCGTTGATGCCGCCGCTTACCAATATAATGACGTCGCGCAGGCCGCCGTCGTCCAGAATGTGCCGCACCTTGCGCGCCATCGCGGTCAGGTCGCCGGAATCGATGCGCACGCCGCGGATCGAAATGCCGTCGGCTTTGAGCCGCGGCGCGAGCTCCACCACTTTGCGCGCGCCTTGTTCGGTGTCGTAGGTGTCGATCAGCAGGATCACGCCTTGCGGCCGCGCCCGCGCGAAATTCTCGAACGCAGTCATCTCGTCGTCGTGCACCTGCACGAAGGAATGCGCCATGGTGCCGACGATCGGCACGCCGTAGCGCTCGCCGGCGAGCACATTGGCGGCGCCCGCAAAGCCGGCGAGGTAGCTCGCGCGCGCGGAATAAAGCCCGGCCTCGGCGCCGTGCGCGGTGCGCAGGCCGAAGTCGGAAAGAATCTTGCCCGGCGCCGCCAGCACCATGCGCGCGGCTTTCGAGGCGATCAGCGTCTGGTAATGCAGAATGTTGATGAGGCGCGATTCCACCAGTTGCGCCTGCGGCAGGGCTGCGGTGATGCGGATGAGCGGCTCGTTAGGAAAGCAGACGGTGCCTTCAGGGATCGCGTGCACGTCGCCGGTGAAGCGGAAGGCCGCAAGGTAATCGAGCAAATTGTCGCGGAAGCGGCCGGTGCTTTTGAGCCAATCGATCTCGGCGGCGGAGAATTGCAACGTCTCGAGATAGTCGAGCGCATCGTCGAGCCCGGCGGCGAGCAGAAACCCGCGCCGCGCCGGCAGCCGCCGGACGAAGAATTCGAACACCGCCTCCTTGGTCTCGTCGCGGTCCAGGTAGGCCTGGATCATGTTGAGTTCGTAGAGATCGGTGAGCAGGGGACTGGTCGAGGGCATCATGGCCTCTCGCAAAGGGCGGGCTTGCGGAATGTCGGACGTAAAAAGAATGGCTCCTCGGGCTGGGATCGAACCAGCGACATTTCGATTAACAGTCGAACGCTCTACCGCTGAGCTACCGAGGAACAAACCGGGATTTTACGCATCGGGCCTATAACAAAGCGTAACTGGTTTGCAAAGCAGGAATGGCCCGCCCGTCTTCGCTGAAGCTACAGCGGGCACCCGCCACCGCGAAGGGCTTGCCCGCCGAAGCGTAAGCGAAGGCGGGTGGAGGCCACGGCCGGAATCGAACCGGCGTGCACGGATTTGCAGTCCGCTGCGTAACCACTCCGCCACGTGGCCATCGGAAGGCGCAGCCCTCGCATGCACGGGCCGCGCGCTTCCCCAGAATGCAAGCCTATATAGGACCCCGCGCCTAACGACAACGGCGGCGGCTCGCTTGCCTTTTGCCGAGGCTTGCCGCACAAAAGCCGCGCATTCTCCAGCTTTTGCCGAGGATAACGATGACCGATTTCGCCGCCGCGCGCCGCCACATGGTGGACGGCCAGGTCCGTACCACCGATGTCACCGATCTGCGTGTGATTTCCGCCATGCTGGAGGTTCCGCGCGAGAAATTCATGCCGGCGGCGGCGACCTCGCTCGCCTATCTCGATCTTGACGTGCCGGTAGCGGCATCCCGCCGCCTGCTCAGGCCGATGGTGCTCGCCAAGCTGATCCAGGCCGCCGAACTTGCGGCCACCGACCGCGTGCTCGATGTGGGCTGCGCCACCGGCTATAGCGCCGCCTTGCTCGCCCGCATCGTGAGCCAGGTCGTGGCGCTCGAACAGGATAGCGGCCTCGCGCAAGCGGCCAAGGTAGCGTTGTCGTCGCAGCGCAATGTCGACGTGGTCAGCGGCGCGCTCCCCGAGGGCTGGCCGCAAGGCGCCCCCTACGATGTGGTGGTGCTCGAGGGAGCCACCGATGTCGTGCCGCACACGCTCTGCCAGCAGCTCAAGGACGGCGGCCGGCTGGTCTGCGTGCTGGGCTCGGGTCCAGGCTCCAAGGCCATGCTGTACAGCCGCAGCGGCGGGGAGGTGGGCGGCCGGCCGATCTTCGACGCCTCGGCAGGGCTGCTCCCGGGCTTCGCAAAGACGCCCGTTTTCGCGTTCTAGGGCCGCCGCCGGTTCAAAAGTGACAAAAAAGCCCCAGCTTGCCGTCTTTATAGTGGGCGGCGGCCGTAATCGCCGCCCTGATCGATCACCTGCTGGGCGATCTTGCGCTGGCAACTCATCGCGTCGGCCGTGACGATGCGCCCGGCGAGCGACAGCAGTTCCAAAAGCTTCGGCACCGCCACAATCTCGTTCGATTTGTCGGCAACCGCAAGCTGGCCCAGACACAGCCGCGCATCCACCGCCCAGGCGCTCACCAGATGCAGCGCCGAGGTTTGCGTGGCGGCGTCGAAGGAGCGTCGGAGCGTCTTGCCGTCGATCGCGACTACCCCTTGGCAGGCCTCGGCGAAGCGCTTCATGAAACCGATGAACCAAGCGTGGAAACTGGCCGCATCGAGCAGCCGGAAAATGCGGCTGAACGTATCGTGGCTCGGAACGCCGTGCGGCAGGGTCAGGAATTGCTGCAAAAACTCCCGCTTGGCGCGGCCGAACAACGCCATGTCCGCACACGTCTCTCCGCCGCATAACACCGTGCAAAGTGCAATCATCAGTATTTCATGCAGCAGATGGCGCGTGGCATTGCCGGTCCGCGGGTCCTCAAGCTGCTCGAAAACCTCCTCGCAATCCTCCATGGCGCCTCTCCTTCCAAATCGGCGCCGTTCGGTAAATCCCTCCAACCCCTCTCTTGCAATAGATCTTTTCAAATACGATTCCCCTGGGCGGCGGCCACTGGGGGGTTTCAACCTTGCGCCGGTCCGCATATGGTTCCTAGTTGATCTTCGGGGGGCGCGACTCGTGCGTAGCGCCTGGCGTGCTTTGGGCGGGTTGTGAAATGTCTGGTTGTGGGCGCGGCAGTTGGGTGGGCGGGCTGGCGGCCGGCGTGATTGCATGTGCGTCATTGCCGCTGGCGGGGCCGGCGCAGGGCGAGACGCTCGAAATCCGCACTGGTGCATGCCTATCTGAACAACCCCACGCTCAATTCGCAGCGCGCCAACACGCGCGCCACCGACGAAGGCGTGCCGCAGGCGCTGTCCGGCTATCGTCCGAAAATCGCGATCACCGGGATCGGCGGCGAGCAGACATCGTCGACGACCAGCAAAGACGGTAACTTACGGCGTGGGCACCTACGCCACGGTCGCCGGCTACAACTCGCCGGCATCGGTCGGCGCCACTATCACGCAGACGCTGTACAACGGCTTCCAGACCGCCAGCAAAACGCGCCAGGCCGAGAGCGCGGTGTTGGCCTCGCGCGCGACGCTGCGGGTCGCCGAGCAGACCGTGCTGCTCAATGCCGCGACCGCCTATATGAATCTGTTGCGCGACACCGCCATCCTCGATCTGCAGCGGCGCAACGTCGAAGTGCTGCAAGAGCAACTGCGGCAGACCCGCGACCGCTTCAATGTCGGCGAGGTGACGCGCACCGACGTGGCGCAGGCGGAGTCCAGTCTTGCTGCCGGCCGTTCGCAAGTGTTGCTTGCCGAAGCCAATTATACCGCCTCGGTCGCGACCTATCGGCAAGTGATCGGCAATGAGCCGGGCAAACTCACGCCGGCCACGCCGGTCGACCGCTTCTCGCCGACTAATCTGCCGGGTGCGGTCGCGACCGGCACCGCCACCAATCCGGCGGTGACCACGGCGGAATACAATGTGGACGTGGCGCTGCAGGCGGTGAAAGTGGCCGAAGGGGCGCTCTATCCGACGGTATCGGTACAGGGCAGTTTTGTGCAGGACTGGCTGAGCTTTCAGAGCCTCAGCGTGATGAACAGCTACAACGCCACGGTGATGGGTACGCTGAGCGTGCCGATCTATCAGGGCGGCGCCGAATATTCCGCGATCCGCCAGGCCAAGGAGACGCTCGGGCAAAAGCGCCTCGATCTCGACACCGCGCGCGACACGGTGCGCCAGAACGTGGTGCAATCATGGGGCCAGCTCGACGCCGCCAAAGCCAATATCGAGGCGACGCGGGCGCAAGTGCAGGCTGCCGAGATCGCGCTCAACGGCGTGCGTGAGGAAGCGCGCGTCGGCCAACGCACCACCCTCGACGTCCTCAATGCCCAGCAGGTGCTGGTGAACGCGCGGGTGGCGTTGGTCACCGCCCAGCATGACCGGGTGGTGGCGTCCTACACCCTGCTGTCGGCGGTCGGCCGTCTGTCGCCGCAAGTGCTCGGGCTGCGGGTTCCGCTCTACAACCCCACAGTGCACTACCAGCAGATACGCGATAGCTGGGCCGGCGTGCGCACGCCGGACGGGCGCTGAGTCGCACGCCGGGCCGGCGTCGAGCCCCGAATACATGCCTGTGTCCACAGGTCATTGCGGTCAGCCGAATTTCTGCCTGCCATACCCGTATGCCGCTGGCGTATAAAAGGGACTCAAGCAACGATTCGCTCATGCTGGCGCCGGTCGGGCGTATCGACGGGCGGGGGGCGAAAGCTGCGGTCGGGAATGCAGGAATGACCCAAACGGCAAAGGTCCAAGAGCCCTCGATGGAGGAAATCCTGGCCTCTATCCGGCGCATTATTGCGGATGACGACGCCAGCAAGGTGGCCAAGCCGCCCGAGCCGGCCGCTGCCGCCAAACCGTCGCCGCCGCGCGCGTCCGGGCTGCCGCCGGCGCCGCCGCCAGCGGCCGCCGCCAATAGCCAGGACGACATCGATGCCATGCTCGCCAATCTCGATACGACGGCCGCCGCGCCGCCGGCATCCGACGTACTCGATCTGACCGAAGCAATGGCTGCGCCGGCGCCCGCGGCCGATCCAGGCCCGGCCGCGACCTTCCGCACCATCGACGCCTCGTCCGACGTCATATTCACCGATCGGGCGCCCGAGCCGCCGGCCGAGCCGGCGGTGCGCATCATCGAGGAGGCGCGGCGGGCAGCCCCGCCGCCGGCACCAACGCCGCCAGTGCCGCCACCGACGCCAGTCGCCGCCCCCGCGCCCGACCGCGCGCTGATCTCGGCGTCGACGATCGCGGCGGTGGACAGCGCGTTCAATACGCTCGCGCACACCGTGATCGGCCAAAACGCGCGCACGCTCGAGGATCTGGTGAAGGAGATGCTGCGCCCGCTGCTCAAGTCCTGGCTCGACGACAACCTGCCCGGCGTGGTCGACCGCATCGTGCGGGCGGAGATCGAGCGCGTCTCGCGCGGACGGCCGTAGTTTTCCACCGTCATTCCGGGACGGCACGAAGTGCGGGACCGGGAATCCAAATACGCCTTCTGAATTCGTTTCTGGATTCCGGTTCGCGCTGACGCGCGCCCCGGAATGACGAAGAAGGAACCTACGCGCTTCGTCGCATGAGCGCGCGCGCGAACCACAATCCCAGCGCCAGCAAAACGGCCGCCGAAACCAGAAACAGCGGCACCGCGGTAAGGCGGTCGAACACCAAGCCGCCGGCGGCCACGCCCGCGGTCTGCCCGAGATAAAGCGCCGAGGAGAAAATCGCCACCGCGGTGCCGCGCGCTTGCGGCGTCATCTGGGTGGCGTTGGTCTGCAGCGTGTTGTGCAGCATGTAAAAGCCGAGCCCGCTGATGAGGATGGCGGCGGGCGCGATCCAGTAATGCGGCTCGACCGCGAGCGTGACGAAGGCGAGCGCCAGCAGCGCGCCGCCGCCGGCGGCGATGCCGATCTGGCCGAAGCGATTGACCAGCAGGCGCACCGACAGGCTGTAGACCAAGCCGCCGATCGCGAAGGCGCCGACGAACAGGCCGACCAGCGCGAAGTTCACGCCGAAACGCAGATGCAGGTCGGCGCCGACATAGGTGAAGGCGCCGAACATGGCGGCGCTTTCGATGAAGGCGACGGCGATCACCACGCGCGCCCAGGGCGAGCGCAGCACGCTCGCATAGTCGGCGATAAAGCCGCGGCCGGGCTGCGCGGCGGCGTGGCCGGCATGGGTGACCGGGTTGCGCCACAATTCATAGAACAGGCCGAGGGCGGCGGCCGCCAGCAGGGTGGCGAGGATGAAGAACACGTTGCGCCAGCCGAAATAATCGCCGAGCACGCCGCCGGCGGCCTGGCCGAACAATTGGCCGAGGATTTGCCCGGACAGGAAGCGGCCGATCACCTGCTGGCGGCGCTCGTAGGGGATGACGTCGCCGACGAAGGCGAGCGCCAACGGAATCATCCAGCCGGTGGCGAGCCCGCTGCCGAGCCGCGCGGCCACCAATAGCGGCAGCGAGGGCGCCAATCCGCACAGCGCCACCATGACCGCCGCGCCGGTCGGCGGCCAGCGCGACGCACAGGTATTTGCCGAAGCGGTCGCCGATCGGGCCGATCACCAGCTGCACCGAGCCGTGCGCCAAGAGGTAGAAGGTCACGATCACCGAGGTCGCGCCCACCGTCACGTCGAGGTCGGCGGCGATCTGCGGCAGCAGCGAATCGGTCGAGCGCACCATGGCCTGGGCGGCGAAGGAGGCGAGCGCCAGCAGCGTGATGGCGCTGGTGGCGCTGCCGCTCGGTTGGGCTTGGGATTGCGGCAAAGTTGACACTCGATGGCGTGGCGGGCTTTGTACCGCGCCACATGATCAAGACAAACGCCAATGATCGATAAGACCTATCAACCCTCCGAGGTCGAGGGCCGCATTTACCGGACGTGGGAAGAGGCCGGCGCCTTCAAGGCCGGCGACCCGCGCGCGCGGGCGCCAAGCCATACTCTATCGTGATCCCGCCGCCCAACGTCACCGGCTCATTGCATATGGGCCATGCGCTCAACAATACGTTGCAGGACATTCTCGCCCGCTTCGAGCGCATGCGCGGCAAGGACGTGCTGTGGCAGCCGGGCACCGATCACGCCGGCATCGCCACCCAGATGGTGGTCGAGCGGCAATTGATGGAGCGGCAGCAGCCCGGGCGGCGCGAGATGGGGCGCGAGGCTTTCCTCAAGCGCGTGTGGGCGTGGAAGGAGGAATCCGGCGGGACCATCATCAATCAGCTTAAGCGTCTCGGCGCCTCGTGCGACTGGTCGCGCGAACGCTTCACGATGGACGAGGGGCTCTCGCGCGCGGTGCTGAAGGTTTTCGTCGAGCTTTATCGCGAGGGGCTCATTTACAAGAACAAGCGGCTGGTCAACTGGGACCCCAAGCTGCTCACGGCGATTTCCGATCTGGAAGTGGTGCAGGTGGAGACCAAGGGCCACCTCTGGCACCTGCGCTATCCGATCGAGGGCAAGAAATTCGATCCCGCCGATCCGTCAACTTACATCGTCGTCGCCACCACGCGGCCGGAGACCATGCTGGGCGACACCGCGGTCGCGGTGCATCCGGACGATGAGCGTTACAAAGAATATGTCGCTAATTTTAAAGCTGGTCACCCGACGAAAGTGATTTTGCCTCTCGTTGGCCGGCCTATCCCAATTATTGCCGATGAATATTCCGATCCGGAGAAGGGAAGCGGCGCGGTCAAGATCACGCCGGCGCACGACTTCAACGACTTCGAGGTCGGCAAGCGGCATAAGCTGGCGCAGATCAATATTTTCACGAACGAAGCCAAGTTATTCGTCAACCATGCCAATGATGGATTCTTCGCTGGTGTGCCTCCTTCGGCAGAGTTAGACGAGACAGTCAAACTTGATCGGCTCGACCGTTTGGTTGCCCGCAAGAAAATCGTCGAGCGGCTGGAGGCGGGCGGCCTGGTCGAAAAGATCGAGCCGCATTCCAACGCCGTGCCGCACGGCGACCGATCCAACGTCGTGATCGAGCCCTATCTCACCGACCAATGGTACGTGAACGCGAAGAAACTGGCCGAGCCGGCGATCGCCGCAGTACGCGCGGGCAAGACAAAATTTATCCCGCAGAATTGGGAGAACACCTACTTCAATTGGATGGAAAACATCCAGCCCTGGTGCATCTCGCGCCAGCTCTGGTGGGGGCATCAGATTCCGGCGTGGTACGGGCCGGTCATTCGCGACGGCCAATTGCACTATGGCCCGAACGACGAGAAAATTTTCGTGGCAATCAGCGAAGCTGAAGTGCTAACCGAGGCACGGTCCTATTACGCGCAATATGCGGCGCCTGTAGAATTAGTGCCGTTCACGGAGCGATACGATTACGAGCTCGCTCCAGTCAGCGGAGACGAACGGCGACCTACTAGAATTCCGCTTTGGCGCGACGAGGACGTGCTCGACACCTGGTTCTCCTCCGCGCTGTGGCCGTTCTCGACGCTGGGCTGGCCGGACGAGACGCCCGAGCTTACGCGCTTCTATCCGACCTCCACGCTGGTCACCGGCTTCGACATCATCTTCTTCTGGGTCGCGCGCATGATGATGATGGGCCTTCATTTCATGCAAAAGGAGCGCCCTGGCGCTCCGTCTGAACAAATCGTCCCGTTCCGCGACATCTACATCCACCGCCTGGTGCGCGACGCCTCCGGCGCCAAGATGTCGAAGTCGAAGGGCAACGTGGTCGACCCGCTCGGCGTCATCGACGACTACGGCGCCGACGCGCTGCGCTTCACGCTGGCGCGCGGCGCCGCGCAAGGCCACGACATAAGGCTCGGGCCGCAGGACGTCGAGAACAACCGCAATTTCGCGACCAAGCTGTGGAACGCAGCGCGTTTCGCGGAGATGAACGGCTGCGCGACCGTCACCAACTTTGATCCGAAGTCGGCGAAGGAAACGCTCAACCGCTGGATCGCGCACGAGACGGCGCGGGCGGCCGCTGAAATCACCGAGACGATCGAGACCTACAAGTTCAACGAAGCGGCGGCGGCGGCCTATCGCTTCGTCTGGAACATCTATTGCGACTGGTATCTGGAACTGGTGAAGCCCGTGCTGCTCGGGCCTGACAGTGCGGCGAAACGCGAGACGCAAGGCGCGGTCGCCTGGGCGCGCGATCAAATCCTCAAGCTGCTGCACCCGTTCATGCCGTTCGTGACGGAGGAATTGTGGGCGGTGACCTCTCCCTCTGTCATTCCGGGGCGCGCCGAAGGCGCGAACCCGGAATCCAGAAATACGACGGGCGGTGCAGTTTCTCTGGATTCCGGGTCCGACGCTTCGCGTCGTCCCGGAATGACCCGGGAGACGCTGCTCGCTCTCACCGCGTGGCCCGAACTCAATGGCCTCGAAGGCCCCGCCGCCGAAGCCGAAATCGGCTGGGTGATCGATCTCGTCACCGCCATTCGCTCTGTGCGTACGGAGATGAATTTAACAAATGCAAAATTTCCGATAGCGATCGAAGGTGATTTGATACTCGAGCGTGTGAGTCGTTGGCGCGATGCGATATTACGACTAGCTAGAGTTTCAGATATTATGGCAGGCAAGCCGCGCGGATTTTTGAAAAACGCGTTGCGATATTTTCAATATGCTTGGTGGAAACCAAACGATTTTTATCGGTGGCAATCCGTGTACATTCCATCGCTCCGCGGCGCGGTGCAAATAATTGTTCGAGGCGAAATTGTTTACTTGCCGCTTGGGGGCGTTGTGGATTTCGCCGCCGAGCGCGCGCGGCTTGCCAAGGAAATGCAGAAGGCCGACGCCGACATCGCCCGCGTCGACGCCAAGCTAAATAATCCCAAATTCATGGAACGCGCCCCGGAAGACGTGGTCGAAGAGGAAAAGGAAAAGCGCGCAGAGGCGGTCGCCCGCAAGGCCAAGATCGCGGAGGCGCTGGAGCGGCTGAAAGGCGCGGCATAATGGCGCTGTCGTCCCGGCCGACCCCCGACTTGATCGGGGGGAGGGCCGGGACCCATACGCCGTGTGCTATCGATAGGGCAGAGAGTATGGGTCCCCGCTTTCGCGGGGACGACGACGAACATGATCGACCCCAACAACCGCCCGGGCGGGCCGAACCTGATCCTCACCGCCAAGAGCGCGAACAAAATTCAATTTTTCGACGCCGCCACGCTCGCGAAGACGGCTGAGATCGACATGCCAGCCTCCACGCACGAGATGATCCGCTCGCCCGACGGCGGCAAGGTCTATGCCTCGGTCTATGGCGGCGGCATCTTCGGGCAAAACAAGAATCCCGACCGCCGCATCGCGGTGATCGATCTGGCGGCGAAAAAGCTCGAACGCACCATCGACGTCGGCGACAATCTCGCGCCGCATTCGGTGATGATGGACGCGCGCGGCACGCTGTGGTCGACCGCCGAGCTCGGCAATGCAGTGCTGGCGATCGATCCCGGCAACGACCGGGTCGAGCGTATCGCGCTCGGCGGCGCGCCGCACTGGATCGCGCTCAGTCACGCAACCGGCAAACTGTTCGCCTCGTTCAAGACCAAGGAAGCGGTCGCGGTTGTCGATACCGCCGCGCGCCGCATGATCGACAAAATTGCGATCCCGCACGGCGCCGAAGGCATCGCGGTGTCGCCCGACGGCTGGGCGCTCTATGTCTGCGCGCACCGCAAAGGCGTGCTGCACGCCTTCGACACGCGCACGCTCGCGCGCCATCACACGGCCACGATCGACGGCGCGCCGGGCGAGGCCAATCAGTTGCGCCGCGTGCGCGTCTCGCCCGACGGCCGTTATGTCTGCGTGTCCTCGCACGTCGACAATTACGCCGCCGTCTACGACGCGTTCTCACTCAAGCAGATCGCCGGCTTCCCGACGCCGAAGGCGCCGATGGGCTTCGGTTTCGCCGCCGACGGCAAGCATGCCTATCTGTGCTGCCACGACGCCGCCATAACGCTTGAATTCGAGCTGAGCCGCGGCCGGGTCACGCGCCAATTCGAAACGGCCGCCGGCTGCGAGTTCGTGATTTCGTATTAGCATAGTTGTCATTCCGGGACGCGAGCGGAGCGAGCGGACCCGGAATCCAGATGCATACTCGGGACGTGCGTCTGGATTCCGGGTTCGCGCCTTCGGCGCGCCCCGGAATGACGGCTAGGTGTTGAACGGCCGGCTCAAAAAGCGCGAACCCTTGAGCCCGAAGCGCCAGGGATGCTCGACCGCCTTGCTGATGCCGATGCGCACGCCGACCGCGATGTCCGGCGTCTCTTGGCGCGCCCGCAGTTCGAATGGGGCGCGGTCGAGCGGCAGGCCGTTATGGCGATGGCTGACGGCGAGCGCCTGGCACAATTTGCCCGGCCCCGAGCAGAGCGCCCGCTCGTCGGCGATGCCGCGCCGTCGCCGCATTGCAGCAATTCCCAGCCTCGGCTCCAGCGCCCGGATCAGCACGGCGCTGGCGCTGCCTGCCGCCTCGCAGACAAAGTTAAGGCACCAGTGGATGCCGTAGGAGCGGTAGACGTAAGCCACCGCCGGGCGGACCGAACATGACGGCGTTGCGCTCGGTGCGGCCGGTGTAGGAATGCGCGGCCGGGTCGGTGTGGTGATAGGCCTCGACCTCGACGATCACGCCGCCCACCCCGTTAACCAGCAGCGCGGCCCCGATCAGCTCGGGTGCGACATCCAGCACCGGCCGGTCGAAAAAGCTTCGCCGCAGCTTGGGGGGCGGGGGCATTGGCTGTGCGGGGCTGTGGCTAAGCTGCAACACGTTTAGAACATTTAAGCCATCGGCGCCTATCATCCCCGCAGCGCCGCGATTTGGCCATACCCTTCCATGACATCGAAGGACGCCGGGCCGCGGCCCAAACCGTTGCAGGGGTTTGAGGTTTTAACGCGGACCGGGCGGCCTCGGAACAAGCCGGATCAATCCGGCAGCGATTAGTGGGGCTGGGGGCACGACAAGGTTATGGACGCCAAAAGTAATCTGAAAGCCAAACTGCCGAGCCGGCATGCCACCGAAGGGCCGGACCGCGCGCCGCATCGCTCGTTCTATTACGCGATGGGGCTTTCCGCCGAGCAGATCCACCAGCCTTTCGTCGGCGTGGCCACCTGCTGGAATGAGGCGGCGCCCTGCAACATCGCGCTGATGCGCCAGGCGCAGGCGGTGAAGGCGGGCGTCGCCGCGGTCGGCGGCACGCCGCGCGAATTTTGCACCATCACCGTCACCGACGGCATCGCCATGGGCCATGCCGGCATGAAGGCCTCGCTGCCCTCGCGCGAGGTGATCGCGGATTTGGTCGAGCTTACCGTGCGCGGCCACGCCTACGACGCGCTGATCGGGGTGGCCGGCTGCGACAAGTCGCAGCCCGGCATGATGATGGCGATGTGCCGGCTCAACGTGCCCTCGATCTACATCTATGGCGGCTCGATCCTGCCCGGAAAGTTCAAGGGCAAGGACGTCACCGTGCAGGACGTCTACGAGGCGGTCGGCCGGCATTCGGTCGGGCAAATGTCCGACGCCGATCTGCTCACGCTCGAAGAAAACGCCTGTCCCTCGGCCGGCGCCTGCGGCGCGCAGTTCACCGCCAACACCATGGCGACCGTGTCCGAGGCGATCGGCTTGGCGCTGCCCTATTCGTCCGGCGCGCCGGCCCCTTACGAGTTGCGCGACAAGTTCTGCATGCTGGCGGGCGAGATGATCATGGACCTGATCGTCAAGAACATCCGGCCGCGCGACATCGTGACGCGCAAGGCGCTGGAGAATGCCGCCGCCGTGGTCGCCGCCACCGGCGGTTCCACCAATGCCGCGCTGCATCTGCCGGCGATCGCGCACGAATGCGGCATCAAATTCGACCTGTTCGACGTCGCCGAAGTCATGAAAAGGACACCCTATATCGCGGATTTGAAACCAAGCGGCCGTTATGTCGCCAAGGATATGTTCGAAGCTGGCGGCGTGCCGCTGCTGATGAAGACTTTGCTCGATCACGGTTACATGCACGGCGATTGCCTGACCGTCACCGGCCGCACCATGGCCGAGAACCTGAAGTCCGTGAAATGGAACCCGAGCCAGGACGTGGTGCGTCCGGCCGACAATCCGTTGCTGCCGACCGGCGGCGTGGTGGGCCTGAAAGGCAACCTCGCGCCGGAAGGCGCGATCGTGAAAGTCGCCGGCATGGCGGGCCTGAAATTCACCGGCCCGGCGCGCTGCTTCGACACCGAGGAAGCCTGTTTCGATGCGGTGAAGAACAAGAAATACAAGGAAGGCGACGTTCTGGTGATCCGATACGAAGGGCCGAAGGGCGGCCCCGGCATGCGCGAGATGCTTTCGACCACGGCCGCGCTCTACGGGCAGGGCATGGGTGCGAAAGTCGCGCTGATCACCGATGGGCGCTTTTCCGGCGCCACCCGCGGCTTCTGCGTCGGCCATGTCGGGCCGGAGGCGGCGGTGGGCGGGCCGATCGCGCTCCTGCGCGATGGCGACATCATCGAGCTCGATGCCGAAAAAGGCAGCCTGAACGTCAAGCTTTCGGCCGAGGAACTGGCCAAGCGCAAGGCGCAGTGGAAGCCGCGCGAGAGCGAATACGGCTCGGGCTATTTGTGGAAATACACCCAGCAGGTGGGGCCGGCGGTCAACGGCGCGGTCACCCATCCGGGCGGGGCGGGCGAGAAGGCGTGCTATGCGGATAGCTGAGTTCCTGTTGCGCGTGCTGGTGATCGGTGCCGGCCTGATGGCGGCGCCCGCCATGGCGTTCGACGGCACCAAATCGACCGACGCGATGGCGGCGGCGCCGCCGCTCACGGCGATGGAAGCGTTCCGCGCCGGCGCGCACTGGCTCAAGGCCGGTGAGCGGGTTAAGGCGGTCCATTCGCTCGAATACGCCGCCGAAAAGGGCCATGCGCTGGCGCAGTGGAAACTTGCGCGCATGTACGCCGAAGGCGACGGCGTGGTGCAGGACGACCTCAAGGCATTCCAGTATTTCCGCGGCATCGCCGACAGCCATGCCGAGGACAACCCGGACATTCCGCAGTCGCGCTTCGTCGCCAACGCGTTCGTGGCGCTCGGCCACTATTATCTCGACGGCATCCCGAAGACGCCGATCAAGCGCGATCCCGACCGCGCGCGCGAAATGTTCGCCTATGCCGCGTCGTATTTCCACGACTCCGAAGCGCAGTATTATCTGGCGCGGCTCTATCTCGACGGCACCGGAGCGCCGCACGATCCGCGCACCGCGGCGCGCTGGTTCGGCCTTTCGGCGCAGAAAGGGCAATGCCAGTCGCAGGCGATGCTGGGCGCCATGCTGTTTGCCGGCGACCACGTGCCGCGCCAGGCCGCGCGCGGCCTGATGTGGCTCACGCTCGCCAAGGACAGCGCCAAGGACGGCGCCGCCACCGATCAGGACTGGATCAACCGGCTCTACGACAGCGCCTTCCGGCAGGCGACCGAAGACGAGCGCGCGCTGGCGCTGGTCTATCTCAAGCGCTGGCTGGAAACGCGGCGCGAATAGGCAATCGCAATCGGTGGTGCGATTTGGCCCGGCTATGCCGGATGGCGGGCGAGGTGCGCGAGCAACAGCTCGTTGATCCGGTCCGCATCCTGGTCGGCCGCGAAATGACCGACGCCGGACAGAATTTCGAACCGATAAGGACCTGACACGAAATCGCGGGTTGCTGCCGCCGCGGCGCGCCCGACCGTGTCGTCGGCGTCGCCCCAGACATAGAGCACCGGCGCGCTGATCACCCCGAGCGGCGCGCGGATGGCGCCGCGGGCGCGGTACCATGCCAGCGCCGCCTCCATCGCCGGTTCGTTGCCGAGTATGGACAGATATTCCTTGGCGGCCGCCGCCGATACTCCGGACTTCGCCCAGCGCTCGCGCAGCCAGCGCGCATCGTCCGCCAGCACTTTCGCCACCGCGTCCGGCTCGAGAAATGCCTTGTGATGCTGCGAGCGATTGGCCTGCTCGCCATCCGGCATGAACAGCGCGCGGTTGAATGCGTTGGGATGCGGGCGCGACAACACGGTGAGCGAAGCAATGCGTTCGGCATGGCGGTCGGCGACACCCCAGGCAATGCTTGCGCCCCAGTCGTGGCCGACGAGATGGAAACGGCCGGCGCCGTGCCCGCAAGCGGCGGCGATGGCGAGAACGTCGGCGACGAGCAGTTCAAACCGGTAATTTGCGAGATCGGCGGGATCGGGGCGCGCGCCGGCGGAATAGCCGCGCTGGCTCGGCGCCACCGCCCGGTAACCGGCCGCCGCCAAAACCGGCAACTGCGCCCGCCACATGTGGAACGACTCGGCAAAGCCGTGCAGCAGCAGCACCAGCGGCCCGTCCGGCGGGCCCTCGACCAACGCATCGAACAGCAAAGAGGGACCGGTCGCGATCTGGCGCAGTTCCGGCATGGGAGCGTCACCGCGCTTCGATATCCAGATCCACATAGACCGGCACGTGATCGGACGGCTTGTCCCAAGAGCGCACGTGGCGGTCGATGCCGGCGTCGACCAGCCGGTCGGCAGCCTGCGGCGACAGCAGCAGGTGATCGATGCGGATGCCGTCGTCCTTGGCCCAGGCGCCGGCCTGGTAATCCCAGAAGGTATAGAGGTCGCCGGCGTCGCTGACGGCGCGGATGGCGTCGGTGAGGCCGAGATTGGTCAGCGCGCGGAACTTCTCCCGGGTCTGCGGCAGGAACAGCGCGTCCTTGCTCCAAGCGGCCGGATTGCGGGCGTCGGCGGCGGTCGGGATGACGTTGTAGTCGCCCGCCAATAGCAAAGGTTCCTCCAGCTTCAGCCGCTCAAGTGAAAAAGCAATAAGCCTGTCCATCCACTTGAGTTTATACGAATATTTATCGGTATCCGGCGGGTTGCCGTTAGGTAAATAGAGGCTCACCACGCGCAACACCCCGGTCTTGGTCGAGACCAGTGCTTCCAAAAAGCGGGCCTGCACGTCGCCGTCGCCGCCGATCAGCCCGGGCGCCACCTCGTCGAACGGCAGTTTGGAAAGCAAAGCCACGCCGTTAAAGGCTTTCTGACCATGCACGGCGACGTTGTAACCAAGGCCCTCAAATGCCTCCCGCGGGAAGGCTGCGTCCACGCATTTGATTTCCTGCAGGCAGACGATGTCGGGCGTCCTTTCCTTGAGCCAGGCCAGCATGTTGTCGAGCCGCTGGCGGATCGAGTTAACGTTCCAGGTGGCGATGCGCATTGCATGGCTCCGGCGGGCAGACCTTAATAAACCGGTGTTTTGCGTGTTTACCAGCCGCCGCAGGGATATGCACCCGGCCGCGTTTATATGTTAGAAGGCGGCCAACGCGGCCCTTTGGATATGATGGAAACAAACGTACTTCCGCGGAATTAGGGAGCGCTTGGGCAGGGCCCTCAACAGCTCAGGCCGACAATTGCCGATGACGAAGCGAAAGTGGCTATTTGGGGTGGCGGCGCTCGCCCTGATTGGCATTGTCTTGCTTATCCGCGGGTTGTGGACCGACGATGGCGTCGCGGCACGCTCGCAAACGCAGGCGCGCGCGGTGCCGGTGGAGGTCGCCACCGCCGAGCGCAAAGCAGTGCCGGTGCGCATCGAGTCGCTCGGCAACGTCACCCCGATCGCCAGCGTCGCCATCAAGGCGCGGGTCGATACCACGATTACCGCCGTTCATTTCAGCGATGGCGCCGAAGTTAAGAAGGGCGACTTGCTGTTCACGCTCGATGGCCGCGCCATCGAAGCGCAGATCGCGCAGACCGAGGGCTCAATCGCCCGCGACAAGGCGCAGCTCGAAGGCGCCGAACGCGATGTGCGGCGCTACACCGATTTGGTCGCCAAGAACGCCACGCCGGTGGTCAATCTGGACAACGCCAAGACCCAAGCCGACGTCTATCGCGCCGCCATCAAATCGGACACCGGGCTCTTGGACAATCTGAAGGTCCAGCTCGGTTATTGCACCATCACCGCGCCGATCGACGGCAAAATCAGCGCGGCGGCGGTGAAAGTCGGCAATTTCGTGCGCCAGGCCGATACCGCGGCGATGGCGACCATCAACCAGATGGCCCCGGTCTATGTCACCTTCACGGTCCCGCAGAAGGTTCTGCCGGAAATCCGCCAGGCGCTGGCGGCGCAAACCGCCACCATCGAAGCGATCATTCCCGGCGATCAGAAACACGCCGGCGGCCAGGTGACGATGATCGAGAATACCGTCGACCCGGCGACCGGCATGGTGACGATCCGTGCCACGATGCCGAACAACGACGAACTGCTTTGGCCCGGCACCTTGGTTACCACCGAACTGACCTTGCGGATCGAGCCGGCGGTGGTGGTGCCCTCGAATGCGGTTCAGGTCAGCCAGACCGGCAGTTTCGTGTTCGTCGTCAAGGACAACGTGGCCAAGGTGCAGCCGGTCAAAGTCGAACGCACGGTTGGCGAACTTTCGGTGATCGGCAACGGGCTCACCGGCGGCGAGACCGTCGTCACCGACGGACAATTGCTGCTGTCGAACGGCACGCGCGTCAATCCGCGCAATGCAAAAGTCGCCGGCGGCTGATCCATGAACATCTCGGAAACCTGCATCCGCCGGCCGGTATTGACGACGTTGATGACGGCGTCGCTGATCGTGTTCGGCGCCTTCGCCTACCGGCTGCTGCCGGTGGCGGCGCTGCCGGCGGTGGATTTCCCGACCATCCAGATCACCGCGCAATTCCCCGGCGCCAGTCCCGAAACCATGGCGGCATCGGTGGCCTCGCCGATCGAGCGGCAGTTGTCGACGATCTCCGGCATCTCGTCGATGAACTCCTCGTCATCGCTCGGGATTGCGCAGATCACCATCCAGTTCGATCTCGGCCGCAATATCGACGGCGCCGCGCTCGACGTGCAGACGGCGCTGTCGGTAGCGCAGAAGAATTTGCCGATCGAAATGACGACGCCGCCGAGCTTCCGCAAGGTCAATCCGGGCGACTTCCCGGTGCTCTATGTCAGTCTGCGGTCCGACACCATCCCGTTGTCGACGGTGGACGATTACGCCGAAACCTTGCTGGCGCCGCAAATTTCTCAATTGCCGGGCGTCGCCCAGGTGCTGGTCTATGGCGCGCAGAAATTCGCCGTGCGCGTTCAGGTCAATCCGGTCGAAGCGGCGTCGCGCAACATTTCGCTGGAAGATATCCGCAGCGTCGTCGCCAAGGCCAATTCGAGCACGCCGGTCGGCACGCTGAGCGGGCCGAAACAAAGCGTGACGCTGACCGCCACCGGCGCGATCGAGCATGCCGCCGATTACCGCAACGTCGTCGTGGCCTACCGCAACGGCGCTCCGGTCAAGCTCAACCAGATCGCGCACGTCATCGACAGCGTCGAGAACAATCTCGTCGCCACCTGGTTCAATGACGCGCGCGCCATCGTGCTGGCGATCCAACGCCAGCCTGACGCCAATACGGTCGCGGTCGTGGACATGGTGCGCCAAAAATTGCCGGCCATGCGGGCGCAGGTCCCGCCGTCGGTGCAAATGCAGCCTTTGTTCGACCGCTCGATCTCGATCCGCGCCGCGGTCGCGAACGTGCAGGAGACGCTGGCGATCGCGATCTCGCTGGTGATCTTGGTGATTTTCCTGTTCCTGCGGAAAGTATCGGCGACCATCATCCCGGCGCTGGCGGTGCCGGTGTCGCTGATCGGCACCTGCGCGGCGATGTACGCCTTCGGCTTCTCGATCAACAACATGACGCTGCTGGCGCTCACGCTGTCGGTCGGCTTTGTGGTCGACGACGCCATCGTCATGCTGGAGAACATCGTGCGCCACGTCGAGGGCGGCATGCGCCCGTTCGAGGCGGCGCTGAAGGGTTCGCGCGAGATCGGCTTCACCATCGTGTCGATCACTTTCTCGCTGATCGCCGTGTTCATCCCGGTGCTGCTGATGGGCGGCATGGTCGGCCGCGTGTTCCGCGAATTCGCCGTGTCGATCTCGGTGGCGATCGTCATTTCCGGCTTCGTCTCGCTGACGCTCACGCCGATGCTGTGCGCGCGTGTGCTCAACAGCCATCACGCCGGCGAGAAGCAGAACGTCGTGCTGCGCGCCTTCGAGCGATTTTTCGAGATTTTGCTGCGCACCTATGAGTGGACGCTCGACCGCGTGCTCAAGGCCAAGTCGATCATGCTCTTCGTGACGTTATCGACCATCGCCGGCACGATCTGGCTCTACATCGTGGTGCCCAAGGGATTTTTCCCGACCGAGGATACCGGCTACGTCATCGGCATTACCGAAGGCGCCACCGACATATCGTTCCCCGCGCTGTCGGCGCTGCAGCGCAAGGTCGCCGACATCATTCGCGCCGACAAGGCGGTGGCCTATGTCAATTCCACCGTCGGCGCCGGCGGACCGAACACCGTCGGCAACAGCGGGCGCATGCTGGTGGCGCTCAAGCCGCGCGACGAGCGCGAAAGCCAGGCCACGGTGCTCGCGCGGCTGCGGCAAATCGGCAATGTCGTGCCCGGCATCGCGATCTTTTTCCAGCCGATCCAGAACATCAATCTCGGCGGCAAGCTGGCCAAGAGCCAGTATCAGTACACGCTGCAATCGAACGACACCGCGACGCTGTATCGGGTGGCGCCGGAATTGCGCGACAAGATCGCCAAAATTCCCGGCTTGCTCGACGTGACCACCGACCTCTACGTCAAAAATCCGCAGGTGACGATCGAGGTCGATCGCGAGAAATCGGCGGTGTACGGGCTCAGCGTCGACCAGGTCCGCCAGGAACTCTATAACGCGTTCGGCGTGCGCCAGGTCGCCACCATCTACACGCCGGTCAACGCCTATGAGGTCATTCTCGAGACCGCGCCGGAATATCAAACCAGCCCCGACGATCTGGCGAATGTGTATCTGAAGACCACCAACGGGACGGTGGTGCCGCTCTCCGCGGTCACCCACTTCGTGCCGACCGTCGGGCCGCTGCAGGTCAATCACCAGGGCCAGCAGCCGGCGGTGACGATCTCGTTCAACCTGCAGCCTGGCTTCTCGCTCGGCCAGGCGGTCGACGCCATCCAGAATCTGGAGCGCGAAAATCGTCTGCCGGCCACCATTACCACCGGCTTCCAGGGCACCGCGCAGGTGTTCCAGGATTCACTGCGCGGGCAGGGCATTCTGATCCTGGCCGCAATCTTCGCCGCCTATGTCGTGCTCGGCATCTTGTATGAAAGCTTCATCCATCCGATCACCATCATCTCCGGCCTGCCGTCGGCCGGCATCGGCGCGATCCTCACTTTGATGCTGTTCAAGATGGATCTTTCGGTGATCGCCATGATCGGCATCGTGATGCTGGTCGGCATCGTGAAGAAAAACGCCATCATGATGATCGACTTCGCGATCGAGCGCCGTCGCGTCGGGCTGTCGGCGGAGGCCGCGATACGCGAGGCTGCGTTCCTGCGCTTCCGTCCGATCATGATGACCACCTTCGCCGCCATTTTCGGCTCGCTGCCGATCGCGCTCGGCACCGGCGCCGGCGCCGAGCTGCGCCAGCCGCTCGGCGTCGCCGTGGTCGGCGGTCTCTGCCTGTCGCAGCTGCTCACGCTCTACATCACGCCGGTGATTTATCTTTATCTCGACCGCGTCGATCGCCTGATCAAGCGCCGGCTCGAGCCGCAGCTGGAAGAAGTGGTGGAAGCCCCGCCCGCGGTGGCGGCGGAATAGCCCCAATTGTCGTCCCCGCGAAGGCGGGGACCCATACGCCGTGTCCCATCGATAGGCTGCGGAGTATGGGTCCCGGCCCTCCCCCCGATCAAGTCGGGGGTCGGCCGGGACGACAGAGAACTACAGCGCGAAGCTCGTCCCGCAGCCGCAGGAGGCGGTGGCCTTCGGGTTCTTCACCTTGAAGGAGGCGCCGATCAGGTCGTCGACGAAATCGATCTCCGAGCCGGCCATGTAATTGACCGAGACCGGATCGATCAGCACGACGGCGCCCGCGCGCGCGATGACGATGTCGTCGTCCGCCTTGGCGCGCTCGACGCCGAATTTGTACTGGAAGCCGGAGCAGCCGCCGCCTTCCACCGAAACGCGTAACATCGAGCCTGCCGGCTCGCTCTTGAGGATCTCGCCGATCCGCCGCGCCGCGCGCTCGCTGACTGTGACGCTCGCGTCCATCGTCTTGTCCTTTGGCTCAACCGATAGTTAAGTGCGCCGGACCTAGAGGTCAACGGGCAGGGCAGCGATGGCGATCGAAACCGGGCGCGAGCGAGCCGTTTATGCCTCCGATCCGGGCAAAAGCCGCGGCCGGCTGCATGCGGAGGCGGCGAGCCCGACCCGCAATGCGTTCCGGCGCGACTGTGACAGGATCATCCATTCCAGCGCGTTCCGCCGGCTGGCGCACAAGACGCAGGTGTTCGTCTATCACGAGGGCGACCACTACCGCACGCGGCTCACCCATACGCTGGAAGTCGCCCAGATCGCCCGCTCGCTGGCGCGCGCGCTCGGGCTCGATGAGGACCTCGCCGAGGCGCTGGCGCTGGCGCACGATCTCGGCCATCCGCCGTTCGGCCATGCCGGCGAACGCGCGCTCGACGAGGCGCTCGGCGGCTTCGGCGGCTTCGATCACAACGCGCAGGCGCTGCGCATCGTCACCGAGCTGGAGCGCCGCTATGCCGGTTTCGACGGGCTCAATCTCACCTGGGAGACGCTGGAAGGCCTGGTCAAGCACAACGGTCCGCTCACCGACCGCGCGGGTCGCGCCATCGGCCGCTATGCCGAGCGCGGTGTGCCGGCGGCGATCCTCGCCTACAACAAAATCCAGGACCTGGAACTGTGGTCGCAGCCGAGCGCGGAAGCGCAAGTGGCCGCTTTGGCGGATGACATCGCTTACGACGCTCATGACATCGACGACGGCCTGCGCGCCGATCTGTTTACGCTCGACGATATTGCCGCGGTGCCGCTCGTCGGTGACATCGTGCGCGGGATCGACTCGAAATTTCCCGCCCTTGATGCGGCCCGCCGCGTGCACGAGACGGTGCGCGGCGCTGATTACCCGCATGATCGAGGACGTCATTGCCGAAACTGGCCGGCGGGTGGCTGCGCACAAGCCATCGGCCGGCGAGGTGCGCAAGGCCAAGGGGCCGCTGGTTGAATTTTCGCCGTCGATGAAAAAAGCCGACGCCGACATCAAGGGGTTCCTCTATCCGCGCATGTACCGGCACGAACGCGTCATGCGCGTGATGGATGAGGCGCAAGCGGTCGTGCGCGACCTGTTCGCGCATTATGTCGCGACGCCTGCCGACCTGCCGGCGGAATGGGCGCACGCGGCCGCGCTCAACGACGCGGGCGCCCGCGCCCGCCACATCGCCGACTACATCGCCGGCATGACCGACCGTTACGCGCTGATCGAGCACGCGATATATTTCAAGGCGACGCCCGAATTACGCTGAGCTACTCCGTCATGGCCGGGCTCGGCCAGGCTCGGCCCGGCCATCCACGCCTTGCTTCCTTGGACGGCCATAAAGACGTGGATGCCTGGCACAAGGCCGGGCATGACGCAGACATAACGTCATCGTCCGGCTTGCCTGCGATGCCTATCGGCCAATATCCTCGTCATCATGGCGCGATTGGCCGGGAAAGTGGCATTCATCACGGGCGGTGGCCGCGGCATCGGCCGCGCCACCGCGGAGCGCTTTGCCGAAGAGGGCGCCAAGGTCGTCATCGCCGAAATCGACGTCATGAGCGGGGAGGCGGCCGCGCAGTCCGCCCGCGCGCGCGCCAAGAATTCCGGCGGCGACGCCCATTTCGTCCATTGCGACGTGCGCGAGCGGGCCAGCGTCGAAGCCGCCTTGGCGGAAACCATTGCGCGGTTTGGCAGCCTGCACATTCTTCATAACAATGCCGGCGGCTCCACGCCGCAGGATGGCCCGATCACCGAGGTGTCGGAAGAGGAATTCTGGCGCGCCATCACGCTCGACGTATTCGGCACTTTTCTTTGCTCGAAGCTCGGCATCCCGCACCTCATCAAGGCGGGCGGCGGCTCGATTATCAACATGTCGTCGATCGTCGCCCTGCGCGCGCTGCCGGGGCGCGATTGCTATACCGCCGCCAAGGGCGCCATCGCCGCGATGACGCGCTCGATGGCGGTGGAATATGCGCCGCACAAAATTCGCGTGAACGCGATAGCACCCGGCGTCGTGCTCACCGAGCGGGTCAAGAAGCTGATGCAAAGCGCCAAAGACATCGAGAAACTGGCCGCGACGCACCTGCTCGGGCTCGGCCAGCCGAGCCACATCGCCGACCTGGCGGTCTACCTCGCCTCGGACGAATCCGCGATCACCACCGGGCAGGTTTTGTCGGTGGATAGCGGGGCGACGGTGGTTTAGAGCGCGCTAGACCCGACGTGTAAAATTATTAGCTGCAATTTTTCGTAGAACGGCTACAGTTCGCTTGAGCCCGCTCGGGAGATCGGCTCAAGGGGAGGCGGCCATGAAAAACATCATCGTCTGTTGCGACGGCACGTGGAACACGCCCGAAGAAGCCGATCACGGGCTGCCGTCGCCGACCAATGTGGTCAAGATTTACAACGCGTTGGTCCAGGATGACACGCAGCTCGCCTACTACCATCCGGGCGTCGGCACTGGTCGCCAATGGTGGGACAAACTCGCCGGCGGCAGCACGGGCGAGGGGCTCGATCAGAACATCAAGAGCGCCTATCGTTGGCTCGGCACGCATTACCAACAGGGCGACAAGATATTTGTCTTCGGATTTAGTCGCGGCGCCTACACCGTGCGTAGCCTGTGCGGCCTGATCACCAAGCAGGGGCTGCTCGATCTGTCCGCCGACATGGACCCGACCGACGTGTGGAAGCGGGTCGACGAGGTTTTCGACGCCTATCGCAAGCGCGTCCCCTTCGCCAATCCGAACCGCTATCCGTTTCACAACGCTGCAACCGGGCAATCGGCGAAAGAGACGACGCGGATTCATTTCATCGGCGTGTGGGACACCGTTGGTGCGCTCGGCGTACCTGGCGATCTGGTGATCAGTCTGCTCGACGATCCGGCGAAATACCAGTTTCACGACACGGCGCTCAGCGGCATGGTCAGCAACGCACGCCACGCGGTGGCGCTCGACGAGCATCGGGCGACCTTCGCGCCGACGCTGTGGTCGAAATTCGATCCGGCGAAGACCACACTCGTTCAGCGCTGGTTTCCTGGCGTCCACTGCGACGTCGGCGGCGGATATGTGGAGACCGGCCTCTCCGACCGCGCCTTGCAGTGGATGATGGAGGAAGCGGAGGATCGCGGCCTTCGCTTCCATGATGGAGCCAAGAAACAATTGGCGCCCGCCGCACTCGGCGTCCTGCACGATTCGGTGACCGGTCCATTCAAGACGCTGACGACGCGGCCGCGGCCGGCGCCGGCAATTCCCGCCGGAGAGGCGATCCTTGATGCGTCGACGATCGAGCGAAACGCCAATCCGTCTTTGCTGCAAGGCGCTTACTGGACGACAACCGAATTGGCGCCGGGTGCGAGCAAAAGCGTCAATATTTTCGCCGAGAAGCGCTGGAACTTCACGGGCGTCTATCTGGGAGCGGATAAGACCTACAAATTGAGCGCCACCGGTCAATGGATCGATGGTGAGGAGCCTTATGGTCCCGCGGGGCAGGAGATAACCGGAATGCATATACGCGACGCGCTCCATGTTGCCCTAACGGAGCTGGGCGAGGCGCAGACTGTGTTGAACAAGATCACCCATCGCAATGTCCATTTCCTGACGACGCCGCGCGATGAAAATCAACCTTGGTTTGCGCTGATGGGCTTTGTCGCCAATGCCAATGGCGAAGACGAGCAGACGCTCGCAAGTGGAGAAACATTCAAGATCGGCGCCGGCGTGACCTTTACGCCGAAGTTCGGCGGCTACCTGTACTGCTACGCCAACGACGGCTGGTACGCCTACGGCAACAACCGCGGCAGCGTGAGCCTGACGGTCCAGCGCAGCTGAGCGCCTTTTTTGGTCCGAAAACCTATGTTGCTGTAGGCCCTGCGGCGGTTGGCGACCGCTTTTGACTCTGCCTGCAATTTCCATTACCCGCAGCGCCACAATGGCTTCCGCAACTGCGCCCCAGCACCTCTTCGCCACCATGCTCGCGCGCGTGCGCGCGGTCTGCGCGGACGTGCTCGGCCCCAGCGCGGACCTCTCGCGCGTCCTGGTCGAGCCGCCGCGCGATCCGAGCCATGGCGACATGGCGGCCAATGCCGCCATGGTGCTGGCGAAAGACGCCGGCTTGCAGCCGCGCGCGCTGGCCGAGAAAATCGCCGAAAAGCTGCGCGCCGACGATCTGATCGCCAAGGTCGACGTCGCCGGGCCCGGCTTTATCAATTTCACGCTTCACACCCGGGTCTGGGGCGAGGAGCTGCGTGTCGTGCTGGCGGCGGGCAAGGACTATGGCCGCAGCGACATCGGCAAGGGCGAAAAGGTCAACGTCGAATATGTCTCGGCCAATCCGACCGGGCCGATGCATGTCGGGCACGGCCGCGGCGCGGTGTTCGGCGACGCGCTCGCCAATCTCTTGGCCTTTGTCGGCTACGACGTGACGCGCGAATACTACATCAACGATGCCGGCACGCAGGTCGACGTGCTCGCCCGCTCGGCTTTCTTGCGCTACCGCGAGGCGCTTGGCGAGGATATCGGGCCGATCCCGGAGGGGCTTTATCCCGGCGACTATCTCGTGCCGGTCGGCGGCGAATTGGCCGCCGGATATGGCGCCGCGTTAAGTGCGAAACCGGAAGCCGAATGGCTGCCGATCGTGCGCGCCAAGACCATCAGCATGATGATGGACATAATCCGCGACGATCTCGCCGCGCTCAACGTGCTCCATGACGTGTTCTTTTCGGAGCGCTCGCTGATCGAGGAGGGCCCTGACCAGGTCGGCGCCACCATCGCGGCTTTGCGCGCGAGCGGGGAAGTCTATGAGGGTCGCTTGCCGCCGCCCAAGGGCGGCAACATCGAGGACTGGGAGGACCGCGAACAGACTTTGTTCCGCTCCACCGATTTCGGCGACGCTGTCGACCGGCCGCTGCTGAAGTCGGACGGCAGCTACACCTATTTCGCCAGCGACATCGCCTATCACAAGTCCAAATTCGACCGCGGCTTCCGCAATCTGATCGACGTCTGGGGCGCCGATCACGGCGGCTATATCAAGCGCATGCAGGCGGCGGTGAAGGCGGTGAGCGCCGGCAAAGCCGCGCTCGACGTCAAGCTCGTTCAGCTCGTGCGGCTGCTGCGCGCCGGCGAGCCGGTGAAGATGTCGAAACGGGCCGGCGAGTTCGTCACGCTGCGCGAGGTGGTGGACGAGGTCGGCAAGGACGCCGTGCGCTTCGACATGCTCTACCGCAAGAACGACGCGGTGCTCGACTTTGATCTGGCCAAAGTCATCGAACATAGCCGCGAGAACCCGGTGTTCTACGTGCAGTACGGCCATGCGCGCGGCGAATCCGTGTTCCGCAATGCGCGCGTGGAAATGCCGGATCTGCCGGCTGCTGCGAATGAGCGCGCGCAGTGGCTCAAGGATGCGAGGCTCGACCGGCTGACCGATTCCGGCGAGCTTTCGATATTGCGACGGATCGCGCTTTATCCGCGCCTGGTCGAGGCCGCGGCGCTGGCCCATGAGCCGCACCGGGTTGCATTCTATCTATATGAATTAGCAAGCGAATTTCACGCGCACTGGACGCGGGGAAAAGACTTGCCTCATTTACGCTTCATTATCCAGAATGATCCAGAAACGACGGCAGCCCGGCTTGCTTTGGTGCAGGGGATCGTCACAGTTCTCGCCTCGGGCTTGGCGTTGCTTGGGGTCGAAGCGCCGGAAGAAATGCGGTAAATCTCGCACGGTGAATCGCGGTTGACGCTGGTTCGCGAACAAGGGGCGAGGGCGCAGTCAATAACCGGGGACGGAATGGCGGACGATCAGAACCAGCGACCCTACCGTTCGAACGAAGCGCCGGCGCGCCGCGCGCCGGCCGCCACAGCCGCTTCCGGCAGCGATCCGCTCGCCGAACTGGCGCGCCTCATCGGACAAACCGACCCGTTCGGCGAATTCGGCCGCGATAATGCGCGCCGTGCGGCTGCGCCACAGCCCGCCGCGCCGCCGGCCGCGCCAAGTTTCGGCGCCAACGACTATTTCGGTCCGGCGACGGCGCCGGCCCCCCATCCACCGATGCCGCAGGCGGCGCCTTACGGCGCGCCCGGGTTCGCGCGCCAGCCTTACGCGCCGGCCGGCGAGCTCTATCAGGACGAGGACGTAGCTCCCGGTCAGCCGGCCACCGATAGCGACGGCTTCGAACCGGACTCGTATCCTCTGAGCAACGCCCAGCTCGGGGGCGAAGAAGTGGATTTCTACGAGGACGCCCCGCCCGCGAAACGGCGCATGGGCGTCATGGCGATCGCGGCGGTATTTGCACTGGCTGTGATCGGCACCGCCGGCGCCTTCGGCTATCGCGCGCTGTTTGGCTCATCGCATTCTTCTGCCCCGCCGCCCGTCATCAAGGCCGACACCGCCCCGAGCAAGATCGTACCGGCGGCCGCGAGCAAGACGCCCAACAAGCTAATCACCGATCGCGTCTCCAATCACGTGCAGGGCGAAAAGATCGTCTCGCGCGAAGAGCAGCCGGTCGCAATCAAGAACAATCCAGCCCCCGCGCCGATGCCACCGGCACAAAGCAGCCCCCCACTGGCCGCTCCGCAAGCGGCGCTCGGCAGTGGCGTCATTTCCAGCGAGCCGAAGAAAGTCCACACCATCGCCATCCACCCCGATCAGGCAAGTATGGGCGAGAGCCAACCGGCCGCCGCGCCGGCGCCTGCGCCGCCAGCGCCGCCACAGGCGGCGGCGCCCGCGCCGATCAAACAGGCGCCCCCGCCGACGCACGTCGCCAGCAATCCTCCGATCGCGAATGCCCCGGAACCGCCGCCACGCCCGACGGAAACGCGCGCCGCTGCGCCGGTGCATCGCGTCACGGCGTCGGCCCCCAGCAACGCGCCGCTTTCGCTTAGCCCCGACGCGCCCGCGCGCGCTCCCATGCGCACGGCATCGGTAACCGCGCCCGCGCCGATTGCGCGGGCTGCCAAGCCAGCTGCCGCGGCGGCCAAAGGCAGCTATGCGGTGCAGGTATCGTCGCAGCGCAGCGAAGCCGAGGCGCAAGCCGCGTTCCGCAGCCTGCAAGCCAAGTATCCGAACCAGCTCGGCGGCCGCCAGGCCTTGATTCATAAGGTCGAATTGGGCGCCAAGGGCACCTATTACCGAGCCATGGTCGGCCCCTTCGCCACCGCCAATGAGGCGAGCACGATGTGCGGCGGCCTCAAGGCGGCCGGCGGAAGCTGCATTGTCCAAAGAAATTAGCGCGCCATTCCTTGCACTTAGCGCTAGGTGCGGGCTAATCCGCGCCGATGGCGGCGCGCGCATTCATCACCGGATTGAGCGGGCTTACCGTCTCCGCCAATGAGCGCGCGTTTCTCCGCGAGGCCCAGCCCTGGGGCCTGATCATCTTCAAGCGAAACGTGAGTACGCCACAGCAAGTGACGGAACTGACTAGCTCTTTCCGCGACATAGTCGGCTGGCCAGCGCCCGTTCTGGTGGACCAGGAAGGCGGCCGCGTGCAGCGGCTCGGACCGCCGCATTGGCCGGCTTTTCCGCCCGGCGCGCGCTACGGCGCGCTCTACGATCGAGAGGTGGCCTCTGGTCTGGCGGTTGCTCGGCTAGCAGGTCGATTGATCTCCGCAGAGCTCAATGTTCTTCGCATTGATGTCGACTGCCTACCTCTGGCCGATGTTCTTTCCCCCGGCGCCGACCCGGTGATCGGCGACCGCGCCTACGGCTCGGAGCCGGGCAAGGTCGCCGCCATCGCCGGGGCCATCGCCGAGGGCCTGATGGCCGGCGGGGTGCTGCCGGTGCTCAAACATCTGCCCGGCCATGGCCGGGCGACCGCCGACAGCCATCACCAGTTGCCGGTGGTGGATACCGACCGCGCCACCCTGGAAGCCACCGATTTTGCCGCGTTCCGGCCGCTTAACCGTCTGCCGCTCGGCATGACCGCCCATGTCGTATTTTCTTCGATCGACCCCGTCGCGCCGGCCACCACTTCGGTCACAATGGTGCGCGAAGTGATTCGCGGGTTTATTGGCTTTAAGGGCCTGCTGATGAGCGACGACGTCTCGATGAAGGCGCTGTCCGGTACGATCGCGCAGCGCAGCCGCGCCGCGTTTGCCGCCGGCTGCGACGTCGTGCTCCACTGCAACGGGGACTTGAGCGAGATGGCCGCGGTCGCCGGCGTTGCGCCGAAGCTCGAAGGCGAAGCCGCCCGGCGCGCCGAGGCCGCGCTCGCGCAGCGCAAGGCGCCGGAAGAATTCGACGTCGACGCCGCGCGCAAGCTTTTCACGCAGATGGTGGACGGCGACGGGCCGCCGACGCAACGGAAGACCGGTTCATGAACGCGGAAGAATTCGACACCACGCTGGAAGCCGATCGCGGCACCACCGAGCCGGCTATGATCGTGGACGTGGAGGGCTTCGAGGGCCCGCTCGATCTTTTGCTCGCGCTCGCGCGCACGCAAAAAGTGGATCTGGCCAAGATTTCGATCCTGGCGCTGGCCGATCAATATCTCCAGTTCATCGACGCGGCGCGGCAGTTGCGGCTCGAACTCGCCGCCGATTATCTGGTGATGGCGGCCTGGCTCGCCTACTTGAAATCGCGCCTGCTGCTGCCGGATGCCGGCCCGGGCGAGGGGCCGAGCGCGGAGGACATGGCGCTGGCGCTCGCCCATCGTCTGCGCCGGCTGGAGGCGTTGCGCGACGTGGCGCAGCGGTTGATGGGACGGCCGCAGCTCAATCGCGACGTATTTCCACGCGGCAAGCCGGAACCGATCGACGAGATCAAGCAGCCGGAATGGACCGCGACGCTGTACGATCTGCTCAGCGCCTATGCCACGCAACGCGCGCGCAGCGCGCTCTCACACGTGCGCTTCAAGAAGCGCACGGTGTGGTCGCTGGCCGAGGCGCGCGCCGCGCTCGAGCGGCTGATCGGCATGTCGACCGACTGGTCGCGCATCGACGCGTTCCTGATTTCGTTCGTGGTCGAGCCGGCGCTGGCGGCGACCGTGATGGCGTCCTCGTTTGCCTCCGCGCTCGAACTGGTGCGCGAAGGGGTTGCCGAGATTCATCAGAAAGAGTCGTTCGCGCCGCTCTACATGCGCAGGCGGGTCGGTGTGAATGGAAGTACTTTGACCTATGACGCGCAAGAAAACACATAAGGGGAAGGACTCGATGCCGAGCGTGGCCAAGAAGCTCGTTATTGTCCAAAACAACGACGCGCCGGCCGCGGAGCCGTCCGCGCCCGAGGCCGCGCGGCCGGAAGAACTGCGGCTGCTCGAAGCGCTGCTGTTTGCCGCCGGGCAGCCGCTCGACGAGGCGACGCTCGCGCGCCGGCTGCCCGACGGCGTCGACGTGAAGGATACGCTGGCCGCGCTCAAGGCCGAATACGCCACGCGCGGCGTCAACCTGGTGCGGGTCGGCAAAAAGTGGATGTTCCGCACCGCCGACGATCTTTCCTGGCTGCTCACCAAGGAGACGGTGGAGACGCGCAAGCTCTCGCGCGCGGCGGTCGAGACGCTCGCCATCATCGCCTATCACCAGCCGGTCACCCGCGCCGAGATCGAGGAAATCCGCGGCGTGGTGGCGGCCGCCGGCACGCTCGACGTGCTGCTGCGCACGGGCTGGATCCGTCCGCGCGGCCGGCGCAAGGCGCCGGGGCGGCCGATCACCTATGGCACCACCGAGCAGTTCCTCACCCATTTCGGGCTGGAGGAGGTGGGCGATCTGCCCGGCCTCGACGAGCTCAAAGGCGCCGGCCTGTTGGAAGGCAACCTGCCGCCGGGCTTTGCGGTGCCGATGCCGTCCGACGACTCGACGCTGCGCGACGACGAGGACCCGCTGGAGCCGGGCGATCTCGATCTAGGGCTGGCGCCGCCGTCCTCGCGCGAGAGCTAACGGCATAAATCCGCCTCATCCTGAGGAGCGCCCGCAGGGCGCGTCTCGAAGGATGGGGCGGCCAACCGATCTCGGGTTCACCCGAGATCGGCCACCCTCATGGCGCAAGTCGGGTAAACCCGACTTGCGGTGTTCGAGACGCGTCGCTGCGCGACGCTCCTCACCATGAGGCCGATTGAGACCGCGGCTTGGTTAACGTCCACCTTGGCCTAACGTCCCGGAACTAAAAGTGAATATCCCCGCCGCTGCGGCATTACGATCTCATTACAAAGGACGTAAGTCCTTGTTTTTGCCGCTTGCGGAGCCTAGTTTCAGGTTAAATCACGGGCGGAACGCGTAACGCTTGCAGCCGCCGCCGCGGAGGGTTCGACCAATGGGTTCATTAAGTATCTGGCACTGGATGATCGTCATCGTCGTGGTGATGCTTCTGTTCGGCGGCCGCGGAAAGCTGTCCAACCTGATGGGCGATTTCGCCCAAGGGATAAAGGCTTTCAAAAAGGGCATGTCGGAAGACGACAGCGCGGCGCAGGCCAAGCCCGAGCCGGCCAAGACCATCGAGGCCGCCGGCAGTGCGCCGAAGACGGAAACCGAGCGCGCCGGCAGCGTGCGCTCTTAATTGTTGCCGTGGCGCGGAGTGGGGACGGGCGGCAGCATTTTTGCTTGCGCATGATCTTGTCCGACCTTGCTTCGCCCGCCGAAGCGGGCTTCGCGAAGGCGGGAAACCGGTTCCCATCCCCGATCAGGGTCGAGGACATGCTTTTCGGGATCATGCGCTGGAGTTGACCTATCCATGTTCGGTCTCAACTGGGGCGAGGTCATCGTCATCGGCATCGTCGCGCTGATCGCGATCGGGCCTAAGGAACTGCCGACCGTTCTGCGCACGCTTGGCCAGTGGATGGGCAAGGTCCGCCGCATGGCCAACGAATTCCAGGGCCAGTTCCAGGAAGCGCTGCGCGAGGCCGAATTCGCCGACCTCAAGAAGCATGCCGACGAGATCACCTCATCGGTGAACGAGTTCAGCCAGATCGATCCGATCGGCGACGTGCAGAAGGACGTCGAGCAGACCTTCGCGGATACGCCGGCGCTCGATGCACCGGTCGCCGAGCCGCAGCCGGCCGCTGAAGCGGCGCTGCCGGCGTCCGTGCCGGACGCGCCGACGCCGCTGCCGGACGCCGAACTGCCGCCACCCGAGCCGACGGCGGCCGTCGCGCAGGAGACGCTTGCACCCGCCGCGCCGCCGCCGGTTGAAAAGGCCGGGAGCGGGGCATGAGCACCGAACAGGACGAAGCCGAGATCGAGGCGAGCAAGGCGCCCTTGCTCGATCATCTGATCGAATTGCGCTCGCGCCTGATCAAGGCGGTGCTCGCCTTCGCGGTGATGTTCGCGCTCTGCTTCGTGTTCGCCAAGGACATCTACAACGTGCTGGTGTGGCCGTTCGTCTTGGTGGCGGGGCCGGAGAATTCCAAATTCATCTACACGGCGCTGCTGGAATATTTCATCACGCAATTGAAGCTGGCGATGTTCGGCGCCGCATTTCTTTCATTCCCGGTGGTGGCGGCGCAGATCTACATGTTCGTCGCGCCCGGGCTTTACAAGCAGGAGCGCAAGGCCTTCCTGCCGTACCTGATCGCGACCCCGATTTTCTTCACGCTCGGCGCGCTGGTGGTCTATTTCCTGGTGTTCCCGATGCTGATCCGGTTCTCGCTGCACATGCAGCAGCCGGGCGACGCGCACGACGCCACCATCTCGCTGATGCCCAAGGTCGGCGAATATCTCTCGCTGATGATGACGCTGGTGCTCGCCTTCGGCGTCGCCTTCCAACTGCCGGTGATCCTGACGCTGCTCGGCCGCATCGGGCTGGTCACCTCGGAGCAGCTCAAGTCCAAGCGGCGCTATTTCATCGTCGGCGCCTTCATCCTGGCGGCGATTTTGACGCCGCCCGATGTGTTGAGCCAGATGTCGCTCGCGGTGCCCCTGATGCTGTTGTTCGAGGGCTCGATCTGGTCGGTGCGCATCGTGGAGAAGAAGGCCGCGGCAGTCGCCAAGGCGGCGGCCGCCGCGGCGACCGCCAAACCGGCGGAGTAGGGCAATCGCCCGGTATTGACACCGTCATGCCCGGCTTTATGCCCGCGAAGGCGGGGACCCATGGCCGGTGCGCTATCGATAGACTGCGGGGTATGGGGTCCGGCCCTCCCGATCAGTCGCGGGTCGGCCGGTACGACAGCTTTTACTCAATACGCCGCTCGCCTAACATCCCCCAATTCCGACCGTCTTGCTTTACGCAAGAAAGACGTGGATGGCCGGGACAAGCCCGGCCATGACGCGTTAAAAAGCCCGCCATGTACGACATCAAATGGATTCGCGAGCATCCGGAGGCCTTTGACAAAGGGCTGACGCGGCGCGGCTTGCAGCCGCTGTCGGGCAAGCTCTTGGCGCTCGACGAGAAGCGGCGGGCGGCGATCACCAAGTTCGAACAGGCGCAGGCGCGCCGCAACGCGGCGTCGAAGGAGATCGGCGAGGCCAAGAAGAAAAAGGACGAAGCCGCGGCGCAAAAGCTGATGGCGGAAGTCAACGAGCTGAAAGTCACGCTGCCGGCGCTGGAGGCCGAGCAGAAAAAATTTGCCGACGAGCTCGACAAGGAACTGGCGCAAATCCCCAATATGCCGGCCGACGATGTGCCGGACGGCACGGACGCCACCGGCAATGTCGAGCGTCACGCGGTTGGCAAGAAGCGCGACTATGTCTTCAAGCCCAAGCAACATTTCGAATTGGGCGAAGCGCTCGGCATGATGGATTTCGAATTGGCGGCGAAACTGTCCGGCGCGCGCTTTGTCGTGTTGCAGAAGGGTCTCGCGCGCATGGAGCGCGCGCTCGGGCAATTGTTTCTCGATGTGCATACCAGCGAGAAGCACGGGTACACGGAAGTCAGCCCGCCGCTGCTGGTGCGCGACGAGGTAATGTTTGGGACAGCGCAGTTACCGAAGTTCAGTAACGATCAATTCCGGGCCGAGACCGAGGAAGTACAAAAACGGCACGCCTATGAAAACTTTTATCAGGCGCGCGATGTGCTCTTAGAATACGTCGGAAGACGCGGGATAGAGGCGGCGAAAGCTGAAAAGTTAGAAGTCTTAGGGTTTGTCTACGAACCTACACCTGATCGTCGTTGGCTTATCCCCACCGCCGAAGTGCCGCTCACCAATCTGGTGCGCGAGGCAATTGTCGACGAAGACAAACTGCCGATGCGGCTGACCGCCTGCACGCCGTGCTTCCGCGCCGAAGCGGGCGCCGCCGGCAAAGACACGCGCGGCATGATCCGCCAGCACCAGTTCACCAAGGTCGAACTGGTCTCGATCGTCACGCCGGAAAAATCCAAGGACGAGCACGAGCGCATGCTGGCCTGCGCCGAGGAAGTGCTGAAAAAACTCGACCTGCATTATCGCGTGGTCACGCTCTGCACCGGCGACATGGGTTTTGCCGCGCAGAAGACCTACGACATCGAGGTCTGGCTGCCGGGGCAGGGCGCCTATCGCGAGATTTCATCGTGCTCGAACTGCGGCGAGTTCCAGGCGCGCCGCATGAACGCGCGCTACCGCGGCAAGGACGGCGTGCGCCATGTGCACACGCTCAACGGCTCCGGCGTCGCGGTCGGCCGCGCGCTGATCGCGGTGATGGAAAATTATCAGGACGACCAGGGCGCCATCGTGGTGCCGGACGCGCTTCTGCCCTATATGGGCGGCGTGACCAAGATCGAGCGGGCGTCATGACAATCGATGCGCGAGCTGTCTCTTATCCCTCCCCCGTTTACGGGGGAGGGTGGTCGGCGAAGCCGACCGGGTGGGGGCGCGTAACCCCACCCCGGCTCGCTCCGCTCGCCGCCCCTCCCCTTGCAGGGGAGGGATAAGGAAGAACAATGCGCATCCTCATCACCAATGACGACGGCATTCATGCGCCGGGTCTCGATGCCTGCGAGACGATCGCGCGCGCGCTGTCCGACGAAGTGTGGATCGTGGCGCCGGAAAGCGACCAGTCCGGCGTGTCGCATTCGCTTTCGCTCAACGATCCGCTGCGCCTGCGCGAAATCAGCGCGCGGCATTTCGCGGTCAAGGGCACGCCGACCGATTGCGTCATCATGGGCGCGCGCCATCTGATGAAGCAAATGCCGGACCTGGTGCTTTCCGGCGTCAATCGCGGCCGCAACGCCGCCGAGGACATCACCTATTCGGGCACGGTCGCCGGCGCCATGGAAGGCGCCGTGCTCGGCATTCCCTCGTTCTCGCTGTCGCAGGCCTATTCCTTCGCCAACCGGCGCGATCCCTATTGGGACACCGCGATCAAATTCGCGCCCGACCTCATCCGCCGCGTGCTCAAGACCGGCATGCCGCGCGACGTCCTGGTCAACGTCAATTTTCCCGATTGTCCGCCCGGCGAAGTCGCCGGCTTTGCCATCGTCACGCAAGGCAAGCGCGACCAGGAACTGCTGCGCATCGATGCGCGCCACGACGGGCGCGGCAATCCGTACTACTGGATCGCCTTCGGCCGCGGCGGCATCGCCGGCGCAGCAGCGGGCAGCGATCTCGCCGCGCTCAACGACAAGCGCATCGCCATCACGCCGCTGCGGCTCGATCTCACCGACGAGCCGTTCATGAGCAAGCTGGCGGAAGTTTTCGATTAGGCCAGCAACCCGTCGAGCATGGTTTTGAGCTGCTCGGCCTGGAACGGCTTCTGCAGCGCCGGGCGGTTGGCGTAGGGCGCCGGCAGGCTGCGCTCGCCATAGCCGGTGACGAACACGAAAGGCAGGCCGCGCTTGGCCAGAATGTCGGCGACCGGATAAACCTCCTGACCGTCGAGATTGACGTCGAGAATGGCGGCCTCGAATTCGCCGCTCGCCGCGAGCGCTTGCGCCTCGGCGAGCGTGCCGACCGCCGCCGTCACCTCGTAGCCGAGATCGGCCAGCATATCCTCCAGCAGCATGCGGATCAGATATTCATCCTCAACCACGAGCAGGCGCGGCACCGCTTGCGAGGGATCGTTCATCGCCGGCTCCCGCTCCGCAACTCCGTTGCGGCGCCGGGTTCCAGCCAAGCGCCGTGCAAATCTGGCGCAAGCTTACATGAATTATCGGCAAACGTGCTAAATTCGCGCCGATGGAGGTTAAACCGTGCCGCGATCGTGGGACGAGCAAGCCGAAGACCATATGGAATTCCTGCTGACGCTGCGCCGGCGCGGCATCAGCGACCGGGCGGTGCTGCGCGCCATGGACGAGGTGCCGCGCGGCCGCTTCGTCGAGCCGGCATTCGCCGACCGCGCCTATGCCGACCAGGCGCTGCCGATCGAATGCGGGCAGACCATCAGCCAGCCGTATGTGGTCGCCTATATGACCGAGCAGCTGGCGCTAAGGCCGCATCATCGCGTGCTGGAGGTGGGCACCGGCTCGGGCTATCAGGCCGCGGTGCTCTCGCGCCTGGCGCGCGAGGTGGTGTCGATCGAGCGCTATCGCACGCTCGCCGAGCAGGCGAAGGCGCGGCTCGCCGCGCTCGGCTACGACAATGTCGAGGTGGTGACCGGCGACGGTTTTGCCGGCGTGCCGGCCAGGCGCGCCTTACGACCGCATCATCGTCACCGCGGCCGCCGAGCATGTGCCGCAAACTTTGCTCGATCAACTCGCCGATGACGGGGTGATGATCCTGCCGCTCGGGCCGCATGGCGGATCGCAACACATTATCAAGCTTACCAAATCGCAAACGGGCATTGCCCGGGAAAACCTGATTGCGGTGCGTTTCGTGCCGTTATTGCCCGGGCAGGCGCAGGAATTGTGACATTGCGCGCGATATTGCCGCAATCCGGCGCGGGCTCGTTGCGGCAATTATAGCGGACGCGAAGCGGCGCGCAACGATTTGGTAATTCTTAAAACCTTATTTACTCGCTGCTGCTTTATTTCAAAGTCTGCTTTTGTTGCGTATGAGTGAGTAACCACATGCAGCGCCCTAACGTGCCGTCTCGCTCGCGTGTCTGGATGCGCGTTGCAATCCCCGCTTTGCTGGGCATTGCCGCCGCCGGCTGTTCGGATAGCGCGCGCTTCGACTCCAATCCGTACGCCTCCAACCGCCGCTCGCCGCCGCAAGAAACGACCGGTTCGATCTCCTCGCGCCCGGCTTCGAGCCGCGTTGAATCGCAGCCGCTGCCGGCGCCGAGCCGGCCCGCCACGGTCGCCGTCAATAGCGGCGTCGCCACCGGCGCCCAGGGCCTCGGCGCTTACCGGCCGGCCGGCTCCGACGTCACCGGATCGGTGCCCGCGCATCGCGCGCCGGCGCCCACCGGGCATTGGACCTGGGACGGCGGCTCGCCGGTAACGGTCGCTTACGGCGAGACGGTCGAGAGCATCGCGCGCAAATACGGCGTGCCGGCGTCCGCCATCTCGGAGACCAACGGCTTCCGCGACGGCGCCGCGCTGCGGCCCGGCCAGCGCGTGGTCATTCCGCGCTACGTCTCGGCTAGCGCGGCCAATGCGCCGGCGCCGCAGCTGGCGGCGCCGCGGATCGCCGAAAACGTCCATATCGTCGAGCCGGGCGAGAGCCTGATCGGCATCGCGCACAAGCACGGCGTGTCGCTTGTGGCACTCGCGCGCGCAAACAACATCCAACCCTACGCCAAGATCAGTATCGGCGACCGCCTGAAAATCCCCGGCGGCCGTCACGTCGCCGAGCGGCAGACGGCGACCCCGCAGGTGGCGCAGCCGCGCACGGTTGCGGCCGAGAAGGTCGCCAGCGCGCCGGCGCAGAGCGCGCGCATCGCCACGCCCGAGCACCAGACCACCGAAGCCGTCAGCAAGACCGCGGAGGCGGCCGGCAGCCTGCCGTCGTTCCGCTGGCCGGTGAAGGGCCGCATCATCGCCGCCTTCGGCCCGCGCCCGAACGGCGTGCCGAACGACGGCATCAATCTGGCGGTGCCGGAAGGCACGCCGATCAAGGCCGCCGACGACGGCGTCGTCGCCTATGCCGGCAATGAGCTGAAGGGCTACGGCAACCTGGTGCTGATCCGCCACGCCAATGGCTACGTCTCGGCCTATGCCAATGCGAGCCAACTCTTGGTCAAGCGCGGCGACACCATCAAGCGCGGGCAGGTGATCGCGCATGCCGGGCAGACCGGCAACGTGACCTCGCCGCAACTGCATTTCGAGATCCGCAAGGGCTCGACCCCGGTCGATCCGATCAAGTATCTGGGCGGGGCGTAAGCTGTTCACAATTCTGCGCTCGCGCCTTTCGTGCCGGGCATCCACGTCTTGACGCTTTCGTTCTTCAGCGCGCCGCCAATCGCTATTCGATTACATCGTCGGCGCTGGTGAGCAACGCGGGCGGCACGGAAGGCAAGCGCCATGGCGGTCGTCAGATTGATGACGAGATTGAATTTGGTCGGCTGCTCGACCGGCAGATGAGCGGGATTTGCGCCGCGCAGTATCTTGTCGACATTATGTCGGCCGCAGAGCCGGAACAGGTCGGGCGAAGCTCTGGTCCATAGGACAAGCAGACCTCCGGCGGCGACGCAACGGCCAGGCAAAGTTGCTCAGATCGTCGGCAACCGCGCGGCCCAGCGCAAGGCGCTGAAGCGGTGATCCGATCGACGCCACAAGCATCGGGCGCCGAGAACGATTGAGCGCACTTCTCGACCGGCCGTGAGCGGAGCGAAGGCATGCGTCTATGATCCAGTCGGCCCGCCCGATCTTGCCAGCCGCTGACGGCGATGCCAAGCGTCGTCGCCGCCGCCTTGGCCACGTCGATCACGCAGCGCATCGTGTCTCGATTGCTGATTACTGGCCGGTGACGGCCAACCGGCGCAGACCGGGCACAACCTCGCGCACGAGTTCTATGCGCTTGGCGGCAAGATCGGGCGCTTGCACCGACAGGCCGGTTACGTCGCCGCCCGGCCGCGCCAGCGATTGCGACGAGGCCGGCGCCAGACCGGGTCGCCTGCCGCCGCGAAAACGCTCGGGATTCGATCCGCATGTCGCCCGCTTTGCCGCGACGGTTACGACTGACACCCGCCGCTGACAATGACATTCGAGTCGCTTGATCTCGGCCGCATTCGGCCGCAATCTCATGCGCAGCGCGCTCGACCGCCTCTTGGTACCCCTCCACGCCCAGCGATATTCGATTGCGACAGTTGCGCCCCAATCTACGCCAAATTTAAGCTCGCGACAGCCGCGGGAAATGCCGTCGGTCCATTGACGCTGAAAACCCTATCGTCCATGCCGCCCATGTAATTCCGATGTTGGTCGACTTCGGTTGCTGCGCGCGCGCCGCTGAGCTTGGCCTGCACGGCAGATCGCCAATCGAGAAGTGTAATGAATTAGGCGCAAAATCGCTTTCGCATCTGTGCCCCAGCTGCTCCGGTGCAATCACATTGAGAGCGCGGTTCGACTCTTCGAACGCGTGTCCAGCCGCAAGAAAGGCCTTTCGGCAAAATGTGGAGTCGGACCAATCGTTTGCAGTGAGACCACCCGCGAACTTCAGACTAAACCGCGCCTCATCCTCTCAACGCGACCCCGAGCCGCCCCGCCAAATCCTGCACGAACTGCCAGGCCACGCGGCCGGAGCGCGAGCCGCGCGTGGTCGACCATTCGAGCGCGTCGCGTTGCAGCGTCTCGCCGCGCGCCGGAATTTTGTAGTGCGCGACGTAGCTCTCGACCATGGCGAGGTATTCGTCCTGGCTGCAGCGGTGGAAGCCGAGCCAGAGCCCGAAGCGGTCGGACAGCGACACCTTCTCCTCGACCGCTTCGCCCGGATTGATCGCGGTCGAGCGCTCGTTCTCCATCATGTCGCGCGCCATCATGTGACGGCGGTTCGAGGTGGCGTAGAAAATCACGTTGTCCGGCCGGCCCTCGATGCCGCCTTCGAGCAGCGCCTTGAGCGATTTGTAGGTGGTGTCCTCGGCGTCGAACGACAGATCGTCGCAGAACACGATAAAGCGATAGGGCTCGCCGCGGATAATTCCCATCAAGTCGGGCAGGCTCTCGATGTCCTCGCGGTGAATCTCGATCAGCTTGAGCGGGGCGCTCTTGGCCTGGCGCGCGCGCGCCGCGTTGACGCCGGCATGCGCCGCCTTCACCAGCGAGGATTTGCCCATGCCGCGCGCGCCCCACAGCAGCGCATTGTTGGCCGGCAGGCCCTTGGCGAAGCGCTCGGTATTTTCCACCAGCACGTCGCGCACGCGATCGATGCCCTTGAGCAGCGACATCTCGACGCGGTTGACGCGCTTGACCGGCGCGAGGCGGCGTCCGTCGGGATGCCAGACGAAGGCGTCGGCGCCGGCAAAATCCGGCACGGCGGCGCATTGCGGCGCCAGCCGATCGAGCGCGTCGGCGATGCGATCGAGCACATCGGCGCCGGCGGCGGCTTTGGCCTTGGCTTTCGACTTGGGCTGCGATTGAGACTTCGATTTGGCCATGGCGTTGCTTTTCAAAAGTGCGCTGCTCTTAGCGGTCCCCGATTGCCCCGGCAAGCGGGCTTGCGCGAAATAGGCCAAAAATGGCCGCTTTTAAGGGGTCGGGCGGCGTTGCAATTGGGGCTAGCGGCCGCTATAGTCCGCGCGAAATTACGCCAGTGAGCCGGGCCGCCGACGCGCGCCCGGCGTACCCCTTAAAACCACTGAGGAAAGCTTCGATGTTCATTTCGACCGCGTTCGCGCAAGGGTCGCTAGGGTCGCTGTTCGGCGGGGCCGGCGGCGACAGTGGCAACATGGTGATGTCGCTGCTGCCGTTCGCGCTGATCTTCGTCATCATGTATTTCCTGATCCTGCGCCCGCAGCAGAAGCGGGTGAAGCAGCACGCGGAATTGGTCAAGAACGTTCGGCGGGGCGACACCGTCATCACCAATGGCGGGCTCGTCGGCAAGGTCACCAAGGTGATCGACGACGATCAGATCGAAATCGAGATTGCGGACGACGTGCGCATCCGCCAAATACGGTCGATGATCACCGACGTTCGCGCCAAGGGTGAACCGGTGAAGGACGAGGCGGCGGCCGGCTGATGCCGGCGGCCACGGCCAGCAACGCCAGTTTTCCGGATTAAGTCGGGACGTCATGCTTTATTTCACGCGTTGGAAGGCGGCGGCGATTCTGCTCACGGCATTCTTCATTTGCCTGTTCGCCGTTCCCAATTTTCTCCCCACCAAGATGGTCGATAGCTGGCCGAAATGGGCGCAGCGTCACGTCGTGCTCGGCCTCGACCTGCAAGGCGGCTCGCACATCCTGCTCGAGGTCGACACCAAGGCGGTGCGCAAGGAGATGCTGGAGACGCTGCGCGACGACATGCGCCGCGTGCTGCGCGAGGCGCGCATCGGCTATACCGGGCTGGTGGTGCGCGGCAACAGCGCCGAGGTGCGCATCCGCGAGGGCGCCAATGCGGATCTGGCGCTTGAAAAGCTGCGCGGCCTGTCGCAGCCGCTCGGCGGAATTCTTGAGCGCCACCGGGCAGCGCAGCCTTGACGTCGCCTCCGAGGCGGGCGGCTTGATCCGGCTCACGCTGAGCGACCCGGCGATCGTCGAGCGCGTGCGCCAAGCCGTCGATCAATCGATCGAGATCATCGGGCGGCGCGTCAACGAGCTCGGCACCGTCGAGCCGCTGATCCAGCGCGAAGGCACCGACCGCATTCTGGTGCAGGTGCCCGGCCTGCAGGATCCGACCCGGCTCAAGCAACTGCTCGGCAAGACCGCCAAGCTCGATTTCCGCATGGTCGACACCGGGGCATCGGCGGCACAGGCACAGCAGGGCCAGGTGCCGCCGGAGGACGATCTCCTGTACAGCGCGAGCCAGCCGAAAACGCCCTATCTGGTCGAGAAGCGCGTGCTGGTGTCGGGCGCCGATCTGACCGACGCGCAGCCCGGCTTCGATCAGCGCACCAGCGAGCCGATCGTGTCGTTCCGCTTCAACACCTCGGGCGCGCGTAAATTCGCGCAGGTGACGCAGGAAAACGTCGGCAAGCCCTTCGCCATCGTGCTCGATAACGAGGTGATCTCCGCGCCGGTGATCCGCGAGCCGATCCTCGGCGGCTCCGGGCAGATTTCCGGCAGTTTCACGGTGCAGAGCGCCAACGATCTCGCCATCCTGTTGCGCGCCGGCGCGCTGCCGGCGCCGCTCACCATTATCGAGGAACGCACGGTCGGACCGGGGCTGGGCGCCGACTCGATCGCCAAAGGCAAGATCAGTTCTTACGTCGGCGCGGCGATGGTGATCATCTTCATGCTCGCCACCTACGGGCTGTTCGGGCTGTTCGCCAATATCGCGGTGGCGATCAACGTCGCCATGATCTTCGGCGTGTTGTCGATGCTCAACGCCACGCTGACGCTGCCCGGCATCGCCGGCATCGTGCTCACCGTCGGCATCGCGGTCGACAGTAACGTGCTGATCTACGAGCGCATCCGCGAGGAAGTGCGCGGCGGGCGCACGCCGATCAACGCCATCGACGCCGGATTCACCCGCGCGCTCGCCACCATTCTCGATTCCAACATCACCACCTTCATCGCCGCCGCGGTGCTGTTCTATATCGGCACCGGCCCGGTGCGCGGCTTCGCGGTCACGCTCGGCATCGGCATCATCACCACGGTGTTCACCGCCTTCACCCTCACGCGGCTGATCGTCGCCACCTGGGTGCGCTGGCGGCGCCCGCAACGCGTTCCCATTTGAGGTAACGGCTCGTGCGCCTGCTTCGCATCGTACCCGACGACACCAAATTCGATTTCATGCGCTTCCGGCGCATCAGCTTTCCCATTTCGGCGCTGATGTCGATTTTGGCGATCTCGCTTTATTTCTTTCACGGGTTGAATTTCGGCATCGACTTCAAGGGCGGCACGCTGATCGAAGTGCAGACCAAGGCCGGCGACGCCGATCTCGCCAAAATGCGCGCGACGCTGAACGCGCTGGGCTTGGGCGAAGTCCAGTTGCAGCAATTCGGCGCGCCCAACGACGTGCTCATCCGTATCGCCGAGCAGCCCGGCGGCGACGAGGCGCAGCAGCAGGCGGTGACCAAGGCGCGCGGCGCGCTCGGCGATGAGTACAATTATCGGCGGGTCGAGGTGGTCGGCCCGCGCGTGTCGGGCGAATTGTTGTCCTACGGCGTGATCGGGCTGGGCTTGGCGATATTCTGCATTCTTGTCTATCTGTGGTTCCGCTTCGAGTGGCAGTTCGCGCTCGGCGCCATGATCGCCAACGTGCACGACATCGTGCTCACCATCGGCTTCATGTCAATCACGCAGATCGACTTCGACTTGACCAGCATCGCCGCGCTGCTCACGATCCTCGGCTATTCGCTCAACGATACGGTGGTGATCTACGATCGAATTCGCGAGATGCTGCGGCGCTACAAGAAACTGCCGATGCCCGAGCTGCTCAACGCCTCGGTGAACCAGACGCTGTCGCGATCCGTGATCACCCATGTGACCGTCAGCTTGGCGCTGCTGTCGCTGCTCTTGTTCGGCGGGCAGGCGATCCACTCATTCACCGCCACCATGATGTTCGGCGTGGTGCTGGTCGGCACCTATACTTCGGTGTTCATCGCCTCGCCGATCCTGATTTATCTCGGCGTCGGCCGCGGCAGCGACGCGCTCACCCGCGCGGCGGCCGAGAAATCGAAAGAAAAGCCGTGACGATGGCGGCCGGCGCGCACGCTCCGCATCTGCCGTATCCGGTGTCGATCGATTCCTACGGCAATGGCGGTTTCCGCTTCGGCACCATATCGCACCGCGGCTCGCTGCTGTGCCTGCCGGACGGCATCTGGGCCTGGCCGGTCGAGAACGTGCGCGAGCTCAGCGAAGCGGCGCTGGCGCCGGTGTTCGAGCGGGCGGCGGCGCTCGATTTGTTTCTGATCGGCGCCGGGCGCGATCCTTACGCGTTGCCGGCGTCGCTGCGGGCGCGTTTCCGCGCCTTGTCGATCGCGGTCGATTGCCTGGGTACCGGGCCGGCGGCGCAGACCTACAATATTCTGCTCGGCGAAAAGCGCCGTGTCGGTGCGGGACTGATCGCGGTCGATTGATCTAGACTGCTCCGATGAACAATTTCGAGCATTGCGCCGCGCTGGTGCGCGAAGCCGACCGCGATCGTTACCTCGCCACGCTGTTCGCGCCGGCCGCGCAGCGCGACGCGCTCTATGCGCTCTATGCCTTCAACGTGGAGATCGCGCGCGTGCGCGATCTCGCGCGCGAGCCGATGCCCGGCGAAATCCGCCTGCAATGGTGGCGCGAGGCGCTCGCGGGCGAGCGCGCAGGCGAGGCGGCTGCGCATCCGGTGGCGGCGGCATTGCGCGAGACGCTGGCGCGTCATGGGTTCGTAGCTACGCCGCTGCTCGAACTGATCGATGCGCACAGCTTCGATCTCTACGACGAGCCGATGCCGAGCGTGGCCGACTTGGAGCTGTACGCCATTCGAACGCAATCGCCGCTGTTCGCGATGGCGGTCGGAATTCTGAAGCCGGGCGGCACGCCGCCGGAAACATTTACGTTGGATGCCAGCGTCGCCTATACGATCGGCAAAATCCTGAGCGATCTTCCGCGCCAGGCGGCGCGGCGGCAGCTCTATGTGCCGCTCGATGTGTTGGATCGCCATCATGTGAAACCCCATGAGATTTTCGCCGGACAGACGAGCGGGCCATTGCTCGCCGCACTGGCCGAGATGCGTGGATTGGCGCGCCGGCACCTTGCGGCGGCGGATGCCAGGCTGAAATCCGCAGCCGCCGAAATTCTGCCGCCGTTTTTGCCGCTCGCACTCGTGAGCCCGCAGCTGCGCCGGATGGACCGCGCCGATTACAGGCCGTTTGAATTCGACCACATTTCGCCTTGGCGCCGGCAATGGCTGTTGTGGCGCGCGGCGCGCGATCCGCGCCGGATTTTCAAATAATGCGTCATTCCGGGACGGCCAGAAGGGCCGGACCCGGAATCCAGCGCGGCCTTCTCTGGATTCCGGGTTCGCGCCTTCGGCGCGGCCCGGAATGACAAGAAGAAATTATTCCGCGGCGGCGGCCGGCAGCTCGCCGGCAAGCCAGCGCTCGAGGTCGGCGAGCGCGCGGTGGCTGAGCGCATTCTTGCGCGCCAAATTCTTGGCCGAGCCGCGGCCGAATTTGCGGCCTTCAGGCGTTGCTGGCGCGGCGATCGGCGGGAACAGGCCGAAATTCACGTTCATCGGCTGGAACGAGGATGGGCCGGCGTCGATGGTCTCGATATGGCCGCCGGTGATGTGGGCGAGCAGCGCGCCATGCGCCGTGGTGGGCGGCGGGGCGCTCGGCGCTTGCCCGCGCCGCTCGGCGGCGCAAAAACGCGCGGCGAGCAAGCCGATGGCGGCGGATTCGACATAGCCCTCGCAGCCGGTGATCTGGCCGGCGAAACGCCAGGCCGGATTGGCCTTCAGGCGCAGCGTCGCATCGAGCAGCTTGGGCGAATTGAGGAAGGTATTGCGGTGCAGGCCGCCGAGCCGGGCGAATTCCGCGTTCTGCAAGCCCGGGATGGTGCGGAAGATGCGCAGCTGTTCGCCGTGCTTGAGCTTGGTCTGGAAGCCGACCATGTTGAACAGCGTGCCGAGTTTGTTGTCCTGGCGCAGCTGCACGACCGCGTAGGGCTTCACGCGCGTCTCGCGCGGATTGGTCAGTCCGAACGGTTTCATCGGTCCGTGCCGCAGAGTCTCGCGCCCGCGCTCGGCCATCACCTCGATCGGCAGGCAGCCGTCGAAATAGGGTGTGGAAGCCTCCCATTCGTGGAAGCTAGTTTTCTCGCCGGCGAGCAATGCATCGACGAAGGCGTCGTATTGTTCGCGCGAGAGCGGGCAATTGATGTAGTCGGCGCCCGAGCCGCCGGGCCCGGCCTTGTCGTAGCGCGACTGGAACCAGGCCTGTTCCAGATCGATCGAGTTGCGATGCACGATGGGCGCGATGGCGTCGAAAAAGGCCAGCGCGTCTTCGCCGGTGAGTGAGCGGATGCTCGCCGCGAGATCGGGTGAGGTGAGCGGGCCGGTGGCGATGATGACGCTGTCCCATTCTTCCGGCGGGAGGGCCACTTCGCCGCGCTCAAGCGTAATGAGCAGCTGTGCAGCGAGCGCTGCCGTGACCGCGGAGGAAAATCCATCGCGGTCGACCGCCAGCGCGCCGCCGGCCGGAACCTGGTTGGCGTCGGCCGCACGCATCACCAGCGAGCCGAGCCGGCGCATCTCGGCGTGCAGCAGGCCGACCGCGTTATGATCCTTGTCGTCGGAGCGGAACGAATTCGAGCAGACCAGTTCGGCGTAGCCGTCGGTCTTGTGCGCTGGCGTGGCGCGCAGCGGCCGCATCTCGTGCAGCACCACCGGCACGCCGGCCTGCGCGAGCTGCCAGGCGGCCTCCGAGCCGGCGAGGCCGCCGCCGATGACGTGGACCGGTTTCGAGTTCATCCCGGCAAACTAAGCGTCCGTCCGGAAGGCGGCAACCGCGCGCGCAAACGAAAACGCCCGCGGCGGGCGCGGGCGCTTTTCAAGCAGATCGGGCAGTGCTCAGCGGTGCGTGGCGTTCCAGGCCACCCGCGGGATATCGGAGCGGCTGATGCCGATGTCGGCAAGCTCGCGGTCACCCAGGCGGGACAATTCGGTCAGGCTTCGATTGTAACGCTTCCACTGCCGGAACAGGCGGACGATGTTGGCAAACATAGCGGTCTCTTTCTCTTCGCATCCGGCCTTGCGCCGGTGATTTGGACTGCCCGCAAAATAGGGATGTTTGCCGGCTTGAAAAGCAATAATGTTGCGTCGCAGCAATGCTGAAAACGCATAGCTTAAGCAACTGATTATTAACGAGAATGGCAATTTTTCAGCATTCTCGCCCAGGCTATTTCGGCATTTGTCCTGCACCGGCGGCAGTGCGGCCGTCACCGACGCCAAAGCAGGGCGGCATCGTGTAGATTGCCGGCCCGCAGTTTTTGCATTTCGCATGATCTTGTCCGACCTTCCTTCGCCCGCCGAAGCGGGCTTCGCGAAGGCGGGAAACCGGTTCCCACTTTTCGGGATCATGCGACGAGGATTTCAACGCTTTGTCATTGCAAACAGAGGCGCGCCCGCTCGACCGCCGCGTCGTCATCACCGCGCTGGGCATCGCGCAAATCCTGGCCTGGGGCACCTCGTTTTATTTTCCCGCCGTGTTCGCCGGGCCGATCGTCGCCGACACCGGCTGGTCGCTCGGCCTGGTGGTCGGCGGCACCTCGATCGGCTTGCTGGTGGCCGGGCTGATCTCGCCGCAAGTCGGCCGCATCATCGACCGGCAGGGCGGGCGGCCGGTATTGCTGGCGAGTTCTTTGTTCTATGCCGCGGGCCTTATCGGCATCGGCCTGGCGCCGGCGCTGCCGGTCTATTTGTTCGCCTGGGTGCTGCTCGGCATCGGCATGGGCACCGGGCTTTACGACGCGGTGTTTGCGGCGCTCGGGCGGCTCTACGGCCATGAAGCGCGCGGGCCGATCACCAATCTCACGCTGTTCGGCGGTTTCTCCAGCACGGTGTGCTGGCCGCTCAGCGCCTTCATGATCGAGCATATCGGCTGGCGTGAGGCATGCTTCGTCTATGCCGCGCTGCATCTCGTCGTCGCGCTGCCGCTGCAAATGGCGGTGATCCGCCGGGCGCCAAAGCCTGCCGCCGTCGCCGCGGCGCCCGCCGACGCGCCGCTGCGCACCGCCGGCGCGAATCGCCAACGAAACATTGATCTTCGCGCTGCTGGCGCTGGTGCTCTCGATCGCCGCCGGCATCGGCTCGATCGTGGTGGTGCATCTGTTGATCTTCCTGCAGGCGAGGGGCGTCGATTTTGCCGTAGCGGTCAGTCTCGGCACGCTGTTCGGCCCGGCGCAGGTCGGCGCCCGCGTGGTGGAGCGGCTGTTCGGAGTCGCGCTATCACCCGATCTGGACCATGGTCGGCTCCTGCACGCTGATGGCGGTCGGCCTGCTGCTGCTGGCCGGCCGATTTCCGATTCTGGTGCTGGTGATCCTGCTCTATGGCGCCGGCTACGGCATTTCCTGGATCGGGCGCGGCACGCTGCCGCTGGCGCTGTTCGGGCCGATGCGGTTTCCGCGCCTGATGGGCAAACTGGCATTCCCGAGCCTGATCGTGCAGGCGCTGGCGCCGGCGGCCGGCGCCTTGTCGATCGAAGCCAGTGGTGCCGATGCGACCATCGGCGTATTGACGGTGCTGGCGCTGATCAATGTGCTGCTGATCGGCCTGCTATGGGCGCTATGCCGGCCGCGGCTAGCCACGAGTGCGTGACGATGCTGACTTTGCGCACGCTGTATTTCGAGGATCTCTCGGTCGGCATGACCGAGCGCTTGAGCAAGACCGTGGCGTCATCCGATGTCGTCGGTTTCGCCGAGGTCACCGGCGACCGCAATCCGATTCATCTGTCGGAGCATTTCGCCGCCAAGACGCCGTTCGGCACCCGCATCGCGCACGGACTTTACACCGCGAGCCTGATCTCGGCCGTGCTCGGCACGCGGCTGCCGGGCCCGGGCGCGGTCTATATCTCGCAGACCTTGAATTTCCGCGCCCCGGTGAAGATCGGCGACACGGTCGAGGTCAGCGTCGCGGTGGTCGAGCTGTTGCCGAAGAAATCGCGCGCGCGGCTCGCCTGCACCTGCACGGTCGATGGCGAGCCCGTGCTCGACGGCGAGGCCTTGGTGAAAGTCCCGTCGCGCGCAACAAGTGCCCGGCCGCTGCCGCGGCTATAAATCGCTCGGCGACGGGGCCGCGCTTTCAGCTTCCCGGCGGCGGCGCGAAGAAGCAGCGCGGCGAACCGTCCGGCCGCTTGCAGCGCCAATAGGCGCCATCCGGCGAGGGCAGCGACTGGCTATAGGGCACGATCTCGTTGACGTTTTCCTGGCGCGTCGGCCCGTCCGCGGCATTGCCGGTGACGGCCTCGCCATAGGTGACCGGGCCGCGCAGCGAATAGCCGCCGATGCCGGCTTTCACAGCACCGGGCGCTACCACGCCGCAGTCTTCTGCGCCGCAGCACCATTCGCCGGCGGGATTCTTGTAAGCGCCGCGGTTGATCCAGACGTCGTGCGCGAGCGCGGCAAAACTAAACAGGGACAGAACGAGCACGAGCAGTGAGCGTACCAAGTTTCGCAACATCGGTGGCCTCCTCGAAGTGGCCCGGCGCGGCGTAACTCAAGTTTCTTCTCTGCTCCTCCTTCTCCCGTAGCGTTCTGCCGCCGTTATCCGGCGGCGGCCGTCTCGTTGCGCCCAACCTTGTGATCGGTTGTGACGAATCGATTGAACGCAAAAATGCTACCACAATCCCCCATAAACCGTGGGTAAAATTGTGCGGTGCGGTATAACTGTCATGCGGCCTGGGCAGATTGAAAACTGTGCGGTTCCTCAGAGCGATAGAATAAATTTTAGGCAGGCTGCCGGTTGCTTGTCGGCGCGGCGTTGGCCCTTATCGGGCTGCCGGCGCCGTGCTAGGCGCGAGCGATGAAATCGGCGACGAAGGCCCGTTGGCAGCTTTGGCGCGACCGGCGCGGCCGCTTGTCGCCGCTGCGCCTGGGCACGCTCGCCTTGCTGCTTTTTCCGCTCGCCAAGGCGCTGGTCGATGCGCAGGCGATCCTGCACGGCGCGCGCCCGCTCAACGACCTGATCCACCGCGCCGGTTTCTGGGCGCTGGTGTTCCTGGGCGTGACGCTCGCGGTAACGCCGCTGCGGCACATCGCGCGCTACGGCAATCTGATCGATGTGCGCCGCATGCTCGGCGTCGGGGCGTTTTGCTATATCGCGACCCATCTCACGCTGTTCACGGCCGATCAGATGTTCGACCTCGGCAAGGTCGTGCACGAGATCAGCCATCGCTGGTATCTCATCGTCGGCGGCACCGCCTGGCTCGGCCTGGCAACACTCGCCACGACCTCGACCGACGGCATGGTGCGCCGGCTCGGGGCGCTGCGCTGGCGGCGGCTGCACAAAATCGTTTACGGCATCGCGCTCTTGGCGCTGATCCATTATTTCCAGCAGACCAAGGCCGACGTCACAGTGCCGGTGTTCGCAGCGAGCCTATTCCTGTGGCTGATCGCTTACCGTGTCGTCGCCTGGTGGCAAGATACCGACGAATTGTCCACGCTGACATTGCTAGCGCTGAGCATCGCGGTGTCGGTGCTCACCTTCATCGGCGAGGCGGTCGGCATCGGCATTGCTTTCCAGGTCTCGCCCATGCGCGTGCTCGGCGTGGCGTTCGATTTTTCCGCCGGCATCAGGCCGGGCTGGGAAGTGCTGGCCGCCGGGCTCGTGGTGGTCGCGCTCGATTTCGTGCGCGCGCGAGGCTCCGCCCATGGCGCGCGGCCGCGCCCCGTCGCCGCCGAGTAACCGGCTATTTCACGCCGCCCTTCTTTTGCACCGGCCCGGTGATGCCCTCGAACCGCTTGCGCAGATAGGCGACGAAGTCGGTATTGCTGATGAAGGCCGGATATTTATTGGCGAGCTTGAGCGAGAACAGCGGCGGCAGCCCGGCCGGCGGCGGCACGTCCTTGCGCGGCGACCAGGTATCGAGCTTGCTCTGCTGCTCTTTTTCCAGGAACCAGTTCAGGAACAGCCGCGCCGCGTTCGGATGCGGCGCATCCCTGAAGATGGCGGCGGTCTGCGCCCAGACCGGCGTCGCATCGATCTTGGAGAACGAGATTTCGACCGGCTTGCCGGCGCGCTGCTCGCGCAGCGAAAAATTCGGATTGGAATCGAGCGACACCATGCTCTCGCCGGCTGCGAGGCTGCGCGAAACGCCGAGATGGCCTTGGACGAATTGCGCGCCGTTAGCCATGTACTTGGTCATAAAGTCCCAGCCATAGCGCTGCACCAGCGTGTAGAACAGATAAAGCGTGATGTCGTCGTCGTGCGGATAGCAGGTAATCATCTTGCCCTTGAATTCGGGCCTGAGAAAATCCATGGCTGACTGCGGCACATCGGCGGGCTTCACCAGATCCTTGTTGTAGGCATAGGACACCGAGGTGACGAACACGCCGACGTAATAGCCGTCGCGGTCCTTGAACGATTTGTCGATCTCCTGCCAGCCTTCCGGCTTGAAGCGGGCGAGCACGACTTCCTTTTTCCACCGGATGAAATCCTGCACCGTCTGCAGGATGGCGAGATCGGCGGTGAGCTTCTTGTCCTTGATCTGCTGGTCAATCTGCGCGTCGAGCTGGTTGCTGAAGCCGGCATGGATGGTGACCTTGATGCCGGGATATTTCTGCTCGAAGGCCTTCGCCGGCACTTCATAGAGCGAGGTCGGCCCGCCGCCGTAGATGACGAGCTCCTTCTCGAGCTTCGCCTTCTCGTAAAGCTTATCCATGCTTTGCGCATGCGCGAGGCTTGCGGCGGCGCAGACGGCCGCGCCGACCATCATGGCCACAACGGTGCGAAGATGCCGGTTCATGTCACCTCCCCATCACGCTCTTCATGTGAGATTTGGAAGGAATCGTAGACCCGGCGCGTGCACAAGTAAATCGGCCGCCAGCGTGCGCGGCGGTCTTCGGCTTGCGCCATGTCAATGCGCAACAAGGCCGTCGCGGACTATCAGAATTCAGGAAACGATGGGGTCGCCCATGTCGAAAATCGCCATCGTGGTCGGCAATCCGATGCCCCACAGCTATAGCGAGGCGCTCGGCCAGGCCTATCTGCGCGGCGCCGAAAGCGGCGGGCACGAGGCCAAGCTGTTCCTGCTGGCGCGCATGCATTTCGATGCAATCCTGCGCGAGGGCTACCGGCGCGAGCAGCCGCTCGAGCCGGACCTGGTGGCGGCGCGCGCGGCGTTGCACGCCAGCGACCACCTGGTGTTCGTCTTTCCGCTCTGGTGCGGCGACATGCCGGCGATCATGAAGGGCTTCATCGAGCGCGTGCTGCAACCCGACTTGCTGGCGATCCAGGGGAGCCACGACCGGGCGAGTTGGAGCATCCTGAAGGGAAAATCGGCGCGCGTCATCATGACCATGGGCATGCCGGGCTGGTTCTACCGCTGGTACTACGGCGCGCATGCGCTCAAACTGCTCAAGCGCAACATCCTGCATTTCACAGGCGTGTCACCGGTGCGCTCCACCGTCTACGGCATGGTCGTGGGGGTCGGCGACGAAACGCGCAAGCAATGGCTGCGCGAGGTCGAGGCGCTCGGGCACCAGGCCCAATAAATCGCCGTACGGTCTTCAGTTTGCCGACGCTCTCATTGCACCAAATCCGCGTATTCCGGATGCTTGGCGATATAGCCGGCCACGAACGGGCAGAGCGGCTTCACCGTCAGTCCTTGCGCGCGCGCGATGTCGAGCAGCCCGCGCACCAGCGCCGAGCCGATGCCGCGGCCGTTGAGCGCCGCCGGCACCTCGGTGTGCAGGACGGTGAGGGTGCCGCCCTCGCGCTTGTAGTTGGAGAACGCCACATGACCGTCGGCGTCGAGCTCGAAGCGGTGGCGTGCGACGTTGTCGCGAACATATTCGGCATGGGTGGCGACTTAATACGCGCCCTGCGCGGCAGCAACTCGCGGACACTTAAACTTATTGCAGCGCACAAGGCGAAAATTTGCGAGCCTTGCACTTGACGTGGTGCAAGGCTCGCTGTCCAATGCAAGCAAGCAGGAGACTACTAATCACCAAGCGTGAACTTCAACCAATTCGGGGGCGATCATGAGAAAACTTGGATTGTCGCTGGTCGTAGCCGTCGCGCTAGGCGCGGGAACGACTTTGGCAAGTACGGCACAAGCGGCGCCGATGGGTCCGTCGCTAGGGCCCGCTGCTGACGGTCTCAGTATGGTCGTCAAGACTCAATTGTTCGTCTTCGGCGGACATGATTATTGCTGGTACGACGACGGCTGGAACGGACCCGGCTGGTACTGGTGCGGCAATTACCTGGTTCCCGGCACCGGCTGGGGCGGCGGTTGGGGCTGGCACGGCTGGCACCATCATGGCTGGCACCCCGGTGGCCCGATGGGCGGCGGCATGGGTGGCCCGATGGGTGGCCCCATGGGCGGTCCGATGGGTGGTCCGATGGGTGGCCCCATGGGTGGTCCGATGGGTGGCCCCATGGGCGGTCCGATGGGTGGCCCGATGGGCGGTCCGATGGGTGGCCCGATGGGCGGCGGCATGGGCGGCGGCGGCATTGGGTGGCGGTATGATGATCCGACATTCGCGCTCAAGCATGACATCGTCTCTGCTCGGCCATCTCGACAACGGTCTCGGCTTCTACCGCTTCAGCTACAACGGCAGCGACAAGGCCTATGTCGGCGTGATGGCGCAGGAAGTGCAAGCCGTCATGCCCGGTGCTGTCGTGCGTGGCAGCGACGGATATCTACGCGTGTATTACGATCAGCTCGGCCTGCGCATGCAGACCTGGGAAGATTGGATCGCGTCCGGCGCGAATATCCCGGCAACCGCCGCTTCGCTGCGGCAGTAACGCCGGACCGTTGAGCGCCGCTCGCCGGCGCACGCGGCTATGAACAGTTGCAAAGGGCGGCCGCCGGGCCGCCCTTTCGTTTGGCCCGGCGGTGTGACGCCGGTCCTTGGTCAATGGCGGACGATTGGCCTACCATTCTGCCGTTACCAAAGGCGTCGTGGCCGATAACGTTATTTGGAACGCTGGCGCGAGCGTCTGGCCTTTTCGGCGATGTCGGTTGTTGTCGCCTGGCAGACGCTTGCCATCGTTGTCGCGCCGGCGCCGGAAGACAGCGCCGCCGTTACTTCTGTGCGCCGGCTGTTCAATCCCTATCTGACGCTGTTCTATCTCGACGACAAATGGGATTTCTTCGCGCCGGCCGTCGATCGCGGGACGCAATTCCGTTATGTCATCGAAGACGCTTCCGGTGGCCGCCATGCCTTCGTACCGCAGCAGGAGATCAATTGGTTTCATCCGATCTACCGGCGGATCGGCTATTCGTACGACGCGCTGGTGGAATCTCCAGACACTTTTAGCGACTTCATCGTGGCCGCGCTTTGCCGCAAGCACGCCGCGCTGCATCCAGTTTCGATCACTTTGATCGGCATCCAAGAGCAGGACTTCTCGCCGGCCGACCAATTGAACGGCAAGCATCCCATATATCCCGATATCGCCGCGGTGTCCACGCTGAAAGTCGCGCCATGCGCAGTCAAGTGACGGTCGCGCGCTTCGGCCGAGACACCGCCGCGTCCGTTGCGCAGGTCTGGTCGCGCATTTGGTTCCAGAACAAGCGGACGTCGCCGCTGGAGATCACACGCATGGGCGTCAGCGCGCGATGCTGATCACTACGCGCTCGCGACGCCTTATCTTTTTCTGTTCTGGGGCGATGACGGCTGGATGCCGCGCCAGCTCGTCTTCGACTATACGAGCGACCCTTGGGTGCAGTCGGTCTTCTTCTATTTCACCGCGCGTGGCATGGCTCGCTTTTCACGCTTTCTTCCTGTTCTGTTGCGCCGCTTTCACGGTCGGCTGGCGGACATCCTGGGTGAAATGGGTCGTGCTGGTGTGGCACATTTCCTTCGCCTATCGAAACCCGGTTTCCTGGTACGGCGTCGACAAGATTCTCACCTGCCTGCTGGTGATTTTGTGTCTGGCGCCGGTCGGGCACGCGTTAAGCCTGGACCGTTCACGCGCCGTGCGCGCGGCCAAACGCGGTAATCTCCAGGCCCGGCTGCCGCGCTACAGCAGCCCCAGGCGGGCGCCTGCATCAGGCTAATTCAGATCCAGATGGCGGTGCTGTTTTTCTACAGCGCGATCGGCAAAATCAAAGGCGACGAATGGTGGAACGGCGACACCATTTGTTATATCTTCGCCAACAATGACTATTACAACCGCACGCTGTTGGACCTGTTCGCATCGCATTACTGGCTGGTCAACGTCGCGACCTATCTGACGGTGCTGATCTAAATCGCCTATCCGTTCCTGATCTGGCAACGGCGCACGCGGCCCTATTTGCTGGCGGCGGCCGTTTTCCTCCACGTCCAGTTTGCCGTATTCTTGGAGCTGATCTTTTTCTCCTTCGTCATGGTCATGGGCCATGCGCGTTTCATGCGCGCTAATAGCTGACCCGGCTCCGCGAATGGTGGCAAGGCGTATCGGCGAAATCGAATGATCTGTGACGTTCGCTGCGTTTCTGCGTTCGCTCGATGGTGTGGTTCCTTTCATTCGACGGCCTCGGGCAAATCAAGTGCGCAATTTCCATTAACAGCCGTCGCGGTTGTCAGCGACGCGCAGATGGAAAAGCGCTCTACCTCGTGCTGCCCGATGGCGGCTTGCCGGCTTTGAGGCGTACCGCTATGTGGTCGCGCGCGTGCCGGCTGTGGTGGCAAGTGCCGTCTTCTACGTGCCGCTGTTCAGCCGCTTGATCGGCCGCCCGCTGTACAATTGTATCGCCGCCAACCGCAGCCCGCTATCGGCCACGCCGTGGGCGGCGCGCGCCGATGAATGTGGAACCGGCCGACCTCCAATTGCGGCGACAAACGTCAATGTTGCGTTCCATGCTTTGTCATGCGGGAATTTCGGATTAACATTCAAGCGAAAGCGACGTTTCGGGCGTCATGATTTCGGCAAACTGGCGGCAGCGCCTCGGCTACGCGCGATGTCGGCTTTCATCGTCTGGCACACGCTTGCCATCGCCATTGCGCCGTGCCCGCAAAGCGCGCGATCTGCAAGCGCTACGCCCATACTGCAGCCCTATTTGACCTTTTTCTCGCTCGACATAAGTGGTCTTCTATGCGCCGGCGTCAACATCGGTCGCCAGTTTCGCTACGTGTGAACGACGCATCCGCAAACCGCATGCCTTTGTGGCGACCGACGCTTATCTGATCCACCCGGATTCTTAGTGCTTCCGCTCCTGGTACGACGCGGTGATGGATTATCCAGAAACCTATGCCGACAGCTGCCGTGCTGCTTTTCCGCAAGCACGCTTCGTCTTAAGTCGTTTTCGATCCACCTGATTAAACGCTAACAAGGCAATTTCACGTCATAAGTTATTTGAGCGGCAAGCATCCCTTATATTGCGATGTTGTCGCATGACAACCATCAAGCAGGTCACATGTACGGCCCAGTAACGTTCACCCTCGCCGTCTATAACGGCTTTGCCGCCTTAGCGCGAGCCTGGTCGCGCTTTGGTTCCAGAGCCGCCCAACATCGGCATTGGAGCTCACGCGCATGGGCATCAGCGACGCGATGCTGATAAACTACGGTCTCGCGACGCCTTATCTTTTTCTGTTCTGGGGCACACGCTGTATGCCGCGTTCGATCCTGTTTGACTGCGCCAAGATCCTTGGTGCAATCCGTCTTCTTCTATTTTTCGGCGCCATGGCAGTAGGCCTCGTTCCACGTTCTTTTTTCGCTGAGCTGCGCCTGCTTGATGTTGGGGTGGCGAACATCCTGGTTGACGTCGATCGTGCTATTCGGCTAGATGTCCTATGCCGATCGCTATCCGATGCTCACTTACGGCATCGATCAAATCCTTGCCTGCCTGCTCATCATCTTGTGCGTGGCGCCGATCGGACGCGGGCTGAGCCTGGACCGGTGCGCGCCATACGCGCGCCGAGCGTGGCATTCTAGAAGCATGCTGCCGCGCTACGCAGCCCTGGGCGGACTCCTGCACGCCGTTGATGCATTTCTGTGCGGTGCTGTTCTTTTTCAGCGGCATGAACAATCTCATTTTCATGCATGTCAAGCGGCAACTCCATATGGGCAGTGGTGGTCTATATCGACTTTTACAATCGCGCGCTGTTGGACGTGCTGGCGCCGCATTACTCTATCATCAACGTCGCGACCTATCTGACGTGCTGATCGAAATCGCCTATCCGTTCCTGATCTGGCAGCGCGCACGCGGCCTTATCTGTTGGGGGCGGCGATCTTCCTCCATTTATGTTCAGCACCATGATGCAATGCCTTACTTATCCTTCGTCATGGTCATGGGCCATGTGCGTTTCGTGCGCGAGGAATGGCTGACCCGTCTCGGCGAATGGTGGCAAGGCGTATCGGCGAAATGGGATGATCTATGACGGCCGCTGCGGTTTCTCCGTTCGCTCGATGGTGTGATTCCTTTCATTCGACTACCTCTATCAAATCATCGTGCTCATTTCCGTAAGCTTCCTCGCGTTTGTCAGCGACTCTCAGATTAAAGTCGTTCTGTTTCGTGCTGCCATATCAGCACTGTTGCCAGCTGCGAGTCGTAAGCTATGTGTCTCTCTCTTGCCTGCTGTCGCTCATTTGCCGTTCTTCTACGTGCCGCTGTTCAGCCTCTTTATCTGCCTCCCCTGTACTATTGAATCTCATTCTATCTTGGTATAATCAAGCGGTTGAGCGCGTATTCGCTGAAATAGGGCGACAGTGCCCTTCGTCTCGCTATCTCAAATCTCATTCATCCGTATTGCAGCGTGCGCTCAGGCACGGCGACACGATCATGATTTTTCTTTGTTATTTATTTTATATTTTATCTCCGTATGCAGCGCACAATGTTGTGTTGGCGAAAATTCGTCGAAGCATTTTCGTCAGCGCTGCGCTGTTGTTCTCGGTCGCAGCCGCTGTTCACCAAGATGGTGCTGCCGCGGCTCGGCGGCTCGCCGGCGTGTCGTCGGTGGCGATGGTGTTCTTCCAGTCCGCTGCTGCTCGCCGGCTATGCCTATGCGCATCTATCTTACGCGATCCGCGCGCGTCCGGAATCGCGGTTTCATCCATCTGAGCGCTGCTGGTGTTGCATGCTTGACGCTTGCCGCTGTCTCATCGCCGAGCGGCTCGGGTCGAGCCGCCGCAACAGGCTATGCGTTCTGGCTGCTCGGCCTGTTCGCCGTCTCGATCGGCTGCCGTTCTTCTCGCTCGCCGCCAATAATCCGCTGCTCCAGTCCTGGTTCGTTCAGGCAGCGTCTTCCGGCGACAGGATGCTTATTTTCTCTATTGCAGCGAGCGAAATTCGCGAAGCTTCCTTGCGCTCATTTTCTTATCCCGTGGCGATCTGACCGTTCACGCTGCTTCGCAAACAGATCCTCGCTCTCAGTTCTTCTTTTCTGTTCTTGATCTTGTTGATCGCTTGCTGCGCAGCATTGCTGTCGCAATGATCAACGCCTTGCATAATTCGTCAGCGACGCATACATCGCCCCCACCGTCGACACGCGTTACCACCACGTGACGCTCAGTGACCTCTTGATCGGTTCTTGGCGGCGTGCCATCAATACTGTTGATCGCGTTACCGCCCGCATTTCGACCGACGTGGCGGCGTGCCGCTGTTGTGGTGCTGCCGCTCGCGCTTTCTCTGCTGACCTTCGTTATCGTCTTTCAGACCCGTCCGCTCGTTCCACACCGGCTGGTGATGATATCCGCCGATTTTCGTGCTCGCCCTGTCGCGTGCTGATCGTCACCCCGATCTCGTCGACCGTCACCTTGATCGCGCCCGCCTGACCATGTTCTTCGTTGCGCGCTGATGTGCCACGCGAGCTCGCGCCCAGCGTGCGGCTCGCGCTGTCTCGCCGCCTTTTACATGTCGCTGTCGGCGCGGCGCATCGCGCATCACGCCGTTGATCGCCCGCATGTCTTCCCTGTGGCGAATATCCGCTGCTGATCGTGTTGGCGGTCTTGTGCCGCGGGACTCGCGTGCCGGCGCTGCGCACGACAATACCGCTGTTCGCCGCGCTCGCGGTGACGCGCTGTTCCTGGCCAGCATTTCGACCTTCCAGCTCAACGTCGATTACACCTTGTTCAGCGTGCTGATCGGCGTGCTGCTGGGGCTGACCGTGCGCTACTGGCGCGCGCCGCTGCCGTTCGCGAGCATTATCGCCTTCCTGTTCGTGTCGAGTCATTATTTCAACAGCGAGGACTTCAGCATTTACATGGTGCGCAATTTCTTCGGCGTGCTCAGCGTCACGGAGACCTCGGACGGCCGCTTCCGCGTGCTGTGGCACGGCACCACCGGGCAGGGCTCGCAGCGCATCCGCGACGACGACGGCAACCCGGTGAGCGCCGGCCGGAAATGATCTCGGAATTTTTCGCCGGCGGCGGCATCGCGCAGGTGTTCGATGCGCTGCACGCGCGCGTGAGCGGGCCGATCGATTATGCCGTGATCGGGCTCGGCACCGGCACGCTCGCCTGTCAGCGGCGGCCGGGCGATACGCTGACCTATTACGAGATCAATCCCGCCGTCGTGGCCATCGCGCGCAATCCCAAGCTGTTCAACTTCATCAGCGCGTGCGCGCCGGACGTGCCGATCGTGCTCGGCGACGCACGGCTGCGGCTCGCCGACGCGCCCGACGGCAGCTACGACCTGATCTTCGTCGACGCCTTCCTCGGCGCGGCGATCCCGGTCCACCTGCTCACGCGCGAGGCGATGGCGCTTTATCTGCGCAAGCTCAAGCCGCACGGCATCGTGGCGATGCACGTGTCGAACTACAATCTCGAGCTCGCCTCGGTGGCCGCCGGCATCGCGCAGGCCAACGGCGCGATCGCGCGCGTCTATGACGGCGGCGATGTGCAAGAGGACGCCAACGAGCAACATTGGATCCCGCGCGTCGCCGTCGTGGCGCGCCGCGAGGAGGATTTCGGCGCGCTCGCCCAGTCGAAATTCTGGCCGCTGCGCCAGCGCGACCCGAAGCAGCGGGTGTGGACCGACGACTATTCCAACATCCTCGGCGCCGTGCTGCGCCGGCTCAAGGAACACGATACGCCGTCCGGCAATTGACGGCGGACGGCGTCGGCTATTGGCCGGTGAGCGTGATGCTGTTGAGCACCTTGTCGACCGCCTCGTATTCGATGTGATTCATCCCCGGCTGCGTCACCGTCCAGGCCTGCGCCCAGCTGTTCGGCGCGAGCGGGAAGATCACAATGCGCGCCTTGCGCCAAAGCCCGCGCTTTTCGGGCACCTTACCGAAAAACGCGCTGCCGCGGATGACCGCGCCGGACGGCAGCGTCATGCGCGCCGGCTCCTCCTTGTCGAAGCGCGCGACCCCGACCGCTTTGGCGGCAAGGGCGGCGACCGCGCTTATCGGCTGGCCGCGCAAGCTGTCGTCGACGATGATGCCGAGATAGATCAGCGTGTGCTGGCTTTGCGCCGGCGGGATCAGCAGCAGGCCGCCGCGCGCGTCCGCCTTGGTGCGCCAGCCTGTCGGCAGATCGAGCAGGAAGGCGTGCTTGCCGGTCGGCGGAAAGCGGAATTCGGCGGCCGGCGCGGGCAGGGCGACGGCGGTGCCCATCAGACAAAGCAGCAGCAAGAGACGGCGCATTGGCAAGCCCGCGATCGCCCGTGGGCGGCCATGATCGCCAGTTTTGCCGGCGCTGTCCATTTCCGTTTGCGTGCGCGGCGCTTAAGCGGCAGGCGGGCTTAGCGCACAAGACCCACAGGCAGATCATGTTCGACATCCAGCTGTAGCCCGCATGAGCGGAGCGAAATGCGGGGCCGTCCCTCGCCGCGAATGCCGACCCCGGATTTCGCTGCGCTCCATCCGGGCTACGTTCGCTCCTCACCATGAGGGCCGAGAGAGTTTGGCGCGTGTTGGGTTTGTTTCATTCAGGCAAACTCCATCGTTCTCGCGGCGCGGATCGCGCCCGAGGTTTGGGACTGTGGCCCTCGCCCCAAAAAGGCGAGGCGGACGGCGCGCCAGGGGCGCGCAACCAGTCCTTATGTGCACGCGAACCTTTTGGGCCCGCGTGGCGCCTCTCGGCGCGCCGTCTCGGCGTTCTCCGTTCCGGCGCCGGGCCGCGCTTTCCAGCCAAGGCCCACCGGGCGCCGGCCGTCAGCGAGCTCCTCGCAGGCGGCTCGTAGTGGCCGCCGGGCGGAGCCCCGCGCGCCGCCCGAGTGCGCGGCTTGCTGGCCGCGCCCGCGGGCGCCGGCCCGAACCCCACGAACGGTGCAACCGGTTCGCGTCCCCTCACGGGGTCGGGCGGGACGGAATAAAGTCCTAGATTATGGCGGAATTAAGTCCCTAAGATCATAATAATCCGGATAATTGCGGACGCCCCGAACGCACGCAGGCGGACGGTCGAGAATCCGCGCGATATTTGTGAATATCGATCATATTATCCGCATGGATAACGAGGCGTCGGCAATGACGCACGCGCCGGATCGAAATAAATCCGGAGATTATGGGCGGCAAGCCGGTAATCCGCGGCACGCGCGTTCCCGTTGAAACGGTGCTGCGCAAGCTCGGCGCCGGCATCCCGTTCTGAGCATTACCGACGAATCTCTTCGCCGATCATCCGCGCTTGACGCGCGATGACCTTTCGCCGCGCAGGTCTTTCGCCGCGGACTATCTGGCCGACGAAGACCTCGTTTACGGTTAGCCGTGGCGCTGGCTTATCGACGAATGCGTGGACGCGGCGCTCGCCGCGCGGCTGCGTAGGGCTGGGCACGACGTCGTTTACATGGCCGAGATCGCGCCGGCGGCGAGCGATGCCGCGGTGCTGGCGCGTGCGCAGCAGGACAGCCGGCTGCTGCTGACCGAGGACAAGGACTTCGGCGATCTTGTGTTTCGTCGCGGCGGCCCGGTTCCGGTCGCGGCCGCTGCGCTCATAGTTGCAGAAGCTGTAGGGTGGGCTAGGCGCGCCTTGTCCGCCGAAGCCCGCAGGGCGAAGGCGGAAAACGGGGACCCAGTGCTGGATTCCCGCTTGCGCGGAAATGAACGGAGAGAGTGTCGAGCGCCGTAGCGGGGGGTACCCTCCCGGATTTCGCTACGCTCCATCCGGGCTACGCTTGCTATCATCGCTGTAACGCAATTCGATCTCGACCTCGGCAGCATATTTGCCTTCGTGGATGAATTCCAGCCGGCGCCGCGTCACGATTTGCCTTTTTGCTCGCGCAGCACCTCGCGCAGGGTGTCGGCGACGATTTTCGGCATGTCGGTGCGCAGGCGCTGGAGATTGGTGTCGATGTGGTCAAGCCGCTCGTCAAGAGTATCGAGCTTGCCATCGATTCTATTGAAGCGCTGGTCGATTCGATCGAAGTACCGGTCAGTCCGCGCCTGGAACGCCAACAGGTCCTTATGCAAGCTGCTTATCTGCTCGACCAGGAAATCGAACGAGCCCGCGCCGGTGCGGCGTTCCGGAATCGCTGCTTCGACGTCCATGGCCATGCAGTATGACTACCATAAATTGCGGGCGGGGAAAATCGCAGGTCTTACCTCTCCCCGCGTGCGGGGAGAGGTCGCCGAGCGAAGCGAGGCGGGTGAGGGGGCCTGGCTGCGAGTCTGAGCCCATCGAAACGCCCCCTCATCCGGCTTCCTCGCGCGGATTGCGCTCGGAAGCCACCTTCTCCCCGCGCGCGGGGAGAAGGAAGATCACTCCGCCGCTTGCTGGCCCTTCTTGCGCTTCGCCTCGCGCCCCAGCACCGGCTTCAAAAACTGCCCGGTATAGCTGCGCGCGACCTTCACAATGTCCTCCGGCGTGCCTTGCGCGACGATCTCGCCGCCGCCGTCGCCGCCTTCGGGGCCGAGGTCGATGATCCAGTCGGCGGTCTTGATCACTTCCAGATTGTGCTCGATCACCACCACCGAATTGCCGGTCTCCACCAGCTCGTGCAGCACGTCCAAGAGCTTCGCCACGTCGTGGAAGTGCAGGCCGGTGGTCGGCTCGTCGAGAATATAGAGCGTGCGGCCGGTGGCGCGCTTGCTGACAGCTCCTTGGCGAGCTTGACGCGCTGCGCCTCGCCGCCCGACAGCGTGGTGGCCTGCTGGCCGACATGGATGTAGTCGAGGCCGACGCGGTGCAGCAGCGCCAGCACGTCGCGCACGCGCGGCACCGCCTTGAAGAATTCCAGCGCCTCCTCCACCGTCATGTCGAGCACGTCGGCGATCGACTTGCCCTTGAACAGCACCTCCAGCGTCTCGCGGTTGTAGCGCTTGCCCTGGCAGACGTCGCAGGTGACGTAGACGTCGGGCAGAAAATGCATCTCGATCTTGATGACGCCGTCGCCCTGGCAGGCCTCGCAGCGGCCGCCCTTGACGTTGAAGGAGAAACGGCCGGGCTCGTAGCCGCGCGCCTTGGATTCGGGCAGGCGCGGCGAACCATTCGCGGATCGGCGTGAAAGCGCCGGTGTAGGTGGCCGGATTGGAGCGCGGCGTGCGGCCGATCGGCGACTGGTCGATGTCGATGATCTTGTCGATGTGCTCGAGGCCCTCGATGCGGTCGTGCGGCGCGGGGGCAAGCGAGGCGCCGTTCAACTTGCGCGCCACCGCGTTGTAGAGCGTGTCGATCAAGAGCGTCGACTTGCCGCCGCCGGACACGCCGGTGACGCAGGTGAACAGGCCGAGCGGGATTTCGGCGGTGATGTTCTTGAGGTTGTTGCCGCGGGCGTTGACGATCTTGCAGGGTGCGGCGCGGGTTGCGCGGCGCCCGCTCCGGCACCGGCACGCTGAGTTCGCCGGAAAGATATTTGCCGGTCCAGGAGCGCGGCGCGGCGATCAGATCGGCGACGCTGCCTTCCGCCACGATGTGGCCGCCGTGAATGCCGGCGCCGGGGCCGATGTCGAGCACGTGGTCGGCGCTGCGGATGGCGTCCTCGTCATGCTCGACCACGATCACGGTGTTGCCGAGGTCGCGCAGGCGTTTCAGCGTTTCGAGCAGGCGGGCATTGTCGCGCTGATGCAGGCCGATCGAGGGCTCGTCCAGCACATAGAGCACGCCGGTCAAGCCCGAGCCGATCTGCGAGGCGAGGCGAATGCGCTGGCTCTCGCCGCCGGACAATGTGCCGGAGGCGCGCGCCAGCGTCAGGTATTCGAGCCCGACCGCGACCAGAAACTGCAGCCGCTCGCGGATTTCCTTCAGCACGCGCACGCCGATTTCGTTCTGCTTGGCGTTGAGCTGCTTGGGCAGTTCGCTGAACCACTCGCCGGCTTTCTTCACCGACAATTCGGCCACCTCAGAGATGTTCTTGCCGCCGATCTTGACGCAGAGCGCTTCCGGCTTGAGCCGCGCGCCGTGACAGGCGGCGCAGGGCACGTCGGTGAAATATTTCAGCAGGTCCTCGCGCGCCCACTCGCTCTCGGTCTCCTTGAAGCGGCGCTCCAAGTTCGTAATCACGCCTTCGAACGGCTTTTTCGTCGTATAGCCGCGCAGGCCGTCGTCATAGACGAATTTGATCTCGTCCTCGCCGGAGCCGTACAGGATCGCGTCCTGCGTCTTCTTCGGCAGGTCCTTCCATTTGGTGTCGAGCGTGAAGCGGAAATGTTTCGCCAGCGCGTCGAGCGTCTGGATGTAATAGGGCGAGCTTGATTTCGCCCAGGGCGCGATGGCGCCCTTGCGCAGACTGGCGTCGGGATCGGGGATCACCAGGCCGGCGTCGATGTGCTGCTCGAGCCCGAGCCCGCCGCATTCCGGACAGGCGCCGAACGGATTGTTGAACGAGAACAGCCGCGGCTCGATTTCCGGAATGGTGAAGCCGGACACCGGGCAGGCGAATTTCTCGGAGAAGATCAGGCGGCGCGCATCGGATGCCGCCGCGGCGGCCAATTTGGTGCCGGGCTTTCCTTTGTCATGGCGCGGGCTTGTCCCGGCCATCCACGCCTTCCTTTTTCTTGGAAGAAAGACGTGGATCACCGGCGACCTCGCGCCTTCGGCGCGGCCCGGTGATGAGCGGTTGAAGTCGGCAAGCTCTACAACCGCCAACCCATCCGCCAGCTTCAAACATTGCTCGAGCAAATCCGCCAGCCGCGTGCCGATGTCGCTTTTGACCACGAGCCGGTCCACCACCACGTCGATGTCGTGGGTGAACTTCTTGTCGAGCGCGGGAACGTCGGCGATCTCGTAAAATTTGCCGTCGATCTTGACGCGCTGGTAGCCCTTGCGCAGAAACTCGGCGAGCTCCTTGCGGTACTCGCCCTTGCGCCCGCGCACGACCGGCGCCAGCACGTAGATGCGCGTGCCCTCGGGCAGCGCCAGCACGCGGTCGACCATCTGCGACACGGTCTGGCTCTCGATCGGCAGGCCCGTCGCCGGCGAATAGGGCACCCCGATCCGCGCCCACAGCAGGCGCATGTAGTCGTAGATCTCGGTGACGGTGCCGACGGTCGAGCGCGGATTCTTCGAGGTGGTCTTTTGCTCGATCGAAATCGCCGGCGACAGGCCGTCGATCTGGTCGACGTCCGGCTTCTGCATCATTTCGAGGAATTGCCGCGCGTAAGCCGACAGGCTCTCGACATAGCGCCGCTGGCCCTCGGCATAGATGGTGTCGAAGGCGAGCGAGGACTTGCCGGAGCCTGACAGGCCGGTGAACACCACCAACTGGTCGCGCGGAATGGCAACGTCGATGTTCTTGAGATTGTGCTCGCGCGCGCCGCGGATGGCGATCACGCGGGCATCTCGGGCCGGCTGGCTGGGGCGTTCGGGCATGCTCGCCAGAACGTAGTAAGAACGGGGCGGTTTTGCCAGTGCGGGCCAGGCTGCGGTTGAAAACTATCCGCCGAAAAGCCAAGGGCCGGCGCGACGGCCGGCCCTGCTCAGGTCTTTGTAAACGACGCGGCTAGAAGTGGTAGTTCACGCCGGCGCGTACGATGCTGGTCTTAAAGGTGACGTTGTTGACGAGGCCGCAAGTGAGCGTACTGCAGCTCGCCGTGCCGAGATCGGCATAGAGATATTCGAGTTTGGCCGACCAGGCGCCCATGAAGGCGTATTCGAGGCCGCCGCCGGCGGTCCAGCCGATCCGGGTCGCGGTTTCCGATGCGCCGCCAACCGGCGTCATCACGACGTCGCCAAAGGCCGCGCCGCCGGTGAGGAAGGGCATCCAGCGATCGAAGGCGTAGCCGAGGCGAACACGCGCCGTCGCGAACCAATCGTTTTTCGTTTCGCAGCAGGCGGTGGCGTCGGTGCCCTTGATCCAGCTGGCATCGACGTCGGCTTCCGCGCCCACGACGAATTGGCCGGTTTGCAGATTGTAGCCGATGGTGCCGCCGGCCATGGCGCCGGTGAGGTTGAAGTCGCCGGTGGTGGCCCCGGTCGTATCGGTCCAATTCGACGTGCCCCAGCCGTAGCCGCCGTTGATGCCGACATAGAACCCGCTCCAATTGAACGGCGCGGCGAAAGCGGGCGCCTTGTAGGGCGCGGGCATATCGGCGGCAAACGACGGCAACGCCATCGCGGCAGCCAAAAGGCCCGCGCAAGCCGCGAGAGTGAAACGTTTCATCATGGAACCTCCTGATCGTTTCGGCCGAAGCGAACACGGGGACAGGTGGCGGACGCTATATCTTGTGGATGATTCGAACTGTGACCTTTACGCCACAGAAGAGGCAAATTATTGAGCCGAATCAGTTGCCTAAATGGTTAAAATTTGTTAGAACAAAAAAAGAACAAACTTGTGTCCTGGGATTCTACTACAACCCGGGCGAGGCGACAGATGCCCTGTGGATTAAGGCCGAACGAGCTTGCCGCATGAGGGCCAAGGTCTAGGGTGAAAAGTTAATTTTCGGGGCGGCACGCGGCGGGCGGCCCCATTACCGGCGAGCGGCGGCGGCTTTCGAACAAGCGCGCGCGACCGCACATCGCCACGCGGAGAGCATCATGGCAGGTAGCGTCAACAAGGTGATCCTCATCGGCAATCTCGGTGCGGATCCGGAAATTCGCCGCACCCAGGACGGCCGTCCGATCGCGAATTTGCGCGTGGCCACCTCGGAAAGCTGGCGCGACAAGACCACCGGCGAGCGCAAGGAAAAAACCGAGTGGCATCGCGTGGTGATCTTCAACGAGGGCCTCTGCAAGATCGTCGAGCAATACCTCAAGAAGGGCTCGAAGGTTTACCTGGAAGGCGCGCTGCAGACGCGCAAATGGCAGGACAAGGACGGTCACGACCGCTACTCGACCGAAGTGGTGCTGCAGGGCTTCAATTCGCAGCTCACCATGCTCGACACCCGCGGCGGCGGCGGCGGTGCGGGCGCCGACAGCGGCGACGACTTCGGTTCCTCGGGCCCGAGCGTTGCGCGCGAGCGCAAGCCGGCGCTCGCCGGCGCCGGCAAGTCCGCCGACATGGACGACGAGATTCCGTTTTAGCGCGGGCGCCGGCCGCGCTATCGCTCCGGATATTTTGCAACGCGTGAGGATCGCGCGGCATGCCCACGCTCGCCAACGCTTTGCTCGAAGGCCTGAAAGATCACGGCGCCCGCGAGATTTTCGGCATTCCGGGCGATTTCGTGCTGCCGCTGTTCAAGGTCATCGAAGAAAGCAAGATCCTTCCCTATTTCACATTGAGCCATGAACCGGCGGTCGGCTTCGCGGCGGATGCCACGGCGCGCTACCACGGCGGCCTCGGCGTGGCGGTGGTCACCTACGGCGCCGGCGCCTTCAATCTGGTGAACTCGGTCGCCGGCGCCTATGCCGAGCGCTCGCCGGTGGTGGTGATCGCGGGCGCGCCCGGGGCGCGCGAACGCGCCAGCGGTTTCCTGCTGCATCATCAGGTGCGCACCGTCGACACCCAGCTCGCGGTGTTCAAGGAATTCACCTGCGACCAGGCGGTGCTTGCCGATGCGGCGACCGCGCCCGCCGAGATCGCCCGCGTGTTGCGCAGCGCGCGGGAGCTGTCGTTGCCGGTCTATATCGAGTTTCCGCGCGACATGGTGGGCGCGCGCTGCGAGGCGGTGCCGCGGCTGCCGCAACGCGCCGCCGACCCGGATGCGCTGGCGGAATGCGCGCAAGAGATCCTCGCCCGCATCGCCGGCGCCAGTTCGCCGGTGCTGATGGTCGACGTGGAAATCCGCCGTTACGGGATCGAGGCGCAGGTCGCGGCGCTGGCGCGCAAGCTCGGCCTGCCGGTGGTGACGACTTTCATGGGGCGCGGTCTGCTGGAAGCGGCGCCCGACGTTGTCGCCGGGACCTATCTCGGCGCCGCCGGCGATCCGGCGGTGACGCGGCTGGTCGAGGAGGCGGACCTCGTGCTGCTGTTCGGGGTCATTTTGTCCGACACCAATTTCGCGCTGTCGAACCGCGCGCCCGACCCGCGCCGCACGGTCCTGGCGGCCGGCCGCGAGGTGCAGGTCGGCCATCACGTCTACCGCGATCTGCCGCTGGCCGAACTGATCGCGGCGCTCGATGCCCGCGCCAAGCGACGCGCGCCGTGGCGACGCGACGCCGGGCGGGGAATCGTCTATCCGCGCGGGCTTGCCGCCGACGAGCAGCCGATCGCGCCGTCGGACGTGGCCGCCGCGATCAACGATCTGTTCGACCGCCACGGCAAAATGCCGATGACCGCCGATATCGGCGATTGCCTGTTCACGGCCATGGAGATCGACAACACGGCGCTGGCGGCGCCGGGCTATTATGCCGGCATGGGTTTCGGCGTGCCGGCCGGCATCGGCGTGGCGGCGACCGGCTTGCGGCCGCTGGTGCTGGTCGGCGACGGCGCCTTCCAGATGACCGGCTGGGAACTCGGCAACTGCCGGCGCTACGGGCTCGATCCGATCGTCGTGCTGTTCAACAATTGCAGCTGGGAAATGCTGCGCGTGTTCCAGCCGGAGTCGGAATTCAACAATCTCGACGACTGGCACTTCGCCGATATCGCGCATTCGCTCGGCGGCGTCGGCGAACGGGTGACGACGCGGCGCGCGCTCGCCGCCGCGCTCGATCGCGCCGTGGCGCGGCGCGGGCAGTTTTCGCTGGTCGAGGTGATGCTGCCGCGCGGGGTGACCTCCGACACGCTGGCGCGCTTCGCCGCCGGCTTCAAGAGCGCGCGCGAGCGGGTGGCGAAAACCTAGGGCGTCATCGAAAACAGGGGATGCGGGTTTGAACAAGCGTCGCGACGCTTGCGACAAACCATGCGCGCTATCGCAACGCTGGTTTTACCTTGCGCCGCCAGTCGGCGACGAGGCCCACGGCAAAAAGGGCGAGACCGAATGGGATGAGCAAAACGCCCCAGCGCAGGGCGGCGTTCTTCAACGCGACGACGGCATGGCCGGTATAGGACGCCAGGCCGCGCTGCTGCGCGCGCTCCGCGCTCGCTGCGCCGACCAGCGCCGGCGGCAGGACAGCGCGGATGAGCGGCTGCGAGACGACCATCGCCAAGCGGTTGGCGTCGCCATAGGGGATATCGAGTTCGGCTTTGTTCTGCAGGGCGCCGATATTCGCCGGTCGCGAGATAGCTCCGCACGTTTTCCGTCTCGGCCTTGGCAGTGCTGCGCGCTCGGCAACGAGGTCGCGGGCGGTATGTTTGACGACGGTCAGCGTGATGCCCACGAGAACTGGCACCAGCCACACTGCAATCGCCGCCGTGACGAGGCGGCGTCGGTTGCCAAACTGCCGGATAAACGTCCAGCAGGTACAAAAGACAGGCTGCGTTCACGGCAGCCCGATTGAAAAGATGATCGAGGTAACGCGCCGTGATGCCGAAACGACGGCGCGCGCATAAGCGACGCTGGCCATCTGTAGCGTCATCCAGCCGGTCAAAGCGACGAGAAGCCAGCGTCTGTCCGCACACGCTGGCCGCAACGCGATGATATCCACGCTGGCCAGCCAAGACGGCAGATAGGTCACGAGCGAAAGCACGACCAGCGTCGGCAGAAACGTCATCCCGGTGGCCGCCGGCCAACTGAGGATTTCCAGCATCGCGCGCGCCAGGATGGAGCGCTGAGAGCGGAACGAAACGCGCGGATAAAGAGCGTGGTGGCAGCGCCGTAGATCAGCGCATTGGCGAGCATCTGCACGATGGGATCCCAATAGCCTTCGAGCGCGAGCCAGAGCAGCAACCAGACACGCGTGAAACAAGGCGATGTTCATTATGCGGAGCCAGCAGATCGGACCAGCTCAACGTGCCGCTCAAATATTTTAGAAATACGAACGCGCCTTCGTCGTCCAGTTGATCCCATACCGGCGTCGGATTGCCGTAGTGCGCGATCATCCAGCACTTGCCACCGATCACGATAAGGGCGGCGGCGGCATAGATAAGCCAATGCGAGGCGCCGTCGCCGGGTGGGTGTTGCTGCATGGCGGCTCAGGTCCCCAGCGCGGCGCGCACGCCGTCGATGACGAATTGCACGGCGAGCGCGGCCAAGCAGCACGCCGAGCAGGCGCGAGAGCACGACGCTGGCGGTGGTGCCGAGCAGCGTCACGATGCGCGCGGCCAGCGTGAACACGGCAAAGCACAGCGCCAGCACGGCGGCGATGACGGCGAGCAGCACGCCGAGATGCAGCGGATCGCCGCCGGCGCGGCCGGCCAGCAGCACCGTCGCGGTGATGGCGCCGGGCCCCGCCATCAGCGGAATGGCGAGCGGGAAGGCGGCGATGTTGCGCACGCGCTCTTCGATCGCCTCCTCGGCCTCCCGCGATTGCCGCTCGATGCGCACGCCGAACACCATTTCCGAGGCGATCGAGAACAGCAGCAAGCCGCCGGCGATGCGGAAGGCGGGCAGCCCGATCGCCAGCGTGCGCAGCAGCCAGTCGCCGATCAGCGTGCTGCCGGCGAGGATCGCCGCCGCGATCAGGCAGGCGCGCAGCGCCACCGCGCGGCGCGAGCGAATCGGCAAGCCGTGCGTCGTCGCGACGAAGGCCGGCACCAGGCCGATGGGGTCGACCACGACGACCAAAGTGACCAAAGCCGAGATGAGGAAGTCGAGCGGCATGAGACTTCGCGTAGCGGCGGCTTTCGGCCGGGTCAAATTATGCGCTGTGGCAGGCGTGTTCTGCGGCTGTTTTGCGGCCGCTTAGCGCGCCCGACAAAAATCGCATAAGCATTTGATAATATTGATAAAATTATATGGTATTCGGCGCGATTTCGGGTGGCATTGCGCGGGTGAATCGGTTAAGAAATTTGGTCCGTAAAAGAGTTGCGGGAAATCCATCTTGGCCGACACTGAAAATCCGAAATCGGGGGACGCAACTCCCTCCGATACTCGCCCCGTCTCGATCACCGAGGAGATGAAGCGCTCGTATCTCGATTACGCCATGAGCGTGATCGTGTCGCGGGCGCTGCCGGACGTGCGCGACGGCCTGAAGCCGGTGCACCGGCGCATCCTCTATTCGATGAACGAGCAGGGCCACACGCCCGACAAGAAATACGTCAAATCGGCGCGCGTGGTCGGCGACGTGATGGGCAAATATCACCCGCACGGCGATCAGGCGATCTACGACGCGCTGGTGCGCATGGCGCAGGATTTCTCCATGCGCCTGCAATTGATCGACGGGCAGGGCAATTTCGGCTCGGTCGACGGCGATCCGGCGGCGGCCATGCGCTACACCGAATGCCGGCTGGCCAAGCCCGCGATGGCGCTGCTCGACGACATCGACAAGGACACCGTCGACTTCCAGGCCAACTATGACGGCAACGAACGCGAGCCGGTGGTGCTGCCGGCGCGCTTTCCCAATCTTCTGGTCAACGGCGCCGGCGGCATCGCCGTCGGCATGGCGACCAACATCCCGCCGCACAATCTGGGCGAACTGATCGACGCCTGCGTGGCGCTGATCGGCGACCCGGCGCTCACCATCGACGACCTGATCAAGATCGTGCCGGGTCCCGATTTTCCGACCGGCGGCATCATCCTCGGCCGCGCCGGCATCCGCAGCGCCTATACCACCGGCCGCGGCTCGATCATCATGCGCGGCAAGGTCGCGTTCGAGACCATCCGCAAGGAGCGCGAGGCGATCATCGTCAGCGAAATCCCGTATCAGGTGAACAAGGCCTCGATGGTCGAGCGCATCGCCGAACTGGTGCGCGACAAGAAGATCGACGGCGTCGCCGATCTGCGCGACGAGAGCGACCGCGACGGCTACCGCGTGGTGATCGAGCTCAAGCGCGACGCCGAGCGCGACGTGGTGCTCAACCAGCTCTACCGCTTCACCCCGCTGCAATCCTCGTTCGGCGCCAACATGGTGGCGCTCGACGGCGGCCGCCCGCTGCTGATGACGCTGAAGGACCTGCTCACGGCCTTCGTCGCCTTCCGCGAAGAGGTGGTGTCGCGGCGCACCAAGCATCTGCTCGGCAAGGCGCGCGACCGCGCTCATATATTGGTCGGGCTTGCCATCGCGGTCGCCAATATCGACGAGGTGATCAAGCTGATCCGCGCCTCCAAGGACGCCAACGAAGCGCGCGAGGCCTTGATGGCGCGCGAATGGCCGGCCACCACGGCGGCGACGCTGATCGAATTGATCGACGATCCGCGCCACAAGGTGAGCGCCAAGGGCACCGCGCGGCTGTCGGTCGAGCAAGCCAAGGCCATCCTCGATCTGCGCTTGCAGCGGCTCACCGCGCTCGGCCGCGACGAGATCAAGGCCGAACTCGACAAGCTTGCCAGCGAGATCGCCGACTATCTCGAGATTCTTCGCTCGCGCGTGCGCATCCAGTCCATCATCAAGGACGAACTGGCGGCGGCGAAAAAGGAATTCGCCACGGCGCGCCGCACCGAGATCGTCGAGCAGGAGGCCGAGGTCGAGGACGAGGACCTGATCCAGCGCGAGGACATGGTCGTCACCGTCTCGCATCTCGGCTACATCAAGCGCGTGCCGCTGTCGACCTATCGCGCGCAGAAACGCGGCGGCAAAGGCCGCGGCGGCATGCAGGTGCGCGAGGAGGATTTCGTCTCGCGGCTGTTCGTCGCCTCGACGCACACGCCGGTGCTGTTCTTCTCCTCGCAGGGCCAGGTCTACAAGGAAAAGGTCTGGCGCCTGCCGCTGGCGGCGCCGCAGGCGCGCGGCAAGGCGCTTATCAATATTCTTCCGCTCGATCCGGGCGAGACCATCACCACCATCATGCCGCTGCCCGAGGACGAGACGACCTGGGGCAATCTCGACGTGATGTTCGCCACCACCAGCGGCACCGTGCGGCGCAACAAGCTTTCCGACTTCGTCGACGTGCGGCCGTCCGGCATCATCGCCATGAAGCTCGATCCGGGCGAGGCGATCGTCGACGTCGCCATCTGCACCGAGAAGGACGACGTGCTGCTCACCGCCAACGGCGGCCAGTGCATCCGCTTCGCGGTGCCGGAAGTGCGCGTGTTCTCCGGCCGCACCTCGCGCGGCGTGCGCGGCATCACGCTCGCCGACAAGGACCACGTGATCTCGCTCACCATTCTGCGCCATGTCGACGTCACCGCCGAGGAGCGCGCCGCCTATCACAAGCGCGCCAGCGCCATCCGCCGCGGCAGCGGACCCGAACTCGAAGCCGCGCCCGAGGCCGAGGAGGCGGCGGACGCCGGCACCAATGGCGGCATCGAGCTGGGCGAGCAGCGCTACGTCGAATTGTCGGCGGCCGAGCAATTCGTGCTCACGCTGTCGGAGCGCGGCTACGGCAAGCGTTCGAGTTCTTACGAGTACCGCACCACCGGGCGCGGCGGCAAAGGCATCGTGGCGATGTCGCTGACCGGAAAGACCGGCAAGATCGTCGGCTCGTTCCCGGTCGAGGAGAGCGACCAGGTCATGCTGGTCACCGACCAGGGCAAGCTGATCCGCACGCCGGTTGCCGGCATCCGCATCGCCGGGCGCTCGACGCAAGGCGTGATCGTGCTCAACACGGCGGAAGACGAGCACGTCGTGTCGGTCGAGCGGCTGAGCGAGGAAGAGGAAGAGTAGCCTCATGTGGTGCGCGCGCCCTCTCCCCTTTTGGGAGAGGGTTGGGGTGAGGGGGTTCCAGAAACTCTCGATAGGCTATAACCCCTCACCCGGACCGCTTCGCGGTCCGACCTCTCCCTATGGGAGAGGTGAAGTGAGATCGCCGCGAGGCAGGTGAACTACTCTCGGAACACCCAGCTCTTCTCCGCCTTCCTGCTGATCACGGTCGTGCTGTTCCTGACACCGGGGCCGATCGTCACGCTGATTATCGCGACCGGCGCGCGGCAGGGCACGCGCGCGGCGTTGCTGACGGTCGCCGGCGCCTCGACCGGCAATGCCCTGCTGGTCGGCTGCATTGCGGTCGGCCTCGGCTGGATCTTGAAAACCTCGGCGGAAATTTTCGACTATCTGCGCTGGGTCGGCGCCGCCTATCTGGTGTTTCTCGGCATCCAGGCCTGGCGGCATGCCGGCGTCATCGGCGCGGCGCTGACGCCCGCCGCCCATGTGCATGCCTGGCGCGGCTTCATCGTCGCCATCACCAATCCGAAGACCATCGCCTTCTTCACCGCCTTCCTGCCGCAGTTCCTCGATCCCACGCTGCCGGTCGAGCGGCAATTGCTGGTGATGTGCGCGGTGTCGGTGACGCTCGGCAGTATTCTCGACTCGGGCTGGGCGATCGCAGCGGGTCTCGGGCGGGCCTGGTTCATGAAGCCCAAGCACAACCGGCTGCTCGCGCGCCTGTCCGGCCTGGTGCTGATCGGCGGCGGCATCTGGCTCAGCCTGGCGCGCCGGCCGGGATAGCGCGTGGGTGCTAGAAGTGTCGGCGCGTCGGCGTTACTGTCGATAACGGACACCACGCCGGTCCTGCGTCTGAACACATACGGCCTCTTCCAAAGCGCTAATTTGGCTTGCTACGATGCCCGCGACTGATCCTCCGGAGCGACGATGAGACGGCGCGAGTTCATGACGTTTCTCGGCGGCGCGGCGGCGGCCGCGTGGCCGCCCGCGGCACCGGCGCAGCCGGCAGGCATGCCCGTGATAGGGATCCTCGGCAGCGCTTCGCCCAGCGGGTTGTGGGTGCGCAACGTGACCGCATTTCGCCAGGGTCTGAGCGAAGCCGGCTATGTCGAGGGCCGCAATTTGATGATCGAAGCCCGCTGGGCCGAAGGCAAATACGATCAACTGCCGATCATGGCGGCCGATCTTGCTCAACATCGAGTGGCCGTAATTGCCGCCTTCACCACGCCCGCGGCACTGGCGGCGAAGGCGGCAACCGCGACGGTCCCCGTTGTCTTCACCACCATCGCCGATCCCGTGCGGATCGGACTGGTCGCCAGTCTGGGCCACCCGGGCGGCAACATGACGGGCGTCACCCTTCTGAGCGTGGAGGTCGGACCGAAGCTGTTGGAGCTGCTGCATCAGGCGGTGCCTTCGGCAACCGTCATCGCGTTACTTGTCAACCCGACGAACCCCAATACCGAGACGCTGACGAGAAACTTGCAAGCCGCCGCCCGCACGCTGGGACTGCAACTTCAGGTCTTGAATGCCAATAGCGAACGCGATTTCGATGGCATCTTTGCAAAGTTGCCCGAACTGCGGGCGGGCGCGCTGATGATCGGCCAAGATCCGCTCTTCAATACCCAAAGCAGGCGGCTTGGCGCAATGTCGGTCCGCCACGCGATGCCGGCGATCTATGTCGATCGCCAGTTCGCCGCGGCCGGAGGGCTGATGAGCTACGGCGCCAGCCAGACCGATGCCTACCGGCAAGCCGGCCTCTACGCCGCACGAATTCTCAAGGGCGAGAAACCGGCGGACCTGCCCGTCATGCAACCAACCAAATTCGAGTTGACGATCAATCTCAAGACCTCCAAGGCGCTTGGCCTCAGCATGCCGCTGGTCGGCATCGCCGATGAAGTGATCGAGTAGGCGAAGTCCGCGCGCGCCGGAACGTCTGCAAACGACGCGCTTCACTTCGGTTTCAAATTGAGCGCGGCGATGATCGGCTTCCACTTCTTCGTCTCGCCCGCCATGTAATCGGCAAGCTCTTGCAGCGTGCCGCCGCGCGGCTCGGCGCCGAGCTTGGCGAGCGTGCTCTTCATCGGCTCCAATTCAAGCGCCTGGTTCACGCCGGCGTTGAGCTTGGCGACGATGGCCGGCGACGTGCCCTTGGGCGCCAGCAGCGCGGTCCAGGCGCCGACGGTGAGCGACTGGTAGCCGCTTTCCGCCATGGTCGGCACGTCCGGCAGCGCGGTGACGCGCTTGGGCCCGGCGACCGCGAGCGCGCGCAGCTTGCCGCTCTTGATCAATTGCAGCGAGGTGGCGACCGGATCGAAGATCATCTGCGCTTCGCCGGCGACGACGCCGACCAGCGCCGGCCCGCCGCCTTTATAGGGCACGTGCACGATATTGACGCCGGCGGTCTTTTTGAACAGCTCGGCGGCGAGATGCGGCAGCGTGCCGATGCCGCCGGTCGAATAATTGAGCTTGCCGGGATTGGCCTTGGCATAGGCGACGAGGTCGGCGAGGGTCTTGAACGGCAGCTGCGCATTGATCACCAAGAGCTGCGGGGTTTCGGCGATCAGCGCGATCGGCGCGAAGCTCGAAGCGTCGTAGCCGGCATTGGCGTAGATCATCGGGCTCATGATCAGCCCGCTCGCCGCCGACACCATCAGCGTGTAGCCGTCCGGCAGGGAATCGGCCGCGATCTTGGAGCCGATGATATTGCCGGCGCCCGGCTTGTTCTCGATGATGACGTTCTGTCCGAGGCTCGCCGGCAGCGCGGCGGCGACCAGGCGCGCCATCACGTCGACCGGACCGCCGGCCGGCGTCGGCACGATGATGCGGACCGGGCGGTCGGGATAGCTTTGCGCCCAAGCCGGTGCCGCCACCAGCAGCGCAAAGACCGCGAGCATGAGCCGGCGCATGACGTCCTCCCTGCGGGATATTGGGCGCCCCTGAAACCAAGCCTAACGCGTGCTGCCCGCGCTGTCATTCCGGGGCGCGACGCCGGACATCGGGGCTGTCCGCTTATGGCTAAAGTGCTAGCATTTAACAACTGCACAGTGGGTCTTCGGGGGACACATGCAGCGGCGCGAATTCATCACGCTCTTGGGCGGCGCGGCGGCGGCGTGGCCGGTTGTGGCGCGCGCGCAGGCGCAACAGCCGGCACTGCTGGTGGTCGGATTTCTCGGCAGTGGGTCGCCGCAATCCGATGCTTTTCGTGTGGCCGCAATTCGACAGGGCCTAATCGAAAGTGGCTACGTCGATGGTCGTAACGTGGCGTTCGAGTACCGCTGGGCGGAGGATCATTACGAACGGCTACCAGCGCTGGCGGCCGACCTCGTGCGGCGCGGGGTGGCGGTGATTGCAACCAGCAGCATTGCTTCGGCCGTTGCGGCCAAAGCCGCGACCGCGACTATCCCTATCGTCTTTGCCCTGGCGGCGATCCGATCGCACTTGGCCTGGTCGCTAGCCTTAACCGGCCTGGCGGCAATATCACCGGCATGAACTTCTTGACCGAAACGCTGATCGCTAAAGATTTGAGGTCTTGCACGAGTCGGTTCCGAAGACACGTTCTATTGACTCGGTTTCCTTGTCAATCCGACTAGTCCGAATAACGATGCCGAAACGAAAAATGTGCTCGCCGCGGCGGAGGTGGTTGGGCAGAAACTATTGGTTCTGCAGGCCCACACGGACAGCGAGTTGAAGGCCGCCTTTGTTACTCTGCGCCAACAGCGCGCAGGGGCACTCGTGGTCGGCGGCGATGCCTTCTTTCTCAGCCGACGGGATAAGATCGTTGAACTAGCAGCACGTCAAAAACTGCTGGCGGCCTATAATCTTCGCGAATATGTGGCGGCCGGCGGTCTGATGAGTTATGGCACGAGCATCACTCAAGCACATCAAATCGTTGGCCTCTATGTGGGCCGGATTCTTAAGGGCGATAAACCCGCCGATCTGCCGGTTCAGCAGTCCACGAAAGTCGAGCTGATTATCAACCTCAAGACCGCAAAGACGCTCGGCATTACCGTGCCGCAGTCGGCGCTTAGCCGCGCCGATGAGGTGATCGAATGAAGCGGCGCGAATTCATCACGCTCTTGGGCGGCGCGGCGGCGGCCTGGCCGGTTGCTGCGCTGGCACAGAAGCCGAAAATGCCGCTGATCGGATATCTCGGCATCGCTTCGCGTGAAGATGCGCCGGACTGGTTCGCCGGATTGCGCGCGGGCCTAAAGGAAGGCGGCTTTATTGAAGGCCAAAATATCACGATTGAATACCGGCCCACGAAAGATCAATTCAATCGATTTAATGAGTTTGCGGCTGATCTGGTTCGAAGCGGAGTGGACGCGATCTTCGCGTCCGATAATGCCGGGTCGTTAGCCGCAAAAGCTGCAACCGGAAAAATTCCAATCGTCTTCGCCATCGGCGGCGATCCGGTTGCCCTGGGTCTCGTCGCGAGCTTAAATCGGCCGGGTGGAAATATTACCGGCGTCAGCTTTCTCTCCACGGCCATCACGGCAAAGCGGCTGGAACTGCTGCACGAATTGGTACCCCATGCCGCGGTAGTCGGCGCGCTTATTAACCCCACCAACACGAATGCTGCGGCAGACACGCGCGAGCTAAAACACGCCGCGCGCACTTTAGGTCTGCAACTGCACGTTTTGAACGCGACCAGCGAAACTGAAATTGACGACGCCTTGTCTAAACTCGTCCAACTCTCCGCAGGAGCCCTTGTCATCGAGGGCGATGCATTGTTCGCCGGGCTCCACACCCAACTCGTGACCCTGGTCGCACGCCGTCGGATTCCGGCAATTTATCCTAATCCCGCGAATGCGAGGGCGGGAGGGCTGATGACGTATGGAGCGAGCCTTCCCGATGCATATCGAATAGCCGGGGTATATGTCGGTCGGATTCTCAAGGGCGATAGGCCGGCCGATCTGCCAGTCCAGCAGGTCACAAAAGTCGAGATGATCATCAATCTAAAGACCGCGAAGGCGCTCGGCCTCGCCATTCCGCCCACGCTACTCGCCCGCGCCGACGAGGTGATCGAATGAAGCGACGCGAATTCATCTTGGCTCTTGGCGGCGCGGCCGCCGGCTGGCCGCTTGCGGCGCGCGCGCAGCAATCCGACAAGCCGCGGTTGATCGGCGTGCTGATGAACATCGAAGCCAACGATCCGCAAGCGTCCGCCGAAATGGCGGCCTTCGCCGGCGGGCTTCAGAAACGCGGCTGGATCCTCGGCAGCAACCTGCGGATCGAGTATCGCTGGGGTGCGGGTCAACAGGAGCCGCTATCACAAATTTGCCGCCGAATTGGTAGCGCTTTCTCCGGATGCGATCCTGGCCGTCGGACGGCACGGCAACCGGCGCATTGCAACAGGCTAGCCGCACGATGCCGATCGTATTTGTGAGATACCACCGATCCGGTCAACCGCGGCCTGGTCGCCACCTTGGCGCGGCCCGGTGGCAACATCGACCGGATTTGTCCAATTGCGAATTCAATTATTAGTGGAAGTGGCTGGACTTGCTCAAGGAGTTCTTCCGACGACGCGCGTCTGGCAGCTCCTCGTCAATCCCGTAGGCGAGCCCGCCTTGCAGAGCGAGCAAGTGGGTGTGTCCCTGGCGGCGGGCAAAATATTCGGGCTTGAATTTCATGTCCTCAACGCCAGCATCGATCGTGATTTCGAGCGGCTTCGCCAAGCTGACGCAATTGCGAGCGGGCGGGCTCGTGATCGGCGGCGATGCACTGCTTCACACGGGCACAACGATCACTTGCTTCGAAGACCGTCCGCCATGCGGTGCCTGAGATCCATCAATGGCGCAGTTTGGTGCGGCCGGGGGTTTGATGAGCTACGGCTCGAACATAGCCGACACGCACCGGCTCGTTGGAATCTATGCCGGCCGCAATCCTTAAGGGTGAAAAGCCCGCCGACCTGCCGGTGCAGCCGATGACCAAGATCGAACTGTACATCAATCTCAAGACCGCCAAGGCGTCTTGGTCTCAATGTCCCGCAACACGCCCTCGGCCGCGCCGACGAGGTGATCGAATAGAGAGTGCCGCCCCTCGATCTCGGGCCGGCGCCTGCGGCGGGTCCGGCAATGACAGTTATTGCAGCCGCTCGGTGGTGACCAGCCGGATGTGGGGGTTGCCGAACGCCGTGCCGACGCAGCGCAGATAAGGCCAGGCCCGTTGCGCGCAGGTCTGCATCGGCGCGGCCGCGGTCTCGGCCAGGGTGCTGGCGTTGACGCGGGTGGTCGGCGCCGACAACGCGGTCACGGCGGCGGCGACGCTGGCGGCGACCATGATGGCGGTGGTGGTTTTCAGCATGGCGACCCCCTGTTTTGGCGTCTTGCCCGCTTGGTCGCGGGCAGGGCCGGACAGGTTCACAGAGCGAACTGGCCGCGGGCCGAAAGGTTCAGGGGGCGGCGGTAACAGTCTTGCGAGCGGCGGGAGGCCGGGCTAGACCCCCGCCCATGCCGCGGATCGCCCTTTATGCCGGGTCCTTCGACCCCGTCACCAACGGCCATCTCGACGTGGTGCGCCACGCCGTGCGGCTGGCCGACAAATTGGTGCTGGCGGTCGGCGTCAATCCCGGCAAGGCGCCGCTGTTTTCCGCCGACGAGCGCTTGGGGATGCTCAAGGACATCTGCGGGCCGATCGCGCGCGCGGCCAAATGCGAGCTCGAATGCGTGACCTTTTCCGGCCTGGTGGTGGAGGCCGCGCGCAAGGCGGGCGCGACGCTCCTGATCCGGGGCCTGCGCGACTCCACCGACTTCAACTACGAAATGCAGATGGCGGGGATGAACGAGGCGATGGCGCCCGGCATCCAGAGCGTGTTCCTGCCGGCCTCGCCCGCGGCGCGCCCGATCACCGCCACATTGGTGCGCCAGATCGCCGGCATGGGCGGCGACGTCACCGCTTTCGTGCCGGCCGACGTGGCCGCGCGGCTGAAAAAGAAGTTTTCGCGCTAAGCGCCGTCAAAATAAACCGGGAGGCCTCATGATCCGTATTCTCGCCGTCGTCGTCGCGCTTGTCTGCGCGGCGCCCGCGTTCGCGCAACCCAAGCTGCCGGCCGGGCTCGATCCGCAGAACACCATCCTGCTCGACACCAAATACGGCCGCGTCATCATCAAGCTGCGCAACGACATCGCGCCGCATCATGCCGAGCGCATCAAGCTGCTGTCGCGCGAGGGCTTCTACAACAACGTGCCGTTCCACCGCGTGATCGCCGGCTTCATGGCGCAGACCGGCGACGGGCAGAACCACAACGGCACCGGCGGCTCGAAATATCCGCCGCTCAAGGCCGAGTTTTCCGACGTACCGTTCGTGCGCGGCGTGGTCGGCATGGCGCGCACGCAAGATCCGAATTCGGCCAATTCGCAGTTCTTCATCATGTATGCCGCCAATCCCCGCCTGAACGGGCAATACACCGTGATCGGACAGGTGGTGTCCGGCATGGATGCCGTCGACAAGATCAAGAAGGGCTCGCCGGAGGATAACGGCGCGGTGGTCGATCCGGACATGATTATCAAGATGCAAGTCGCCGCCGACGCGAAACAGTAGCAGCAACAGGAACCAACCAATGGCCAAGCCGGAAGACACCCTCACGCTGGAAACCACCAAGGGCAAGGTGGTGATCGCCATGCGGCCCGACCTCGCGCCCGGCCACGTGGCGCGCATCAAGGAACTGGTGAAGGAGGGCTTCTATGACGGCATCGTCTTTCACCGCGTGATCGACGGCTTCATGGCGCAGACCGGCTGCCCGCAGGGCACCGGCACCGGCGGCTCGGGCCAGAAGCTCAAGGCCGAGTTCAACGCCGAGCCGCATGTGCGCGGCACGGTGTCGATGGCGCGCGCGGCCAACCCCGATTCCGGCGACAGCCAGTTCTTCATCTGCTTCGACGACGCGCGCTTTCTCGACGGCCAGTACACCGCCTGGGGCAACGTGATCGAGGGCATGGACAATGTCGACAAGATCAAGCGCGGCGAGCCGGTGGCCAACCCCGACAAGATCGTCAAGGCGACGATGGGGGTTTAATCCTCTCCCCGGAACGGGGAGGGTCGCCGCGCGCAGCGCGGCGGGGGTGGGGTCGCGTTGGCGGACCACTCGGCCGACCCCCACCCGGCGCTACGCGCCGACCTCCCCCTTGCAGGGGGAGGTATAAGGAAGCATGCGCACCGACCTGTTCGATTTCACCCTGCCCACCGACCGCATCGCGCTGCGGCCGGCGAGCCCGCGCGATGCCGCGCGGCTTTTGGTGCGTCCGGCACGACGGCCTGGAAGACCGCCAGGTTGCCGATCTGCCCGACCTCTTGCGCGCCGGCGATTGCCTGGTGGTCAACGACAGCAAGGTGATCGCCGCCCGCCTGACGGGCCGGCGGATCGGGCGGGGCTCCACGGAACCGGCGATCGAGGCCACTCTGCACAAGCGGCTGGACGGTTCGCATTGGCGCGCCTTCATCCTCGGCGCCAAGAAGGTCCAGCTCGGCGACACCCTGCGCTTCGGCAGCGAGGGCAAGGTCTGTTTCCTCGGCGAACTCGATGCTCAAGTTTCACAGAAAGATGAAGGAGGCGAGGTAACCCTTTCATTTTCCTTCCATGGACCGGTGCTCGATCAGGCCATTGCCGAGCGCGGCGCGATGCCGCTGCCGCCCTATATCGCCGCGCGGCGGGAGCCCGACGAGCAGGACCGCACCGACTACCAGACGGTCTTTGCACAGCCCGAGGGTTCGGTCGCGGCGCCGACCGCCGGCTTGCATTTCACGGAAAAGCTGCTGGCGCGGCTGAAGGCGCACGGCGTGGCCGTGCACAAAGTGACGCTGCATGTCGGCGCCGGCACCTTCCTGCCGGTGAAGGCCGAAGACACTTCGGGGCACAAAATGCAGGCCGAATTCGGCTCGGTTTCCGCTGAGACGGCGGACGCGCTCAACGCCGCGCGCGCCAACGGCGGGCGCATCGTGGCGGTCGGCTCGACCGCGCTGCGGCTGTTGGAAACCGCCGCCGGCACGGACGGCAAATTGCGCGCCTTTGCCGGCGACACGGCGATTTTCATCACGCCCGGCTATCGCTTCAAAGCGGTCGATCTGATGCTGACCAATTTCCACCTGCCGCGCTCGACGCTGTTCATGCTGGTGGCGGCCTTCAGCGGGCTCGACACCATGAAACGCGCCTATGCGCACGCGATTGCCGCCGGTTATCGCTTCTATTCCTACGGCGATGCGTGTTTGCTGCATCCGCAGCAAAAATAAGGAGGGGCCCATGGCCGGCGAGCGGCTCGGCAGAATTGTCTTTCGCAATACGCAGGAAGACCATCTGGAAATCACCATCGATTTGATATTTATCGGCTATCAGCCCAAACGCGGCATCGAATATTGCGGGCTCTGGCAGGACCGGCGCGAAGATTATCGCTGCCCCTTCACGGTGAGCACGGAGGGCCATGTCGATTTCGGCACCGGCTACGACGACGCCGACCGCTACTATCAGACCGACATGCTGGAAAAAGCCTTGTCGGTCGGCCAACGCATCGCCTGGAGCGGCAACGATGAGAACGGGGAATATGCCGTGATCAGTATGACGCCTCTGATCTGATGCCATTTTCCTTCCGCCTGATAGCGACCGACGGCGCCGCGCGCCGCGGCGAAATCGTCACCCCGCATGGCAAGGTGCAGACGCCGGCCTTCATGCCGGTCGGCACGCAAGGCACGGTCAAGGGCCTGATGCCGGACGATGTGCGCGCGACCGGCGCCGAAATCGTGCTCGGCAATACCTACCATCTGATGCTGCGGCCGGGCGCCGAGCGCATCGCCGCGCTCGGCGGCTTGCACGCCTTCATGCACTGGCCGCTGCCGATCCTCACCGATAGCGGCGGCTTTCAGGTGATGTCGCTTTCGGCGCTGCGCCGGCTGGAGGAGCATGGCGTCACCTTCCGCTCGCATCTCGACGGCGCCATGGTGGAGCTGACGCCGGAGCGCGCCGTCGAGATCCAGGCGCTGCTCGGCGCCGACATCTCCATGCAGCTCGACGAATGCCTGGGTTTGCCGGCCGCGCGCGACGAGATCGAGCGCGCCATGCAGCTGTCGCTGCGTTGGGGCGAGCGTTCAAAGCGCGCCTTCGAGAGCAGGGCGCGCGACGGCTACGCGCTGTTCGGCATCGTGCAGGGCGGCGACGATCAGCGCTTGCGCCAGGACAGCGCCCGCGCGCTGGTCGATATCGGTTTCGACGGCTACGCCATCGGCGGGCTTGCGGTAGGCGAGCCGCAGGCGGTGATGCTCAAGATCGTCGCCGAGACTGCGCCGGTGCTGCCGGTCGACCGCCCGCGCTATCTGATGGGCGTCGGCACGCCCGACGACCTCCTGCAGGCGGTCGCGCGCGGCATCGATATGTTCGACTGCGTGCTGCCGACCCGCAACGGCCGCCACGGCATGGCGTTCACGCGCTTCGGCGCGATCAATCTCGCCAATGCGCGCCACGCCAACGACCCGCGCCCGCTTGATGAGCAAAGCGCGCATCCGGCCGCGCGCAGCTATTCGCGCGCCTATTTGCATCATCTGACCAAGGCGAACGAGATGCTGGGCGCGGTGCTGCTGTCGACGATCAACCTCGCTTATTACCAGGCGCTGATGGCGGGATCGCGCGCGGCGATCGCGGGCGGGCGCTTTGCCGATTTCATCGCGACGACCAAAGCGGGCTGGGAACGGGGGGATATACCGCCCCTTTAGTCATTCCGGGACGGCCCGAAGGGCCGGACCCGGAATCCAGAAGTAAACACGTGCCTATCTCTGGATTTCGAGTTCACGCGCTACGCGCGTGCCCCGGAATGACGGGATTGTATGGGTGGGCCGGCTTCGCTAAGCCACTCCCCATGAACGTGCATCCGTCTTTCCTCGCCCAGCGGCGCCAGCCGCGCTTCAAGCTGCCGCCCGGCGCCACCGACGCCCATTGCCACGTGTTCGGGCCGGGCGATGTGTTTCCCTATGCGCCGAACCGCCGCTACACGCCGCAGGACGCGCCCAAGGAGATGCTGCGCGCGCTGCACGATCATCTCGGCATCGAGCGCGCGGTGATCGTGCAGGCGAGCTGCCACGGTACCGACAATGCGGCGATGCTCGACTGCATCGCGTCGGATCCCAAGCGCTATCGCGGCGTCGCCATCGTCGACGACAGCTTCGGCGAGGCCGACTACGAGCGGCTCGATGCCGGCGGGGTGCGCGGCGTGCGCTTCAATTTCGTCAAGCATCTCGGCGGCGCGCCCGACATGGCCGTGTTCAACCGCGTCATCGACCGCATCAAGAGGCGCGGCTGGCACGTGGTGCTGCATCTCGACGCGCCCGATATCGTGCCGCTCGCGCCGATGATCCGGGCGCTGCCGCTGCCTTTCGTCATCGACCACATGGGCCGCGTGCCGGCGGCCGGCGGTGTCGAGCAGCCGCCGTTGCGCGCGCTGATCGAGCTGTCACGGCTGGAAAATTGCTGGATCAAGGTGTGCGGGGCCGAGCGCATTTCCATGCCACCCTATGAGATGGCGGTGCCGATCGCCCGCGCTTTGGTCGAGGCGGCGCCGACGCGCGTGTTGTGGGGCACCGATTTTCCGCATCCCAACGCCACCCATGAAGCCGACGAGGCCGATCTGGTCGATCTGGTGCCGCAATTTGCCGCAACCCCGCTGGCGCAACGGCGCCTGCTGGTGGACAATCCGGCCCGGCTTTATGGTTTCGCCTAACAACAAGAAACGCGGAAAAATTCAGGGAGGATCACAATGAGAAAAGCATTTTTCGCGCTGCTGGCGCTGCCGGCGGCTTTGCTCGTGATGCTGGCGCCGCTCGGCCAGGCGCAGGCGAAATGGCCGGACAAGCCGGTGAAGATCATTCTGCCGTTCGGCGCCGGCGGCGTCGCCGACGTCACCTCGCGCATCATGGCGGCCAAGCTGTCGGACAAACTCGGCCAGCAGGTGATCATCGAGAACATGCCCGGCCCGGGCGGCATCAACGCCGCACGCGCGGTGATAACGGCGCCGCCGGACGGCTACACAATGGCGCTGGTCACCAACGGCACTTCGATCAGCGTCGCCGCCTTCAACAAGCTGCCGTTCGATCCGGTGAAGGATTTTTCGATGGTGTCGATGGTCGGCACCTTCGATCTCGTCTTCGCGGTCGACGCCAAATCCGGCTTCAAAACCCTCCAGGATTTCATGAACGCGGCGACGGCCAATCCCGGCAAGTTCAACGTCGGCACCGTGCTGCTCGGCGGCACGCAGAACCTCGGCGCCGAACTGTTCAAGTCGATGACCGGCCTAAACTTCCAAATCGTTGTCTACAAGAACTCGCCGGATATCGTGGTGGCGCTCTCGCGCAACGACGTGCAGCTGATGATCGATTTTCCGCCGGCGGTGCAGGGGCAAGTCAACGCCGGCAAGATCCGGCTGCTCGCCACGTCCTCGCCCAAGCGCACCGGCCTGCTGCCGAATTTGCCAACCGTCGATGAAGCCGGCGTGAAGGGCTACGAGGTGATCTCGTGGAACGCGGTCGCCGCCCCCAAGGGTACGCCGAAGGACGTCATCGAAACCATGAACAAGGCAATGCACGAGGTGTTGGCGAGCCAGGAGCTCAAGGCGCAGTTCAACAAAGTGGGTGTCGAGCCGCACGCCTCGACGCCCGAGGAGCTCGAAGCGCGCCTCACCGGCGATATCAAGAAATGGGACGCGGTCATCGCCAAGGCGCATATTCCGAAGAAGTAGCGCCGCGCCCGGAACAGGCGATCACGGCCCGCCGTATAGCCAGGCGATGCCGTCGTAGCTTTGCTGCGGCGTGCGGCCGGCGAGCGCCAGATCGCGCAATTCGGCGGTCACCCCGCGCGCGTGATAGAAGTCGCCATAGACGCGCGCCATGATCTGCACGCGGCCGGTGCGCAGGTAACGATCCTGTTCGTAGGCCTTGAACGCCGCCGGCAGATCGTTCGGCGTGGCGGCTGCTTTCTCCGCCAGCACCACCGCGTCTTCGACCGCCATGCAGGCGCCCTGCGCGAGATATTGCAGCATCGGATGCGCGGCATCGCCGAGCAGCGTGACGTGGCCGCGCGACCAGTTCTTCACCGGCTCGCGGTCGCACAGCACCCACATGCGCCAGGTCTCGATGCGCTCGAGCATGCGCAGCACTTCCGGCCGCTGGCCCTTGAAATGCTGCCAGAGCAGGTCGGCGCTGCCTTCCTCGTTCCAGCCTTCCGCGTAGTGGTCGGAGTGGAACACCGCGACCAGATTGTAGAGTTCGCCGCGGCGCAGCGGATAATGCACGAAATGGCTGCGCGGGCCGGCCCACAGCACCACGTCCGGCCGCCACAGGTCGGCCGGCACTTCGGAACGCTTGAGCACGGCGCGATAGGCGATGTGGCCGGACACCCGCGGCTTGCCGTCGCCGACGATGCGCTCGCGGATCACCGACCACATGCCGTCGCAGCCGATCAGCGCGCGGCCTTCGACCCGTTCGCCGTTTTCGAGCGTGATGGCGACGCCGTCGGCGCGCTCCTCGAAGCCGTCGACGCGCCGGCTGGTTTCCAGCGTGATCAGTTCGTTGCCGAGGCACGCGTTGAGCAGGACACCGTGGATGTCGGCGCGATGGGTGACCGCATAGGGCTGGCCGAAGCGCTCGAAGAAGGCGGCATCGAGCGGGATGCGGGTGATCAGCTTGCCGGTCAGCGCATCGCGCATTTCCTGCGCCGGCGGGCGGTGGGCGTCGCCCAGCACGGCCTCCTTGAGCCCGATTTTGTCGAGCACGCGGAAGACGTTGGGGCCGAGCTGGATGCCGGCCCCGACCTCGCGGAATTCAGGCGCTTGCTCGAACACGCGCACCGCAAAGCCCTGGCGCGCCAGCGCGAAGGCCGTGATCAGGCCGCCGATGCCGCCGCCGGCCACCAGAATGGGCGCCGAGTCACCATCGTAATCGACCATGATCGCTCCTTGGGGCAGGGGTGATTGACGCAAAGGTTCTCTGCGCAAAGCTTTAGACGCCGGCACGCCGGCCGCCAAGAGCGGGCAGACCGTGGCACCCGCAACGAAAAACCCGCCGGTCGTTGCGGACCGGCGGGCTGCTCATACACGGCCGCCGAAGCCGGCGGCTGGCAACGGACTATTTCATCAATTGGCCGCGGATTTCGCCGGCTTTGTTGGCCGCGGTGTGGACGTTGACGTACATGTCGCCGTCCATCAGGGCCTTGGCCTGGGCGTCGGTGAGGGTGGCGGAGCCCTCCAGCGGGCTGGCGGCGGGCGCGATCGGAACCATCACACCGGCGTTCTTGCCGACCGGCGCGGGCCCATGGAAATGGGCGGCGGTGGCCGGACCGGTCAGGCCGCTATAGCTGCCCTTCCAGGTGAGCTTCTTGCTGTCGCTATCGTAGGTCGCGGTGACTTCGCCGCTGCCGCCGGTCGCATTCGGGGGTACTTCGCTCTTGCCGCTCAGTGCGGCCTTGAAAGTCATCATGGCCGCCATGGATGGGGCGGCGAACGCCAGGGCGCCGGCAAAAACGATGGCGGCCGCGGTGGACCGCAGAATGGTCGATGTCATGCTTGCTCCTCCTCCTTGGATCAGGCCGTGGTCAGCCTAACGGGATAACACCGCACCCTAGCACCTATTCCGGCGGAATGGCGCTCAATGGGTCGTGAGCGGGATGGCGGTGGTGGAGGATTCGCCGCAGGCGTCGCATTCCCAATGGTGCCGGATTTCGCCGCCTTCGACGAATTCGGACAACACGGGAGCGACCATCCAGTCGCCGCAATACGGGCAGCGCACCGGCGAGGAGAAGGTGCGGATACCGGCGAGCCTGGCCGATTGGGTCTGGATCTGCATGGTCTCGGTCTCCTCTGATCGTCCCCGCGTCGTTGACTAGCGGGGCATCGTGGCGAGGGCGCGACCGTTTGGTGAAACTATGGTGGCCGCAACGATAAAGTTTGATGACGCGGCCGCGTGTAGCCGCGGCGTAAATTTGCGCGGCGGAATGCGCGGGTGCGAATGTTTCGCCGAAGTTTCATCGACGCCCGCTGCACCGCAGCGAATAAATTTTCGACGATTGTGCGCAACGGCGGCCCGCTTGCCGCGCATCGCGCCTCAGGGGTCACCGCGCCTTTGCCGGAGCAGCGGAACTTTCGCGCGCAGAATTTGCAGCTGAGCCCACAATTCCGGCAGGCTCGGCCGCCGCTGCATGGAAATAAGCGCCGCCGCGAGCGCGATCGCCATCGCCATGGCCGCGCTGCGCGCGCTGACGGTCAGGTGATATTGCGTCTGGCTGGACAGCACCTCGAACCACAACACGGTGGCAAGCAGCGGCGTTGCCAGCCGCAGCGCGCGCCGCCAATCGATCCGCGAGACCGTCGCCGAGTAATGCGCGATAGCCATCGCGATGATGATGGGAACGATGACCCCGACGCGATCGAGCGCGCGCAGATAAGTGCGCACGGTGGCGGCCAGCGGCCAGAGATAGACGCTCTGCGCCGCACCGAGCGAGCGCTCCTGGATGCTGAAAAGCACGTTGTTCATGACCTCGGCGCCGTGCGGCAAGGCCGCGTAGGCGATCGCCCATCGCGCGATCCACGTTTCGGCATCGCCGCCGAACCAGGCGATGATACAGGCGAGCGCCAGCAGACCGACATCGCGGCGGCGATCGTCGAGCAGCACGAAGAACCCCAACAGCATCGGCATCATCGGCGGATTGATGAGGAAATCGACGAAATTGAAGACGCTGCCGAGCGCCGCGGCAAGGACGATCAGTCGCCCCGCAGACCAATCGCGCGCCAGTGCGGCAGCGAACAAACAAGTGCCGGCGAGGATATAGGCAAGGCTGATGCTATGCGTCGAGGTGCGCCAGATGAACAGAACGTCGCTGAGGAAGACGAACGTGGCGAGGGTGATGGTCGCGACGGCGACGCCGACGCGGTTGCGCAGCGTGAGCCAGAGCGCCGTGCAAGCGCCGGCGACCATCAGCGCGTTGAGCAATTTGACGAACCAGAACGGAAACAGGGCGACCAGCGGCGCCAGGATGACGCGGTAGCCGTGCCAGTAACGGAAATAGGGCTGCCATGAGGTCGGCCCGCCGTTGACCGCATGATACAGGCCGTTGCATTGGTGCGTTTCGTCGACCATCGGATAGGCGCCGCTGACGGCGGCCTGCCAGGCGCTCTCGGCCGTGTTGAGGCCGATGCCGACCGAAATGCATTCGGCGAGCTGCTCGCCGCCTTTCCACAAGAGCGAGCGCGGCGAGCCGTCGGCGGCGATGACGCCTTGCGCGAAGGCGGTGCGTAAATGCTCGATCGTGCGTTCCCGCGGCGCCAGCGTGCCGAGCGAAGTCAGCGAAAATAGATAGATCGGCTGCAGCAGCAGCACGACCAGGACCGACACGCACAACGGCCAGAACGCGAGGCGGAAAAAGCTCAAAATTGCGTCTGTCGCCCGACCCATTGTCTTTTAGCCATATTGTTTACCGGCCACTGGTGAATAACCCATGCATTCCACTTGCCAGTATTGTAGATTTGTCTATAGCAACTTCTGCGCGACTGCGTCGGAAAATTGAGAACGGAATGGCATTTTGTCGGGGAATTCTCATCATGAGGTTTCTCGAATTGGGGAGACGAGCCTTGCCACGCCGCCGCTCGTACGCCTCAACGCCGCGCAATTCAACGGCGACGAGGTTTGTCAGAAAGGCCGAGTCAATTTCTGCAGCTCAGATACCGCGGCTCGAAAGTCATCGTCATAATTGAGGCGGATAATCCTTCGATGCAACGGGAGCCGATTACAGTAGCGCTCAGGCCAATCGCTTACGGCACGACGGTTCTGTTGGCTACCGCCGCGTCGGCGGCGAACGGCGACGCCGAGTTCTTGTACGTAGAAACTCCGAAAGAATGTTGGAGTTACGCCGTCGGTTTCGATCTGCCGATAGCCGCTATCCGCAGGCAGGGCATAAGCGCCGGCCTCGCAGTTGTGGTGGACCTTGAAGTCGAAAGTGGACGCATCGGCTTGGGTTGCCTCACTGCCGACGGCACCGCATTCGTTGGCAGCGAGATGACGATTTCGGCCGGCATGCGTCGATAAATCGTCTTGCCTATCGAGAATGAGGATGCTGCGACCCGGTTCGTCGTGCGCAATACCGACGATCTTAATCACCCATCGCGGATTCGGATCTACGCTATAAAGCTTGCGCCATTGAATTTGCCAGCCCGGTTGCCACTTGAGCCCTTCATTTTTGGCGGGAGCGTTTCTTATTCCGATGATACGGAAGGTGGTCCGGACTCCCGTCCTCTGGATGTTGTGACTCCGAGCGAATGCTGGAGCTACGCCGTTTCATTCGACCTTGCATTTTTTCGAGCATGCAAGAGAAATAGTGCTGCCGCGTGTGCCATTGTGGCGGATGTTGCAATCGAAGACGGAAGCATCAGTTTCGGTTGCCTGAACGCCGCCAAGACCGCCATCGTGGGGAGTGAGGTTGTAGTATCGGCGGGTGCACGGCAGGAAATAACGATTCCGATCGACTCCGATGACGCCGATAGATTTATCATACGCAATGCCAACGTGTTTGACCGACCGTCGCGCCTTCGCCTCCACGGATTAACGCTGGTCGATGCAACAAACAGCACATTGCCCGCCCCGACAGAGATAGCGGTCAAATCTTTACCCTCGCGTTGGCTGACAATCAGCCCAGGACGTTTGATCCCGCATGCCCTTGCGATAGCGAGGCGCCGAACGGTGCATGGTGCGATCATTGAGAATGATCGGCCGTTCACGGTCTCCTTGCCCACGGAACAGTGGGCTTACGGAGTTCTATTTCCTCTTCAGCCGCTCGCGCTCACTAAAGCGGCCTATCGCGGCCCGCTCGTGGCGCAGATCGATCTCACAGTCAGTGCCGGAATCGTCAAGATTGGCGCACTTGATCGCATGCAGCAGCTTCTCAGTCCGATGCAAGCCGCATACCCGGGCAGCAATTTGATTCAAATTCCGGTCGGCGATTCCGAGGAGTTCTATGCCATTGTGCTGCAGAATGCCGCTGACAGCGGCGTGGTGACACGACTTTCCATTCGCGACATCGGCGCCTTTACGCCGGCCGCCGAGAGTCTTGTCGCGCGGCGGCACAATCTCGGACACGATTTGTTTGTCATTCTGTCGCCCTCGAAAACGGGCACGCAAACCATCGAACAAACTCTGCGGACGCTCTCTCCGGCGATTGAGGTGCGGCGTCCTCATTACCTATCGGAGCCGCAGATCGAACACACTCGTGCGATGGCGCCGTATTATGTCGGCTTGCTTGGGGCGGGTAACGAGTTGACAGCCGCGCTTCTGCCGCAGGCGGACTATGCTGACGCGGTACGCGGGGAAATTGCAGATGTGCGTCGGTTCGGCGGGCGCGTCGCCTTCATCACGGCCTTTCGTGAACCTATCGACCGCGCCGTGTCGGCAACATTCCATTTATTGCCGTTTTTTCTGCCGGCATTCAATCAGCTCTACGCGGCCGGACCGGAGTTCGTCGAACTGCTGATGCAGGGGTTGATCGCATCGTGGCGCAGGGAATTAGCCGGCAAAACTTTTCATGGCATGGAGGATTGCCTTTGGTGGCGTTGCCTGGACGATGCGGATTATTACGGCGCGGAGTTCGGCGCCATCACGGGGGCCGATTTGCGCGCTCATCCGTTCGATCATGGGCGCGGTTACGTCCTATTCGAACACGAGAGCAATTCGGTGCTCGCCATACGGACCCGCGACATGAAGCGTGCGCTGCCGTTGGCCTTGTCCGAGCTCACGGGACGTGGCGAGATCGAACTCGTTTCAGTAAATATTGGCGAGACGAAAGAGTCGGGTGCTCTCTACAAAGATTTTCTCCAGCATTTTTCGGTTCCCGCCGATCTCGTCGAAGCTATCTTTGTGCGGCATCCGTGGCTGACCTATTTCTATTCGCCAAACGAAATCGAAGCCGCGCGGCGCCGCTGGACAAAACAGTCCGAAACGACCGCCATTCCGAGGCATGACGCCGCCGAATAGGTCCGCTCATGCAGAAGCTGGAACTATCGCGCGGTGCCCAGACAGCCCTTTGTGGCATCCGTGCGCGGCCGGCGCGGGAAACCCATCGTTTTTGGAAGTCTTGGTGAGCGCGATGGGACTCGAACCCATGACCTACTGATTAAAAGTCAGTTGCTCTACCGCCTGAGCTACGCGCTCGTCACCATGCGCTATTTTAGCGCTGGGCGTGGGTGTAGGGGCGCCCGGACGCCCGGTCAAGCCGAACCGCCCGCTCAAGCGGCACTTTGCGCCATTTGTTGAACTCGCGCCCGGCCCCGGACGTTTGCTAGACTGGCCGTTTCCAAAGGAGACCTACCATGCCGATCGTCAACCGTATCGCCGACCTCGCGGGCGAAATCGCCGAATGGCGGCACGATCTGCATGCCCACCCGGAACTGCTCTACGACGTGCAGCGCACGGCGGCGAGCGTGGCCGAGAAGCTGAAAGCCTTCGGCTGCGACGAGGTGGTGCCGGGCTTGGGCCGCACCGGCGTGGTCGGCGTCATCCACGGGCGCAAGGGCAAGTCCGACAAGGTCATCGGCCTGCGTGCCGACATGGACGCGCTGCCGATCGAGGAGGCGACCGATCTGCCGTACAAGTCGACTGTGCCGGGCAAGATGCACGCCTGCGGCCATGACGGCCACACCGCCATGTTGCTCGGCGCCGCGCGCTATCTCGCCGAGACGCGCAATTTCGCCGGCACCGCGGTGGTGATCTTCCAGCCGGCCGAGGAGGGCGGCGCCGGGGCTAAGGCCATGCTTGACGACGGGCTGGTGCAACGCTTCGGCATTGGCGAGGTCTACGGCATGCACAATTATCCCGGCCTGCCGCTGGGTGAATTCTGCATCCGGCCGGGCGCCATCATGGCGGCGGCCGACTATGTGCAGATCGACATCGAGGGCAAAGGCGCCCACGCCGCGCGTCCGCATCTCGGTATCGACACGGTATTGGTCGGCGCGCAGATCATCAACAACCTGCAATCGATCGTGTCACGCAATGTCGATCCGCTCGAAGCGGCGGTGGTTTCGATCTGCATGTTCCACGCCGGCAATACCGACAACGTCATTCCGCAGACCGCGCAATTGCGCGGCACTGCGCGCAGCCTGATCCCCGCGGTGCAGGACCTGTTGGAAAAGCGGGTGCCGGAAATTGTCGAAGGCACCGCCAAGCTTTACGGCGCTACGGCCAAGGTGAAATACCGGCGTGGCTATCCGGTGCTCAAGAACCATCCTGCGCAGACCGATTTCGCCGCATCGATTGCCGGCGAGATCGCTGGCAAGGACAAAGTCGACGTCGACATGGCGCCGGTGATGGGGGCGGAGGATTTCTCCTTCATGCTCAATGCGCGGCCGGGCGCCTTCATCTTCGTCGGCAACGGCGACAGCGCCGGCCTGCACCACCCGGCCTATAATTTCAACGACGAGGTGATCCCGATCGGGACTTCGTATTGGGTGAAGCTGGTGGAAACGGCTTTGCCGGGTTAAATCGGGATTACTGGGCCAGTTCGCCTTGTTTTGGTACCTGCACAGCTTGCGCCGGAACTATAGTCACCGCCGTGGCGGCAACGGGCGCGCGCCGGCCAAGCAGCTCCGCTAACCGCACATCGAGCGCGCGCCAAGTGGCGAAATCGTTGAGCGGCGTGCGCTCGAACACGGCGAGCCCGACCGCCGCGATGAACGGCAGGCTCTGCACCACCAGCACGGCGGCGAAAATGTTGATCTCGCGCACGTCCTTGATGTTGGTGGCGACCAGCACCACCGCGCCGAGGATCAAAAGACCCGCCAGCACCGCCTCCCAGAACGCGTGGAAATCCGTGGAGCGGCGCAGGCCGCCCTTGGCCGTGCGCACGAACGGCAGGTGATCCTTGATCAGCCCGAAGCTGACGGCACGCGCGACCGTCCATTGCACCGACATGGCCGCGAACACCGCGCCGGTGAGCTGGCCCGGGCCGCTGCGCACGCGCAGGTGGTACAGCGTCACGAAATGCATGAGCGAGACGGTGAAGGTGGCGATGATCGGGATGGTGAGAATGCGATCCGGCACCGCGATGTCGAGGAAGGCGACAACCGGCACCCAGACGATGTTGAGCATGGCGACCGCGACGCCGAGGCTTTCGGCGCCGAGCCAATTGAGCCAGCCGAGCGCAAATTCGCGCTTCTGATCGCCGGTCAGGCGGCTGACGCCGGGCAGGAAGCGGCGCCAGTGCTTCTTCAGGATCTGGAATCCGCCATAGGCCCAGCGGTGGCGCTGTTTCTTGTAGGCCTCGAAGCTATCGGGCAGCAGTCCGTGGCCGTAGCGCTTGTTGGTGTAGTGCGCGCGCCAGCCGTTTTCGAGCAAAGTGAGGCCGAGATCGGTGTCCTCGCAAATCGTGTCGCTCGACCAGCCGCCGACGGCTTCCAGCGCCGTGCGGCGGATCAGGCACATGGTGCCGTGCACGATGATGGCGTTGACCTCGTTCCGCTGCACCATGCCGATGTCGAAGAAGCCGGCATATTCGCCGTTCATGGCGTGGTGCATCAGGCTGCGGTCGCCGTCGCGGTGATCCTGCGGCGCCTGCACCAGCGCGACATCGGGCTCGCGGAACAGCGGCACTAGGTCCTTGAGCCAGTCCGGCTGCACCACATAGTCGGCGTCGATGACGCCGATCACCTCGGCATCGGCCGCGGTGTGCACCATGGCGAGCCGCAGCGCGCCGGCCTTGAAGCCTTGCAGGTTGTCGGCATTGACGAAGCGGAAGCGCTCGCCGAGCGCGCGGCAGTGATCCTCGATCGGCCGCCAGAGCGCCGGATCGGGCGTGTTGTTGATCACGACCACGCATTCGAAATTCGAATAGTCGAGGCGGGCCACCGCGTCGAGCGTCTGCTTGAGCATGTCGGGCGGCTCGTTGTGCGCCGGAACATGGATTGAAACTTTCGGCGCCGCTGCCTCGGGCGCGAGCGGGGGAGCCTCGATCAGCCGCCGCGGTTTGCGGCCGAAGGCGATCGTGGCGAGTTCATCGATGCGCGCCATGGCGATGATGACCAGCGGGATCAGCAAGAGGACGCCGAGGCCGAGCGCGAAGGCGGCGCCGGGGACGAAATAATGTCCGTTCCAAAAGGCGAATACGGCAGCCGACCAAGCGCCGACGACATTGGCGGCGCCGGCGAGCGTGATGGTCTGCCATACCGTCACGCCGCTCATCGCCAGGATCGGCAGCGACAGCAGCACGCTCACCAGCAGGGCGATGCCGGCGAGCTTCCAATGATCGGGGTCGGCGATCGGGCCGCTCCAGTCGAATTTCGGCTGACGCGCGGCGTCGAACAGACCCCAATAGGGACCGACGCCGCCTTCGAAGATTTTCCACGGCTGGTCGATCGCTTCGACGATGTTGTAGTCGATGCCATAGGCCTCGGCGCGGGTGACGAAATCGCGCAGCACCATGGCCTGCTCGACGCGGCCGGGCTCGGCGGCTTTGAGATTGTAGCCCGCGCTCGGCCAGCCGAACTCGGCGATGACGATGCGCTTGCCCGGATAGGCCGCCCGCAGCTTGTCGTAGATCAGGATCGCCTGGTCGACCGCCTGCTTGTCGGAGAAGCCTTCCCAATAGGGCAGGATGTGCGCGGCGATATAGTCCACCGCCGAAACCAGTTCGGGATGCTCGATCCACACGTTCCAGATTTCGCCGGTGGTAACCGGCACGTTGGTCGAACGCTTGACCCGCTGGATGATCGGGATCAGCTCGCTGACTTTCAGGTCGCCGCGGTAGATGGTTTCGTTGCCGACGATGATGCCGTTGACGTTGCTGTGGCGCTTGGCGAGCTCGATCACTGAATTGATTTCGCGCTCGTTGCGCTCCTTGTGCTTGTCGATCCAGGCGCCGATCGTGACCCGCAGGCCGAATTCGGCGGCGATGCCGGGCACCAGTTCGACGCCGCCGGTGGACGAATAGGTACGTATCGCCCGCGTCAGCGGCGCCAGCAATTGCAGGTCGGAGCGAATTTGCTCGGCTTGCGCCTTGTCGCCTTCATCCGGATTGGTCGAGCTCGCAAACGGCGCATAGGAAACGCTGGCGAGTTGGCCGTCGAAATTGGGAGCGCTCAGGTGATCCTGCGCCAGAGCCCACAATCCGGCTTGCACGCACGCCACGAGGGCGATCACGGCAGCGACGGAGCGCATAGACTTATAACCAAATGGGGCGGGATTTCAGACCCTTGAGCCCGTCCCCTGGGCTCAGCCGATGCTTTTTCTGCGGCACTGCAGCATAGCGCGGCATTAGGCGTGTGTTCAAGTAATGACCGGACATGGCAATTCCTTGTCAGGCGCATGGCGCAAATAAAATTATTGCAAGATGGAAACGCCGTCAGCGCGGCGAGGTTCCCACCGACGTGGCGGCGGGCGGCTGGGCGGCGGTCACCGGGGTGGGGGCGAGGGCCGGATTGAGCCAGCAGGCTTGCACCCGGCCATTGAGGCTGTCCGGGGCCTTGGGGTCGATATGCCCCTGCCGCACCAGGCAGCGGAAAGTAGCCTGAATATGCGAGCTTGGGCAGCCGAACCGATCGTAGAGGTCGAGGTGGCGGAAGGCGGTATCGAGATCGTCGCGCCACAGCAGGCTGACCACCCGGCGGCCGAGCCAGACGCATTCCGGGTTGCCGGCCGGCCCGGTGAGAACGCGCGCGGCTTCGGCGATCTCGTCGATGCTTTTCTGGCCTTCCTTGGCGTTGTCGGCACCCTGTTTCTGCGGTTCGGACGGCTTGGGGGCGCCGGTCTGGGCTAACGCCACAGAGGCGGTGAAGCTGAAAGCCGCCACGCAGAACGCCGCGCGCAATAGACGCAACAATAAAACTTTCGGCATAGTCCTGCCGGTGTTGATGGAGGCCGCCCGCCCGCCGATCGGTCCGCTATGCGACCAGATTGGGACGTGAATACGGCACTTTATGCCGCGTGCCCCGGCGATGCTTGTCTTGAAAACCCGCACGCTAAACCCGAACCGCCGTCTTGGACGGAATTTCCCCCGCCGCAAGACTTGGCCCCAACGGGCCGCCTTTGTCCAGCGCCTCGCCGCAGCTTGCTTAAAAGCGGCGGCTTGGCAGCGCCAAACGCGCGCTATAAGCCGTTCAGGTGGCTCTTTCGCCTGCCGGGACGGGTTCAAATCGATGCGTCTTGCCTTTGCCTGCCTCGCCCTTTCGGCCTTGGTGATCGCCGGCGCTTGGGCCTGGCTGGGCGCCCCGGTGCCCATGCCGCAATCCCCGCTGCAAACCGGTGAAAAGCTCTATTGCCTGTCCTATTCGCCGTTCCGGGGCGGCCAGACCCCGCTCGACTCCAACACCCAGATATCGGCTGCCCAAATCGAGGACGATTTGACCCGGTTGGCTAAGATCACCGACTGCGTGCGCACCTATTCGATCGATTACGGGCAGGACCAAATCGCCGGGATCGCAGCTCGCCACGGCCTCAAGGTGATGCAGGGCCTATGGCTGTCGAGCCATGCGGATAAGAACCGCGAGCAGATCGAAACCGCCGTCGCGCTCGCCAACCGCTATCCCCGGACCATCCGTGCGCTGGTGGTCGGCAACGAGGTGCTGTTGCGCGGCGAAATGTCGGCCGAGGATCTCGCCGCCACCATCCGTGCGGTAAAGGCGCGCGTGAGCGTGCCGGTGACCTATGCCGATGTGTGGGAGTTCTGGCTGCGCAACGGCGACGTGGCCGCGGCCGCCGATTTTATCACCATTCATATCCTGCCCTATTGGGAGGACTTTCCAATTCCGGCGCGCAACGCCGCCGCCCATGTCGAGGCGATCCGCCGCCGCATGGTGGCTGCCTTTCCCGGCAAGGAAGTGATCATCGGCGAGGTCGGCTGGCCGAGCGCCGGGCGCATGCGCGAGGGCGCGCTGCCGTCGCCATCAAATCAGGCGCGGGTGATCCAGGACGTGCTGGCGCTGGGCAAGCGCGAAAATTTCCGCGTCAACGTGATCGAGGCCTTCGACGAGCCATGGAAGCGCGCGCTCGAAGGCACCGTCGGCGGCCATTGGGGTTTGCTCGACGACGCCACGCGCACGCCGAAATTCGCCTGGGGCGAGGCGGTTTCCGATCATCCGTTGTGGCGCTGGCAGGCGGCGGGCGGAATTTTGTTTGCGTTGATGGTATTCGGCGCCGCCTTCGCCGCGCGGCGTGAGGCGCCGCCACCGGCGCTTTGGTTCGCGGTGACGGCGGACGCGATCGCCGGCGGCACGCTGATCGGCTGGAGTATCGCCAATGTGCCGGTTGAATCGTTGGGTGCCGGCGGCTGGCTGCGCTCGCTCGCTTTGGCTGGCGTGGCATTGCTGACGCCGCCGAGCCTGAGCGCGGCGATGGTGCGCGGCACGCCGCTGCCGCGCTTCTCAGCGCTGCTCGGGCCCGCGGCCGAGCGCATCCGCGATCCGCTTGCGCGGCTCGTCGGCGCGCTGCTGATCGCGACCATGCTGCTCGCGCTATTGACGGCGCTCGGCCTGGTATTCGATCCGCGCTACCGGGATTTCCCGTTCGCGCCGCTCACCGTGGCGGTGCTGCCGTTTTTCATCCACAGCGTGACGATGGCCGCGGCCGCTCGCCCGGCAAGGTCTTACAAGGTTTGGCGCCGCCGAACTGGCCGGCGCCGGCACCCTTGCGCTCGCGGTGCCCTACATCGTGCTCAATGAAAGTTTTGCCAACTGGCAATCGCTCTGGCTATGCGCGGCGCTGGCCGCGCTCGCGTTCAGTCTGGTTCGGGTGCGCGACGCGCAAAGCTGAGCACCAGCAGTCCGAATGCGAGCGCCGACAGGGCAATGTTGTAGAGCACGATGCCGAAGCAGGCGAGGGCGAGCGCCAGCGCGAATAACACCAGCGAGGGCCGCAGCAGATTGAGCGCAGCAACCGCGAGCGCGCCCCATCCGAACACCGAATAGGTGAACAGCGCGATCGCGGTCCGGCGCGTGAAGCACAGCCAGGTGTCCGGCCCGGCCGCACAGGCCAAGCCGACGGTCGACTGCTCGATCGCGAGATAGCGCAGGTAGAGCGCATAACCGAGCGAGCAGAAGCCCACGATCAGCAGATAATTGGTCGCGCGCGCGCTCGGCAGGAACAGTTTCATGACGGCGGTTTCCGAAAGACGAAGATTATGCCGATGCGCCGGCGCGCCGACAATCAATACGCGGCCAGTTGCGCGCCAATGAACTTGGCCGGGTGGCAGCCGGTGCGCAAGGTCGGGAAGCGGGCGCACAGGTGCGCTGCCTCGGCGGCGTCCGGCAGCGGCCCCACCACCAGGCGATAGGCGACGCCGGAAGGGTGGCGCGGGTACTGCATCGCGAGCGGGTGCAGCCCCACCAGCAGCGGACCGTAATTGGCCTTGAGCGCCGCCCAATGGATGCGCAAGGCTTCGATGCTATGGGCGCCACCGAGATCGATGCCGAATTCATCTTTGGCTGGCGGTGGCGGTTCTGCTGCCGGCTCGTTCGCCGGTGCTTCGGCGACACGAACCGGCGGCAACGGAACCTGTCCAGCCGCGGATTCGGCGGCTTGCGGCGGCGCGGCGGGTTCTTCGGCTTGCGGCTTTACCGGGGTCGCGGGCGCGGACGCGGCGGCTTCGCTGATTGCCGGCACCGGCAGCGGCGTTAGGGCTGGCCGGGCGGGGGCTGGCGGCGCGGCGGCAGCAACCGGCGCGGTGGCCGGTGCGCTTGGGGCCGGCGGCGGCGTCATGGCGGCGGCGCGCGCGGCGGCCAGCTGCTCGCTCTGCTGCTTGATGGAGCCGGTCATATCCTCGAGATTGCGCTCGAGCATGGCGATGCGCGCGCTGAGCCGCTCGCGGTCGGCGGAGAGTTCACGCACTTGCGCCGCGAGGCGTTTGGTCTCGGCCTCGGCCGCCGCGTCGGCCGCACGCGGTGGAATCTGGGCGACCGCGTGCATCGGCTCGCGGGCATTGGCGAGCGCCAGCTGCAGCCGTTTGCCGCCGGTATCGGTTTGGCTGGTGAGCGCGACGGCGGCGAGCGCGATACTCGCCGCGCCGCCCCATCCGAACAGCCGCCAAAGCGGGCGCGCTTGCGGGGGCTTGCGGATATTCGGCAAATCGGGTTCCGGCGGCGTGTTCTTGATCGCCATGGACGGCCTCTGAGCGGGCGAATCACGTCATTGAAAACGTTAGCAGAATCCGGCAATGCTCGCTTTCATTGCGTGCCACGCCGCGCTTTCACCCAGCGGCCCGCTCGGTTATGCGATGCTTCTAGTCCGGCAACACTGAGTCCGACACTGATGTCCCGACCAAGCTGCCTAGCGATCGTGCTCGCCGCCGGCGAAGGCACCCGCATGCGCTCGGGCCTGCCGAAGGCGCTGCACACGATCGGCGGACGCACGCTGCTCGCGCATGTGCTCGGCGCGGCGATCAAGGCGGGCGGCGGCGAAATCGCCGTGGTGGTAGGGCCGGATCACGGCGCGATTGCCGCAGCGGTCCGCGCGCGCGCGCCCAAAGCGAAGATTTTCGAGCAGAAGCAGCGGCGCGGCACCGCGCATGCGGTGCTGGCGGCGCGTCCGGCGATTGCGCGCGGCGCCGACGATATCCTGGTGATGTTCGCCGACACGCCGCTGGTGCGACCGGAAACGCTGCGCGAATTGCGCGCGGCGTTGGGGCAGGGGGCAGCGGTCGCGGTGCTCGGTTTCAAGGCCGCCGATCCCAAGGGCTACGGGCGGCTGTTGACGCGCGGCGGCGAGCTCGTGGCGATCCGCGAGGAGCGCGACGCCACGCCCGAGGAACGCAAGATCGCGCTTTGCAATGGCGGGCTGATGGCGCTTGCCGGCAAAAGCGCGCTCGCCATTCTCGAGCGCATCGGCAACGACAATGCCAAGGGCGAATACTATCTCACCGACGCGGTTGCCATCGCCCGCGATATGGGCTTGAAGGCGGTCGCGATCGAAACCGGGGAGGACGACATGCGCGGGATCAACACCAAGGCGCAGCTCGCCGAAACCGAGGCGGTCCTGCAAAAACGCCTGCGCGCCGCAGCGCTCGATGCCGGCGTCACCATGATCGCGCCGGAAACGGTGTTTCTCTCCGCCGACACCAAATTCGGCAAGGACGTCACCGTCGAGCCGAACGTGGTGTTCGGACCGGGCGTGACGGTCGCCGACGGCGCGCTGATCCGCGCCTTTTCGCATCTGGAAGGCGCTCATGTCGGCAAAGGCGCCCGCGTCGGACCGTTCGCGCGGTTGCGGCCCGGCGCCGATCTCGGCGCCGACGTGCATATCGGCAATTTCGTCGAGGTGAAGGAAGTCCAGGATCGAAGCCGGCGCCAAGGCCAATCACCTGAGCTATATCGGCGATGCGCGGGTCGGCGCTAACGCCAATATCGGCGCCGGCACCATCACCTGCAATTATGATGGCGTCGCCAAGCACCGCACCGATATCGGCAAGGGCGCCTTCATCGGCTCCAATTCGGCGCTGGTGGCGCCGGTCAAGATCGGCGATGGCGCCTATGTCGGCTCCGGCTCGGTGGTAACCAAGAATGTGCCGGCCGATGCGCTGACGCTGGAACGCGCGGAACAGAGGATTAAGCTTGGCTGGGCTAAACGCTTGCGGGCGCTCAAGAGCTTGGGCAAGAAGAAGGCGAAAACGCCCAAGAAATAACTCCCGGCAGCCGCCATTTGACACATGGCGAAATGCGTTTTGATTTCCATATCTTTGCCGGTGCCGGTTAAAGCAAGAACTAAAGAATAGGGGCCATCCCAACGGATGTGCGGGATCGTCGGAATCATCGGACGCGAGCCGGTCGCCGGCCATTTGGTCGAAGCGCTCAAGCGCCTCGAATACCGCGGCTATGACTCCGCCGGCGTCGCCACGCTCGATCACGGCGCGCTTGGACGCCGGCGCGCCGAGGGCAAGCTCAACGCGCTGGAAAAGCGCCTGGCGCGCGAGCCGCTCGCCGGCAATATCGGCATCGGGCATACCCGCTGGGCCACCCACGGCAAGCCGACCGAGAGCAACGCCCATCCGCATGCCACCGACCGCGTCGCGGTCGCGCATAACGGCATCATCGAGAATTTCCGCGAGTTGCGCGAACGTCTCGCCAAGAACGGCGCCAAGTTCGGCAGCGAGACCGACACCGAGGTGGTCGCCCATCTGGTCACCGACGAGATGAAGCAGGGCAAGCCGCCGGTCGAGGCGGTGGCCGCCGCGCTGAAGCAATTGCGCGGCGCTTTCGCGCTCGCCTTCCTGTTCGCCGGCGAGGACGACCTGATGATCGGCGCGCGCAAGGGCTCGCCGCTCGCCGTCGGCTACGGCAACGGCGAGATGTATCTCGGCTCCGACGCGATCGCGCTGGCGCCGTTTACCGACAAGATCAGCTATCTGGAAGACGGCGACTGGGCGGTAATCACGCATAAGGGCGTCGAAATCCACGACGAGCAGGGCCGCCCGGTCGAACGGCCGGTGATCAAGTCCACCGCCTCGGCGCAATTGGTGGACAAGGGCAACCACAAGCACTTCATGGCCAAGGAAATCCACGAGCAGCCGGAAGTGGTCGGCCACACGCTCGCCCATTACATCGACATGACCACCGAAAAGGTGGCGCTGCCGGGAAAATTGCCGTTCGACTGGAAGAAACTCAAACGCCTGTCGCTGTCGGCCTGCGGCACCGCCTTTTATGCCGGGCTGGTGGCGAAATACTGGTTCGAGCGCTTCGCCAAGCTGCCGGTGGAAATCGATATCGCGTCGGAATTCCGCTACCGCGAGGCGCCGCTGGTAAAAGGCGATCTCGCGATTTTCATTTCGCAATCGGGCGAGACCGCCGACACGCTGGCGACGCTGCGCTACGCCAAGCAGCACCGGCAGCATGTGCTGTCGGTGGTGAACGTGCCGACCTCGACCATCGCGCGCGAAAGCGACGTGGTGATGCCGACGCTGGCGGGACCTGAGATCGGCGTCGCCTCGACCAAGGCGTTCACCTGCCAGTTGGCCGTGCTGGCGTGCCTGGCGATCGCGGCCGGCCGCGCGCGCGGCGAATTGTCGGCCGCCGACGAGCAGAAACTGGTGCGCGCGTTGATCGAGGTGCCGCGCCTGATGGCGGAGGCGCTGGCGCTCGAGCCGCAGATCGAGAAGCTCGCCGAGGGCCTCGCCAAGGTGCGCGACGTGCTTTATCTCGGCCGCGGCACCAGCTTCCCGATCGCGCTGGAAGGCGCGCTCAAGCTCAAGGAAATCTCCTATATCCACGCCGAAGGCTATGCCGCCGGCGAGCTCAAGCACGGGCCGATCGCGCTGATCGACGAGACCATGCCGGTGATCGTGATCGCGCCATTCGACCGCGTTTTCGAGAAGACGGTGTCGAACATGCAGGAAGTGGCCGCGCGCGGCGGCCGCATCATCCTGGTGACCGATGCGAAAGGCGCCAAGGAAGCGCCCGTCGATTCAACGGAAATCATCGTGCTGCCGGACATGGCCGCCACGGTAACGCCGCTGGTCTATGCCGTGCCGGTGCAGTTGATCGCCTATCACACGGCGGCCGCCATCGGCACCGACGTGGACCAGCCGCGCAATCTCGCGAAATCGGTCACGGTGGAATAGAATAACCCCATGGCCGAAACCGATTTCACGCCGAGCGAAATGCCACCGGGGCCGGTTGCGCCGTCGCATACCAGCCTGGCCGGCCGCATCCGCAATTATTTCCTGACCGGGCTGGTGGTCGCCGGACCGCTGGCGGTGACGGTCTGGCTGATCTGGTCGATCGTCACCTGGGTCGACGGTCTCGTGCGCCCGCTCATTCCGCCGATCTATCGGCCGGAAACCTATCTGCCCTGGCCGATTCCCGGCACCGGACTGGTGCTCGCCTTCGTCGTGCTCACGCTGCTCGGTTTTCTCACCGCCAATTTGGTCGGGCGCACGCTGGTCGGCTGGGGCGAGGAACTGCTCAACCGCATGCCGATCGTGCGGCCGATCTACAAGACGATGAAGCAGATTTTCGAGGCGCTGTTCTCCAAGAGCGGGTCGAGCTTCCGGCAGGTGGCGCTGGTGGAATTTCCGGCGCCCGGCATGTGGTCGCTGGTGTTCCTGTCGCAGCCGCCGGGCGCCGATCTCGCGGCCAAGCTGCCGCCAGGCGAGCACGTGTCCGCCTTCATGCCTTGCACGCCCAACCCGACCACCGGATTTTTCTTCTATGTGCTGCGCAAGGATCTCATCGTGCTCGACATCTCGGTGGAGAACGCGATGTCGTTGCTGATCTCGGCCGGCATGGTGCAGCCGGACGGCGAGGCGCAGAAGAAACTCGCCACGCTTGCCGCCAGCGCGAAAGCGGCGCAGGCGGCGCGCAAGTCGGAAGCGGTGGACTAGGCGTTAGCCCGCCCTTATCAGCTTGATCGCTTCGTCCTTGCCGAACAGATAGAGCAGATGCCGCAGCGCCTGGCCGCGCGGCGTTTCGAGCGATGCGTCGCGCGCGAGGATCAGCGCGGCATCGTCGCGCGCGGCGCCGAGATATTTGCCGTGCGTCTCGAGGCGCGCGATGCGGAAGCCGGGCAGGCCGCTTTGCCGCGTGCCGAGCAGATCGCCTTCGCCGCGCAGTCGCAAGTCCTCCTCGGCGATACGGAAACCGTCTTCCGTCTCGCGCAGCACCGCGAGCCGCGCCTTGGCGGTCTCGCCGAGCGGCGCTTTATAGAGCAGCAAGCAGGTCGAGTGACCGGGTCCGCGCCCGATGCGCCCGCGCAACTGGTGGAGTTGCGCGAGGCCGAAACGTTCGGCGTGCTCGATCACCATGATGGTGGCTTCCGGCACGTCGACGCCGACTTCGATCACCGTGGTGGCGACGAGGAGCTGCGTTTCGCCGGCGGCAAAGCGCGCCATGGCGGCGTCCTTCTCGGTGCCCTTCATGCGGCCGTGCACCAGATCGACTGTTTTGCCGAAACGTTGGCGCAATTCCTCGAAGCGCGCCTCGGCCGCCGCGAGATCGATCTTTTCGGATTCCTCGACCAGCGGGCAGACCCAATAAGCGCGTTTGCCGTCGGCGAGCGCGCGGCCGACCGCGTCCTCGACCTCCGCGATGCGCGCCATGGGGATCGTGCGCGTATCGATCGGCTGGCGGCCGGGCGGCTTCTCGCGCAATTCGGAAACGTCCATGTCGCCGAAAAAAGTGAGCACCAGCGTGCGCGGGATCGGCGTGGCGGTGAGCACCAGCACGTCCACCGCCTCGCCCTTCTGCGCCAGCGCCAGCCGCTGATGCACGCCGAAGCGGTGCTGCTCGTCGACGATGGCGAGCGCGAGATCGTGGAACGCGACCTCTTCCTGAAAGAGCGCGTGCGTGCCGATCAACAGATCGATATCGCCGAGGGTGAGGCGATCGAGAATGCTCTCGCGCTCGCCGCCGCGCTCGCGCCCGGTGAGGATGGCGACGCGCAGGCCGGCGGCCTCGGCGAGCGGAGCGATGGTGTTGAGATGCTGACGGGCGAGGATTTCGGTCGGCGCCATGAAGGCGGCCTGCCGTCCGGCTTCGATCACCGACGCCGCCGCGATCAACGCCACCACGGTCTTGCCGGAGCCGACATCGCCTTGCAGCAGCCGCAGCATGCGTTGCGGGCGGGCGAGGTCGGCGGTGATGTCGTCGACCGCCTTCTGCTGCCAATGGGTGAGCGCGTACGGCAGCGCCTTCAACACGCGCGCGCGCAGGCGTCCTTCGCTGGCCGAGCCGCGGCCGGCCTGCCGGCGCATATGCGCTCGCACCAGCGCGAGCGCGAGCTGGCCGGCGAGCAATTCGTCATAGGCGAGCCGCGTCCAGGCCGGGCTCTCGGGGGCGATATCGTGCGGCTCGGCCGGCCGGTGCAGATGGCGTAGCGCGGCGGCAAACGCCGGAAAGCGCTCGCGCGCGACCCAGGCCGCGTCCTGCCATTCCGGCAGATCGGGCAAGTGGCGAAGCGCGCCGTCCATCGCGCGCCGCACATTGCCGAGCGCCAGCCCTTCCGTGAGCGGATAGACCGGTTCGACCAGCGGCAAATTGGCAAAGCCTTGCCTCGTCCACCACCCGGTCGGGATGCACCATCTGCAGCATGCCGTCGTAGAATTCGGCGGTGCCGGAGACGTAGCGCGTCTCGCCCTCGGGCAGGAGCTTGCGCAGATAATCTTCGCGCGCGTTGAAATAGGTGAGCGTCAACGTCTGCCCGGTGTCGTCGGTGGTGAGAATGCGGTAGGGCGCGCGCGGCCGGTGGCGCGGCGCCGGCCGGTGCTCGTCGACCGTGACCGCGACGGTGACCACCTGGCCAGGCTGCACCTCGTTGAGCTTCGGCCGCGCGCGGCGGTCGATGACGCCTGAGGGCAGGTGAAACAGAAGGTCGACGACGCGCGGCGCCTCGCGGTCGAGCAGCCGGGCATAGAGCTTTTCCAGCTTCGGCCCGACGCCGGGCAGACTGGTGAGCGAGGCGAACAGGGGGTTGAGCACGAGCGGGCGCATGGGCGGCATGCTGGCTTGCGCGTCCAGCGGACGCAATGCTGGGCTGTGCAAAGCAAACGCTGACAGCGCCCCGCAAGCCCTCTATATAAACCCCGCCCGGCCCCGTCCGGGTTTTTGGCGTTGGAGCAAGAGTATGACTGGAACCGGGATTTCGAGCGATGGGCTGGACGAGCGGCGGCGCAAACTGTTGTTCCGCTCCTGGCATCGCGGCATCCGCGAGATGGATCTGGTGCTCGGCCGCTTTGCCGACGCCGAGATCGCGACATTGAGCGACGCCGATCTCGACGAATACGAGGCCTGGCTTGAGGTCCCCGATCAGCAGATTTTCTCCTGGGTGAACGGGACGCAAACTGCGCCCGCCGAGATCGACACTCCGTTATTCCGCCGCATGTGCGATTTCCATTACAAGGGCGCCGATTGACGTGAGCGCGAAGGCGACATCCCCCGCCACGTTGCTGCAGGCCGGCCAGCCGCTCACTTTGTCGGAAGTCGCCGACGGCGCCGAAGGGCTGGTGCTGGCCGATTTGGCGCGCGCCGTCGCGGCGCGGCCCGACGCGCCGGCGATTTCGCTTAGCGTGATCTGCCGCGACGGCCAGCGCATGGCGGCGCTGTCGCGCGCGCTGGCTTTCTTCGGCCCCGACATCCTCGCCATGGAATTCCCGGCCTGGGATTGCCTGCCTTACGACCGCGTGTCGCCCAACGCGTCGGTGGTGGCGCAGCGCATGACCGCGCTGTCGCGCCTCGCGCGCGTGAAGGGCCGCGACAAGCCGTCGGTGCTGCTCACCACCGTGAACGCCGCCTTGCAGCGCGTGCCGGCGCGCGACATTCGTTGCGACGCACGCGCTGTCGGTCGCGCCCGGCAATGTCATCGGCATGGCGAGCATCGTGGCGTGGCTGGAGCTCAACGGCTTCACGCGCGCCTCGACCGTGCGCGAGCCGGGCGACTACGCGGTGCGCGGCGGCATTCTCGATCTTTTTCCGCCCGGCATGGACTATGCCCGTTCGCTTCGATTTCTTCGGCGACGCGATCGAAACGATCCGCAGCTTCGATGCGCAGACCCAACGCAGCGAAACGGAGTTGCGTGGGCTCGATCTGGTGCCGGTGGCGGAATTCCAGCTCGTCACCGAAACCATCCGCCGCTTCCGTACCGGTTATGTCGCCGAATTCGGCGCCGCCGCGCCGGACGATCTTTTGTACGAAGCGGTGAGCGAAGGCCGCCGCTATCCCGGCATGGAGCACTGGCTGCCGCTGTTCCACAATTCGCTGGAGACGCTGTTCGACTATCTGCCCGGCACGCCGCTCGCGCTCGAGCATCTGGCCGAGGACGCCGCGCATGAGCGCTTGACGCAGATCGCCGATTACTACGATGCACGGCGCGAGGCGCTGAAGGACGGCGCGTCGCCGCCCTACAAACCGCTGCCGCCGGCGCGGCTTTATCTGGCGGAGGGCGAATGGAAAGAGCAGCTAGCCGGCGCGGCGCTCGCCAAGCTGACGCCGTTTGCGGTGCCGGAGGCGCGCGACGTGATCGACGTCGGCGCGCGCGCCGGCCACAACTTCGCGTCTGAGCGCGCCGCGCCGGGCGCCAATGTGTTCGAGGCAGTCACCCAGCACGTGGCGGCTTTGCAAGCGGCCGGCAAGCGGGTGGCGATCGCGCTGTGGAGCGAGGGCGCGCGCGAGCGCATGAGCCATGTGCTCGCCGATCACCGGCTGCACAATCTCACGAACGTCGCGTCTTGGCCGCAGGCGCTCGCATTGCCTAAGCCGGCGGTGGCGCTGGCCGTGCTCGGCATCGAATCCGGCTTCGAGACCGCCGACGCCGCGATCGTCAGCGAGCAGGATATCCTCGGCGATCGTCTGGTGCGGCCGCGCCGCGCGCTGCGTCGTGCCGACAATTTCATCGCCGAGGCGACCAGCCTCGCGCCCGGCGATCTGGTCGTGCACGTCGATCACGGCATCGGGCGTTTCGCCGGACTGCAGCCGATCACGGCGGCGGGCGCGCCGCATGACTGCCTGGAAATCCACTACGCCGAAGGCGCCAAGCTTTATCTGCCGGTCGAAAACGTCGATCTGCTGTCGCGCTACGGCGCCGAACAGACCAACGTCGATCTGGATCGGCTCGGCGGCGGCAACTGGCAGGCGCGCAAGGCGCGCATGAAGAGCCGCATCCGCGAGATTGCCGGCGAACTGATCAAGGTCGCGGCCGAGCGGCTGACGCGCGAGGCGCCGCGCTTCAGCGTGGGGCCGGGCGCCTATGACGAATTCTGCGCGCGGCTTTCCCTATGAGGAGACCGACGATCAACTCACCGCCATCGATGCCACCATCAAGGATATCGGCTCCGGCCGCCCGATGGACCGGCTGATTTGCGGCGATGTCGGTTTCGGCAAGACTGAAGTGGCGTTGCGCGCCGCCTTCATCGCGGCGATCAACGGCAAGCAGGTGGCGGTGGTGGTGCCGACCACGCTGTTGGCGCGCCAGCATTTCAAGACATTCACCGAACGGTTCCGCGGTTTTCCGGTCAACGTGGCGCAGGCCTCGCGGCTGGTGCCGGCAGCCGAGCTCGCCGCAGTGAAGGCGGGCTTAGCCTCCGGCAGCGTCGATATCGTCATCGGCACCCATGCGCTGCTCGGCAAGGGCATCAAGTTCAAGGACCTCGCGCTGCTGGTGGTGGACGAGGAGCAGCATTTCGGCGTCGCGCACAAGGAAAAGCTCAAGCAGCTGCGCTCGGAAGTGCACGTGCTCACGCTCACCGCCACGCCGATCCCGCGCACGCTTGCAGCTCGCGCTCACCGGCGTGCGCGATCTTTCCATCATCGCCTCGCCGCCGGTCGACCGCCTGGCGGTGCGCACTTTCGTCTCGCCGTTCGATCCCGTTACCGTGCGCGAGGCGCTGCTGCGCGAGAAATACCGCGGCGGCCAAGCGTTCTATGTCTGCCCGCGCATCGAGGATCTGGCCGGCGCCAAGAATTTCCTCGACAAGAACGTGCCGGAGGTGCGCGTCGCCGTCGCGCACGGGCAGATGCCGCCGACCGTGCTCGACGACATCATGTCGGCCTTCTACGACGGCAAATACGACGTGCTGCTCTCGACCACCATCATCGAGTCCGGCCTCGATATTCCGACCGCCAATACGCTGATCGTGCACCGCGCCGATATGTTCGGCTTGGCGCAGCTCTATCAGCTGCGCGGACGGGTGGGCCGCGCCAAGCTGCGCGCCTATGCGCTGCTCACGCTGCCGGCGCAGCAGAAGATCACGGCGCAAGCCGAGCGGCGGCTGAAGGTGCTGCAATCGCTCGATACGCTGGGCGCCGGGTTCCAGCTCGCCTCGCACGATCTCGACATTCGCGGCGCCGGCAATCTGCTCGGCGACGAGCAGTCCGGCCATATCAAGGAAGTCGGCTTCGAGCTCTACCAGCAGATGCTGGAGGAGGCGGTGTTGAGCCTGAAGGCCGGCATCAGCGCGCCGGTCGCCGACCGCTGGTCGCCATCGATCACCATCGGCACGGCTTTGCTCATTCCGGAAGATTACGTCGCCGACCTGTCGGTGCGGCTCGCGCTCTACCGGCGGCTGGCCGAGATCGAGGACGAGCGCGACATCGACAGCTTTGCGGCGGAGATGGTCGACCGCTTCGGCCCGCTGCCGGGCGAAGTCGAGCATCTCTTGCAGGTGGTGGCGATCAAGGCACTGTGCCGGCGCGCCAATGTGGAGAAGCTGGAGGCCGGGCCGAAGGGCGTGGTGCTTTCGTTCCGCGACAATATCTTCGCCAATCCGGAAGGGCTGATGGCCTTTATCCAGGAACAGGGTTCGGGCGTGCGCATGCGCGCCGACCCGAAAGACGCCAAGGCCCAACAGCTCGTGTTCTTCGACGATTGGGAGAGGCCGGAGGATCGGCTCAAAGGCACCGCGGCGATTTTGCGCAATCTCGCCGCCATCGCGGAACGGGCCAAGGCGGCGTGATCATTGGTGTCATGCCCCACGCAGGCGGGGCATCCAGTATTAGCCGTCGAAAGAGATAAAGCAGGCTAGGGGTTACTGGATCATCCGCTTTCGCGGATGATGACAGCCTGAGTTTGATGACGTCCTGTCGCTACTCCGCCGCGTCTTGGCCGGCCTGCGCCAGGCGGTCGATGGCCTGGGCGAGATATTCCGGCGACTGCGCGCCGGAGACCGCGAACTTGCCGCCGAAGATGAAGCAGGGCACGCCCTCGATGCCGGCTTCCTTGGCCGATTGCGCCTCGCGCTCGATTTCGGCGACGTCCTGATCGCTGGCAAGACCCGCGCGCACGGTATCGGCGTCGAGCCCGATGTCGGCGGCCGCTTGCACCAGCGTTTCGCGCTCGGTCAAGTCGGCGCCTTGCGTGAAATAAAGGTCCATCAGCTTCTGCTTCATCTCGGCCGCCTTGCCTTCCACTTCCGCCCAGCGGATCAGCCGGTGGCAGTCGAGTGTGTTGGGCTGCCGCTTCATCTTGTCGGACGCGTAAACGAGGCCTTCTTCCGCCGCCGCCGCGCCGACGCGCTGGGCGATGCCCTTGTAACGCTCGGGCGAGCCGAATTTGGTGGTGAGGTATTGCTCGCGCGACATGCCTTCGCGCGGGATCCAGTCGTTGAGAAAGTAAGGCCGCCAATGCACCTCGACCGGGATGTCCGGCCGCAGCGCCAGCGCTTTTTCCAGGCGGTGCTTGCCGATGAAGCACCACGGGCAGACCACGTCGGAAACGACGTCGATGCGGACGGGTTGTTGGGACATGGTTGGCTCCTCTAGGAGCTAACCTAATCATCCGATCATTCGGCGGCAACCGCCGGGGTGCCCGTCACGCGCGCCAAGAGGCTGTCAAGCGTGTCGCCGGCCTTCAGCGTCGCCAGCGTCACATGGGCGGCGAGCGTGTCGCGCCCGCGCAGTTGCACCAGCATGGTGTTCTTGATCAGGCCGGCGATGCGGCGCGCCACCACATGGGCGCTGCGCAGATCGGTCTGCGTAAAGGCGATCAGCAGGGCGCCGTCGTCGTCGCGGCAGCCGAAATCGATATTGCGGATGAGGCGCGTCAGCAGCCTTGCGGCGTCCATGCCGGCGCGTTGGTCGAGCGCGCCGTGAAGGAAAAGCGCGCGAGCGACAGCGGCGTGCTGCGGTCGGCCGCCTCGGCTATCGCCTTGGCGAGTTCTTGGCCGAACGTGTCGCGCGTGTGCAGGCCGCTTTCCGGATCGAACATGCCGTCGGCATCGAGGCTCTTGAACATGCGTTTGAGGCGCGCCTCGAAGGCGTGCATGCGCACCAGTGGCACCATGCGCGCGACGAGCCGCGCCGGATCGCCGTCGACGTGATCGATGTTCGGCAACACCTCGGCGAATTCGGGCGGCGGCTCGCCGATCACCGCCACCGGTATGTCGCGGAAGCGGGCATCCTGCGCCAGCACGGTGAGGAAGGCCTCCACCATGCGCGGGGAAAAGCCGTCGCCCACCACGATGCCGTCGATGTCGCGCGCGTTGAGATGCTTGGCGGCCGCCTCGACGCTGAGCGCGCCCAGCATCTTGACCCGTTCGCCCATCGCCACGCTGAGCTTGGGGTAAAGCGGGCCGCGGCCGGCGATCAGCACGGTGGCGTCATCGAGCGCGTCGCCGATCGGAAGCGGCGGCAGCCTTCCGTCATGCGAGGCGAAGGTCTCGATGCGGCGAAGAACGGTTGCATGCAGCGCGCGCACGCGCATGGCCGATTGCAAACGCGCGATCAGCCGCTCGACCGGCAGCGCGGCGTCGGCGGCGAGCGCGATCGGCACGGCGGCTTCCTGGTCGCCCTGCACGCGCGCGATCACCGGCACGATGCTGCCATTGGCGGTGGCGATCTGCCGGCAGAGCATGCGCGCCGCGGTTTCGTCTGCCGGCGCGCCCGGTTCGGCGATCACCACGGCGGTCGGCTTGACCGAATGGAAGGCGGTCGGCGCGTCGGCCCATTTGGTCTCGACGATCGGGAAGGCGCCGGCGGCGACCAGCGCATCGACCAGGTCGGTCGCCGGCCCATCGGCGACCACGATCATCGGACCTTGCAGCGACATGGGGGCGCACGCGGTTACAAAATGGTGCGCGAGCCTAGCGGCGGGCGATTAATGCCTGCGTCAACGAAATGATGAAGATCATGCGGCTTTGCCGCGCGGGCGAAACGCTCCGGCAATCAGCGCGTTGACGCCGCGCGCCTGTAGCTCGGAACGCGGTCGCCGGCTTGGCGCTGCCGGCCAGGCGCTGGCCGAGCAGGGCGTCGGGCAACGCGACAACGACGGCGGCGGGATCGGCGGCTGCCACCGCCGCGTCCACCTCGCGCTGGCGGAACCGATAATAGCCGACCGTGGTGATGCCGGCGGGCGGAGCGGTGAGCGCCAGCGTGTCGGTAGTGCGGTCGAGCCGGCAGGCATAGCCGGTATCGCGGAAACCATCCGGCGCGCTGCCGGCTTCGCTGCATTGCTCGGCGCCGGGCGGGAACGGCTGCGCCGGCACCATCGCACCGCGCAGCGCCAGCGTACCGGCGCTGCCGCGCTTGGTCTCCGCCAGCGCGATCGCTCCCGGTACGCCGCGCGGCACGGCAATGGCGCCATGCGGGATCGGCGCCGGCATTCCGTCCGATCCGCGGCGCGCCGCCAGCAAACCGATTTCGCCGAAGCTGGCGATGTCCACCATTGCGACGTCGCGTTGCCACGGCGCGGCGCCGGCAAGTTGCTCGGGTGCGCGCCACAGCGCCAGGATGGTCTTGAGTTGGCCATCGAGCAGGCCAGCCTCGGCCAGATGCGTCAGCACCGGACCCGGCAGTACGACGGCGCGAGGATCATGGCGTGCGGCTTTGCTCGGCGAATCCGGCCGGATCGAAGCCGTGATGCAATGCCAGTGTTCCGCCGGCGAGCAGCCACGGCACGATCGTGAGGGCGATGCCCGCGAACGAGCCGAGCGGGATCGTTGACAGGATTGTCGAGTCCTCGACGAGGCCTCCTTCCAGAAATGCGGCGAGCCCGCCGGCAATCAGTTCGCTCTGGCTGCGCGCGACCGGCACAAGGCCGTCGCTGATAACGTCGAAGGTGACGGCGCCGACATGGGCGGCAGCAAGGCCTGGCCGCGCCGACGCCTGGAAGAATTCGGCCGGCGCGGAAGCCGCGCCATCGTCGAGTGGCACCACGCCATCGGGTAGATCATGGCCGAAACCGCAGACGTAACGGATCGGAAACAGCTCGGCCGCCACCTGCATGGCAATCTCGGCCTGCGCGTTGTCCCCGATGCGCGAGCACGTGACGATCGCCTTGGCGCCGACGAGCGAAAGCGCGGCCACCATTTCCCGCTCGCGCCAGAGCAGCGGCAGCGGCGCCGCGATCATGCCGGCGCGCAGCACGCCGAGCAGCGCGATGACGCTGTCCACGGTGTTGGCGAGTTGCATGCGCGATCACGGTGTCGGTCTGCAGGCCGAAGCCCGCGCAGCCTGCCGGCGAATGCCGATATCGCGCGGTCGGCTTCCGCATAGGTCAGCCGTCGCGGCGCCCGGCCGGTAAGGCTCGCGCAATTCGGGCGGATCGGCCAGCGCCAGCGCGTCCGCGTGCCGCACGCCGGCGCGGCGGAACAGGTCGTCGAACGTGGCGCGGTTGCCATCCGCGTGCTGGGCATCGCTCAGGATCATTTGGCGTCCCCGTGCCACCAGGTTTCCGGCAGATAGCCGAACAAGGAGGTCTGAGAGGGATGCTTGATTCGCGTCCAGCGCGCTATCCATTGTTTGGGCGGGAAGTAGAGCGGCACCACGTAGAAGCCGGACAGCAGCACGCGGTCAAGCGCCCGCGTGGCGGCGACGAAATCGGCGCGGCTCTCGGCGCTGAGCATGGCCGCGATCATGGCGTCGACCGCCTTCGACTTGACGCCCATGTAGTTGCGGCTGCCTTCCTCGCCGGCCGCCGCCGAACCCCAGTAGAACAGCTGCTCGTTGCCGGGCGACAGCGACTGCTCCCAGCGGTACTGCATCATGTCGAAATCGAAGGCGATGCGCCGGCGCTCGAACTGGGTGGCATCCACGCTGCGCACGCGCGCGTCGATGCCGGCGCGCTTGAGGCTGCGCACGAAGGCGAGCGCGAGGCGCTCCTGGTCGCGCGTGGTGGTGAGGATCTCGAAGGCGAACGGCCGGCCGCTCGCCATATGCACCAGTTGCGTGCCCTTGAGCGCGTAGCCGGCAGCGGCGAACAACGCGAAGGCGCGACGCAATCCGGCGCGGTCGCGGCCCGAGCCGTCGCTGACCGGCGGCGCCCAAGTGCCGTCCATGATGTCGGCGCGCACGGCGCCGGGAAAAGGCTTGAGCAACTCAAGCTCGCGCGCATTGGCGGCAACGCCGTGCGCCGAGAGGTCGCAGCCGTCGAAATAGCTGGCGGTGCGCTTGTAGAGATCGAAGAAATAGGTGTGATTGATCCATTCGAAGTCGAACAGGTTCAGGATCGCCTCGCGCACCCGCACATCGGCGAAGATCGGCCGGCGCGTGTTGAACACCAGGCCGTCCATTCCCTTCGGCAGCCCGTAGGGAAATTCCTCCTTGACCACGCGGCCTTGGCGCAGCGCTGGGAAATCGTAAGCCGTCTGCCAGCGGCCGGGATCGGTCTCCGCGCGCACGTCGTAGAGGCCCTTCTTGAAGGCCTCGAAATGCGTGTTGCCGTCGCGGTAATAGTCGAAGCGGATGGTGTCGAAATTCCATGAGCCGCGGTTGATCGGCAGATCGCGCCCCCAATAATTCGTATCGCGCTTGAACGCGACGCTTTCGCCCGGTTTGACCGCGCTCACGCTATAGGGGCCGCTGCCGAGCGGCGGCGCAAACGTCGTCTCCTCGAACTTGTCGACATCGATGGCGTGCTTGGGAAGCACCGGCATCAGGCCGATGATCAGCGGCAATTCGCGATCGTCGGAGCCGGCAAGATCGAACCGCACCGTGCGCTCGGCCGTCGCGACCGCCTTGACCACCTTGGTGTAATAGATGCGGAAATTCGGCCGGCCGTGATCGCGCAGCAATTGCCAGGAAAAAATCACATCGTCGGGCGTAACCGCGCGGCCGTCGGCAAAACGCGCCGCCGGATTGAGCGTGAAGGTCACCATGCTGCGCGCGGCATCGGTCTCCACGCTATCGGCGAGCAGGCCGTAAAGCGTGAACGGCTCGTCATAGCCGCGCGCCAGCAGGCTCTCGATCACGTAGCTGCGGATATTGGCGGCCGGCAGTCCCTTGACGATGAAGGGATTGAGGCTGTCGAAGGTACCGAGCACCCCTTGCACCAGTTGGCCGCCCTTGGGCGCCGCCGGATCGGCATAGCTCGGATGGCTGAAGTCGGGGGACCATGCCGGCTCGCCGTGCATGGCGATGGCGTGATGCGGCGCCGGCCGCCCGAGCGGAAAAACGTCCGAGCCCGCTGGCGGCCAACAGCGCGCCAAGCATCAGCGTGCGCCGGGATGCCTGCCATTGCATCGGCGCGGGAGCGGTAGCGGAAGGCGCGAACGGGGCTCGAATGCGATTTGTTTCCGGTTTTGCGCAAGTTATCACAGGGGTGGAGCCCTGCGCGGTCCCGTATTTTCGGCACATTCGTGGCTTTATTGCAGGAGCAATATCGGCTATCAGGCAGCCCAGAAGTGTCACGCTCCCGCCGCATTTCGCGGGGAGAGAGCCGGGCTTGTGAGGCGACCGTTCGATTGGCGCGCAGCCGCGAGCGGTGCGAGGAAAAAGGGACAAATTGCAATGGATCATCGGATCGCTTCGGCCCGGCCGCTGCGCCGCGCGCTGACCGCCTCATTTGCCGCCGCGGGACTGCTGGCCGCAGCCATGGTCGCGGCAACGCCCGCGCTCGCGCAGCAGCCAAAACCGGCTAAACCGGCGGCGCAAAAAACGCCCGCCAAGCCGGCTCACGCCCGCGCCGGCCGCGCCGGCGCAGCCACAGGCCGCCGCGGCGCCGCCGCAGCTCATGTATTCGCCGTGGATCAAGGTGTGCGGCAAGGGCGCGGAAACCAATAACAAGCAGGTCTGCGTGCTCACCAAGGACGGCCGGTTGGAAAACGGCATGCCGGTCGCGATCGTCCAGCTGTTCGAGCCGGAAGGCGAGGCCAAGGTGCTGCGCATCACGGTGCCGCTCGGCATGCAGTTGCAGCACGGCACGCGCATGTTCATCGACCAGAACCAGCCGACGCAGGAGCCCTACAAGATCTGCTTCCCGGTCGGCTGCATGTCCGATTACCCGGTCACCGACGACATGATCGCCAAGATGAAGAAGGGGCAGACGATCACCCTGCAGGCGATCAACATGCAGGGCACGCCGATCAGCCTGCCGCTGCCGCTCAACGATTTCGCCAAGGCCTATGACGGTCCGCCGACCGATCCGAAGGTGGTCGAGGAGCAGCAGCGCAAATTGCAGGAAGAGCTGCAGAAGCGGGCGGAAGAGGCCCGCAAGAAGCTGGAAGCTCAGCAGCCGGCGGCAACGGCGCCGGCCCCTGCCGCACCCGCGCAGAAGAAATAAGCCGGCATCGCCGGGATACGAATGCAAAAGGCGCAGGCTTGAGGCCTGCGCCTTTTTATTTTGGTCGGCGCGCGATTAGTTCAACTGGCTGTTGCGCGGGCGATAGACGCCGGCATCGTCCTGCACGAACACTTCGTTGACCTGCGGATGGCGCAGCGGCTTGCCTACGTTGTTTTTATTAAACAATTCGCCAGCATGTCGCGTTTATGTCGCGTGGCCACTCTATTTGTTGGATCAACAGCTTAGAGAACGACAAGCGGATGACTAATCCGGTAGTGGTACAGTTTGAAACCTAGCCCAACTCGCACGGGCCGGTCGACGGCATACTGCGTCTGCTGGTTAGAGGATTGGGAGAGCGATCATGCCGGGAGTTCGCCTAACACTTGAGCAGGCAAAGGCCGCCGATGCGCTCTTGAAAGAGATTGAAAAACGATTGGAAAAAATGAGCGACGGGAACGTTCACTTGCTATTTTCTCTACGCCGAAGAACCTACATCCGGCTATCTTATTTGGAACGTGGCACCCCGGCGTATCGGAAAAAACTAAAAAAATTGAAGCGGGAAGAACAGCGTGGCAAATGTGCTATTGGCGGAGAAGATTTGCCTATCAGTGGAGCAGAATTAGATCGTCACGATCCCGTTCTTGGGTATACGCCGGAAAATACACAGTTAGTCTGCCATGAACACCATCGCGAGCAGCAGGCGAAACGCCGCTTCGCTTAAGCATTCAAATTGTACCAGCACCACTAATCCTGAGTCTTCACGCCAGCAGCGTGCGCTCGGCATCCGCCAATTCGCTACCGTCATCGCCACGCGGGAATAGGTGGCCATATCGGTCGCTGGTCATAAGGATCGAGGCATGGCCGAGCCGCGCCTGCACCGTCTTTATGGGCAGTTCGAGGCCGCCGTCAGCACGTCGGTTGATGCACCACGACGCATAGAAATGCCGAAGCGCATGTAGCCCGGTATATTTCGCTTTGGCCTTGCCATCGACGACACCAGCCGCAACCTGCACCGGCCACAGAACGCGCTTCATCAGATTGGCATGGTTTTCGATCTTGCCGCTGCCATTGGGAAACACCAGCCCAAGATCGCCCTTTGGACAGGCCAGCTTCCATTCCTTCAAAGTATTGAGAACCAGCGGGCCGAGCGGGACGGTGCGTTCGCCGGATTTCGACTTGAGCTTGCCGATCACGTTATATCGATCCGCGCGCTGGCGAACGTGTAGCTCGCCCTTTTTCAGATCAACGTCCTGCCACCGCAAACCACGTAGTTCGGACGCGCGCAGGCCGGTGAATATCGCCGTCAGCAAGAATGGCCGGTGCTTGCCGGTCGCCGCGTGAACGATGCGTTTTATTTCGTCGGGGGTGGGAATATCAACGTTGACCTTGAGCTTCTTCTTGGCGCGCTTGTCGGTACTGATCGATACGTCGAGCGCCACGTTCTGCGCCACGTTGCCCCGACGCTTCGCATCCTTCAGCAGCATCTTGAGACTCATCAGCACTTTCGTGGCCATAGCCCGGGACATGGTCGCAAGCAGATCATCGCGAAAGCCGTTGACGCGCGGGGTGGTCAGCTTGGCCAGTTTCTCCCGGCCAATACGCGGGTTGATATGAAGATCAACCTGCTGGCGATACTGCTTAAGGGTTGATCGCTCACGGCCTTCTAGTTCGACGTATTTGATCCAATCCTCTGCGGCCTCTGCGACGGTAATGCTCTTATTTTGGGGGGTGTGAACGCCTTGGCGCACATCCACTTTGACCGTCGCGTGATAATCGTCGGCATCCTTTTTACGGCTGAAGGTCTGGATGTGTCGTTCGCCGTCCTGATCGACGTAATCGACCAGCCAAGCTTCCTTTTCCTCACCCTTCCGGGTGGTCCACTTGCGCTTGCGTACCGACATGTTTGCCCCCTAGGCGGCTTGTAATTATTGGCAATATGTTGCAGTATGTCGCATTGAGTCCGATTGTCAATAGAAAGGCGACAGGCTCGATTTCCGGCCCGGCCTTTCCCCAAGCCGCTCCCGTTGCTGAATCGCGCATGGGCGACGCTGGCAGGTGGCAAAGCAGGGCGTCAGTGAGAGCGGGTCGGTTCAAATGGGAGATTCTGATGGATGAGCGGATCGAAGCTTTTTTACAGGGTGTGCTCGGTCTGGAAACTGATCGCAAGGGTCACGACCGCGAGGCCGTGCGCATCGCTATTGCGGAATATGAAAAGTTGTTCCGCGACGCCGAGCTTGATTCCCGCAAAAAGAATGAAGCCGCCGCACACTGTCGAAAGCTGTGTCGCGCGCGCGTGCTCCAAGAAATTGACCGATATAAAGGAACACAAACTGAAGCTCACTTGCGATTAGTGCTCAACGTTCTAGATGGGCCTGCACGTTTCCCATTGCACGATGATACAGCGTGATCAGGCACGTTAGAAATTGTTAGCCGGGCGAGCGGGAAAACGCATGGCCTCGCCCCGCAGTTGAGCGCATGATCCCGTCTGGGGGTGCATATGCGTATGATTGCAGTTGTCGGGCTTGCCGCGCTCGTTGGCGCGTGCGGAAGCGCCCAGACTGGTCCACAAGCGCCGGGTCTTACTGTTGACCAGCAAATTGCTAGTTCCGAAAATTCCGAAGCGCTCAAGAGGGCGGGCAATAACATCGGAAAGAGCTATTGGATCGAAACAGCGTTGGCAATTTGCGAGCAACCTGTGGCCAACCCCGGAAGCGATGGAAGACCATGCTACATTGAAGGCCGGGGCACCAAGGTCACCATCGATGATGTAGCAAGCGACAAGTACCTTCCAGGCCAAATAGCCTATTATCATTTGAAGTTGGCAAACGGTCGCTCTGGGTACGTTTTGGAAAGCGCACTTGAGGCCGCTGCAACTGATAAGGACCCCGTTGTCGCTGCCGCCGAGTGCAAGCGACGTGGCAATCCCCGTATCGGCATGACGGCCAAGCAGGTTGTCGCCACCTGTTGGGGAGAGCCGGAAAACGTCAATCGCACGGAAACAGGAAACATAATCTCTGATCAATACATCTACTCAGACGGGCGCTACGTTTATCTTCGGAATGGCGTCGTGACATCACTGCAAATGTCCGGGACACTGGCCCGTTAGAACGCCACCTCCACACCGCATGGAGAAGCTGGGCCCAAAAGCCTGCTTTATCGGCGGGTGGTGTCAGAGCGCCCAGCGAGCGGGAAACGCAGCCCATGACGGCGGGCACCCTCCGGCAGGACACACAATGCCCCGCGACGGCGCGAGAGCAGATAAAAAAGCCCCGCCGAAGCGGGGCTAAGTATCAAGGTGGGAGGAATTGGCCAATTCTTAACGGCTCATGGTTAAGCAATTCTTAATTTCAGCAGTGGCCCCCATAATGCTCACCCTCAAACGCGCGTCCAAGCACCGTCTCGGCGGCCCGTCGCCGGTGATGACTATGACGTGTTCGACGGCGACCAGCACATCGGGCGCATCTCGTGGACCTACGCTGCGCCGGAAGATCGCCGCTGGTTCTGGACGATCACGGCGCGGGTGCCGCAGTACCTGTATGATCGAGGCTACGCGGCGACGCGAGAGGAAGCGATGGCGGATTTCAAGGCGGCGTGGGGGCGAAAGGCTAATCTGCGCGTCTGATCGAGTAGCGCGGATGCAATGCCAGGCGATCGACGGGTTGGGCGAAATCACCGCCGATTGTCGGAAGAAGCAGACTGCGCTCAAGAAAACGGCGGGGAACCGAAGCCCCCCGCCGCAGGTCTATTGAGTGGAAACCCCCGGATGGCTCCGGGGATCCCGTGTTGCTGTCTTACGCGAACCAGACGTTGTTCGGGTGAAGGTTGGCCAGATTGACGCCCGTCGTCGCGGTACCAGCGATATCCACCAGGTCAATCGCGGTGACCGTGACTATGTTGGCAGCGGTGGAGGTATCGAAGAGTGCAGGAAGCACAATGGCAGCCTTAAAGGTGAAGGTGACGTCAGCAATATTCACCTGGGCGGTGCCAGAGCTGCTGCCAGTCGACGATTGATAGGCGATCAGCACATGCTCAACGTCGCCCGGGAGCAACACGGGCTCAGTGCTGGTTGCCACAAACTGCAAATCACCCACGGTCGCCGTTTGCAGGGCGGTGACCAACTGTGCGGCGTTGGCATAGGCGCCGATGGAGTCCAACGTGACGGTTGCTAACGGACCGACTATTTCTCCAGCGAAGCCGGCATTGAACATGGTCGAAGCAGTTGGGGTAGTTGTCACGATGGTGTTGCCTGAACTGTCCACCAGGCCGTAGTCGCGCGTCCCAGCAACGAGGTTGCCGATCGCCCAATCGCCGGCATGCAGCGCTATGACGTCACCGTTATTTGGGGCGTTCGTGTTTGAACTCCGCGAACCCATTGACCTGCAACAGGTTAATGGAGTTACCCGCTGCAGTGCTGTTGCCATAGCCGTCGACGTACACCTCTGCGCCAGCAGGAGTGATGTCGGTGATAGCCTGGCCAAGGAGAGTGCCAACGCCCCAGTCCGCTGCCAAAACGTTAGTAGTTCCTCCGAAGTTAGGTCCACCGGAATTGCACACGTCGTAGAACCCGACCCACACGGTGCTAAAGGGCGCCACGGCGGCCCCGGCTGAAACGTTGTGGGCGAGGTTGACGACATCGTTGCCACCCTCCGGGAAGTAGTTATCGCCGGAGAGCCCGACAACGTTGGTGACGCCGTTGCCACCAACACCGCCGGTGAGGGTGTCATTGCCGACGCTTTGGTTACCCGGGGGAACCGCTGCTTCTTCGTATACGTGTGCCACGCTGGTGCTAGAGTTGTGGAAGTTGGTGAAGTCGCCGACAAATATGAAGAAATTTGCAACAGGAAGAAAAGCCGCGGTACCGTCATCGAGCTGGATCACACCGGACGTACCCTGCAGCAGGTTCTGCCCGGTAAGCGAGCCGTTCACGGTGATGCCAGTCGGCGTACTGAGACTGCCCGTATGCACATAAGAGAGCGTGCCGGGAAGGTCCATGATCAAGTGCGAGGTCGACTGGGCGTTCAGGTTGGTCGCGTCCGTCGCGCCGATCTCGAAGGTTCCCGCACCAAAGTCGTTGATGGTCGTGGTGGCCGCCGTTGCATCGAGGAAAACAGTCGTGATGCCGATGTCAGCCGCAGTCAGCGTGGCAGTGAAGTTCGTGTGACCAAGGACCAAACCATCCGGTCCCCCCGGAGACGACCCGCCAGTGTCGGTTTGATTGTCGTAGAAGTTCAAGCTCGCGGCTGTCGCCCCGAGGATGGGTACCGAGACGACCGGTTGGTCGACGAAGTCGGTCGAACCCAGAACGACGTAGTTCTGATAATCCGATCCTCCGGCGGTTTTGATACTCTCGTACGGAAGGTAGATGTCCGACGTCGTGTAGTTGTCGATGGTGAAAACCGGCACGTTTAATGCCGAAGATGTTGTTGCTGCAGTGCCGCCCGTTGTTATGGCAACAGTCTGTGTGATTGCGACCGTGGTCGACGGGCCAGTTTGCGTGGCTACAGTTTCGGTCACGATCGTAGTTGTGCCGCCTTGGGCGGCAAAGTTTGTAATGGTAGCGCCGTCGTCCGAAACCCACACCTTCAGGTGGTCGGTGGCTTGGACCGCCGGCACCACGGACTCGCCCACGATGGTGATGTTTTGCCCTGACCATACCCCGCCGGTCGTGGCCCCGAACTGGTTCGGGTTCTCATCGGTGATTGTGTGCGGCGTCACGTTCCCATCCGCCATGTCTTCCATGTTGATGGCGAACAGAGACGGGCCGTTATAGATGTTGAGAGCGGACGTCAGGGTCGACGCAGTACTGCCGTCGGCATCGAGCAACTGGAGAAGCTGATACCCCGCTGGCACGACGTCGTTAGAGGTGCCATTAGGACCATCGGCAATCACGGTCGTTAGCAAAGTAAACGGCAACCCATAGGGAACGAGGCTCGCCGGCGGATTCGGCTCCGAAATCAGAGCATAAGGCTGGTTTAGGCCCTGCAACCCCGTCGGCAACGTCGCTGAACTTGTACCAGCGAAGTCCGCCATGTTGATGGTGCCGCCCTGGGTGGTGCCGGCTCCGAGTACGCCAGTGCCGAGACTGCCAGACGCTCCGTTGTAGCTAGTGGGGTTGCCATTGCCGGTGTCATCCAGGATTTGCACGTTCGAGATCGCGACCGACAGGCCGTTAGGATTTGTGGTGGACACCGAGGCGATCACACTGTTGTTGAACGCAATCTCGCTGTTGCCTTTGGTGCCAGTACCACCCTGCAGCAGGGTAGCGGCATGAGCAGCCGTAAGGGTGAGGCTCGACAGATCGTAGAAGCTGTTGCCGGTGCCGCCCTTGATTGACGTGAGCGCCGAGGTGTCTTGTGTGAGCAATCCGAAGAAGCCGCCGATGGTCGAATTACCAACCGCATAGACCTCCCCGCCCGTGAGCGTCACGAAGCCGGATGTCCCGGTAAAATCGATGGTCGCCAGGTTCTGCCAATCCGTTTGCAGGCTGTCGCTGATATACGACCCAAACAGCATCGTGTTCGAGCCATCATCGGTCATGGTGAGCGAGCTGGCGTTCCACGAGCCTTCATTGCCCAAAGCGAGGATGTTGAGGCCGCCTACAGCGGCAGCACCCGTCGACGCGATGACCCAGTTCTGGAAGCCAACGGCTCCGGAGGGCGGGGTCGCCACCCCGTTCAGGGTCGTGAGGGACGAGGCCGATGCACCAGCCGAAATGGCAAAGGCATCCAGCCCGTAGCCGTCCCAGTTGGGGTTGTAGTTATCTGGGTCGCCGGTCTCCCCGAGGATGGGCGGCGGTATGACGTAGCTGCCGTTTTGCTCAGGGAAAAGGCCGACCACATTCGCGGTCACATGGATGGTGTCTTTGCCGGTGAAGGCAGAGGCCGCGATGTCCACGTCCACGCCGTTGAAGCCTGTGCCAACCGCATCGCTGACTTTGATCGAAAAGCCGGTGACGCCGTTAGGCTCATAGACCGGCGATGCATTGTCGCCGATGAACAGGCTGCCGTTGGTCTCGTCGTCTTCAAAGCTCAAGTGCAACAGGCCGCTGATGATATCGGACCCGCCCGTCGCATCGCCCGTGAGCATGATCACGGATGATTTGTTATACGACGTTGCGCCGCTGGTCGTATATCCAAGGGCAAATGATCCACTGCCACCCAGGTCCTGATTGATGTTCCAGTTCGGGATGCCCTGGATGTTCAAGCTACCAGGCTGTTGCGGATAGGGAGTGCCGCTGAAGAAGGCATTCAGCACGCTGGGAGCAGACGGAATTGGTGAAGAACCAGGGGGAACCACGGCGGGAAGGTTCACCAGGCTATCGAAGCTGCCCAGCGTCGCCACGCCGCCGACGAGCGGCGCGTTGAAGATGGTCAACCCGTGGGTGACAAAGGTGTCCTGATTAAGAGTGAGCGTTTCGGTCTGTTGCACCGTACTCATCGCCAGCGCCAGAATCGGATTGAGATTGCCCGCGGCGACCGCGGCGACAACCGCCGCTTCCGTTTGAGCAACTGTCGCCGGGTCGTTCGTCACTCCAGCAACAGCATCAATCGCCGCCTGCAGCGGCACATTGCCCGGCGCAGGCGCGTTCGATGTTACTGTCAGAATGCTGCCGCCCGGCAGCACCGATTCATTGGCATAGAACTGCGAAACCGAGACTTTGTTCAGCAATTCCGCCTGCCGCGCTTGCGCGGCCGCATAATCGCTCGCGCTCAGCCCCAATGCCGCTGCGCCAACCGTAAGGTCGAGGCCGAGCATTGCATCAACGAACTGCCCCGCGATCGCGGCGCGAGCGCTCTGCTGCGTCTGGCCCGCTTGCGCTTCCAATGTCGTCAGCGCGCTAAACCAGTATTGAACCCCGGTCGCGTCGCCGGCGTTTCCGCCGATGTTGCCATAAAGCGCCTGCACATACTGCAGATCGTTGAGACCGCCGTAGGTCGCATTGAAATAAGTCGCCTGCGTGGCGACAAACTGCTGGCCGAGCAAAGTGGCCTGCGCCGTAGTAACCGGTGTCGTTGCCGCTTGCGCCGCAGTGAGGCCCACCTGGGCGGCCCAGTAATTGATACCCTGGTTATCCGCTGCGCGGTCGTATAGCGCTACATAAAGAGCATTGATCTCTTGCAGAACGGTGGTCGGCGCTTGTGCCATCTCACATCCCCATCGTGAATTGATAGCTACCTGAAACCAACCGCGTGGCCAGCAACCTTCAGTACTGCATAACTACATAGCTACACAACGCTGCGGGTACCGATCCCTCGGGTTCTCAATTAAGTTGTGAAAGTTCGCATTTGGAGCAAATGGTGTCAATTTTACTGTACGGATTCGTGGGCAGATGATTACTTTGCCCCCCAAGTGTCACTTGTATGAGACACGTGTCCCCCGGTCATTCTCAAACGGCTGAGCGGGTTCAGGTATTTGCGGCCTGAACATAGGTTTTCCGATGCCCGCCGCGCCACAACGGAGTGAATGCGGCCGCGGGCGCTGCGCTGTTATTGGTCCCGCCACCGACGCAGTGGGCGAGCCGGCCGCCATGAACCGGCCGGATGACTCCTGCGGAAAGCAGGGCTCATCGCCGCAGGCTGGCCTCGTATGCGCGTTTGCTCTCCGCCTGGCGCGCGGCTTCCTCTTCGGCCCACCGAGCTTCGGTCGCTACCCGCCGGCGGAGATTTGGGCGGTGCATTTGCGCCTTGAAGCAACAACCGGGCCCGAATCCGTCCTTTAACGGATTCCGTAACCGTCACCGAACGACTGCGCGGTCTTGTGAAGCTTGGCGTCCCGCTGCCCGGCGAGCGCGGCATTAAGATCGGGCCGGGTGCGCAGCACGAGCTCATAAGCTTTTGTTCGCGTGATCTTGTGAGCCGCCACTTCGGCGTCGACCAACTTTTCCAGTTCCTCCGCCGGATCGCGCTGTTCCTCGCTGCCGTCGTCTGAATTTTTGGCAACCACGCCGTCGCCGAGGCATCTCTTCACATATCCGGCAATCGTGGTGGGGTCCTCACCTTTTGCCGTCCAAACTTTTATAATCCTCATCAACAAAGCGCGATCGGCCTCCGCCATCGCATCGAATTTTGCAATGTAGTCCATGTCAGTCTCCGATTGAGTTTAGGCGCTACCGAAACGCATCACGCTTGTACTTGCTCGACAGCCGCGGTAGGCGCCGTAGATGCTGATACGTCTTCCGGCTCATTCAGGATGATTTCGATGGTCTGCTCGGTAGCATCAGCCCACGTCGCAACGAGTTCGGTGAAGCCGCGCCTTTCCAGCGGCGGCACCAATGCAATTTCGAGATCTGTTCGTATTGGGGTCAACGCAGCGCGGAACGCACGCCTACAATTCGCCTTCACCAATTCTGGATTGATCCTTGTCATGCCAAGACCAGCGAGAGCTGCCATGTCCGACTGAATGGCCACATATTCGTTAAGAGCCCTGTGCAACGCCTGACCAATACTGGGGCCACGACTGCGTAGTCTCTCAACAATTTTCTTCGCTTCGCGCGCCTTTCCTTTCACGGCTTCTCGGTCGGCAACGACCTGCGCCATTCGCAATTCAGCTTCGACGCTGGCACGAGCCGCTTGCAGCCTCCTGCGGTGTCTCAAGGCAGTGGCGCGCGATTCTTCGTATGTGCCGATTTTTTTCTCGGCTTGCATGTCACCGCGATGGGCCAGCAATGCGAGGCTGTCGATGCCACGCTCGGCATCACTTTCCTGCTCGCTAAGCTGCGCCAGATCGTCATCGATTTGCACAATCTCTTTGCGTAACCGTTCAATTGACCGCTTGGACATCTTGTTTCTCCATATTGTCAATTTCCGCGTGCAGTTGCGAAAGCTCGCCAAGGACGCCGTCGAGCACGGCCTGCAACTGCTCGGCAGAAATCAGACCGCGCTCGCAGTTGACGCGCGCTATGCGGCCACACGTATCTGCGAAACGCACTTCACGCGCGATGCGGCGCAGCTGCTTTTGTTGCAAGAAATTTACAACCTCACTCATGGAAAGCGGCTCCATGAATCGCGGCCATCCATCGGCAAGCCGTGCGCTGGATTTCGGCTACCTGCGTAGCCGCCGCCGATGTCGCCAAAATAGGTGCGCTTCGTGGACACGATGATCGGCGCGACGATTGGCAAGTGATTTTTCCGATCAGCCGCTAGCACCATGCTGCCCGCCGCCGCGTTACTGACATCATCCTTCGCGCCGCCATATTGCGGGTGATCGACTTTGTCGCGGGTCGAAGTCGTCTTGCGCTCCAATGCCGCGAACTGAGAAATCAACCTCTTGTTGTCGAGCAATCGCGCTTTGCCAGAAGTGAACAACGGCAAGCAGTCGCAATAGATTTCTGAACGGTCACGGTGCGAATGTACGAGCAGAGATTCCCACGGACGCGAACGACTGCTGTACCCAACTTGCAGCGTAGCGGTCGGAGGTACAGCTATTCAGCCCATATTCTTTCATGACGGCGACAAATTCGCGGACGACCTGCTGCGCGTGGAAGGGGGCGGGCCGTTCAACGATGCAATCCAAAATGACAAGATCGTTTTCGAGGTGGGAAATTCCCAAAGTCATGCTATCGCCAACCCCGCCACTGGGGTCGATCATGCAGTGATACCGGACATTAGGAACACGCGGGCGAACCGTCACGCCAGGATCAACCGCCGCTTCAATCAGCGCACGATCAAGGAAGGTCGCAAGATCGTCTCTCCATTCTGCAAGCCAATCGGCGCGGGCGGCGGCAGGATCAGCTTCGATTTGTTGGGCGATCTGCTTCGGATCGAGCAGCGGGTTCAACGCCATCGAGGGTGCTTTGATCACCAGCACGTCGCCGTCTTTGCCGTAGTAATCGCGATACTTTTGATATAACAGACCGTTTTTTCGGTGCGGACTGCTGATGCCAATCACCAGGCCACTCACGGTCATCAATGACGGCCTGATCGCACTAAGTACCTCGACATCGGGAGACGCCGAACTCTCCGAACGCCAAAACGCCAGCTCATCGAATATCGCCAGCGCAACGGCCCTCCCTCTGACGGCCCGGTAGTCGTTTTGCGCGACAATAATCTCGACGCCGTTGTTCAATTCCAGCCCGGTCGCCACTTCGCGCTCTACCATGCGCTTCAGATACGGCACGCCCGAATAGAACGACTTGATATAATTCAGGACGATGGAAGCTTGCGACTTGTCAGTGGCAAGACACAAAACGGTTGCCTTCTCACCGGGCCGCAGACGGCCGCGCGGATCAAAAAAACTGCTGGCATGTGCCGCGATTAATGAAGCGATGCTGTCCTTGCCACTGCGACGGCCAGCACAGACCCATAATTCGCGTACAGGCCGCTTCGGCACGTCACGGTCGCCAGCCAATGAATGGAAAGTCTTGCGTTCGGCCTTCGTTAGCGGCAACGCAAACGATGCCTTCAATAGCGCCCGCCAAGCATTCCACGATGATCCGGCAAACCACGGCTGGAACAGCGCCGGATCATTCATCGTCTCGATGATCGACGGCACCACATGATCGGCGGGCTCAGTCATGCCGAGACCTGTCGGCTGCGGACGTAATCCTGAAGCGATTGCTCGACCGGCGCTGGCCTAGCCTCGGCAATCAGTGCCTTTAAATCGGCCCGCAGGCGTCGTGCAGTTGATTCAGCCCGCACCTTGGCATTCGTGGTGGCACTTCGATCAGACATCAGCCGTACGGCCTCGGCAGACCATGTGGCGGCCGCTTTGATTGCCAGCCGGACTTTGACGGGCGGGTTTTTGCCGACGCCACGGGCAAGCACACGCTGCCAGTACTCGACCCGCGTCTCTGGCGGCTCGACGTGCGTCTCAGGCGGCTTGGACGTGTCCATCTAACGGGCCTCGCGCGCCTCACGGCGGGCTTTGCCATGCATACCACCGACGCGACATGCACGCAACACGATGGCAATAGTGCCTGTGAACAAGCAACTTCTTGAACGATAAGCGGATACAGCATCCGCGCGTCACGTCGCACGATTTTGGGCCGCATGAAGCCGCAAAAACGCCCGCCGATTTGAGCGCGGGCAGCCGCATGGTTTTCACGATGACAGCTTGATGGCGGTGGTGGTGGTGGTGGATGTGCGGGCGGTGCCCCCACCCCGAGATATAGAAAGTAGTGGCGGTTTCCGCACTATGGACGTAGTGGCGGAAACCATCACTGGGGAATTTGGTTTTCGGTGGTGGTTTCCGCCACTGAAACTGGCAGAAACCGCCACTGGGAAATTGTTTTTTCTCTTGCCTCGTTTGATCGGCGCGCGAGCGGCACGCGCAAGCATGAGAGCGTCCTCCATGGTGCAAATCTTGCGCCAGTCGTCGGTCGCCTCGGTCTTGTCGGTCTGCTTATAAGCCAGCCGAAACTTGTTTGGAGCGCGGCAGTCGGCATTTCCGGCTCTGCCCGGTTCAGTGATTTCGACAAAGCCTAGGACGACAGTTTCGCGGATGGCCGGCGCGATCGCATGGCGATGAATGCCGTAGTACTCGAAATCGGCATAGGTCACCGGCAGCGCGCCATTGTCGTGGCCGCCGTGATGCGCGAGCTCGATTTCGAGCCGGTCGAGAATACGATGAGCCGACACGCTCAAGACCCGATAGGCGGGCGAACTCGAGCATCTCGATTAACCGCCAACTAAACTGGCCGGCGATCCGGTTGCGCCTTCGTCTCTCCTTGAGCAATGGCTGTGCCGTCTCGGTCATGGCTCGCCCCGGCCATTGCGGTTGCGCCGTTCGGTCGGCTTGCCTTGATATTCCTTATAGCAGTCGATCTGTTCCACGTAGTTGCGAGTCGAATCGAACAGCGGATCATCGTCCTCGTCGCCGTCATCGGGTTCCGGCCATTCAATTTCATCTGGATCGGGTGCTTCGGCTTCGAGCAAATTCGACATGGTGTGCCAAACGACTTTGGCCCGCTTCTGCCACGCCGCGATCTGGCGAGCGTGTTTCTTGGCGATCTTCTCCCATTCCGATTCCAGCGTCTTGATCTTGGCGCGGTGTTCGGCATGGACCTTGCGGTTGATTGTCGAGATTGAATGCTGCACTTCGGCGGCTGTGTCGCTAATGCGCTGGTCGAGGCTGCTATCGAAATATCGTTCAATCTCGCCGTCGATAATGCCGCGCAGCTCGCCGGGACGTAATGCTTCCAGCGCGTCAAGCTCCGTCGCGCCCTCGCCATAACGACCTTCAAAAGCGGCGGCTCGCCGTTCGGTATCTTTGATCGGCGTTCTCGGCAGACGATATTTCTGACATTGTTCTAGCGTCAGGGCGATGGGCCGCACCTGAATGTCGAGATTGAGATTCTTGAGAAAGAGGCGATGCTCGATCTTGCGGGCGACCGCGACCGGCATGGACTGTCCGGCTGGATCAAAATCCGAAATATATAAAATCCTTACCGGCCGGCGAGATTGTTCTGCACGTTGAACAAGATTTACACACGCAGTCTGCGACAGTTCGCCCGCGCCAGTGATCACGTTGCAGGCGTACTCCTGGGCGACCAGTTCGAGAATGTCATTGACGGTCGTTTTCTCGCACCACAGTTCGAGATGGAAGCGCTGCAAGGTCGTCGGACGCGACAGGAGTATTATCGGCAGCGATGGCATTCGGGCAGACGTCATCTCGAAGAATGGGTCATTGTAAATCGTTGCCAGTGATGCTTCGCGGCATTCATCGGACAGATTGATTAGTGGTTCATCATTACGCCGATCCACGAAGTCCTCGGCGGGCACGAGATCGAGGTAGCGGGCATCATTGGATGCGCGGATCAGGGCTTGCCAGCAGTTCTGGGTATTTTCGTATGGTGTGCCGTCAGACATTTTGACCGGCTTCGACTGCGAAATGATCGCGTAGTGAAGTCGCCGCAGGTGAACACCAGAGCCGATGGCCAGCCACTTCCAGAGGCGAGCAAACCATTGCGCGCCGTCGCGTCGGCCATCCGTGATCGAGAATGGATCATTGGCAGGAGCGAGCGCAAATAGCGTTGATGCGGGCCGATGCAACTCGCTCGCCAGCCGCTTAATGTTGGCGTAGTCGAGCAGTTGCCGCTTCGATAATTTTGGAGTAGCAACGGAGCCGGTCTGCGCAAGATCATTTCCGCGAGGGTCGTGTCGGATTAGCGCCGACGCGGCCCTCGATGCTTTCTGGCGCGCCACCTAGTCAGCTTCGCCGGCCACATGAGCGAGGAGGCGCTGGCGCGATGCCGACCATGAACCGCCAGTTTTCTTTGCGGGCAGGTGGCCGTTTTCGAGTAAATGAAATGTTTGGCGCGGCGGGCGGTTGATTACGCGGCCGATTTCGCGAGCGCCCCAGCAAATGTCGCTATTCTGGTCTTGGGGTTTTTGCTCATTAGATTTTGTAGCCATGGTGCCGATTTCTCCGGTTCACTACCGGATCGACACATTAAGCACGACACGCTCCGCGTAATACCGAGAACGAGTCCACTTAAGTCGGAAACGAGTTCCACTTAAGTCGCCTCTTTGGATCCGTAGAATTCCGCAAAACGGGCGGCAGATTCTTTTATTGATTTCAGTCGCTCGGGATCTACCTCCTTTAGCACTTGATAGTAATACGACCACCCAATCCCGAACTGGTTGCAAACGTCGATGCGGGTTTGCTTCTTTAGCTTTTTGGGGTGCAGCGCATAGTCATAAAAAACGGCCTGCGTGATTTCATCCCGCATCAGCGGCGAGTCGATGGTCGCCGGACGGTTTGGCGGGTTCGGATTGCCCGTTCGGTTGAGCAGATTTCTCGATCCCTAGAATTTGGATACGAGCAAAGCGGTCTAGCCGGGCAAGGACCGGGTCCCGCGTCGCGAGTGCGCTGGTTTTGACCCGTTTCATGTCGCGACCATGTCGCGTGGAGCAGCCGACAGCAACTGGCAATCGTTGAAAACACACAGTAATTTCTTGCAACATACGCGACATAGAAATGCCCGGTGACGATCCGGTAGAAATCAAAATTATCCTTTAGTTTAAAGACTTTATATGGGTTGGCAGTGCGGCCAAAAAGCCTTCGACCTGCGGATGGCGCAGCGGCTTGTCCGAGGTGTCGGGCAACAGGTTCTGCTCGGAGACATAGGCGATGTATTCGCTCTCCGCGTTCTCGGCGAACAAATGATAGAACGGCTGATCCTTGCGCGGGCGCACGTCGGCGGGGATCGACTCCCACCATTCGTCGGTATTGTCGAACTCGGGATCGATGTCGAACACCACGCCGCGGAACGGGTAGATGCGGTGCTTGACCACCTGGCCGATCTGGTATTTGGCGATGCGTATCTTGTCCATGTCAGCGACCACTTAGTATATCGCGGCGGCCTTCGCCAGACCTCCGCTCACAATGCATAGCGGGCCGCCATCTCCGGATCCTTGGCCGCCACCAGCTTCGCCAGATCGAGCAGCACCTTGGCCTGTTTCCAGGTGGCGTCATCTTGCATTTTGCCGTCGATCATCACCGCGCCGGCGCCGTCCGGCATGGCGGCGACGATCTTTTTGGCGAACGCCACTTCCGCCGGATCGGGCGAAAATACCGTCTTGGCGATGGCGATCTGCGAGGGGTGCAGCGACCAGGCGCCGAGGCAGCCCATGAGGAAGGCGTTGCGGAATTGCGCCTCGCAGGCGGCGGCGTCGGAGAAATCGCCGAATGGGCCGTAGAACGGCTTGATGCCGGCGGCGGCGCAGGCGTCGACCATGCGCCCGACGGTGTAGTGCCAGAGGTCCTGCTGATAAGCGGCGCGCGGCGGGTCGCCATCGATCTTAGGTTTACCCGAGATCAGATCTTTTGATTTTGCAAAGACCTGTGGCGCATCCGCGAGCACTTTATAGTCGGGATGACCGCCGCCGACGCGCGTGGTCTTCATCGCGCGCGAGGCGGCGAGATCGGCCGGCCCCAAGCTCATGCCGTGCATGCGCGGAGAGGCCGTGGCGATCGCCTCCACATTGTTGACGCCCTGCGCCGTTTCCAGGATGGCGTGGATCAGGATCGGCTTCTTCACCTTGTGGCGCGCTTCGAGTTGCGCCAGCAACTGGTCGAGATAGTGGATGTCCCAGGGGCCGTCGACCTTGGGCAGCATGATGACGTCGAGCTTGTCGCCGACGGCGCCTACGATCTCGATCACGTCGTCCAAGACCCAGGGCGAGTTGAGCGCGTTGATGCGCGTCCACAATCCGGTCGCCCCGTAATCCACGCTCTTTGCCATCTCGATGAAGCCCTTGCGCGCGGCTTCCTTGGCCTCGACCGGAATGGCGTCTTCCAGGTTGCCCAGCACCACGTCGACCTGGCGCGCCAGCTCGGGCACCTTGGCGCGTAGCTTTTCAAGGTGCGGCGGCACGAAATGGATCATGCGCTCCAGCCGCACCGGCAGCTCGCGCATGGGCGCCGGAGCGCCGATGGCGAGGGGGGCGAAGAACTGGCGCGGCAGCTTCACGGGCGTGATCCTTCCAAAAGGCCGTTCTGCCCTTTAGAGGAATGCAAAGGCCGCGCCAAGTGGACAAGAGGGCGCCGCCCGGAGTCGGGCCGGATGATCGACGTTCTCAACCTCGCGCTGCCGTTTTTCGGGCTGATTTTCATCGGCTTTGCCTGCGGCAAGCTCAAGCAAATCCCCGATACCGCGCTGGCTTGGATGAATTTCTTCATCCTCTATGTGGCGCTGCCGGCCCTTTTCTACCGCATCCTGGCGCAGACCCCGCTTGAAAAGCTCGCCCGGGTCGACTTCATCTTCGCCACCACGCTGGCGACGTTCTGGGCCTTCTCGGTGTCGTTCGCCATCGGCATGGCGATCCGGCAGCGGCAATATCGCGGAGGCGACCATCGCGGGGCTGGCCGGCGGCTACGGCAATATCGGCTTCATGGGGCCTGGCCTCGCGCTGGCGACGCTCGGGCCGGCGGCGGCGGTGCCGGTGGCGCTGATCTTTTGCTTCGACAACAGCATCCTGTTCACCATGGTGCCGTTCCTGATGGCGCTGGCGAAGCCGCAGCAGGTGAGCCTCGCCACCACCGCGATCGAGGTCGTCAAGCGCATCGTCTTGCATCCGCTGATCGTCGCCAGCGCGCTCGGCGTCGTCTCGGCGGCGGTGCATTTCCAGCCGCCGGTCGCGCTCGATCGGTTGATGCAGTTTCTGCAAAACGCCGCGGCGCCCTGCGCGCTGTTCACGCTCGGGGTGACGGTGGCGCTGCGGCCGCTCAAGAAGATACCGTGGGAAGTGCCGTTCCTCACGCTGGTGAAGCTCGCCATCCACCCGATGCTGGTGTTCCTGCTGCTGTCGCTGTTCGGGCCGTTCGATCAGATCTGGGTTTACACCGCGGTGCTGATGGCGGCGCTGCCGCCGGCGCTCAATGTGTTCGTGTTCGCGCGGCAATACGATGTCTGGGTCGAGCAGGCTTCGAGCGCGGTGCTGGTCGGCACGCTGGTGTCGGTGGTGACGCTGACCAGCGTGATGTGGATGGTGAAAACCGGTACGCTGCCGCAGCTGTTGTTTAGGTGAAATAATGCAGCCCCTCGCCGGCCTTCTCGTTCTCGATTTCACCACGCTGCTGCCGGGGCCGCTGGCGTCGTTTGATGCTGGCGGAAGCCGGCGCCGCGGTGATCAAGATCGAGCGGCCGGGCGGCGAGGACATGCGGCGCTTTCCGCCCATTGTCGATGGCGAGAGCGCGGTCTTTGCCATGCTCAACCGCGGCAAAGAGGTGCTCACGCTCGATCTCAAGAGCGATGGCGACCGCGCGAAACTGATCCCGCTGATCAAGCGCGCCGATATTCTGATCGAGCAGTTCCGCCCGGGCGTGATGAACGCGGCTCGGCCTTGGTTATGAGGATGTGCGCCAATTAATCCGAAGCTGATCTATTGCTCGATCTCGGGCTACGGCCAGAGCGGGCCGCGCGTCGACGAGGCCGGCCACGACCTCAATTATATCGGCAACACCGGGCTGCTCGACCTGCAGCCGGGCCCGCCCGGCGCGCCGGTGGTGCCGCCGATGCTGGTGGCCGACATCGCCGGCGGCAGTTTCCCGGCGGTGATCAATATTCTGCTGGCGTTGCGCGCGCGCGACCGCAGCGGGCAGGGCTGCCAGCTCGATATCGCCATGACCGACGCCATGTTCACCTTCGCCTGGTATGCGCTGGCGCTGGGCGCGGCGACCGGCAGATTTCCCAAACCGGGCGAACTCACGCTGGTCGGCGGTTCGCCGCGCTACCAGTTTGTATCCGGCCAAAGATGGCAAGTTCGTCGCCTGCGGGGCGATCGAGCAGAAATTCTGGGCCGCGTTCTGCCAGGCGGTCGGGTTGCCGGCGGAATTCGTCGACGACCTGCGCGATCCGAACGCAACGCGCGAGGCGGTGGCCAAGCTGATCGCCGCGCGCACGTCGGACGAATGGCGGCCGATTTTCGCCGCCGCCGATTGCTGCACGACCATCGTCGTGCCGCTGGAGCAGGCGTTGCGGGATCCGCATTTCGTCGCGCGCGGACTGTTCGCGCACCAGGTCGAAAGCGCCGCGGGCAAGACCATCCCGGCGCTGCCGGTGCCGATCGCGCCGCAATTCCGCGCCGCGCCCGGGGTCAAAAAGGCGCCGAAGCCCCCGCGATAGGAATGGCCATGTTTATCAAGTCCTATCAATATCTTGCGTGTAAGTCCTGATGTCCGGCGTGAGCGGCTTCGTGGATCACGCTTGGTTATTTTTGCGGCGGCCCTCTGCGGGAATCTTCGGCGGCTTCGCCGGCCGCTCAGGTCCCCACACCCGGCTGTAATAGGTGTCGGCCAGATTGAGGGCGCCGATCGGATTGTGCGCCAGCACGCGGTCTTTCGCCACCAGCACCGTGGTCAGCCCCTCGGCGTGCTTGAAGAACAGACTGTCATGGCCGACGCATAGGCCGAGCACGACGTTGAACTCGCAGCCGGCCCGCTTGAGCAGTTCGGCCTGGCCAACCGGATTGCAGATCGGTTCAAAGGTGCCGGGACGGATTTTCTGTTCGTCCTTGATGCCGAGTTCTTCCTTGGGAATGCCGCCGTGCTTGCAGGCAACGGACGCGACCTCGAAGCCGTGACTTTCGAGGATGCCGCTCAGCACCTTGGCGTGATCGACAAAACTGATGCAGGTGGCGATGCCGATTTTCTTGTAGCCCATTCGCTTGGCAAACTCGCAAATCTCCTGGACGCGCGTCCACTTGCAGTAGCCCTCCGCCTCGACCGCCGCGGAAACCTGCGAGATGCGGCGAAGCTCCGCATCGTTGTATTGGCCGGCTGCCTCGTCGATGCCCTCCGGGTCCACTTTACTGGGACAAAATCCGGGGCCACGTTCGGCCGATTCACCGGCACGACAGGCGCGCAAAGTGTCGGGGCAATAGGCGCATCCAGGATCTTCATATTTCATGCTTGTGTCTCCGGCGGCGGAGCGGTGCGGCGGTCGACAAAGAAACAGTCTTGTCTATTAAGGGGCGAAGACGTTTGACCCAGATCAATGGCGGACGGGGGCCGGCGGGCGCGTTCGCTCCACTCGGTTTTGGATCGACAGCCTATAGCGCCTCGCCACGCATCAACCGCGGCTCGGCGGCGGCGGGCGCGACGCCTTCGCGCATGACGGCGCGGCGCAGCGGCCCGATGCGGTCGATCATGTAAAGTCCGAGGCCGCGCATGCCCTGCACCGGCAGGAAATCCGTGAGCAGCGTGCGATTGAGCAGGTCGATGGCGAGCGTGCGGCTGGCAACGTCGGCGCGGCGCATTTTCTCGTAGGCCGCAAGCACGGCATCGCCGCCGATGTCGCCGCCGTCGCGCTCGGCCGCAACGGCGAGTTCGCCGATCGAGGCGGCATCGCGCAGGCCGAGATTGAGTCCCTGCGCGCCGATCGGCGGGATCACGTGGGCGGCTTCGCCCACCAACGCGATGCGCTGCGCGCCGAAGCGTTTGGCGGTCGCGACCGACAGCGGAAACAGGCCGCGCCCCGGCTCGACCGTGATCTTGCCCAGGATCGAATGGGAGGCGCGCTCGATTTCCGCGGCGAGCGCGGCGTCGTCGAGCGCCTTGATGGCGTCGGCTTGCGCCGGATCGAGCACCCAGACCACGCTGGAGCGCAAACCCGGCAGCGGCACCAGCGTGAACGGTCCGCTCGGGGTATGGAATTCGGTCGACGTGTCATGATGCGGCCGCGTGTGCTTGAGGCAGACGGTGAGCGCGGCCTGCTTGTAGCCGCGTTCGTCGACCGCGATGCCGGCGGCGGCGCGGCACAGCGAGCGGCGGCCGTCGGCGGCGATCACCAGCGGTGCTTTCAGCGTGTTGCCGCTTGCGAGCGTCAACGTGACCGCATCATCGCGCGGCGTGACGCTACGCACCTCGTCGTCGATCAAGCGCAAGCTTTCGAGCGCGCCGGCGCGCCGCTCCAGCGCGGCGACCAGATGGAAATTCTCGATATTGTAGCCGAAGGCGTCGAGACCGATCTCGTCGGCGGAAAATTTCACTTCCGGCGCGCGCCACAGCCGCCCGGTGTCGTCGACGATGCGCATGACGCGCATCGGCGCGGCCTGCGCCACGCACAGCGGCCACACGCCCAGTGTTTCCAATGCGGTGACGGAACCGGCAAACAGCGCGGTCGTGCGGTTGTCGGGGCGGGCGGGGCGCTTTCCCACCAGCACGGTGGCAAGCCCCGCGCCGGCGAGCGTGATCGCGGCGGTCAGGCCGGCCGGCCCGCCACCCACCACGATCGCCGAAGGCTTATGGCCCGATTTGTCCAACATCAAAACGCCCGCGCTTGTTAGCCGTTAACTAGCATGGGGCGATGCGCTATGCACGGGAAGCGCCCCAGGACCGTCGAATGAGCGAAGCCGCCGACCGCGATCTGACCCATCTGCCGCCTGCCGCCGGCCGGCTGGGCGCCGCCTTCGCGCGCCCGAAAGTGCTGGCGGCGATCTGCGTGATTGCGTTGGCGGCGCTGGGCTGGCTGGCGCTCGGGCTCATGTCTTCGGGCATGGGCACGTTCGAAACGCTGTGCCGGGCGCTGCGCCGACGTCCGCCTGGGGCGCGGGCGGCTTTGTAGTCGTCGCGCTGATGTGGGGCGCCATGACGCTCGCCATGATGCTGCCGAGCGCCGCGCCCATGATCCTCACTTACGCCGAGATCGCCGACACCGCCGCGCGCAAGGGCGAGCGCATCGTCTCGCCCTTTTTGCTGGCTGGCGGCTACACGCTGGTATGGCTCGGCTTCGCGGCCGTCGCGACGCTGGCGCAATTCGCCTTAACCCGCGCCGCGCTGCTCGATACCGGCATGGCCTCAGCGAGCGGGCTGTTCTCCGGCGCAATCTTCATCGGCGCCGGCGTCTATCAGTTCTCCGCGCTCAAGCACGCCTGCCTCACGCAATGCCAAAGTCCGTTCCCGTTCTTCTTCGCCAACTGGGCAACGACGCCGCGCGGCGTATTCCGGCTCGGCGTCAAGCAGGGTCTTTATTGCCTCGGCTGCTGCTGGGCGATGATGCTGGTGATGTTCGCGGTCGGCGTGATGAACGTGATCTGGATGGCCGGGCTCGGCATGGTGATGACGTTCGAGAAGATCGGCACCGGCAAGCGTTTCACTTATGCGGTCGGCGTTGCCCTGATCGCGGGCGGCATGGCCGTCGTGGCGACGTCCTTTGCGGCCCATTGGCCGCTGCACGCGATTTGAGCTAGAAAATTAACAGACCGGGGATGAAACAGTGACCGAAGCGTGGACCTTGAAAGGCGAGCTGGCGCTGTCGTGCAGCTGCATGGTGTTCTGCCCCTGCGTGCTCTCGCTCGGCGATCATCCGCCGACCGAGGAGCGTTGCCAGACCTGGGCCGGCATCCGCATCGACGAAGGCCATGTCGACAGCGAGGATATTTCCGGGCTCAAAGTCGGCCTGATGATGGACCTGCCCGGCATCATGTCGCGCGGCAACTGGACTGCGGCGCTGTTCGTCGACGACAAGGCCTCCGCGCTCGCGGTGAAGGGCCTCACCCGCATCTTCACCGGCCGCGTCGGCGGCACCACGCATTTCTTGTCGATCCTGGTCGGGCAATTCCTCGGCGTGCGCCAAGTGCCGATCACCTACGAGACGCAGGGCGAGACGCGCATCGTCAACATCGACAAATACGGCGGCGGCGCCATCACGCCGGTGCGCGGCAAGCGAGCAAGGCCAGAACGTGGTGATCCGCAACAGCCAATACTGGATCGGGCCGGACGTCATCGTGTCGCGCGCCGACAAGTCGCGCTTCCGCGGCTTCGGGCGCAACTGGAATCTGGCCGGCCGTTCGGCCGAGATCGTCAAGCTGGACTGGGGCAATCAATAGCGCATGGTCCCGAAAAGTGGGTACCGGTTTCCCGCCTTCGCGAAGCCCGCTTTGGCGGGCGAAGGAAGGTCGGATTAGACCATGCGCCAACAAAAACTCATGGCGATATTCGAGCGCGTTCGCGCTTTCGCCGTTCACATTTTCACCGCCTGCGGGGCGGCGCTGGCGCTATTGGCGCTGATCTTCGCGACCGGCGAACACTGGGCGGCGATGTTCTTCTGCCTCGGCTTGGCGCTGGTGGTGGACGGCGTTGACGGCCCGCTGGCGCGCGAATTCAAGGTGGCGGAGGTGTTGCCGCGCTGGTCGGGCGAAACGCTCGACCTGATCGTCGATTTCACCACCTATGTGTTCGTGCCGGCTTATGCGATTGCCGCCAGCGGCATGCTGCCGAACGCGTTGGCGATTCCGGCCGGCGTTTTGGTGGTGATCACCGGCGCGCTTTATTTCGCCGACCGGCGGATGAAGACGGCGGACAATTATTTCCGCGGCTTCCCGGCGCTGTGGAATCTCGGCGCCTTCTATCTTTATCTGCTGGAGCCGCCGCCGTGGCTCGCCACCGTGATGGTCGTCGCGCTCGCGGTACTGACTTTCGTGCCGCTCAAGTTCCTGCATCCGCTGCGCGTCAAACGCCTGCGCCTGCTCAATATCGCGCTGCTGGCGGCCTGGGCCGTGCTGGCGTTCACGGCGGTGGTCTACAATCTTGTGCCGGGACCTTACGTCACATGGCCGCTGGTCGCGATCGCGATTTATTTTTTCGCCGCCGGCCTGTTGCGCTCGCCCAGCTGATCGTGCTGGTTTCGCTTTAAACATTCCGGGAGTTGGCCATGGCACGACCCGTTCTTCTGATCGCCGGCGGCAGCCGCGGCATCGGCGCTTCGACATGCCGGCTCGCAGGCAGCCGCGGCTACGATGTCGCGGTCAACTACAGGAGCAACGCCAAGGCGGCGGCGAGCGTGGTCGATGCGGTGAAGGCCGCCGGCGGCAAGGCGGTCGCCATTCAGGGCGACATGGTCGAGCGAAGAGACGGTCGAGCGCGTGTTCGATGAGGCGGCGAAAACCCTCGGGCCGATCAGCCATTTCGTGCACAGCGCCGGCATTGGCGGCAAGAATTCGAAATTGGAAGCCGCGACCGCGCAGACTTTGCGCGAGGTCATCGACGTCAATCTTTACGGCGGGTTGCTGTGCGCGCGGGCGGCGGTGCGCCGCATGTCGACCGCCAGAGGCGGGCCGGGCGGGTCGATCGTGCTGCTGTCCTCGATCGCCAGCGTGACCGGCGGCGCCGGCGAATACGTGTTCTACGCCGCCGCCAAAGGCGGCATCGACGCGCTGACCAATGGGCTGGCGCGCGAGGTGGCGAAGGAAGGCATTCGTGTCAATGCCATCCGGCCGGGGCCGACCAAGACCGAGATTCACGAGCCGGGCCGGCTGGAACGCATCACGCCGCTTTTGCCCATGGGCCGCCCGGGCGAGCCGGAGGAGATCGCCGAGGCGATCCTGTTCCTGCTCTCGGATGCCGCGTCCTATATCAGCGGCGCGGTGCTCAATGTCTCGGGTGGGCGATAGCCGCCTTGTCTTCGCCGGCCGACTGCCTATGATCCCCGCCGAAACCCATCCACACAACAAATCAAGTCCATTGAGGGAGTGAAACGATGGTCGCGGCAGTGCGCGTACACAAAGCAGGCGGTCCCGAAGTTCTGACCTACGAGGACGTTGCCATTCCGGCGCCGGGGCAGGGCCAGATCAAGATCAAAACGCATGCGGCCGGCATCAATTTCATCGACTGCTATTTCCGCAATGGCAGTTATCCGGCGCCCCATCATGCCGTTCATCGCGGGCAACGAGAGCGCCGGCGAGGTGATCGCGGTCGGCCCCGGCGTAACCGATCTTAAAGTAGGCGACCGCGTCGCCTATGTCGGGCCGCTCGGCGGCTACGCGGCCGAGCGCCTGGTGCCGGCCGACCGCGCCGTCAAGCTGCCCGACAACATCAGCTACGAGCAGGCCGCCGGCATGATGCTCAAGGGCACGACCGTGCAATATCTGGTCAACCGCACCTACAAAGTGGGCAAGGGCACGATCGTGCTCATGCATGCGGCGGCCGGCGGCGTCGGCCTGATCCTCTGCCAATGGGCCAATCATCTCGGCGCCACCGTCATCGGCACCGTCGGCTCCAAGGAAAAGGCCGCGCTCGCCAAGGCGAACGGCTGCCACCACACCATCCTCTATCGCGACGAGGATTTCGTGGCGAAGGTGAAAGAGATCACCAGCGGCAAGCTGTGCGACGTGGTCTATGACGGCATCGGCAAGGACACCTTCCCGGCTTCGCTCGATTGCCTGCGCCCGCTCGGCTATTTCGTCAGCTTCGGCTGGCGTCGGGCCAGATCGCCGCCTTCAACATCAACCTGCTGCAAGCCAAGGGCTCGTTGTTCGCGACCCGGCCGACGCTCAATCACTACGCGGCCAAGCGCGACGACCTGATGGCCATGTCGGCCGACCTGTTCAAGGTCGTCGGCTCGGGCGCGGTGAAGATCCCGGTCAACCAGAAATATCCGCTCAAGGATGCCGCCAAGTCGCACAAGGACCTGGAGGGCCGCGGCACCACGGGGTCCTCGATCCTGGTTCCGTAACCGATGAAGCTGTCGTCCCGGCCGAGCGCGCTTGCGCGGGGACGACGGCTGATTTTATTTGCCGGCATTTCTCTGCCTGCGGCGGCATCCGCAGGACCGCTCACCGACGCTGAAGCGCTGGCGATCGTGCGCAAGCATTGCGCGATGTGCCACGCGGTAAAGCCGACGCATCCGGCGTTTGGCAGAGCGCCGAACAATGTCGCGCTGGAGACGATCGCCGACCTGAAAAAACACGCGCAGGCCGTCTACATGCAGACCGTGCAGAACAGGGCAATGCCGCTCGGCAATCAGACCCACATGAGCGATGACGAGCGCGCCGCGCTCGGCCGCTGGCTGAAGGCGCTGCCGTGACCGACCCAAGCAAGCCATTGGGCCGCGGGGCGACCTTGGCGCTGGCGGTTTTCGCGCTGCTGGCCGGGCAACTGGCGGCGCTGGTGGCGCTAACCTGGTATTACGGCCAAAGCATCGGGCATTTGCCGAATTTCAGCGGCGATGGCGCCGCCATCACGCTGATCATCGCGGTATCGACCCCGGTCGAGGTGGCGCTGCTGGCGCTGTTTGCCCGCCGCACCGGCGCGCATGCCGCCGATTATCTCGGGCTGATCTGGCCGAAGCGCGGCGAACTGGTGTTCGGCTTCGCCACCATGGTCGCCCTCATCGTTGCCGGCAATGTGCTGAGCTGGCTGCTCGGGCGCGGCATCGTCACGCCGTTCCAGCTCGACATCTACACAACGGCGAGCGCGGGCGGCTGGCTGCTCTGGCTGTGGCTCGCCGTCGTGGTGTTGACGCCGATCGGCGAGGAGATCCTGTTCCGCGGCTTTCTGTTCCGCGGCTGGCTGCAGTCGCCGCGCGACATCTGGCCCGTTATCGTCGTCACCTCGCTGCTGTGGGCGCTCATCCATGTGCAATATGACTGGTACGTGATCGGGCAGATTTTCATTTTCGGCTTGCTGCTCGGGTGGATGCGCTGGGCCACCGGCTCGACCGTTCTAACCATTATGCTGCACGCGCTGATCAATACCGAAGGCATGTTGGAGACTTTTGTGGACCTGAAATGGCTGCCATAAATCCGGCCGCTGGCCGGCTAGCTTTGTCGGTCAACGTACGCAATATCAATTCGCATTATGAATTTGCAGACAGTTCTGGGCGCGGCTAAACTTTTTCGTCGAAGCGGCGGATTATAGCTTCAGCAAAAATGGGAGACAGCAATGCGCATGATGCTTAAGTTCACGCTGCCTGTCGAAAAAGGCAACGCGGCATTCAAGGACGGCTCGCTCGCAAAAACGGTGGAGATGTTGATGAATAAGCTCAAACCGGAGGCTGCTTATTTTGGTGCCAACGGGCGGCTTAGCGGGGCGGCATGCTATTCTTCGACATCGCCGAGCCGTCGCAGATTGTCGAGGCCGTCGAACCGCTGTTTTTGAATCTCAATGCCGCGGTCGATATCGTTCCCGTTATGAGCGGGGACGATCTGCGCAAGGGGCTTGAGCAAGGCCGCAACGTGAATCCGGTCGGCCAATAAATAAATCTGCAAACTAAAGCAGCGCGGCGATTTTCGCGAAGGCCGGATGCTGGTTGATGCCGCCGGGCAGGCGCGGCAAGCCGACCACGCCGGCGCCGTGCGCGAAACGGGCGATGCTGGCGACGGTGTCGTCGAGTTCGACCGGATTGCGTTCGCTTTCGCTCACCACGATGGCGGCGATTTTCAAATGGCGTGTCGCCAGCACGTCAAGCGCGGTGAGAGTGTGGCTGATGGTGCCGAGATAGCCGCCCACCACCAGCAGCAGCGGAATTTGCAATGCGGCCATCCAGTCGAGCACCGTGCGTTCGGCATCGAGCGGCACCATGATGCCGCCGACGCCTTCGATGAAAAGGATGCCTGTCTCGGCGTCGACCGCCTGGCGGCTGAACGCGATCAACTGCTCGAAGTCGATGCCGCGGCCTTCGCGCGCGGCGGCGAGATCGGGTGACAGCGGCGCGCGGAAGCGCCAGGGCGCGATGCGCTCGACCTCGTCGGCGGCGACCGGCCGCCCGAGCGCAGCCAGCAGCACCGCCGGATCGCTGGTCTCTACGACCGAAGGATTGTAGCCGCTCACTACCGGCTTGAGCGCGTGCACCGCTTGTCCGGCCTCGCGCAGATAGCGGATCAGCCCGGCGGTGACGAAAGTCTTGCCGATGTCGGTTCCGGTCGAGGTGACGAAATAGGCGGCCACGTTTAATGCGCCAATATCTTGTCGCGGACGAGGCCGGCGAGGCGGGTAATTTGATCGTCGGGATGTTGCGCGGTGAAAGTGAGCCGCAGGCGCGCGGTGCCGGCCGCAACAGTGGGCGGGCGGATCGGAGCGGCGAGGTAACCTTCATCGGCGAGCAGGCGGGAGGCGGCAAGTGTTGCTTCTTCCTCGCCGACGATCACCGGCACGATCGGGCTTTGCGCATCGGGCAGGCCGGCAGCCTCGGTGAAAGCTTTGGCTTTTTGCACCGGCAATGCGGCGTAGCCCGGCTCGCGCTCGATCAGGTCGAGGGCGGCGATGGCGGCGGCGACGCAAGAAGGCGGCAGGCCGGTCGAATAGATCAATGTGCGTGCGCGATTGCGGATCAAATCGATGACCGGCTCGGACGCGCACAGATAGCCGCCATAGGCGCCGACCGCCTTTGACAGCGTGCCCATCTGCAAAGGAATTGGAATATGCGTATTGCCCACAAAGCTCGAGCCGCGCCCGCCGCCGACCACGCCCAGTCCATGCGCGTCGTCCGACATCAGCCAGGCATCGTGCTCGTTGGCGAGCGCCAGCAGAGCGGCGAGCGGCGCCAGATCGCCGTCCATGGAGAATACGCCGTCGGTGACGATCAGCGCATGGTCGTGCTCGGCGCGATGGCGGACGAGCAGTTCGCGCGCGTGCGCGACATCATTGTGGCGAAACGTTATCACGGTGCCGTGGGATAACTGGGCGCCGGCGAACAGGCAGGCGTGCGACAGCTCGTCTCGCGAGCACCAGCCCGTCGCGCCCGATCAGCACCGGGATAATGCCGGCATTGGCGAGATAGCCGGAACCGAACACGACGGCGGCTTGCGTCTGCTTGATGCGGGCAAGCCGCGCCTCCAGTTGCGCGTAGAGCGGGTGGTTGCCGGTGACCAGTCGCGAGGCGCCGGAGCCCGCGCCATAGGTCTCGATCGCGGCCTTGGCCGCCTGCTTGATGGCCGGATGCTGGGTCAGGTTGAGATAGTCGTTGCAGGAAAACGACAGCAGCCGCTTGCCGTCGCGCTCGACCCAGATGCCGTCCTCGCGCAACGTTTCGGCCAGCGCCCGACGCAGATGGCGGCGCTGCAGATCGTCGAGCTTTGCTTGCGCGAATTGATCGAGCGACGGCATGGTGACCTTGACTAGCACATTAGGCTAAATGCCCGCCAAGACCACCTCGGGGAAACGCCAAATGGCGGGCGAAACCGGCAAAAACAGCGATCCGCCGGACTGGTACGCGGCCGGTCTCGCATCACGTCTGGCTGCCCTATGCCCAGATGAAGACGATAACCCCGCCGCTGCCAGTGGTGCGCACGCAAGGTTCGCGCATCGTGCTGGCGGACGGCCGCGAGCTGATCGACGGCATTGCCAGCTGGTGGACCGCCTGCCACGGCTACAACCAGCCGCACATCCGGCACGCGGTGGCCAAGCAGCTCAAGCAGATGCCGCATGTGATGTTCGGCGGGCTGGCGCACGAGGGCGCGTTCACGCTGGCACGGCGGCTTTCCGCGCTGCTGCCGGGCGATCTCAACCGCGTGTTCTTTTCGGAATCCGGATCGGTCGCAGTCGAAGTCGCGCTCAAGATGGCGCTGCAATATTGGATCAACGCCGGTCGGCCGACGAAAACGAAATTCATGGCCTTCAAATACGGCTATCACGGCGACACCCAGGGCGCGATGTCGGTGAGCGACCGGAACATCGGCATGCATGACGTGTTTCACGAGCGCGCTGCCGATTCATGCGGTGATCGACCTCGGTCCCGAACCGGTTGAGGATTTGCGCGGCCTTGACGACGTTTTTCGAACGACACGCGACCGAATACGCCGGCATCATCGTCGAGCCGCTGGTGCAAGGCGCCGGCGGCATGATTTTCCGGGACGCGAAGGTGCTTCGCTTGTTGCGACGGATCGCGAACGAAGCCGAACAAATTCTGATCTTCGACGAGATATTCACCGGCTTCGGCCGCACCGGCACGATGTTCGCCTGCGAGCAGGCAGAGGTTGCGCCCGACATTATCACGCTGTCGAAGGCGCTCACCGGCGGGACGTTGCCGCTGGCGGCCACCGTTGCGACGAAAAGAGTATTCGACGCCTTCTGGTCGGACGATCCCAAGAAGGCACTGATGCATGGCCCGACTTTCATGGCTAATGCGCTGGCCTGCGCGGCGGCCAATGCCTCGCTCGATTTGTTCGAGCGCGAGCCCCGCCTTGAGCAGGTCGCGGCGATTTCGGCGGCGCTGTCGCGGGACCTGGAGCCGTGCCGCGCCATGCCCGGCGTAAAAGACGTGCGCGTGAAGGGCGCCATCGGCGTGGTCGAGATGAACGCAATCGACAATCTCGACGCGCTGCGCGCGCGCTTCGTGGAGGAGGGCGTGTTCGTGCGGCCGTTCGGCAATATCATCTACCTCACGCCGGCCTTCACCATTGCGGCCGACGAGCTCAAGACATTGACCGGCGCGGTGGTTAAAGTCGTGCGCGCACTGAAACAATAAACGGAGGAACCATGGCGCTTTACAGCGGCCCGATGATCGACACCCACCATCACATCTGGCTGCGCAAGGACGTGGCGTGGCTGGCCGATCCGCCGATCCCGCGCATGTTCGGCGATTATTTCGGCATCCGCCGCGATTATCCGGTCGAGGAATGGATGAACGACATCGTGCCGCAGGGCGCGGTGAAATCGGTGCACGTCACCGCCATGTGGGGATCCGGACGCGCGCTCGACGAAACGCGCTGGCTGCAAGCAACCGCCGACAAGCACGGCTTTCCGCACGGCATCGTCTGCAATGTCGATCTGGCCAGTCCCGACGCCGAAGCGGCGCTCACGGCGCAGAAGCAATTCCCCAATCTGCGCGGCGTGCGGCAGATGCTCTATTGGGACAGCGACCCCGTGCGCCAGGGCGCGCCGCGCGCGGATTACTGCAACGATCGCGATTTCCGCCGCGGCTTCGCGCTGCTCGAAAAACACAACCTACATTTCGAGCTACAGGTCTATGCCGGGCAGGCCGCGCATGCGGTCGAATTGATCAAGGCGTTTCCGAATGTGCGCATGATCCTGGTGCACGCCGGCATGCTTACCGCACGTACGCCGGCAGCGATCGACGAGTGGCGCGCCGCACTCACGGCAATGGCGGCGTTCCCTAATCTGCACGTGAAGCTGTCCGGGCTCGGCATGTTCAACCAGGGCATCACGCTGCCGCAGGCGCGCCAGGTGATCCGCGACTCGATTCAGATCTTCGGCATCGAGCGCACCATCTACGGCAGCAATTTCCCGCTGGAAAAATTGCATGCGAGCTATGCCGATTTCTTCGCGCGTCTATCGCAAGGTCATGTCGGAATATACCGAGGCCGAGCAGCGCAAGGTATTTCACGACAATGCGGTTAAGTTCTACCGGCTGTGACCGCCAAGCGCCGTCCTCGCTTGCGCGGGGGCGGCGCTCGCAACTCAGCGATAGATGTACTCGACCCGCCGCGTCTGCGGCTCGACCAGAACCGGCTGGTTATTGATGTAGGCGTATTGGTAGTCGAAGCCCGGCACCGGAGCGAGCGCGACGTCCTCCGGCAGTCCGACGCCTTCCACTACCTCGCCGTTGAGATAAACCGGCGCGAGCGGATGGCTCACAACGTAGCTGCCGACGGCCGGCGGCGGGCTGAGCGAAAGCGGCGGCGCGGCCGGTGGCGCGATCAGCGTGCCGGCAATCATCGGAGCCGGAACCGCGGTCCCCACCGTTTCAATCGGCGCCTGATAGGTCACCGGCGGCAGCGCGCTGACGCTCTCGGCGACGGCGAAAGAGCGGCCGGACAGCGTCGCCGTCATATACTGCGCATAGGCCCAGCCTTGTATGCCGTTGTAGCTTACCTGGCACCACAGGCTGCCTTGGATGCAGCCGTTGACGATCGCGCGGCCGCGACCGGGGATGGCGCCGATGACGCTGTATTGCGGTCCCGGCCCGGAACGAATGTTGAGCGGCGTCATGGCAGACGCAACGATGGCAGCCGAGGCGGGGGCCGATAATGTGGCCGCGCGTCAGTGCGGCGACGAACAACGTGCTTTTGAGTGGCATGGCATGACCTCCTTGTGATGAAGGATGTCTGCGTAACGCCCAGCCGCGTTTGCGTGTTCCGAAGTTGCACGTCGGGAACTGGAACTTTGGGCGGAACCGCGCGGCGAAATCAAAAGCCCACAACAGCGCCGTGCAGATCGTATTCGTCGGCGCGCTCGATCTTCACCGTCGCGATTTCGCCCACGCGCAGCGGCCGCTTGCTCGCCACGTAAACCGCGCCGTCGATCTCCGGCGCATCGGCCATCGAGCGGCCCTTTGAAACGGTCGGACCGACTTCGTCGATGATGACTTGCTGCCGCGTGCCGACCTTGCGCTTGAGTCGGCGCGTCGAAATCTTCTGCTGCGCCTGCATGAAGCGGTGCCAGCGCTCCTCTTTCACTTCGTCCGGCACGGCCGCGGCCATATCGTTGGCGGCGGCGCCGCGCACCGGCTCGTATTTGAAGCAGCCGACGCGGTCGAGCGCGGCTTCCTCGAGCCATTGCAGCAAGTAATCGAAATCGGCGTCGGTCTCGCCCGGAAAGCCGACGATGAAGGTCGAGCGCAGCGTAATATCCGGGACAAATCGCTCGCCACTTGGCGATGCGCTCCAGCGTCTTCTCCTGCGCGGCCGGCCGTTTCATGCGCTTGAGCACGTCGGGCGCGGCGTGCTGGAACGGGATGTCGAGATAGGGCAGCACCTTGCGCTCGGCCATCAGCGGAATGACCGCGTCCACGTGCGGGTAGGGATAGACGTAATGCAGCCGCACCCAGACGCCGAGTTCGCCTAAGCCGCTCGCGAGATCGATGAACTTCGCGCGCACCTCTTTGTCGCGCCATTGGCTCGCCGCATATTTGATGTCGAGCCCGTAGGCGGACGTGTCCTGCGAGATCACCAGCAGTTCTTTCACGCCGGCGGCGACCAGCTTCTCCGCCTCGCGCAGCACGTCGGCGGCCGGGCGCGACACCAGGTCGCCGCGCAGGCGCGGGATGATGCAGAACGAACAGCGGTTGTTGCAGCCTTCCGAAATTTTCAAGTAGGCGTAGTGCCGCGGCGTCAGCTTGATGCCTTCCGGCGGCACCAGATCGAGAAACGGATCGTGCTGCGGCGGCACCGCGCGATGCACCGCCTCGACCACGCTCTCATATTGCTGCGGGCCGGTGATCGCCAGCACCTGCGGATAGGCGGCCGCAATGCTCTCCGGCTCGGCGCCCATGCAGCCGGTGACGATGACCTTGCCGTTTTCCTTCAGCGCGCTGCCGATGGCCGCGAGCGATTCCGCCTTGGCGCTGTCGAGAAAGCCGCAGGTGTTGACGATGACGACGTCCGAGCCGGCATGCTCGCGCGCAAGCTCATAGCCCTCCGCGCGCAGCCGCGTGACGATGCGCTCCTGAATCGACCAGCGCCTTCGGGCAGCCGAGCGAGACGAAGCTCACCTTGGGCGCGGCGGGTTTCTTGTCGGGATCGAGCATGCGGGCCAGGAGCTACAAGCGATCCGGGTTGAGATCAAGGCGGGCTGCCAGCGGGCGGGCGATTTGGTTTGCGACGGTAATTTTACAAAACCGGCCAAATACGATGTAATTCCCACATATATTAAAGGTTGCAATATTGATTGTTGCTAGTATCGTTTGTGGGCTTTCGTTGGCGCGTCTGAGTGCGCGCAGATACCCAAAAGGTACCCACACCATGACAAATCGTCCCCTGTTGATCGTCACATTGACCGTCGCGGCGCTCGGTTTTTCCTGTGCCGTTGGCGCTCGCGCCGCCACGCCGCAGCCGGCCAAGAACTGTCCGCCGTTTGGGTGGTCGGAGGGCCTCGGCAAATATCTGGCGCCGAACGCAGTGTTTCCAACGACCGACACGCAGACGCTGCCGACGCCGGACTGCAATTTCCACGAATGGTCGTGAGAGGCTTTCGTTTGGGCGACCGCGCTGATTACCGACCCGGCTTCGGGCACAAGTGTGCCCCGGTTCATGATGCTTGCCACGCCGGCCGATCTATTGAACACGGCCGAGGACGCCGGCGAGGCCAAGGTGCGGCCGCTGACGCTCGCCGCCCGTGCGCAGACGTTCCACGGCGCCCCCGGATTTACCGAAGGCGCGGGGGCCATCGTCGAAGCCGACGGCAACATGCTGGTCGCGCAGCACGGCTACCCGGTCTACGCCTCGGTGCACATGAACAAGTCCTACTTCGACACCGCGCGGAAAAACCTGATCGCGACCGGCGGCTACCAGAGCCAGCCGGCAAGCTCGACCTTCAGTGTCGGCGCCGCTGTGTTCAAAGCGACCTGGCTGCGGCTCGCTCCCGGGACAACAGCCGCCGGCCGGGGCCTTTACGACCCAGGCGCAGGTGCCGGTGCTGCAAATCACAACTAAGTCCTCGGCTTGGTCACGATCGCGCCGGTGCCCGGGAAGTTCGAAACCGTGACGGTCGCGCTGGTCGGCCTGCACGTCGTCGGCCACACCATCAATCATCCGGAGTTTTTGTGGGGCACGTTCGAGCATATAATGTAATTCACCGGCGACGCCGGACAACACCTTCACGCCCTCGGCGTCCCGCAAGGATCCGAAAAGCTACACGCTCTACAAAGCCAATACGCCGTTTTCGCAAGCGAACCAGGCGCTCGATCCCGCCCGTCCTGCGGCTTCGACGCGGCAAGCCAGAAGCTGTCACCGGTCGACCAATGTCGTGCTGGAAAACCAGACCGGCGGCGAGAACCAGCCGAACGGGCCGGGCAACATCTTGGTGCTCAACAAGCAAGCGTCAAGGGTTCCTCGCCGGGCAGAAGCCGCCGCAGGCGGTCTTCGCCAGCTACAATCTGGTCGGAACGGTGTGGATGCTGCCCAACTCCTATAACCTGAAAAGCGACCAGACCAGTGCCGTCGGCTCGGTCAATCTGGCGAATGCGACGGCCGAAACCTTCGTGCAGAACGCCAAGAACACCCCTATCAGCAACGTGGTCAACTGCTTCCTGTGCCACAATCCGACGTCCTATTCGTTCCAGACGCCGCCGCCGCCGAAATTGTCCAACCGGCTGATCGCGCTGAGCCACGTGTTGAGCTACGGCTCGATCTATGAGGTGCCGAATTCGATTTCCGGCAAGCTGCTACGCAGGCCGCTCATCCACGGCCGTAGCGAAGCGCCCCCCATGCGCCAGCGTTATCGGGTGCGGTCTAGCGGTTCCGCAAGGCCTCGGCTTGCGCATAAAACTTCTTCTCCCAGACCTTCTGGTTATCCATGCCCTCGCGGATGAAGGGCGTGAACACGGCCAGATGCAGCAGCAGCCAGTTGAGCAAGCGCGCCGGCTGGCGCAGCGGCTTGATGAAATCGACGAACAGCACCACGCGCGTGTGCGGCGTGCGGTTCCAGGCCTCGTGCTCGTAGGCGTCGTCGAAGATCACGGCTTCGCCTTCGCGCCAGCGGTAGACCTGCTTCTCGATGCGGATGCCGAGCCGCTCGCGCGGCTCCGGCACGATCAGGCCGAGATGCAGCCGCAGCACGCCGTTATAGGGCCCGCGGTGCGGCGGCAGATGCTTGCCCGGCTCCAGGATCGAGAACATCACCGTGATCAAGCCGGGGATGTTTTGGCAGACGCGCCAGGTCTCCGGGCACAGCTTGATGTTTTTGGCGGAGCGGAAACCGTAGCCGCACAGGAAAAACGTCTTCCAGCCGCGGTCCTGGCTGATGACGGAGACGTCGGTCGACAGCTCATGGAAGCCGGGCAGATCGTCCTTGCGCCTGAGCACGCGGTCGAGCTCGCTGCGGATCGCGCGCCATTCGCGCTCGATCGCTTTCGTCCACGGAAACACCGCGTTGTCATAGATCGGCGGATTGCCGACCGCGCTGTAGGCGAGATTGAGCCGTTCCACGAAAGCCACCACGGCCATGAATGCCCGGGTGACCAGGCTCGCTCGCTCCAAAGGCTTGATGCCGGCAGTGCCGAAGTTCTGGGTGGAGGTTCTCGCGGTTTCGGCTGGCGGCTCTGCGATCGTGCTCAACCGGCTGCTCCTTGGCGCCAAACCGCCCCCAACGACTTTGCGACAATAGCAACAGCCACCGGAGGCGGGAAGTTCCCGCCGCGGCAGCCGGTCCACCGCCCCGATTGGCGCCCCGGCACGGCGGGGTTATGCTCACCGCCTCGGAGAGGCAGCCCATGAAGCGTTTCGCCCTCGTTCTAGCTCTGCTGCTTGGCGGCATGTCGGCGCTGCCGGCGACGGCCGGCGATGCTGCGGTCTGGCGCTACAACCGGCACAGCAGCGCGCCGCCGTTCGCGCTGAGCAAGCGCGCGCAATCGATCTGGGCTTCGGACGCCTGCTGGAGCGATTGCGGCTCCTATACCGCCTGGAATATGGTCGGCTGCCTCGAACGCGACGGCCAAGGCCGCTGCCTCAAATACACCGACGCCGCCGACCGCGCCTGCCAGCGCGCCTGCCGCACCCGGGGCGGGCCGTTTCTGCCGATCGACACGCTGTTTCCGTTCGATTTCTAGCCCGCGATGCCGAGTGACGCGCTGGCGACCTATCCGCCGCTCAACACGCTCAAGCGCGTCGCCGACGAGATATGGATCGTCGATGGACCGGTGATCCGCTTCGGCATTCCCTGGCCGAAATACCCTTTTCCCACCCGCATGACCGCGATCCGGCTTGCCTCCGGCGATCTTTTCATCCACTCGCCGACGCCGCTCACCCCGTCATTGCGGGCGGAGATCGAGCGCGCCGGCAAAGTGCGCTTTATCGTCGGCCCCAACCGGATTTATTACTGGTGGATCCCGGAATGGAAAGCGGCGTTTCCGCAAGCCGACGTTTATCTCGCGCCGCGCATCCAGAAGCAGGCCAAGGGCCGCATCGCCTTCGACAGCCTGCCGCTCGGGCGCGACGCCGGTTATCCGTGGGACGCCGAGATCGCCACGCTGCCGGTTGTCGGCAGCTACATGACCGAAATCGAGTTCTTCCACCGCGCGAGCCGCACGCTCATCCTCACCGACCTGATCGAGAACTTCGAACCGGAAAAGCTCGGCTCGTCTTCCTGTTTCTGCTGATGTGGATCGGCGGCGTCACGCCCCCGCATGGCGGCCTGCCGCGCGACCTGCGGCTGACTTTCACCTGGCGGCACAAGCGCGAATTGCGCGCGGCGGTGGAAACCATGCTGGCGTGGAATCCGGCGCGCATCATCCTGGCGCATGGCCGCTGGTATGAGACGAATGGCGCCGCCGAATTGCGGCGGGCGTTCTCCTGGCTGCTCGACTGAGGAATTGGCGGAAGGGGTGAGACTTTCCGCCAATAGCGAATTCACCGCTGAAATTGAGCTTTAACCGACGTGCCAGCCTGTTTGCGTACGCGACAGCGTACAAAACCGGCTTCCCGACGGTCAAGGCAGCAACAAACTGCCGGTGACGGCCGTCCTCACAAGACAACTTGAGGACCGTCATCATGTACATCTTTGCTACGATTTACGGCGTGCTCACGCGCGCCTTCGGCCGGCCTCTTTGGCCAAGAAGCAGGCGGCGGCATCGATTGGCAGCACGTCGCCGGTCTCGTACAACCTGCTCAAGCAGGCCAACGCACCGAAGGAATCGGCCCGCTGCCGGCGGACCGGGCGGTGTTGGTCCTGGAACGGATCGCCCACCCCGGTGCGACCGTGAGCTGCCCGCCCGCCTTGCTGGTCCAGCGTGCCCGCGCCGCGTTCTCGCCGGACACCCTGGAGTTTCTTCGGGTGTTGGCGCTCCTGGGGAGGCGTTTCCCAAGGCGAGGCCGGGCGAGGCCTCCGAGGCTTTCGGCGAAAGGCTCGCCGAATTGGCGAGGGCCGACCTGGTTACATCGCTGGACGGCCTCTACAGCGGGCAGCCGGTCACGATCCCGCCCGAGATCACCGCGGTTTTGATCCAGTGGGCCGCGAACGCGCTGGAAACGGAGGCGCCCTATGTGGTGCCGATTAGGGCGACCCGGCGTTTGTCGCTTACGCCGCGACCGAGAGCCACGTCGTCGAGCGGGAGACCGATTTTTGCGTCTTTCCGCGCGTCATCGTATTCGGCGACGCCGCCCTGGTCGGCTTCCCGAACTCGAACAAGACGTTTCATCGGGTAACGGCGCCGCTGAGCGGTTGGGAAATCCGGACGCGTTTCCTCGGGCCGGTAAATGAGATGCCGGCCGATCAGGACAACGAAGGTGAGGCCGACGCAGCCTCCGAACTCACTCTCAAAGGCGATCTGAAAGTGTGAAGTGAGAGCGTATGCCAGCAGTGGCGGTGGTCCATTTTTCTGGACCACCGCCAACACTGGGCAAGGGGGAGGCCCCCTGTGCAACCGGACAAAGCATCGAAACCACGACGCACCGCTGCGCTTACGAAATCCGAATTACCTCGGATGAGCGGCGGGCGCTCGACGCCGCCGCCGCGCGGGCGGGAGTCGGTCCGTGCAGTTTCGCGCGCGTAGCCGTCGTGGCCGCGCTCGACCTGCAACCGACACTGCCGCCGCCCCGCCGCCGGCAACCGACAGAGACCGCCCGTGCCCTCGCCAAATTTCTCGGCGAAATCGGCAAGATCGGCGGCAACCTTAATCAACTCGCTCGGCGCGCCAACAGCGGCATCCTGGTCGATGCCAAACTCGTCGAGGATGCTATACAGGAACTGCGTCGGCTGCGCGAAGCCATCGTCGCTAGCAGGCATGATGACGGGGCGGCGCCGTGATCATCACGGGCCGCAAGGGCGGCCGCACGAAGCGCGCTACGAGCCATCTGGCGGCGAGGTTTTAAAAAAGAAAACGACTACGTGGTGCTGGCGGCGATCGGCAACAGCGTTTCCGTCGATCTGAAAAGTTTTCTGACCGATGTGCGGATCATGCAACAAGGATCGAGTTCTCGTTACGGGTATTTCCACATAACGATCAACCCGGATCGCATGTGTTCGCAGACAGATTTGCTACGTGTGGCGCATTTGGCGCGGCTCGAATTGGACCCGCAAGGCACGCGCCAATTCGCCGTCGTTTGACGTTTAGTTTGCGCCCGGCAGACCAAGCCGTTCACGGCAAGCCGCACGCAACCGCTTGTCGTCGTGTCCAAAGGCCTGCCGTCGGCCGTTTAGACGAACCGCCGCGAGCAGATGCGCATCGACATAGCCGATACCGTATCCGAACAGAGCGTGCCGGTCGATAAAATCCAGAACTTCTTGTTCGGTGGCGACCCCCCCCCCCCCCCCCCCCCCCCCCCCCCCCCCCCCCCCCCCCCCCCCCCCCCCCCCCCCCCCCCCCCCCCCCCCCCCCCCCCCCCCCCCCCCCCCCCCCCCGGTCGCACGCGGCGAGATCGTGCAACAGCGTAAGTATCAGGGCGCGCTGCCGAAGATTGCCAAGCGCGATTTCTCCTGCCCCCGATCACGAAGGGATGCGTCAGCACCTCGGTGGCACCCCCCCCCCCCCCCCCCCCCCCCTCGAGCAGGCCCCGCGAGCACCGGATCGCCGCATCCCCCCCCCCCCGCGCAAATGGCCGATCTCAAACCGTACGGTATCGACCAGGATCACGCCCCGGCGCCGTGGAGGGGTGGTTCCGCATATTTCTCGGCTCGCTGCCGCCGAGCGTTGGCCCAACCGCCCCGCGCGCTTTCGCGTTCGGTATCAGCCGCCTTTCAACCCGCCTCCCGCGACCAGGGGGCCCCCCCCCCCCCCAACTGGCTGTTGGGCGACCTGCACACCACGTTCCAGACCGCGATCCTGGACGGCGAGTTCAACTTCGTCGACGGACTGCTCGGGCGCGGGCGCGACGGCGGGTCTGAGGCCCCGGGCGCGGCCTCGGCGGCCATGTCCTATGCCGAGGAGAGCGTCGGCGACGACGGTCTGCCGGTTGCGGCGCTTGGCTATGCCGGGGAGGGATCGCGGGCCTTGGCGATGGCGCCGTTCCTCAAGGCGCCGCCCTTAGCGGAGCGCGGCGTGTGGACCGCCTGGTCCAGGCTCGTTCGGCCGCGCCGACTTCTCCGGCACGCCGGCGAACTTCGGCTTCAACTACGGAGCGGCGGCGGCACGGCGGGGCTCGACTATCGCGAGGGCGACTGGCTCGCCGGCTTTGCCGCCGGCTACAGCAGACCAATGTGACGCAGACGTGACCGGCGACTACGGCAGCATCGATACGTTGCGCGTCGGCGGCTATGGCAGCTACCGGCCCGGCCTGTCGTCATTCAGCGGCGTGATTACCGGCGTTTCCATTCGATCGACGCCACGCGGCTGAGCCTGTTCCCGACGCCGGCAGTCTCGTCCTATGACGCCACCAGCTTCAATGCCGGTATCGAGGCGGCGCGGCGGTTCCCGCTCTGGGCGGCACCGTGCAGCCGCTGGCGGGACTGGTTTACACGCACCTGCACACCGATGCCTTCACCGAGAGCGGCACGGTGTTCCTCGATCTCGCCGGCAACAGCGTCGATATCGATGCGCTCAAGGGTTATGCCGGGGCGCGCGCCTACCGGACCTACACGCTCGCAAACGGCAGCGCGGTGACGCCCGAAATCAGGGCGCGCATCCTGTACGACTTCCTCAACGATGCCGGCGGCTACACGGCAAGCTTCCTTGCCGATCCGACGGCGACCACGTTCCCGGTGACCGGCCTGCAGCCCGATCGCACGGCGGCGCTGCTGGGCGGCGGGCTGACAATCGGCTTTGCCCCGCAATGGCGGGCCTTTGCAAACTATGACGCCGAAATCCGCGGCAGCGACGTGGCGCATCTCTTCTCCGGCGGCCTCAAGGTGCAGTGGTGATGTCAGAAGAGCGCAACCCAAACCGCCTGTGGGCGCTGCGGCGGCTGCTCGAAGCAGCACCTGTGGCCGGGGCGGTGATGCTCGCGGTCAGCGCAGTGGCGGGAACTTCCGGCCCGCTCACCATCGGCAACAACACTTATACGAACTCGACCACGCAGGGACCACGGTCACCAATGTGACGCTGCCGGGTTCGGCCGTCACGGTCGGACCGGTGGTGCCGGGGTCGGGGCCGCTGGCCAATCAGTTGCAGAGATTCTCGCCGGACCGAACGGTGCGACTATTCTCAATGCGCTCAATTCGGTCGGCAATCTTGGCGTGCTCGGACCGCCAGGTCCGTCACTCTTCATCGGCAACACGACGGTGGGCACCAACACCACAGTCACGACCACGGAAACCATCGGACCGGGGTCGGTGCTCTACGGCCCTGACCAGAGCCTGACCTTTATCGTCGGTCCCGGGATCAAGAATTCAACACCAACACCGACTCCCAGAATTTCATCGACGCGCTGTACCAGTCGGGGCGGGCGCTGACGCTGGCGGGTACCAACTGGCTGTTGGGCGACCTGCACACCACGTTCCAGACCGCGATCCTGGACGGCGAGTTCAACTTCGTCGACGGACTGCTCGGGCGCGGGCGCGACGGCGGGTCTGAGGCCCCGGGCGCGGCCTCGGCGGCCATGTCCTATGCCGAGGAGAGCGTCGGCGACGACGGTCTGCCGGTTGCGGCGCTTGGCTATGCCGGGGAGGGATCGCGGGCCTTGGCGATGGCGCCGTTCCTCAAGGCGCCGCCCTTAGCGGAGCGCGGCGTGTGGACCGCCTGGGCCAAGGGCTCGTTCGGCCGCGCCGACTTCTCCGGCACGCCGGCGAACTTCGGCTTCAACTACCGGAGCGGCGGCGGCACGGCGGGGCTCGACTATCGCAAGGGCGACTGGCTCGCCGGCTTTGCCGCCGGCTACGAGCAGACCAATGTGACGCAGGACGTGACCGGCGACTACGGCAGCATCGATACGTTGCGCGTCGGCGGCTATGGCAGCTACCGGCCCGGCCTGTGGTCATTCAGCGGCGTGATTACCGGCGGTTTCCATTCGATCGACGCCACGCGGCTGAGCCTGTTCCCGACGCCGGCAGTCTCGTCCTATGACGCCACCAGCTTCAATGCCGGTATCGAGGCGGCGCGGCGGTTCCCGCTCTGGGGCGGCACCGTGCAGCCGCTGGCGGGACTGGTCTACACGCACCTGCACACCGATGCCTTCACCGAGAGCGGCACGGTGTTCCTCGATCTCGCCGGCAACAGCGCCGATATCGATGCGCTCAAGGGTTATGCCGGGGCGCGCGCCTACCGGACCTACACGCTCGCAAACGGCAGCGCGGTGACGCCCGAAATCAGGGCGCGCATCCTGTACGACTTCCTCAACGATGCCGGCGGCTACACGGCAAGCTTCCTTGCCGATCCGACGGCGACCACGTTCCCGGTGACCGGCCTGCAGCCCGATCGCACGGCGGCGCTGCTGGGCGGCGGGCTGACAATCGGCTTTGCCCCGCAATGGCGGGCCTTTGCAAACTATGACGCCGAAATCCGCGGCAGCGACGTGGCGCATCTCTTCTCCGGCGGCCTCAAGGTGCAGTGGTGATGCCGGCAACTGATTGGATTTAGGGGGCTTGGCGGCGGGCGCCGCAGGGGTGCATCATTGGCGGCAACAGTCAGGTGATCCCGTGAGCAAAGCCGGAGCAAGCCCATTCGTCCCGCTATCGTGACCAAGCTGGTGCGCCCGACCCATGCCGCCCGCGAGGTGCGGCCCGATCCCGCTTTCGTTTCCGATTTCGCCGATCATTTGCGCGCGAGCCGCGATCACGCCGCACTCACGCTGCTGCTCGACCGCTTCGCCGACGGCTCAGCCGAGTTCGACGCCACCATGCGCGGAATTGTCTGGCGCGCGCTCGGTGTGCGGCTCGGCGACGCGGTTGCGATCGGCCGCGGCGTCCGTCTGCGCGACGGCGCGACCTATACGATCGGCGGCGGGACGATCATCGGCGACGGCGCCTGCCTGCAGGGCCGCCACGACGGGCGCTGTATCATCGGCGAGCGCACCTGGATCGGGCCACAGGCTTTCATCGACGGGCGCGACCTAGAGATCGGCGACGATGTGGGGATCGGGCCCGGGGTGCGCATCATCGGTTCCGATCACACCGGCCTGCCCGAAGCACTACCGGCAATCGCGACCGACCTCGCCACGCGGCCGATCCGCATCGAGGCGGGAACCGATATCGGCGCCAATGCTACGATCCTGCCGGGCGTGACCATCGGGCGCGGCGCCATTATCGGCGCCGGCGCGGTGGTCTCACGCAACATCCCGGCCGGCGCGGTTGCGGCCGGCGTTCCGGCGCGCGTGATGAGGCAGCGCAAGGACCGGCGCCGGTGAAACGCGACCGGATCGTGGTCACCGGCGGCGCCGGTTTCATCGGCTCGACGCTCACCGCACAGCTTGTCCGTGACGGCGAGCGCGTCGTGGTCATCGACAATCTCGTCAACGGCAAGCGGGAAAATCTCGCGGCGATTCCCTCCGAGCGGATGCGCCTGGTGGTCGGCGACGTGCGCGACCCTCAGGCTTTTCATAACGAGCTGCGCGCGGCACACACAGTATTCCATCTCGCCTGTTTGGGAGTGCGCCACTCGCTGCATTCCCCGCGCGAGAACCACGAGGTCAACGCCACCGGAACGCTGGCGATGCTCGAAGCGGCGCGCGCTGCCGGCGTGCCGCGCTTCGTGCAGGTGTCGTCGAGCGAGGTCTACGGCTCGGCCGTCGCATCGCCCATGGATGAGAACCATCCGACCTGTCCGAGCACGGTCTACGGCGCGGCCAAGCTTGCCGGCGAGGCCTATGCCCGCGTCTATGGCGAATTGCCCGGCATGGCGGTGACGATCGTGCGGCCGTTCAACGCCTACGGGCCGCGCTGCCATCACGAGGGCGACGCCGGCGAGGTCATCCCGAAATTCGTGCTGCGCGCCCTGGCGGGGCGGCCGCTCATCGTGTTCGGCGAAGGCACGCAAACGCGCGACTTCACCTATGTCGAGGATACCGCCGCGGGGCTCGCCGCAGCCGCGCGCTGCGACGCCGCCATCGGTACGACCGTCAACCTCGGCAGCGGGGTGCCGGTGCGGATTGTCGATCTCGCCGCGACGGTCGGCCGCGTTGTGGAACGCAAGGTGCGCATTGTGCACGAGGCCTCGCGTCCGGGCGATGTCGGAGCGCTCTGCGCCGACACGCGCCGGGCCGCGCGCCTGTTCGGCTTCCGGCCTACGGTCGCGCTCGAAGACGGACTTCAAACGATTGGTTGCTTGTTATGGTGTGCTCGGAAAAACGCCAAGCGCGCTGCTCGCCGAAGAGATCACGCACAACTGGCTGCCGCGTGCGGAGCATCGCCATGTCGGCTGATCGGCGTTTCATTCCGATGCACAGGCCTGATCTTGGCGCGCCCGAGTGCGAGGCGGCGGCGCGGGTGATCAGGTCCGGTTGGGTCAGCCAGGGTGCCGAGGTCGAAGCGTTCGAGCGGGAGTTTGCCTTCTGCGTGGGGTCCGCCCACGCCGTCGCAGTCTCCAGCGGCACGGCCGCGCTCGACCTGGCGCTGCGCGCGTTGGAAATCGGACCCGGCCACGAAGTCATCACGGTCAGCCATTCCTTTGTAGCCACGGCGAATGCCATCCGCACGGTCGGCGCACGGCCGGTGTTCGTCGATGTGCACCCGGACACGCTCACAATCGACCCTGAGAAGATCGAGGCAGGCCTAGGTCCGGCAACCCGCGCCATTCTCGCCGTACATCAAGTCGGCATGCCGTGCGACCTGACGGCCATTCTTGCAATCGCGCGACGCCACGGTCTCGTCGTCATCGAGGATGCGGCTTGCGCCATCGGCTCGGAAATCCTGATCGGCGACCGGTGGCAGCGCATCGGCGCTCCGCACGGCGAGATTGCCTGTTTTTCGCTGCACGGGCGCAAGCCTGTGACGACCAGCGAAGGGGGAATGCTGACCACGAGATGCGCGTTTGGCGCAGGCGCTACGGCTCTTGCGTAATCATGGCATGTCGATCCCTGCGCATGTTCGGCATGCAACGTCTCAGGTCGAATTCGAGCAGTATGATGTGCACGGGTACAATATGCGTTTGTCCGATATCGCCGCCGCTATCGGCCGCGAGCAGCTCAAGCGCCTGCCGGCGATTGTTGAGGCACGGCGGGCGCTGGCCCGGCGCTACTATACAGCTTTGCATGAGAGCGATTTTGCCACCCCATTGACCGAGCCAGCATGGGCGCGCTCGAATTGGCAAAGCTACCCCATCCGGCTTCGTGACGGGCTTAATCAGCGCGCTGTCATGCAATTCATGCTGGATCAGGGAATAGCGACGCGGCGCGGCATCATGTGTGCCCATCTTGAACCGTCGTGGCCTGCGGGCAGTTGGATTTGCGCAGCGCATAGAAACAACTGTCCGGGCCCGCAATGCCAAGCCCTTGCCGAAAGCGAAAAAGGGCGCGACCGGCACATCTTTCTGCCCCTCCACCCCGGTCTGAGCGCAGCCGATCAAGATCGCGTCATTGGCTGCCTGGCGCGAGCATGTCAGTAACGCCGCAGTCTTCCGGGAAGTCGGCGCATCGACCTGTCCTTTCGTTGGTGACGCCGGCGTTCAACAAAGCGGAGAACCTTGAAGCGTTATACGGGCGCCTGGCGTCGGTGATGGGTGGCGCCGATTTGAGTTGGGAATGGGTCGTCGTCGACGATCATTCCAGTGACCGCACCTATGATGTGCTTTGCCAACTAGCCGAACGGGACAAACGCGTGTCAGAAATCCGTCTTGTCCGCAATGTCGGTTCGCACGCCGCAATTCTATGCGGCCTCGCCCATGCGCAAGGCGATGCAGCCATCGTCCTGGCCGCCGACGGCGAAGACCCGCCGGAAGAAATCCCGCGGTTGATTGCCGCTTGGCAAAGCGGTGCCTCCGTCGTCTGGGCGGAACGGCAGGGCCTCGCGGACGCCCGGCGCACGAAGAACTGGCCGGGCGCTTCTTTCATTGGCTTATGCGCCGTTGGTCTGGCCTGAAAGATCTCGCGCCTGCCGGCAGCGACTTCTTTTTGGTATCCCGTCCGGCGATGGACGCGGTCAATTCGCTCGGCGAGCGCAATACCAACGTGATGGCGCTGCTCGCCTGGCTCGGGTTTGAGCAGACGACCATTCCTTATCGCAAGGACGCGCGTAAGGCGGGGACCAGCGGCTGGACATTCCGCAAAAAGCTGAAGCTTTTATTTGACTCGATCTACGGCTTCAGCCTGCGTCCGATCCAGGCATTTTCGGTGTTGGGATTTCTGGTGAGCACGCTGGGGTTCATCTACGCAGCCGTCGTCATCATCAACGCGATCGTCGGACGGCCCATCGAAGGATGGTCGTCGTTGATGGTTGTCGTCCTGGTTCTCAGTGGTGTGCAAATTCTCATGCTTGGTGTGCTTGGCGAGTATCTGCGGCGCGCCCTGGACGAGAGCCGCAATAGACCGAGGTATGTCGTTGAGAGGCGCACCGCCGGCAACCTCAGATCGATAGACGGCATGTGCGATAAAGGCGGGTAACCGACCATACTGATACGGTGAACCAACCGCTGCAAAGCCTACGCCGCCCTAAGCTCATTGCGCGGGCGTTTTGCGTCTCCGATGGGCTGTCAAGATCGCGAGCTTGCGAGACGGTTGGCATTTTCAGCCAAAGTACGGGCTCAACGCCCAAGACGGCGCCGACGGGGCGGGCGGGGCGGGGCCTGCAAGCCGGAATAAGGCTCGCTGGAGAGGCCGCGGGCTGAAAAGGCGACAAGGATACTTAGATCCGTATGGGGCCGTTGTCGCCGGTTTTGCACCTTCGCGCGTTTTAATGGCGTCGCTCCTACGGGTCAGTCGCTACTCCGTTGTAATTGTGTCAGCCTTCTAACGCTTTTTTCATGGCTGCCCAAAGTTTCTTGAAGTTTCGCGGCCATCGCCGGTTTGCCGCAAACTCGTCAAAATCAATCCCGCTGTAAATGGACGCGTCGATGCCGGGGGGCAGGGGCGCGGTGGCGACACTGTGCACGAATTTAGGGGATAGCACCGCGGCTCCGTAATGGCTGTGGACATCGCCTGGCTCATGGCCCGTCTGCTGCCGGCTCATTTCCGGATCGACCTTTGTATCCCGATCCGTCGCCACTCGCAGATGCCGAAATGCTTGGATCGATTGCTTAAGCGCTTCGTCTGTTTCCCCGTCTATCAGATGGTCCATTCGCTTTTGAGCGGTGCCAGCCGGATCGTCCGATTCATGGAGCCACTTAAAAATAAACCCCTCTTGACGGAGCATCCAAGGCGTAAGTCCAATGTCTGTAAAAAAATCATGCAAGACGTATGGCTGCAAACTTGCTTTCCGTTTTGACTGGCACAACCAACACACCGCCGCTTTCGACCAAATCAGTCGGCGCCACGATGTAGTGGCCAGCATAATTTATGATATTCTCTCTCCGAAGAAAGCTCATGATGCCAATACGCCGACCTGCAATCGCGGCCATCGGCGGGAATATCGCATCGAATAGTACGCGAGTTGCGACACCCTTACGGCATATAATGTTGAGCCGCTGAGGATCGGGCGGCACTTGTTGCCGAGCTTTTGGAATTGTGTCGGCATAGATTATTTTTGCGCCGACGAGCTGATAAGGGATATGGGCCATCTTGCACCCGTGCTTGATAATATTGGTGATGCGGGGCAGATAATTATTCTCAATCGTGCTGCGGCTTAAACCCGTTATACCTTTGCCTTTATTGCTTTCGATGTACGCTGGAATTTTGCTGATCTGGTAATTCTCTTCCCGGTAGTAATCGTCGTGCAGAAATTTGATTTCATCAACGAAATCCTGAATGTCGTCTTCCGTGTAAAGTCCAACCGCTTTATTGCAACCAACCAAGGCAAAGACTTCACTCAGGCGCCTGAGCGCGGTGACTTACTTCATGTTCTTTTGGTTCTTTTTTCTCCTTCTGGTGCTTCTTACTTTTTTGTTTATTCCCACGTGCCTTGCTCACCTTTTTGATGAGAGATTCGGCGGCCTCGCTCCGAATAGCGGCCCCACTTTGGGCTTCAGTTGTTCGCTGAGATCGTCAAATCTTTTTTCAACAGCAACGACAACTGTATCGATATGTTCGGCTAAGGTGGCTAGCGCGGAGACCGGAACGCTGGGCGCGGGCATCTCAAAGCCGAGATGCGCGCGCGCGGTGGCCTCGTCCGAAATCACGTTCAGGTAATGTCGCTGCAATGCGACGGCATCGGTGCGGGCAAGCGCTCCGCCGTGTTTCCTGTCATTGCCCAGCGCGATCAGTCCATCGAGGCCCACATCGACCATGCGTTGTGCCACCAATGGATCGCCGGCGTTGTTGGAGGCGGCGGCATCCAAGCCGCGCAAGGTGGGCAACAGGACGTGCAAATGCTCCTGGATATACGTCACCGGATTGGCTGGTCCGTTGTCCATGCGATTTACCCTTTCAAGCGCGGTGTATGCGGCGCCGGCTAGTATGGTGGCAAGGCGCCGCGCCTTTCACAGAGCCGCCATGGGTCCTAGGGTCACCCGGATTGGTGCAAGTCGGAAGCTTGGTCCCAAAGATTTTGGGGGACGGAGCTGAAAAACCCACGAACTCCCCCGCAGGGTGAGGTGCCGACTCTTGCGCATGCGTACAATCCGACCTACATGGCGGTCGGCACGCGTCGGTAGTCGCTGCCAATTCGGCGTCTTTTGAGATACTGGCGGAAGGGGTGAGATTCGAACTCACGATACCCTTGCGGGTATGCCGGTTTTCAAGACCGGTGCCTTAAACCGCTCGGCCACCCTTCCGTAACACAATCCCGCTATGCGTAATCCAATGGGCGATGCGCTTCGCCCTTGCAAGCGGGCCTTGCCTTGGGCTATTCCGAACCTGCCGCAAGACTGGCAAATGTGGCAGTGGAACCAACTATTTACCACCTCGCAGGCCGGCGGTTCCCGAAACGGGCGCCGCAGGGTAGTCTAACCGCTTCGCATCGGGGATTGTAGGCGAATGGGCGGATTTGGGGGCAGAGGCGGCGTTTGCCTAGTGGCGCGCCTCGTCGGGGTGGCCGCCGGCTGCCTGGCCCTCGCCAACTGCTCGAGCGGCCTGTCCGGACGGCTCAATCCACAATATGGCGTCTCTGCCAGCGCCCGCGTGGTCGAGCCGGGCGAGCCGGTGCCGAAAGGCGGCGGCGTCTACCGGGTCGGCAAGCCCTATGTGGTGGCGGGCCGCGAATACGTGCCGCAGGAAGACGTGAATTACAGCGCGGTCGGCCTGGCCTCCTGGTATGGCGACGATTTCCACGGCCGCTACACCGCCAACGGCGAAATCTTTGACATGAATTCGATCTCGGCGGCGCATCCGACCATGCCGCTGCCGTCCTATGCGCGGGTCACCAATCTCGCCAACCACCGCTCGATCGTGGTGCGGGTGAATGACCGCGGGCCTTATGTCGGCAACCGCGTCATCGACGTCTCGGTAAAGACCGCCAAACTGTTGGGCTTCTACGGCAACGGGGTCACCAAGGTGCGGGTCGATTATGTCGGGCGCGCGCCGCTGCAGGGCTCCGACGACCGCAAGCTGATGGCGACCCTGCGCGAAGGCGCACCGGGCGAGGCCGTACCGGTGCTGGTGGCGTCCAACAAGCCTTACGCGCCAACCTATTTCGACAACCGGCCGATGACGCAAATGCCGACCCGCGTGCCGGCGCCGCCCGACCGGCCGTACCGGCTGGGCGAGGGCGCCCGCGAGGTGCCTGCGGTCTATGCCCCGCGCCGGCAGACCGTCGAGCTTGCCGCCGCCGCCCGCCCGCAGCCGCCCGTAGCCCGCGACGAGCTGGTGGACGAGGAGCCCGACGTTTCGCCGGTTTCCGCCTATGCCCCGCCGAGCTATGATAGCCGCGCGGGATTGCTGAGCGGCCGCGGCCTTTACTGAGCCACAAATTACCCCCACATCGCGCCGCCCAAGCCGCAATTGACGCGCACCTCCGCGCGCCGGCGAAAGAACGTTGATGATGGCATTTCGGCCTAGCGCAATCGGACGACTGCTGGCGGCGGCGGCTTTGCTTATCGCCTGCGGTGCGTTCGCCTTGGCCGCGCCGAAGAGCGAGCATAAGCCGGTAAAGCCCGCCGCCGCCGTGCAGAAAAAAGAGGCGCCCAAGAAGGACGAAGCGGGCATCAACGCGCCGCACGCCATCCTGATCGACGCCGAGAACGGCGGCGTGCTGTACGAGCGCGATGCCGACAAACTGATCTTTCCGGCCAGTCTCGCCAAGCTGATGACCGCCGAATACGTATTCCACGAACTCAAGGAAGGCCGCATCAAGCTCACCGACGAATTCACCGTGAGCGAGAATGCCTGGCGCAAAGGCGGCGCGCCCTCGCACGGCTCCACCATGTTCGCCGCGATCCACAGCAAGGTTCCCGTCGACGACCTGCTGCACGGCATGATCATCCAGTCCGGCAACGACGCCTGCATCGTACTGGCCGAGGGGCTTGCCGGCACCGAAAACGAGTTTGCCGAGAAGCTGACCGAGCGCGCGCGCGAGATCGGCCTCACCAAATCGGTGTTCACCAATTCCAACGGCCTGCCGGATCCGAACGAACACGTCACCACGCGCGAGCTGGCCATGCTCGCGCGCCACATCATCCTCGACTATCCGGAGTACTATAAGATCTTCGGCCAGCCCGAGTTCACCTGGAACAAGATCCGCCAGCAGAACCGCAACCCGCTGCTCGGCGCGGTCGACGGCGCCGACGGCTTGAAGACCGGCTTCACCAAGGAGGCCGGCTACGGCCTGGTCGGCTCGGCGGTGCAGGGCGGCCTGCGGCTGATCGTCGTCGTCAATGGCGAAAAGAGCGCCAAAGGAGCGCGCCGACGAAGCCAAGAAACTCCTGGAATGGGGCTTCCGCAGTTTCGAGCAGCGTAATCTTTTCGCGGAAGGGCAGATCCTCGGTTTCGCCAAGGTCTATGGCGGCGCCAACGGCTCGGTGCCGTTGCAGGCGCCGGGCCTGGTGAAAATCATGGTGCCGAAAGCCGGCGGCGAAAAGCTGATCGCGCGCATCGCTTATCAAGGCCCGGTGCCGGCGCCGGTCACGCAAGGCCAGACCATCGGCCTGCTCAAGGTCTGGCGCGACGACAAGCTGGTCTTGCAGGAGCCGCTCAAGGCCGCCGAGAGCGTCGGCACGGGCAATATGCCCGGGCGCGCCTTGGATGCGGTGACCGAAATGGTAATCGCGCTGTTCCGCGCCGGGGCCGAGCGGCTATGATCTTTTCTTCACCGCCGAGACAGGACGAGATGCGCGGACGTTTCATCACCTTCGAAGGCGGCGAAGGCAGCGGTAAATCCACCCATGCCCGTCTGCTGGCCGACCGGCTCAATGCGGCGGGCATCGAGGTGGTGCTCACGCGCGAGCCGGGCGGCTCGCCCGGCGCCGAGATCATCCGCCACATTCTGCTCTCCGGCATCGCCAAGCCGCTCGGCGCCGAGACCGAGGCGATCCTTTTTGCCGCCGCCCGCGACGATCACGTGCGCACGACGATCCGTCCGGCGCTGGTCGACGGCAAGTGGGTGATCTGCGACCGCTTCATCGATTCCACCCGCGTCTATCAGGGCGCGCTCGGCAAGGTCGACGCCAAGCTGATCCGCAGCCTCGAACGCGTCACGGTCGGCGCCGCCATGCCCGATCTCACCTTCATGCTCGACGTTCCGGCGACGGTCGGCCTGGCGCGCGCCAAGCGCCGGCGCGGCAAGGGGACAACCGACCGCTTCGAGGCGGAGTTGGTCGAATTTCATGACGCGTTGCGCACGGCCTATCTCGCGCTCGCAGAAAAGGAGCCGAAGCGTTGCGTCGTCATCGACGGCCGCGCGCCGCGCGACGTGGTGGCGGAACGCATCTGGACCGCCGTCGAGCAGCGCCTGCACCCGGGGCTGCAACGTCGCGCGACGGAGACGATTTCGCCGTGAGCGACGACGCGGCCGACATCGACGTCCTGCGCCCGCGCGAAACCAGCGCGCTGTTCGGGCATGGCGAGGCCGAACGCGCGCTGCTCGAGGCATACAAGGGCGGCCGCATTCCGCATGCCTGGCTGATCGGCGGCCCGCCCGGCATCGGCAAGGCGACGCTCGCCTATCGTCTCGCGCGTTTCGTGCTGGCGCATCCCGATCCGCAGGCGCCGGCCGTGCAGAAGGCGGCCTCGCTCGCGGTCGCCGCCGACCACCCGGTCGCGCGCCGCATCGCCGCGCAGGCGCAAGGCGATCTTTTGGTGCTCGAACGCGTGATCAACGAGAAAACCGGCAAGCTCTTTACCGAAATCCGCGTCGAGGATGTCCGCCGCACGGTTTCCTTTTTCGGCTCGACCGCCGGTGCGGGTGGCTGGCGCGTCGCCATCATCGACTCCGCGGACGAGCTCAATTCGGAAGGTGAGAACGCACTGCTCAAGGTGCTGGAAGAACCTCCCGCGCGCACATTGCTGTTGCTGGTGAGCGACGCACCCGGACGTATGCTGCCGACCATCCGCTCGCGCTGCCGGCGCCTGCTGCTGCGGCCGCTCGAGCCCGCCGATGTGGCGCGCGCGCTGGCGGCCGCGACCGGGCGCGAAGTCGGCGACCCGCAGGTGCAGGACGCCGCCGCCGCCGCCGAAGGCAGCGTCGCGCGCGCCATCGGTCTGCTCGATGGCCCGGCGCTGGCCTTGCGCCAGCGCGTGCTCGAGCTGTTCGCGCAACTGCCCGATCCCGATCCGCGCGCGCTGCATGCGCTCGGCGACGCGCTCGGCGGCAGCGAGCCGCAAACGCTCGCCGCCTTCATGGACATGGTCAATGGCTGGCTGTCGGCGCGCTTGAGCGACGCGCGCCCGGCGCGGCGCCTAGCCCGCACCGCCGAGGTCTGGGAGAAGGTCAACCGCGCGGCGCGCGAGGTCGAGACCTATAATCTCGAGCGCAAGCCGCTGGTGTTCGCGGTGTTCGGCCTGCTGGCGGAAGCGGCGAGGGGTTAGGCGCTATTTGGCGGCGCGGCGCCGCGCCATTCCAAATTTGCGCGCGAGCTTGTATGGCAGTGCGCCGAGGCGCCCGCTCGCGAACCGGTTCCAGGCCGCCACCGGCAGTTCGACGATCGCCGGCATCGGGTCGTCGAGCGCAAAATTGGCAAAGGCCAGCGGCTTTCGGAAGCTCTTGAGATAGCCGCCCAGCGTCAGGGTGCCGCGTGCAAATTCGTCATAGGCGGCCATGATATCGCGGCTGGCATGCATCCACGCCACGCCCGGCTTGGCGCGCGCCGGCGAAACGCTTTCGCCGAGCGCCTGCCGCCAGGCCAGATAGGGAAAATCGACGCCAGCGACATCGCCGAGCCCGTTCCAGGTCCAGAACCGGCCGTTGACGTCGAGCAGCTTGTAGTGACCGTCGCGCCGGTCGTGCTTGAATTCGACCTCGACGACGCCGGTGTAGTTGAGCGACTTCAGGAAGCGGCAGGCCAGCTCTTCGACTTCGTTTTGCTCGATGGTCTCCACGTAGGTGCTCGAGCGGCCGAAATCGATCGGATGCTGCCGCGCCCGCCGCGCCACCAGCGAGACGATCGGCTCGCCGCGCTCACACAGCGCGGCGTAGGAAAACTGCGCCTCGCCGCTGCCCGGGATCCACTCCTGTACGATGATCGCGTCGTTGCCGACCAGCGCCGCGGCGCGCCGGTAAAGCGAAAGAAACTGCGCGCGGTCGTCGGCCTTCCAGGCCTTGGCTTGGGTGAATTCGTCCATGCCCTTGCGGAACGCCGGTTTGAGAATAACCGGAAACCGGCAATCGAGCCGCTCGATCTCGGCGAGGCTGCGCGGATGAAAGCTGGCGGGGAAATCGATGCCAAGTTCGGCCGCGCGGCGATAGGTGAGGCGCTTGTCATAGGCCCACTGGATGGTGTCCCAATCCGGCGTCGCGACGCGAAAGTACTGCGATAGCAGCGCATGATTTTGCGCGATCATGCGCATGTCCTGATCGCCCGCCGCGATCAGCACCCAGCCGTGCAGCGAGTGCCGCTTGGCGAGATCGATGATCGAGGTGAGGCCGTCGGGGTGATCGGCGCCGGGCCAGGGAAAGCTGCGTTTGACGTAGCGCGAATAGGTCGGGATCGGATGATTGGCCAGTAGCCAAACCGGGATTCCCTGCCGCCCGAGGCTGCGGGCGACCGCGATGCTGACATGCGCGCCGCCGACGATCAGCGCGCCGGGCGGCGACTGCGAGTGAGTTTGGCGGAGTGCCGGCAAAGCCGGCGCCCGCCTAGGCATGAAATTCATGGATGCTCACGCTCGGCGGCAAGCGGCATCGGCGCCGGTTCGGCAAAGACTTGCGGGCGGCGGCCTGCGGAGAACGCCGCGCCACGCCGTGCCGCGCGGGTGAGGCGCCGCGCCGCAAATCCGGCGCCCGCGATGAAGCGCAGCAGCGGCCCGAAGCTTGCGACCGCGGCGGCGCCGACGAAATGCAGCCCGCGCACGCTCGACTCGAATGCGCCGTTGAGAACCGGCAGCCCGCCGTGGCGCGCGATCCGCTCGCGCAGGCGCGGCTCGAGCAGGCGCATCTTGTCGACGTCGATCTGGTAGCCGGTCGCCAGCAGCACGTGGTCGTATCGTTTAGTGGCGTTGTCGAGCGTGAGCGCGACGCCGTTACTGTCCTTGCGCGCCGCCAAAATGGTGCGCCCCTGGTCGGCCGGCACGTCCTGCAAGCGCGGGCGCAGCCAAAGGATCGCCGTCGCGCGCAGGTTCAGCTCGTTCCAGCGGTCGCGGGTCGCCTGCGAAAAGTGCCGGATAATGCCGGGCGCCTCGTTGACCCAATTGTGGGGGAACGGCCCGACCTGCGACGGCGGGATCAGCATATTGCCCAGCACCGCGCGCACCGCCTTGCGCAGCGCGCTGCGCTGGCCGGGATCGGCGTTCCACACCAGATTGCCGCGGCAGATGAGTTCCACGTCGGCGCCCGCCTCATGCAGCAGCGCGGCCGACTCGCAGGCGCTCTGCCCGCGGCCGATCACGGCGACGCGCTTTCCGCGATAGCGTTCGGAATCGGTATGCTCGCAGGAATGGCTGACCAGCGCGCGCGGCAGGCCGTCGAATTGCGCCGGCCGGTGTTCATGGCCGAGCAGGCCGGTGGCCATCACCAAGCGCTGGGCGAAAAAAGTGTCGCCGTCCTCCAGCACCAGCCGGAAACCGCCATCGCGCGCCTCCACGCGGGTGACCGCGCGGGTGTCGAGGTCGGGCGCAACGTGCTGCTGAAACCAGAGGCCGTAACCGATGAAATTCTCCACCGGCAGGAGCTTGGGCACGTCCATGCCCGCCTGCCGGTAATACGCGTCGAGCGTCAGGCGGCCGCGCGGATCGGCAATATGCGTTCCGCTCCAGGGCGAGCGCAGCTTCATGCCGGTCGGCATATTCGCCCGCCAGAACGCCAGCGCATCGCCGAAGATGCGGATCGGGATATTCGCGGCGCGCAAATGCGCAGCGGCGGCGAGGCCGTAGGGGCCGGCGCCGATGATCGCGACGGCGCAACGGTTGTCGGATTGAACGGGATTGACGGCAATATTCATGGGCACTTTCTCTGCGTCTCGACCTGGCAGGCGATGGCGCTACGTAGCCCCGTATTCTTATCAGTTTGACAATCGTGACGAATAAACCTCGCCAATTAACACTAATCCGCGCGAGGCCGCGCCGATTTAGCGCGCTGTTCGCGCGTTAATGTAACCCGCGCATTAACGACGATCGATAAACCGGGGGTGAGCAGCCGCGCGGCGGGATCAGGTGGCGGTTGCTGGCGCGAATCCCGAACTTGTCGCCCGAAAATGTGCGAGCGCCGCGACCAGCAGAAGCAGCGTCGTGAGCGCGGAGGCAAGACAGTAAATGCAGAAGGCGTGGATGAAGGCGACCTGCAGGATCATGAAATAGATCGAGAAGCCGACGCCGATGGCGGCATAGCCAAGCCCGGCTAACCGCAGCGCGCGCGAGCACGGCTCGAAGGCCAGCAACGCCGCTAGGCCAAACATGAAAAGATAATAGACGACGCCATAATACCCCACCGGCAGATTATAGATGCGGGCATAGGGGCTGCCAGCGACCTCGTTGCATCCATCGATCGGCGGCGGACACCACAACGCTTGGCCGTTATAGAGCGCATAGGCGTCATAGAACGCGATGCTTGTCCCCACCAGCGCCAGCGCAAGCATGATGGTAGGCGCGAAATATCGTTTTTGCATGATGCAAGCTCCTGTCCGACGCGGCCATGTCCAGCCGCTCGACCCCTTAGACGGAGCGCGATCGAAAAAGGTTACAGGCGTTAGTGGTCGGATCGGGCGGCAGCGGGCGGGCAGCAGACAGGCGAACGCGGCGCGCAGGACAGCTCGGTGCGGTAAAAGTCGCAGCGGGCCGCGATCGCCGCCTTCAGCTGCGCCCGCGCGCGGTGCAATCGTACCTTGGCATTGGCCCGGCTGATGCCCAGCGTCTGCGCCACTTCCTCGTCGGTGAGCCCGCCGAGTTCGCCGAGAATGAGCACGGCCCGGTTGCCCCTGGGAAGCCGTCCGATCTCGCCCCGAATGCAATCGCGCATGTCCTTGCGGACCAGCCGCTCCACCGGCGACGGGTCAAGAATTGCGGCGTCCGCAGCAGCCTGGCTGGTCCCGCCCTCCGGGACGTCGGGGAGATGAACGGTCAGCTTAGCCTCGCGCGCCGCTCGGCCGCGCAGCCAATCGGAAGCGACATTGGCCGTGATCCGGTAAAGCCATGTGGAGACGCGCGCATCGCCGCGGAATCGTGGCAAAGCTCTGGCCGCTTTCGTGAAAACGATCTGGGTCAAATCCTCGGCGTCTTGCCGGCCGGCAATGCGGCCGAGCAGCCCATGCACGCGATCGCGGTTTGCGGCATACAGCGTGCGAAACCGGTCCGGTCCGCTTGGCGTATCGGCATACATAATCTAATATTTTGCCAACAAGCCGGCCGCGCGGCTTTGCGATTTATCAAATTGCACGGGCAGGCCGGCCACGCGTTTACGCCTGGTTGTCCGTTGCGGTTTTTGATCAAGATCAGTTCGGCGGGCGCAAAATCAATCTATCAACACACATAGTTCCCGGTCCATCGGGGGTTCTTTTGCCGCTGGTGGTCGGGTAAGGGCAGCCTTTGCTTGGTAGGCCTCGCGCTTCATGTATAATATCCGGCTCCTAGCCGGGGGGACAGGATGAGCATCTCAGAAGATTTTTTGAAGAGGGAAGATCTTCGTTCGCAAATGTTCGGCGAGACGTGGCGGACCCTGATCCCGGAAGTGTTCCGGGACGTGCCGACCTATTACGACAAGGGCAATGCCGTCGCCTCGCTCGGGACCTGCGCGTGCTGGAGCAGCATTTTCGCGCAGGCGATCCACCGCCATCTGTCGCCAGGCGCCAAGGTGCTCGACGTTTGTTCTGGCATCCACGAAGTCCCGCTCAAGCTGTTGGCGCACGATCCGACGCTCGAGATCCACGCCGTGGACGGCAGCCCGCACATGACGACCGAGGGCCAGCGCCGCGCGCGCGAGCGTAATCTGACGATCCATGCGCGCGTCTGCGACGCCCATGTCTTGCCGTTTCCCGACAATTCGTTCGACGCGGTGACGCTGCAATTCGCCTCGCGCCACCTCGAGATCATCCGCGCGTTCAAGGAGATCCACCGGGTGCTCAAGCCGGGTGGCATTTTCTGCCATGACGACATGCTGCGCCCGGCCTCGCGCATCGTCGAAATCCCGTATCTCGCTTATTTGCGCTTCTCGGTCTGGTTCACCGCCAAGCTGTTCGGCAGTTCCGCCGAAAGCATGAAGTGCGTCCGCTATTTCGCCGATGCCATCCATCACTTCTACAAACCGCGCGAGTTGGACGATCTGCTCAAGGGCGTCGGCTTCGCCGACATCGAAAGCCGCAGCTTCCTCACCGGCGTGATGTCCTACCATATCTCGCGCAAGCCGGTGCGCTAGCACAAGCCGTGCATGAGCGCCGCTGATGGGATGAAAAGCAAGGCAGGTGGTGGGCGCGGTGCCAATCCGTATTGTTGGGCGTGCCGGGCCGAAATTGCTCCCGGCGATCGCTTTTGCCGGGCTTGTGGGGCGATGGTGCTGGCCGATACGGGCCGCTCGCGCGAAGCCTTGAAGAAGAGGGGCCGCCGGCACGCGGCCATCATGTTCCTGGGTGGAATCGCCATAGCGCTGTTTGCCGTCATCCATCGCGACCCGGCCGATATTATTTTGGTCGTTGCCTTCGGACTGCCTTTGTGCGGCGCCGGCGCCATCACCTGGCGGATGGCATAACGCGAGCGCGGGTTATGCATGCGGGGCGGGACGCCTCTATCGCGCCTGAGTTATTGCAGCCTCTATCATTCCGACGAGCGACGGAACTTGACGCGGTCGACCCGTCAGCGTGCTCATAGGGGCCCTCCATGAATCTGAAATCCATCGTTGCTGCTGCCGTGATCGCGGCCGTGCCGCTGTGCGCGCAGGCGCAAAAGCCAAACGCCGCCAAGGTGACCAAGGCGGACGCGCAAAAGGTCGTCAAGATCGTCAGCGCCGACAAGGCCAAGACGCAGATCTACTGCGACATGGCCAAGCTCGGCGAGCAGATCGAGCAAGCCGACCAGAAGAAAGACAGCAAGAAGGTCGACGACCTGTCGAAGAAGATGGATGAAATGACCGAGAAGCTCGGGCCTGAATACGTCGCCTTGATGGACGGGCTGCAGGACATGGACCCGAATTCCAAGGCCGGCAAGGATATCGGCGAGACGCTGGACGACCTCGACAAGCTCTGTGCGAAGTAGCGGCAGCCGCCTCAGGCGCCGGTGGCGTGCGCGGCAAACGCTTTCAGCGCCGCGCTCAAGGCGGCGACGGCTTGCTGCGCCTGGTTGCCGAGCCCATGCCGGGCCGCGATCCAGGCCGGATCGTTGTAGCTGAAATTGACGGCGCCACCGGCGTCTTCTCAGACCAGCGCCTTGAGCGGCAGGTCGATCCCGGCGGTTTGCGCGGCCTGCATGAAAGGCGTTCCGGCGGCGGGATTGCCGAACACGATGAGCGTCGTCGGCCGCAGCGTCAGCCCGACGCCGGCGGCGCCGGCGGCATGATCGATGCGGGCAAAGACCGTGACGCCTTTTGCTTCCAGCACCTGCAAAAGCCGGTCGAGCGTTGTCGTGAAGTTATTGGCGCTTCGCAGCGTGACGAGTCCGTCCGTGGCCATGACCGCGGTCTCCAGGCCCCCGGACAGTCTAGGTCGCCGCGCGGGCGCACGCCAATAGGCGCTGCTTGCCGCGCCGCTTGGCTAAATCTGCGCCTCCGCGAACGCGTTCACCCACATCGCGCAAATCCCCGAGCGCACGATGTCGGCGCGGGTGAATTCGATCACCGGCACCGGCAGGTTCTGCGCGTCGATCATGGCGATGATCGTGCGCAGGCCGCTGTCCTTGTCGAGATCGCACTGGCTGACGTCGCCGTTGATGACCACCGTGCAGTCCTCGCCGATGCGCGTGAGGAACGTCTTGATCTCGGCCGGGGTCGCGTTCTGCGCCTCGTCGAGCAGCACAAAGGCGTTCTTCCACGAGCGCCCGCGCATGACCTCGAACGGCACCAGTTCGATGCCGCCGTTTTTCAGCGCGATAGCATAGGCCGCCTTGCCGATGCGTTCCTTGATCGCTTCGACGACCGGCGCCGCCCAAGGCGCGAACTTGTCTTCCAGCGTGCCGGGGAAATAACCGAGCGAGCGCCCGCATGGCACGTTCGGGCGCGTCAGGATGATCTTGTCGATGCGCCGGTTGCGGTAGAGGTCGGCGGCGTGGGTGGCCGCGATCCAGGTTTTGCCGGTGCCCGCGGGGCCGAGCACGATCACCTGGGGAGCTTTGCGAAGGGCGTCGAGATAGTCGGCTTGGGTGGGGTTGAGGGCTTTGATCGGGGGCAGCGCGCGTTCGATTTCGAATTTCGGATCGAGGAAATTTATGATTTCGGCGGATCCGAACTGGCGCTCATGGCGGCGTCTTTTCCGATTGAGATTTTTACCCAAGGGCCAACTCCTTCTGGTGGACTGGAGGATGAACGCGCACGCCGGCGGTCCGCGTGCAGGCGCGGGACCGCCGGTAATGGAAGGGCAGGGGTTTGTGCGCGAGGCGGCGAGGTGACCGGCGTTCGGGAACGTTGAGGCCCCGAAGACCCAGGCTTCCGATCGATCCGTAACTGACGAACCGCCATGCCCACAGAAGCTAAGTGATTCGGATGACGGATTCTTAAAAATATTGCGGCGCGCTGACCCTATGCTGGGGAACGGCCGTTGGCCTCATGCGCCCGCCAAATCGCAACCGTCATCCAGCCGGTCGAGGTCCCCACGAAGCCGCCGGCGATCACGTCGCTGAGGAAATGATAATTGGCGCCGATCAGCCCGATGCCGACCGCCAGCACGATGAGCGCATAGAGCGGGCGCAGCCGCGCATACAGCACCCACAGCACCGATATAACGGCGCAGGTCACCGCCGTGTGGCCGGACGGGAACGAGGCATAGCCGGGCCCGCCGTGAAAGAAGTTGAAGCCGTAGGCGCCGTCGTGGATGAACGAGACGTTGTTCTGCACCCAGGTGTCCGGCCACAGCCGCCCGAAGGCGAATTTGAGCTGGCTCTTGATGGTCTCGGCCACGATCAGGCTGATGCTGCAGAGCGCGCCGGCCCTCACCAGTTGCGAGAACGGCTGCTCGGCGATCGCCCAAAGCCCGAACGCCACAAAACCGGCCGCGGCGAGCGGAACCAGCAGATCGGGAGCGTTGGTCAGGCGCGCGAAGGTTTCGCGCTGCGCGCTATGGGCATGCACGAGCAAGGCGAGCGGCCGGTCGACCCACAGATAGCAGACGACCACCGCCACGGCGGTGAGCAGAAGGGCGAGCAGCCAGCGTTGCAGGGCGGACATCGGACGAATCCGTGGGCGGGGCTTGTTTGTGCCAGAAGCGCGGGCACGCGCGCAATCGGCTACCGTGGGCCGCGCCGCTGGGCTATACGGAAAAATCATGGCCACGCCGCCCAAACTCGCCGATTTCCCCGACGCCGGTATCGTCTGGCGCAAATGGAATGCGCAGACCGAAGCGGAACTCGCCAAGCGCGAGCGCCCGGTCCTGCTGTTCGTGGCCGATCCCGACCCGATGGTGTTCCCGTTCCTGCGCGCGATCTTGCAGGCGATGCCGGCGAACGCGCGCTTGCGCGAACTGCTGCACGAGGAATTTCCCCCGCTTTACGTCGAGGCCGGCGCCATCCCCGAGGCGGTCGGGGCGTTCGGCGCCGGCCGCCAGTACCACATCGCCGTGCTGTCGCCCTACGGCCTCAACCCGCTGGTCGTGTTCGATCCGGTGCGCGGCGACGCCGCCGCGCTGGTGGCGGAGATTGTCGGCGTGCTCGAACGCCTGCTGCCGGCCTGGCGCTGAGGCGAATTCGGCGCGCCCGCGCGGCGTTTACAGCGGCTTAACTTTAATCCCGGCATAATTTTCCGCCGCCTGACATGGGGTGAGGCGGTGCATGGGGATACCGGGGTTCCGACCTTTCCACGCCAATGAGACCGGCCGACGCGCTGTGGCGCGACGGCCGCGGCGTCAATGTAACCAGTTGCGTTTGAGTAGCATCGATCATGACGGATGCGACCGCCGCGTTCTACGAGGTTCCTTGTTTCGACCGTCGTGTTTTCTTTCTTGCCGATACGCGCCGGATCGCGCGGGCTATTCGGGCTGTCGTCAACGCTGCCGTGACCGGCGTCGCGGCCGTGGCCGCCGTTGGCCTGCTCATCGTCACTGTAACGGTGGCCGCCGCCTGGATCGTCAACGCGGCGCTTTCCAATCCGCAACTGCACGCGAGCGCGCCGACGGGTCCGCGCATACTGGCGCTCGCCCTCGATGCGCCAACATTGGCCGCCGCTCCGGCTGAGAGCTTCGCGGACAAATGGGCGCAAGCGACGGCGTCCATGCCGGCAAGCGCCGTGCCGATTGCGACGCCGCAAACGCAACTCGCCAAATTAGCTCCGGCGCCCGCGCCGGTCATCGTCTTGCCGCTGCCGCCGCGGCGCCCGACCGTGATGGCGAACATCGTGCCACTGCCGCTGCCTTATCCGATGCAGCGCGCGATCGCGCTTGCCCCGGTTGAAAAAGCGGCCCCGCCAGCCGCGCCGCAAATCGCCGTAGCCACGCCGGCGCCCGCCCAAAAGCGCGTTGCGCCCGTGCAGGAGGCGCACAACAGGCCGCTGGCGCTGCCCGGCCGCGGCAGCCGCACCGCGCTCTACGACATCGCCGCGCACACCGTCTATTTGCCGGACGGCGAGCGGCTGGAGGCGCATTCCGGGCTGGGCGGCAAGATGGACGATCCGCGCTACGTCAATGTCCGCATGCACGGACCGACGCCGCCGAATGTCTATGACCTGACCTTGCGCGAGGAAATATTCCACGGCGTGCGCGCCATTCGGCTCAATCCGGTCGACGACGACAAGATGTTCGGCCGCGCCGGCATCTTGGCGCATACCTATATGCTGGGTCCGAGCGGCCAGTCGTTCGGCTGCGTGTCGTTCAAGGATTATCAGAAATTCCTGCAAGCCTATTTGCGGGGCGAGATCGACCGCATGGTCGTGGTGGCGCATCTCGACAGCACGGCGCCGCGCATCGCCTCCGAGCGGCGCGGCAAAGCCGAGCGTTACGCCTCGAACAATTGATTGCTTTTATCCCTGCCGCTTGCGGGGGAGGGTGGCGAGCGCAAGCCGCTAGTACCCGCGCCGCCGAAGTTTTTTGGCGGCCTTGCGGGCGGCGTAGCGGGCGTCGCGCTCGGCCTTCTGCTCGGCCGCCAGCGCCGCCGCTTTTTCCGCCGCCTCGGCCGCGGCCTTCGCCGCAAGCGCTTCGGCTTCCCGTTGCGCCTGCGCGGCAAGCTCGGCTTCGCGCGCCGCTTGCGCGGCGAGTTCCGCTTCGCGCACTTTCCTGGCGGCTTCGCGCTCCGCCATGCGGCCCGCGCGCGCCTCGGCGATGGCCACGCGCTGGGCGCGCTGTTGTTCGGCTAATTGGGGGTCCTGGGTTACCGCGCGAAACTTTTCCAGCATCGCCTTTTTGACGGCGGCGGCGTTATTGCGACGTTCCAATACGTCGGGACTTCGAAAGAAGGTCATTCATGCTCCTGGGGGGATTCGGCTCGCTGCGTATATGGCGCACCGGCGCGCCTTGTTCAACGGCGCGCAAGCCGGATTCAGGCGATTTAGCGGGGCGTGTTGCATTACCTCCCGGGCACGCGGGCGACCGGATGGACGCTAGATCTGCGCGGTCACCGGCTTTATCGGCGTTTGCCGGATTTCGCGCATATCGCCATGGTGCACCCTGGCGACCTTCCCGTTGTCCCAAGCGATGGTGACGGCGTCCCAGCTCGTTTCGGTGATGCAGCCGCGGTCGGCGGCGTCGCCTTGCCAATAGACGCGGTTACCCTTCTTGAGGGCCTTGGATTTGGCGTTGGTCATCGATCGTTCCTTATTCTGCCTTCGCATCGTCGGTCGGGCTTTTGATCTCACTTAAGCGTTCCGCTTTACGTTGCGCGGATTTTTCTTCCCGCTTGCGCAATTTTTCCTCGTTGCGGGCCTGCGCCGCACGTTTGCGGTCATTGCGCTGCATCCCGTAATTCGGCCTGAAAGCCATGGGGTTTCCTTTCGGAATTGACTGGTTTGCCAATGAGCGAGTTGCCGGGCGGGCGCTTTCGGCGCGAACGGCTCACGGGACTATACGCGCTAATCGGGCGCTACGGGGTTTCTTATCCGTCCCCCGCTTACGGGGGAGGGTAGTCGCCGCAGGCGACCGGGGGGTGATGCGCGACGCAGTCCGCTCCGTCATTCCGGGACGCCGCCATAAGCGCGTTTACGCGCGTCTTCGACGCGCTATGGCGGCGGGCCCGGAATTCATACTCCGCAGCGCTAGCTGTTACGGCTTTCCAAAAAGGCGATGACCTGCTCGCGCTTCACCGAGGTGAAGCCTTCGAGAAACTCGTCGATTGAATCTCCGGCTTCGAGATAGTCGAGCAGCGTCTGCACCGGCACGCGCGTGCCGGCGAATACCAGCGTGCCGCCCATGATATCGTCTTTGCGGGAGACTACAGGCTGTTTCATGGCGATATCGTACGGTTTGTAAGGATTGCCAGTAACTATGGCTTTATACCATTCGTTGGTGGTCGGCACCCATTGCGTGCGCTGCCGATGCTTGCTCAGAAGAGACGCTCATGCCCGATGATGGCTTAGGAGATTGGCGATTTGAGGCGGTCACTACACTCGCCCAAGATTTACTCGCCGCGTATTCAGGCGGCCCCTCTCACAAAGCGGGCACGCGAGTGTTTCTAACCACGGTTACGCGAAATGAAAAAGACGATCTCATCGGATTTATTACGTCAAGCGCTGTCGCGCTTGCATTGAATGTTGCTATTGGCTCCGCAAGACGAGCTGAAGGAACTGCGACCAAAGGTTCCGTACGTCAAGAACTTGGGTCCAAACGGAATTGTTTTTTCAGTGCCCGTGCAAAATTCTTCTGCTCTATTTGATTTTTTTGAACAGTGCATGATTTCCGCGACCTTCAGCTTCCAATCGATTGAAGCGTTTTGTAATCATGCCTTTGGTCGGAATTTAAACGCTCCTCTAGCTGTAAAAACGCGGCGCGGCGAAGAATTACTTTCTGTGGATGATCTAGAGCGCAAGTTATCGACGGAAGAAAAAATTGGAGATGTCCTACCCAAAATACTTGGTGTACCTACTCCGCGTGGCAAAGCCGTTTGGCATAGCCTGAAGCAGCTTCAAAAAGTTAGGGATTTCGATCATACATTTAAAGAGATTTGATCAAAACCCAATGAGCGATATTGATAAGCAGAGTTTGTTTTTCCAACTTTTGAATCACAATCCAATTGTGTTTTCAGATACAGCTATAGCGCTCGTCAGCTATTTCTATAACGAAAAACAAAGACCAAGATGGCTATCTATGGCGCCTCCGACCAAGTTGGCACAGTAATCGAGAACCTCAAATTTCGCCCTATTCACTTTGCTTGCCCAGGGGACGAAGGGTTGATACCTAACCCCTGCATCCTCATGGCCGGGCCAAACCCGACCATCCACGTCTTTTAAAATGGCTCTTCGCGGAAAAAAGTGGGTAAAAGTTGGGATATGATGTCGATTTGAGCCAAGGGCATCAAGGCTTTTTGCGGTTTTCTTGCGTCTGGAAACCTGTCACGTTTTCGGGCATGAAAAAGCAGCCTAACAAAACGCCGATCAAGAACTTGCGCGACGCGTACAAAATCTCTGGCTTCCGTGTGCAGGCGAGGATCGACAGCTACGACGAGCTTGAGCATCCGGCTTTTGTGGTCACGCTTGATCGGCGCTCAAAAAAACGGCGTGCAGTGGGTGCGGGAAGGTTTGCCGCAGCCTTTACGACAAGCGCTGGCGACGGGCGCGCGATCTTGGCTGCGGCGATCGGGAAGTCTATCTCGACTTTCAGATGCGCCGTGTGACATGCCCGGCCTGCGGCGTGAAGAACGAGAAACTCGCCTTTCTGTCGGAGAACACGAAATACACGTTGCGGTTTGCCACGCAGATTGGCGGCTTGTGTCGCGCGATGACAATCACGGATGTGGCGCGACGGATGCATCTCGATTGGCACGCCGTTAAGGACCTCGATAAACTCTACATGCGGGAGCAACTCGCGCGCGCCGGGCATCCGGCACCGAGCGTCATCGGCATCGACGAAGTGTCGATCAAGAAGCGGCATGTGTACCGGATCGTCGTCAGCGATCTGGAGCGGAAACGGGCGATATGGTTCGGCGGGAACGGCCGCAGCGAAGAAGACATGGATATGTTTTATACGTTTTTAGGCAAGGAAAACGCGGATAAAATACGCTTGGCGGTCATGGACATGTGGAAGCCGTTTCGTCATTCGACCCGGCGCCACGCGCCGCAAGCGGCCATTCTGTTCGACAAGTTCCATATCCTTCGCCATCTCGGCGAAGCCCTCGATAAAATCCGCAAGGCCGAATATGGCCGCATCGCGGGACCGCAACGCAAGTTCATCAAGGGGCAAAAGTATGTCCTGCTGTCGCACAAAGAAAACCTGACTACCGAAGCCAGAAAAAGCCTTCGGCTCTTGCTGAAGGCCAACAAGCGCTTGAACACCGCCTATATTCTTCGGGAATCCTTCGATCAGCTTTGGGATTACAAATCGGAGGCATGGGCACGTCGTTTCTTTGACAACTGGAAGGCTCAACTGCGCTGGCAACGCCTCAAGCCGTATGAAAAGTTCGCCAAAATAATCGAGCGGCATTGGGACGGCATCGCCGCCTACTGCAAGCCGGAAAACAAAATAGCCCTCGGCTTCGTCGAAGGCCTCAACAACAAAATCCGCGTCCTTCAGCGCCGCGCCTACGGCTTGCGCGACGAAGAATATCTCAAACTGAAAATCCTGACGGCCAGCTTGCCAGAACTATGAAAAACGCTCAAATCTACCCACTAAAAAACGCGAAGAGCCTTTAAAATGTCGAAAATGCCTGCTAAACAGCCCTTCTACATCACCACCGCGATTTCCTACCCGAACGGCGCGCCGCATATCGGCCACGCCTATGAGGCGATCGCCACCGACGCCATCGCGCGCTTCATGCGGCTCGACGGCTACGACGTCTATTTTCTCACCGGCACCGACGAGCACGGCATGAAAATGCAGCAGACCGCGACCAAGCTGGGTTTGACCGCGCGCGAACTGCGCGACCGCAATGTGCCGCTGTTCGAGAAAATGGTCGAGCGGCTGGAATGCTCGAACGACGATTTCATCCACACCACGGAGGAGCGCCATCACCGCTCGTCGGAGGAAATCTGGCGGCGTATGGAGAAGAACGGCGACATCTATCTCGACAAATACGCCGGCTGGTACTCAGTGCGCGACGAGGCCTATTACGCCGAGGATGAGACCGAGCTCAAGCCGGACGGCACGCGCGTGTCGAAGAAAACCGGCACGCCGGTCGAGTGGGTGGAGGAGGAGAGCTATTTCTTCCGCCTGTCGGCCTATCAGGAAAAATTGCTCAAGCTCTACGAGCGGCCGAATTACGTGCTGCCGAAGGAGCGGCTCAACGAAGTCGCAAGCTTCGTGCGCGGCGGCCTGCAGGACCTGTCGATCTCGCGCACCACTTTCGACTGGGGCATCCGCGTGCCCGGCAACGACAAGCACATCATGTATGTGTGGGTTGACGCGCTGACCAATTACATCACCGGCGTCGGCTTTCCCGACGACCAAAGCGAGAAGTTCAAGCGCTATTGGCCGGCCGCGCTGCACGTCATCGGCAAGGATATCGTGCGCTTCCACGCGGTCTATTGGCCGGCCTTTTTGATGTCGGCCGGCCTCGCGGTGCCGCGGCACATTTTCTCGCACGGCTTTCTGTTCAATCGCGGGGAGAAAATGTCGAAGTCGGTCGGCAACGTGGTCGATCCCTTCAGCATGGCGGACGCCTATGGCGTCGACCAGCTGCGCTTTTTCTTTCTGCGCGAGATCCCGTTCGGCCAGGACGGCAATTACAGCCACGAGGCGATCGTCAACCGCATCAACGCCGATCTCGCCAACGACCTCGGCAATCTGGCGCAGCGCTCGCTCTCGATGGTGGCCAAGGCCTTTGGCGGCGTGCTGCCGGAGCCGGGCGAATTGAGCGCGACCGACCAGACCATCCTCGCCGCCGCCGACGCCATGATCGGCTTGGCGCGCGAGCACATGAAGACGCAGGCGCTGCACCAGGTGCTCAACGCGGTCTGGGCGGTGGTGGCCGACGCCAACCGCTACTTCGCCTCGGAGGCGCCCTGGGCGCTCGCCAAGAGCAACCCGAAGCGGCAGGGGACTGTTCTGTGGGTCACGGCGGATGTTCTGCGCAGAGTAGCAATTTGCTCCCTGCCGTTCATGCCGACGTCTGCCGCACGTCTGCTAGATCAGTTGGCTGTACCCCCAGACGAACAAGACTTCTCCGCGCTCGCCGCCGGTAAGCGCATCGCCGCCGGGGTGAAACTGCCGGCGCCCGCGCCGATCTTCCCGCGCTATGTCGAGCCCGAAGCAAAGGCTTGAAAATGCTGGTGGATAGCCACTGCCACCTGGATTTTCCCGATTTCGCGGCCGAGCTCGACGCTGTCGTTGCGCGCGCGCGCGCCGCCGGCATCGAGCGTCTCGTCACGATCTGCATCCGCGTGCGGAAATTTCCGCAAGTGCTTGCAGTCGCTGAAAAATTTCCGGAGATTTTCTGTTCGGTCGGCACCCATCCGCACAATGCCAAAGAGGAAACGGACATCGACGCCAAGGCGCTGATCGCGCTCACAAAAAATCCCAAAACCGTGGCCATTGGCGAAGCGGGTTTGGACTACCACTACGACAGCTCGCCGCGCGACGCGCAGGCCGCAAGCTTGCGCCAACACATTGCGGCGGCTCGCGAAACCGGATTGCCGCTGGTCATCCATTCGCGCGACTGCGACGCCGACATGGCGCGGATTCTGCAAGACGAAAGCGGGCAGGGCGCCTTCCCGGCCGTGCTGCATTGCTTCACCGGCGGCCGTGATTTGGCGTTTGCCGCCATAGGCTTAGGGCATTACGTGTCGTTCACCGGCATTCTCACCTTCAAGAATTCGCAAGGCTTGCGCGCCATTGCCGCCGAACTTCCGGCCGATCGCATTCTGGTCGAGACCGATGCGCCCTATCTGGCGCCGTTGCCGTACCGCGGAAAACGCAACGAGCCGGCCTATGTCGCGGAAACCGCTAAAGTTTTAGCGGAAACCCGCGGTGTTTCTGTGGACGAAATCGCGCGCCAAACGACGGAGAATTTCTTCCGGCTGTTCAACAAAGTCCCCAGGTCTTTGGCCAACGCCGCATGAGTTTGACCTTCACCATTCTCGGCTGCGGTTCCTCCATGGGCGTGCCGCGCGTCGCCTTGGGCTGGGGCTCGTGCGATCCGAACAATCCGAAAAACCGCAGGCGGCGCTGTGCTTTATTGGTCGAACGCGCGAATACGATGGGCGGCGTTACGCGCGTTCTGGTCGACTGCACGCCGGACTGCCGCGAGCAATTGCTCGACGCCGAAGTGGATTGGCTTGACGGCGTCTGATCACGCACGAGCACGCCGACCATACCCATGGGATCGACGACCTACGTCCTCTATTCGTGCACAAACGCCAGCGCGTCCCCGTTTATCTCGACGAACCGACGTCGCGCGCCGATGCATGCCCGCTTCGGCTATTGCTTCGCCAAACCGCCGGGCAGCAACTATCCGCCGATCGTGACCGAGCGCCGGCTGGTGCCCGGGCAGGCGGTGGCCGTCGACGGGCAGGGCGGGCCAATCGAGGCGCTGCCGGTGCTGCAGGACCATGGCGACATCCCCTCGCTCGGCTTCCGCTTCGGCAATGTGGCCTATTCCGCCGATATCAAGGGCCTGCCGGCGGCCGGCTTGGCGGCCATGGCCGGCCTCGACGTCTGGATCGTGGACGCCCTGCGCAAAGCGCCGCACCCCAGCCATTTCAATCTCGACGAGGCGCTGGATTGGATCGCGCGGGTCAAGCCCAAGCGGGCGATCTTGACCAATCTGCACAGCGACATGGACTACGCGGCGCTGTGGGCCAGCCTGCCGCCCGGGGTCGAGCCGGCCTATGATGGGATGAGGATCGAGAGCTAATCTATTTCGTCAAAATATAAATAGATCACATTGAAATATGAGAGTAATTCGTATCCAGGCCGGATTTCAAAGGATCCATCTATTTCGTAAATAGACTAGTGTTTTCAATCCACTCTCCGGTGTTCTTAAAGCGCATCCCATAATATATTATATTCCATAATATGTCTTATGCGAATCCGCCATCATCAGTCGCGGTACATAGCAGCCTTTGCTACGGTCAGTTTTTCCCGCCGCGATGAGTCCCACCCCGTGAAGCCTTCTCGCGATATTGCCCGCCTGATCGAAATCATGGCCGCCCTGCGCACGCCCGGCAGCGGCTGTCCCTGGGACCTCGAACAGACCTTCCGCACCATCGCGCCGTATACCCTGGAGGAAGCCTACGAGGTGGCCGATGCCATCGCGCGCGGCGATCTCGAAGACCTCAAGGAAGAACTGGGCGATCTTCTCCTCCAGGTCGCGTTCCATGCCCGCATGGCCGAGGAGCAAGGCGCCTTCGATTTCGGCGACGTCGTCGAAACGGTCACCGCCAAGCTGGTACGCCGCCATCCGCATGTCTTCGCCGACGCCGAGGGCAAGACCACCAAAGCCGTCGAAGGCCTGTGGGAACGCATCAAGGCTGAGGAAAAGGCCGAACAAGGCGAGGCGGGGCCAGTCGGGGCGCTCGCCGGCGTGCCGGTCGCCCTGCCCGCGTTAACCCGCGCGCTCAAGCTCCAGGACAAGGCCGGCCGCGTCGGGTTCGACTGGAACGATCCGCGCGCCGTGCTCGCCAAGATCCGCGAAGAAACCGATGAAATCGAGGCCGAACTCGATGGCCCCGACAGAACCGAGGCGGCGGCCGAAGTCGGCGATCTTTTGTTCGCAGTGGTCAACCTCGCCCGCCACCTCGGCGCCGATCCGGAAGACGTCTTGCGGCAGACCAACCTGAAATTCGAGCGCCGCTTCGCCTCGATCGAGCGGGCGCTGGCTGCGCGCGGCAAGGCGCCTAAGGATGCCACGCTGGCCGAGATGGACGCGCTGTGGAACGAAGCGAAGGCATCGGAGAAATCGCGAGGGTAAGCCCCCTCGCCCATTGCGGATTAGATGCGGCGATTTCTTCACCCTCCCCCTTGTGGGGAGGGTCGACGTGCGAAGCACGTCGGGGTGGGGTGAACGTCAGCATTGTAGAAGATCACCAGCAATCTGCCGCCGGCCCCAACGTGAGGCCGGCGGCGGACTTCGGCTGCGTTAGTTGACTGCCATTTTGGGGCTCACGCTGCCACTTTGGAGTTCACGCTCTTCGCCGCCTTGGCAATGAGCGCCGCCACGGCCTCCGGCTTTGAGACATAGATCGCGTGGCTGCCGGCCGCTTCCGCGACGGTCGCGCCGGCGCGCGCGGCCATCTGGCGCTGAGCGGGCGGCGGGATCATCTTGTCCTCGGTCGCGACCAGATACCAGCTTGGCTTGGTCTTCCAGGCCGGCTCGGTCACCGCGCCGGCGAGAGCATCAACGCCCCACGGCACCTGAGAGTCAGCCATGAACGCGGCCTTCGCCTCGCTGACGTCGGCTGCGAACGAGGCGCGGAATTTCGCCTTGTCGAGGAACAGATACCCGTTCTGCGGCGGCAGGATCGGTGGGACCGGCGCGCCGGGAGGTGGATTTGCAATGAGCGATTGCACCGACTCGCCCTTATCCGGGGCGAACGCCGTGATGTAGACGAGCCCCTTCACCTTCGGGTCGGTGCCGGCTTCGGTGATGACAACGCCGCCGTAGGAGTGGCCGACCAGAACGACCGGCCCTTGCGCCTGCGCTATCACGAGCTTGGTCGCGGTCACGTCGTCGGCCAGAGTCGTCGTCGGGTTCTGCACGATGCTGACGTTGAAACCGTCCTTCTTCAGGACGTTGTAGACGCCTTCCCAACCTGCGCCGTCAACAAAGCCGCCGTGCACGAGAACGATAGTAGCCGGTGATTTTGAAAGTTCAGCCATGACACTTCTCCCTTCAGATTCTGTTGCGAGCAACGCTCGCTTTGGAATTTGCGATTTGTTACTTGCCAGATTTTGATATAGCTGATTAGTTCTATTTATTGGCTATACCCCTAACCATTCAGCTAGGTGCAAGATCGGATGAAATGGACGGATCGGATCGGTCGCCGCGTCAAGCTGCGCGACCTTCACATTGCGCTCGCAGTCGCCGAGGCGGGCAGCATGACCCGGGCGGCCGAAGAGTTAGCCGTGTCCTATCCCGTCGTATCGAAGACGATTTCGGAATTGGAGCACACGCTTGGCGTCAAGCTCTTCGATCGCAGCATTTCAGGGGTCGAGCCGACGCACTACGGCCGCGCGTTGCTCAAATCCGGAGTTGCGGTGTTCGACGAAATGCGCAAAGGCCTGCAGCAGATCGATTTCATCAAACAGCCGGACGCGGGCGACCTGCGGATCAGCTCGTCAATCGTGACGGATGCCGGTTTGCTTCCAGCGATCATCGAACGGTTTTCGCAAGATTTCCCGCGCGCGGTGCTTCACGTGCTGCATGAGAACATCGCGGTTCAGCAATACGACAACCTGCGCGATCGAAAAGTTGAGCTGTTGTTCGGGCGGATTGCCACAACGATGACCGAGCCTGACTTGGTCGCGGAGCCGTTGTTCGATGAACCGACTGTCGTCGTCGCGGGGTCCGAAAGTCGTTGGGCCAAGCGGCGAAACCTGACGCTTGCCGACTTGATTGGAGAGCCATGGGTGTTGGCGCAACCTGGCAGTCTGGCGCGGTCGCTGCATGACGAAGTGTTCCGAAGGAGTGGCCTAGAAACTCCATCCGCCAAGGTACTAACGGTGTCGCTCCATCTTCACTTGCGCTTGATCGAAACGGGGCATTGGCTTGGTCTCATTCCCGCCTCCGTCATGCGCTTTGGCGGCAAGCACATGCGGCTCAAGGTTCTGCCGATCAAAACTGTGTCGCCTCTCGCGCCGGTCGGCTTCATCACAGTGAAGGACCGCACACTGACGCCGTTGGCGGAGCGCTTTATCGACTGCACCCGCAAAGTCGCCAATTCGGGAACTGGTCGCTGATATGTGGCTGGCGAAGACGCGGCGAAGGCCGTTCAGCCGAACTTCGCCCTCACCCGCGCCGCCTTGTCGGCATCCGCGCGTATGGTCACCGCCAGCCGCCCATCGTCGCGCATGCCTTTCGACAGCACCTCGGAATGGCGGTAGAGCCAGCTTAAGCCCGCCCCGTCGGCCGGATCGATCGCCAGTTCGAGCGTCTGCCGCTTTTCGTTCAGCCGCGTTTCGATCGCCGTGACCAGGCGCTCGATGCCTTCCCCGCTCAAGGCCGACACCGGGATCGGCCGGCGTATCTTCCGGCTGCCGTTCGGCCAGATTGAACAGCCGCGCGCGGGCGTCCGCGTCGAGCCGGTCGATCTTGTTCCAGACCTCGATCAGGCGCGGATCGGTCGCCGCGATGTCGAGCTCGCCGAGCACTTTTTCGACGTCGTGCGATTGCGCGTCGGAATCCTCGTGCGACATGTCGCGCACATGCAGGATAACATCGGCCTCGATCACCTCTTCCAGCGTGGCGCGGAACGCCGCCACCAGCATGGTCGGCAGGTCCGAAATGAAGCCGACGGTATCGGAGAGGATAACGCGGTTGCCGTGCGGCAGCGCGACCGCCCGCAAGGTCGGGTCGAGCGTGGCGAACAGCATGTCGGCCGACAGCACGCTCGCCGCCGTCATGCGGTTGAACAGCGTCGATTTTCCGGCATTGGTGTAGCCGACCAGCGCCACGATCGGATAAGGCACCCGCTTGCGGCCTCGCGATGCAGCTTGCGGGTGCGCTTGACTTTGTCGAGTTCGGCCTCGATGCGCTTGATGCGATCCTCGATCACGCGCCGGTCGGCTTCGAGCTGCGTCTCGCCCGGCCCGCCGAGAAAGCCGAAGCCGCCGCGCTGGCGCTCAAGATGGGTCCAGGAACGGACCAGCCGGCTTTTTTGATAATTGAGGTGGGCGTGCTCGACTTGCAGCGCGCCTTCGCGGGTGCGCGCGCGCCGGCCGAAGATTTCCAAAATCAATCCGGTGCGGTCGATGACCTTGGCGTTCCAGGCCTTTTCCAGGTTGCGCTGCTGCACCGGCGAAACCGGGCAATCCATTACCACGACGGACGCGGAGAGGCTTTTCACCAGTCCGGCAATTTCATCGACCTTGCCGGTGCCGATATAAGTCGCCGGCCGGACCTGGTTGAGCGTGACGAGCCCCTCTTGCACCACATTGAGGTCGATGGCGCGCGCGAGCCCGGCGGCTTCCTCCAGGCGCGCCTCGGGGCTGCGCGTCTGCGGCGCGAGCGCGGGCGGCATCGCCCCTCGCCTCGCGCTTGAGCCAAGGCTCGATAACGATGGCGCGCGCCGGTCTCCGGCGCCCGTTGTCGTCGGGCTCAGGAGATCGGCGCGCTTGTCACGCTGGCGTTGTTCCAATCAGACCTTATCCCCGGCCGGCGGCTCCTCGCCGCCTTCGAACAGCTGAATCGGGTGACCGGGCATGATGGTCGAAATCGCGTGCTTGTAGACGAGCTGGGAATGTCCATCCCGGCGCAACAACACGCAGAAATTATCGAACCAGGTCACCACGCCCTGCAATTTAACGCCGTTGACCAAGAAAATAGTCAGCGGGATTTTTGCTTTGCGGACGTGATTGAGAAAAGTGTCTTGCAGATTTTGCGCACGTTCGGCTGCCATGGCCGTGTTCCATTTTTTGCCCGCGTCTTACGCGCGAGACCTTCGTTGCCCGAGCCCTGCGCATGCCAATGAACGGTGCACACGCCGCCTAGCCCCTCGCATAGGCGGTGTCAGGCCCAAGAAGCCGCTATTAGATGGCAGGCGGTCTCCCGGCGCAAGCACAAGTTCGCACTCGTCCCACCAAATTGCTGAAATACTTGAGTTTTTGGCGACTTTTCGCGGCCAATTCAGGCGATTTCGGCGTACCGGTGGTAGTCGCGCCGCAATGCGGCGGCAATCAGCCCCGGTGCGCCATTGCCGACGGCATGGCCGTCGATGCTCACCACCGGCAGTACGATCTGGCTTGCCGAGGTGATGAAGGCTTCGCGCGCAGCATAGGCTTCGTCAACCGAGAATGCCCGCTCCTCGAAGGCAAGCCCCTGCGCCTTGAGCACATCGACCACGACCGAGCGCGTGACACCGGCCAGAATATCGCGGCCGAGCGGATGCGTGATGAGTTTGCCGTCGCGGCTGACGATCCAGGCATTCGACGAAGCACCTTCGGTGACCCGGCCTTGCGCGTCGACCAGCCAGGCCTCGCGCGCGCCCTGCGCGCGCGCGGCCTGCTTGGCCAGCACGTTCGGCAACAGCGCCACCGATTTGATGTCGACCCGCTGCCAGCGAATGTCCGGCACGGTGACCACGGCAATGCCCTCGAGCCGCCAATTGTTCGAGACGAGCAAGATCGTTGCTGCGCGCGGTCACCACCAGCGAGGGCTTGGTGTCCGCCGGTGGAAACGCAAAATCGCGCCGCGCCACGCCGCGGGTGATCTGCAGGTAGACGATGCCGTCGCGCACGCGGTTGCGCCGCACGGTTTCCCGCAACACGATCGAAAGCGCGGCCGCCGACATCGGACGCGCGATGCGCAACTCGTTCAGCGAGCGATCGAGCCGCGCCATGTGCCGGCGCTCGTCGATCAGGCGCCCTGCCCGCACCTCGCACACTTCGTAGACGCCGTCGGCGAATTGATAACCGCGGTCCTCGACTGAAACTTTGGCGTCGGCACGCGGCAGGTAGCGGCCATTGACATAGGCGATGCGCATGGCAGTGACCAGCGATCAGTAGTCAGTAATCAGGATGCCGGCGTGGAGGGGATCGAGATTTGACGGACTCATAAAGCGTCCTCCAATTATGCCTATGATTTCTGATCACTGATTACTGACAACTGACACCTGATCACCCTATCCCCAACGCCTTGAGCTTGCGGTGCAGCGCCGAGCGTTCCATGCCGACGAATTCGGCGGTGCGCGAAATGTTGCCGCCGAAGCGGCTGATCTGCGCCACCAGATATTCGCGCTCGAACACTTCACGCGCGTCGCGCAGCGGCAGGCCCATCAGGTGCTCGCCGCCATTGCCGTTCGGCATTTGCGGCACCATCGAGCCGACGTCGGGCGGCAACATGCTGGCGTCGAGCACGGCATTCGGATCGCCGCCCGCCAGGATCATCAAGCGCTCGATATTGTTGCGCAGCTGACGGACATTGCCTGGCCAGTTATGCGATTGCAGTACGGCCATGGCGTCTTCTCCGATGCGGCGTTTGGGCAGACCGGTGGCCTGCGAAATCTGGTCCATGAAATAATCGACCAGCTCCGGGATATCCTCGCGCCGCTCGGCCAAAGGCGGCACGCGGATCGGCACCACCGACAGGCGGTGATAGAGATCCTCGCGGAATTTCCCCGCCGCGATCTCCGCCTCGAGATTGCGCGTGGTCGACGACATGATACGCACGTCGACCGCCACCTTGCTGCCGCCGCCGACGCGCTGGAAAGTCTGATCGACGAGCACGCGCAGGATCTTGTTCTGCGTCTCGCGCGGCAGTTCGGCGACGTCGTCGATGAACAGCGTGCCGCCATCCGCCTCTTCGAGCGCGCCCGGCTTGCGGTCTTCCGAACCGTTGGAGCGGTCGACGCCGAACAATTCGACTTCCATGCGCTCGGGCGTGATCGCGGCGGCGTTGATCACGATGAAAGGACCGGTCGCGCGGCCGGACGATTGATGGATGGTGCGCGCGGTGAGTTCCTTGCCCGCGCCGGAGGGGCCGACGATCAGGATGCGGCTATTGGTCGGCGCCACCCGTTCGATGGACTGACGCAATTGGGCGATCGCCGCCGAGCGGCCGATGAGCGTCGCCGGCTGCGGCGCCATCTGTTTGAGCTGCTTGACCTCGCGCTTGAGGCGAGACGTTTCGAGCGCGCGCTCGGCGACCAGCACCAGCCGGTCGGCCTTGAACGGCTTCTCGATAAAATCATAGGCGCCATGCTTGATGGCGGCGACCGCGGTTTCGATGTTGCCGTGGCCGGAGATCATCACCAGCGGCACCTCGGGATGTTCCTGCTTGATGGTATCGAGCAATTGCAGGCCGTCGAGCCTGCTGCCCTGCAACCAGATGTCGAGGAAAACCAGGTTCGGCTTGCGTGCCACGATGGCGGCGAGCGCATCGTCGCTATTGCGCGCGGTGCGCGCGTCATAGCCCTCGTCCTGCAGGATACCGGCCACCAGATCGCGGATGTCGGCCTCGTCATCGACAATGAGAATATCTGCGGCCATGCCTACGACCCGTTCACGTTATGCAACTTTTCGGCCTCAAGCGCTTGCGCACGGCCGGCGGCGGCGAAACGCACGCGCACCCAGGCGCCCCGCTGCCCGGGGATTTTGTCGGCAGCGTCGTGCAGATCGATGCTGCCGCCGTGATCCTCGACGATGCGGCCGACGATGGCGAGGCCAAGCCCAGTACCCTTCTCGCGCGTCGTGACATAAGGCTCGAGCAGCCGGCTGCGGTTTTCCTTCGGCAAGCCGATGCCGTTGTCGACGACGTCGATGACGATGTCGTCGCCTTCGCGCGCGGCAAAGACCCGGATCGAACCCTTGCCGAGCTCGGCGGGCGGCACCGCGGCGATCGCTTCGGTCGCATTCTTGATGAGGTTAGTGAGCACCTGCGACATCAGGCGCTTGTCGAAGCGCGCCGGCATCGGATCCTCGGCGAGGTTGGCCTCGATATCGATTTCCGAATTGCCAACCCGCATCAGGAACACGGCCTGCCGCACGGTGTCGGCCACGTCCTCAGCCGCAATCACCGGTTTTGGCATGCGCGCGAAACGGGAGAACTCATCGACCATCCGCCGGATGTCGTCGACCTGACGCACGATGGTGTCGGTGCATTGATCGAACACCGACCGGTCCTCACCGATTAACTTTCCGTATTTTCGCCGAATGCGCTCGGCCGACAATTGAATCGGCGTCAGCGGATTCTTGATCTCGTGCGCAATGCGGCGCGCCACGTCCGCCCAGGCGGAGGTGCGCTGCGCGGCGACCAATTCGGTGATGTCGTCGAGCGTCACGACATAGCCATGGGCGGATTCGCCGGATTGCTCGCTGGTGATGCGAACCGACAGGTTTCGCTCGCGGCCATTGCGCGTGATCGTCACCTGGTCCTGCGTGCGCGCGCCGGATCGGGCCGCTGCCATGAAATCGGCGAGTTCCGGAAAAACCTCCGTCAAGGGCCGACCCAGCGTCTCGGGTTCCGTGCGGCCGATCAGTTTTTCGGCCGAACGATTGAGGATGCTCACGCAGCCGTCGCCATCCACGCCGATCACGCCCGCGCTGGCGCCGGCCAGCACGGCTTCGGTGAATCGCCGTCGACTGTCGATAAGATCGCGCGCGCGCATGATATCGTCGCGCTGGCTGCGCAATTCCTGCGTCATGCGGTTGAACGTTTCGCCGAGCTGCGCCAGATCGCCTTCCGATTGGCGGATCGGCACGCGCACATGCAGGTTGCCAGTGGAAACGACGTTGGCGGCGCCGATCAGACGCCGGATCGGCGCCACCAGTCGATTGGCGAAATCCAGCCCGACCCAGACCGCCGATAACAGCACGGTGAGCGCGATGACGGTATACATCAATGCGAACGCGATCTGCACGCCGAGGCGGCGCGCCTCGATCGCGGCATATTCGCTCACGCTCTCCCGGGTTGCCTGCAATTGCGGCACGACGCGCGGATCGAGCAGCCGGGTCACATAGAGATAATCGTCATCGAAATTGTGCAATTTGATGACCGCCGCGACATAATTTGTGTCCGGCAGCAGAACCAATTGTGGATCCTTGTCGCTGATTTTCGGAAGCGCGTCGCGCGGCGGCATGGCGAAGGTCTCGTTGGTCTTGAGATCGGCGCGCGCAATGACGGTGAGGTCCTTGTCGATAACGATCGCGGCCGCAAGCCCGCGCACCGAGGCCTGGAACGTCAAGTATTGCCGCAGCTTCTCATGGTCTTGCTCGAAGACCGGTTTGGTGCGCGCGATATCGGTAGCCATGACCATGATATCGGCTCGCACGATTTGCGCGTGATCGCGCAGATAGGCTTCCGCCACGATCAGCGAATTTTCGATTGCGGCGCGCGTGCGGGTGGAGAACAGGCGGTCGAGGCCGCGGTCGAGCGTGACGCTCGCGACGATCGCCACCAGGATCGCAGGCGCCGCGGCAATGATGGAGAATAATCCGACGATGCGCACATGCAGCCGCGCCGCCGCCCGCCCGGTGCGCCTGGCCTGCACCACCTGCCACACTTCGCGCACGATCACGCCGAGCAGCAGCATGACCGTGGTCGCGTTCACCAATAGCAGCGTGACGACCACGTTGTGGGTCGGCGAAATCGGCGTGAAGTCGGCGAGAACGATGAAGGTGGCGAACGCTGACAGCAGGGCGAGACCGACCGCGATCGGTCCGAGCATCCTCGCTTCGCCCCGCTTGGCAGCCGGAGCAACAAGCGCAGTCTCGGCGCTGGCAGCCTGTTCTACGCTCATGGACCCCTGGCAGCGGATGGTGCGGAGCCCGACGGCCCCCGAAGAACGCGCAAAAAGGCCTATGCCCCTTCGTGGCATTGATGCTTTTATACAACAATGTTGCCGAATTGCGACAAAACCGCGGCGCAATAGCCACAGCCGGGTCAGCCCCAACAGCGTCAGCTGCCGCGGAAAACCTGAATATCCAGGTCGCGGATTTTCTTCCGCAAGGTGTTACGGTTGACCCCCAACAAGTCGGCGGCGCGGATCTGGTTACCGCGGGTGGCGGCCAGGGCCGCCGTCAGCAGAGGATATTCGATTTCGCGCAAGACCCGATGATACAGGCCCGCAGGCGGCAGGCCTTCGTTGAATCCGGCGAAATATGCGGTCAAATGCCGCTCCACCGCGGCGCTCAGACTTTCCTCTGGCCGCGGCTCGTCGCTGCTGACCGGCAGCGCGGGTTGCGCCAGTTCGGCCTCGATCACCGCCGCCGTGATGGTCTCCTGCGGATAGAGTGCCGCCAACCGGCGTGCCAGATTCTCGAGTTCGCGCACATTGCCCGGCCAGCGATGGCGTTTGAGGCGGTCGAGGCCGGCCGGATCGATTTGCTTGGGCGGTAGACCCTCACGTTGCGCCTGGGCGAAGAAATGGCGGATCAGATCGGGCACGTCTTCGATGCGCTCGCGCAAAGGCGGCAGCCGTAGCGGCACGACGTTGAGGCGGAAGAATAGATCTTCGCGAAACAGGCCCTGCTGGATCAGAACCCGCAGCTCCTTGTTGGAGGCGGCGATGATGCGGACGTCGCTTTTGATCGGCGTGCGCCCGCCGACCGTCGTGTATTCGCCCTGTTGCAGCACGCGCAACAGTCGCGTTTGCGCTTCCATCGGCATGTCGCCGATTTCGTCCAGGAACAGCGTGCCGCCTTCGGCCTGCTCGAAGCGACCGGCGCTGCGGGTATTGGCGCCGGTGAAGGCGCCCTTCTCGTGCCCGAACAATTCGGATTCGATCAGATCGCGCGGGATCGCCGCCATGTTGATGGCGACAAAGGCGCCGGTTCGGCGCTTGCCGTAGTCGTGCAGCGCGCGCGCGACCAGTTCCTTACCGGTGCCGGATTCGCCGGTGATCATCACCGTCAGATCGGTTTGCATCAGCCGGGCGAGCACGCGGTAGATTTCCTGCATCGCCGGCGAGCGGCCGACCAGCGGAATGCTGTCAAAATCTTCGCTTTTGGCGCTTGCCGGCCGTTTCTCTTTCGGCTCCGACAAAGCGCGCCCGACGATGGCAATGAGTTCCTTCAGGTCGAACGGTTTCGGCAGATATTCGTAAGCGCCGCGCTCGGACGCGCGGATCGCGGTCATGAACGTATTCTGCGCGCTCATGACGATGATCGGCAGATCCGGGCGGGCCTTGCGAATGCGCGGAATCAGGTCGAAGGCGTTCTCGTCCGGCATGACGACGTCGGTAATGACCAGATCGCCGTCGCCCTGGCTGATCCAGCGCCAGAGCGTTGCGGCGTTACCGGTCGAGCGCACCTCGTAGCCGGCGCGCGAGAGAGCTTGATTGAGGACGGTGCGGATCGCGGCATCGTCGTCGGCAACCAATATGCTTCCCGTCGGCATGGTGTTACCTCACGGGCTCTGTACCGGCGGCGCGTCATCGGCCACGGCGCCCTCGCCGCTGTAGATCGGCATCAACACGCGAAAGATCGTCCGCCGCGGCTGCGATTCACATTCGATGATGCCGCCGTGGTCGCCCACGATTTTCGCCACCAATGCCAGCCCCAGCCCGCTTCCGCTTTGCTTGGTGGTAACGAAAGGATCGAACAAATGCGGCATGAGGTCGTCCGGCACGCCCTGCCCGTTGTCCTTGACGCAAAATTCGAGCGGCAGCGAGACGCGCGCCTTGCTGCCCGGCACCGCCAGCCGCACGCCCGGGCGGAACGCGGTGGTCAGCTGAATTTCGCCGTCGATCGCCCCCTCGCCGATCGCCTCGGAGGCGTTCTTCACCAGATTGAGAAAGACCTGAACAAGCTGGTCGCGATTACCGAGAACCGGCGGCAGCGAGGGATCGTAATCTTCCGCGAATTTGATGTGACGGGCAAACCCCGTCTGCGCCAGCCGTTTCACATGGTCGAGCACCACGTGAATATTGACCGGCTCGCGTTCCACCGGCCGTTCGTCGGCGAAAACCTCCATGCGATCGACCAGTTTCACGATGCGGTCGGTCTCGTCGCAGATCAGCTTGGTGAGCGAACGGTCGTCATCGCCGGCCGACTGCTCGAGCAATTGGGCAGCCCCGCGGATGCCCGACAGCGGATTCTTGATCTCATGTGCGAGCATGGCGGCGAGCGCGATCACCGAGCGGGCGGCGCCGCGATGGGTGAGTTGGCGGTCCATTTTATCGGCGATGGTGCGCTCCTGCAGCATCACCACGACGTGGTCGGTATATTCCGGCAGCGGCGCCACGTGCAGGTCGACCAGCCGTTCGCCGGGATTACGTGGGGTCGCCAGATCCACTTTGTATTCGTTCACCGCCGCGCCGGTGCGCCGCACTTGTTCGATCAATGCGAGCAAGGGCGAGCCGAACGGCACCAGGTCGCGCAACATGTGCCGGCGCAGCACCGGGATCGACGCCTCGAAGAATTGCTCGGCGGCGACATTGGCGTCGGCGATCTTGCCGTCGGGAGAAACCATGATGACCGGATGCGGCAGCGCGTGCAGCACCGCGTCGGCCGGCGAATTGACGGTGGCGGAAACGGCATGCGCCCGGCTCATGCGGCGGCCCTCCAGGCGAAGGCGTCGTAGGCATCGGCGAGCAGGCGGCGCGCTTGCGCCGGCTCTTCAGCCGTGAGCACGCGGGCGCGATGGCTTTTGAGCAGATCGGTCGATACGCCGGCGGTCGCTGCGGCGGAATCGAGCGCCCAGGCCAGATGCTTGCGGGCGTGCCGGCGGCCGATCGCCAAGCCGTGATGCACGAGCATTTCGTCATAGAGCCGATCGATCAGCGTGAATTGTTCGCCGAGCGGTGGCGAGCGCTCGCGCGTGCCGGTCGCGAGATAGCGCGCCACCTGCCCAGGAAACCAGGGACGCCCTTGCGCGGCGCGGCCGATCATGACCGCGTCGGCGCCCGAAGCCGCCAGCGCACTTTCGGCGTCGTCGCACGAACGAATGTCGCCGTTGACGACGACTGGGATCGATACCGCCTGTTTCACGGCCCGTACCGCCGACCAGTCGGCGCTGCCGTCATAGAACTGACAGCGGGTGCGGCCATGCACGGTGATCATGCGAACGCCGGCGGCTTCCGCGCGGCGCGCGAGCCCCGGCGCATTGATGTTGGCACGGTCCCAGCCCAGCCGCATTTTCAGCGTAACCGGCACAGCGACCGCGGCGACGGTTGCCTCGATCAAGGCGAGCGCGTGATCGAGGTCGCGCATCAACGCCGAGCCGGCGGCGCCGTTGGTCACCTGCTTGGATGGGCAGCCCATGTTGATGTCGATGACGTCGGCGCCTTGCGCTTCCGCGATGCGGGCACCTTCCGCCATCCAAAGCGCTTCGCAGCCGGCGAGCTGCACGACGTGGATGGCGACACCCTGCCCTTCACTGCGCACGCGCGCTTCGCGTTGGCCCTGGGCCAGGGCGGCGCAGGCGGTCATTTCCGAAACCACCAGACCCGCCCCGTACCGTTCCGCCAGCCGACGGAACGGAGCATCGGTAATGCCCTGACATCGGCGCCAAAATTACGCGGTTCGGCGCTTTCACGGGGCCGATCTGCAGAGAATCGCCTGCAATTTTCGTGATTTCGCCCCGATGCATGACTGCCTATCATTTAGGCGGCCCCTTTCAATGCTCAGAGTTTAGCCATTTTGCCAATGGGCGCAAGTGCTGCACTGCAAAAAGTTGTTCATGCTTAAGTGCGGTGGCGACCGGCTAAGCCATTCCCGCTACGGCAGGAACGCGCTAAAGCCAAGCGGGAACTTGAGGAGCATCAACAGCATGGCGGGTGTCGCAGTCGTCCTTGTCGCCGCCGGACGGGGGTCGCGGGCGGGCGGCGATCTGCCCAAGCAATTCCGGCCGATCGGTGGCAAGCCGATGATCCGGCAAAGCCTCGTCATGCTCTCGGAACACCCCGAGGTCGATATTGTACAGCCGGTGATCCATCCAGAAGACGCGGAGATATTCCGCGCCTCGGTTGTTGCTCTTGAGCTTCTTCCGCCGGTATTCGGTGGCTCCACCCGGCAATGTTCTGTGCGCGCCGGACTGGAGGCGCTCACCGCCCGCAAGCCCGATATCGTCCTGATCCATGACGCGGCACGGCCGTTCGCGAGCCCGGCGCTGGTGTCGCGCGCGATCGCGGCGGCCGCGCGCAGCGGCGCGGCGATCCCGGCGTTGCCGGTCACCGATACGGTCAAGACGGTCGATGCGGCCGGCTTGGTCGACCAGACACTCGATCGTACTCAATTGCGTCTGGTGCAGACGCCGCAAAGCTTCGCCTTCCCAGCTTTGCTCGAGGCGCATCGCCGCGCGGCCGCCGCGGGCCGCGAGGATTTCACCGACGATGCCGCGCTTGCCGAATGGGCCGGCCTCAAGGTCAGCGTGTTTGCCGGCGAGCCCGGCAACATCAAGATCACCGAGGAAGGCGATTTCGCGCGCGCCGAAGTGATGGCGTTTACCGCGCTCGGCGATGTGCGCACCGGCACCGGCATCGACGTGCACGCCTTCGGTCCCGGCGATCACGTCACGCTCGGCGGCGTCAGCATCCCGCACGGCCAGGCGCTCACCGGCCATTCCGACGCCGACGTGGTGCTGCACGCGCTCACCGACGCCATCCTCGGTGCGCTGGCCGAAGGCGACATCGGCGTGCATTTTCCGCCCAGCGACCCGCAATGGCGCGGCGCCTCCTCCGACCGCTTCGTGGCCTTCGCGCTGGCGCGCCTCGCCGCGCGCGGCGGCCGCATCGGCCACATCGATATCAATATCGTGTGCGAGGCCCCGCGCATTGGGCCGCATCGCGACGCCATGCGCGCGAACATCGCGCGGCTCGCCGCTATCGATGCCGCCCGCGTGGCGGTGAAGGCGACCACCAGCGAAAAGCTCGGCTTCACCGGCCGCGGCGAAGGCATCGTGGCCTATGCGACGGTGACGGTCCGCCTGCCGTGGGGCGAGCCATGACGAGCGCACGATGAGCGAGGATCTGCGCGCCGCTGCGGCCATTGTGCTCGATCTCTGCCGCGCGCGCGGTTTGAAAGTGGCGACCGCGGAATCCTGCACCGGCGGGCTGGTCGCGGGCGCGCTTACCGATATCGCCGGCTCCTCGGACGTGGTCGACCGCGGCTTCGTCACCTATTCAAACGAGGCCAAGCAGCAGATGCTCGGCGTGCCGTCCGGCACGATCGAGACCTACGGCGCGGTGAGCCGCGAGACCGCCGAAGCCATGGCGCGCGGCGCGCTCGGCAATGGCAATGCCGATCTTGCGGTTGCCATCACCGGCATTGCCGGTCCCGGCGGCGGCAGCCCCGACAAGCCGGTCGGCCTGGTGCATTTCGCCGCCGCCTCGCGTGGCGGCAAGCTTACACATGCTGAGATGCGCTACGGCGATATCGGCCGTGGCGCCGTGCGGCACAGGTCCGTGCTGCAGGCACTGGCAATGCTCAAAGAATTGGCGGAAAAGCACGGTTAGCTTGTTTCATAATCTTGCCGGCAATGCCGGCTAAAATGCCCACGATATGATTACCATCCCCGCAGCCTGCCCACGCGCGACAGCCAAGCTGCTGGCCGCGCTGATCTGCGCATTGCTTGCCGTGGCTTCGGCGCGCGCGCAAGGCAAGCTCCAAGCGCACTACACGATCTCTATGACCGGCGTGACGATCGGCGAGATCGTCTGGCTGGTCGGCATCGGCGACACGCTCTACACCACGACGGCGAGCGGCAAAGCCAGCGGCGTCCTCAGCAAGCTGGTGAACGGCGAAGGCTCGGTCGAGGCGCAGGGCAGCCTCGCAGCCGATCGCCTGATGCCGTCCTCGTACACCTCCGTCATCACCGACGACGACGGCACCATCAAATTGCAGATGACGTTCGTTGACGGTATCGCGACCGAGATGATCGCGCCGCAGCCGCCGGTCTACGCCGATCGCGTGCCGGTAACCGACGCCGATCGCCGCGGCATCGCCGATCCGCTAAGCGCCGTGTTGCTTCCGACCAAGCTTGGCGGCGGCGCGATGGCGGCTTCCGATTGCAATCGCACGCTGAATATCTTCGATGGGCGCAGGCGCTATAATCTGGCGCTGTCCTATAACCGCATGGACAAAGTCGAGGTTGAACGCGGCTATTCCGGGGCGATCCTGGTTTGCGCCGTCGTGCTGCAGCCGATTGCGGGCTACCGGGCCGACAGCATGATCGTCAAATATGTCGCCGGCCGGCGCAACATGGAGCTCTGGTTCGCGCCGATCGCCGGCACCTCGATCATCGCTCCGTTGCGCGTGCTGATGCCGACTTTGATCGGGACGCTGAAGATCCAAGCCGATCAATTCGAGGCGGCGGCCGCGGCGGTAACGCCGGCGCCGGTCGAGACGGCGCCCTTGGCCCCGCCGCACTAGCCCTTGTTGCGCCCGTACACCTGATCGGCCCGCCGCTCGAAGGCGGCGGCGAATTTGCGGAACGCGGTGTCGAACATGGCGCCCATCAGCATGCCGAGCGTGCGGCTGGCGAATTCGTACTCGATGAAGAACTCCACATCGCAGGCGTGCTCGCCGGTCGCCCGGAAGGCCCAGCGGTTGTGCATGAACTTGAACGGGCCGTCGACATATTCGACCAGGATTTTCAAATTCGGCCGGTCGAGCGTGACGCGGCTGGTAAAGGTCTGGCGGATCACCTTGTAGGCGACCGTCATGTCGGCGATCAGCACGGTGACGCCGTTGCCCTTGTCGGTGCGGCTTTTCACGCGCAGGTCGCTGCACAGCGGCACGAATTTGGGATAGTTCTCGCCGTCGGCGACCAGATCGAACATCTCGGCCGCGCTGTGACGGACGCGGCGCTTGGTGGAGAAGGACGGCATGGTTTTATCCCTCCCCTGAAAGGGGAGGGTCGGCGAGCAAAGCGAGCCGGGGTGGGGTCCGCTCTCGCAGTCGCAAAGCGCCCCCACCCGGCCACTCGCTTCGCTCGCGTCCACCCTCCCCCTTCGGGGGAGGGATGAGCAGGAACGCCGTCATCACCGCGCCACAGCCCGCGCGGCTTTCAGGCGCGCGAAATCCTCGCCGGCATGGTGCGAGGAGCGCGTGAGCGGCGAAGCCGCCACCATCAGGAAGCCCTTGGCGTAGGCGATGGTTTTCAGCGCCTCAAACTCGTCGGGCGGCACGAAGCGCATCACCTCGTGATGCTTGCGGGTCGGCTGCAGATATTGCCCGATAGTGAGGAAATCGACATTGGCCGAGCGCAGGTCGTCCATCACCTGCAGCACTTCGTTTCGTTCCTCGCCCAAGCCGACCATGATGCCGGATTTGCTGAACATCGCCGGATCGAGCTCCTTCACCCGCTGCAGCAGCCGCAGCGAATGGAAATAACGCGCGCCGGGGCGGACGCTCAGATAAAGCGACGGCACGGTTTCGAGATTGTGGTTGAACACGTCGGGCTTGGCCGCGACCACGATTTCGAGCGCGCCGTCCTTGCGCAGGAAATCGGGCGTGAGCACTTCGATGGTGGTCTGCGGACAGCGCGCGCGAATGGCGCGGATGGTGTCGGCGAAATGCTGCGCGCCGCCATCGGCGAGATCGTCGCGGTCGACCGACGTTACGACGATATGCGCCAGGCCGAGCTTGGCGGTCGCCTCCCCGACATGGGCGGGTTCATCAGGATCGAGCGCGCCGGGCAGCCCGGTCTTCACGTTGCAGAAGGCGCAGGCGCGCGTGCAGGTGTCGCCCATGATCATGAAGGTGGCGTGCTTCTTCTCCCAGCACTCGCCGATATTGGGGCAGCCGGCCTCCTCGCACACGGTGTGCAGGCCGTTGGCGCGCATGATGCGATGGGTTTCGAAATAGCCCGGCGACACCGGCGCCTTGACGCGGATCCAGTCGGGCTTTTTCGCTTGCGCCGAATCCGGACGATGCGCCTTTTCCGGATGGCGCGGGCGCGGCTGATTGATGTCGTAGACGACGGCCATGCCTTTACTTACGGCTGCAAGGGGTGCGCCGCAAGGTGACTGGCTGTCGTCCCGGGCGAGCGAGCGTTCGCGCGCGAGGCCCGGGACCCATAACCCCGGTGGTCACGATTTGGACAAACAGGGGTTATGGGTCCCCGCTTTCGCGGGGACGACAGTAACAGCTAGGCCTTACGGATCGCCCGCCAGACGCCTAAGAAAATAACCGCGCCGATGGTGGACGTGATCAGACTGCCCCAGAAATCCTGCGTGACGGCGATGTTGAGCTTGGAAAAAATGAAGCCGCCGACGATGGCGCCGACCAGGCCGACGGCGAGATTGTACAATAGGCCGCCGCGGCCGCCGAGGATTTGCGTCGCCAGCCAACCGGCGATCAGGCCGATGACGATCCAGGCGATTACACCAACCATGCGGTCCTCCGGTTCACGCCGCCTTCGGCGGCATCCTGTGGTTCGGCGTCGAATTGGAAATCTTCAATTCGTCCTCGTTCATGTCGACGCCCACGTCGCCGAACAGCGGGGTCGACAGATAGCGCTCGCCGGTATCCGGCAGCATGGCGAGCACGGTCGAGCCGGGCGCCGCGCTTTTGCAGACTTCGAGCGCGCCGGCGAAGGTTGCGCCGGCGGTGATGCCGACGAAGATGCCTTCCTGCTGCGCCAGCGCCTTGGCGTTTTTCATCGCATCGGCGCCGGCAATGGTGATGACGCGGCTGATCACGCCCATGTCGACGGCGTCGGCGGTGATCTTCGGAATGAAGTCGGGGCTCCAGCCTTGCATCGGATGCGGCTTGAACGCCGGATTGGGCTTGGCCGGCGAGCCGTCCGCATTGCGCTCCTGCGGCGTGTGGCTTGTCAGCATCGGCGCGTCGGCCGGCTCGCACACCACGATCTTGGTGTCGGGCCGCTCCTTGGCCAGCACGCGCGCCACACCTTTCAGCGTGCCGCCGGTGCCGAAGCCGGTGACCCAATAGTCGAGCTTCTCGCCCTTGAAGTCGTCGACGATCTCGCGCGCGGTGGTGCGCGAATGCATGTCGGGATTGGCCTCGTTCTCGAACTGGCGGGTGAGGAACCAGCCATGCGTCTTGGCGAGCTCGACCGCCTTGTTGACCATGCCCATGCCGCGCTCGGCGGCCGGCGTGAGGATCACCTTGGCGCCGAGGAAACGCATCAGCTTGCGGCGCTCGACGCTGAAGGTTTCCGCCATGGTGACGACCAGCGGATAGCCCTTCTGCGCGCAGACCATGGCGAGCCCGATGCCGGTATTGCCGGAGGTCGCCTCGATCACCGTCTGCCCGGGCTTGAGCGTGCCGTCCTTCTCCGCCGCCTCGATGACGCCGAGCGCGAGACGATCCTTGACCGAGCCGAGCGGATTGAACGCCTCGATCTTGACGTAGAGATTGATGCCTTTCGGCGCCAGCTTGTTGATCTTGACCACCGGCGTGTGGCCGACGGTCTCCAGAATGTTTGCGAATTTGGCCATTTGACTACTCCTCATGTCATTCCGGGACTGCATCCGAAAAAGCGGATGCCTGAATTCCAGATGCAAACACTGCATCCGTTTCTGGATTGCCGGGTTCACGCGCTACGGCGCGTGCCCCGGTGACAGTACATATTCAACACCCGCCCATAAGCATCGAGCACCGCCTCCTTCATCATCTCCGACAAGCGTCGGGATGCGGGAAGACGGTGTGCATCAATTCTTCTTCCGTGGTCTCCAGGTTCATCGCCACGACATAGCCCTGGATCAATTCGGTGACTTCGGCGCCGACCATGTGGGCGCCGAGCAGCTGCCCGGTCTTCTTGTCGAAGATCACCTTCACCAGGCCCTGATCCTCGCCCAACGCTATGGCCTTGCCATTGCCGACGAAGGGAAAGCGGCCGACGCGGATGTCGAGCTTCTTCTCCTTCGCCGCCTGTTCGGTGAGGCCGACCGAGGCGATCTGCGGCGTGCAATAGGTGCAGCCGGGGATCATGAGTTTGTTCATCGGATGCGGATTGAGGCCCTTGATCGCCTCGATGCAGACCACGCCCTCGTGCTCGGCCTTGTGCGCCAGCATCGGCGGGCCGGAGACGTCGCCGATGGCATAGATGCCCGCCACGTTGGTCTTGTTGTATTGGTCGACCACGATGCAGCCGCGATCGGTTTTGACGCCGAGTTTTTCCAGCCCGAGATTTTCGATATTGCCGGTGACGCCGACGGCGGAGATCACGCGCTCGGCGGCGATCGTTTGCGTTTTGCCGCCCTCCTCGATGGTCGCCGTCACGCTGTCGGCTTTCTTGTCGAGCTTCACGTCACTTTGGCATTGGTGTGGATCTTGATGCCCTGTTTCTCGAAGCTCTTGCGCGCAAACGCCTGAATCTCGTGGTCCTCCACGGGGAGGATTTGCGGCAGCACCTCGACCACGGTCACGTCCGCGCCGAGCGTGCGGAAGAACGAGGCGAACTCGATGCCGATGGCGCCGGAGCCGATCACCAAGAGCGATTTCGGAATGGTCGGCGGCACCATGGCCTCGAAATAGGTCCACACCAGCTTCTTGTCCGGCTCGAGGCCGGGCAGCACGCGCGGCCGCGCGCCGGTGGCGATGATGATGTGCTTGGCCTGATAGCGCCCGGCGCCGAGCGCGCCTTTCGGCGCTTCGCTTTTCGACGCTTTCACCGTCACCTTGCCGGGCGCGTCGATGACGGCTTCGCCCCAGATGATCGACACCTTGTTCTTCTTCATCAGGAAGCCGACGCCGTCGTTGAGCCGTTTCGACACGGCGCGCGAGCGCTTCACCACGGCGGCTGCGTCATAGGCCACGTTGTCGGCTTTCAGCCCGTAATCCTTGGCGTGCTGCATATAATGGAAAATCTCGGCCGAGCGCAGCAGCGCCTTGGTCGGGATGCAGCCCCAGTTCAGGCAAATACCGCCGAGATAGTCGCGCTCGACGATGGCCGTCTTGAAGCCGAGCTGCGCCGCGCGGATGGCGGTGACGTAGCCGCCGGGGCCGGAGCCGATGATCAGAACGTCGAAATTACTGTCGGCCATACGCCCATTCACCTCCGCCCGGACCCCGATTGAATGTAGCCCAATTTAGGCATGTAATGACCGCAATAACACCCGGGGGAGAAGCGTCATGGGCAGGATTATTGGCCGCCTTGCGGCTATCGCAGTCTTCTTGATCGTGCAAGGCGCCTTGGCGGGCGCCGCCGAGATCAAGGTCTACAGCACCATCGGCGTCAAGGGCGCGCTGGAGGATCTGGCGCCCAAGTTCGAGAAGGCGACCGGCAACAAGCTCAACATCACCTGGGGACTGATTTCGGTATTCACGAAGAAGGCGCAGGAAGGCGACGTGCCCGATGTGCTGATCGTCTCACGCCCCAGCATCGACGGCCTGACCAAGGACGGCAAGATCGCCGCCGGCGGCGTGACGCTCGGCAGTTCGATCTTCGCGTTCGGCGTCAAGCATGGCGCGCCGAAGCCGGATATCTCGACCGTGGACGCGCATGAAGAAAACGCTGCTGGCCGCGCACGCCGTCGGTTACACCAATCCGGCGGCGGGCGGCGCGAGCGGCGTTTATTTTGCCAAGATGATCGAGAAACTCGGCATCGCCTCGGAGATCAAGGCCAAGAGCAAATTTCCGCCGCCCGCCGGCTTCGTCGGCACGCTGCTGACCGCGGCGAGGTCGATATCGCGTTCCAGACCAAACCGGAGCTGACGACGACCGAAGGCGTCGACGTTGTCGGCCCGCCGCCCGGCGATCTCGGCCAGACGAACGTGTTTGCCGCCGGCGTCGGCGCCGCCTCGAAAAACAGCGAGGCCGGCAAGGCCTGCTCAAGTTCCTGACCTCGCCGGACGCGCAGGCGGTGTTCAAGGCGAAGGGCTTCGATCCGGCCTGACGCGGGCTACAGCGTCTTGGTCGCCGGGTAGAACGGCGCCACGATATTCTTGAAGCTGATCGCCACCGTGTCCTCCACGGCGAGCGCGCCGTGCAGCACGTTCGAGGGATGATAACTGACATCGCCGGGGCCGACCTCGTAGGTTTCCCCGCCGACGGTCATGCGCATGCGGCCGCTCACCACATAGATCGCCTGTTCTTCCGCATGCTGGTGCGGGCGCGCGCTGTCGCCCTTCTTCCAGTTCATCTGCATGACCTCGATCGACTTTCCGCGCACCACCGGCCCGCGCGCATCGGAATGCGTCGGTGTGACCAGATGATCCTTGTCGGTGTCGAGATTTACCAGCACCATGCAGGCCTCCTGATCACACCACCATCATCACCGGGTTTTCGATCAGCGTCTTGAACGCCTCATCAGTTCGGCGCCGAGCGCGCCGTCGACCGCGCGGTGATCGGTGGACAGCGTACTGCTCATGATGGTGGCGACCGCAAGCTTGCCGTCGCGCACCACCGCGCGCTGCTCGCCGGTGCCGACCGCCAGGATGGTCGACGTGCGGCGGATTGATCACCGCGGCGAAATCCTTGATGCCGTACATGCCGAGATTGGAGATTGCGGTCGATGCCGCCCTGGTATTCCTGCGGCTTGAGGTGGCGGGTGCGCGCGCGCGCGGCGTAGATCTCTCATCTCGTTGGAGATGACGGAGAGCGATTTCGTCTCGGCGTTGCCGCACCACCGGCGTGATCAGCCCGCCGGGGATGGCGACCGCGACGCCGATGTCGGAATGCTTGTGATTGCAGCATGCCGGCCTCGGTCCACGTCACGTTCGCATCGGGCACGCGCTGCAGCGCCAGCGCCAGCGCCTTGATGACGAAGTCGTTGACCGAAATCTTGTAGGCCGGCTTGCCGTCCTTGTCCTTGGGCGCGGCGGCATTGATCTCCTCGCGCGCGGCGACGAGCTTGCCGATGTCGCAATCGAGCGTGAGATAGAAATGCGGAATGGTTTGCTTCGACAAAGTGAGCCGCTGCGCGATGATCTTGCGCATCTGATCGTGCGGCACGAAGTCGTAGGAGCCGTCCTCGAAGAGCGCGCGGATTTGCGCATCGGAGGGCGTCGCGCGGCATCGGCGCACCGGCGGCCGCCGGCGACAGGCGCACGCAGCCCCTTACCGGACTTCGCCGCCTCGATGTCGCGCGCGATCACGCGGCCATGCGGCCCGGAGCCGGAGACGCGGGTGAGATCGATGTTGGCCTCTTTCGCCAGCCGACGGGCTAGTGGAGAGGAGAAGATGCGGTTAATGCCATCGGCGCGCGGCGCTGTCACCCCACCCGGCGCGGCTTTCGCCGCGCCACCCTCCCCACGTTGTGGGGAGGGATTGGAGACCGCCGCGGGCGCACTTATCCCTCCCCCTTGGGGGAGGGTGGCGCCGCAGGCGCCGGGTGGGGGGCACTCGCTGCGGGCGCAGATTTTTGCGTGGCCGATGCCGCCGCCTTCACGTCCTCGCCCTCAGCCGCAAGCACCGCGATCACGGCATTGACCGCCACGTCCTGCGTGCCTTCCGGCACCACGATCTTGGCCAGCGTGCCTTCGTCGACCGCCTCGTATTCCATGGTCGCCTTGTCGGTCTCGATTTCGGCGATGACGTCGCCCGACTTGATCTTGTCGCCTTCTTTCTTGAGCCACTTGGCGAGATTGCCCTTTTCCATGGTGGGCGACAGCGCGGGCATGAGGATGTTGGTGGGCATTGCGCGTTACCGGTAGCAAACGGCCTTGGCCGCTTCGACAAGCTCGGCGACGGAAGGCAGCGCGAGTTTCTCCAAGTTTGCCGCGTAAGGCATCGGCACTTCCTTGCCGGTGACGCGCAAGACCGGCGCGTCGAGATAATCGAAGGCGTGCTCCATGAGGCGGGCGGCGATCTCGGCGCCGACACCGGACTGCGCCCAGCCCTCCTCCACCGTCACCGCGCGGCCGGTCTTCTGCACCGAGGCGACGATGGTGTCGGTGTCCATCGGTTTGAGTGTGCGCAGGTCGATGACCTCGGCGTCGATGCCGTCCTTGGCCAGTTCCTCGGCGGCTTTGAGCGCATAGCTCATGCCCATCGACCAGGCGACGATGGTCACGTCGTTGCCGGCACGCGCGATCTTGGCCTTGCCGATCGGCAAGACAAAATCATCCAGCTTGGGCACTGGCGAAGAATGGCCGTAGAGGATTTCGTTTTCCAGGAAGATCACCGGATTGGGATCGCGGATCGCGGCCTTGAGCAGGCCCTTGGCGTCGGCGGCATTCGACGGCGCGATCACCTTCAAGCCGGGAATGTGCGAGTACCAGGACGAATAATCCTGGCTGTGCTGCGCGGCGACGCGCGCGGCGGCGCCGTTCGGTCCGCGGAACACGATCGAGCATCCCATCTGCCCGCCCGACATATAGAGCGTCTTGGCCGCCGAATTGATCAACTGGTCCATCGCCTGCATGGCGAAATTGAAGGTCATGAACTCGACGATCGGCTTCAAGCCGGCGAGCGCCGCGCCAACGCCCAAGCCGGCAAAGCCATGTTCGGTGATCGGCGTGTCGATGACGCGTTTGCCGCCGAACTCCTGCAGCAGCCCTTGCGTGACCTTGTAGGCGCCCTGATATTCGGCGACCTCCTCGCCCATGACAAAAACATCTTTGTCGCGCCGCATTTCCTCGGCCATGGCGTCGCGTAGCGCTTCGCGCATGGTCATGGTGACCATCTCGGTGCCTTCGGCAATGTCGGGATCGGCGGCGACCTTGACCTCAGGCGCCTTTGGCTGCCCGCCCTCGCCCTTCGAGACGCCCGCCTTCGCTGACGCTACGGCGGGCTCCTCAGGGTGAGGGCTCCTGACCGCGTCATCCTGAGGAGCGCCCGCAGGGTGCGTCTCGAAGGATGCGGCGGCCCGTGGAGCCGACTTTGCGTTCTTAATGTCCGAAGCCTTCTCGCCGTCGCCGAGAATCACCGCGATCGGCGTGTTCACCGCCACGTCGGCGGTGCCTTCGGGAATGAGAATTTTTCCGAGCGTGCCCTCGTCCGCCGCTTCCACCTCCATCGTCGCCTTGTCGGTTTCGATTTCCGCGATAATGTCGCCCGACTTGACGCGGTCGCCCTCCTTCTTGAGCCATTTGGCGAGGTTGCCCTTTTCCATCGTGGGCGACAGCGCGGGCATGAGCACTTCGATCGGCATGGGCGCTACTGTTTCCTACTCATACCCGGATCATACGCGGTACACGTCGGCATAAAGCTCGGCCACGTCCGGCTCGGGATCGTGGGTGGCGAATTCAGCCGCCTGATTGATCACGTCGCGCACCTCGCCGTCGATCTTCTTCAACTCGTCTTCCTTGGCGAATTTCTTTTCCAGGATGCGGTGGCGCGCCATGTCGATCGGATCGTGATGCGTGCGTACCTCTTCCACTTCCTCCCGCGTCCTATATTTCGCCGGGTCCGACATCGAATGGCCGCGATAGCGGTAGGTGAGCATTTCCAGAATGTAGGGCCCCTTGCCGGCGCGGCACCAGGCGACCGCTTTCTCGCCGGCAGCCTTCACGGCGCGCACATCCATGCCGTCGACCTGCTCGCCCGGAATGTTGAACGACAATCCGCGCCGCGACAGATTGGTCTCGGCCGACGAGCGCGTGATCGCGGTGCCCATGGCGTAGCGGTTGTTCTCGATCACATAGACGACCGGCAGCTTCCACAGCTCGGCCATGTTGAAGCTCTCATAGACCTGGCCCTGGTTGGCGGCGCCGTCGCCGAAATAAGTGAGGGAAACGTTATCATTGCCGCGGTAGCGGTTGGCGAAGGCGAGGCCGGTGCCGAGCGGCACTTGCGCCGCCACGATGCCGTGGCCGCCGAAGAAGCCGCGCTCGACGCTGAACATATGCATCGAGCCGCCCTTGCCCTTGGAATAGCCGTGGCTGCGGCCGGTCAATTCCGCCATCACGCCTTTCGGGTCCATGCCGCAGGCGATCATGTGGCCGTGGTCGCGGTAGCCGGTGATCACCTCATCGCCCGCTTTCAGCGTCATCTGCATGCCGACCACCACGGCCTCCTGGCCGATATAGAGGTGGCAGAAGCCGCCGATCAGTCCCATGCCGTACATCTGCCCGGCCTTCTCCTCGAAGCGGCGGATGGTCAGCATGGTCCGGTAGGCCGAAAGCTCCTCGTCCTTGCTGAAATTGGCGACCGGCGTGGCCGGTTCCTTGCCATCGGCGCTGGGGCTTTTCTTGGCTTCGTTTTTGGCGACGGCCATTGGCACTCCCTGCGAAAGCGTCCGGCCAATTGTGACGGGGGGCTTCGGTTAGGCTTTGCGTTCCCCCCATAGCTTAAATCGACCGGGGGCGAAAGCGCGAGGCCGCCGGCCGAGATTGCGGAAAACGCCCGGATTTTGGCTGAAAATTACCGGCCGCGCGGTGGATAACGTTAGCGCGGGTGAACGAGGAGTGTCAGGTCGCGCGGGTCGGCTAGCCCCAGGAGCGCGCGGGCGCGCTCGTCCAGCATGTCCGGGTCGATCTTGTCGGAGCGCAGCAGCGCCACCCGCCGCTCCCACAGCGCGCGCTCGGCTTTCAGATGCTTGAGCTCGTTTTGCATGGACGCCAGCTGCTGGTCGAGGTCGGCTTGCGCGCGCAGGCCATGATTGCCGGTGAAGGCATTGACCGCGAAATAGCCGATGAACAGCGCGGCGAAGATATAAAGGCCGAGCGCGGTCAGGATGGTGCGGCGACGCCGGTGGGAGACCATGGTCCGGCAAGATCGGGTATTCGCGTTAAGGCGTCTTTAATGCCGCACGGGCGTCAGACCGGCAGGTATTGCCTTATTTCGTTGAGCACGAAATTGCCGACCCGCTTGCCGCGGTTGCGGAAGTTGCGCAGCAGGCCCTGATCGACGAAATAAGTGAGCAGGATCGAGTCGCGCGATTTCACCCGATTGTGCACCGCGTCGGCCGAATGCCAAGTGTCACTGCCGACAGCAAATGCGTAACCGGTATTCGGCGCAAACCGCATCTGCGCCTTCTTCGGCATCGAGCCATCGGGCAGCCGCTCGTGGAAGATGGTGCCGATATCGGTATTGGCGTCGTCCTTCGGCAGATAAAGCTGGACCGTGATCCCCTTCCACTTGGTATCGGTGTGCGGCGTGATCAGATAGCCTGGAATATCGCGGGTGAGGATCGGGATCGGATACATGCCGACTTTGGCGAAGTCCGCGCCGAAACGTTTCGACAGGCCGGGGGCGAGACGACGGATGAAAGCCTGCTTGACCGGCTCCGAGCACAGCGCGCGGCCGACCACGTCCCACAGCGCGCGTTTCTCCGGCGGCAAGTTGCGGATGTATTCGGGAAACAGGTCGATCTTGACGCGCGTATGCGTGCCGTCGGTGAGGTCGTGGCCCTTGCTGCGGCCGTGCATCGGCCGGTAGTCGGTCGCCTCAGGCATCAGCGCGAGAATCTTAGCGTAGACATCGTCCGGGAACACGCGGTCGAACTCGAGGTGGAAGAACGGCTTGTCGACCGCGCGCGCGGCCTCGATCGATTGCACCACGAAAGCCGACAGGCGCCCGATGGCCTGGCGGCGGTCGCGGCTGGTGAGGGTCGTGGTCTGGTCCATCGCAGCAGCTCGCGTACACGATCAAAAGCAGCGCCAATTTGCGGCGAATTGGTCCGCGACGCAAGCCGGCGCCCGGGCTTGTGCGACTTGCTTGATTTATGGCCGCTACAGCCGCAACGCAGCGGCAACAGCGCCGCGTCTGGACGCACCCGATCTGTCGTCGAGACTCGCTCTGTTTGCGCCGTCGCCAAGAATGATCCTGCCGGGACGGCCCTCGATCTGCAGTTCCATCCGATTGATCTTCCACCTCCCAAGATCCTTCGTCGCGTGCAGGTAGACCGTGCCTTTGCCCTTTGGACCTTCGACCGAGAATTGCAGATCGGCACTACCGGTTGGCCCCGACGTTTCAATCTTGCCGCTCGGAGAACCAGTCTTGATCGGCGTGCCAAGGGCGTTGACTGCCTCGCTGTTCGCCTGCAGTTGCGCGACCGCCATTTGATAGGCTTCGGAGTGCTTCAAGATCGCGCTGACGGAGAACCATATCCCGACACCGAGGCCGACCGATGCGATCAAGGCGACCACACCGCCAATCGCCCAATAGCGCTGCACGCGCCTGAAATGATCGACACTTTCCCAATGCTTATTGCGCCAGGCCCATGCGCTGCCCTTTACGCCAAGTACAAAAGGCATGACCAAGTTGACGACCGGCACGAACATCAGCAGGGCGATGAACGTGTTGTTGCCGATGCCCCAAATCCAATTGAGTAAAAATGCCCCCCAGTTCCAGCGAACCAGTTCTGGGGGAACGACCGCTGCGATGCCTTGGCCCGAGGTATTTTCCATCGCGTCCCCTTAGCGGCCGTATTACGTTGACGTTCGTTTGCCTTCAGCGCCGCGCGCTAGCGCGCCTTCAAAGCCCCGCGCCCGGCAAATTTCGCCTGCGCGCCAAGTTCCTCCTCGATGCGCAAGAGCTGATTGTACTTCGACGTGCGGTCGGCGCGCGCCAGCGAGCCGGTCTTGATCTGCCCGCAATTGGTGGCGACGGCGAGATCGGCGATGGTGGAATCTTCCGTCTCGCCGGAGCGGTGCGACATCACCGCGGTGTAGCCGGCCTTGTGCGCCATCTCGACGGCGGCGAGCGTCTCGGTGAGCGTGCCGATCTGGTTGACCTTGATCAGGATCGAATTGGCGATGCCGTCCTTGATGCCTTTGGCGAGCCGCGTCACATTGGTGACGAAGATATCGTCGCCGACCAATTGGTATTTGCCGCCGAGCTTTTGCGTCAGCAGTTTCCAGCCGTCCCAATCGTCCTCCGCCATGCCGTCCTCGATGGAGACGATGGGATATTTTGCGGTGAGCTCGGCGAAATAATCGACCTGTTGCGACGGGGTGCGCGTCTTGCCTTCGCCTTCGTAGACGTAGACGCCGTTCTTGAAGAATTCGCTCGCCGCCGGATCGAGCGCGATCATCACGTCGCCGCCCGGCTTGTAACCGGCCTTGGCGATGGCCTGCATGACGAAATCGAGCGCGGCTTCGGCCGACGGCAGATTGGGCGCAAAGCCGCCCTCGTCGCCGACATTGGTGTTGAGGCCGGCGGCTTTGAGCTGGGTCTTCAACGTCTGGAAGATTTCCGATCCGGCGCGCAAGGCCTCGGCAAAGCTCGGCGCACCCGCCGGCATGATCATGAATTCCTGGAAATCGATCGGATTATCGGCATGCACCCCGCCATTGATGATGTTCATCATCGGCACCGGCAGCGTGCGGGCGGCGGTGCCGCCGACGTAACGATAAAGCGGCTCGCGCTTGGCGGCGGCAGCGGCTTTCGCCACCGCGAGCGAGGCGCCGAGAATGGCATTGGCGCCGAGCCGGCCCTTGTTGGGGGTGCCGTCGAGCGCGATCAGCGTCTCGTCGATCTTGGCCTGCGCCTCGGCGTCCATGCCGCCGAGCGCGTCGTAGATCTCGCCGTTGACCGCGTCGACCGCCTTGCGCACGCCCTTGCCGCCGTAACGCGCCTTGTCGCCGTCGCGCAGCTCGACCGCCTCGTGCGTCCCGGTCGAGGCGCCGGACGGCACCGCGGCGCGCCCTTTCGAGCCGTCCTCCAGGATGACGTCGACTTCGACGGTCGGATTGCCGCGGCTGTCGAGGATTTCGCGGCCGATAATGTCGGTGATGGCGGTCATGGCGGTTCCCGGTTTTGGGGGCGTTTCTACAGGCCGCGATGGGTCTTGTCATTCCTTAAGAAAGCGGGCCAATAGTCGCCTCATGGCGAGAAAAAGACTGCAACTCGGCAGCCCCGCGCGCATCCCGGCGTCCCCGCAAGACGCCGTGCTCGACCGCGTGCCCAATCCGCATGCGGATACCGACTACCTCGCCCGCTTCACCGCGCCGGAATTCACTTGCCTGTGCCCGATCACCGGCCAGCCCGACTTCGCCCATCTGGTGATCGATTACGTGCCGGGGAAGTTCCTCGTCGAGTTGAAGTCGCTCAAGCTCTATCTCAACAGTTTTCGCAACCACGGCGCCTTCCACGAGGACTGCACGGTGGCGATCGGCAAGAGACTGGTGGCGCGGCTCAAGCCGAAATATCTGCGCATCGGCGGCTACTGGTACCCGCGCGGCGGCATGCCGATCGACGTGTTCTGGCAGGCCGGCCGATTGCCCAAGGGCCTATGGCTGCCCGACCAGGGCGTCGCGCCCTATCGCGGGCGCGGCTGATCGGCGTGCCAAAGCCGCAGCGCGCAAGTCCAGCCGGTTAGCGTCAAAACCACCGTGCCCGTCAGCAGCACCGGAACGATGCCGATGCTGTTGAGGCCCAAGCCGTAGACCACCGGCCCGATCGCCTGGCCGAGGAAGAAGAATGCCGAATGCCCGGCCATCGCCGAGCCACGCGCGGCTGGCGCCAGTTCGGTGACGTACACCTGGATGCAGCCGTGCAGCAGGTAGAAGCCGAAGCCGAGCAACACGAAATTGGCGAATTCCACCGGCCATGGCATGCGCAAGGCGATCACGACCAGGCAAAACGCCATCGTCATGCCGCCGGTCGCCATTAGTCGGCGTTCGACGAAGCGGCTGAGCAAGCGCGATACGGCGACGGTGTAAACAATGCCGCCGACAGCAAAGCCGCCGATCACCACGCCGGCGATCGAGGCGCGCGTGACGCCTTCGCTGCGCAGCAGCACGGCCATGTAGGGAAACACGCCGAACAGGAATATCGCTTCCAGGAAAACGGCGCCGAAGCAATATTTTGCCAACGGATTGCCGAATACCGCGCGATAGTTCGGAATGAAACTCGATAGATCGAAGTGTCCGGGCGTCTCGTTCATGCCGCGAAAACCGGGGATCGCGAATGCGAGCGCGATCAGATCGATGGCGCCGGTGACAATGAATACGCCGCGCCAGCCGATCAGATCGCCGATCACGCCGGCGCCGGAAGCGCCCAAGAGATTGCCGGTCATGGCGGCGAACAGCAGCTTGCCTAACGCGACCTGACGCTGCGCCACCGGAACGCGGTCGCCCACGAGCGCGAACGCGATCGGGAATACGCCCCCGGCGGTCATCCCGGCGAGCATGCGCAGAGCCATCAGCGTCTCGAAATTTGTCGCCAACCCGCAGACGAGCGTGGTGACGCCGCCGATGAGCATGCAGATCGCGATCAGCCGTGCCTTGCTGAACATGTCGGCCAGCGCGCCGAGCACCGGCTGCACCAGCGCATAGGGCAAGGTGAAGCCGGTGGACAAGAGCGCGGCCGTGCTCGGCGCGACGTTCAAGCCGGCGGCGATCTGCGGAATGACCGGATCCACCGAACGCATGAACAGCGACGTCGCGAAGATCACGAACGCCATGAGATTGAGGACGCGGCCCATGCGGGTCGGAGACCTTCTGGGGATTAGCGCTTTTTTTATTTCGCGCATGATCTTATCCGAAAACCGGTTCCCACTTTTCGGGATCATGCGCGTTTTGCCAACCGGTCGAACTCGATCAGCGTGCGCAACAGCGGCTCCATCTCCTTGAGCGGCAGCATGTTGGGGCCGTCGGAGGGCGCGCGATCGGGATCCTGATGGGTCTCGATGAATACGCCGGCGACGCCGACCGCGACCGCCGCGCGCGCCAGCACGGGCACGAACTCGCGCTCGCCGCCCGACGAGGTGCCCTGCCCGCCCGGCTGCTGCACCGAATGGGTGGCGTCGAAAATCACCGGCGCACCCGTCGTGCGCTTGAGGATCGGCAGCGCGCGCAAGTCGGAGACCAGCGTGTTGTAGCCGAACGATACGCCGCGCTCGGTCACCAGCACGTTCGTGTTTCCGGCGCCGGTGATCTTCTCGACCACGTTCGCCATGTCCCAGGGCGCCAGGAACTGGCCCTTCTTGACGTTGATCGCCTTGCCGGTCTTCGCGGCGGCGATCAGCAGATCGGTCTGCCGGCACAAGAACGCCGGAATTTGCAGCACGTCGACGGCCTGCGCCACGCGCGCGCATTGCGCCGCGTCGTGCACGTCGGTGAGCACCGGAATTTTCAGCGTGTCGCGGATTTCGGCGAATATGGGCAGCGCCGCATCGAGCCCGAGCCCGCGCGCGCTTCTTGCCGAGGTGCGGTTGGCCTTGTCGAACGAGGTCTTGTAGAGGAGGCCGATGCCGACGCGGCCAGCGATCTCCTTGAGCGCGGCGGCCATCTCCAGCGCATGCGCCCGGCTTTCCAGCGCGCAGGGGCCGGCGATCAGCGCCAGCGGCAGGGCATTGCCGAAGCGCACGGCGCCGACGGTGACGGTTGAGTTGGGTTTCTGTTCCAAAAATTGCCTCGCGGGCGCGACCATGAAGCGGCCAAGCCGCCCGGTCAACGGGCGTTACCGGCTCAGCCCGGTTCGAATACCAGCACTGCGCCCATGGCGTCCTGCGGGCCGATCACGGCGGCATTTCCAGCATAAAGACCGGCCATCCCCGCGAATTCCGGCGCGCCCTGCAACAGGCTTGCATCGGCGGTGGCAAAGCGCAAAGCCGCCAGCCTTGGGCCGCGGGAGACATCAGGCGCCTTGACGCCGTAGCGACCAAGGAAGGCGGCCGGGGTCGCGACCTCGAGCGCGCCACGCGGGGTGGCGATGGTGAAGCCATCGCTGCCGGTTTGCGCGGCGGTGCCGGCGAAACTTTGCATAAATTTCAGGTGGCGCGCCGGTTCCTCGGCGACGGCGATAACGCCGGCAATGCCGGAAACGCTGTTGGCATGTTTTTGAAAGGCCGGGCTCCAGAAGTTCTCAGGATAATGCTGCTGGCAGGTGGCGAAGTGAATGTCTGGCGCGCGCTTGTCTTCGGCGAAGGCGAGCGAGAAACCGACTTTCACCGCCGAACCGTCCGGCCGCTTGCCCTCGCGTTCGAACCGCATCACCTCGGAGCCGGCAATCGAGGCGGCGCGGAAATCCGCCTCATCCGCGCGCGCGTCGCGCGCTTCCAGAATAAGCAGTGCCAGCCCCTCGCCGCGCTTAAGGAAATCGCGCGTATAGGCGCCGAACAATCTCGAGAATCCGTCGCTGCCGAGCTTGTCTGGCTCGGCCAGCGTCAACAGTTCAATGAATACGCCAGGAAACTGGATGATGAAATTATGCGTGCCCCACGGATGCTTGTTGCGCGCGCCGACGGTGAAGCCGAGCCCGCGATAGAGTTCGGCGGCCGCGTCGAGATCGCGCACGGCGTGGACGATGTGATCGATACCGCGGGGCATTATTATCCTCAGACGTCATCATCCGCGAAAGCGGATGATACAGTAATCACGGATTATAAAATTTAGCAGACACCTACGTTTACTGGATGCCCGCATTCGCGGGCATGACAGCAAAATTACACCAGCCGGCTCTGCTCCACTGCCGCGCCGATGAACGAGGCGAACAACGGATGCGGCGCGAAGGGGCGCGATTTCAATTCGGGATGGAATTGCACGCCAATGAACCAGGGATGGTCGTCGTATTCGATGATCTCGGGCAAGATTCCGTCGGGCGACATGCCGGAGAAACGCATGCCGCGCTGCTCCAGCCGGCCCTTGTAGGCGGTGTTGACCTCATAGCGGTGGCGGTGGCGCTCGGATATTTCGGTGGTGCCGTAAATGTCGGCGACGCGGCTGCCGCGCGTCAGCACCGCCGGATAGGCCCCGAGCCGCATGGTGCCGCCGAGATCGCCGCCGTCCATGCGCCGCTGCAATTCGTTGCCCTTGAGCCATTCGGTCATCAGGCCGACCACCGGCTCGGGCGTCGGACCGAACTCGGTCGAATTGGCCTGCTCGATGCCGCAGAGGTTACGTGCCGCTTCGAGCACGGCCATCTGCATGCCGAAGCAGATGCCGAAATACGGCACCTGGCGCTCGCGCGCGAAGCGCGCCGCTTTGATCTTTCCTTCCGTGCCGCGCTGGCCGAAACCTCCGGGCACCAGGATGCCATTGACATGCTCGAGGAACGGCGCCGGGTCCTCGTTTTCGAACACTTCCGACTCGATCCAGTCGAGATTGACCTTGACCTTGTTGGCGATGCCGCCGTGCGAGAGCGCCTCGATCAGCGATTTATAGGCATCCTTCAGGCCGGTATACTTGCCGACGATGGCAATGGTCACGTTGCCTTCCGGATTGCGCACGCGCTCATTAATCAGCTGCCAGCGCGCCAGATCGGGCGCCGTCGCCGGATCGAGGCCGAAGGCCTCCAGCACTTCGCGGTCGAGCCCGGCCTCGTGATAGGCCTCCGGCACCGCATAGATATTGTCGACGTCGCGCGCTTCGATCACCGCGTTCGAGCGCACATTGCAAAACAGTGCGAGCTTGCGCCGTTCGCCGTCCGGGATCGGTCGGTCGGTGCGGCAGAGCAGAATGTCGGGCTGGATGCCGATCGAACGCAACTCCTTGACCGAATGCTGCGTCGGCTTGGTCTTCAGTTCGCCCGCGCTCGGAATAAACGGCAGCAGCGTCAAATGGATGTAGACCGCGTGATGGCGCGGCAGATCGTTGCCCAATTGCCGGATCGCCTCGAAGAACGGCAGGCCCTCGATGTCGCCGACCGTGCCGCCGATCTCGCACAGCACGAAATCGAAGCCGTCATTGCCCTCGCGGATGAAATCCTTGATGGCATTGGTGACGTGCGGAATGACCTGGATGGTGGCGCCGAGATAGTCGCCGCGCCGCTCGCGGGTGAGGATGTCCTGGTAGATGCGGCCGGTGGTGATGTTGTCCTGGCGGGTCGCCGGGCGGCCGGTAAAGCGCTCGTAGTGGCCGAGATCGAGGTCGGTCTCCGCGCCATCGTCGGTGACGAACACCTCGCCATGCTGATACGGCGACATCGTGCCGGGATCGACGTTGAGATAGGGATCGAGCTTGCGCAGGCGGACCTTGTAACCGCGCGCCTGCAACAGCGCGCCGAGCGCCGCGGACGCAAGACCCTTACCCAGTGAGGAGACCACGCCGCCGGTGATGAAAATGTACCGCGCCATGGGGCTTAACCTTTAACCCCCGCGAATTGATTCGACGAGCGCGAAAAACCCGTAGGCTGTCTGCGTCTGTGCGCAAATCGAGAAACTGACGTAATCAAAAAGTGTTGCATCGGTATTTTCATTTTCTACCTGAAAGGCACTGCGGCCTTCCTACTCATATCCAATCGCTAACGCGGAAGGGCCGGTTTCCCGGCCCTTCGTCAGTTCCTTATTTCGACTGCGGCACCTGCGGCCCGGACGGCGCTGCGGGAGCGGCCGGCGGCGTCGCAGGCGCTACCGGCAATTGATTGATGATCCCGCCCGGGTTGAGCGGCGCATTGGGTCCCGGCGCGGTCGGCGCGGCTCGGCCGCCCTGCAAGATCGAGGTCGGCTTGCGGTTCATGCCGGCGATGATCGACAGCAGCAAGCTGGTGGCGAAGAACAGTCCGGCCAAGATCGCGGTGGCGCGGGTGAGCACATTGGCGGTGCCGCGGCTGGTCATGAAGCCGCCGGTCGAGCCGATGCCGAGCCCGCCGCCCTCCGACTTCTGCAGCAGCACCACGCCGATCAAGGCGAGCACCAGCATCAGATGGATCACAATCACGACGTGCTGCATAAGGCCTAAATCCGTTCAAACCGACCGGTCTGGGCTGCCCGCCCAGGCGGCGTTTCGTGAGCTATATAGGAATTCGCCGCGGTCTCTACACGATCGTGCGGCGCTTTTCCACCCTCGGCGGGATTACCGATAAATGGCGGCAATACCGAGGAAATCGGCCGCTTTCAGGCTGGCGCCCCCGACCAGCGCGCCGTTCACATTGGCAATGGTCAACAGCTCCTTGGCATTGGCCGGCTTGACCGAGCCGCCATAGAGGATGCGGACCCGCCCGCCTTCTACGCCATAGCGTTCGGAGAGCTTCTTGCGGATGAAGGCATGGGCCTCGGCTACGTCGGCTGCTGTCGGGGTCAGCCCGGTACCGATCGCCCAGACCGGCTCGTAGGCGATGACCAGATTGGCGCCCGTTCCGTCATCGGGCAGCGAGCCGTCGAGCTGGCGGCCAAGCACGGCCAGCGTCTGCCCGGCCTCACGCTCGGCGCGCTGCTCGCCGATGCAAACGATCGCGATCAAGCCCGCGCGATGCGCGGCCATGGCCTTGGCGCGCACCTGGGCATCGGTTTCATGATGGTCGGTGCGGCGCTCGGAATGGCCGACGATTACCGCCACGGCGCCGGCATCTTTCAGCATTTCGGCGGCGATATCGCCGGTATGGGCACCGGACGGCTCGGCATGGCAATCCTGCCCGCCGATGGCGACCGCGGAGCTGCGGGCGGCGGCGGCAAAGTCCGCAATCAAAGTAGCCGGCGGGCACACCATCAGTTCGGCCTTGATGCCGGCCGCGCCGTTGACGATCTTGGTAAGCTCGCCCTCGGAGACGGCAAGCCCGTTCATCTTCCAGTTGCCCGCCACCAGCGCTGTTGGGTCGCCCGCCACCATGGTTTAAGTCCCTTTCCGCGTGCGGTTATCAGACCCGCCTCGCGGACGCCAGAGCGGCCCGGCCACAAGGCGATCCTTCTTGAGTTGCAAGGAGTTGGCCCGCTCCCTATAAGGGCGCAACCAGCCATTCATTCACCCGTCACCGTCGTCCGGGAAAAACGTAAACCCATGCTCCGCGGTATCCACAAAGCCTCTTCGACCTGGCTCGGCCGGGGCATCATGGCCGTTATCATGGGCGGCCTCGTCATAAGCTTCGCGATCTGGGGCATCGGCGATATTTTCCGCGGTTTCGGGCTCAATTCGGCGCTCAAGATCGGCGACACCGAAATCTCGATCGAGCAGTTCCGCCAATTTTACAACGACCGCCTGCAGCAAATCAGCCGCCAGGCCGGCCGGCCGATCACGCCCGACCAGGCGCGCGCGCTCGGGATCGACCGGCAGGTACTCGGCCAGTTGGTAGCCGAGACCACGCTCGACGAGAAGGCAAAGGCGTTAGGGCTCGGCGTCAGCAATGCCGAGATCGCCAGCCGCATCACCACCGATCCGAGTTTTCGCGGCGTCAATGGCCAATTCGACCGCGAGCGCTTCGAACAGATTATTCGGGACGCCGGCTTTACCGAAGCTCGTTTTGTCGAGGAGCAGCGGCGCGTGATGCTGCGCCGGCAGATCGCGCTCAGCGTCGGCGGCGATTTTCGCGTGCCGGCAACGGCGATGGCCGCCATCAATCAATATCAAAACGAAAAACGCGCCATCGAGTACCTGACATTGGGTGCAGCGCAGGCCGGCGACATCCCGTCGCCGACGCCCGAGGTGCTCGGCAAGTTTTTCGAGGAGCGCAAGGTTTTGTTCCGCGCGCCCGAATACCGCAAGATCAGCTTGCTTTCGATGTCCGCGGCCGACCTCGCCAAGCCGGACGCGGTGTCCGACGCCGACGCCAAGAATTATTTCGAGCAGCACAAAGCGAGCTACGGCAAGCCTGAGCGCCGCGAACTGCAGCAGATCGTGTTTCCGAAGCCGGAAGAGGCGGCCGCCGCGCATGAGCGCATCGTCAAGGGCGCAAGCTTCGCCGATATCGCCAAGGAACGCGGCTTGAAAGCCAGCGATATCGATGTCGGCATGGTGACGAAGGCCGACATCATCGATCCGGCGGTCGCCGATGCCGCCTTCGCGCTCAAGGCGGGCGAGACCAGCACGCCGGTCAAGGGCCGTTTCGGCACCGTGCTGCTGCAAGTGGGAAAAATAGAACCCGGCGACCAGAAGACCTATGCGGATGTCGCCGCGCAGATCAAGCGCGAGATCGCCGAGAGCCGCGCCAAGACCGACATCGGAAATCTGCGCGACAAATTCGAGGACGAGCGCGCGGCCGGCTCCACGCTGGCGGAGGCCGCCAAGAAACTCGGGCTCAAATCGCGCATCATCGACGCGGTCGACCGCTCCGGCCGCGGCCCCGACGGCAAGCCGGTCGCCGCCCTGCCGACGAAACCGGATGTGATCACGGCGGCCTTCGCCAGCGACGTCGGCGTCGACAACGATCCGCTGCAACTGCCGGATGGCGGCTATCTCTGGTACGATGTCACCGGGATCACGCCTGCGCGCGACCGCACGCTCGACGAGGTGAAAGACAAGGTCGAGGCGCGCTGGCGCGACGACGAGATCGCCAAACGTCTGCAAGCCAAGGCCGACGACATGGTCGGCAAGCTCAAAGCCGGCAGCACGCTGGCTCAGCTCGCCACCGACACCGGCCTGAAAGTGGTGACAGCGACCGATCTGCAACGCGGCAAACCGGGCGGCTTCGCGCCGGCCAAACTGGTCGAGGCGGCCTTCAAGACGCCCAAGGGCGTGCCGGCCAGTGCCGAAGGCGATCAGGAAACCACGCGCTTTGTGTTCCGCGTGACCGACGTTGTAGATCCCCCGCTCGATCCCATCGCCCGCAAGCAGATCACGACCGCGCTGCAGAACTCGGACGCCGATGATGTTGTCAGCGCCTATGTCACCCGGCTCGAAAGCGATTTCGGCGTCACGCTCAACCAGCAGGCGCTGAACCAGGTCATCGGCGGCGCCCAGCAATAGCAAGCCCCATGCAGATCGAGCCGTCGGAAACCGCATTCGCCGAACGCTACGGCCGCGGTCAGGCGCAGGTGGTGTGGACCACGCTGGTCGGCGATCTGGAAACGCCGGTCTCGGCCTTCCTCAAGCTCGGCGGCGGCAAGCCGATGAGCTTCCTGCTGGAGTCGGTGGAAGGCGGCGCAGTGCGCGGCCGCCATTCCATCATCGGCATCGATCCCGACCTGATCTGGCGCGCCAATGGGGCTGGCGCCGAGGTCAATCGGAGCGCGCGATCAAAGCCGGAGGCTTTCGTGGCGTGCCCGGAGCCGCCGCTCAAGGCGCTGCGCACGCTGATCGCCGAAAGCCGTATCGCGTTGCCCGAAAGCCTGCCGCCGATGGCGGCCGGCGTGTTCGGCTATCTCGGCTACGACATGGTGCGCCGGATGGAGGAGTTGCCGCCGCCCAATCCGGATCCGATCGGCATTCCCGACGCCGTGCTGGTGCGCCCGACCATCGTCGTAGTGTTCGACGCGGTGAAGGATTCGATCACGGTGGTGACGCCGGTGCGGCCGGAAAAGGGCGTCGACGCAAAGACCGCGCTGACGCGCGCGATGGAGCGGCTGTCCAGCGTGGTCGAGAGCCTCGACCGGCCGCTCGACAAATCGTTGGCCGAACACGACGACGGCCCGCTCGACGTGCCGCCCCGCTCCAACACCACGCCGGCCGAATACAAGGCGATGGTGCGCAGAGCGAAGGACTACATCACCGCCGGCGATGCATTCCAGATCGTGCTGGCGCAGCGCTTCGAGGCGCCGTTCTCGCTGCCGCCGTTCTCGCTCTACCGCGCGCTGCGGCGGACCAATCCGTCGCCCTATCTCTATTTTCTTGATTTCGGCGGCTTTGCCATCGCCGGATCGAGCCCGGAGATCCTGGTCAAGGTCGCCGGCGACGTGGTCACCATCCGCCCGATTGCCGGCACGCGCCCGCGTGGGGCGACACCCCATGAAGACAAAGCTTTGGAAGACGAACTGCTGGCCGATCCGAAAGAGCGCGCCGAGCATCTGATGCTGCTCGATCTCGGCCGCAACGATGTCGGCCGCGTCGCCGAGATCGGCAGCGTGACCGTCACCGATCAGTTCTTCGTCGAGCGCTACAGCCATGTGATGCACATCGTCTCCAACGTCGAGGGCAAGCTCAGCGGAAACCGCGACGCGCTCGACGCGCTTGCCGCCGGCTTTCCCGCCGGCACGGTGTCGGGCGCACCCAAGGTGCGCGCCATGCAGATCATCGACGAGCTGGAAAAAGAAAAGCGCGGGCTTTACGCCGGCGCCGTCGGCTATTTCTCCGCTGCCGGCGAGATGGACACCTGCATCGTTTTGCGCACGGCCCTCATCAAAAATGGCACCATGTATGTGCAGGCCGGGGCCGGCATCGTCGCCGAAAGCGATCCCGATTTCGAGCAGCAGGAATGCATCAACAAGGCCAAGGCCCTGTTCCGCGCCGCCGAGGAAGCCCGCCGATTTGCCAGCGCGGCCAAGCGCGGGCAATAATAGCCGCAGGGGGAAGACCGGAATTCTGTGGGGGGCAGCCATGGGCTGGCTGCAACGGCTCGATCGTCTGATCGCGTTGGCGATCGCCGGCACGCAATGGCTCGCATTGCCGCTGATTGTGCTGCTTTTCCTGCAATGGCCGTTGCGCGACCTCGTGCACGCCTATTCCAGCCAGGCCAACGATCTCGGCCAGATCCTATTCGCGCTGTTTGTGGCGGTGAGCGTCACGGCTGCGACCAGGACCGGCGCGCATCTCGCCGCTGACACACTGGCGCAACGCTATTCCGCGCACACACGTCATTGGATCAAGCGTATCGGCACCGCCGTCAGCGTGTTGCCGTGGGCCCTGTTCGTGTTCATCGCCAGCAAAAACTTTGTCGTGCCGTCGGTGCTTCAATTGGAGTCATTTGCCGAGACGAGCAACCCCGGTTATTTCCTGATCAAGTGTGCGCTCTGGCTTATGGCTATCATGGTCATCGCCCAAGCGGTTCTCGATATCGTCCGCCCCATGCCAGCGGATGATGTCTGATGGAATGGAGCGGGTTTGCGCTTCTGATCCTGGTCGGCATCGGCATCATCACAACCGGCCTGCCCGCCGCCTTCGTGCTGATAGCGGCGGCCTGTCTCGGCGCGGCGCTCGGCCTCGTATCCGGCACGTTCGAGATTTCGTTGTTGTGGGCGCTGCCCGGCCGGCTGATCAATCTGCTCGAGAACGATCTGCTGCAGGCGCTGCCGCTCTACGTGACCATGGGCCTGCTGCTCGGCCGGCTGCCGGTGGCCGACGCTCTCTATCGCACCAGCAACGCGATCCTCCCGAACAAGGCATCGGCGCCGCTGGTTTCCGGCATGTTGCTCGGCGCCCTGCTCGGTCCGATGAACGGATCGGTCGGCGCCAGCGTGCTGGGCTTGTCACGCGTGGTGTCGCCGCGGCTCACCGCCGAAGGCGTGCCGGCGGCAACCCGCGACGCCATCGTTGCCGTCGCCTCGACGCTCGGCGTGCTGGTGCCGCCCTCGCTGGTGCTCATCCTGCTCAGCGACGCGATGCTCAGCGCGCACACCTATGCGGTCACCGCCACCGGCCGCAGCGACCGCGTCATCAATACGGGCGACGTCTTTCACGCGGCCTTGGTCCCGGCCGGGATTTTCCTGCTGCTGTGCATGGCGCATCGCCTGGTTTGCCGGCCGCAGCCACACGCTTGCGCCGGCCCGCGAAAAGGTGACCACCCGGCAGGTGATCCTGGCCGGTTTTGCATTGAGCGCGCTCCTGGTGCTGCTCGGCGGCGTCGCCACCGGATATTTCTACGCGGTCGAAGCCGCGGCCGTGGGCGCCTTCACCATGCTGAGCGCCGGACTGATCAGTGGGCACTTGCGCGCAGTAGTGTTGCGCGAAATCCTGCATGACGCCATCGCGATCACCGGCGCGTTGTTTTCGCTGCTGATCGCGGCCACCACCTTCACCTTGATCCTGCGCCTGCTCGGCACTGATCGACTGGTCAACAATCTGGTGGCAGCTATTCCGGGCGGTGACATTCCGGCGACGGCCGCCATCCTCGCCGTGATCGGGCTGTGCGCATTCGTGCTCGACGCCTTCGAGATCATTTTCGTGATCATCCCGATCGTCATTCCGCCGCTGCTCGTGCGCGTCGCCGACGCGCGCTGGGTGGCGGTGCTGGTGCTGCTTACCTTGCAATCGAGCTTTCTGCTGCCGCCGTTCGGCTACGCGCTGATGATGGTGCGCGGCGCGGCGAAGAAACCGGCCCCGTTCCGTCCCTTCGTGCGTGCGCTGGTGCCCTTCCTGCTGGCGCAGTGGATGCTGCTGATCGTCGTGCTGATGGTGCCCAGGCTCGTGCATTTCGGCGAGAACGCCGCCGAAAACACGCGCGCGCCGGCCGCGCCCGTCTCCAACGAGGAAATCGACCGCCGCATGCGGGAAATGCTGCCGCCGCCGCCCGATATCGAGCAGAAATGACGCCTGCTTGACCCCCCTCGAACGTGGTCTTAAGACCTTGAGCGGGCTTAAAAACATGATCGTTTTGATCGATAACTACGACAGCTTCACCTTCAACCTGTTCCATTACCTGGGCGGGCTGGGGGCGGACGTCGTCGTGCATCGCAACGACAAGATTAGCACGGCAGATGTGATCGCCGCCGATCCGGAGGCCATCGTGCTCTCGCCCGGCCCCTGTACGCCGAACGAAGCGGGCATCTGCCTCGACCTCATCGCCAAGGCCTCAGCCACGATCCCAATTCTCGGCGTCTGTCTCGGGCATCAGGCGATCGGACAAGCGTTCGGCGGCAAGGTCGTGCGCGCGCAGCCTGCGCATGGCAAAGTGTTTGAGATCAAGCACTCGGGCACCGGTGTATTTCGCGGCATCAATGGGCCGTTTCGCGCCACCCGCTATCATTCGCTGGTGGTCGAGCGCGCCAGCATGCCGGGTGAGCTCGCCATCAACGCCGAAACCGGCGATGGTCTGGTGATGGGCCTTGCGCATACGAACCTGCCGGTGCACGGCGTGCAGTTCCATCCCGAGAGTATCGCCTCCGAACACGGCCATCTGATGCTGAAGAATTTCCTCGATCTCGCCGCCGCCTGGAACAAGCAGCGCGGGCGGAAATCGAGCGCTGCACGGCTGCGCAAGTCACCCGCGCACGCGGTCGGCTGAGGCTTAAGCCCATGGCCGACGATTTCAAAGCGCTCATCGGCAAGGTCGCGACCGGCGCGAGCCTCACCCGCGCGGAAGCGGCTTCCGCCTTCGACCGCATGATGTCGGGCGAAGCGACGCCCTCGCAAATGGGCGCGCTGCTGATGGGTTTGCGCGTGCGCGGGGAAACCGTCGACGAGATCACCGGCGCGGTCACCACCATGCGCGCCAAGATGCTGGGCGTGAAAGCGCCGCCCGACGCGATCGACGTGGTCGGCACCGGCGGCGACGCTTCCGGCTCGTTCAACATCTCGACTTGCGCGGCTTTCATCGTCGCCGGGGCCGGCGTGCCGGTCGCCAAGCACGGCAACCGCGCGCTGTCGTCCAAATCGGGCGCAGCCGATGTCTTGCAGGCGCTCGGCGTCAAGATCGATCTGACGCCGGAGCAGGTCAGCCGCTGCATCCGCGAAGCCGGCATCGGCTTCATGTTCGCGCCGGCGCACCATCCGGCGATGAAAAACGTCGGGCCGACCCGCGTCGAACTCGGCACCCGCACCATCTTTAATCTGCTCGGGCCGCTGTCCAATCCGGCGAGCGTCAAACGACAGATGATCGGCACTTTTTCCAAGCATTGGATCGAGCCGATGGCGCAGGTGCTCAAGAATCTCGGCTCGGAAAGCATCTGGGTCGTGCACGGCTCCGACGGGCTCGACGAGATCACCACCGCGGGGCCGACCAGCGTGGCCGCGCTCGAACATGGCAAGATCCGCAGCTTCGAGGTCATGCCCGAGGACGCAGGGCTAAAACGCGTCAAGCCGGAAGCGCTGCGCGGCGGCGATGCGGCCGAAAACGCAAAAACGCTGCTCGACGTGCTCAAGGGCAAGCCCGGGCCGTTCCGCGACGTGGCGATGCTCAATGCCGCCGCCGCGCTGGTCGTCGCCGGCAAGGCCAAGAACCTGAAGGAAGGCGCCGCGCTCGCGGCTAAATCGATCGACAGCGGCGAGGCGGAAGGCCGGCTCGACCGCCTGATTGCGGTGTCCAACGCCGCGGAGGCGTGATCTTGTCTGACATCCTGGCCAAGATCGAAGCGTATAAACGCGAAGAGATCGCGGCGGCCAAGGCTGCGCGCCCGCTTTCCGCGCTGGAGGCGCAGGCGAAAGCGGCGGCACCGCCGCGCGGTTTCCTGAAGGCGATCGAGCGCAAGCTGGCAAGCGGCGATTACGCGCTGATCGCCGAGATCAAGAAGGCGAGCCCGTCAAAGGGCTTGATCCGCGCCGATTTCGACCCGCCATCGCTGGCCAAGGCCTACGAGGCCGGCGGCGCGACTTGCCTTTCCGTGCTCACCGATGGGCCGTCGTTCCAGGGCAAGCCGGAATTCTTAGCCGCGGCGCGCGATGCCACCGGCCTGCCGGTTCTGCGCAAGGATTTCATTTACGAGCCCTACCAGGTCGTGGAATCGCGCGCGCTCGGCGCCGACTGCATCCTGATCATCATGGCGGCGGTCGATGACGCAGCGGCCAAGGCAATTGAAGATGCAGCTTTTACCAGTGGCATGGACGTATTACTTGAAGTTCATCAAGAAGATGAGCTTATACGCGCGCTCCGGCTGAAATCGCGGCTGATCGGCGTCAATAACCGGGATCTGCGCAGCTTCAAGACCTCCTTGGCCGTCAGCGAACAATTGGCCCCCAAAATCCCCCGCGACCGCATCGTGGTGGCCGAAAGCGGGCTCTATACGCCGGCTGATCTCGCCCGCCTCGCCCGCATCGGCATTTCCACCTTCCTGGTCGGCGAAAGCCTGATGCGGCAGGCGGATGTCACGGTCGCGACGCGCACCCTGCTTTCCCGGACACCGCGCAACGCGGCGGTGGAGTGAACCATGGCGCGCACCAAGAAAACCGTCGGACGCCGCAAAAGGCCAACGGCGCGCCCTAAGGCAAAGGCGAAACGCTCGCCTTTGCTGAGCAATGCCGAGCTCACCCATATCGACCCGCGCGGTCAGGCGCGCATGGTCGATGTCTCCGCCAAGAACGCGACCGAGCGGCTCGCCATCGCGGAAGGCCGCGTGATCATGCGCAAGGAGACGCTCGATCTGGTGCTCGCCGGCAACGCGCTCAAGGGCGACGTGCTGGGGGCGGCGCGGCTCGCCGGCATCATGGCGGCCAAACGCACCCACGGTCTGATTCCGCTCTGCCACCCGCTGCCGATCACCAAGATCGAGATCGAGATCGATCCGGAGCACGCCCTGCCCGGCTTTCTGGTGCGCGCCACGGTCAAAGTGACTGGGCCAGACCGGCGTCGAGATGGAGGCGTTGGTCGCGGTATCGATCGCGTGCCTGACCATCTACGACATGGTCAAGGCGGTGGAACGCGGCATGCGCATCGAGGGCATAAGACTGCTGCGCAAAAGCGGCGGCAAATCCGGCGATTATCGCGCCGAGGACTTCACCGAATGAGCGGTCCGTTGATGCCGGTCGCCGAGGCCTTGCAGCGCGTATTGGCCGATGCGCGCGCGCTGCCGGCGGAAACGGTTGCGCTCGACGAGGCGCTCGGCCGCGTGCTCACGCAAGACCTGAACGCGTTGCGCACGCAGCCGCCGGCTGCGGTCTCGGCCATGGACGGCTATGCGGTGCGCGCCGCCGACGTGGCGCAGGCGCCGGTTAACCTGAGGCTCATTGGCGAAGTCGCCGCCGGCCATCCGTTCGACGGCGAGGTAAAAGCGGGCCAGGCTGCGCGCATCTTTACTGGCGGGGTGATGCCGGGCGGCGCCGATACAGTCGTGATTCAAGAACTCACCGCGCGCGACGGAGATACGGTGACAATTCAGAAAGCGACCGCCAAGGGCCGCAACGTGCGCGGCAAGGGCATCGATTTCACGCAAGGGCAGCCGTTGCTGCAAAAGGGCCACCGCCTCAGTGACCGCGACCTGATGCTCGCCGCCGCCATGAATTTTCCCGACTTTAAGCGTGCACCGACGCCCGAAGGTGGCGGTGCTCGGCACCGGCGACGAGCTGGTGGCGCCCGGAACCAAGCCCAGCGCTCGGCGAGATCGTCTATTCCAACGGATTTGCCCTCATCGCCATGGCGCGTAGCGAAGGCGCCGAGGTGAGCGATCTCGGCATCGCACCCGACCGGATCGAGGACATTGCGGCGGCGGTGCGGCGCGCGCGCGCCTGGGGCGCCGATATCCTGCTGACCAGCGGCGGCGCCTCCGTCGGCGAGCACGACTTGGTGCAGCGAGCGCTGGCCAGCGAAGGACTTGCTCTGTCGTTCTGGCGGGTCGCCTTACGCCCCGGCCGGCCGATGATGCATGGCCGGCTGGGCGGTATGCAGGTGCTTGGCGTGCCCGGGAACCCGGTGTCGTCCTATGTCTGCGCCTTCCTGTTCCTGGTGCCGCTGATCCGGCGGCTTTCCGGCCGGCAGGATGTCGAGCGTGTCCCGGAGCACGCTCGCCTCGGCCGCGACCTGCCGGCCAATGACGAGCGGGCCGACTATATGCGGGCGACGCTGGCCGCCGGCCCGGACGGCCTCGTAGCGACCCCGCTGCCGGCCCAGGACAGTTCCCTGATGGCCCCGCTCGCCAAGGCCGACTGCCTGCTGATTCGTGAGCCCAACGCGCCGGCGGCGGCCGCCGGTTCACCCTGTGTCATCCTTAAGCTAGGCCTTTAGCGGCCTTTCGATTTTTTCACTCCAAATTAAATGGTTGCGGAACACATATCGAACAGATAGTGTCCGTTCATGATTTGTTTCTGGCCTGTGCCCCTCCGGGGCCACGCCGCGACGGGGAGAGACAGATGCTGACCCGCAAGCAGTTCGAGCTCCTGCGCTTCATCCACGAAAGGCTGACCGAAGCGGGGGTTCCGCCCTCCTTCGATGAAATGAAGGACGCGCTCGACCTGCGCTCCAAATCCGGCATCCACCGGCTGATTACGGCGCTGGAAGAGCGCGGCTTCATCCGCCGCCTGCCCAACCGGGCGCGCGCCATCGAAGTGATCAAGCTGCCCGAACTCGGTCGCGCATGGCATCGGCGGCGGCCGCTCGCGCGGCTTCAACCCGAGCGTGATCGAGGGCGATCTTGGCCGGGTGCGCGCCAGCACCGCCTCCGAAGACGACAATGCAGCGGCCGTCCGATCGCGGTGCCGGTGATGGGCCGCATCGCCGCCGGCACGCCGATCGAGGCGATCCAGACCCGCAGCCATGTCATCAACATGCCGGCCGACCTGCTGACCGCCGGCGAGCATTTCGCGCTCGAAGTGCGCGGCGACTCGATGATCGAGGCCGGCATTCTCGACGGCGATATCGCGCTGATCCGCCGCTCGGAAGCCGCCGAGACCGGCGACATCGTGGTGGCGCTGATCGACGACGAGGAAGCAACCCTCAAGCGCTTCCGCCGCCGCGGCGCCTCGATCGCGCTCGAGCCGGCCAACACGGCCTATGAGGTGCGAATTCTCCCGCCCAACCGCGTGCGCATCCAGGGCAAGCTGGTCGGGCTGTTCCGGCGCTACTGATCGCCCGCCTGCGCGAATTCAGGTCTTGATCGGGCTCGCCGTTTCGAAGGCGATGGCGAGCGGCTTGTCGCTCTTGGGCGCGACGCGGAACAGCTTGGGGAACACGACCGGCAGATAGAAGCGCACGATGTCCATGAAATCGCGCTTCGTCTTGAAGTGCCCGTAGTCGCGCAAATTCATCAGGATGAAGAACAAATAGGCCAGCTTCTGATTGATCTTGGTGTCGATGCGCACGAACAGCGTGATGCCGAGATCGGTGAGGATGCCGTTGGTCAGCGCGTCGTCGAGCACCTTGTCGGGCAGCGATATGACGAAGTCGTGGTCTTCGGGTATCTTGTTCTCGATCATGCGCGTTTTGCTGCGGTAGAACAGCTCGCGCCCGCTTGTCGTCAGCCGCCAGCCGATCCCCTTCCGGTAGAGCCAGCGCACGAAATAGATTTCGTCCATGTAAGCCTTCAACCTGGCCGCATTCGCTTCGGGCCAGACGAACGACTTCTCCTGCGCCTCCTCCTCGTGCACGCGCGCGAACTGCGCATCGGTCAGGCTGCGCTTGACCGCATCGTAATCCGACGTCCACGCGAAGCTCTGCAAGTCCATGGTGACGAAAGGCTGGCAGAGCTTGGTCGTGGTGCCGGTCCAATAGCTCTTCAGATCTTCGTAGCTGACCTTATGGTCGTTCGCCCACTTGGAATCCTCGCGGTTGAAGAACGCCTGCGAGGCAAACGGGACGAAATAATCGGCGCCGAGCGCATTCGCGATGTCGATGGCGACCTGGACAAAATCCTTCTTTGACTTGAGCGGACTGCGCACGCCATTTACGAAGGTCAGCGCGCCGGCCGAGGCCGGCGAATAGCTCTTCAGCGCGATCGCGGTTTTCCCCGCTGGATTGAAGGTCCGCCGGATGCGCTCGAGCAGCGCGCGGCGCGGTGCGGCATCATTGATGTTGAAGATGACCGCGTTGGGCGTGTCGATGAGCATGATCGAATTGTCGAACGGCACCGGCACGCTGCACGACGCGCACCTCATCGCTGAGCGAATACCAGGTGAGCGGCGTCAGCGTGCGATTGCGGAAGCCGTGCGATGCAAGGAAACCGGGGATCGCATAGTTCGGAAAGGCAGGATGCAGGACCCGATGCGGCCCGAGCCGCCGCAGCGACGGCCAGTGGAAATGATCCAGGTGGGAATGCGTGATGTAGAGGTAGCGGCTGCGCCGCACCAGGTCGATGTCGCCGTCGCTCGGATATTTCTCCAGCCACCAACTGCGCCAGTACACCGAGCCAATCAGCCAGGGGTCGGTGGCGATGACCGGCTCGCCATCCTGCAGGATGAGCAAGCAGGCGTGGCCGATGGTACGCAGTTGCAGTGTGGCGGCCCGATCCATGGATAAACGCTATTAACTGGCCCTGAGGGCGTCAATGTGACGTCGTTATTGCGGCCTCGATCAATCGCCGGCTTCCAGATCGGCGGGCCGCGGCGTCGCATCGGGTGCGGATAGACGACGCGGCGCCGACACGGTTTCACTCACGTTAACGGGCCCCCTCGCCCACGGCCGTTCGTAATCGGGCGGACGCGCGGCGCTGAGCGTGAAACGATCGCCGGTCCAGCGCAGCGCCACCGCGCCATTGGCGCGCCAGGCCCTGCGGTCGATCAGCAATGCGGCGCAATCGCCCGGCGCCTGGCGCGGTGAAACCACCACGGCGGCGCGCGCGCAATCCTCGGCGAAGGCTTCGACCGACAGGACGAACGACACCAGGCGGCCATCGGCCAATCGGCCGATGCAGCCGGCGGCGTCGCATTGCACGCCGCCATTCAGACCGGCGTCCTTGGGCTCGCGCCCATCGCCGTCGGCCATCAGCCATTCCTTGATCGCAAAAGTATCGCGGCTGTTGTGCAGGATCGCTAGCTTGCCGTCGCCGCCGCGGATGGCCGCGCCCTGCCCGTCGCCTGCCACGATCACGTCGGGGCGCGGCAGCATCAGTACCCACAGGCACGCGGCCGCCGCCAGCACCACGCCACTCCAACGCAACGGCGAGCGCAACAGGCACAGCAGCAAGAGGCCCGCGGTCGCCAAGAGCAGCGGCCCGGTGCCGAAGGCGTGGATATGGCCGACCGCGCCCGGCAGATGCGCGACCCACAGCACCACCGCGATCATCCAGTCGACACCGTCGCCCATCAGCTTCCAGAACACCGCGTCAAAGCCGAACGGCATCGTGAGCACGCCGAGAATGCCCATCGGCATCACCCAGGCCGAGATCACCGGCATGGCCAGCAGATTGGCGAGTACGCCGTACGGCGCGAGCCGATGAAAGTGATAGGCCGAATAGGGCGTGGTCGCGAGGCCGGCGACCAACGATGCCATGATCAGACCGAAAATTTCGCGCCCGCCCCACAGCGCCACCCGCGCGCCCGCCGAGGTGTCTGCGTTCGCCCGCCACGGCAAGCCGAACTGATAGGCGGCGATCAACGCGAGCGCCGCTGCAAACGACATCTGGAAGCTCGGATGCACGATCGCCTCCGGCGTGAACAGCAGCACGACGAAGGCGGCGATCGCGATAGTGCGGAAAGTCAGCGCCGGCCGGTCGATCATGACGCCGATCAGCACGATGGCGATCATGATGAAGGCGCGCTGCGTCGAGACGCTGGCGCCCGAAAGCACGAGATAGAAAGCGCCGGCGCCGAGCGCGCCGAGCGCCGCCCATTTCTTGATCGGCCGGCGGCTGGCCAATGACGGGATCAGCGCGAGGCCCGCGCGGATGAAAAAGAAGGCGATGCCCGCCACCACCGCCATGTGATAGCCCGAGATCGCCAGCACATGGGCGAGGCTCGAAACGTAAAAGGCGTCGCTGACTGGATCGGAGATGGCGTTGCGCTTGCCGGTGATCAGCGCGGTGGCGATGGAGCCGCGGTCGCCGGGCAGCAGCGCGTGGATGCGTTGGTTGATCGCTTCGCGGATGCCGTCAAGCACTGCCGCATAGCGCAACCGGAGGCCGGGCGCCTGCGGGGGCGGCACGGTTTTGATCGGCCCAAGCACATAGCCGGAGGCGCCGATGCGCTGGAAATATAAGTCGCGCGCGAAGTCGTAGCCGCCCGGCCGCAACGGCGCGAGCGGCGGCGCCAGATGCGCCTTGAAGGTGACGAAGCTGCCGACGGCCGGCGCCGTGCCCTTGCGCACCGCGACGCGCAGGCGCTGTGGCGTCGGCTTGAGGCGTGCGGCGTCGATGTGCTGCACGCCCACCACGATGCGGTCGCTGCGCGCACGTTCCTCGCGCACCTCGACAAAGCCGGTAATGGATGCGGCGGCCGGGTATACGACGACCGGATGGGCGATGCGCGCGGTCTGCAACGTGGCGGTGGCAAAGCCGGCGGCAGTGCCAGCAAAGCCGAGGGCGATGGCAAAGCCGAATGCATGCCGGCGCGCCACGAATGCCGTGACCGCGCCCACGAGCGCCGCGCCGGTTGCCGCCCAGACCGCCGGTTCCCGGTCGGCGGTGAAATAGGCCACGATGCCGAAGCCATAGGCGACCGGCAGCCAGGGCAGCAGCCGGCCCGGTGCGACCTCCGCGACGGCCCATTGCGAGATCAGGCGGCCGAGCCAGGCGGCCCGCTCGGCAAGGCCTTCGGGCAGCATGAGCCCGGCGCGCTTGCGCGCGGCGTCGATTTCCGCCGTCCAAGCTTTGGCGCGCGTGCGGCGTTGCTCGTTGTCGGCCATGGCGCGGCGCCCCCGACGCTCACGCAATTACAACCCGGCTCCACGCTATAGCAGCCGGAGGTTGTGGATAGGGGAACGGTTGTGAACGTTCACACCGTCATTCCGGGACGGCGCCAAGCGCCGGCCCCGGAATGACAACTATTGAGCTGCCTTTTCCTTTGCCACGTCCCTGGCAAAGGTGTCGCGCAGGCCGATGGTGCGGACAAAGACCAGCCGTTCGGGCTTCGACGCCGGATCGAGGCAGAAATAGCCCTGGCGCTCGAACTGCACCGGCACTTCCGGTTTGGCGTCGGCAAGCGCCGGCTCGAGGCGGGCGCCGGCTAAGCACCTCCAACGAATTCGGGTTGAGATCGGCGGCGAAATTTTCGCCGCCGCTCGGATCGGGCTTGGTGAAAAGCGGATTGTACAGCCGCACTTCGCGCGGCCATCGCGTGCGCGGCCGACACCCAATGGATGGTCGCCTTCACCTTGCGGCCGTCCGGCGCGTTGCCGCCTTTGGTCGCAGGATCGTAGGTGCAGCGCAGTTCGACGACCTCGCCCGTGGCGTTTTTCACCACCTCGCGGCAGGTGATGAAATAGGCATAGCGCAGCCGCACTTCCCTGCCCGGCGCGAGGCGGAAGAATTTCTTCGGCGGGACCTCCATGAAGTCGTCCTGCTCGATATAGAGCTCGCGGCCGAATTTGATCTTGCGCGATCCAGCCGCCGGATCGTCGGGATGATTGACCGCGTCCAGTTCCTCGACCTGCCCTTCCGGATAATTCTCGATCACCACTTTGAGCGGCTTGAGCACCGCCATGCGCCGCAGCGCGCTTTTGTTGAGCGCCTCGCGCACCGAAAATTCGAACATGCCGACATCGACCAGGCTGTTGGCCTTGGCGACGCCGATGCGCTTGATGAAATCGCGGATCGCCTCGCTCGGCACGCCGCGCCGGCGAAGCCCGGCGATCGTCGGCATGCGCGGATCGTCCCAGCCAGATACATGCCCATCGCGCACCAGCAGCGTAAGCACGCGCTTGGACAGCACGGTGTAAGTGAGATTGAGCCGCGCGAATTCGTACTGATGCGGCTTCGACGGCACGTTCAGATTGGCGATGAACCAGTCGTAGAGCGGCCGGTGATCCTCGAATTCGAGCGTGCAGACCGAATGGGTGATGCCTTCGATCGCGTCGGACTGTCCGTGCGCGTAGTCGTAGCTCGGGTAGATTGTCCACGCCGTGCCGGTGCGCGGATGGCTTGCATGCAGGATGCGATACATGACCGGGTCGCGCAGATTGATATTGCCGCTCGCCATGTCGATCTTGGCGCGCAGCACCCGCGCGCCATTCGGGAACTCGCCGGCGCGCATGCGGCGGAACAGATCGAGGTTTTCCTCCACCGAGCGGTCGCGAAATGGGCTGTTCTTGCCGGGCTCGGTCAGCGTGCCGCGGTTATGCCGGATCTCGCTCCTGGCTCTGGTCGTCCACGTAAGCTAAGCCTTTGCGGATCAGGTCCTCGGCCCAGCCATAGAGCCGCTCGAAATAGTCGGAGGCATGGTAAAGGTGCTCGCCCCAATCGAAACCGAGCCAGCGCACGTCGCGCTCGATGGCATCGATATATTCCTGCTCTTCCTTGGTCGGATTGGTGTCGTCGAACCGCAAATGGCAGCGGCCGCCGAATTCCTCGGCGATGCCGAAGTTCAGGCAGATCGACTTGGCGTGGCCGATATGCAGATAGCCGTTCGGCTCGGGCGGAAAGCGGGTGACTACCGCCTTGACGCGTCCGGCATCGAGATCGGCCTTACACGATGTCGCGGATGAAATCGCGCCCGGCCTCAGCCGCTGGCGGATTGCCGCTTGATTTATCGTCCTTCGCCATGTTTCCTCGACGCCAAGTGAAACCTTTTCCTGCGGCCCGTATGACGTGGCGCTCGGCTTAATGTCAATCGCGCTGACTCCTTCCTCGGCAACTGTGCTAGACGGCCCGCGATGAGCGAGCCCGTCGTCACCCGTTTTGCGCCGTCCCCCACCGGCTTTCTGCACATCGGCGGCGGCCGCACCGCGCTGTTCAACTGGCTCTATGCGCGCCGCCACGGCGGCAAGATGCTGCTGCGCATCGAGGACACCGACCGCGAGCGCTCGACCGCCGCGGCCATCGCCGCCATCATCGACGGGCTGACCTGGCTGGGGCTGACCTGGGACGGCGAGATCGTGTTCCAGTTTTCGCGCGCCGCGCGCCACCGCCAGATCGCCGAGCAACTGCTGGCCGCCGGCAAGGCCTACCGCTGCTATGCCAGTCCCGAAGAGCTGACCGAGATGCGCGAGGCCGCCCGCCGCGAGGGCCGCTCCAAGCTCTATGACGGGCGCTGGCGCGATCGCGATCCGTCCGCGGCGCCGCCGGGCATCAAACCGGTCATCCGTCTGCGAGCCCCGCTCACCGGTGAAACCGTGATCGAGGACCAGGTGCAGGGCCGCGTGGTCTGGCAGAATTCCGATCTCGACGACTTGGTGCTGCTGCGCTCCGATGGGACGCCGACTTACATGCTGGCGGTGGTGGTCGACGACCACGACATGAACGTCACCCACATCATCCGCGGCGACGACCATCTCACCAATGGCGCCCGGCAAAAGCACATCTACGAGGCGCTCGGGTGGAACGTGCCGATCATGGCGCATATCCCGCTGATCCATGGGCCGGACGGGTCTAAATTGTCCAAACGCCACGGCGCGCTCGGCGTCGACGCCTACCGCGCCATGGGCTACCTGCCGGCGGCCATGCGTAACTATCTGGTTCGTCTCGGCTGGGCGCATGGCGACCAGGAGATCTTCACCACCGAGGAGATGATCTCCGCTTTCGATCTGCCGCAGATCGGCCGCTCGCCGGCGCGCTTCGATTTCGCCAAGCTGGAAAGCCTCAACGGCCACTATATCCGCGCCAGTGCCGACGCCGACCTGATCGCGGCGTTGGAAGGATTGCTGCCGCATATCGCCGGCGGGCAGGAACTCGCCAGCAAGATGACCCCGGTATTGCGCGGCAAGCTCCTCACCGCCATGCCGGCACTTAAGGAGCGTGCTAAGACTTTAGTAGAATTATTTGATGCAACACGCTTTCTCTGGGCAAGCCGCCCGCTCGATTTGAACGACCAGGCGAAAGCCCTGCTCACGCCCGAGGCCAAGGCCGTCACTGCCGCGCTGCTGCCGGAACTGGCCGCGGTCGCCGAATGGACCCCGGAAGCGATTGAGACGGTGGTGCGCGGCTACGCCGAGCGTTCCGGCCTCAAGCTCGGCGCAGTGGCGCAACCGCTGCGCGCCGCGCTTACCGGGCGAACCACCTCGCCGCCGATCTTCGATGTGCTCGCCGTGCTGGGCAAGGACGAAAGCCTGGCCCGTTTGCGGGATCAGGTGGGCTAATACTCCCCCGGCTAATTTTCCACGCCCGCGCCGTGGAAGCTTGATCTATGTCTATACGGCAGGCCTCGCGATGTGCATTATCTTGCAGCGCACACAAGGATAGAGTACCCAAAAAGCGGCCGGAATCCCGCTCGCCCCGCCCGGCGTCTCGGCTCCCGGCCTCCGCGTTTTCACAAACACCGCGCTGCCAAATCGAGGGCTCGACCATGGACGCCAAGACGGACGCCAAGAAGAAATCCGGCACCATCACCGTCGGCAACAAGAACTGGGATTTTCCGGTCTACGACGGCACCATTGGCCCGGAGGTGCTCGACATCGCCAAGCTCTACAACGAGAGCGGCATGTTCACCTACGACCCCGGCTTTACCTCGACGGCAAGCTGCGAGTCCAAGATCACCTATATCGACGGCGACCAGGGCGTCCTGCTCTATCGCGGCTATCCGATCGAGCAGCTCGCCGAGCACGGCGACTTCTTGGAGACCTGCTACCTGCTGCTCTTCGGCGAGCTGCCGACGCCGACGCAAAAAGCCGACTTCGACTACACCGTCACCCGCCACACGATGGTGCACGAGCAGATGGCCCGGTTTTTCCAGGGTTTCCGTCGCGACGCCCATCCGATGGCGGTGATGACCGGCTGTATCGGCGCGCTGTCGGCGTTCTATCACGACTCCACCGACATCTCTGATCCGAATCAGCGCCTGATCGCGTCGATCCGCATGATCGCGAAGGTGCCGACGCTGGCCGCCATGGCTTACAAGTATTCGATCGGCCAGCCCTTCATCTATCCGAAGAACGAACTCGACTATTCGACCAATTTCCTGCGCATGTGCTACGCCGTGCCGACCGAGGACTACAAGGCGAACAAGGTGCTGGCGCGCGCCATGGATCGCATTTTCATCCTGCACGCCGACCACGAGCAGAACGCCTCGACCTCGACGGTGCGGCTGGCCGGCTCATCGGGCGCCAATCCGTTCGCCTGCATCGCCGCCGGTTGCGCCTGCCTGTGGGGACCTGCGCATGGCGGCGCCAACGAAGCCGCGCTCAACATGCTGCGCGAGATCGGCACGGTCGACCGCATTCCGGAATTCATCAAGCGCGCGAAGGACAAGAACGACAGCTACCGGCTGATGGGCTTTGGCCACCGCGTCTACAAGAACTACGACCCGCGCGCCAAGATCATGCAGAAGACCTGCCACGAAGTGCTCAACGAGCTTGGCATCAAGGACGATCCGCTGCTCGACGTCGCCATCGAGCTCGAGAAAATCGCCCTGCACGACGACTATTTCCTGGAGAAGAAGCTCTACCCGAATATCGACTTCTATTCGGGCATCACGCTCAAGGCGATGGGCTTCCCGACCACCATGTTCACCGTGCTGTTCGCGGTCGCGCGCACCGTCGGCTGGATCGCGCAGTGGAAGGAAATGATCGAGGACCCGAAGCAGAAGATCGGCCGCCCGCGCCAGCTCTATACCGGCGCCAAGCAGCGCGATTACGTGCCGATTTCAAGACGGAAATAGTCTTTTTTGCTTTCGTCTGCGAAGGGGCGGCGGTCAGCCGCCCTTTCCGTTTGCGCCCTTGCCATTGAGCTTCGGCGCCGTGGCGCCGTCGTAGGACCACTGCACATAGGCGCCGGCCCAGGTGAAGCCGCCGCCGAAAGCCGCGAGCAGCAACCGATCGCCGCGCTTCAGCTTGGGCTCATAGTCCCACAGGCATAGCGGGATGGTCGCGTTGGTGGTGTTGCCGTATTTTTGGATGGTCACCATCACCTTGTCCATCGGCAGGCCCATACGCTCGGCTGTCGACTCGATGATGCGCTTGTTGGCCTGGTGCGGCACCAGCCAGTCGATCATGTCGGCGCGCAGATTGTTGCGCTTCATGATCTCGCCGGCCACTTCCGCCATCTTGGCGATGGCGAATTTGTACACCGCGGCCCCTTCCTGATGGACGTAGTGCAGGCGTTTGGCGACCGTCTCGAATGTCGGCGGCATACGGCTGCCGCCCGCCTTCTGATGCAAATGGATCATGCCGGAGCCGTCGGAGCGGATCAGCGAGTCCATGATACCGGTGCCGTCGGCGCTCGGCTCCAGCAACACGGCGCCGGCGGCGTCGCCGAACAGCACGCAGGTGGCGCGATCCGTGTAATCGACGACCGACGACATCTTGTCGGCGCCCACCACCACGACCTTGCGCGCGGTGCCGTTGGCGATGAATTGCGCGGCGATGGTGAGCGAGTAGAGAAAGCCGGAGCAGGCGGCCTGCACGTCGAATGAACCGATATTCTTCACCCCGACCATGTCGCAGATGATGTTGGCGGTCGACGGGAACACCATGTCCGGCGTCGTGGTCGCGCAGATCAAAAGGTCGATTTCTTCCGGCTTGGTGCCGGTCTTCTGCAACAGCCCGCGCACGGCTTCCGCGGCCATGTGCGAGGTGCCGAGGCCCTCGCCCTTCTGGATGTGGCGTTCCTTGATGCCGGTGCGTTCGGTGATCCAGGCGTCGCTGGTGTCCACCAGGCGTGCCAGTTCCGCATTGGTCAGTAGGTCCGGCGGCAGATAGCCATGGACTGCGGTAATCGAGGCGCGGGGGGCAAGGGTCAAAGGCAACTATTCCAGTTAACGGCCATGGCATAAGCCCATTTGGCTGAACGAAGCAAACTACGCCCTTGGCGGGGCGGATGCCACTGTTTCGCGCCCGGGTTGGCTTCCGGCATTGGCGCAATCCAGGACGGTGGCTGCGGCGCGATCGCTGGGGGCCGCCCGGCCGATCTCCATGATCGTATCGAGCCGGGCGAAGGCCTCGATCTGAGCGCGCCGTTCGAGCGTATCGGCCAATAGCGGCAGCAGGGCCGCAGCCAACCGTTCCGGCGTGCACTCCCGCTGCAGGAGTTGCGGCACCACGTTTTCGCCGAGAACCAGATTGGCCAGAATGATGTTTTGTATCGTGATCAGCCGGCGGGCGACCACCTCTTCCAGCAACGGCACTTTGTAGGCCGCCACCATCGGCACGCCGGCGACCGCCAGTTCCAGCGTCGAGGTGCCGGACTTGGTCAGCGCGGCGCGCGCCGCGCGGAACGCCGCGTCTTTCTCGTCCGGCTCGCTCACCACCCGCGCCGGAATGCGCCAGCGACGCGACCGCCGTCTTCACCATATCGGCAAGCCGCGGCACCGCCGGCACCACCACCTCCAGCCCCCCGGCGCGCTTTGCCGTCAGCGCCACCGCCTCGCCGAAGACGCCCGCCATGCGGCGGATTTCGCTGGCGCGGCTGCCCGGCAGCACCAGCAGCAGCGGCGGATCGGCGAGCCGCCGGCGCGCCTCGTCGGGATTCGGGCGCAGGCTGTGCGGCCCGCTCGCTGAGCGGATGACCGACGAAGGTGCAGGCCGGCCCGCCCAACCGCCGCATCGTCGCCGGCTCGAACGGCAACAGCGCCAGCACATGGTCCACATATGCGCGCATCGCGCGCGCGCGGCCTGGCCGCCACGCCCACACCGACGGACACACATAGTCGACGATCGGGATCGCCGGCTCACGCGCGCGCACGCGCCGCGCCACGCGATGGGTGAATTCCGGGCTGTCGATGATGACCAGGACATCCGGCTTGGCGGCAACGACGGCGTCGGCGGCTTCCCGAATGCGTTTGAAAATTTTCGGCAGCGCCGCCGGGATGGCGGCAAACCCGATAATCGCAAGATCGCCGAGCGGAAACGGACTTGCCACGCCTTGCCCGGCCATCTGCGCGCCGCCGACGCCGGAAAATCGCGCGCCCGGGCTGCGCCGCTTGATGGCGGCGATCAGCGCGGCGCCCAGCCGGTCGCCGGAGTCTTCGCCGGCCACCAGAAAGACATGCGGGGCCGCCGCGCGGCTCATCGCGCGGTCCCGGCGGGCGCACCGATCACGAAAATATTGGCGTGGTCGGCCGCCGATATCAGCCGTTCCGGCTCGGCGACGATGGTCGAACCCGCCACCACGGCGATGCCGGCAAGCCGGGCGCGCGCCACGCTCTCGACCGTCTGCGGGCCGATCGATGGCAGATCGAAGCGCCGGTCCTGGGCGGCCTTAGGAGCCTTCACCAGCACACCGGTGCCGGCCGGGGCGCGCACGCGGCCGTTGGCGCGCATCTGCGTCACGCGCGCCAGCATGTCATCGGTGCCCTCGGCGGCTTCGACCGCCAGCACGTGCTTTCCGGCCACCACCACTGCCTGGCCGACATCGAAGCCCCCGGTAGCGCGCAAATAATCGAAGCCCAAGGCGACATCGGCGCGATCGCGCTCGGATGCCGGCACGCGGCCGAGTGTGCCTTCCGGCACCAGAATTTCCGGCGCAACCTCATGCGCGCCGAGCAAGCGGAAGCCTTCCCGCTCGAACAGACGCGCGATGCTCGACAGCAGATGATCGTCGCCGCCGCGAAAGGCCGCGGCGATGCGCGGCATCAGCATCAACACCCTGCGGTCCGGCCTGATCTGCCACAAAGCCGGCCGCACCAGCGATCCGATGAACACCACGTCGCGGCAGCCGGCGGCGCGCGCAATCCGGGCAAATTTCCCGCCCTGGCCGAAATACAGCCATTGATGCGGCCGCCGCTCGAAATCGGCTGGCTTGGCGGCGCCGTGCAGCGGAAACAGCAGCACCTTGCGCCCGCGCGCGGCGACAAATTCCGCCACCGCCAAGGGCAGGCTGCCGCCGCCGCAAATCAGCGCGAGCGGCCCTTCCGGATTTAAGGTCGGCGCGGCGCTCATACGTCGCCTTCAGACACGCCCGCCTCGCCGCGCTTGCCGCCCATGGTCAGCGGCCGCTTTCCGGCGCGGATGAAATCGATCATCTTCTTGACCTGCGCGTCGCCGCCGTAATCCGCGGCGACGCCGCTCGAGCCGGGCGCGAAACTCGCCTTCGCCGAAAAACAGCGCGCGGAAGGCTTCGCGATAGCGATGGATATCGGCCTTGGCGAAACCGCGCCGACGCATGCCGATCACGTTGAGGCCGATCAAGTTCGCCAGCGGCCCCTGCACCGTGCCCCAGGGGATCACGTCGGCGCGCACGCCGCTCAATCCGACGATCATGGCGCCCTCGCCGATGCGCACGAATTGGCGCACCGCCACGCCGCCGCCGAACACCACGTGATCGCCGACGGTGACGTGACCGGCCAGCAAGATGTTGTTGGCAAATACGACATTGCTGCCGACCTTGCAGTCGTGCCCGACATGCGAGCCGACCATCAGGAAACAGCGGTCGCCAACCTGCGTCACGCCGCCGCCGTCCTCGGTGCCGGTGTTCATGGTGACGTTTTCGCGGATGTCGCATTCGGCGCCAACCACGAGCCGGGTCGGACCGCCGCGATAGTGCACCGACTGCGGCGGCGAACCGAGCGAGACGAAGGGGCGGATGACGGTGCGCGCGCCGATCGTGGTGTGACCGGTGAGATTGACGTGGCCGATGAGCCGGCAGCCGTCGCCGACGGTGACATGCGGGCCGATGGTGCAATAGGGGCCGATCGAAACGTCAAGCCCGATTGCCGCCGTGGCCTCGATCCGCGCCGTGGGATCGATCATGGCTGCGCTATCAAATCGGAAAGCATGGCGCCGACTTCCGCCTCCGCGACCACGACGCCGGCCACTTTGGCCTCGCCGCGATACCACCACATGTTTCCGCGCCGGCGGATTTTTCTCATGTGGTACTCGATCGTGTCGCCCGGCAAAACCGGCTTGCGGAATTTCGCATTGTTGATGGTGAGGAAGTAGACCGATTTCGGCCGTTTCCTAACGACCGCCACGATGCAGAGCACCCCTGCCGTTTGCGCCATGCCTTCGATCATCAATACGCCTGGAAACACCGGGTTGTCCGGGAAATGCCCCTGGAATTGCGGTTCGTTGAAGGTCACGTTCTTGATCCCGACGCCACGGTCGTCGCCGTGTATTTCGATGACCCGGTCGACCATGAGAAACGGATAGCGGTGCGGCAGCATCTTGAGCACCGCCGCGATGTCGGCGCCTTCAAGCTTTGTCACCGGTTTATCCATGGCGCTTGTCTCGTTCGTCCGCCGTGTCGGTCTCGCCACTGGTGCGCGCTAGCCTTGCGAGCGTCATTATTTCCCGGAACCACAGCTTGAGCGGCTTGGCCGGCGTTCCGCCGAAACGTTCGCCGGGCGGAATATCGGCGTGGACATTACTGGCGGCGGCAAGCTGGGCGCCCTCGCCGATCGTGACGTGATCGCTCACCCCGACGCCGCCGCCCAACGTCACAAAATCCCCCAGCGTAGAACTGCCGGAGATTCCGCATTGCGCTACAATGATGCAATTCCGGCCAATCGTGACATTGTGACCGATCTGGACCAGGTTGTCGATCTTGCTGCCCTCGCCGATCACGGTGTCGCGAATGGCGCCGCGATCGATGGTGCTGCCGGCGCCGATCTCGACGTCGTCCTGGATGATGACGCGGCCGAGCTGCGGGACTTTCAAGTGGCTCCCCAAATCCAACGCGAAGCCAAAGCCGTCCTGGCCGATCTTGCAACCGGGGTGAATGATGACCCGGTCGCCGATCAGCGCGTTGGTGACGACCGCTCCGGCGCCGATCGAGCAATTGCGCCCGATGCGCACCGCGGAGCCGATCACCGCGGTCGCGCCGACGACGCTGCCGGAACCGATTTCGACGCGCGGCCCGATCACCGCGCCGGGTTCGATGGTGACGCCGTCTTCCAGACGTGCGGTCGCGGCTACGTGCGCGCCGCCGACGCTTCCCGCTTCGGCGAGCGAGGACGGCCGCAACGCATCGGGAAACAATTCGCGCACCGCCGCGATGAACGCGCGATAAGGCGCGGGCGCGACCAAGACCGCGACATGCGCCGGCAAGTAACTAGCGAGCGCGGCCGAAGCCAAGCAAGCGCCGGCATGGGTTGCGCCGGCCGCCGCGGCGTGATTTTTGTTGTCGAAGAAGGTGAGATCGCTGGGCGACGCGAGATCGAGCGGAGCCACATTGGTAATGCGGCGCGTGAGCAGCGGCACAGGCGGCGGCGTGGCGCCGGTCAAGGCGACAATCTCGGCCAGCGTGAGACCCCGCGTGTGTCGTTGGAATACCGGCTCGCTCATGCCGCCAGTTCCGTGCCGCCAATCGCGGTCAAGATCAGAACTTCGTGCCGCCGCTGAAGCGGAAGAACTGCGTACGTGTCGTAGCTCTCTTTGGTCACGGGGTAGGCAAAATCAAAGCGTAGCGGCCCGAGTGGGGAATCCCAGATGAAGCCCATGCCGACCGACGAGCGAACCGCCATTGCCATCGGCGACCTGCAGTTGTTCGCCGGTAACGGCCCAAGAGGTCTCCGACTGATAATTCCACAGCGAGCCGGCGTCGGCAAAGGCGGCGACCTTGATGCCGATCTCCTTGGGCAGGAAGTAGAGCGGCGTTTGCGCCTCGACGCTGGCGCCCCAATACATGGTGCCGCCGAGCGCATCGTTGGTGGTGCCCGGCGTCACGTCGCGGGGACCGATTCCAGAGGGCGCGAAGCCGCGCACCAAGTTCGGCCCCATCTGGAAGTTATCGAGCATGCGCAGCGACTTGCCGCCCCAGCCGGACAAGTTGCCGCCTTGCAGGTGGAGCACGCCGACGACGTCGGGGAGCAATTCGTAATAGGTGCGCATTTCGGCGGTCGACCGGATGTAATTCACGTCGCCGCCGACGCCGGCGAAGTCCTGCGTGATCGATGCATAGAGGCCGCTGGTCGGGTTCTTGTTGTTGTCGAGCGTGTTGTAGGCGAGCGTATAGCCGAGTATCGACTCAAGGACCGCACCGTTGGAGAGCTCAATGCGCACCGGCAGCGAGGCTTCGCCGTCGTAGTAGCACTCGTCGGTGCACCGGACTAGTCACATCGCACCGGCGTATGCGTTTGAGTATCCAGTCGGTGGACGTATGAAGTGTCGGACGGATCAGTTTGGAACAGCCGCATATTGTCAGCAGTGCGCGACAGTATACAGTTATTGTACTGCCACGGCAGCGTGACTTCCTGCTGGAAAATCGAATAGTGCGGCGTGAGCGTGAGTTCTTCCGACAGCGCAAAGCCGAGGCGCAGATTGGTCCCGATCGTTTGCGTGTTGTAGGAAACATATGACGTCGCCAGGCTCTGGCGCGCGAACAGATCGATGCCGCCGGCCATGCGGTAGCCGAGCAGATAGGGCTCGACATACGACAGCGTGAAGCCGCGCGTATACTGGCCGTAGCTCACCGATGCCTTGCCGAAGTCGCCTTTGCCCATCAGGTTGCGGTCGGCGACGCTGACCTCGGCGAGGAAACCGTCGGCGGTGGAGTAGCCGCCCGCGACCGAGAACTCGCCGGTCGACTGCTCCTCGACGTTGACGTTGACGACGACGCGGTCGGGCGCCGAGCCGGGCTCGTTGGTGATCTTGACCGTCTTGAAATAGTCCAGGTTCTTCAGCCGGCGCTCGGCGCGGTCGATCAGCGCGCGATTATAGGCATCGCCCTCGCCGATATCGAATTCGCGCCGGATCACGTAGTCGCGCGTGCGGGTATTGCCGTGAATATTGATGCGCTCGATATAGGCGCGCGTGCCCTCCTCGACCACGAAGGTGAGATTGATGATCTTCTTTTGAAAGTCGCGGTCGCCGCGCGGGCGCACATTGGCAAAGGCGTAGCCGTGCTTGGCCGCCTCGATCGTCATCGACTCGACGCTCTTCTCGACCAGATCGGCATTGTAGACGCTGCCCGCGCCGATCCTGAGGCTGCTGCGCAGCGCTGCCGGATTGAGCGCGTGCACGTTCGACACCACGTCGATGGTGCCGACGTGATACTGCGCGCCCTCATCGATGGTGAAGGTGACGATGAAGCCTTTCTTGGCCGGGTCGTACTCGCCGACCGCCGAAACGATGCGCACGTCGGCATAGCCGTGCTTGAGATAGAAGCGGCGCAACAGGTCGCGGTCGGCTTCGATCCGGTCCGGATCGTAGATGTCGGTGGTTTGCAGGAAGCTGAGCCAATTGCTCTCGGAGGTCTTGATCACGTCCTTCAATCGGCCGGACGAGTACGCCTTCGCGCCGACGAATCGGATGAGCTTGACGCCGGTTTTCTGTCCTTCGGTGATCTCGAAGACCAGATTGACGCGGTTGTTCGGCAAGTCGATGATCTTGGGATCGACTTTCACGTCGAAGCGGCCGCTGCGGTGATAGATTTCGATGATCCGCTGCACGTCGGCCTGGACGGTCGGCCGCGACAGCGTCCCGCGCGGCTTCGACTGAACTTCCGCCTTGAGCTGTTCGTCCTTGGCTTTTTTATTGCCTTCGAAGGCAACCTGATTGATCACAGGATTCTCGACCACGGTGACCACCAGGTGGCCGCCGGAATGGTCGATGTGCACGTCGGAGAATAGGCCGGTGGCGTAAAGCGACTTGATGGCGTCGTCGATCTGCTGGGGACCGATCTGGCCGCCCGGACCGGGCTTGAAATAGGACTGGACGGTCGAGGTCTCGACCCGCCGGTTGCCTTTGACTTCGATGGAATTGGCGGTCTGCGCAGCCGCAACGCCGGACGACGCCACGCCCACAATCCCGGTCCCGACAAGGGTACCTCCGAGGACCACACAGCAGACGGCCAGTCCCCGCAAAATCCGCACACCAAGTCCCATGCGCTACGCGCCTTTATTTACCCGTGGGGCCGCCCCCGTTGCGGAGTCGACAGACTGTTGGGCTAGCTTTGGCAGCTTTGTACAGCGTTTTAGTGGCACTGCAAACGAAACTCCCGACCCAAGTTTCCCTTTCCCCTCAAAACGTTGCCTGTGGGCCACGCTTTAAGAGGTAGCCAGATGCAAAATGTCATTAAAGGTCGCAAATATCATCAGCATGACCACAATCGCCAAGCCGATCCGGAAGCCGACTTCCTGGGCGCGCTCGGATAGCGGCCTGCCGCGAATCGCCTCGATTCCATAGAACAAAAGGTGACCGCCATCGAGTAGCGGGATCGGGAACAAGTTCAGAAGTCCGATCGAAACCGATAGCACCGCGGTCAAATGGATGAGCGCGACGAAACCGGCCGATGCCACTTGGCCGGAAACCTGGGCGATCCGAATTGGCCCGCCGAGTTGGTCGGCGGCTTCACGCCCGGTAAAGACCCCGCCGATGTATGACAGCGTGCGGTCGACCACGAACCAAGTCTCCTGCATGCCGGCGACGACGGCCTGAAGCGGACCCATCTTCTGCGTCTTGATGTCGCCAGGCGCCATCGAACGGCTGATGCCGAGCACGCCGAGCCGGTGCACGTTGCCGAAATTGTCCTTGAGCTCCTTAAGCTGCGGCGTGGCTTTAAGCGTGACATGCACGCCGCCGCGTTCGACTTCGATATTGAGCGTCTCGCCGGCGCTGATGCTGACGATGCGCTGCATGTCGGCGAAACTGTCGATCTTCTCGCCATCGATGGCCACCACCAGGTCACCCGGCTTGAAGCCGGCGGCCTGCGCAGCGCTGGCTGGCTGCACCGTATCGACGCGGGCGCTGGTGGTCTGCTTGCCGACGGTCACGAACACGGCGGCGAAAATGACGATCGCCAGAACGAAATTCGCAATCGGGCCGGCCGCCACCACGGCGGCTCGCGGCATGACCGGCTTGTGAACAAAGCTGACCTCTTTTTCGGCCTCCGTCATGGCGGCGGCGGCTTCGTTGTCGGGCACGCTCGCCGCGTTGTCGTCGCCGAAGAATTTCACATAGCCGCCGAGCGGAACCGCGGCGATTTTCCAGCGCGTGCCGTAGCGGTCGTAGAAGCCGACGATTTCGGGTCCGAAACCGATCGAGAAGGTCAATACCCTGATACCGCACCAGCGGGCCACCAGGAAATGGCCAAGCTCATGAAAGAAAACAACAATTGTCAGCACAAACAGGAAGGGAACCAGATAGCCGACGAGGTGGCCGCCAAAGGTGCCTAGACCCCCCATAATATCCATACTCATCACACCCTCGTCCCGCCGGTATGGCGCCCACGTCGCTAGTAAAAGCTTACTAGGATGACTTTACGGCAATTTCGGGCAAGAGGGCTAAAGCTAAACTTCTCGCATTATGGTCAACGGCGAGCGCGGCATCGATATCGGCCGGTTCCGCCAGCAGGCCGCGCCCGGCCGCCGCGTCCAGGGTCGCGTCGACCAGCGCTGTAATCGCCGGAAAACTGATGCGGCCGGCGAGGAATTCGGCGACCGCGACTTCATTGGCCGCATTGAACACGGTCGGCGCCGCCCCGCCCACCTGCAAGGCGCGCCGCGCCAGCGCGAGCGCCGGAAAGCGAACGAGATCGGGGGCCTCGAAGGTCAATTCGCGCACGCGCGCGAGATCGAGCCGCGCAGCCGGCCCATCGATCCGCCGCGGCCAGGCCAGGCAATGGGCGATCGGAATGCGCATATCGGGAGAACCGAGCTGGGCCACCACCGAGCCGTCGCGAAACTCCACCAGCCCATGCACCACCGACTGCGGATGCACCAGCACATCGATCTCCTCCGGCTTGAGCGCGAACAGATGATAGGCCTCGATCACTTCGAGGCCCTTGTTCATCAGGCTCGCTGAATTCGACGGTGATCTTCGGCCCCATCGACCAGTTCGGATGCCGCAGCGCCTGTTCCGGCGTCGCCGCCTGGATCGCCTCCCGCGACCAGGTACGGAACGGGCCGCCGGAGGCGGTCAGGATGATGCGTTTGACGTCTTCGCGGCGGCCAGCGCCGAGCGCTTGGAATATGGCGTTGTGCTCGCTATCGACCGGCAGCACGGTGGCGCCGGTCATGGCCGCGCGCCGCATAAATAATGCGCCGGCGCAAACCAGGCATTCTTTGTTGGCGAGCGCGACGGTAGCGCCGCGTTCGACCGCCGCGAGGGTGGGTTTCAATCCCACCGCGCCGCTGATCGCCGCCATCAGCCAATCAGCCGGCCGTTGCGCGGCTTCGAGCAGAGCGCCCTCGCCCGCCGCCGCCTCGATCCCGCTGCCGGCCAAAGCGTCCTTCAGTTCGCCGTACATGGACGCATCGGCGACCACGGCAAAGCGGGCGCCGACCTCGCGGGCGATTTTCGCCAGCGCCGCCGCATTGCGCCGCGCGCTGACGGCCTCGACGCGATAACGCTCCGGCTCGCGCTTGATCAGATCGATGGTGCTGGCGCCGACCGAGCCGGTCGCGCCGAGAATGGTGATGCTGCGCACGGCCGCGGCCGGCTGCGCTTTCGATCGGGCGAGACCGGGCACGGTCATGCGTTCACCACACCAGCAGGCCGCGCGCGGGTGCATCGAAACCGCCGCGCAGCAGGCCAATCACGCAACCGAGGAGCGCGGCCGCCCAGAAACCGTCGAGCCGGTCCATCACGCCGCCATGGCCGGGAATGAGATGGCTCGCGTCCTTGGCGCCGAACTGGCGCTTGACCCAGGATTCGAGCAGATCGCCGAGCTGCGCCACCACCGACAGCAGGACCGCGACGATTGCGATCGCCGTCCGGTTGAACGCGCCGAACAGGCTGGCCACCAGAACCGCCACCAGCATGGCGCCGAGCGTACCGGCGATGGCGCCGGACCAGGTTTTTTTCGGACTCACCGCCGGCAGCAGCTTCGGTCCGCCGAACGCGCGGCCGGCGAAATAGCCCAGTACGTCGGTCGTCCATACGATCGCGAACAACAGCACCATCGCGAGAAACCCGTCGATGTCATCGGCGCGCAGCAGCATCGGCGCGAGCACCATGGCCCCGGCATAGCCGATCCCGGCGGTAATCCACAAACGGCGTTCACGCGGCGCGAAAATCAAGGCGGCGAGCGCGCCCAGCCCGACCAGCAATATCGCCGTGATCGGCCGGCCATGCCAGGCAAGCAAGGCGGCCACCGCGATCGCGCTGCCGCACGCCGACAGCATCAGACGGTGGCCCGGGCCGGCGACGAGCGTGGTCCATTCCCACAGCACGGCGACGGCGGCGAGGCCCCAGAACAGCGCGAACGGCCAGTCGCCGAGATAGGCCGTGAGCAGCGCCAGCGGCGCCAGCACAATCGCCGAGATGATACGCAGCGCCAGATTGTTCGCGGGCGCAGCTGCGCCACTGTCGCCCGGTCCGGAAACGGGGTCGGCATCGGCCACGGGTTCAGGATCCGGTCTTCGCGACCAGGCCGCCGAACCGGCGCTCGCGCTGCTGGTATTCGCGGATTGCCGCTTCGAGCGTGGCGCGGTCGAAATCGGGCCAATAGGTCGGCACGAATACCAATTCGCTATAGGCCGACTGCCAGAGCAGGAAATTCGACAGCCGCTGCTCGCCGCTGGTGCGGATGATGAGATCGGGATCGGGGATATCCGGCGCGTCGAGAAAGGTGCCGACGGTCTCCATGCTGATGTCGGCGGACTTGAGGCTCCCTTTCGCCACCTCCTCGGCGATGCGTTGCGCGGCGCGCGTGATTTCCTGGCGCGCGCCGTAATTGAACGCCACCACCAAAGTGAGGCCGTCGTTATTCTTGGTGAGTTCTTCCGCCTCCACCAGCAGGCGGCCGATATCGGGATCGAGCCCGACGCGTTCGCCGATTACGCGCACGCGCACCCCGCTGCGATGCAGCTCGGCGAGATCGTTGCGGATGAAGCGGCGCAGCAGGCCCATCAGTTCGCCGATTTCGTTGGCCGGTCGTGACCAGTTTTCAGCGCTGAAGGAGAAGATGGTGATGAACTTGATGCCGATGTCGCCGGCCGCACGGATGGTCCGCCGCAAGGCCTCGACGCCGCGCCGGTGTCCCTCTCCGCGCGGCAGCCCGCGCGCCGCCGCCCAACGCCCGTTGCCATCCATGATGATGGCGACGTGACGCGGCGCCCGCTCGAACGGCGGCGCGGCGCTATGCGGAACCTCGGCCTCGGGCATGGGTTTCGAGCCGTATTACTTCCAGTTGGATCAAGATCCTGACCTAACACGATCCTGACGCATGATCTTGTCCGAAAACCGGGTTTCTGCCCCGATTCAAGCCCCGGACATGCATTTTCGCGACCCTGCGCACAGCCTTAGACGGTAAGGATCTCCTTTTCCTTCGCCGCCAGCATATGGTCGATCTCGGTAATCCCGGAATCGGTCGCCTTTTGGATATCGCCGGAAAAGCGGTCGTGGTCGTCCTTGCTGATCTTGTGGTCCTTCTCCAGCTTCTTGATCACGTCCATGGCGTCGCGGCGCACGTGACGCACCGCCACGCGCGCGGTCTCGGCATATTTGTGCGCGATCTTGACCAGTTCCTTGCGTCGCTCCTCGTTGAGCTCGGGGATGCGCAGCCGCAGCACCTGCCCTTCGGTCGCCGGCGACAGTCCAAGATTGGAATTGATGATCGCCTTTTCCACCGCGTGCACCAGCGAGCGGTCCCAGACATTGACCGTGATCAGCCGCGGCTCCGGCACGGTGACGCTGGCGACCTGAATGAGCGGCATTTGCGCGCCATAGGCGTCGACCGTGACCGGATCGAGCATATGCGCGGAGGCGCGGCCGGTACGCAGGCCGGACAATTCCGTCTTGAGCACGGCGCTGGCGCCCTGCATGCGGCGCTTGATTTCGTTGATATCGTGCGTTGTGCCTGTCATGGCGAACCCCCGAACACGACGCCGCGCGTAACCCGCGGGTCGCGTCTAGCCAATCACCGTCGTGCGGCCCTTGCCGCGCAAAACGGCCTCGATTGAGCCCTTGTCGGCGATCGAGAACACGATGATAGGCATGTGGTTTTCCCGGGCAAGCGCGAAGGCGGTGGAATCCATCACCCGCAATTGCTTCTCAATCGCCTCCTGGTGGCCGAGCTTCTCGTAACGCTTGGCTTTCGGGTCCTTCTTGGGGTCCGCGCTATAGACCCCGTCCACGTTGGTGGCCTTGAGCACGGCCTGGCAGCCGAGTTCGGCCGCGCGCAGCACCGCCGTGGTGTCGGTGGTGAAGAACGGGTTGCCGGTTCCCGCGGCCAGCAGCACGACCCGGCCCTTGCCGAGATTTTTCAGCGCGCGCTTGCGGTTATAGGTTTCGCAAACGGCGGTCATGGCGAGCGCGGACAGCGTGCGCGCTTCGCGCCCGGCGCGCTCGATCGCCGCTTCCAGCACCAGGCAATTCATCACGGTCGCCAGCATGCCCATGGTGTCGCCGACCGGGCGCGGCACGCCGCGCCCCGACACTTCGACGCCGCGGAAGATATTGCCGCCGCCGACCACCACGCCGAGCTCGACGCCGAGGGCGGCCGCCGCCGCCAGATCGGCCGCCAAGCGGTCGACCATCGCCTGATCGATGCCGAATCCATTGGCGCCGGTGAGCGCTTCGCCGGACAATTTGACGATGACGCGGCGATAGACCGGATCACTCATCTATTCGATCCTCCATGGGATCGGCGGTCAGCTTTGGCCGGCGGCGGCCGCGACCTCGGCGGCGAAATCGCTTTCCTGTTTCTCAATTCCCTCGCCGAGCGCGTAGCGCACGAACCCGGCGATCTTGATCGTGCCCCCACCTTGCCTTCGGCTTCCTTGAGCGCCTGCGCGACGGTCTTCTTGTCGTCGTGGACGTAAAGCTGCTCGAGCAGGCACACTTCCTTGTAGAAGGTCTTCAAACCCGACTCGACGATCTTCTCGATCACGTTAGCCGGTTTGCCCTGCTGTCTGAACTTGTCGGCGAGCACGTCCTTCTCGCGCTTGACCACCGCCGGGTCGAGGCCGGAGGCCTCGATCGCCTGCGGGTTGGTGGCGGCGACATGCATGGCGACCTGCGGCCAAGGCTCGCCAATTCGTCCGTCTTGCCGGCGGATTCGAGCGCGACCAAGACGCCGATCTTGCCGAGCCCGTCGACCACCGAATTATGCACATAGGCGCCGACCGCGCCCTTAGCGACCGCGAGCGAAGCTGCGCGGCGCAGTGTCATGTTCTCGCCGATTTTCGCGATGGTGTCGGCGATGGCGTCGGCCACCGTGATCGAACCGGCCTTGGCGGCCTTGATCTTTTCGACGTCGGTGCCGGCGCTGAGCGCGACATCGGCGATCATCTTGACCAGGCCCTGGAACAGGTCGTTGCGGGCGACGAAGTCGGTTTCCGAATTGACCTCGACCACGACGCCCTTGGTGCCTTGCACCAGCACGCCGATCAGGCCTTCGGCCGCGACGCGGCCGGCCTTCTTGGCGGCCTTCGACAGCCCCTTCTTGCGCAGCCAGTCCTGCGCGGCGGTCATTTCGCCGTTGCTCTCGGTGAGCGCGGCCTTGCAATCCATCATGCCGGCGCCGGTCGACTCGCGCAGCTCCTTGACCATCTGGGCCGTGATATTCGCCATCGCGTCGTTACTCCGCGGTCAGTTCCTTGGCCTTCGCGATCCAGCCGTCGACGCGGCCGGGCAATCCCACCTCTTCGCCGACATTGTGCGCGGCGGTGGGCGAAAGCTCGGCGATCTGCGTGTAGTGGAAGATGCCGAGATCGTTGAGCTGCTTCTCGATCGCCGGCGAAATGCCGGGCAGCTTCTTGAGGTCGTCGGCGACGCCGCGCGGCCCGGGCAGCTGCTCGAAGCCGAGATCGGCGAGCGCCGGCTGCGTCGGCACCGGCTCGACGATCGGCTTTTCCGCCGCGCCGACATCGATGCCCGCTTCGCCCTGCGCGCGCGAAATTCCGTCGAGCGCGGCTTTTGCCACCAGTTCACAGTAGAGCGAAACCGCGCGGCTGGCGTCGTCGTTGCCCGGAATGACATAGGTGATGCCGGCCGGATCCGAATTGGTGTCGACGATGGCCGCGACCGGGATGTTGAGCCGGCGCGCTTCCTTGATGGCGATGTCCTCCTTGTTGGTGTCGATCACGAACAAGAGGTCGGGCACGCCGCCCATATCCTTGATGCCGCCGAGCGAGCGGTCGAGCTTGTCGCGCTCGCGCTGCATGGTGAGGCGCTCTTTCTTGGTGTAGCCGCCGGCTTCGCCCGAACTGAGCATCTCGTCGAGCTTGCGCAGGCGCGAGATCGAGCCGGAAATCGTTTTCCAGTTGGTCAGCGTGCCGCCGAGCCAGCGCGAATTGACGTAATACTGCGCCGACTGCTTGGCCGCGGCGGAAATGGCGTCCTGCGCCTGCCGCTTGGTGCCGACGAACAGGATACGGCCGCCTTTGGCCGCGGTGTCGCTCACCGCCTGCAGCGCGCGGTGCAGCATCGGCACGCTCTGGGCGAGGTCGATGATGTGGATATTGTTGCGGGTGCCGAAGATGTAACTGGACATCTTCGGGTTCCAACGGTGGGCCTGATGGCCGAAATGCACGCCAGCTTCCAAAAGCTGGCGCATGCTGAAGTCAGGAAGCGCCATAATCTTCTCCGGTTGATCCGCCGCGGACGTGTGTGAGCCCCGAAAGGGCCACCGGACGGCCTTTTTGACCCATTGTCGGGGCCTAAAGCCAACGGTCCGCGTGAGTGATGCGCGGCTTATATAGGCGCCGATTTGGGGATGCAAGGCGCCGGCACGGCCCTAACGGGATAAGGGCGCCCGTTGCAGCCTTTGAACCACCGGCGTCGCTGCGCGTTATCGGCGCATAGGCAACATGGCGACCGTTTCGGGCGCATCTTCCCCGGGGCGACGACGCTATGGAGGACACCATGACCACGCATGCCCATCCTGCCCGGCACCGCCGGCCAATTCATGACGGCCTGCATCCCTTCGTCTACCGGACCATCGTCGCGCTCACCATCTGGCTCGTGCTGTCGGTCTGGGTGTTTTTCGACCGCGGCACTTATGTCGGGCTGACGCTGGCCATGATCACCGTATTCTTTGTGATCGTCGTGGCGATCCCGGTCCTGATCTGGAAGACCTGGCAGCATAACGCCGCGCCGGAGGAAACGCGCACATCGGCGGAATCCTTCCACGCCTGGGCGTCGCAGAATTTCGCGACCTGGACCGGCGCCCTCAGCGGCCGCGAGGCGGCGATGCAGATCCTGCTGCCGCTTGCGGCCGTGTCGATCGGGATGACGATTTTCGGTCTGGTATTCTATTTCGACGTGCCGCACCTCGGCTAGCGCATCCGGCGCTACAGCGCCTCGACCTGCACCACGCCGGGCACCGCCTTGATGGCGCCGGCGATCTGCGGCGAGACCTTGAAGCGGCCGGGCAGCTTCACTTCCACCTCGGTGCCGGCGGCCAGCATCAGCACCATGCTCACCTCGCCGTCGCCATTGGCGGCGTTGCGCGCCATCGGCTCCAGCCGCTTGGCCACCGCCTCGATCGGCGCCTCGTTGCGCAGGAACACGCGCAGGCCCTTGGCGAGATTGGCCGCGGCCGCATCGAGCGGCTCGACCGACTGGATGCGCGCGCGCACATCGTCGCCCTGCACCTCCGCCGACAGGAACAGCAGCACCGCCGTGCCCGGCTCGAGCAGGTCGCGATGTTCGGCGAGCCCTTCCGAGAAGATCACCGCCTCGTAATGGCCGGTCGGATCGGACAGCCCGATGATGCCCATCTTGCTGCCCGTTCGGGTGCGCCGCTCCTGGCGCGCCACCACGGTGCCGGCGACGCGGCCCGCGGTCGCGCCGGCTTTCACCGCGCGCGAGAAATCGGCCCAGGACTGCACGCGCAATTTCTTGAGCACGGCGGCGTAGTCGTCGAGCGGATGGCCGGAGAGGAAAAAGCCGACCGCCTCGTATTCGCGGCGCAGCCGTTCGGCCGGCAGCCACGGCTCGACATTGGGCAAGGCGATCGGCTCGCGCGTGGTCGCCGCCGCCGAACAGTTCGTTCTGTCCGATGCTTGCTGAATCGTGCGCGCGCTGGGCGCGCGCCAGCACGGCGTCCATGGCCGGGAAGACGCGCGCGCGGTTTGGCTCGAACTCGTCGAAGGCGCCGGCGGCGGCAAGGCTTTCCAGCACGCGCTTGTTGACGGCGCGGGGATTGATGCGGTCGGCTACATCGGCGAGATCGGAGAAACCGTGCGCACCGCGCGCCTCGACGATGGCGTCCACCGCCTGCTTGCCGACGCCTTTGAGCGCGGCCAGCGCATAGATGATCGTATTACCGTCGACCTCGAATGCCACATGCGAGCGGTTGATCGAGGGCGGATCGACCTTGATGCCGAGCCGCTCGGCCTCGGCGCGGAATTCGGCGAGCTTGTCGGTATTGCCCATGTCGAGCGTCATCGAGGCGGCGAGGAACTCGACCGGGAAATTCGCCTTCATATAGGCGGTCTGATAGGCGACCAGCGCGTAGCCGGCGGCATGGCTCTTGTTGAAGCCGTATTCGGCGAAGCGCTCGAGCAGATCGAAGATGGCGTCGGCCTGGTATTTTTCGATGCCGTTCTTGATCGCGCCCTTCGACGAAGATGGCGCGCTGCGCCCGCATCTCCTTCATGATCTTCTTGCCCATGGCGCGGCGCAGAAGATCGGCTTCCCCGAGCGAATAGCCGGCGAGGATCTGCGCGGCTTGCATCACCTGTTCCTGATAGACGATGACGCCAAAGGTCTCCTTCAGGACGGTTTCGAGTTTGGGATGGATATAGTCCGGGTGCTCCATCCCGTGCTTGCGCGCGCAATAGGTCGGGATGTTCGCCATCGGGCCGGGGCGGTAGAGCGCGACCAGCGCGATGATGTCGTCGAAGCGGTCGGGCCGCATGTCGAGCAACGCGCGCCGCATGCCCGCGCTTTCCAGTTGGAACACGCCGACCGCTTCCGCGCGCGCCAGCAAATCATAGGTTTTCTTGTCGTCGAGGGGGATGGCGGAAAGATCGATCGGGATACCGCGCCGCTTCACCAGCGCGACCGCGGTCTGCAGCACCGTGAGCGTCTTGAGGCCGAGGAAGTCGAATTTGACCAGCCCCGCCTGCTCCACCCATTTCATGTTGAACTGGGTCACCGGCATGTCGGACTTCGGATCGCGATAGAGCGGCACCAGTTCCGACAGCGCACGGTCGCCGATCACGATGCCGGCGGCGTGGGTGGAGGCGTGGCGGGTCAAGCCTTCCAGTTTCTTGGCGATGTCGAAGGCGCGCTTGACGACGGGATCGCTATCGCGCTCGGCCTGTAATTTCGGCTCGCCCTCGATGGCTTGCGCGAGCGACACGGGCGCCGCCGGATTCTGCGGCACCAGCTTGCAGAGCTTGTCGACCTGCCCGTAGGGCATTTGCAGCACGCGGCCGACGTCGCGCAACACGCCGCGCGCCTGCAAGGTGCCGAAGGTGATGATCTGCGCCACCTGGTCGCGGCCGTAGCGCTCCTGCACGTAATGGATCACCTCGTCGCGGCGGTCCTGGCAGAAGTCGATGTCGAAGTCCGGCATCGAGACGCGCTCGGGGTTGAGAAAGCGCTCGAACAAGAGCCCGAAGCGGATCGGATCGAGATCGGTGATGGTGAGCGCGTAGGAAACGAGCGAGCCGGCGCCCGAGCCGCGGCCGGGCCCGACCGGGATGCCCTTTTTCTTGGCCCATTGGATGAAGTCGGCGACGATCAGGAAATAGCCGGGATATTTCATGCCGGCGATGACGCCCAGCTCGAAATCGAGCCGCTCGCGGTATTCCTCTTCGGTGTGGCCGGGCGCGACGCCTGCGCTGGCGAGCCTTTGTGTGAGGCCCAATTCCGCGCGCTTGCGCAATTCGCTCGCCTCGTCACTGTCGCCGACCGAAAAGCGCGGCAGGATCGGCTGATGGGTCATCGGGCGGAAGGCGCAGCGCTCGGCGATCTCCACGGTGTTGCCGAGCGCCTCCGGCAAATCGGCGAACAGTTCGCACATTTCGGCGCGGCTCTTGAAGCGATGCTCGGCATTGAGCTGGCGGCGGTCGGTTTCGGCGAGCAGCCGCCCTTCCGCGATGCAGATCAGCGCGTCGTGGGCTTCGTGGTCCTGCGCGGTCGCGAAATAGGGCTCGTTGGTGGCGACCAGCGGCAGGCCTTTGCCGTAGGCGAGATCGATCAGCACCGGCTCGGTCGGTGCGTTCGCTGGCCGTGCCGTGGCGTTGCAACTCGACATAGAGCCGGTCGCCGAACAGGCGAGCGAGCGCCTCAAGCCGCGTGGTGGCGAGATGGCTCTGCCCGGCCGCGATCGCGCCATCGAGCGGCCCGCCCGGCCCGCCGGTGAGCGCGATGATGCCCTCGGTCTCGCCCTCCAGCCATTCGAGCTTGAGCCGCGGTGGCTCGTGCGGCGGCGTGTCGAGGAAGGCGCGCGAGGACAGCCGCATCAGGCTGCGATAGCCGGCGTCGTGCGCGGCCAAGAGCACGATGCGCTCGCGCGGAACGGCTGCGTTGGCGCTGCGGCGCGCCGTGGTCGGTGTCGCCGAAATCGACGGCGAGCGCGCAGCCGACGATCGGCTGGATGCCGGCGGAGGCCATTTTCTCGGAGAATTCCAGCGCCCCGAACATGTTGTCGGTGTCGGTGAGCGCCAACGCTGCCTGCTTATCGGCCTTGGCGAGATCAGCCAGCCGCGCGAGCGGGATCGCGCCTTCCAGCAGCGAATAGTTCGAGTGCACGTGCAAGTGCACGAAGTCGAGGGCGCTCACGGGTGATTCCTTGTTGTCACCCAGAGTGGGGATGGTCGCGCCCCAAGTCCACCGCCAAGCGCGCGCCGAGACCGGCTATGCCGCTTTACACAGGGCTTTCCGCTCGTCATGGCCGGGCTTGTCCCGGCCATCCACGCCTTCGGGCTGGGGACGCTGTTAAGACGTAGATGCCCGGCACAAGGCCGGGCATGACGGGTGAAACGAGGTGCCGCCGGGTCTTAGAGGTTGCTGAACACCTGCGACCAGATGGCGATCATGCCGACGAACAGCGCGAGCGAGGTAAGTGCGGCGGCTTCTTGGATCACGGCTTTGAACATGGTTCTCTCCCCGGAACGGAGAGGGAACATAGTTCACGTTGTGTTCTTAAGTCAAGAATAAAAAATCCTTGTAACTTCAGCAATCTATACAATGCCTTAGGCCGGTTTCTTCACGCGTTTTACGCCATCTCCACCACCTGCCCGTCGCTCAACGTCACCCGCCGGTCCATGCGGGCGGCCAAGTTCCATGTTGTGGGTGGCGATGATGGTGGCGAGCCCGGAGGCGCGCACCAGCTGCGTCAGCGCCGCGAACACATGGTCGGCGGTGTGCAGGTCCAAATTCCCGGTCGGCTCGTCGGCCAGCAGAATTCGCGGCGCATTGGCGACCGCGCGCGCGATGGCCACGCGTTGCTGCTCGCCGCCCGAGAGTTCCGCCGGCCGGTGGGTGAGCCGGTCGCTTAGGCCCAGATAGCCGAGCAGCTCGATCGCGCGCTTTTTCGCCTCGCCGCGCGACAGCCCGCGGATCATCTGCGGCAGCAGCACGTTCTCCAGCGCGGTGAATTCCGGCAGCAGATGGTGCGACTGGTAGACGAAGCCGATCTCGTTGCGGCGGATGCGGGTGCGCTCGGCATCGGGCAGGATCGCGGTGGCGCGCCCGTCGATATAGACGTCGCCGTGGTCGGGATGCTCGAGCAGCCCGGCGATATGCAGCAGCGTCGATTTGCCGGCGCCGGAGGGCGCCACCAGCGCCACCGACTGCCCCGGCCAGATCGCCAGTTCCGCGCCGTTGAGGATGTGCAGCGTCTCGTCGCCCTGCCGGTATTGCCGCTCGATCTCGTGCAGGAACAGGATCGGAATCTCCTCGTCCTGCTGCTGCACAACTTCGACGCCGGCCACGATCGTTTCACTCATAGCGCAGCGCCTCCACCGGATCGAGGCGCGCCGCGCGCCAGGACGGATAGAGCGTGGCGAGGAACGACAGCACCAGCGCCATCACCACCACCGCGCTGGTCTCGCCGTGTCCATGTCGGCCGGCAGATGCGAGAGGAAATAAAGCTCGGGCGAGAACAATTCGGTATTGGTGAGCCAGGACAGGAACTGGCGGATGGTCTCGATATTGAGGCAGACCACCACGCCGAGCAGGAAGCCGACCAGCGTGCCGACCACGCCGATCGAGGCGCCGGTGATCAGGAACACGCGCATGATGGCGCCTTGCGTCGCGCCCATGGTGCGCAGAATAGCGATGTCCTGGCCCTTGTCCTTCACCAGCATGATCAGGCCGGACACGATGTTGAGCGCGGCCACCAGCACGATCAGGGTCAAGATCAGGAACATCACGTTGCGCTCGACCTGCAGCGCGTTGAAGAAGGTGGCGTTGCGCTGGCGCCAGTCGATCATGAAGATCGGCCGTTGCGCGGCGTCCTGCACCGCCTTGCGGAAGCGGTCGACGCGGTCGGGATCGTCGGTATAGACCTCGATGGCGGTCACGTCGCCGGCGCGGTTGAAATAGGCCTGCGCCTCCTTCAGCGGCATGAACACGAAGGCCGAGTCGTATTCCGACATGCCGATCTCGAACACCGCCGCGATCTTGTAGACCTTGATGCGCGGGGTGGTGCCCATGGGCGTCACCGCGCCGCGCGGCGCCACCAGCGTGATATTGTCGCCGGCGCGCAGCGAAAGCTGGTCGGCGAGCCGGCGCCCGATCGCGACGCCTTGGCCCTCGTCGAAGCCTTTCAGCGTGCCCTGCTTGATGTTCTTGGCGACCGAGGGAAGCTTTTCCAGGTCGGCCAGACGGATGCCGCGGATCAGCACGCCGCCGGCATTGAACGGCGAAGACGCCAGCGCCTGGCCTTCCACGATCGGCGCCGCCAGCCGGATGCCCGGCACCTTGTCGATGCGCGCGGCGACCTCCTGCCAATCGGTGAGCGGCTTTTCCAGCGGCTGGATCAAGAGATGGCCGTTGAGGCCGAGGATCTTGTCGAGCAATTCGTGGCGGAAGCCGTTCATCACCGCCATCACGATGATCAGCGTGGCGACCCCCAGCATGATGCCGAGGAAGGAGAACCCGGCGATCACCGAGATGAATCCTTCCTTGCGCCGCGCCCGCAAGTAGCGCAGCGACAGCATCCACTCGAACGGCGAGAAGGGCCGCGTCCCGTTGGGCTCGGTCATCGATGATGGGTTCCCACGCTCCCCGTTTTCACACGATTCTGGCGGATTCGTGGGCAAAAAGCCCTGCCAGCGCACAGGTTTATTATCAATTGTCATTCCGGGACGGCGCGTTAGCGCCGGAACCCGAAATCCAGGGGCAGACAGCGAGCATGTGTCTGGATTCCGGGTTCGGCCCCATAGCGCGTCGAAGACGCGCGTAAACGCGCTTATGGGCCGCCCCGGAATGACAAGTTATTTCGACAGCAAATCGAGCGCCGCGGCCGGGCTCATCATCTCGCGCGACCCGTCGGCGCGCTTCTTCACCTCGACCTTGCCTTCGGCCAGGCCGCGCGGGCCGATCTGCACCTGCCAGGGAATGCCGATCAGGTCGGCGGTGGCGAATTTTCCGCCGGCCCGCTCGTCGCGGTCGTCGTAAAGCACCTCGACGCCCTTGGCGGTGAGCTCGCGATAAAGCTGCTCGCAGGCCGCATCGGTATCGGCCGCGCCCTGCTTCAGGTTGAGGATCGCCACCTTGAACGGCGCCACCGGCTCCGGCCAGATGATGCCGGCCTCGTCATGCGAGGCCTCGATGATGGCGGCGACCAGGCGCGACGGCCCGATGCCGTAGGAGCCCATGTGCACCGGCACCTCGGCGCCCTCGCCGGTCGCCACCACCGCTTTCATCGGCGCGGAATATTTGGTGCCGAAATAAAAGATATGCCCGACCTCGATGCCGCGCGCCGAAACCTGCTTGTCGGCGGGCACCTTGGCGAAGGCCGCCGCGTCGTGCATGTCGGAGGTCGCGGCATATTGCGCGGTCCATCTGTCGACGATCGCCTGCAAGCCGGCGATGTCGTCGAAATTCACGTCGGCTCGCCGGCACCGGCAAGATCGAGATAGTCCGTGTGGCAGAACACTTCCGACTCGCCGGTCGAGGCCAGGATGATGAATTCGTGGCTGAGGTCGCCGCCGATCGGCCCGGATTCCGCGCGCATCGGGATTGATTTCAATCCCAGCCGCGCGAAGGTGCGCAGGTAGGCGACGAACATCTTGTTATAGGCTGTGACGTGCGCCGTCCTGGTCGAGATCGAACGAGTACGCGTCCTTCATCAGGAATTCGCGGCCGCGCATCAGCCCGAAGCGCGGGCGCACCTCGTCGCGAAACTTCCACTGGATGTGATAGAGGTTGAGCGGCAGATCCTTGTAGGAGCGCACATAGGCGCGGAAAATTTCGGTGATCATCTCCTCATTGGTCGGCCCGTAGAGCATGTCGCGCTCGTGGCGGTCCTTGATGCGCAGCATTTCCTTGCCGTAAGCGTCGTAGCGCCCGCTTTCGCGCCACAGGTCGGCGGACTGGATGGTCGGCATCAACAGTTCGATGGCGCCGGAGCGGTCCTGCTCCTCGCGCACGATCGGCGCAGATTTTCTGCAACACGCGCAAGCCGAGCGGCAGGAAGGCATAGATGCCGGCCGCCTCCTGCCGCATCATGCCGGCGCGCAGCATCAGCCGGTGCGAGACGATCTCCGCCTCTTTCGGTGTTTCACGTGAAATCGGCAGGAAGTAGCGGGACAGGCGCATTGCGGGCGGCTCGGAATCGGGACGAACGGGGCCCGAGTGAAAGCGGATCGGCCGGAAAAACACAAGGCCCGCCAAGGAAACTGGGCTCAAATCGGAATAAATCGCCGGCTTGAGCGTTATCGGTTATGGTGGACGTTGGGCGGAGCAGGGACAGCGCGAGGCATGCGCGGTTTGGCCAGGCAGGTCACGAGCTGGGTGGCGATCTACGCGGTCGCCCTGCACGTCATTCTGCTCGGCCTGGTGCCGATCGCGGCCAACGGGGCGGCGGTCGACCCGTTCTCGGTCATTTGCCACAGTGCCGCCGCCGCCGCGGTTTCCGGCGACGAGGCGCCGGGCAAACCGGACCTCATTCCCGGACACGCTTGCGAGCACTGCAACCTGTGCAGCGCCGTAGCGCCCCCGCCGGCGCCCGATATCGTGCTCGTCGGCAACCTCATGCCGACGCGGCTGCTGCACGTCCTGCGCCCGGCCTCGCATAGGCCGACCGCCGGCATCGCCTTCCGTCCCAACTTCGCCCGAGGTCCTCCGCGCTTCGCCTGACATGTGGCCGAAGCTTCACCTTCATGTCTGGACGAAAACGGAGTGACCCATGTCCCCTCATTTGATGCGCGCGGCGCTTTGCGGCCGGACCGATCGCGTTCCTCGCCGTTGCCGCGGCAAGCGCCCACGAGATCGTCGGCAACCGCATGTTTCCGGCAACGCTTGCCATCGACGATCCCGGCGTCGCCGACGAATTGTCGTTGCCGACCGTCGCGATTTCCAAGTCCGGCGACGTTCCCCCGGTAAAACAGCTCGATATCTCGGGCGAATATTCCAAGCTGATCACCGAGGACTTCGCCGTATCCTTTTCGCCCACCTGGACGCACCTCTATGCGCCGGGCGGACCCAACATGGTCGGCGCCAGCGGCTTCCAGAACATCGAGACGACGTTCAAGTACCGCGTGTTCAAGAACGAAGAACATGAATTCGTTGCCTCCGTCGGCCTCAATATCGAATGGGGCGGCAGCGGCGCGCAGGACGTCGGCGCCGACCGCTTCACCACCTACACGCCGACGTTTTATTTCGGCAAAGGCTTCGGCGATCTGCCCGCGAGCATGGACTGGGCGCGGCCGTTCGCGCTGACCGGCCAGCTCGGCTATGCAATCCCAAGCTCGAGCACGACCGTCACCGTCGATCCCGATAGCGGCGACGTGGACACCGAGTTCAATCCGCGCATCCTGGTCTGGGGCGCCTCGCTGCAATACAGCCTGCCCTATCTCAAATCCGCGGTGGTCGATCTCGGCCTGCCGGATTTCGTCAATCGCCTGATCCCGCTGGTGGAGGCCTCGCTGCAGACGCCGGTGTCGAATGTGTCGACCTCCGGCACGGTGACCACCGGCACCATCAATCCCGGCGTGATCTGGGTCGGCGACACGTTCCAGGTCGGCGTCGAGGCGATGATCCCGGTCAACCGGCAGAGCGGCAGCAGTCGTCGGCGCCATCGCGCAGATGCACTTCTTCCTCGACGACATCTTCCCCAACTCCATCGGACGGCCGATTTTCGGCAACGGCATCGCATCAGGGAGGCCGACATTCGGCAACAAGCCATGAAAAATCCAGCCAAGATCGCCATCGTCCTCGCCGCCATCCTGCTGCCCGCCGCGGCGCATGCGCACGCCTTCCTCGACCATGCCAGCCCGAAGGTCGGCAGCACGGTCGCCAGCGCGCCGCGCGAATTGCTGCTGTGGTTCACCGAGAAACTGGAGCCGGCCTTTTCCACCGTCGAGGTGCGTAACGCGCAAGGCGCGGTGGTAAGCAGCAAGGCGCAAGTCGCCCCCGGCGACGGCACCGAGCTGCGCGTGCCGCTCAAGGCGCTGCCGCCCGGGACTTATTCGGTAAGCTGGCGTGTTCTATCGGTAGACACCCATCGCACGCAGGGCAGCTTTACGTTCCGCGTCGGGCCCTAGGAAGCATGCGCGAGTGACCGATCCGCTCATCCTGTTCCGCGCCGTCCATATCGCCGCGACGGTGCTCGCCTCCGGCACGGTCGCTTTCATCGTGCTGGTGGCGGAACCGGCGGCGCGGTGCGGCGCAGGCGGATGTTTTCGGCGCTGCGGCACCGCCTGACCTGGTTGATCTGGATCGCGCTCGCGGTCGCGATCTTGGCCGAGGCCGGCTGGCTGGTGTGGCTCTCGGCCGACATCTATGGCGCGCCGGTCATCGCGGTATGCCTGCACGGCGGCGTCTGGTCGGTGCTCACCGGGACCCGCTTCGGTCTCGTGCTTACGGTGCGGCTTGCGCTCGCCATCCTGCTGGCCGTGCTCATCCCGTGGCCGGCCACTGCGCCTGCTGCAATTAGCCGCAGCGGCCGCCCTGATCGCCCTCATCGCCCTGATCGGCCATGCCGGAGCGACGCCCGGGACGGCCGGCGACATCCATCTTGCGTCCGACATGGTGCATCTGCTGGCGGCCGGCGCCTGGTTGGGCGGCCTGCCGGCGCTGGCCATGCTGCTCGCCCGCGCCCGCCACGCCGAAGACCCGGCCTGGCGCAGCCTCGCCGTCGACGCGACCCGGCGGTTTTCATGGCTCGGCGTCGTCTGCGTTAGCGCCCTGCTGGCGAGCGGCATCGTCAACAGTTGGAACCTCTTGGAGGGTCCGCGCGACCTGGTGACGACCGACTACGGCCGGCTGGTGCTGCTCAAGATCGGCCTGTTCGTCGCCATGGTTGGGATCGCCGCGGCCAACCGGTTCCATTTCACGCCGCAGCTGCCCGCGGCTGGCGCGCTGCGTGCGCTGCAACGCAACAGCCTGGCCGAAATCGGCCTCGGGCTATGCGTGATGCTGTTCGTCGGCGCGCTCGGCACCCTGTCGCCGAGCGGCCATGCCCACAGCACCAACGCGGATGTCCCGCCCGATGCCGCCTTCGTCCACATCCACACCAACGTGGCCATGGCCGAAGTCACCATTGAGCCCGGCCGGACCGGTACGGCCAATGCGCATATTCGCGTTTTGCGGGATGATTTCTCGGAATACCCGACTAAGTCGGTTGAACTCACGCTAGAGCCGCCGGCCGCCGGCCCAAAAATTGTGCGCGCCGCGGCCCATTTGCCGGACGGAAACTGGGAGGTGAACGCGCTCGACTTGCCGGAGCCCGGGATCTGGACGGTGCGGGTGATCATCCCGACCGACCGCGGTGCACCAATCGTGCTCGACGCGCCGATCGTGATCGATCGTTGACGGAATTGGGGTGACAGCGCGGCGATAATTGGTTAGCGTCGATCATCCGCGAGACTGGAGAGTTCGGCGCCTTAAGCCGGGCCCAAGCTGCGGTCCAAGTCTTGGGAGGAAGGCAAGTCCTCGGCGCGACAACGCAGCCGCCTCGAGCATAACACGACCAAAAAGCGAGGATGAGGACTTCACTATGTGACGAGCAGGGCATCTTGCCCTGCTCTTTTTTTGTTGCCGCGCGCTTGCCGTCCGCTTGCCGCTTCAGGAATGCGGCGGATTGGAAATCTGCTTGAGGAATTCGAACGGGATCAGGCCTTCCTTGTAGATCGCCGTGAGGATGCCGAACACCACGCCGGCGGTCACCGTGGTCCACAGCAGCTTGCGCCAGACGCGATGCACCGCCGGCGCGCCCGGGTCGGTGCCGGGCGCCACCTCGCCGCTCTCCTCCTGGCTGCGCACGCCCCAGGGCAATATGGCAAACAGCACCACCCACCAGATGATGAAATAGATCGCGATGACGGTGCCGATCTGCATGACCTATTCCTGGCGCGTGATCTTGTCCGAAAAGCGGTGCCCGCGTTTCGGGCTCGTTGCGCTTACGCCTGCTCGAGTTCGACCAAGGTGCCGCAGAAATCCTTCGGATGCAGGAACAGAACCGGCTTGCCGTGGGCGCCGATCTTGGGCTCGCCGTCGCCGAGCACGCGCGCGCCTTGCGCCTTCAAGGTGTCGCGCGCGGCGCGGATATCGGGCACCTCGTAGCAGACGTGGTGGATGCCGCCGTCGGGATTCTTTTCCAGGAATTTGGCAATCGGCGAGGCTTCGCCGAGCGGCTCCAACAACTCGATTTTGGTATTGGGCAGCGTGATGAACACGGTAGAGACGCCATGGTCGGGCTGCGCGACCTTGGCGGAGACTTGCGCGCCAAGGGTATCGCGATAAACCGCTGTTGCCTTGGCGATGTCTTTGACCGCGACGGCGACGTGATTGAGACGACCGATCATGGATTTCCCTCTTGTCCCGGACGCGGTGCAGCGCGTGAGCGGTGCACCGCAGAGCCGGGACCGTTAAACATTCCTTGGTCGCGGTCCCGGGTCTGCAGCGCAACACTTCGTGCTGCGCTGCGCCCGGGAAAGGTAGCAAGTATCATACCGTCAACACGTGCACATGGCACATGGGCTTTTTACCCCAGCGCTCGGCGACGGCTGCGCGCACCGCGCGGCGGATCGCCTCCGCCACCGCGTCGGGATCGCGGCGGCGCCCGCGCGGCAGCGACTGCAGCGTTTCGATCACCGCGTCGTTCACCGCTTCATAGATGAGGCCGCCGTCGCGGTCGCGCTCCGGAATGCCGATCAAGTCGAGGGACGGATCGTCGACGAGTTCGCCCCGGTCGGTGATCGCGAGCGCGACCGACACCGCGCCGGCAAAACTCAAGCGCTTGCGGTCGGCGACCGTGCGCGCGTCGGCCTCGACCAGCAGCACGCCGTCCTTGTAGAGCCGCCCGCACGGCACCTCGTCGATGATGCCGGCGGTCGGCGAAAGCCGCACCAGATCGCCATTGCGGCACTGCACGACCTCCTTGACGCCGCAGCGGCGGGCGAGCGCGGCATGCTCGGACAGATGCAGCGCCTCGCCGTGCACGGGAATGAGCACTTGCGGCCTGACCCAGCCGATCAGTTCTTCAAGCTCGGCGCGGCGCGGGTGCCCAGACACGTGCACCAGAGCGTTGCGGTCGGTGATCACCGTGATGCCCTGGTCGATCAGCCCGTTGATGATGCGGCCGACGGCTTTTTCGTTGCCGGGAATGGTGCGGGCGGAGAAAATCACGGTGTCGCCGCGCGACAGCGTGACGTCGGGATGCTGGTCCTCGGCGATGCGCGAAAGCGCCGCGCGCGGCTCGCCTTGGCTGCCGGTGCACAGCGCCACCACTTTGTTGGGCGGCAGATAGCCATAGGCATCGACCGCGCGCAGCTCCTGTATGCCCTCCAGGTATCCGGTCTCGCGCGCAACCTGGATGATGCGCTCCATGGCGCGGCCGACCACCACCACTTCGCGCCCGGTGGCGCGGGCGGCGTCGATCACCGCGCGCAGGCGCGCCACGTTGGAGGCGAAAGTGGTCACCGCCACGCGGCCGCGCGCGTTCTTCATCAGTTCGGCGATGGTCTTGGCCACGTCCTGTTCCGACGGCGAACGGCCATCGCGCACGGCATTGGTGCTGTCCCCGACGATTGCCGTGCAGCCTTCGTCGCCGAGCGCGCGCAGTTTCTTCTCGTCGGTGACGTCACCCAGGATCGGGGTCGGATCGATCTTCCAGTCGCCGGTATGCAACACCGTGCCGGCCGGCGTGCGGATGATGAGCGCGTTCGACTCGGGGATCGAATGCGCCATCGAGACCAGTTCGACGTCGAACGCTCCGACTTTGAAGCGGCCGCCGAGCGGCACCACGGTGACCGGAATTTCCGGCGCGCCCGGCTCGCTCGCGCGCTTGGCGGCCAGCAAAGCGGCGGTGAACGGCGTCGCGTAGATTGGAACCTTCAGCTGCGGCCACAGTTCGAGGATCGCCCCGTAATGATCCTCATGCGCGTGGGTGAGCACCAGGCCGGCGAGATTTTTGCGCTCCGCCACCAGATAGCGGATGTCGGGCAGGATCAGATCGACGCCCGGCAAATGCTCTTCCGACGCAAACGACACGCCGAGATCGACCGCGAGCCATTGGCGGCGGCGCTCGTCGCCGAGCCCGTAGATCGACAGGTTCATGCCGATCTCGCCGACGCCGCCGAGCGGCGCGAACACCAGTTCCTGCGGCGGCGCGGCCATGCTCAACCCCGCAACACCGGATCGTGACGACCGAGACGCAGCGTCAAAGGAAAGACGTCGCCGGCGGCAATTTCCTGACGCGTGCCGCCGGGGAGATCGAGCAACAGCCGCCCGGCCGCATCAAGACCGGCGAACAGGCCCGTGCGCTCGCCGGCTCCATCGCTGACACGGATCGCCTGCCCGAGCCCGTATGCCGAGGACAGCCAGTCGCTGCGGACCCCGGCAAAGCCGTTGCCGCGGTCCCATTGCGCGATGCGCTTGACCATTGCGGCAGAGAGGCTGGCGAGCAGGCCTTGCGGGGTGATTTCGCTGCCATGCGCGGCCAAGCCGGTCGCCGGATAAGCGACCTCCGCTGGATGGCTGGCGCAATTGACGCCGATGCCGATGGCGACCGTCGCCGGTTCGCCGCGCACGACCTCACCCTCGATCAAGATACCGGCGACTTTCCCGCCGGCAAGCAGCACGTCGTTCGGCCATTTGAACGCAAGCTGCGGCCCCAGCGCCGGCGCCGCCTGCGCGATGGCGTCGCGCACTGCCAGCGCCGTGACGAAGGACAATTCCGCCACGCGCGCGACCGGCGCCGGATCGTTCAGCAGAAGGCTGGCGTAGAGATTGCCCGGTTCGGACACCCAGGCGCGTCCGCGCCGGCCGCGCCCGGCGGTCTGGCGCTGCGCACTGACCCACAACGGCCCGCGTTCGCCGGCATGCGCAAGCGCCATCGCCTCGGCATTGGTCGAGCCGAGCGTTTCAAAAGCTATATGCCGGACCCCCGCCAGGCCCGTGGCTTCGCGGTTCATCTTAGTCGCGCGCGATCTTGACCGAGAACCGGTTCCCATCCCCGATCGGGGTCGAGGACATGCTTTTCGCGATCGCGCGCATCTGAATTCAGAACAAGGACTTCGCCGCCGCGGTCGCCGCGCCAAGCAGCGGCGCGGGATAGGCGAAGAACAGCATATTGATCAGCCCGCTGACGCAGAGCACCAGCCGCAACAGCCCTGGCATGCTCTGGAAGCCTTTCACCGGCTCGTCGAAATACATGATCTTCACGATGGTCAGATAGTAGAAGGCGCCCACCACGCTGGTCAGCACGCCGATCACCGCGAGCGTGTAAAGCCCGGCCTTGATGGCGGCGAGGAACACGTAGAACTTGGCGAAGAAGCCGGCAAGCGGCGGGATGCCGGCGAGCGAGAACAGCAGCATCGCCAGGAAAAACGCCATGGTCGGATGCGTGCGCGCGAGCCCGGCCAGATCGCCGATGGTCTCCACAAACTTGCCGTCGCGCCGCATGCTCAGGATCACCGCGAAGACGCCGAGCGTCATCGCCACATAGATCGACATGTAGATGAGCACGCCCTGCACGCCTTCGGCGGTTCCGGCGGCAAGGCCGACCAGCGCGAAGCCCATGTGGCCGATCGAGGAATAGGCCATCAGCCGCTTGAAGTTGCGCTGGCCGATGGCGGCGAAGGCGCCGAGCGCCATCGAGGCGATCGAGACGAACACCACGATCTGCTGCCACTCGTGCGTGATGCCGGGGAAGGCGACCATGGTCGCACGCACGAAGATGGCGATGCCGGCGACTTTCGGCGCGGCGGCGAAGAAGGCGGTCACCGGCGTCGGCGCGCCTTCATAGACGTCGGGCGTCCACATGTGGAACGGCACCGCCGAGATCTTGAAGCAGAAGCCGACGAACATGAACACCAGGCCGAAGATCAGCCCGATATTGGCGCCCTGCCCGCTCGCCTTGGCGATACCGGCGAAACTCACGGTGCCGGTGAAACCGTAGATCAGCGACGCGCCATAGAGCAGCATGCCGGACGACAACGCGCCCAGCACGAAATATTTCAACCCGGCTTCGGTCGAGCGCACGTTATCGCGGTTCGAGGCGGCCACCACGTAGAGCGGCAGGCTCATCATCTCGAGCCCGAGATAGAGCGCGATCAGGTCGTTGGCCGAAATCAGCAGCATCATGCCGAGGGTCGAGAGCAAGAACAGCACGCCATATTCGAATTTCTGCTGATGCTCGACCGTGAGCCAATTGAGCGACAGCATCAGCGCGCCGCCCGAGCCGGCGAGCGCTAACAGCTTGAGAAAGCGGGCATAATCGTCGACCACCAAGCTGCCGCCGAATAACTCATGGCGCCCGGGCGGCAGCATCACCACGGCCAAGCCGGCAAGCGCCAGCACGCCGACGCAAAAGCCGTTCACGATGCCCGCGCTGCGTTCGCTCTGGTAGGCGCCGACGCCGACCATCAGCATCAGCATGGCGCCGATCGCCAGCACGGCTTCCGGCAAGATCGGCAGATAGCCTTGCAAGTGCATCAACTGATTCATCGGGCGGCGCTCACTGGAATTATTTCGGCCCGCTCCAATTTGATGACGGCGGAACCCGTGACATCTTTTGCCGGCGTCTGGGTCGCGGCGATGGCGTGCTTGTAATTGTCGAGCAGCTGGGCGACCGAGGCCGCCGACATGTCGAGCACCGGCTTGGGCGCCACGCCGAACAGGATGGTGAGCGCGACCAGCGGCGTGAAGATCAGCGTTTCGCGCCAGCCCAAGTCCTTGATCCCGACCAGCGCCGGCTTCAAGTTTCCGAAAATCATCTTGCGGTAGAGCCACAAGGCATAGGCCGCCGACAGGATGACGCCGAAGGTGGCCAGCGTCGCCACCGCGTTATTGATCTTGAAGGTCCCGATCAGCGACAGGAATTCGCCGATGAAGCCGGAGGTGCCCGGCAGGCCGACATTGGCGAGCGTGAACACCATGAACACCGCGGCGTAGAGCGGCATGCGGTTGACCAGCCCGCCATAGAAGGCGATTTCGCGGGTATGCATGCGGTCGTAGACCACGCCGACGCAAAGGAACAGCGCGCCGGAGACGATGCCGTGCGAGATCATCTGGAAGATGCCGCCGGCCACGCCCTGCGGGGTCAGCGCGAAGATTCCCATGGTGACGAAGCCCATATGCGCGACCGAGGAATAGGCGATCAGCTTCTTCACGTCCTCCTGCATCAGCGCCACCAGCGAGGTGTAGATGATGGCGACCACCGACAGCGTGAAGATCAGCGGCGCGAAGTCATGGCTCGCCGAGGGGAACATCGGCAGCGAGAAGCGCAGGAATCCATAGCCGCCCATCTTCAGCAGGATGGCGGCGAGGATGACCGAGCCCGCGGTCGGCGCTTCCACATGCGCGTCCGGCAGCCAGGTATGCACCGGCCACATCGGCAGCTTGACCGCAAACGACGCGAAGAACGCAAGCCACGCCCATTTCTGCAGGCCCAGCGGGAAGCCGTGATGCAAGCAGCGTCGGCAATGTCGGTGGTGCCGGCCTCCCAATACATCGCCATGATGGCGAGCAACATCAGCACCGAGCCGAGCAGCGTGTAGAGGAAGAACTTGAAGCTGGCATAGACCCGGCGCGGCCCGCCCCAGACGCCGATGATCAGGAACATCGGGATCAGGCCGCCCTCGAAGAACAGGTAGAACAGCACCAGATCGAGCGCCGAGAAGGTGCCGACCATCAGCGTTTCCAGCACCAGGAACGCGATCATGTATTCCTTCACGCGCTTCTGGATCGACGGTCCAGCTCGCGAGAATGCAGATCGGCATCAGCGCGGTGGTCAGGATCACGAAGGGCAGCGAAATGCCGTCCACGCCCATGTGATAGGAGGCGATGCCGAGCCACGGGTGCTTCTCGACGAACTGGAATTCCGGCGAGGTCGGATCGAAGCGCCACACCATCACCAGCGAGATGGCGAAGGTGACCAGCGTCGTCCACATCGCCACCCAGCGCGCGGTGCCCTTGGCGAGCCGGTCGCTGCCGCGCACCAGCATGATGAAAAAGGCGCCGAGCAGCGGCAGGAAAGTGACGACCGAGAGAATGGGCCAATTGATGTTCATCAGTGCACCGCGAACATGAACCAGGTGATGAAAGCGGCCGCGCCGATCAGCATGGCGAAGGCGTAGTGATAAAGGTAACCGGTCTGCAGCCGCATCACGTTGCGGGTGACGTCGAGCACGCGGGCCGAGACGCCGTCGGGGCCGAAGCCGTCGATCAGCCAGCCGTCGCCGCCCTTCCACAAGCTGCGCCCGAGCCACTTGGCCGACCGCACGAACATTACCTCGTAGATCTCGTCGAAGTACCACTTATTGAGCAGGAACTTGTAGAGCACCTCGTGGGTGCGCGCGAGTTCGACCGGGATGTCCGGGCGGCGGATGTAGAAATGCCAGGCGATGACGAAGCCAATCACCATCATCAGCGTCGGCATCAGTCCAATCCAGAGCGGGATGTGCTCCATGTCTTCGAGCACGCTGTTGCTCTTGGCGAAGGCAAGCGAGGAGCCGAAGAAGCCCTCGACGCCGTGGCCGGCGAAGATTTCCTTGAACGGCAGGCCGGCCATGATCGAGCCGAAGGCGAGGAACCCAAGCGGGATCAGCATCACCATCGGGCTCTCATGCGCGTCCTTCCAATGCTTGCGGTCGTGCGGCTCGCCGTGGAAGGTCTTGAAGATCAACCGCCATGAATAGAACGAGGTGAGCAGCGCGGCGCCGACCGTGCAGATGAAGCCGTAGAGCGCCATCGGGCTCTTGGCGACGTAGGCCGCCTCGATGATGGCATCCTTGGAGAAATAGCCGGCGGTGAGCGGGAAGCCGGTGAGCGCCAGCGTGCCGATGATCATCACGATATAGGTGTAGGGAATGCGATCCTTCAGGCCGCCCATGTGCCGCATGTCCTGCTCGTGATGCATGGCGATGATCACCGAGCCGGAACCGAGGAACAACAGCGCCTTGAAGAACGCATGCGTGAACAGATGGAACATGCCGACCGAATAGGCGCCGCAGCCCATGGCGACGAACATGTAGCCGAGCTGCGAGCAGGTCGAATAGGCGATGACGCGCTTGATGTCGTTCTGCACCAGGCCGACGGTCGCGGCGAATATCGCCGTCGTTGCGCCGATGAAAATGACGAAACTTTGCGCATCGGGCGCGAGCTCGAACAGCGGCGACAGCCGCGCCACCATGAACACGCCCGCCGTCACCATGGTGGCGGCGTGGATCAGCGCGGAGACCGGCGTCGGGCCTTCCATGGCGTCGGGCAACCAGGTGTGCAGCAGGAATTGCGCCGATTTGCCCATCGCGCCCATGAACAGCATCAGGCAGATGATCGTGAGCGCGTCGGGGTGCCAGCCGAACAACGGAAGGGTTTTGCCGATCAGCGACGGCGCCTGCGCGAAGACGGTGTCGAAATCGACCGCGCCGACCATCGCAAACAATGCGAAGATGCCGAGCGCGAAGCCGAAATCGCCGACCCGGTTGACGACGAAGGCCTTGATCGCCGCCGCGTTGGCTTCCGGCTTGTGGTACCAGAAGCCGATCAAGAGATAGCTCGACAGACCGACGCCCTCCCAGCCGAAGAAAAGCTGGACCAGGTTGTCGGCGGTCACCAGCATCAGCATGAAGAAGGTAAAGAGCGAAAGATAGGCGAAGAAGCGCGGCCGGTACGGGTCCTCCGCCATGTAGCCGATGGAATAGACGTGCACGAAGGCCGAGATCGTGTTCACCACCACCAGCATCACCGCGGTGAGCGTGTCGATGCGCAGCGCCCAGTCCACCTTCAGGTCGGCGGACAGTATCCAGGTGAAGATCGGCACGCGTTCTTCATGATGGCCGAAGCCGACCTGCACGAAGGCGATCCATGACAGGATCATGGAGATCAGCAGCAGCGTGCAGGTGATCAGCTCGGCTGTGCGCGATCCGGCGGCGGCCGGCTCGTGCCCATGGTCGCCATGGTCATCGTGGCTATGCGCGGCGTGTGCGTGCCCGCCAGGCGCGCCATGATCGGAAGCGGCAGCCCCCTCTTCCGGACCCGCCGGCGGCCCCTCGCCGGGAAAGCGCGCCCGCGCGCCCGCAAGCGCAATCAGCCCGGCCAGAATGGCGCCGAGCAGAGGTAAGAAGACGATTGCCTGATACAAAGTAGTCAGCCCTTCATCAGATTGATGTCTTCGACCGCGATCGAGCCCCGGTTGCGGTAATAGACGACGAGGATGGCGAGCCCGATGGCGGCTTCCGCCGCCGCCACCGTGAGCACCAGAAGCGCGTAGATCTGGCCGACGATGTCGCCGAGATGGCTGGAGAAGGCGACCAGGTTGATGTTGACCGCCAGCAAAATCAGCTCGATCGACATCAGAATGATGATCACGTTCTTGCGGTTGAGGAAGATGCCGAAAATCCCCAGCGTGAACAGGATGGCGGCAACCGAGAGATAATGTCCGAGCCCGATGGTCATAGGTTGCTCCCCAGGCCCTGCCCCGAGCGCACTTTGAGCACTTCCATCGCGGTTGCCGGCGTGCGCGCGACTTGTTCGGGAATGTTCTGCCGGCGCACGCGCACCCGGTGCTGCAGCGTAAGCACGATGGCGCCGACCATGGCGACCAGGAGGATCATGCCGGCGGCTTCGAAGAAATAGACGTAGCGGGTATAGAGCACGAGGCCGATCGCCGCGATATTCGACGTCTTGGCCGCAATCGGCGCGGCGATTGCCTGCGATACGCCGGGGCCGATCACCCAGGCGCCGACCACCAGCAGCAGCTCGGCGAGAAAAATGCCGCCGATCAGCATGCCGATCGGCAGATATTGCAGCGCGCCCTGCTTGAGCTCGGCGAAATCGACGTCGAGCATCATCACCACGAACAGGAACAGCACGGCGACCGCGCCGACATAGACCACGATCAGGATCATGGCGAGGAATTCGGCGCCCAGCATCACGAACAGCCCGGCCGCGTTGACGAAGGCGAGGATAAGATAGAGCACCGAATGCACCGGGTTCTTCGCCGCGATCACCATGAAGGCGCTCGCCACGCAGAGGCCGGCAAACAGATAGAAGAACAACGCGGCAACGATCATTGTCTCACCTGTAGGGCGCGTCGAGCGCCTGATTCTTGGCGATCTCGCGCTCCCAGCGGTCGCCATTGGCGAGCAACCGCTCCTTGTCGTAGTAAAGCTCTTCGCGCGTTTCGGTGGCGTATTCGAAATTCGGTCCCTCGACGATGGCGTCGACCGGGCAGGCTTCCTGGCAAAGCCCGCAATAGATGCATTTGACCATGTCGATGTCGTAGCGCGTGGTGCGCCGCGTGCCGTCGTTGCGGCGGGGACCGGCTTCGATGGTGATCGCCTGCGCCGGGCAGATCGCCTCGCACAGTTTGCAGGCGATGCAGCGTTCTTCCCCGTTGGGATAGCGGCGCTGCGCGTGCTCGCCGCGGAAGCGCGGGCTGAGCGGCCCTTTCTCGGCCGGATAGTTGAGCGTCGCCTTGGGGCCGAAGAAGTAGCGCAAGCCGAGGATCGTGGCGGTCACGAACTCCGTCAGAAACAGGCCCTTGGCTGCGCGGTCCAGTCTCATCGCGTCCTCACTTTATCGCCGGCGCCACGTACTGCAGCACGCCGGCGACGATCACCACCATGGCCAGCGACAGCGGCAGGAACACCTTCCAGCCGAGCCGCATCAGCTGGTCGTAGCGGTAGCGCGGCACGATCGACTTCACCATGGCGAACATGAAAAACAGCATCGAGGCCTTGAGCACGAACCAGACCACGCCCGGTACCCAGGTGAACGGCGGATAGGGCACCGGCGGCAGCCAGCCGCCCAGGAAAAAGATCGTGCCCATGGCGCACATGGTGCAGATCGCCACGTATTCGCCGAGCATGAACAGCACATAGGGCGTGGAGCCGTATTCCACCATGAAGCCGGCGACCAGTTCCGACTCCGCTTCCACCAGATCGAACGGCGGCCGGTTGGTTTCCGCGAGCGCGGAGACGAAGAACACGACGAACATCGGAAACAGCGGCAGCCAGTACCAGCTGAACACGCCATAGCGCCCGTTTTGCGCCTCGACGATGGCGGAAAGGTTCAGCGAGCCGGCGCACAGCAGCACGGTGATGATGACGAAGCCGATGGACACTTCGTAGGACACCATCTGCGCCGCCGAGCGCAGCGCCGCCAGGAACGGATATTTCGAATTCGACGCCCAGCCCGCCATGATGATGCCGTAGACGCCGAGCGAGGAGATGGCGAAAATATACAAGACGCCCACATTGATGTCGGCGATCACCCAGCCGCCATTGACCGGGATCACCGCCCAGGCGGCGAGCGCCAGCACGGTGGAGACCAGCGGCGCCAGCAGGAACACGCCCTTGTTGGCGCCGGCCGGAATGGTCGGCTCCTTGAGCGCGAACTTGAGCATGTCGGCGAAGGACTGGAACAGGCCCCAGGGCCCGACCACGTTGGGACCGCGCCGCAATTGCACCGCCGCCCAGATCTTGCGGTCGGCGTAAATGACGTAGGCGATGGCGACCAGCAGACACACGAGCAGCAGGACGCATTCCGCCAGGATGATGATGAGGGGCCAGAGATAGGTCCAGAAAAATTCCATGAGATCCATGACCGCTACTCCGCCGCCGTCATTGACGGATTCTTGGCGGCCGCGTTGGCCAGGGCCGAACACTCGGCCATGGTCGCGGAGGCGCGCGCGATCGGATTGGTGAGATAGAATTCGGCAACCGACGAGCGCAGCGGCGTCTTGTCCGCCGCGCCGCCAAGCTTGGCGAGCTTGCCGATATCGGCGGCAGCGCCGGCCGCGATCTGGTCGATGCGCATGAAATGCGGATGCGCGGCAAACAGCGCCTGCCGCAATTGCTGCAAGGAATCGTAGGGCAGCGTGTGGCCGAGCACGCCGGACAGCGCCCGCAGGATCGCCCAGTCCTCGCGCGCGTCGCCGGGCGGGAACGCGGCGCGGTTCGCCATCTGCACGCGGCCTTCGGTGTTGACGAACAGCGCCGATTTTTCCGGATAGGCGGCGCCGGGAAGGATCACATCGGCGCGATGGGCGCCGCGGTCGCCATGGGTGCCGATATAGACGACGAACGGCCCGGGCGCGACTTCGATCTCGTCGGCGCCGAGCAGGAACAGCACATCGACGCCGCCTTCCGCCATCTGCGCGGCATTCTGCCCGCCCGCGCCCGGCACAAGGCCGAGATCGAGCGCGCCCACGCGGGACGCAGCACTATGCAAGATGCTGAACCCGTTCCAGCCGTCCTTGATCGCGCCGAATTCAATCGCGGTCTTCGCGGCCAGCGCGGCAATGGCGGCGCCATCCGGACGCGCCAGCGCGCCGGCGCCGATCAGAATGAGCGGACGTTCGGCCGCCTTCAGCGCTTCGGCGAATTTGCTCTTGCCGATATTGGCCAGCGTTTCAGCGCCGGCGCCGAGATAATCGTACGTATAGGTCAGGTCGGCCTTTTCGCCGATCAGGGCGATCGGGAAATTGCCGGCGCGCCAGCGCTTGCGAATGCGGGCATTGAGCACCGCCGCCTCGCGCCGCGGATTGGAGCCGACGATGAGCAGCGCATCGGCGCGCTCGATGCCGGCAATGGTGGCGTTGAACAGATAACTGGCGCGGCCCCAGGCCGGATCGAGCGCCGCGCCGTCCTGCCGCGCATCGATATTGGCGCTGCCAAGACGGCCGAGCAGATCCTTGAGCGCGTACATCTCTTCGACGCCCGCCAGATCGCCGACGATTGCGCCGATACGCTTAGCCCCCGCGGTCTTTACTTTATCGGCGACCGCGGCGAAGGCCTCTTTCCAGGACGCCGGCTGCAAGCGGCCGTTCTCGCGCAAATAGGGTTGATCGAGGCGTTGGGTGCGCAAGCCGTCCACGATGTGGCGCGTCTTGTCGGAAATCCACTCCTCGTTCACTTCGTCGTTGGTGCGCGGCAAGATGCGCATCACCTCGCGCCCGCGCGTGTCGATGCGGATGGCCGAGCCGAGCGCATCCATCACGTCGACCGACTGCGTCTTGTTGAGTTCCCACGGCCGCGCCGCGAACGCATAGGGCTTGGAGGTGAGCGCGCCCACCGGGCAGAGATCGACCACGTTGCTTTGCAGCTCCGAGGTCATCGCCTGCTCGAGATAGGTGGTGATCTCCATGTCTTCGCCGCGGCCGATGGCGCCGAGTTCCGGCACGCCAGCGACCTCGGTGGTGAAGCGGATGCAGCGCGTGCAGTGGATGCAGCGCGTCATGATGGTCTTGACCAGCGCGCCGATATATTTGTTTTCGACCGCGCGCTTGTTTTCGGCGTAACGGCTGGCGTCCACGCCATAGGCCATAGCCTGGTCCTGCAGATCGCATTCGCCGCCCTGGTCGCAGATCGGGCAATCGAGCGGATGATTGATCAGCAGGAATTCCATCACGCCTTCGCGCGCCTTTTTCACCATCGGGGTCTTGGTGAGAAGCTGCTTCGGCGTGCCGTCCTTGTTGGGCGCCAAGTCCTTCACGCCCATGGCGCAGGAGGCCTGCGGCTTGGGAATGCCCTGCACTTCGATCAGGCACATGCGGCAATTGCCGGCGATCGACAGCCGCTCGTGGAAACAGAAGCGCGGGATTTCCGCGCCCGCGGTTTCGCAGGCCTGGAGCAGCGTGTACTCCGGCGGAACGTCGATCTCTTTGCCGTCGACAATAAGCTTGGTCATGTCTTCTTCTTCAATTCATCCAATCCGGCGTCGTCATTGACTTACATTTCCCGGTGCGTGTGCTCGCCGCACCAATCATCCCGCTTGGTGGTCACCCAGCCCGGATAGTGCCGCGCGTGATCCGGCACCTCGAACACCATTGAAGGCGGTGCGTGCCGGCGGCATTGCCCGAGGATCGAGCGTTCGCGGCTGGGCTCGCCGCCCGCGGCTTCCGCGGTCGGCCACCAGGATTTGCAGTTGAAACACCTCAAATTCCGGTTTTCCCACGACATCGCTTTGCTCCACGGGCTGACCCCTTTCCTACTCCGCCGCCTCGCGCACCGCGCCGCGCGCGTCGGCGTTGCGGGTGTATTCGTCGATGCGCCGCTCGATCTCGGGACGGAAATGCCGCAACAGGCCCTGCACCGGCCAGGCGGCGCCGTCACCGAAGGCGCAGATGGTGTGGCCCTCGATCTGCTTGGTCACTTCGAACAGCATGTCGATTTCGCGCTTCTGCGCGCGGCCTTCCGCCATGCGGGTGAGCACGCGCCACATCCAGCCCATGCCTTCGCGGCACGGCGTGCACTGGCCGCAAGATTCGTGCTTGTAGAAATAGGAGATGCGCGCCATGGCGCGGATGATGTCGGTGGACTTGTCCATCACGATCACCGCGGCGGTGCCGAGCGCGGATTTGTGCGCCGCGCAGCCGTCAAAATCCATCAGCAACTTGTCGCAATGCTCGGCGCCGGCCGGCACCAGCGGCATCGACGAACCGCCGGGGATGACCGCCTGCAGATTGTCCCAGCCGCCGCGCACGCCACCGGCATGCTTGTCCAACAGTTCGCGCAGCGGAATGCCCATGGCCTCTTCCACGTTGCACGGCTTCTCGACGTGGCCGGAAATGCAGAACAGCTTGGTACCGGTATTGTTTGGCCGGCCGATGCCGGCGAACCAGGCGGCGCCGCGCCGCATGATGTCCGGCACCACCGCGATCGACTCCACATTCTGCACCGTGGTCGGGCAGCCATAGAGGCCGACATTGGCCGGGAATGGCGGCTTCAGGCGCGGCTGGCCCTTCTTGCCTTCCAGGCTTTCCAAGAGCGCGGTTTCCTCGCCGCAGATATAGGCGCCGGCGCCGTGGTGCAGGTGGAGATCGAAATCCCAGCCGTGCACATTATTCTTGCCGATCAGCTTGGCCTCATAGGCCTGATCGATCGCCGCCTGCAGGCGTTCCCGCTCGCGGATGAATTCGCCGCGGATATAGATGTAGCCGGTATGCGCGCCCATGGCGCAGCCGGCGATCAGGCAGCCCTCGATCAACAGATGCGGATCGTTGCGCATGACCTCGCGGTCCTTGCAGGTGCCGGGTTCGGATTCGTCGGCATTGACCACGAGATAATGCGGCCGCTCGCCCAGTGTGTTAGGCATGAACGACCACTTCAGTCCGGTCGGGAAGCCGGCGCCGCCGCGGCCGCGCAGGCCGGAGGCCTTGACGTCGTTGACGATCGCCTCGCGGCCTTTCTCCAGGATCGCCTTGGTGCCGTCCCAGGCGCCGCGCGCGCGCGCGCCTTTGAGGCCCCAGTCGTGGCGGCCGTAGAGATTGCGGAAGATGCGGTCCTTGTCAGCGAGCATTCGTCATTCCCGTCCGCGTGCCGCGTAGATCGATGGATCGGTGAGCGTGGTGGCGCCGCCGATCGGTTCGGAAAGCTGCCGGTCGATCTGCGGACCGGGTTTGGGCGTCTTGCCGGCGGCGAATTGGTCGAGAATCTTTTCGAAGCTTTCCGCCGTCAGGTCCTCGTAAAAGTCGGAACCGACCTGCACCATGGGCGCGTTGACGCAGGCCCCCAGACACTCGACCTCGACCCAGGAGAACTTGCCGTCCTTGCTCACGTCCATCTGATCGCCGATGCGCTTGCGGCAGACCTTTTCTAGATCGTCGGCGCCGCGCAGCCGGCAGGGCGTGGTGCCGCAGAGCTGGACGTGGACTTTGCCGACCGGTGTTAGATTGAACATGGTATAGAAGGTGGCGACTTCCAGCCCGCGGATATGCGCCATGCCGAGCAGTTCGGTGACATAGCGGATCGCGACTTCCGGCAGCCAGCCGCCGGCCTGCGCCTGCGCGCGCCAGAGCAGTGGGATGATCGCCGACTGCTGGCGTCCTTCCGGGTATTTAGCGATCTGCTGCTTGGCCCAGGCGAGATTCTCGCTGCTGAAGGAAAACTCCTTCGGCTGGAGTTCGGGCGGGGCGAGACGGCGCACGCTCATCGGTCGATCTCCCCGAACACGATGTCGAGCGTGCCCATGATGCAGGACACGTCGGCCAGCATGTGACCGCGGCACATGAAATCCATCGCGCTCAAATGCGCGAAACCGGGCGCGCGGATTTTGCACTTGTACGGTTTGTTGGTGCCTTCGGAGACGAGGTAGACGCCGAACTCGCCTTTGGGCGCCTCGACCGCGGCGTAGACCTCACCGGCCGGCACGTGGAAGCCCTCGGTATAAAGCTTGAAGTGCTGGATCAGCGCTTCCATCGAACGCTTCATTTCGGCGCGCTTGGGCGGCACGATCTTGCCGTCGTCGACCGAAACGCGACCCTGCCCTTCCGGACTGCGCAGTTTCTCGCAGCACTGACGCATGATTTTTATGGACTGGCGCATTTCTTCCACGCGTACGCAGTAGCGGTCGTAGCTGTCGCCGTGCTTGCCTACGGGCACGTCGAAATCCATCTCGGCATAGCACTCATAGGGCTGTGCCTTGCGCAGATCCCAGGCGGCGCCCGAGCCGCGCACCATCACGCCGGTGAAGGCGCGGTTCCAGGCCTGCTCGAGCGTGACCGCGCCGATGCCGACAGTGCGTTGTTTGAAGATGCGGTTTTCGGTGAGCAGGCCCTCGAGGTCGTCGCAGAATTTCAGATACGGATCGCAGAAGGCCTCGATGTCGTCGATCAGCTTGTTCGGAATGTCTTGATGCACGCCGCCGACGCGGAAATAGGCCGCATGCATGCGCGCGCCGGAAGCGCGTTCGTAGAACGCCATCAGCTTTTCGCGCTCTTCGAAACCCCACAGCGGCGGGGTAAGCGCGCCCACGTCCAGCGCCTGCGTGGTGATGTTGAGGATGTGCGAGAGCAGCCGCCCAATTTCGCAAAACAGCACGCGAACGAGCTGGCCGCGCTTGGGCAACTGGACGCCTAGAAGCTTTTCCGCCGCCAGGCAGAAGGCGTGCTCCTGATTCATCGGCGCGACATAATCGAGCCGGTCGAAATAGGGCACCGCCTGCATATAGGTCTTGTATTCGATCAGCTTCTCGGTGCCGCGGTGCAAGAGTCCGATATGCGGGTCGACGCGCTCGACGACTTCGCCGTCGAGTTCCAGCACCAGACGCAGCACCCCGTGCGCGGCCGGATGCTGCGGCCCGAAATTGATGGTGAAGTTGCGTAGCGCGGTTTCCGCCATTTTAACTCACGACCCTTTGCCTTCGCCCTTCGCCTTCTCGTCGCCCGGCAGCACGTAATCGGTGCCCTCCCACGGCGACAGGAAATCGAAAGTGCGGAATTCCTGCGCCAGCCGCACCTTGTCGTAGACCACGCGCTTTTGTTCGTCGTCGTAACGCACCTCGACAAAGCCGGTGAGCGGGAAATCCTTACGCAGCGGATGACCCTCGAAACCGTAATCGGTGAGGATGCGCCGCATGTCCGGGTGACCGGTGAACAGCACGCCGTAAAGATCGAAGGCCTCGCGCTCGTACCAGTCGGCGCCGCGATAGACGTCGATCAGCGAGGGCACCGGCGTCGCCTCGTCGGTCATGGTCTTCAGGCGGATGCGCTGGTTGAGCCGCGGCGAGAGCAGATGATAGACCACGTCGAAGCGTTGCTCGCGGCTCGGCCAATCCACCGCGGTTGCGTCGATGATGCTGATGAACTGGCAGGCCGCGTCGTCGCGCAGGAAGGTCGCGACCTTGACCATGTCGGCGGCTTTCGCCGTTACGGTGAGTTCGCCATGGGCGACTTTATACTCGGTGACCGACGCCGGCAGCGCGTTCTTGATCGTTGCCCCAAGCCTGTCGAGCATTTCGTCCATTCGAAGACCCCGCTCAACGTTCGATCGTGCCGGTGCGGCGGATCTTCTTCTGCAACAGCATGACGCCGTACAGCAGCGCCTCGGCGGTCGGCGGACAGCCGGGTACGTAGATGTCGACCGGCACGACGCGGTCGCAGCCGCGCACCACCGAATAAGAATAGTGATAGTAGCCGCCGCCATTGGCGCACGAGCCCATCGAGATGACGTAGCGCGGCTCCGGCATCTGGTCGTAGACCTTGCGCATCGCCGGCGCCATTTTATTGGTCAGCGTCCCGGCGACGATCATCACGTCGGACTGGCGGGGCGAGCCGCGTGGCGCGAAGCCATAGCGCTCGCAGTCGTAGCGCGCCATCGCCATGTGCATCATTTCGACCGCGCAGCAGGCGAGCCCGAACGTCATCCACATCAGCGAGCCGGTGCGCGCCCAGGTGATCAGCTCGTCGGTGGCGGTGACGATGAAACCCTTGTCGGCGAGTTCGTTGTTGACGCCGACGAAAAATTCGTCGTCGGCGCCGACCGGTTTGCCGGTGCGCGGATCGAGGATTCCTTGCGGCGCGGGTGCGACGAGGGTCATGGAATCAATCCCATTCCAGCGCCCCCTTCTTCCACTCATATATGAAGCCGATGGTGAGCACGCCAAGGAAGATCATCATCGCCCAGAAGCCAAAGGAACCGACCTCGCGAAACGCCACCGCCCAGGGGAACAGGAAGGTCACCTCGAGATCGAAAATGATGAACAGGATGGCGACCAGGTAGAAGCGCACGTCGAACTTCATGCGCGCGTCGTCGAAGGCGTTGAAGCCGCATTCGTAGGCGGACAGCTTTTCCGGGTCGGGTTGTTTGTAGGCGACGATGAACGGCGCGATCAGCAGCACCAGCCCGATCACGAGCGCGACCGCGACGAAAACCACCAGCGGAAGATAATCCAGCAGCAACGCGCTCATGGCGACCTCAGCGTGCAACCCGAGCCCCGTCCCAGGAGTTCGCCTGCCCGGACTGTTCGGCGGCTCGCAACAGCGCCGCAGCCCCGCACAAAAAGCCCTTGCCGTTTTTGGAATAGCCTCAAGGACGGGAGCGGCTGAGGCTTAGCGCAGTGCACAATGGGTGGCAAGACGACATTGCGGAAACATCCACGAACGCACGTAGTTTTGTGGTGGTATCCGCGTCTCGGCGCGATTGACAGAGCCGCAAGTGGCCCTTGATAGTTGCCTGCGGCGACATGCAGCGCAAAGACCGGGAAAACACGCATGACACTTATGCGACATTTCGCAGCTCTTCTCGCCCTCGCAATTCTTGCCACTATCGGGACACCACTGGCCAAGGCCGACGACTACCCGTCGCGCGCGGTGAGAATCATCGTTCCGTTCGGCGCTGGCGGGCCGACCGATGTCTATACCCGCGCCATCGCGGAGGAGTTGCGCAAGTCGCTGCACCAAACCTTCGTCTGGAGAACAAGCCGGGCGCCGGCACCACCATCGGCACCGATTACGTCGCCAAGGCCGCGCCCGACGGCTACACGCTGCTGATGGTGTCGGGCACGCAAACCGTCAACGAGACGCTCTACACCAAAAAGCCGTATCACCTGATGCACGATCTGGTTCCGATCGCGCCGCTGATCGACAGCGACCTGGTGCTGGTGGTCAATCCATCGGTGCCGGCGAAAAACCTGAAAGAGCTTTTGGCGCTGGCGCGCGCGAAACCGGGCACGCTCAATTTCGGCTCGTCCGGCCCGGGCTCGAACTATCACATGGCCGCCGAGCTCTTGAAGCATCTTACCGGCATCAACATCGTGCATGTGCCCTACAAGGGTTCCACCGGCATGCGCACCGACATCCTCAGCGGCCAGATCCAGATGCTGTTCGACAGCGTCCCCACCATGGCGCCGATGATCAAGGCGGGCAAAGTGCGCGCGCTCGGCACCAGCGGCACGACGCGCTCCGCAATCCTGCCGGACGTGCCGACGATCGCGGAAGCCGGCGTGCCGGGATTCCAGGCGACGCTGTGGGTCGGCTTCATGGCGCCGGCCGGCACGCCGCAGCCGATCGTCGAAAAGCTCAATCGTGCGATCACCAAGATTTTGTCGCGCCCCGACATCAAAGCCGCGTGGGAAAAGACCGGCGCCACGCCGGTCACGATGACGCAGCCCAATTTCAAGGCTTCATGGAGGCCCAGGTCGCGAAATGGGCCGACGTGATCAAGGCCAATAACATCGCGCCGATCAACTAATTGCGCTGTTCGCGGTCTTGCCGTTGATGCCGGACGTACAATGTATTGCACCATGGGGCCGGCAACGCGTGAAGGAACCATCATGCAACACCGCAAAGGCGACGGCCAAACGGCGCTGATCACCGGTGCCAGCAGCGGCATCGGTCTTGAACTTACCCGCCGTTTCGCCAGGGACGGTTACGATGTCGTTCTCGCCGCGCGCTCCGAAGACGCCTTGCACAAGATCGCGGCCGATCTCATGCGCGAATTCAGCATCACGGCGACGCCGATCGCCTGCGATCTTACGCGGCCGAATGCCGGCAAGGAGCTCGTCCATAACATCGACGATCGGGGCATCGCCATCGATGTCCTTGTCAATAACGCCGGCTACGGCGTCGCCCATGCCTTCGACACCAGCGACGCGGACGCAGAGCTCGGCATGATCGACCTCAATATTCGCGCGCTCGTCGAACTGACCCACATCCTGTGGCCGCGAATGCTCAAGAACAATCGCGGCGGCGTGCTCAATCTCGGTTCGACGGCGGGATTTCAGCCGGGCCCCTTCATGACGGTGTACTGCGCCTCCAAGGCTTTCGTGCTGTCGTTCACCGAGGCGCTGTGGGAGGAAGCCCGCGGCACGGAGGTTCACGTCAGTTGTCTTTGTCCGGGCATCACCGAGACCGGTTTCCACAAACGCGCCGGCACCGACAAGCTGCCGCTGGTGCGCGGCCGCCGGATGTCGGCGGCGACCGTCGCGAGCCTGGGCTATCGCGCCTTTCAGGCCAATCGCCGCGTCGAGATCACCGGATTCTGGAATGCCGTGATGGCCAATATAGTGCGTTTCATCCCGCACGCGTCCGTGCTTCGAGTCGCGCGCGGCATGATGCATACCTGACGCGGAATTCAAGACTTCCAGCTTCGGCACGCGGGCAATTGCGACTATGATCGCGTACGAAACGGCTTTCCCCGAAACGGTACAGGTGACGAATGAACGAAATGACCCAGCCGATCGCCGGCACGGAACATTGGACCGGCAAAGACGGCGGCGTGAAGCTGTTCATGTTCGAGAAATGCGCCGGCGATCCGGCAAAGAGCATCGGCACCATTCTGTTCGTGCACGGCTCGTCCATGGCCTCGCAGCCGACCTTCGATCTGCAAGTGCCGGGGCGCCCGGATTCCTCGGCCATGGATCACTTCGCCCGCCGCGGCTACGACTGCTGGTCGCTCGACATGGAAGGCTATGGCCGCTCGACCAAGGACCGCGACAACAACGCGCCGATTTCGCAGGGCGCCGACGATTGCTACGCCGCCGCGCTCTATATTCAGAAGCTGCGCGGCAAACGGCCCCTCCTCGTCTACGGCATTTCCTCCGGCGCGCTGCGCGCCGCGATGTTTGCCGAGCGGCATCCCGGAGATGGTGGCGCGGCTCGCGCTCGACGCCATGGTGTGGACCGGCGAAGGCTCCCCCACGCTGGAGCAGCGGCGCAAGAAGCTGCCCGAGTTCATGGCCAAGAACCGCCGCCCGATCGACAAGGCTTTTATCCATTCGATCTTCGAGCGCGATCATCCCGGCACGGCGGAAGAGAAAGTCATCAATGCCTTCGCCGACGCGGTGACCGCGCTCGACGATTCGGTGCCGACCGGCACCTATGTCGACATGTGCGCGAAATTGCCGGTGGTGAACCCGGAAAAGATCACCGTGCCGACGCTGATCATGCGCGGGCAATGGGACGGCATCGCGTCGATGGAGGATTTGCTGAAGTTCTTTGCCAAGCTGCCCAATCCCGACAAGCAGTTCTCGGTCATGGCCGGCATTTCGCACGCGAGCTTCCAGCAGAAGAACTACATGGGGGTCTATCACATCCTGGCGAGCTTCTTTGCGCAGCCGGCGCCGGTGTATCGGGGGTAGCGTGTCCCGGGCGCAGCACAGCGCGCTAGCGGTGCGCTGCAGACCCGGGACCGTTCCAAACCCCGTGCCCGGTAAGGTCCCGGATCAGCGGCGCACCACTTCGTGCTGCGCCGCATCCGGGACAGGTTGCATTACACCCCGAGCTTATCCGCCAAGTCGGCCAAGTCCTTCGCCGCAAAATCGACCTTCACCGTCGGCTTCGGCTCGCCGGTGTTCGGCCCATATTCGGTGACGCGCGCGGTGTGTGCGGTGCGCAAGCCCAATTTCGCCGCCGCATCGAGATCGTTGCTATGCGCGGCCACCATCATGCATTGCTCGGGCTTGAGATCGAACGCCGCGCAGGCGGCGAGATAGACGCCCGGCTTGCGCTTGTAGTCGCGCGCGATTTCGGCGCCGAGGATCGCGTCCCACGGAAAATCATTGCGGCGGGCGAGATCGACCATCAGCGAAATGTTGCCGTTGGAGACCGGCGCCAGCCAGAATTTCTTTTTGAGCCGCTTGAGCGCCGCCGGCACGTCCGGCCAGGCGTCGAGCCGGTGCCAGACAAAGGTCAGATCGTCCAACACCTCGTCGGACAGATTCTGCAAGTCGAAGCGCGGCAACAAGCGGACGAGGCCTTGCCGGTGCAGCACGTCGAGCTTGGCAAAGGCCTGCCGGCCGGAACGCACTTCCTCCAACCCCGGCTGGTATTCGCCGCGCCAGGCGTCGGCAAAAGCCGTCCAATCGAGCTTATACCCAAGGGGTTCGAGAATTTTTTCGGCCTCCCGGGCGACCGAGGTGCGCCAGTCCACCAGGGAGCCGAACACGTCGAAGAACAGGGCCTTGGGGCCGAGCATCGGGGCTTCTACGAGCATGAAATCCTCGCCCAAGGCGCCGGTCTTGCGGCGTGAAAACGCCGGCTAAGTCATTGATAAAATGGCGGGAGCGACGGGACTCGAACCCGCGGCCTCTGCCGTGACAGGGCAGCGCTCTAACCAACTGAGCTACGCCCCCGCGGGCGTTGGCTCGAGTTAAAGGCGCCCCCACCCCAAGTCAAGGTAAACGATCCCGGCCGCCGGAAATTGCGAAAAAGCCTTATTTAGCGCGAAGAATCGATGGTCAGACCGCCCCCGAATCGTCTATGCGGGCGAGGTGTTTGGCGATCCGCCAAACTCACGGATTCACGAGGAGGGTCCTAAAGATGGCAATGGTTCCTGGAAAAGCTCCGACACCGCCGACCGTCACGTTGAAACATCTCGCCGCGGCGCTCGCGGAAGCGCATGAGATGTCGAAGAAGCAGGCGGAAACCGTGCTCGGCGATTTCGTCGGCAACATCGTCAAGCATTTGAAGAAGGGCGAGCGCATCCGCATCGGCGGCCTCGGCATCCTGCAGGTGCGCAAGCGCGCCGCGCGCATGGGCCGCAATCCGGCGACCGGCGAAGCGATCCAGATCAAGGCGAGCAAGAAGGTCGCCTTCCGCGCCTCCAAGGAATTGAAAGAGTCGGTCTGACGTCAAGTTCAGGCCGGACCCTCCGGGGAAATAACGGCAGGCTGGGAGCGGCTAAGCTCCCGGCCTGCTGGTTTGCGTTTGGGTTGGCGCTGCGCTCTTGCGTCGCCCTGCAATCCGACGATATTGAGCGGCGAACGGGCGGTTAGCTCAGTTGGTAGAGCGCCTGCTTTACACGCAGGATGTCGGCGGTTCGAGTTCCGTCACCGCCCACCAACCTACGCTGCGAAGCGGCGGAGGTTGTCCGCCGTAGCTTTAGCGAAGGCGGACCCGTGCCATTCTGCTCGCAGCTTCGGTTGGCAAGCCAACCTTCGCGGTGACGGAAATGAAAACGGCGCCTTGCGGCGCCGTCCTCTATTCGTCGATTGGCCGACCGGCTCAATGCGCGGTCAGACCGGAGCCGTCCTCGTCCACCGCCGGTTCGGCGGCGGCGGCCGCGGCCGCAAGCTTGGCCGCCTCCTCGTCCCAGGTGATCGGCTCGGGCTGACGCACCAGCGCGCGGGCGATCACCTCGTCCATGCGCGTGACCGGGATGATCTCCAGGCCCTTCTTGATGGTGTCGGAGATTTCCACCAGGTCCTTAGCGTTCTCCTCCGGGATCAGCACCGTCTTCATGCCGCCGCGCGAAGCGGCGAGCAGCTTCTCCTTGAGGCCGCCGATCGGCAGCACGCGGCCGCGCAGCGTGATCTCGCCGGTCATGGCGAGATCGCGGCGCACCGGAATGCCGGTCATCACCGACACGATGGCGGTGACCATGGCGACGCCGGCCGAGGGTCCATCCTTGGGCGTCGCGCCTTCCGGCACGTGCACGTGGATGTCGCGCTTGTCGAACAGCGGCGGCTCGATGCCGAAGGCGACCGCGCGCGAGCGCACGTAGGACGCCGCCGCCGAGATCGACTCCTTCATCACGTCGCGCAGGTTGCCGGTGACGGTCATCTTGCCCTTGCCCGGCATCATCACGCCTTCGATGGTGAGCAGTTCGCCGCCCACATCGGTCCAGGCCAGGCCGGTGACCATGCCGACCAGGTCCTCCGCCTCGATCTCGCCGTAGCGGTATTTCGGCACGCCGAGATAGTCGCCGACGGTCGCCGCGGTGACGGCGATCGACTTCTTCTTCGACGTCATCAGCTCCTTCACCGCCTTGCGGATCAGAGTCGACAGCTCGCGCTCGAGGTTGCGCACGCCCGCTTCCCGCGTGTAACGGCGGATCATGAGCAGCAGCGCCTCGTCGTCGATCGACCATTCCTTTTCGCTCAGGCCGTGCTTCTCGATTGCGTGCTTGATCAGGTGCTCGCGCGCGATCTTGACCTTCTCGTCCTCGGTGTAGCCGGCGATGCGGATGATCTCCATGCGATCCATCAGCGGCGGCGGGATATTGAGCGTGTTCGCCGTGGTGATGAACATCACGCTGGACAGATCGTAGTCGACCTCCAGGTAGTGGTCGTTGAAGGTGTGGTTCTGCTCGGGGTCGAGCACCTCAAGCAAAGCCGACGACGGATCGCCGCGGAAATCGGCGCCCATCTTGTCCACCTCGTCGAGCAGGAACAGCGGGTTCGAGGTCTTGGCCTTGCGCATCGACTGGATGACCTTGCCGGGCATCGAGCCGATATAGGTGCGGCGATGGCCGCGGATCTCGGCCTCGTCACGCACGCCGCCGAGCGACACGCGCACGAACTCGCGGCCGGTCGCGCGTGCGATCGACTTGCCGAGCGAGGTCTTGCCCACGCCGGGAGGACCGACCAGGCACAGGATCGGCCCGGTCAGCTTGTTGGCGCGCTGCTGCACGGCGAGATACTCGACGATGCGTTCCTTGACCTTCTCCAGGCCATAGTGGTCGTCGTTGAGAATCTTCTCCGCGCCGATGAGATCCTTCTTGACCTTGCTCTTCTTGTTCCACGGGATCGAGAGCAGCCAGTCGAGATAGTTGCGCACGACGGTGGCTTCCGCCGACATCGGCGACATCTGGCGCAGCTTCTTGAGCTCGTGGGTGGCCTTTTCGCGGGCCTCCTTCGAGAGCTTGGTCTTCTTGATCTTCTCTTCCAGTTCCTGAAGCTCGTCCTTGCCTTCCTCGTCGCCGAGCTCCTTCTGGATCGCCTTCATCTGCTCGTTGAGGTAGTACTCGCGCTGGGTCTTCTCCATCTGCCGCTTGACGCGGGTGCGGATGCGCTTTTCCACCTGCAGCACGGAGATTTCGCTCTCCATCAGCCCGAGCACCTTCTCCAGGCGCTGGGTGACGACGGGCGTCTCCAGGATGTCCTGCTTGTCGGGAATCTTGACGGCGAGATGCGAAGCCACGGTATCGGCGAGCTTGGCGTAATCCTCGATCTGCTGGATCACGCCGACCACCTCGGGCGACACTTTCTTGTTGAGCTTCACATAGTTCTCGAATTCGGTGACCACCGAACGCGCCATGGCTTCCGCCTCCACGCGCTCGCCCATGTCGTCGGCGAGCACGGTGGCATCGGCCTCGTAGTAGTCGCTGCGGTCGGTGTATTTGAGCACCTTGGCGCGCTCGGCGCCCTCGACCAGCACCTTGACGGTGCCGTCGGGCAGCTTGAGCAGCTGCAGCACGCTCGCCAGCGTGCCGACCTCGAAGATCGAGTCGGTCGCCGGATCGTCGTCGGAGGCGTTCTTCTGCGTCGCCAGCAGGATGAAGGTGTCGGAGCGCATCACTTCTTCCAGCGCCTTGATCGACTTTTCACGGCCGACGAAGAGCGGGACGATCATGTGCGGGAACACCACGATGTCGCGCAGCGGCAATACCGGATAGGCCCGGGTTTCGCCGGGTTGCAGCTGAGGTCGTGGCTTGGTCGTCATGGACGTGGTCCTTTTTGTTGTGCCCCTGCTCGTTGACCCGCTCATGCGGCATCGCCGAACAGTGCCGGGAAGGATGGGCAAGGAGGCATCGGGCGAAGGGATGCCCGATGCGCCTTAGAGGAAGGGTACGAACCCTCACCCACTCGGGAAACTACGATCTTTCGTACGCGACTTCGCTTCGAACGCTATACGTAGGACGCGCCGGTAGGGTCCGCAAGTAAGGCCCGCTTTGTCGGCAAAAGCGGACCCGAATACCCTCAGCACGCCATTAACGGCGCGATTCTACAAGCTGTTCCGCATCCGCCCGGGGGCAAGATCAGGCGCTGGCGCTGCCGGATTCGGCCGTCCGGTCGCTACGGTCGGCATAGATGTAGAGCGGCCGGGCGGTCCCCTCGACGACCTCCTTGGAGATCACCACCTCCTCGACCCCTTCCAGGCTGGGCAGGTCGAACATGGTGTCGAGCAGGATGCCCTCCATGATGGAGCGCAAGCCGCGCGCGCCGGTCTTGCGCTCGATCGCCTTGCGGGCGATGGCGCCGAGCGCCTCCTCGGCCAGCGTCAGATCGATCAATTCCATCTCGAACAGCCGCTGGTACTGCTTGACCAGGGCGTTCTTCGGCTGGGTGAGGATGAGCTTGAGCGAGGGCTCGTCCAGGTCCTCGAGCGTGGCCACCACCGGCAGACGGCCGACGAATTCCGGGATCAGGCCGTATTTCAGCAGGTCCTCCGGCTCGACCTGACGGAAGATTTCGCCTTGCTTGCGATCTTCCGGCGCCAGAACTTTGGCCGAGAAGCCGATCGAGGTGGAGCGGCCGCGGGCCGAGATGATCTTCTCGAGGCCCGGAGAAAGCGCCGCCGCAGACGAACAAAATGTTGGTCGTATCCACCTGCAGGAATTCCTGCTGCGGATGCTTGCGGCCGCCTTGCGGAGGCACCGAGGCGATGGTGCCTTCCATGATCTTCAACAACGCCTGCTGCACGCCCTCGCCCGACACGTCGCGGGTGATCGACGGGTTGTCGGACTTGCGGGAAATCTTGTCGATTTCGTCGATATAGACGATGCCGCGCTGGGCGCGCTCGACATTGTAGTCGGCCGACTGCAGCAGCTTGAGGATGATGTTCTCCACGTCCTCGCCGACATAGCCGGCTTCGGTCAAGGTGGTGGCGTCCGCCATCGTGAACGGCACGTCGAGGATGCGCGCGAGCGTCTGCGCGAGCAGCGTCTTGCCCGAGCCGGTCGGCCCGATCAGCAGAATGTTCGACTTCGCCAGTTCGACGTCGTTGTGCTTGGTCTGGTGGTTGAGCCGTTTGTAGTGATTGTGGACGGCGACCGAGAGCACCTTCTTGGCGTGGTCCTGGCCAATCACGTAGTCGTCGAGAACCTTGCGGATTTCCTTCGGCGTCGGGATGCCGTCGCGCGACTTGACCAGCGAGGATTTGTTTTCCTCGCGGATGATGTCCATGCACAACTCGACGCATTCATCGCAGATGAACACGGTCGGGCCGGCGATGAGCTTGCGCACTTCGTGCTGGCTCTTGCCGCAGAACGAGCAGTACAGGGTGTTCTTGGAATCGCTGCCGCCGACTTTGCTCATTCCATTCTCCGTCACACTCGTCCGTACTTTACGTAGTCGGCGAAGTTTTCGATCACCCGCCTATACGCCACACGCCGAACGAAGCAAGTTCCGCGCCGGAATTCCGGCTCGGTGGACCTTGGCATAGGGAGGTCCGCTGCCCCTGCCACTCTCCCACAGCCTAAGCGAAGCATGCTAACGGCGTGATAATCAAGAATCTATTAACGATAATGCCCACTCAAGGTCCCCCGCGAAAGCGGAACTTTCGAGGCAATCCCCGGCAATTGTGGCAGACCGGCCGGGCTCCATCGCGGGAAAAATCAGGCAGGTTTAGGAAGCATTTCCTCCGGCCGCCGTTCGATCACCTTGTCGACCAGACCGAAGTCCTTGGCCGCCTCTGCGGTGAGAAAATAGTCACGCTCAAGCGCGTCTTCGATCTTCTTGAGCGACTGGCCGGTATGCTTGACGTAGATTTCGTTAAGCCGCTTCTTCAGGTTCAGGATTTCCTGGGCGTGCAGCATGATGTCGGTGGCCTGACCCTGGAACCCGCCGGAGGGCTGGTGCACCATGATGCGAGCGTTCGGCAGCGCGAAGCGCAGGTCCTTGGCGCCCGAGGCGAGCAGCAGCGAGCCCATGGAGGCGGCCTGCCCCACGCACAGCGTGGACACCGGCGGGCGCACGAACTGCATGGTGTCGTAGATCGCCATGCCCGATGTCACCACCCCGCCGGGCGAGTTGATGTACATCGAGACTTCCTTCTTTGGGTTCTCCGCCTCCAGGAACAGCAGCTGCGCCACCACCAAAGTGGCCACCGCATCGTCAATCGGGCCGGTGATGAAGATGATCCGTTCCTTGAGCAGCCGCGAATAGATGTCGTAGGCGCGTTCGCCCCGGTTGGTCTGCTCGACCACCATGGGCACCAGATGCTGCAGATAGGTATCGACGGGATCGTTCATTTCGGCTCCTTCGCGCGAATCGCGTCGGCTACATTAGCCTTCCGGTCGCGTCCGGATGATCTATTTTCGAATTGCGGGCGCCGCAAGGCGCAGGCCCCCGCTCAGGCCACGCTCGCGTCGTCTTCCTTGTAGAGCTCCTCGCGCGCGACCTTTTTCTCGGTCACGCCGGCGAGTTCGAGCAGGAAATCGACCACTTTTTCCTCGTAGATCGGCGCGCGCAACGCCGCGACCGCCTGCGGGTTCTGCCGGTAATAATCCCATACCCGCTGTTCCTGGCCGGCGAACTGGCGCGCGCGCTCCATGACGGCGCGGTTCATTTCGTCCTCGGTCACGGTGATTTTGTTTTTCTCGCCGATTTCGGCCAGCACCAGGCCAAGCCGCACCCGCCGTTCGGCGATGGCGCGGTATTCGGCCTTGGCCTTTTCTTCCGTGGTATCCTCGTCGGCAAAGGTCTTTTTCTCGTTTTCCATCTCGCCGAGCACCGACTTCCAGACCCGCTCGAATTCCTCCTCGACCAACGAGGGCGGCGGCTCGAATTTGTGCCGGGCATCGAGTTCGTCGAGCAGCGCGCGCTTGAGTTTCTGCCGCGACATGGCGACATGCTCGCGCGCAATGCGGTCCTTGACCGCCTCGCGCAGTTTGGCGAGCGATTCCAGTCCGAGCGACTTGGCGAATTCGTCGTCGACCGTCACCGTGCCGGGGGTCTCGATCGACTTGGCGGTAACGACGAATTCGGCCGCCTTGCCGGCCAGCGCTTCGTTCATGTAGTGCGCCGGGAAGGTCACCTTCAAAGTGCGGGTTTCGCCTTTGCCGATGCCGATCAGCTGGTCTTCGAAGCCGGGAATGAAGGTGTTCGATCCGATCAGCACGACGGAATCGTCGGCCGAGCCGCCTTCGAACGGCTTGCCGTCGATGGTGCCGGCAAAGGAGATGACCACGCGATCGTCCTTGGCCGCCTTCTCGGCGTCGCCCTTTTGGCTATAGGGCTTGTTCTGCTCGGTGATGCGCGCGACCGCCTCGTCCACCTCGGCGTCGGTCACCTCGCTGGTGAGCTTGGTGAGCTTGATGGTCTTGAAATCGGTGAGTTCGATCGGCGGCACGATCTCGACCGCCATGGTGTAGTCGAGGTCGCTCTTGCCGGAGATCAGTTTCTCGACCGCGCCCTGCTCGGTCGGTAGCGTCACCTTCGGATCGGCGGCGAGCTTGTAGCCCCGCTCGCTGACGATCTGGTCATTGGTTTCGCGCACCGTCGCCTCGATCACCTCCGCCATGGCCGAGCGGCCGTAGACGCGCTTGAGGTGGGCGACCGGCACCTTGCCGGGGCGGAAGCCATTGATGCGGACGCGATCTTTCAGCTCATCCAGGCGCAGATTGACTTTGGCGTCGAGTTCGGCGGCCGGAACGACCACCTTGAATTCGCGCTTGAGGCCTTCGGACAGCGTTTCGGTAACTTGCATCGATCACACACTTCTTTGCTGGACAGCGCGTTGCGCCGGACCTGTTGAAATGAGGGCGTTGGTGCGCGCGGGCGCCCTCGTGTTATTTTCATCCCCATGCATGGTGCGGGCGGAGGGACTCGAACCCCCACGACTTTCGTCACGGGAACCTAAATCCCGCGCGTCTACCAATTCCGCCACGCCCGCAAAGGGCACTTCTTAAGGACGATCCTGGCGCCGCAATCCGGCAAGACTTAGCGCGCAACGGCTTAACGCACCGCCCCCTGCCAGGGCAAGCCGTTACCGGCCGCCTTGCGGGCGGCGGCTTATATCACGGTAAAATCGCGCGGCAGTATTAGAATAAGCCGCATTCGGGCGGGACTCAAGAGCCCCCAACGGATCGTCCCAGCTCGCCGAATAGCCGCCGGTAAACCGCCGGTAGCGCGTCGGGCAAATCCTCCGCGATCAGGCCCGGTCCGAAGGCACTGGCGGCCTCGCCATGCAGCCAAACCGCAGCGCTCGCCGCCTCGAAGGCCGGCATGCCCTGCGCCAAAAGGCCGGCGATGATGCCCGCCAGCACGTCGCCGGACCCGGCGGTGGCGAGGCTGGGCGGCGCGTTGTCGGCGATCGAGGCGCGGCCGTCGGGGGCTGCCACCACGGTGTCGGTGCCCTTGAACAATAAGGTAGCCCCGCTTGTTCTGGCCGCTAGGCGCGTTTTCTCAAGCTTTGCATGAACATTAGGGTCTTCATGTATCACTTTAAATAAGCGTGCGAATTCGCCTTCGTGCGGGGTCAGCACGACATCCCGGTGGGCTCTGGCGACCATGGCCGGCCAGCGCCTTTGGTTCGTCCGCCAGGCTGGTCAGCGCGTCAGCGTCCAGCACCACCGCCGCCCCGCTCGCGAGCGCCGCAGCCACCTGTTCCCGCATCGCCGGGCCAACCCCGCCGCCCGGCCCCAGCAGCACCGCGTTGCGCCGTTTGTCGGCAAGGAATGCCGTCAGTTCGGCCGCGCCATCCACCGGCCGCACCATCACGGCCAGGCTCGCGGCCGCATTGACGGCGAGCGCCGCGCGCGGGCTCGCAATGGTCACCAGCCCTGCCCCGGCTCGCAGCGCCCCGCGCGCCGCCAAGCGCGCCGCGCCGGTCGTCGAAAGACCGCCCGACACCACCACCGCATGGCCGCGCGAATATTTATGGCCCGCGGCGCGCGGCAGCGGGAACAGGCGGCCCCATAGCGCCGGCCGGTTGGCGAAGGTCATAGGCTTGATCTTGTCCAGCACGCTCGCCGGGATGCCGATATCGGCCACCTGGATCGCGCCGCAGTGCAGGCGGCCCGGCAGCAGCATGTGTCCGACCTTGCGGCGGAAGAAGGTCACGGTATGGCTCGCGTTGACCGCGCCCCCCATCACCGCACCGGTCGTGCCATTCACCCCGCTCGGCAGGTCGACGGCAATCACCGGCGCACCGCTGGCGTTCATCGCCCGGATCATGGCGCGCGGCAGGCCCTCGACCTCGCGATCGAGGCCGGCGCCGAACAAGGCATCGATGACGATGTCGCAATCGGTGAGCGAGACCGGCGAGGCCGGCTCGACCGGCCCGCTCCAGCGTTCGGCCGCAAGCGCGGCATCGCCTTTCAGCCGTTTCGCCTCGCCCACGAAGCTGACATGGACCGCAAAGCCGCGCTCGGCCAAGTGGCGCGCGGCGACAAAACCGTCGCCGCCATTGTTGCCGGGTCCCGCCACCACCAGCACGCGGCGGCCTTGCAGCAGAGTGCCGGCCGCGTCGGCCACCGCGCGTCCGGCATTTTCCATCAGCTCGATGCCGGCCATGCCGCCGGCAATGGTCAGCCGGTCGGCTTCCGCCATTTCGACATTGGTGAGGAGTTCCATCATCGGAGGTCGACACTAACGGCCGGCCGGAAGGCCGACAAATCGGTCTAACGGGCTGTGGCGCAGTATATCTAGGGT
>CAVRUP010000009.1:0-702081 GCA_963724335.1 uncultured Alphaproteobacteria bacterium | reverse complement strand
ACCGAAAACGAGGGAGGAATGAAAATGATTAGCGCTTTGCAAAAACAACTTGGTCCGATGCTGTTGGGTAGCTGTTTGGCGCTCAGCCTCGCTGCGGCCGCGCCGGCCAACGCCGAAGAATTGCGCATTGGCTTCATCGCGCCGATGACAGGCATCTTCGCCCAGATCGGCAAGGACATGGTCAACGGCTTCCAGATGTACCTCGACGAGCACGGCGGCAAATTGGGCGGCGCCGAGGTGAAATTCATCGTCGAGGATGCGAAGACGCCAGTTGTTAAAATTTCCAAGCAGATGAAGCGCACTATTGGTGCCCTGCGTCAGCAGGCGCTCAAGCTGGAATTGGCTCGGCCATCAGCGCTAGCAAAGACACCTGATCGGATTTCGGAGAGACCGCTGCGAGGCGGTCTTTCTGTTGGCGCGACGGAACGCGGACTATTAAAAAAGACTAGCTTGCGCTGCGCCGAACGCTTTAATGGCGTCTTTTGAATTGGCCTTCATCATGGCCCGCGCAAGTTCATTGAAGCGGTTGCGACCAATTAGAACAATCACATCTACAACTCCAAATTCGTACAGATCGGCCTTGGATACAATCCTCACGCCTTTAGGTTGGCCTGAAATTCCCTGGTTGGCGAAGGGGCGCTCTTAGGTTTTTTTACCGCTGTTTTGATAGGCACATCAATCTCCAATCCTCTTTCGTCGCCAGCGCAGGAAACGCTTTGCTTGCGCGCTAAAATCAGGCTTCGTGAGGCCGTCGATAAGTCAGGCGCTTGCCCCAACTTCCTACGATTTTGAAATATTGCTGCATTGCAACAGAAAAGTCATTATTTGATGTCCTAATGCAATTCATCCGTTTAGCCCGAGGTGTCTATGCGCTCATATCATGTCATCGCTGTCGGAATATTTCTAATGGTCGGATTTGCCGTTGCGGTTCTTTTAAGCCCTGACGTTAAAGCTCACCTACATCTACAACCTAACCACCAAAACGGCGTCAAAACGCTTGAAGTGAAGTAGGCCCCCTCAGTTGGTGGTCTCTTTCGTTTCCACGCGCTCCGCGCCAGTCTGAACTTTGTCCCGGCCCGGGACAAGGTCGCCCGCCGCGCCGACGGAGATCGGCCGCGGACCGTCGGGGTTGTCGCGGTCACTCGCCGACTTGACCGCCGCGGTGCTCGCCAAGATCACCGCCGGCGCCGCCCTGTGCCGCGCCGTCGGCCTTGTCTGACTAAACACGCAGGGGGTTCTTATATATTGGCGGCCGGTCGCCTTGGGTCGGTCCCCCGCGTGAGCTGCCTGAATAGACCCAGCAGCTTGCACCCCGAAGGCGGCCGGTACATAACACCAGCTTCAGCGACAGGAAGCTCGACCTACTGCAGGTCGCCTGCGACAAGTGCGGGCACATGGGTCACTATGCGGCGGCGCGATCGATCGAGCAGCGCGGACGCGATGTCAAGACGCCCACAACAATTCCCTCCTGAAGCGATAGAGAATTGCGGGATAGGTCCGTCATTGTTATCGTGGTAAAGGCGGCTATTCATGCATAAGGTAGCTGATGCTTTTAGGAAGCTGACCGCTTCATACAAGATGCTACGGCTGAGGTTATTGAGGGGAACTCTTTGATATGAGAATTGCGAGGGAGATTGTCAAAAAGATCGTTCCCTTCTCACTTCGTCATAAGCTCTGGACTATTTGGAATTTTACAAAAATATATGCCAATCGCACATATAACTATTATAAAACACATGGATTGTTCAGAACTTTTCGCCGTGTCTTACACTGGCTCATTGATAAAACCGAACGCCTTACTGTGAGTTCGAGTTTAGCGGAGGTGATTCTTCAACTCACGTATTTAAGGTTGGTATTAAAAGGATTTTATCTTCATCGGATGCGCGATCAGGAACTTGGTTTTACTTACGATCTTGTATTTAAAGCGTCTGGGTCTGAATACGATAATCACATAGCGAGCCTTGGGGGTCCTGATGAAAACGCTCGTCTCCTAATGAAACTACTAGCGGGTGACGGGACATTGGTAGATGTGGGCGCAAACATTGGCACGATTGCAATCCCTGTATCTCGATCCGGGACCAATGTAGTTGCCGTCGAGATGCATCCGGAAAACTGTCTCCGACTGTGGATTGCAGCGGCTGTCAATGGACTCAAGCATTTCGAAATTGTTCAGGCGGCGGCTAGTGACTTTGACGGCATCATTTATTTTCAGGGTGGTGAATTTGGTGCCCATGTGTACTCCGGAGAAGGCGGAATACCGGCGGCATGCATGCGTTTGGATACGATATTGTCTCGATATTTGCAAGAAAAGGTTAATCCCCTCGTTATAAAAATTGATGTTGAGGGTCATGAGTTGGAGGTATTTCGTGGCTCACGTAAAACTATTTCCACGTTGCGACCAATTTTCTTCTTCGAACAAATCGCACTTGAGGGAAGTGGTGATGATAAAGTTCGTTTAACAAAGCAATTTATGAAAAACTCAGGATATGCACTCTACCTTATGCGAGGTAGAATTCTTTCACCTAAAGAGCCTTCCGATGTGCAAGAAGGTTGTGTTGCCGATTATCTGGCACTTCCGAATGATCACAGGTTAAATCTCGCCAATCTTGGATATGAGGTTAGACCGCTGACCGTCCATGAACGACTTTCTTGGGTGAAGGAGATGGCTGAATTTCCATCTCCCCACCACCAAAGCCATGCTGCTGGAGTATTGCTTCGATGGGAGAACGAAGAACCAGAGTTGTTGAAACAAGCGATACCAATTGTTAGGGGGCTATTGAAGCTCGACCATCTCAAAGAACTGAAACCTCGCCTGGAGAAACTTCATTAACTCGACCTAGCCGCCGTGGGTCTGGGGGCACCGAGTTGGACGTGTGTTTGAAGTCAAAGAGGCTCCTACAACTATCCCCTCCTTGATTGACGTCGTAAGCGTAGGCGTCTTGAATTAATTGGTACATTCTTCACCACAGTCAAGAGTGCCATTATGAGTGTTGTCCGCACCACCTACTCTGCTTTCGTCCCGTATTCTATACGATTGCCGGTAGCCAGACTGCGGTACCGCGCCGCCGCAACAATTCGGAAGGCGCGGCTTATCAGAGGATTGAAGGGGAAACGGCAGAGGCACTACGAGGGGAAACAAGTAGCTGTCGTTGGTGTCTTTAGTACTCGGTCAGGGCTGGGCCGGGCCGCCGAATTAATCGCTCGATCAATTGAGAAGGAGGGTGGTTTGGTCATTCGCGTCAATATCCCGTGGCGCGGGCTTGAGAGCATCGGCACCACAGCGACGAGCGCGGCTGAATGCGAGAAGATGGGAGTACTCCATCACTGATCTGATCGTCGTTCTCAATCCACCGGAGTTCTTCCAAGCTCTCTCTACGTTTTCCCTCGCATGGCTTCGCCAGCGGACCATTGTGGCGCATTGGGTTTGGGAGCTTGAGGTAGTTCCCCACGACTGGAACGACGCCATCCAGATTTGCGACGAGGTCTGGGTAGCATCCGAATTTGTAGCACAGACATTAAAACCTCTGTGCGAAGCTCGCTCAGTGCCGCTGAAAGTCGTCCCGTATCCCGTCGACATTGATCCAGTTCAGCCCATATTAATGGAACAAAAGCTAAATGCCCGCCGCAAGTTTGGTATTCCCGAGCGCGCTTTCGTAGTTGGATATTCGTTCGCGGCTTCGTCGAACCTGCCTCGCAAAAATCCGATGGGAGCCGTTGCAGCTTTTCAGAAGGCCTTCACGAAAGACAAGGACGTTATTTTGATTATTCGCGCCCTCAACGGTCATGTTTATCGGAAAGGGATGATGGAATTGAAACGCGCCGCGGCCGACGACTTTCGGATTATTATCGTGGAGCGTTCATCAGACCTTCCAATTACTGACTTTTATGCAGCGGTCGACCTTTATGTTTCCCCAGCCCGTTCGGAGGGCTACGGCTTGAATATCGTCGAGGCCACCCAAGCCGGTCGTCCGGTCGTCGCTGTAGAATGGTCCTTATCCCGAGACGTGCTCAGTAGACCCGGCGTTGTGCCAGCTAGATATACTCTCGTGCCCGTTTCCGAGGACCAGGGGGACTACGCGAGGATTAAGGGAGCGAGGTGGGCTGATCCTGACATTGATGACATGGCCCGCAAGATCATTGCAGTCCGTGATGCGACCGCTTCGTGATTTGCTAATTACCAATTGCTGTCTCTATTTCCGAGGCACCCCGCCCCTCCGCAGGTCAATGCTCGTCCATTAAATAGCTGTAGTTTTCACGATAAGGGGTTGTCCCTATGGTCTTGCTACTGCTTGGAGTGAGGATGCGACATATGCTCCATCCCAACGCCCAATAAATGACCGCCGCTACCAATATCAATAATCCGCCCTCAGCCGAGGCACCAATATAAACCGCATATGCAGCTAACCCGACACAAATTACGACTGCCTCAATAGCGAACCAAAAAATGATATTTCCAATCAACCGAGCTTTCTGCGGAATTGCCTCATGAAGCTTGGGGACGGACCACAAAATGACTGACAGCAATCCAGCGACGATTAAGCAAGCAAGGAACCATCCACCAAATCCGCTGAGTTGCAAGCTGAAGAAGGAAACGCCGACGAACAAGCTGACAGACGCAACGACGAATAAGACATTGAACAAAAGTATCCGTATTCCAGTTATGTGTTCCATGATCCGCGCCCTGCTGCCACACTCTTTATGATTGGCGACAGCCTGATTGATACCGGTGACCTGTACGCTAGCTGTGAAAGAAACCAATCGCCCGCCGTGCCGGTACTGAGTTTGTGTCGTCATGGCCGTCACCTCAGCGTGGCCTGCGCACCGGGCGGAACAACGCTGCTACGCGCCCAGTTGTACAGTAGCAATCTTCTGGATTGGGTGGAAGCCATAGCCAGTGGGCGCATTGTCGTGCGCGCCAACCGCGTGCGAACGCTGGCCGCGTGGGTCTCAGTCGCGGCTGCGATCACTCCTAAGCTGATCCATGCTCCTGCTGAAACGCGCCTCGAAAAGCCGACTGGACGGCCAATGGTCGGACGACGATTACGACGTGTTCGAGAACGACCAGCACATCGGCCGCATCTTGTGGACCTACGCCGCACCGGAAGATCGCCGCTGGTTCTGGACGATCACGGCGCGGGTGCCGCAATACCCGCATGATCGAGGCTACGCGGCGAGCCGGGAGCAAGCTATGGCGGATTTCAAGGCGGCGTGGGAGCGCAAGTCGTGATCCTCAAGTCCGAGACGTATTATTTCCACGGTCTCGATCTCACCCGGCAAGCCGGCTTCGTCGTGACGATATACGATGAAGAAGGACTGAGGCTGGCCGCAACTATGTCGCTCCCAACGCCTGCCGAAGCTTTCGCGGAGGCACGAAAGATCATGGACAATAGGGTCGAAGGACCGAGAGATCAGCTGCCATGACCCTCGACAACATGCGCGCGAGCGGCGTGCCCACTCTTGATGCGTGGTGCCAAGGCGCGCTCTAATGAGCATCTGCATGAGAGCGAAGGTCACAGACCATGAAGCTCGGGTTCATCCGCATACCTGCACTGCTGCCTGTATTCCTGCTCATTTCGCAAGTCGTTCTGGCGGCTGATCCGGTCCCCAAGTTCGATGCCGGCCCGAGCTGCCGGTCCGCCGGTGCACCGCCGTCATGGCCACGCGCGACGCGGCAGCCTGCGAGCGGGATGAAGCACTGCCCGCGATACGCTCGAGAAGGAATGGCGCCAGTTCACGCCGTCGGATCAGGCGCGTTGCGTGCGATTGGTGACGCTAGGAGGCGGCCCGAGCTATGTCGAGTTACTCACCTGCCTAGAGATGGCGAAACAAGTGAAGGAACTTCCTCAGGGTGACCAAATGGACAACGCCGGCGCCGTTGAAAAGTCACGTCACACCAAATGAACTTGAGATAGGTTTTGTGACCCTCGGCAACATGCGCGCGAACGGCGTGCGCACTCTTGATGCATGGTGCCTGGACGCGCTCTAATGAACGCCTGCACGAGCTCGGAGGTCACAGACCATGAGCAGCCCGCTAGACCTTTTGAACAAGATCATCGGTGCGGTCATTGCCTATGGGCCAAGAAACAAAACAAAGAAAGCCAGAAAGGCGAGGAAGGCGGCGCGCCGCAAAAAAATTGCGGCGATAAAGCGCGATTAGCCGTGGCAATGAAGCTCTCCGAAATGGAGCATTTGCAATGCCGCTGCAGCAAGGCGAGATCCGTGGTTACGACTTCAATCGGTCGGTCGTTGAGTTCACGATGCTCAATCAGGGCAATGTAATTCTGTGCGCGATCAGTACCGAGGCGATGGACGATCTTGAAGGCAGGCGCGGCGTAAAACCAAATCAGCGCGTGGATCAATTTATGCGGCTGCGCGAAATAATTGAAGAGCGAGCATCGCGTAAGTTTTTCGAAGAGCTGCCCCAGTCCGACCGACCCGTGGTGTTACGAGCCACCGACTTTATTAGATAGTCCGCCCATGACCCTCGACAACATGCGCGCCAACGGCGTGCGAACGCTCGCCGCGTGGTGTCTCGGTCGCGGCTGCGATCACTTTCGGGTGCTCGACGTGAGCGGTTATGTGGACGACGCGCCGGTGCCGTCTAACTACATGTGGCCTAACGACGATGGCCCAATCTGATCCCTACAATCCCAGCTTTCCGCCTTAATGCCCCAACCGTTCTCTTCATCACTTTCGAAATCTTCGATACCGGCGTTCTGGATTTTGAATGAGCCTTTAGTTCGGCAAAGTCTTTCTTTGACCAAGCCCGCAGTTTACGTTTCGGCATGTAAGCCCCCATGAAAAAGTGAACAGAACCCGTCTAGCAGAATAGAGTTCAACGAGCCATCGTCTTCGATGTGTGCAACGCCGCAAGATCGCCGCTAGTTTTGGACGATCACGGCGCGGGTGCCGCAGTTCCCGCATGATCGGGCTACTCGGCGAGCCGTGAGCAAGCGATGGCGGATTTCAAGGCGGCGTGGGCGCTTGAAAGAGCCCGCCCGCTGACGCGGCGTGATCCTCCTCGCGCAAGACGATAAATAGGAACCGGCCCCCCGCCTCGAATCTGGGCTTCCGGGCAATCCAATATATCGCTAACATTCATGCAAGTTCGGAACGCGTCTGGCATATCCAGGTTTACTGATGGCTGGTCCGGTTACGGTCAGCAATCGTTGGCTGAACGCGACGGTCCGGCTCGATCCCAAAAACGTGATTGGTCACAGCAATCGCGGCGACGCCTTTGGCGTGAAACGCGAATACAGTCGAACCATTACCGATTTGCGCCCGGCGATCCGGCGCAACCCCAACATCGCTGCTGACATCCATGGTTTCGCAATTCAGGAGTTAAAAAAATGACGACGTACACGTTTTCGAACGTTGACGATCCTGATGGCAACAGCGTTGCGTTTGGCATCAACGACCTGGGCCAAATCGTCGGGCACTACTCTGACAGCAGCGGCGCGACTCACGGCTTCCTTTACAGCGGCGGCACCTACACCCCCGTCGACAATCTGATGGCCACGTTCACCGTCGCGTATGGCATCAATGACGCGGGCTATATCATCGGGCAAGACATTAGCAGCAAAGGCAATTTGGAGAGCTTCGTTTACAGCAGCAGCGGCTTCCTCTTTGCCGACGTCAAATACCTCACGTACAACCTGGGCAACACTACGGACACTACAGAACTGTATGGAATCAGCAACGCGGGGTTAGTCGGGGAGATTAAGGACGCCAGTAACACGTCGCACGGCTTCCTATTTACCGGCAGCACCCTCGTCATGATCAGTGATCCGTTTGGCTTCAATGGCACCTTCGCGAATGGCATCAATGACGCGGGCCAGATCGTCGGGTATTATGCGGACTTCAACAACGCGGATCACGGCTTCCTTTACAGCGGTGGCGCCTACACCACGCTCAACGATCCGTTGGGCACCAATGGCACCTTGCGTATGGCATCAACGACGCGGGCCAGATCGTCGGGGCCTACATTGACAGCAGCAGCAAGCCGCACGGCTTCCTCTATAGCGGCGGCACCTACACCACGGTCGACGATCCGTTGGGCACGTGGGCACCGATGCGTTTGGCATCAACGACGCGGGCCAGATCGTCGGGCAATACACTGACAGCGAACGGCCGCGAGCATGGTTCCTTGCCGCTCCTTGCTACACCACCGACGTCTCCGACCTCTGTGCAGCAAGAAATCCTGGGCCTTTATGCGGCGCTCTACGACCGCGCTGCCGATTTCTTCGGCTATCCGTTTTGGGTCGGCATCGATGGCCAGCAATCTGACTCGGGCGGAGTGACGGTCGCCAATGCCGGTACAACCGCGGTTACGCTCAACGACGCGGGGATCTGGGCCAGCCTTTGTCAACACGCAGAGTACGTTCTTTAATCAACCTATGGCAGCTTAACCGACAGCGATTTCATCAATGCGCTCTATGTCAACATCGCCGGCAATGCCGGCGATCCTGGCGGGGTTGCCTATTGGGAGGGCTTGTTGCAGCAGGCCGAAGCGGGCGGCGAGAGCGTGCAGGCGGCACGTGCTGGCCTTGCCGGACAGTTCGTCCATGATCTGATCGGTGTCAATTTGGCGCCGCGTTGCTGGGACCCTGACGCCAGCACCAATTTTAGGAGGCGGAGCAGCGCCAGGCGAGCATCAACAACAAGATTGCGGTGTCGCTGGCCTACTTGAACGCTTCGCAGCAGCCCGACGGCAGCATCCTTGATGCAGCATAATGTTGGCGGTCCGGCCTATACCGCGGCGGTCGCGGTCATTCAGGGGGTGACTCTCGACCCGGCACGGTCACTGTCGCGGTCACCGGGATCAACAATGCCATTGCTCACCAGGATCTCACATTGATCTGAGGCTTCGCGTTGCAGGAGATGGCAGACATGACGACCTATACGTTCACTCCCATTGCCGATCCGTTGGCCGTCGATGGCACTAGCGCCGTCGGCATCAATGACGCGGGCCAGATTGTCGGGAACTACTATCGACAGCAGCGGCAGAGCACGGCTTCCTTTACAGCGGCGGCATTTACACCCCGCTCAACGGTCCTTCGGGCACCGGGCACCACTGCCGTTGGCATCAACGACTCGGGCCGAGATCGTCGGCGGCTACTACGATCATCCGCGTCTGGCACACGGCTTCGTTTACAACAGTGGCAGCTACTTCACTATCGACGATCCGTCGGGCACCAGGGGCACCGAACTGACAGGCATCAACAACGCGGGCAGCTGCCGTTGGCTACTACCTTGACAGCAGCCTTATGGAGCACGGCCTCATTTTCGCCCTCGCGTTCGCCACGCTCAACGATCCGTCGGGCACCAAGGGCACCTGGCCTTCGGCATCAACGACTTGGGCCTGATCGTCGGGGACTACATTGACAGCAGCGGCACGCAGCACGGCTTCCTTTACAACAGCGGCAACTACACCACGCTCAACGATCCATTGGGTACCGACGGCACCGTCGCCAACGGGATCAACGACGCGGGCCAGATCGTCGGGTACTACGTGGACAGTAGCGGCACGCAGCACGGCTTCCTCTATAGCGGCGGCGTCTATACGACTATTGATGACGCTTTGGGCACCGATACACAGTTGCTCACCGGTATCAATAATGCGGGCGAGATCACCGGCTACTACACTGACAGCAGCGGCACGACGCAGGCTTCCTTGCGACTCCTCCGACCGACGACCAGCTATACATTTAATACCGTTAACGATCCGTCAGGCGCCGAGCGGCACTCAAGCGCGTGGCATCAATGACGCGGGCCAGATCGTCGGGGAGTACACGGACAGCAGCGGCACGGCACACGGCTTTCTTTATTACAGCGGCGCTTTCCTTTTCCCTTACTCCACGCTCGACGATCCGTTGGCATCGGGCACCAATGGCACGCACGCGTGGGGCATCAACAACGCGGGCCAGATCGTCGGGTATTACTATGACAGCAGCAATGCGGAGCACGGCTTCCTTTACAACGGCGGCGCCTACACCACGCTCAACGGTCCGTTGGGCGCTGGCGGCACCCAAGCGTACGGCATCAATGACGCGGGCCAGATTGTCGGGGACTACACGGACAGCAGCGGCACGCAGCACGGCTTCCTCTAGTTTACAGCGGCGGCAATTACATGACCCTCAACGGTCCGTTGGGCATCAACGGCACCGAAGCGTTCGGCATCAATGACGCGGGCCAGATCGTCGGGGTCTACGAGGACAGCAGCGGCACGTTTCACGGCTTCCTTTACAGCGGCGGCACCTACATCACGCTCAACGATCCGTTGGGCACCGGGGCTACCACCTATGCCACCGGCATCAACGACGCGGGCCAGATCGTCGGGTACTACGATGACAGCAGCGGCGCGGAGCACGGCTTCCTCTACAGCGACGGCACCTACACCACGCTCGACGATCCGTTGGGCACCAATGGCACCGGCGTTTGGCATCAACGATGCGGGCCAGATCGCTCGGGTCCTACGTAGACAGCAACGGCACGGGGCATGGTTTCCTTGCCGACCCTTCGTCTTCGACGGCGCCTCCGCCGCCGACCTCGGTCCAGCAAGAAATCCTTGGCCTTTATGCGGCGCTCTACAACCGCGCTGCCGATTTCGACGGCTATCCGTATTGGGTCGGCGTCGATGGCCAGCAATCTGACTCTGGCGGAGTGACGGTCGCCAATGCCGGCACAACCGCAGTTACGCTCAATGACGCGCAGGTGCTGGGACAAGATGTTTGTCAACACGCAGAGTACGTTCTTCAATGCAACCTATGGCAGCTTAACCGACAGCCAATTCATCAATGCGCTCTATGTCAACATCGCCGGCAATGCCGGCGATCCTGGCGGGGTTTCTTATTGGGAGGGCTTGTTGGAGCAGGCCGAGGGGGCCATCCAACCGCTGCGCAGATTCAAGCGGCACGCGCTGGCCTTGTCGGACAGTTTGTGCATGACCTGATCGGTGTCGATCTTACGCCCGGTGCCGCGGCGCTGGGATTGACCGCAGCACAGTATCAGGAGGCGGTGACCCGCCAGGCCATCATCAACGACAAGATTGCGGTGTCGCTGGCCTACTTGAACGCTTCGCAGCAGCCCAACGGCGGCATCCTCGATGTAGCTAGTGTTGGCGATGCGGCCTATACCGCGGCGGTCGCGGTCATTCAGGGGGTGACATCCGACCCTGGCACGGTCACGGCTGCGGTCCTCGGCATCAACACTGCCGTTGCTACGCAGAATCTGCTTTCGATCTGAGCGGCGACCGTCTGCATGTCCGAGAGCGGACATTCCGCGCGACAACCTACTCGGCGTGCCTTCCTCGCGGGCACGCGCCATTTGAACCACCATCCTCAAGACTAACGATGCCCGCCGCGCCACCACAGGAGTTGATGTGGCCGCGGGCTCTGCGCCGTTATTGGTCCCACCACCGACGCAGTGGGCCTGCCGACTGCTATGAACCCGGCCCGGACGACACATGACGGGCCTATTTTAACGGCGGATGACTCCAGCGGCAAACAGCCTCATCGTCGCAGGCTCGCCTCGTATTGGCGTTTGGCCTCCGCCTGGCGCGCGGCTTCCTCTTCGGCCCACCGCTTTTCGGTCGCTGCCCGCCGGGCGTTGTCCTTCTCCACTTCAGCTGACCAATCGGCGGCCGTGAAACGCGGGTCGTGCGGCGGCACCATCGACATCGCGTAAAGGGCCGCTATGGGTGGTTGCCGCAGCGACCAGTGCAGCCGTAAAGCGCTCGAAATCGCGCGCCACAAGCGGGACCCGTCAAATCGATGGACGAATCTGATGGATTGACGAAGAACGGCACGTCGGGAGCGGTTCTCGCAGGTCGCGTCAGTTAGGCAAGACCTCAATTTGGCCGGTCCCGACGCGCGCCTTTTGAGGGCTACCGAGGCGCTCGCATCAACACGCCGGGGTTAGTCGCCAGAAATCCTTGAAGCGCGTTGGCGACAATTCAGTGTAGCGCACGGTGTGCTGAATATTTTTGTGCCCGAGGTAGTCCTGGATCGCTCGCGTGTCGTGACCATCGCCTGCTAGTTTGAAGCCGGCGGCATGGCGCAGCATATGTGCGTGAGCTTGAAACGGAAGGCGCGCTTTTAGTCCGGCCCGTTTGACCAGCCAATTGAAGCTATCGGTCGTGAATGGTCCGCCACGCTCGGTCAGGAACACAAATGGCGATTTTGGGGCTTCCCGTTTTAGTTTTCGTAGCGCTCGCAGTTCGTCACCGCGGATGGGGTGGGTGCTCGGCTTTCCATTCTTGACCCGGTGAACGTGCAAAGTGGCGGCATTGAATTCGACTTGCTCCCAGCGCAGATCGACGATCTCGGATGCCCGCAGGCCATGTCGATAGGCAACGAGGATCATCGTCGCGTCTCGGTGACCGTGGCGGTTCCCCTCCGCTGCCTTAAGGAGCTTCTCAACCTCGGTTTCGGTCAGGTGCTCCCGGCTGCGAAGTTCACTGTTTGGCCGGCGCAACGGGCCAACTGTTCGTTTTTCGGTGGTTGGCTTCACCAACCGCAGCTTTGTTTTTGTTGACATTTTCGCCTCCTGCGTATGCTTACTGATCGTACATTAGTCATTCTACGAGCAGTACGCAAGACGTGGTCGCGCAGAGGAGGACCAGCTTGCCTTGCCCACCTGGCGACTGAAATTTGTCCGTTATTGGCAACTCCCGACAATCATTTGCGCGTCAGCCCATCGCGGAAGGCAATCGATTCGAGTTCGACGCGCACGGCATCGTCGATGGGAATAACGGGCCGCGCTTCGAATACAAAAGCAGGAAGCATCGAGCAGAACTTGTGAACGGCCGTCGGATCGTCGCAGTCCAGCAACATATACCCGCCCCAGTCGCCCACGCGGATAACGAACAGCTCGATCTTGAAATTGCCGGGCGCCTTCCATTGCGTGAAGACCTCTAGGATCCGCTTCTGCGCATTCTCGTACTCCATCGGCGAACCCTGCGGACGTTCTGTCCATGTGAGCATGTACTTCAAAGGCATCCTCCCTGTTTGAGCTGAAATCCTCGGAACGACTTAATTCTTGAACATCAGCCTTACCCGGCCGGGCGTCGTTGACAAGGCGCTTTGACACTAACGGGCATTTCGGGCTCGTACGCCGTTGGTGCGCATTTTGGCGAGGGTCACGGGAGGATTATTTAGAAAAATCGTTGGCTCGCAACACCACGGGTCGGTCACCCTGGGTCTGCTCTTCGTAAAATTTACGCGATGCTCGCTCTTCGATTACTTCGCGCAGCCTCATAAACTGATCTACGCGTTGATTTGGCTTCACGTCACGCCTGCCTTCAAGATCGTCCATCGCTTCGGTGCTGATCGCGCACGAAATTATCTTGTCCTGGTTGAGCATCGTGAACTCAACGACTGACCGATTGAAATCGTAGCCCTGTACTTCGCCTCGCTGCAGCGGCATTGCAAATGCTCTATCTCAGGTCAGGTCAGTTTCCCTCGCGCTGTACCGTGAACATCAGATTTCGATCGTAAAGCCGCCCATTGGCCCAGATGTTGTCGCCCGCGAACATCAGATAACTGGATTTCATCGTCTTCTCCCTCCAACTGGCACCCAGGCCCGAGTGGCAGGTCGGCCAGCCGTCTTTTGCCGCGTCACCGGCGAATTTGCGTGGCCCGAGCAATCTCGCGGGTCATTATGCGGACGATTCCAGCCGGCCGAATGGCGCGATCAAGTGGTCACTCGGATTTTCGTCTCAGTGGTCTAACCAAGTCCATATGGCTAACGCCCAAGGCAGTAGCCAACTCATAAATTGTAACGACTGTTGGGTTGCGACGCCCATTTTCCAGACTACTGAGGTACTGCTGGCTGAACCCTGAAATCTCCGCAAATTTCTCCTGCGTCAGGCCCCTCTTCTGCCTGACCCGCTTCACGTTTTGCCCGACCACCTTGCGCATGTCCATGCGCAGAGGTCAGCGGATTACACACTCTTAGTTTATCAACTATAATGTGTAAAACGCTGGACCTTATAGGCTATCGCCTTTGAGGCAGTAGGCCGGGGTGTGCCTTGTTTAAAAAACACGAGGTCCGTTGCATCAATCCCGACTGTGGCGCACTCAATCGCGTGCCGCGATATTCGATAAGGCGCGTTCCCCAATGCGGGAAATGTCATTGGAAACTGCCGGAGCACGGCGCGATAAAGATTTTCAGATCCGCCTATTCGGCTCCGCGCGTAATATGGCTCTCCATTCCTGTCGCCGGGCTTATTATTTGGGCTGTTCAGGATGCGTCCACGATGAAGGCCGATGCATGTATTGGCCGCCCTCAGCCGCGCCAAGGCATTTATAAGTGGTACGGACGCGCTTGGGGCGACGATATAGCCAACTTCACCATCAAGACAGCCGCGGGATCAAATTATTTTGTCAAACTAGTGGATTTGTCCGGACGCCCAGCCCGATCATATTTCGTGCACGGCGGATCGACGATCTCTTATAAGGTTCCCCTTGGCACATTCGTACTAAAATACGCCAGCGGAAGGTCATGGTGCAGCGAAGCTGAATTGTTCGGGCCAGACACCGCTACTTACCAAGCAGACACATTTTTTTATTTCGACCGCCAAGTTACGGAGGATGCCACCGGCATCACAACCAGCACTAGTGACATCACCGTCGAACTGATCTTACAACGAGGTGGCAACCTGCGAACCCATGCAATCCCACGCTCGCAATTCTGAGCGGCTTACTTACCGTTCTTGCGATGCGCAGGCCTTGTGGTCTGCTCCCTTCCCGCCCTGCCAAGCTTCAATTCGGACTGCGGCTTCGGCGACGTATCGATGTGGAAGCGCTTCTCGTCGCACAGGACGTCGTCCTCGCCGGTCGAAAAGAGCAAATCTCGGCACTGGCAGCGAGATGAGCCCTGTCATTGTCGCGTTTGGATGTTGGCTGAAATAGGCCTCTAGAAATTAGCGGAGACCAATAATCGCCAAACGATAGCCGCGTGCTGCTTGCACCATGCGGCAATTTTAGCGGAATTCACCGTTAGCCGATGCCATAGGACCGTGCGCCGGAGGCGGCGGCGGTCCATGCTGGAACGAGATCCCGCATTTTTTCTGTATCGACGTTTGCTCGATTGCGTCCATTGAACCTTTGAGGCGCGCAAGCTCGGCGGTGTTTCCATCATTTCCTTTGGTGAAAAATAACGCCGGCCAAAAAATCACTAGACCGACGCCCATGGCGACCTTATCGTTAGTCGCTTTTAAATCTTGGACGCCAGCTGCCTGAGCAGCGCGCGATGAGATCGGCCGCGGGCTGTCGGGGTTGTCGCGGTCGCTTGCCGACCTGACCGCACCCGGTGACGCCACAGACGGTTTCTAATCGTCTTGCTTCGCGTCCCCTAGGAGGGTGTTTCTAATGACTGCTTTTAGTTCTTGTGCCGTTCGTTCCAATGCGGACAGGTCCCACCTTACTGTATGTCGATGGTTGGCGTCGAAATGGGTGGTCACCTGCTCGCCCGCTGCATTCGTAGCTCGACAAACATAGAAGACCGGCTTTCCTAAGCCCTCAGCAAAGCCAGCCTCCCAATACGCACCCGCGTTTTCATCAGACAAATCCGCGATTAGAAAGCGGCAGCGGCAAATCTCATCCTCTATTATCGAGTCGACAAGGCCAGCACGCTGCGTAACGGTTCGAAGCTCAAAGCCTGTTTGAGCAACCGCGGGGCGAAGGCAATTGTCAAAAACGCGGTTTAAGTCGGCATTTTGAAACTTACGCGCAAAGAAGGCAAACCTCGACGCGACATGCGCGCGTTTGAGTTGCTCAACCCGCTGCCAACCACGAGCGGTAAGGTTGCCATGGTGCATAACCATTGCAGAGCTGCCACCAAGTAGTCCTTGAGAGGCCAAAGCTTGAACTATCCATTGGATGTCGCTGAGATCAACCACGCCAATTAATCCAAGAAGGCTTGGATCATCATAGGTTATCGAGACCAATTTTCCTGGACGTCCATCAACTTGCTCTGCGAGCCACAGCAAAAGATTGTCGCTTGCTTCAGCAGGCGTGGGCAGGCTTCGTTGAGATAGGATTTGAAAGAAATCCGATGTAAGGTTTGGTCGTATTGCGCCCTGCAGTTTTCTGATGATGTGGCTCGCCAAGGCACGCTGTTTGGGATCCTGCAGCGGCAAGCAGTCAACCGAAGCCGAGTGCGAGATGGAGAAATCCCCACAGCGCGAGCAGTTAATGGTCTCAGCAACATTAAACTCGCGGTTCAAGATATTTGCTGGAGAGCCGCAGACTGGGCAGGCCTCCGGTTTTTCTTCGCTATGGTAGGGCATTTATACTTTCCTCGCTCCGTCTGGTGTGAACGCGTCGGTTGGCGCTCGTTCCTGACGGTTCAACATCGCATCAGCAACATATGCGAAAACGGCTTCGCGGCGCTTTGAAGCAGCACGTATTAATACCGCCATGGCGTAAACGCCCGCGTCCCCGCTCGATGCTCCGCCACGATAGCCACCCTATACTGTAAAGTTTCATTTGTGACGAAAAGTGCTAGTGTCGACCCATAAAGCGTAAGCGGTCTTTTGACCGCACCTTGCGGATAGTTGGGTTACTCGGCAGATGTGTACCGAATTGACGAGATCGGTTCACATATATGGTCGACCATATAGTTGACTCTTCCCAGCCGCGAGGACGTGTCGAGATCCGGACTGGCGTTGGGAGCCGGCGTCGCTGGAGCGACGAGGAGAAGGGCCGGATCGTGGCGGAATCCTACGCCTCAGGAGCGATTGTTTCAGAGGTGGCCCGCCGGCATGAGATGAGCCCCCAGCATCTGTTTTCCTGGCGCAAGGCGGCGCGGACGGGACGGCTGTCTCTGGCGGTCGATGCGGATCCGATGTTCGTGCCGATCGTAAGCATACCGGATATGGGTATGGCGGTGCGGCCGCTGACGAGCGGGTCGATTACGATTGAGGTCGCGGGGGCGGTTGTACGGGCGGAGCCCGGCGCGGACTTGCGTTGGCTGGCGGATGTTCTGCGCGCCGTGAAGGCATCGACATGATCACGGTTCCGGCGGGCATACGGGTGCTGGTGGCCACCAAGCCGGTCGATTTTAGAAGCGGTGCAGATAGGCTCGCGGCGCTGGTGCGCGAGGCGCTGGGTGAGGATCCGTTTTCCGGGACAATTTTTGTGTTTCGGTGCAAACGAGCCGACCGAGTAAAAATTGTGGCTTGGGACGGGTCCGGCCTGGTGCTGTTCTGGAAACGGCTGGAGCAAGGCGCCTTCCGGTGGCCGCCAATCAGCGATGGCATGATGCGACTGACGGCATCGCAGCTGGCCGCACTCATTGACGGGATGGATTGGTCGCGGTTGCAAGTTCGCGACATTGCGCGGCCGACGGCGACATCATGAGTTTTGCAAACTTTTGAATCACATGTGCGTGACTTTATTACAATGACGCGCGAATCTGATTCACTGCCGCACGTGAACGAGATCGCACCTCAGCTTCCTTCAGACATCGAAGTGCTCCGCGCGCTGGTGATGACGGCGTGTACGGAGCGTGACGCAGCGATAGCCGAACGCGATCGCGCGCTTTCGCAAATTGATCGGCTGCGGCATCTTCTGCGCCAATTGCAACGTGCGCAATTCGGCCGGCGGTCGGAGAAGCTCGATCCAGAGCAGCTGCTTCTGGCACTGGAGGATATTGAGCAGGCGATCGCCGGCAACGAGGCCGCCGACGACAAGAAGGACGCCGTGGCCGCAAGAGCGCGTGGCGAAAAGCGCCGCGTCAATCGCGGTGCGCTTGCCGCCCATCTGCCGCGCGTGGATGTGACGATCGAGCCCGAAGACACCAACTGCCCCTGTTGCCGGGAGCCCATGCATGTGATCGGCGAAGAGACGTCGCAGCGGCTGGACGTGGTTCCGGCGCAGTTTCGGGTGATCGTGACGCACCGTCCCAAATATGCCTGCCGGGCCTGCGAGCAGGCGGTGATTCAAGCGCCGGCGCCCGAACGACTGATCAAGGGCGGGCTGCCGACCGAAGCTATGGTCGCCTACGTCCTGGTCGCCAAATACGCCTGGCATCTGCCGCTTTATCGACAGACCCAGATGCTGCTGGCCCAAGGCCTCGACATCAAACGCGCGATCTTGGCGTTCTGGGTGGGCTATGCGGCCGCCGAGCTCAAGCCGCTCTATCTTCGGCTGCGCGAACTCATTCTGACCTCGAGCAAGATCGCGGTCGATGAGACGGTGGCGCCGGTGCTCGATCCAGGCCGCGGATGCACCAAGAAAGGTTACTTCTGGGCCATCGCCCGCGATGACCGGCCCTGGGGCGGGACCGATCCACCCGCTATCGCCTACAGCTACGCTCCGGGTCGCGGCGCAGTCCATGCCCTAAAGCTGCTTGAGCACTACCGCGGCATCGTGCAATGCGATGGATACGCGGCCTACAAGACCATTGCCGAGGCAGCATGCGGCGGCGAGGCGATCACGCTTGCCTTTTGCTGGGCTCACCTGCGACGCAGATTCTTCGATATCGCCAAGGATGGCTCCGCTGCAATCGCCAGCGAAGCTCTCGAGCGCATCGCGGCGCTCTATGTTATCGAGAAGACGATCCGGGGGCAGAGCGCCAACAAGCGTCGTGCAGTACGCCAGGAAAGGAGCAAGCCTCTCGTGCTGGCTCTCAAAACCTGGCTCGAAGGACAGCTCGCGTGCGTCTCGGGAAAATCCGTCATCGCCGAAGCCATCCGCTACGGCTTGAACCATTGGGACGGGCTCACCCGTTTCCTCGACGACGGCCGCATCGAACTCGATACCAACATTGTCGAAAGAGGAATCCGCCCCATTGTTCTAAATCGAAAAAACTCTCTCTTCGCGGGCCATGATCAGGGCGCGGAGAACTGGGCCTGCATTGCTTCGCTCATCGAAACCTGCAAATTGCACGGCGTCGATCCGCAAACTTACTTCGCCGATGTGCTTACCAAGCTCGTCAATCTCTGGCCCGTCTCGCGTCTCGATGAGCTCATGCCCTGGGCTTGGGCGGCACAGCGTTCCGCCAACAGACTCGCTGCGTGACACCACAAATCGCCCCACAGCCTGGCAAAAAATCAAGCTGTCAGGCCGTGTGGTCAAAAGACCGCTTACCAATCCCATCGGCAAACAGCATGTGTTCGCGCTGGTTCGGAAAACGCGGCGACGGTCTCGCCGCTTGGGGTTCGGTTCGCGGCCTTTCACGTAGGCAGCGGTTTCCTAAACCGTTGCCGGCCGTACTGTCCTGTATTGTGCAGTTCCGTTTCATTCGGAAATTCAGGCGTTTTTGAATAATCACCAACCATCCAATCACGCCATTTCCCACCCTGTAGTGAGGAGTTCGGTGGGAAATCGGGTGGGAAATATCGGAGCTGTAAAAAACGTCGAGTCTAACCCGACTGCCCAAAGATCGGGGTTGGTGTACCGGCGATGTTACACTTCCCATAAACACCACGTCGCGCGCTTCCTGCGCTGGCGCAAGAAGGTTTGGAAGCCTCGCAAACCCCAATGGGTGCGCTATTGGCAGTCGCGCAAGCCGGTTCCATAGGGCCGATTCTCTGATAAGTTGCCGTAATACCTTGGGTGTCCAGTCGGTAACCATATGTGCAATAGTTGCACTTTTCTCTTGCCTTTGTGCAACCATTGCACTATGTTGGACATTGTCGGGACGGCTCCACTATGACCGTGGTAGCCAAGCTAAATAACTCCAAAATCAGCGTTTTTGGAGGCCAAAGAGAGCATCCGCCACCCCACTGTCACTTAAAGGGACCGGACTCGGAGTGTTCAATCAACCTGGCCACCCTTGAACCGACGAAAGGCAAATATTCCAGAAAGGATTTAAAGGAAGCTATTGAATGGCTATCCGACGGCAATAATCACGCCGCAACTGTAAACGAGTGGAGAAGGCTAAATGAGCGCGAATGACATCGAAGATACCGGAACGCCGCTTCCGCGAATTTCTGAGGTCCGCGCTCTGGCCGATCGGCAGCTATATGTGCGTTGGGCCGAAGGTAGCCGCGCTGATATCGACGAGATCGTTGACCTAAAGCCGATCATCAACACCTACAAAATTTTCCGTCCACTCCGGAACGACGAAAAACTTTTCCGAACTGCTCACATTATTGAGGACGGTGACGCCATCGCATGGGATGGAACTGACCTTGAACTACCATCTGAGGCAATTGAAATGCTCGCTGAACAAAGCATGAGTCCTCAAGATTTCGTCGGCTTTATGAAGCGCAATGAACTCACACAAGAAGCGGCTGCGGCAATTCTTGGCTATAGCCGTCGTCAAATCGGTTATTTCACGACAACCGGCCCGATCCCGCGCGTAGTCGCGCTGGCATGCAAAGGGTACGAGAAAGAGAAAATCGACGAAGCAGTGAATAATTTGGTCAAAGATCTAACGGTCACCTATGACCATCATGAACAACAACCACTTCCTAGGCCGAAGGTGAAAGTGGCCTAAAGCCTCGTTTTTCGCTTCTTTTTTTCTTCTTTTTCGTCCGGTGCTGTGGCGGGCTTTTCGCCACCACGTCAACGGCGCGCTCAAAGCGCGCCCATGCATCAGGCTTTAATTCAATTACACGTTTTTTGGAGGTGACTTTGCCATGCCTGAAGCTACCTTTGATCAAATCTCTGCCATGCATAACAATCCAATGCGAATGTATATTGCGCTTACGGCAAGACAAATAACAGCAATAGGCCACATTGTCGTTCAATGGTCGATCTTAGACGACCAACTCCAGAAGCATGTCGATCTTTGGCAAAAACTCCCTGGTATTCCAGAAGCGTTTGCAAGCCAAAAAATAGACAAAGCTTTTTGGCTGTTGCTCGCCGAATGTTGGCTAAAACTTGCGCAGGACCGCAATAATACATCGAACTCAGATTTACGCGATGCGGGCTAATTACAGGTGACCCTAACGTCGATGACCCAATCTGATTCCCACAATCCCGGCTTTCCGTCTTAACGCCCCAGGTGTTCTTTTCATTACTTTCGAAATCTTTACGACCGGCGTTCTGGATTTCGAATGAGCCTTAAGCTCGGCAAAGTCTTTCTTCGTCCAAGCCCGGCGTCTACGCTTCGCCATGAACCGCCCCCCTGAAAAAGTGAACAGGAACCGTCTAGCAGAATAGAGCTTAACGATCCATTGTCTTCGGTCAGCGCAGAACAATGGCGTGCGCGCTCTCTGCCGCCATGCTCACACTAGCGCGCCTCAAAATCACGCCCGAGCGGCGAATGGTCGGACGACGACTACGACGCCTTCGACGGCGAGCGGCACATAGGCTGTAAGACGCGAGTAGGCGATGGTGGTCGCAAAGGCGTAATGAGTCGAGAGAGGCTAGGCGAACCGATAACCGGCTGTAGAGCTAAAGCCTTGCATTTCGCCTCGGCTTGCCACAGCGAGCGTCATGGCTTCCCGACAACAACGGCATTCGAAACTCTGCAATTCGGGATGCCGTGCAACAGGCGGCAAACTCCGAACGAAGCGCATCGGCTCATCACATTTGGGACATCTCGGGAAGAATTTGAGCATGGTCCCAAATAGTCGGTCGGGAGGCTGAGCAGCAATTCAGGAATTTCACGATCAGGAATACTACCGATACGGACATGGGAGGTCATTCGATACCGTCGCGACGGTCGCAGCCTGTCCATGATGCCGGCGAGCCGGCGGGATGGCGGATTTCCGAATCCTGAATTGCGCTTAAGCCGCAAGCGCCGGTTTTCACGGCACTAATTTCGTACCTGGCGATAAGCTAAGGATGGAACCTGCGTCTTAGACATGCGTTGGATCTGTTCCACTTCCCCATGCATGGGGGACAACAATGTACACTGACCACAAAAATCAAGAAGCAGATGTCGATTGGCCGGAGACAATATTGATGTTTTCGGCGCTCGCAGCCATGGCGTTTATCGCCGTTTTTGTCCTTAATTCTTAGGCTCTCCTTCGCGCAGACGCGCGAGCAAGCGATAGCGGATTTCACGACGGTGTGGGAGCGCGAGCCGCGTGATCCTCAACTCCGAGACCTATAATTTCCACCGTCTCGATCTCACGCGCCAAGCTGTTTTCATCGTAACGATATATGACGAAGACGGGCTGAGGCTGGCCGCAACGATGCCTTGCTCAACGCCTGCCGAGGCCTTCGCAGAAGCGCGCAAGATCGTCAACAACAAGATTGAAGGGCCGAGAAAATAGCCCGCCGGGCTTTGAAGGCTAAGCAGCAAATTGCCGATTGGAAGCTCCGTTTGCCTCGAACCTCAGCCGTTCGAGCTCCATCCTGAGGGCATCTGCTGACCGTTGAACCTTCGTGCGGCGCTCGCGGGCTGCCTTCGCATATGTTGGATAGGCAAAATGCGTCGGGTCCGAAATCCGAGCACGTTTCTCGTCGGCTTCGATCTCCTGTCCGAGATCGGTACAGATCCGCTCGAACTCAGCGATCATCGTCTCAATTTGGTTCGATCTTAAGCGGTTCTGAGCGACTTCAAATTCGTTACTCCGACGCAGATGCTCTTGGTTTGCTATCATGAACGCCTCCTACCTGTGTCGCTTTGGGGCATTGGCCACCTTGACCCAAGTAGCAGCGCAAAATTCGGGCCAACACGACACTTCTCGTGATCACTTGGTGCAAACAGAAAGACTACCTGGCGGCGGTCTCTCCGAAGTCCGATCAGGTGTTTTGATCGAGCGGCTACGATGGCAGCCGCGCGGAACAAGCTTCGCGTTTGTAGAATTCGATCACGACAAAGTGCTTAGGGTTATGGGAACGGGAATGGCGAAGGCGAGTTGACGTGTTCAGGGGCGCACATCGCTATGGCTGCTCTTTTCAAATATTTCGTGGGTATCGCGGTTATCCTTCCCGCTGTGATGATCCTTTACGCCGTGAACATGGGCGAGATGTTTGTGGGCATTGCGGCAACCGCACAGGCGCCGGTCATAGAGACGCCTAGATGGAACATTGAGCCCGTAAAGGCAGAACCGGATACACCATATGCCGCGCATGGATCATTAAGCCCGATTTACCCGGCAACTCCCGGCAAAGAGCTTTTGGGAAGACCAGTGTACACCGCAAGGCTTGCGAGAAAGCTCCAAAAGCCGGTTAGCGCGAAACGAATTGACGTGCGCCAAGCGCTACAATTGCACAAGGTGCCTCGGCAGATATATGCGGCAGACGGGCAAGACAGAAATTATCCGCAGCAAAGCTTAAGCTATGCGGAAACGCGGCCGTCACAGCCGGGCACGCTCATCATTTTTGGACACGGAATTTACTAAGCCAAACCTAATTAAGTTGTTGGGTTCATAGTACCCGACTCCCGCTGAAAACGTAAATCTGTTCAATGGGTTGATGAGAGATTTTTGTGATCGGTAACTGATGAATATTTGCGGCTTCCCGAGGCAATGTTTTGGCACCTCAACCAAAAGATTTTGAAAAGGCCGTTTTTGTAGGGTCTGCGAACCTTAACACTCGTTTTGGCGACAAAGTTTGAAGCGCATTCCATGGCTGGCAAAAGCGAAATGCGAGAGTCTGCTCAATAGGTTACAAGGGTGCGTCTAGTACTGTGTGTTGGGTTGGAGAATGCCATGAACTGGTCGATGTACACCGCAGACCGAACCACCCGGCTTTCAAGCGCGGCTCTTCTCGATCACCTCGTCGGCGGCGCGGCGGCCCCATGACAGCATTACACTGAACGTCAAGAAGGTAATCAGTCCTTACCTTCATTTGCTATTGTGCTTTACGTCCGGCACCCCATATAAATCCGCGAAGGCAAGCAGTGTCTTGCCCGATGGTGCCCATAAATCGGGGACGTACCGAAGTCCCCGTTCTATATAAGCAGCAGCACCGGTGCCGTCGGCAGGCACAATAAAACTTGAAATTTGTTGCGTTCGACACGGGTGTCATCAGCACCCGCGTGCACACATGTCCGCGCAGACCAAGCAGCTCACAGAGCTCGCCCAGAAGGTGACGACCGAAATCGCTGCAAATGACTGGCGTCGCGGAGAGAGCAAGGCATCAAACAAGGTTGCCTAAGCTTAAGGTAGAAGGAGCTGCGGTTGAACGGCTTGGATACGGAGGTCGCGCTATGTGGGTTTCAATTTTCGCGATAGCTATCGCCATGGCAATTTTCTTAAACGTGGCAGTGGTCATGATGAACGTCAAATCAGCCAAGGTGTGAGGGCGATCTGAACCTAATCACTCTTCTCGTTAGATCGCAGGAGGCGAGCATGGGCATACTGACGCCGAAACAGACGGTGCGTGAGCATAATCGAGGAAAAAAAGCCGCAGGTGAAGGTCGCTCACGTTATTGGAGTGAGCCGTGGGCATACCCGTTCGAATCCGATGAACATTATGAAGAACGCCGGCAGGCGTTCGAGCAGGGCTATGACCCTCAGTTTCAACAACTCAGTCAAAACTTTAGGATTGGGTGAGCGAAGGATAGCAAATGACCCAGGTGCCATCTGATGAAGAAGTCGGGCGTCAAATCCTTGGCGTTTTTTTGAGGCATAAAATTCGCCCGGGTGGCACGCTCCGACGCAATCATTTCGCCCAAGTGAGAGATGGTGATTTTCAGCGAGGTATAAATAAAGCAGTCGAAAATAATTGGATCAAGATCAAAATACGTGACCGCTACACATACGAATTCACAGACGCGGGTTTTATGGCATCTTGAATCCCGGTCTTCCAACGAAGCCAAGAGCCGATCCGACAGAAGCTCCACCGTATAAAAAATAAAGTGTTTCGGGGCGAGCATCGCAGCCGGAATAATCAGTCGGTTGGCCCTTGCGAAGATTGAGTTGAATTGGACCCTGATTTAATTATTTCCTCAGGTTGCTCGATCGCGACGATCAGTCCGACTGAGATTACCCCCCGAACGCGGACTTTGATCAGCGGCTCATACGCAGCGGCGATGTATTTTGTATTCGACTGCAGCTATCTCGGATTGATCGTGATCTCGACTGCGACATCAGGACCTAAATGGTTGTGGTCGTGAGCGTGATGTTCGGCGTACCAATGGCCAATCCCTCGCCTGACTTCACTTATAAAGTCGAAGCCTCGCTCTTCAGCCAAGTGCCCAAGATCGCAGATCAGGCCTGCGATGGCATGTTCGTCACCGGTGCGGCAATGCCGCTGAAAAACCGCGATGGCTTCCGCGGCCCACGCAACATGATCGGCTTTATCAGGCATGGTCGTCCTTCGACTTGCTGTTAAAAGGTGAAAAGTTGTTCCCGTCACAGTAATTTGACGTTGGCGGCCGCTCTCAGTCCTATATTTGCACCTTCACAGGGGTCATGGTGGCAAGGTAACAACGAAGGACGTGGGAGCGGGCGTGGCCTTTTAGCCTTAACACCTTGGGCGGCAGGATTTGAGCGGAACACAGGCGTCCACCATTTTACCTTTACACCTTCACTAGAACCGGTCGGCATTGAACGTTAGCCGCATCACTTGGAGCTATTACGATGCCGCGGTACGATTTAGACGCTCGCGCATTTCTTTGCCGGTTTTGAAAGACGGCGCTGACTTTTCCTCGACCGCGACATGAGCGCCGGTGCGCGGGTTGCGACCGGTGCGGGCCGGACGCTGCTTGACCGAAAAGGTCCCGAAGCCGCGCAATTCGACCCGGTCGCCCTTGGCCATGGTGTTGGTGATTTCGCCGAGGATCGCGTTGACGATTTTCTCAACGTCGCGCTGATTAAGGTGCGGATTGATATTAGCAATACGCCGCACTAGCTCGGATTTAATCATCTGGCGTCGCCTCTATAGTAGGTCAATTTTCCAGTATCTGCGGCCTGCTGGGCTTTAGTACCTTAATGCTCATTCGGATTTCAAGACGTAGCGCCCGCTCACGATCCCACCTTTGCACCTTCACGCGGGCCAGGTGGCAAGGTGACAGCATTTCAGCCGTGAGGCCAAATCAGGGCAGCACAAAGCCAGCCTTCCATGTCTAGCTGCGCTGTGTAGTGCCAGTTGCCGCCGCCTTCCCATTGAGTTTTCGACTGTGTGGGCCAACGCCATTTCCACCACGTCGCGGCCGCCTGCTTCTTTGGACGGCACGTTCACCCAGGCCTCGTTTACCTCCACGGTGTCGCCGATCTTTACCGGTGCGCGGAAGTTCAGCGTCTGTCAAAATATAAGGCTCGCAAGTTCAACATCATTGGACGCCCAATAAAGTCCGCGGCCGGCACGCCGCACATAAAAGTCGATTGGCGCAACATTGATCAACGCCAACGGCGTGGACGATGGCAGACAGCAGAGTTGGTGCCGCAGCGACGCAACTTAACTCCTGATCTTCACATACGAGCCGGGAGCGTCCTCGATCGGCTTGAATTGGCTGCTGCCGACGGCGCGCGCCAATACCGTTTCCGAATCCTGGGCCCGGAGCCAGTCCAACCAGTGCGGCCACCAGGAGCCCGCATGTTCGGTGGCCTTGGCCAGCCATTTTTCGACATCCGAGCCGGTCGGTTTGGGTCCGGTCCAGTACTGATATTTATGCAGATCGGGCGGATTGATTACGCCGGCGATATGGCCAGATCCGGCGAGCACGAACTTCACGGGCCCGCCAAAATATTTCGAACCGTGCAGCACCGATTTGGCCGGCGCGATGTGATCCTCTCGGGTGGCAAGATTGTAGATCGGAATCTTGACCTTGCGCAGGTCGAGTTGGAGGCCGCTCAGCTCCAAATCGCCCTGTGCGAGCTTGTTGTCGAGATAGAAGTTGCGCAGGTAGAAAGAGTGGTTGGCCGCCGGCATGCGCGTTGAATCGGCATTCCAGTAAAGAATGTCGAACGCGTGCGGCTTGGTGCCCATGAGATAATTGTTGACGACGTAGGGCCAGATCAGGTCGTTCGAGCGCAGCAAGTTGAACACGGTGGCCATCTTCGAGGCGTCGAGGAAGCCGTGCTCCTGCATCTTGCGTTCTAGCGCGGAGACCTGTGCCTCGTCGATGAAAACCTTGAGATCGCCGGCAAAGGTAAAGTCGACCTGCGAAACGAAGAAAGTCGCCGACAGCACTTGGTTTCATTTTCTTTGCCGCCAGATAAGCGAGAGTGAGAGCCAACAGCGTGCCGCCGACGCAATAGCCGATCGCGTTGATCTGTTTTTCTCCCGTCAGCCTCTCGACTGCTTCGATCGCGGCGAGTGGGCCTTCATGCATGTAGTCCTCGAAGGTTTTCGTCGCTAATTTCACATCGGGATTGACCCAGGAGATGACAAACACGGTGAGTCCCTGATCGACGCACCACTTGATGAAAGATTTCTCCGGCGTGAGATCGAGAATGTAAAATTTATTGATCCAGGGTGGGACGATCAGCAGGGGGCCGTTTGAGCACCGTCGGCGTTGTCGGCTCGTATTGGATGAGTTGAATGAGATCGTTCTGAAAAATCACTTTGCCCGGAGTGACCGCCAGGTTGCGGCCGAGTTCGAACTGGCTGAAATCGGTTTGCCGGATCTTAAGGTGACCTTGCCCGGCCTTAATGTCCTCGCTGAGCATGTGCATCCCGCGCACGAGATTTTCGGCATTGGATGACAGCGTCGCGCGTAGCAGTTCGGGATTGGTCAGCACGAAATTGGACGGCGAGATCGCGTTGGCGATTTGCCGGACATAAAACTCCGCCTTCTGCCGCGCGGGCGGATCGAGGCTTTCGGCGTGTTTGACCAGGTGGTCGGCCCATTGGGTCGTAAGCAAATAGGCCTGCTTGAGAAAATCGAAGAATTGGTTCGATGACCATTCGGGATCGGTGAAGCGCTCGATCCTTGGCGTCGGGAGCGGTGACTGGTTCGACCGGTTCGCCGGTCATGCGCTTGACCGCACTCGCCCACAGATCGAGATAGGCGCGGCCGAGGCTCGCTTGCATTTCGACCGCGCGCTTGGGATCGGCCAGCCAATATTCCGCCACCCCACCAACCGACTTGATCGCCTCGGTGACCTGATCGAAGATCCCGTCGTCGACCTTGCCCTCCTCGCGGGGCTTCAAATAGGCCGAGAGCACCTTGCCGCATTCCTCTATCATGCGCGCCCAATTGTGCGCGAATGCCTCAACGTTGATCTCGCCGATCTTGGCCAATCTCCCTAGACCCGAGTGATACGGATTGACGTTGGGGAATTACAGCAGGTCTTCGTCGACCATTCGGGTAGTCAACTGCCCGCAATCGCCACATTCGAACATATATCGATCGAGCTGGTGGCCGTACATCAGAGTCCACGGCTCGGCACTTTTGAAGAACATCATATGCCTGCAGCTGGGGCAAACGGGTGCCATCGGTGCAAACTGCGATGAAAGCACGCCTGGCACAAGTTGAGTGCGCATGCGATTTCCTTTCGCTCGACACGCTTCGAAGCGAGGTTAAGGGGCACAAAAAGGGGCCCCAACGATTAGGTGAAATTTAAATTGACGCCTGCGCTTTGAGCTGGCGAATCCGGCGAAAAAACAATCCACCTTAATAGGCGTTGGTTCAACAAGCATCCACGCCGTGCCAGCATTGCGAAAACGCTTGGCGGTGATACCCCTTATCCAATATCAAAAATGGGGCAGGAACTCTGTCTGATCCACGTCAATGACTTTTACTCGAATTCATGTTTGCTTTTTTAATGTTGGAAGACTGATTGCTAGGGATAGATGCAGTGGGTGAATTACCTCTGCGCTTTGCAGTTTCGGCTTGGCCTGTTTCTTAAAACCAATAAAAGCGGTCTGCTGGCATTCCAATATGCTGCGGCACAATAATTCAACTTGATCTGTTTGCGACGCAACATACATGGGGATCGTGCCGGTCATTGGGACAGGCAAACTACATGAAAGGGCGATGTCATGGCCAAAAATTTCGAGGAGATGGGAAAGGAGAATGTCGAAACGGCGACAAAGTCAGTTGACGTGTTCTCTAAGAGTATGCAGGCGATCATGAATGAAGTTGCCGACTATTCGAAGAAGTCCTACGAAGAGGGCACCAAGACATTTGAACAGCTACTCGGTGCCAAGTCATTCGATAAAGCGATAGAAATCCAGCAGGGTTACTTCAAGAACGCCTACGAGGGTTTTGTCGCCCAGTCGACCAAGATCAACGGGCTTTATGCCGACCTCGCCAAAGAAACGTACGAGCCGATACAAAGTTACGTAGGGAAGATCATGCCAGTGACGACGTAGCTCGTTGGCAACACTGGGTTGAAGAAGCCCGGCTTTAGAGCCGGGCTTCTTGTTGCTGCTTTCCGTTGAACTTGTTCGCACTAGGCTGACTATATGCTGCTGGAGCCGACTAATTTTCCATCCAGCGTCGCGCGGCAGGCAGACTCGGTCGTTCTGTTATGTGGCTGGGCGATTGCCGCAGGTGTCGCTTCCAAAAACTAAATTCGTGCGTATCGGTGATGCAATCCGCCCAAGATTGCATGGGCGACGATGTCCCCGAAGCGCTCGATCGGGCGCCCGTTCGGTGCATCCTTTCCGAGCGAAACATGAGGACGCCATCCATTGTAATAGGCGGAGAACTTCGCAAGAATCCGCCGCAGGTGCTCTTCGTTGAACACGATCAGATGATCGGTGCACTCGCGTCGGATCGATCCGATCAGACGTTCAACATAGCCATTCTGCCAGGGCGAGCGGAATGACGTGGGTCGATCCCGAATGCCCATTGCCTGGATACGGCGCCTGAATACGCTGCCGAAGGCTCGATCGTTATCGCGGACGATATATGTCGGCGCCTTGTCCCAGGGGAATGCCTCGGTAATTTGACGTGTCAACCACTCCGCCGTCGGATGCCGGGTCACCGCAAACCACAACAGCTGCCGCCGTCCGTGGCCGAGAATAAGAAATGCGAAGAGTTGCTCAAAGGTAATCGTAGGAACTACAAACAGATCAATCGATGCGACGCCATCAGCGTGGTTGCGCAGGAAAGTTTTCCATGTTTGCGACGGTCGACGACGCCTCGGTGCCATGTATTTCGAGACTGTCGACTGGGCGACGTGGAAGCCGAGCTTCAGAAGCTCGCCGTGGATATGCGGCGCACCCCAGAGCGGGTTCTCAAAACTCATTCTTCGGATAAGGTCGCGCACCTCTTTGTCGATCAGTGGTCGGCCACCGAGAGGGCGGGATTTCCATCGCCAAAACGCACTGAAGCCGCTGCGATGCCACCGCACAACCGTCTCAGGCCTTAAAATCGTTATGGCGTCAAGGATGCGCGGGAAGCCGCGATAGAGCCATACGAACAGAGCGCGATCAATCCAGGTCAAACATAGCCGATGTGGCGCGCGCTGCTGCAGGACGTTGAGTTGATGCCGCAGCACCAGGTGTGTGTACCAAAAACCCCATCCGGTCAGCTCATCGGTTTACTCCCGGATGCGGCTCACCCGCGCGCCGGTCATATTGCCACCCTTCACAGGCGCCGCAGGAGAGGATACCACCGCATAGGGAGGCTTCGATGGCCGCAGCCCTTTCCTATATAACCGAGCCGGAACGCAAGACTGCGGTCAGTGGCGAATTCGAAATAATCGTGCTGGGCGGCGGGCCGGCCGGTATTGCGGCAGCGGCCGCGGCCGCAATGCACGGCCGAAAGGTATTGCTGGTTGAGCGCTACGGCTTTCTCGGCGGCATGGGGACAGCCGCCGGGGTCACAAACTTTTGCGGGCTGCACGCCAATATCCACGGTGAAATTCGACAAGTTGTTCACGGCGTCGCCGATGATCTGCTCGCGCGCATCGACCGGCTTGGCGGGCTTAACGCGCCGCATCAAGTGCTCGGCAAGACATTTGCGCAGGCCTACGACACCGCCGCCTACAAATGCGCGGCAGATGACGTGTTGCTGTCGCGGGGCGTTGAGATCAGCTTCCATGCGCTTGCCGCCGGCGTGGTGATGGACACACCAAACCGGATCAAAGCCTTGCTAATTGAAACCAAGTCTGGGCGCAGCGCCATTTTCGGCCAGGTTTTCATCGACTGCTCGGGCGATGGCGATCTCGCCGCCTTTGCTGGTGCGCCCTATGAAAAAGGCGACGCCGACGGCAACATGCTCTACCCGACCATGATGTTTCGCGTGAACGGGGTCGATTCAGCGCTGGCGGGCGAGGCATGGCGCACGATCCCAGCATTGATGGAGGCGGCAGAGCAGCGCGGCGTCAAATTTCCCCGCAAGGGTGCGATCGTCCGTCCGCAAAAGCATTCAAGCGAATGGCGAGTGAATGTGACGCAAGTGAAGAATTCACAGGGATTCGCGGTCGATGCAACCGATGGAACGCAATTGAGCGCGGGAGAAATCGAAGGCCGTCGCCAGGCGCTCACATTTTTTGAATTTCTGCGCCGCGAAGCGCCGGGCTTCGCCGATGCCTACATTGTCGATATTCCGCCGCAACTCGGCGTGCGCGAAACGCGTCGCATCCTCGGCGCTTATCAGCTAACCGCCGATGACGTTATTTCATGTGCGGATTTCCCAGACACCGTAGGCGTCAACGGTTGGCCGATCGAAAACCATGTGGCGGGCGATGTGGTCTGGCGCTGGCCTGACATTCCCGGCTCACGCGGTTTCAACCAACTACCCTATCGCATGCTTTCGCCGTCCGGCTTCGACAACCTGCTGGTCGCCGGACGCTGTGCCTCGATGACGCATGAGGGTCAGTCGGCCGCGCGGGTTAGTGGACCTTGCTTCGTCATGGGCCAAGCCGCCGGCATGGCCGCACACCTTGCCCTTGCGGGCAATAGCAGCTGTGCGGATATTGGCATCGACATATTACAATCGACGTTGGAAAGGGACGGCGCCTATCTTGGGCGGGATGCCGTCAAGGGGTAAGAGTATGTTGATGCTGAAACGTTTCGTGCTGACGCTTTTTTTGCTGCTAGCCACCGCCATGCCCGGGCTGGCACAGGACTGGCCACCGAAAACCGTGCGGATCGTGGTCCCGTTTGGACCTGGATCGACACCTGATATTGTTGCGCGCCTAATCGCCGACGGGCTTATAAAGAAATATCCGGACAGCGCCTTTGTGGTCGAATACAAGCCGGGGGCCAGCGGCAATCTAGGCACCGATGCGGTCGCCAAGGCAGCCCCCGATGGAGCAACCATCGGCATTAGCATCGGTGGCCCGCTTGCTATCAACACTCTGCTGTTTTCGAAGCTTCCTTACAATCCCCGTACGGATATCGCGCCGATCACGCAGCTTATTACCCAGCCGAGCGTGCTCGTGGTCAACCCGGCATTGAAGATCAATGCGGTCACCGAGTTGATCGCTTTGCTCAAGAGCAATCCGGGAAAATACAATTTTAGTTCGATCGGCAATGGATCGCTCTCCCATCTCGCTATGGAAGCGATAGCGATTAAGGCCGGAGCCCAATTAGTGCACGTTCCCTATCCTAGTTCGCCGCAGGCAATCACCGCTCTAATCCGCAACGACGTGCAGATGGCTTGTCTACCGGCGATTTCAGTAACGCCATACGCAAAGACCGGCGCCGTGAAAATCCTCGCCGTCTCCACCGCCAGACGTTCGCCATTTCTTCCAAATATTCCAACGTTGAAGGAATCCGGAATCGACGTGGAAGCGGACGCCTGGATGGGGTTGATTGCGCCGGGCGGCACGCCCAAGCCGGTCATCACCAAGATTAACGAGGATGTGGTGGCGATCATCAAACAGCCCTCAGTCCGCGAAAAGCTGGCGACGCAGTTGATGGAGCCGGTCGGCAGCTCCCCTGAGGAGTTCCGCGCCCGAATTGACAACGAGATCGCGCGCTGGGCACCGGTAATCAAGGCAGCCAAAATCAAGGTCAATTGAACTTGTACATGATCTCAATCGCTGCACCTGATCAATAGGGTCTCAATTGCTTCCGATAATTGTCATTATCGGCGATAACGGACGCAAATGACCGAAAAGCACCAATTCAAGGGCGTAGTGACCCTTGAAACATCTTCATTGCGGCCTCGTCCAATTTAGCCAACACTGCCATCGGCACGAAGGGGTGTATATGCGCAAATTTACCTCGGCCGACGCGAAAAATCACTTCGGCGAGCTGATTGACGCGGCCAGAGCCGCGCCGGTGGCGATCACCAAGTACGATCGGGCGGTGGTCGTGATGGTGGCGGCGGAGGAGTACGAGCGGATGAAGGCTATCCGAGCAAAAGCCAATAAAGCACAAAGGCCGAAGAGCAAAGATTGATATGGCGATTAAGAAATCCGACCTCTACTCCTCGATCTGGGCTTCCTGCGACGAACTGCGCGGCGGCACGGACGCCAGCCAGTACAAGGATTACGTCCTGTTCATGCTGTTGATAAAGTACGTCACCGACAAGTACGGCAGTAGCACGGACTTCGCCCCCCCAGTCACGATCCCCAAGGGCGCGAGTTTCAAGGACATGCTCGAACTCCGCGGCAAGAGCGACATCGGCGACAAAATCAACACGCAGGTCATCGCGCCGCTCGTGCAGGCCAATGCCCGCTTAGCCCGCAGCGATTTCCCCGACTTCAACGACTCCAACAAGCTCGGTGAGGGGCAAGCTAAGGTCGATCGGCTGACCAACCTGATCAACATCTTCCAGCACCCCAGCTCGATTTCTCGCAGAACCGCGCCGAGCATGACGACATTCTCGGCGACGCCTACGAGTGCCTGATGCAGCTCTTCGCCACTCAGAGCGGAAAGAGCAAGGGGCAGTTCTACACCTGTCCTTTCCGAAAATTCTATCCGGCCTAGATTCGCATCGTAAGGCAGAATCATCGCATCATTGAGAGCGATATTTGCAATCCTGCACGCGCTCGGAATGTTCGTCGCCGACCTGTTCAAGTCGCGGAGCCGGCTTGAAGCCGAGAATTTGTTTCTCCGTCATCAGCTCAACATCGCTTTGCGGCAGGCACCACCTCGTCTTCGACTGCATGGCAGTGATCGCGCGCTGCTCGTATGGACGACCAAGCTATGGCCGAGCCTGCTTGGTGCGGCCCAGGTGGTTCAGCCGGAGACCATCCTGCGGTGGCATCGCGCTGGTTTCAAAGCCTTCTGGTATTGGAAATCTCGAAATAGGGCAGGGCGGCCAAAGATCAATCGTGGCCTGCGTGATCTGATCCAGCGAATGAGCAGGGAAAACCCGCTGTGGGGCGCGTCCTGGATCCATGGCGAGCTTCTGATGCTTGGCTTTGAGGTGGCCCAATCGACGGTCTCAAAATATATGGCACGACCTTCGAAGCCGCCATCGCAAAGCTGGAAGACTTTTCTGCGAAATCACGCTGAGGCGATTGCCGCCATCGATATGTGCGTTGTGCCGACGCTGACCTTTGATCTCTTGTTTGCGTTCCTGGTTCTGGGCCACGGCCGGCGACAGCTGTTGTGGTTCGAGGTGACACGGCATCCGACCGCCGAATGGCTGGCCCGGCAGATCACCGAGGCGTTTCCCTGGACCTCAGCGCCAGCCTACCTGTTGCGCGACAATGACCGAGCCTACGGGCATACATTCCGGTGTCGGGTGAGTGCCATGGGTATCCGCGACCGACCGATCTCTCCTCAATCGCCGTGGCAGAATGGCTATGCGGAACGTCTGATCGGCACACTGCGTCGCGAGTGCCTGGACCGCATACTAATCTTTGGCGAGACGCACCTGCGGCGAATTCTTTCCGCCTATGCGGCGTATTACAATCAAGCACGCATGCACTTGGCATTACAGAAAGATGCGCCCTTGCACCGAGCCGTTCAACGATCTGGCACCATTGTCGCCATTCCGATCCTCGCAGGGCTACATCATAAATACGTTCGGATATGATTTTCGGAAGGGACAGGGATTTCAGGGTCCCGTCTTGTGGCGTTTGCGCCATTTTCCCTGTATTTTTCCCTGTTATTCGGAAATTTGCGTTTGGAGACTGGTTCGAATCCGACTGCATCCTCAGCCAGCTACTGTGGATTTTATCGACCGCGGATTTGAAGACGCGGCGGCAATCAAATCCGAACGCGCGCGGGTTTCGCGCGGCTCGACTCGGTCTCCCGCTCCCAGCGCAGGATCGTTCGTTGCAGGGCTTGAAATTTCGTTTCGACGGCGCCGTTGAACAACGGATCTTTGCGGTCGTTCAAGCGCGCATCGATGGCCGCCCAATCTTCCGGCCGTAACCGCTGGACGGCGGCCGGAAACAGCAGCCGCTCTTCCTTGTCCATGTGTTGGCGCTGGTGATTGATAAAGTCGTTCACGACATCGTGAAACGTTTGCCGCAGAAACTCGCGGCCCGCCAGAATTTCTTCGACCGCCTCCACCAGCCGGTGCAAGCGCAAAGTTTCAACTTGATGCTCGGCTTCCACGTCGCCGATGCGGTTGGCGGCGGCCGGATCGCGCATTTTCAGTTTTTCGAAAACCATATCCTCTTTCGGATGATGGCAGTTTTCCGGATAGTCTTGGAAGTACTGGATAACGGCCTGCAAAATCTCGTAATCCGGCTCCTCGCTGCGGTCGAAAACTTCCAATTCATGCTCCAGAACGAGGAGCAACTTATCGATGTTGCGATGCTCTTCGAGCAGAATCTGAATGATGTTTGACATCGATCTCGGCCGCGTGTTCATCCAAACAAGATCGTGATTGAGCGGCAATAAATCCCCGCCCAGACGGCATCCTTGCCACTTGCACTAAAGATTAAGGCCAATTCGCCGCCGGTCTTTGCGCTATGTCAAAACGGCGATTGCGCCGATCCACTAATAGTTTACTCGCAATTCTCCAATCGTTTTCGCGAGCCGAATCGATGACCGACGCAAGTCCCGCCGCAGGTTTCAAAATACTGGCGCGCGAAGATTTTTCCGACGTGACCTATTCTTTGGTCGTCCATCACCCGCTGATGGCGAAAGCCGCGCAGCCGGGTCAATTCGTCATTGTGATGTCACACGAGTCCGGTGAGCGGATCCCGCTCACCATCGCGGACTTCGACCGCAAAAAGGGCACCGTGACCCTGGTGGTCCAGGCGGTCGGCAAGTCGACCAAGGAAATGCAGCAGACCTGCCTGCCGGGAACTTCGCTTTACGGGATCGTCGGGCCGATGGGCGTGCCGAGTCCGCTCAAGGGCAAGAAAAAGGTGGTCTGCGTCGGCGGCGGCCTCGGCGTGGCGCCGATCTATCCGCAGGCGCGCGGATTCAAAGAGAACGGCGCCTATGTGATCGGCGTGCTCGGTTTCCGCAACAAGAGCCTGATTTTCTGGGCGGACAAGTTCCGCGAATGCTGCGATGAGCTGATCCTGTGCACCGATGACGGGTCTGCCGGCATGAAGGGTTTCGTCAGCGATGGCATCAAGGTCGCCATCGAAGGCCACAAGGATATTGACGAAGTCGTCGCGATCGGCCCGCCCATCATGATGAAGGCTTGCGTCGAGACGACGCGTCCGCACGCGATCAAGACCATCGTCAGTCTCAATCCGATCATGGTCGACGGCACCGGGATGTGCGGCGGCTGCCGGGTCAAGATCGGCAACGAAGTGAAATTTGCCTGCGTCGACGGTCCGGATTTCGACGGGCACAAAGTCGACTTCAACGATCTGATGATGCGCCTGCGTCGGTACAAAGAAGAAGAAAAGGCCGCATTGGATCGCTGGTCGGAAAACTGCCGCATGATGCAGCAGAAACCGACCATCGTGCCGGGCAACGGGGCGGGCGAGTCGTCATTGGGTCTGCCCGATCCATTTGAAGAGACGCTGGGAGGCTAGCAGGCGCCGCCATCGGGTATCGGCGCGGGGCTGATCGCACGGGATTTGGAAAATGGCTAAGACGGCAAAGAAGAAAAAAACCATCCGCACCATTCCGCAGCAGCGGACGCCTGTGCGCGAGTTGGATCCGCAGGTGCGGGTGAAGAATTTCGAAGAGGTGAACTGCGGCTATTCGCTCAACGAGGCGCTCAACGAGGCGGAGCGCTGCATCCTGTGCCCCGAACCGGGCTGCATCGCCGGTTGCCCGGTCAATATCAACATTCCGAAATTCATCGAGGCGATCACCGCCAAGGATTTGCGCGGCGCCTACGACGTCATCACCGCCAGCAATCTTCTGGCCTCGGTGTGCGGCCGCGTCTGCCCGCAGGAGACACAATGCGAAGGCGTGTGCGTCGTCGGCGAAACGCTCGAGCCGGTCGCGATCGGCCGCCTTGAACGCTTTGTCGGCGATACCGCCATCAAGGAGAAGTGGAGCAACGTCCCGTACATCGAGCCGACCGGATACAAGATCGGCATCGTCGGTTCGGGGCCCGCCGGCATGGCCTGCGCGGCGGACATGGCCAAAGCCGGTTGCGAGGTGATCGTCTTCGAGGCGTTCCACCAGGCCGGCGGCGTGCTCAAATACGGCATTCCGGATTTCCGCCTGCCCAACACGATCGTCGACGCCGAAATCGAAAATCTGCGCAAACTCGGCGTAAAGTTCGAGTGCAATACGCTGGTCGGGCGCCTGTTCACCATCGAGCAGATGCGCAACGAACTCGGCTTCGACGCCGTCTTCATCGGCACCGGCGCCGGCTATCCCTCGATGCTTGGCATCCCCGGCGACTCGCTCAACGGCGTGCTGTCGGCCAACGAGCTATTGACCCGCTGCAACCTGATGCGGGCCAAGGAATTCCCGAATTTCGACACGCCGATCCCGCTCGGCAAGCACGTCGCCGTGATCGGCGCCGGTAACACCGCGATGGACGCCACCCGCGTCAGCCTGCGGCTTGGCGCCGAAAAGGTCTACTGCATCTACCGGCGCTCGCGGGCGGAATGCCCGGCGCGGGCGGAAGAGGTGCACCACGCCGAGCAGGAGGGCGTCGAATTCCATTGGCTCACCGCGCCGGTCGAGGTTCTCGACGACGGCAAAGGCAGTGTGCGCGGCATGCGCTGCATTCGCATGGAGCTCGGCGAGCCGGATGACTCCGGCCGGCGGCGTCCCGTCCCGGTGAAGGGCAGTGAATTCGAATTCGAGTGCGATCAGATCGTGTTCGCGATCGGTACCAACGCCAACCCGATCATCGGTCAGACCTCGCACCTTGGCCTCAACAAGCGTGGCTACATCGCCGCCGACGACACGCTGGCGACCTCCATAGCGGGTGTGTTTGCCGGTGGCGATATCGTCACCGGCGCCGCCACCGTGATCGAAGCCATGGGCGCCGGCCGTAAGGCCGCGCGCGGCATGAAGAACTACTTGAGAATCCGCGATTCCAGCGACGACGAAGCCGGCAAGCCCGGCCCCGGCGCGTTCTTCGGAATCGATCTACGGGAACGCAACTTCGCGCGCATTCGCGCCGCTTAAGGTAGCAAGATGACCGAGACCATTGCCGCAACCGCCGTCAAGCCTCGCCCGCAAGCGAGCAAAGCCGCTCGCCCCGCACCAAGCGCGAAGAAGGCGGCTACATTAAGCGAGCACATCGTCGAAATTGTCAGCGACTCCGGCGAAGGCGCGCAGCGCTGCGGGCAGACCTTCGGAGCGATCGCCTCGCAGATGGGCAACGGCGTGTGGACCGTGGAGATCATTCCGGCGGAAATCCGCCCGCCCGCGCGCAGCGTCGCCGGCGGCAGCGGCAATCGCATTCGCCTGGGCTCTCGCCGCGTCACCAACGGCGGCAACGAGACCGACCTGGTGATCGCTTTCAACGAGCAGGTGCTGCTCGGCCGCGTGCGTACCGGCGAGCTCAAGCCGGACTGCACCATTTTGCTCGAAAGCATGTGGCGCGAGAGCAAGGATCCGCAAATCGTTACGTCCTACATCGAGACCTACGAGCAGCTCGTGAAGGCGGGCTATAAGGTCATCGAAATTCCGATGGAGCAGGAGTGCAAGACCGTCGTCGCCGACGCCAAGCGCGGCAAGAACATGTTCGCGCTCGGAATGCTCTGCAATATCTACAGCTTCGACCTGAAGGTCGCCGCCGAGCAGATTGCCCTCACTTTCGGCAAGAAAGGCGCCAGCGTCATTGAGCCGAATGTGCGGCTGCTCAACGCCGGCTATGAATGGGCGGAAAAGAATCTCGACTTCAAATATCGCATCCCGGCCACGCGCAGCACCGAGCCGCAAGTCGTGGTCAACGGCAACACGGCGCTCGCGCTCGGCGTGCTCGCATCCGGCATGGAAATCTGCGCCATGTACCCGATCACGCCGGCCACCTCGGTCTCGCACTATCTCAGTAGCGTGTTCGAGAAAGTCGGCGGCATCGTGCACCAGGCGGAAGACGAGATCGCCGCCTGCGCCTTCGCCATCGGCGCTTCCTACGCCGGCAAATGCACCGTCACTGTTACCTCCGGCCCCGGCTATTCGCTCAAGCAGGAAGCCATCGGACTCGCGGTCATGGGCGAAATCCCGCTCGTCGTCATCAACGTCCAGCGCGGCGGTCCCTCGACCGGCCAGCCGACCAAGGTCGAGCAGGGTGACCTGATGACCACGATCTTCGGCAGCCACGGCGACGCACCCAAAGTGGTGATCGCGCCGGCAACCATCGAGGACTGCTTCTATTCGGTGATCACCGCGCGCAAGATCGCAGAAACCTTCAACATGGTGGTCTGCGTGCTGTCGGATGCCAGCCTCGGCACCTCGCAACAGGCGTTCCCGCGGCCGCAATTCAGCGAAGCCTGGCTGGCGCCGCCGATCGACCAAAGCGAAATTCCGGAAGGGCTCAAGCCTTACGACTGGAACGAAACGACCGGCCTCGCGCGCCGTTTCATCCCGGGCCAGCCCGGCGGCATGCACACCTTGACCGGATTGGCGCACGACCGGCTCAGCCACGTCGCCTACGACCCGGAGAGCAACGAGCTCGGCATGCGCATGCGCAGCCTCAAGCTCGCCGCACTGCAACGCACGCTCAAGACGCCGGCGGTGTTCGGCGGCGACAAGGGCGATCTCCTGGTGATCGGCTGGGGCAGCACCAAGGGCGCGATCGAGGAAGCGGTCGAGAACCTGCGCGCCGACGGCCGCAAGGTTTCCTCGCTGCATCTCACATTCCTGCAGCCGATGGCGCCCGGCATCAAAGAGATCATGCAGAAGTTCAAGAAGGTCATCACCATCGAAGGCAATTGGAGCGATGACCCGAAGGAAGAAATCATCGACGAGACCAATCGCCGCTATTCGGCGCTCGCGATACTGCTGCGCTCGCGTTACCTGGTCGACGTGGATTGCTGGACCGAAGTACGCGGCCAGCCGATCAAGCCGGCGATCATCGAGCGCGTCATTCTCGAAAAACTGAAGCAGAAATAACAGGCAAGACCCATGACCATTCACGCCACCGAATGCCTCTTGCGGCTGCACGATCAGCATCACGAGCTCGAGGATTATCAGAGCGGCGTGCCGCGCTGGTGCACCGGCTGCGGCGACAACGCGATCCTGGCGGCCGTGCAGCGGCTGTGCCGCGACGAGGATTTGCGGCCCGAAAAGACCATGTTCGTCTCCGGCATCGGCTGCTCCAGCCGTTTCCCGCATTACATGAAGACCTACGGATTCCATGGCATCCATGGCCGCGCGCTGCCGGTCGCCGAAGGCATCAAGATGGCGCGGCCGGATTTGAACGTGTTCGTGAATACCGGCGATGGCGACTGCTGCAGCATCGGCGCGGCGCACTGGATTCACGCCATCCGCTACAACATGAACATGACGGTGATGCTGCACGACAACCAGATCTACGGGTTGACCAAGATGCAGGCGTCGCCGACCTCTCCGCGCGGCCTCAAGAGCAACACCACCCCGCGCGGCGCCTATCTCGAAGGGCTCAATCCTTTGACCGTGACGCTCGGAATTCAGAACGTGTCATTCGTCGCGCAAGCGGTCGATTGGATACCGGAGGTGCTCTACGACATCATCCGGGCGGCCTATCACCACAAGGGCCTCTCGTTCGTGCGCATCCTGCAGCGCTGCCCGGAATGGCTGCCGAAAATGCTCGATCCGTGGGTGCACGATCCGCTCAAGATCAATCTGCTGCACCACAAGAACGGCGTGACGCTGAGCCAGAATATCTCCAAGGTTTACCGGACCCAGGAAGAGCACGATCCGTCGAATATCCATCGGGCGCGTGAGATCGCCTCGACATTGGATCCTATTCCGGTCGGCATCCTGTATCACAATCCGGAAGTTCCCCTTTACGAAGAGCTGCGCGATGCCGGACAGCAGCGATCAACGCGCTTCATCAAGGCGGGCTTTGAAGCGGAACTCGACAAGTTCACGGTCTGGCCGCAGGACGCGGCCGCCAAACTGCAACCAGGCGCCTGAGGATTCGGCGGGCTCGGACGAAAACGACTAAGGCGATTTTTACATGCAAGTAGAAACCCAAGCGCACATCGCGTTTCATCTCATGGGCCGAATGCCGCAGGGCGAGGGCGATGCGCTGGCCCGCAGCGATCTGCAGCCGGCGCTGCTCGCCGGCTACCGCGATCTGACGACGCTGCGCTACGATTTTCCGCTCGTGCTCGTTCGCCCCGGCGGCGACGGACAATCGGTGCAGTCGCTTTCCGCCCTGTTTGACGGCGCGCTCAAGGAAATCGCGGCGGACGGCGACGGCGAACGCATTAGAAAGCATGCGGGCCGGTTGGAGCGCGAGATCCGCAAGCTGATCGCGGAAGGAACGACTGGCACGCTGTTCAAGCTTTGCGACCTCGGCGCGGTCCGCATCGGAGCGAAGAACGATGAGCCTTTGCAGAAAAGCTTGAGCCGTCTGCGCGCCGTGCTCAAAAGCGACGGCGAGGTTATCGATTGCGACAAGGCGATGCCGTTCCGGCTGTTTCAGCATGCCTGGCAGGTCTTGCAGGATCAGAAGGCGCAGAAATTCCGCGCCGAGATTAACAAGCTGATCATGAAACTGTCCGACATACTGAGCGCGGATTTTGGCCACTCGAAAGAAGGGATGAGCGCGGAAAGGCTGCAAGCCTCGATCGGCGCGGCGCATCGCGACACTTTCGATTTCACCGCCATGTCCCGCATGCTGACCGCGGCGTCGGTCAACGTGCCGATGCCGGAAAGCCGCCGCCAGCGGGTGCGTGCGCTGCTCGCGACGCTCAGGACGCAACGCTTCTTTCCGCCGGCGACCGAAAGCGATAAGTGGATTGGCGTCGCCGAGCCGTATTCGTTCATGTTTGAAACCTGCGCCGACGCGGTCGCGGCGTACCGCGAGCGGCTGCCGAAGATGACCGAATTGGCCAAGGCGATGGCAATTGCCAAGCTCGAAACCGACGGGGAATACAGCGAAGCGCGTCACGGCGCCTTCTTTGCGGAATTCGGCGACAACGGTCTCGACGCGGACGACATCGCTGCGTTTCCGGATTATCTGATCTGCCTGCGCGCCGCCGATTTCCGGGCGGCGGAATCCGACTTGATCTTGCGGGCTTTCGTCGCCGGCATTCCGGCAAAACTAGTGGTGCAGACCGACGATCTGCTCGAGCAATCGCCGATCAGGGACGACTTTCTGATCGCGGGCCTGCGCGGCCGGCAACTCGCCAGCACCGCGATCGGGGTCGGCGCGGCCTATGTGTTGCAATCGAGCGGCGCGAGCCTGTTCCAGTTGCGCGAGCAGATTCTGCGCGGGCTGGCCTATCGCGGGCCGGCCTTGTTCAGCATCTTCTCCGGCGCGAATGGAAGCAGCCTGCCGCTCTACCTGATGGCCGCGGCGGCCGCGGAATCGCGGGCATTCCCGGCCTTCAGCTACGATCCGTCGGCGGGAGCCGACTGGGCGTCGCGCTTCTCGCTTGCCGCCAACAACCAGGCCGATCTCGATTGGCCGTCGCAGCGCCTCGACTATGAGGACGCGGAGAACCAGCTGATATCGGAACCCGTCGCCTTTACATTGGTGGACTTTGCCGCTTGCGACCCGCGTTGCGGCAAATATTTCGCCAAGGTTCCGCGCGCAAAATGGACCGCCGATCTGCTGCCGGCATCTGAATTCCTGACGCGTGAGCCGAAAGACCTCACCGAAAAGGTGCCGTGCCTGTTGATGGTCGATCGCGACAATCGCCTGCAAAAAGTCATCGTCAATGACACGCTGGTGCGTGAGGCGCGCCGTTGTGTTGAGGCTTGGCGCAACCTGCAGGAGCTCGGCGGCATCCATAATTCGCATGCGGTGAGGCTCCTCGAGCAGGAACGGAAAGTCTGGGCGGAGCAGGCACAGGCGGCTGCTACCGCCGCGGCGGCGAGCCAGCAGGCCGCCGCTTCGGCTGTTGCGCCGGCCGCAGCCGCTGCCGCGGCTGCGCCCGCCGGAGCTGCGCCTGCCGTCGCCGAAGCGGCGCCGGAACGCTCGCCCGACGAGGCGTACATCGAAACATTCCGTTGCAGCAGCTGTAACGAGTGCACGCAGATCAACGACAAGATGTTCGCCTACGACGCCAACAAGCAGGCGTTCATTAAAGACCTGAATGCCGGAACCTATCGTCAGCTCGTGGAGGCCGCGGAGAATTGCCAGCTCTCGATCATCCACCCCGGCAAGCCGCACAATCCGAACGAGCCTGGGCTCGATGAGCTGATCAAGCGAGCGGAGCCGTTCCTCTAGATAGATCCGCTTCCTTCACGACCATCATCAACGAAACCGATTCAGCGAGTAAAAGCCGAATGAAAATCGCTATTGCTGCAGAAGCAGACCCTTCGGAACCGCGGGTATCCGGGACACCGGAGACTGTGAAGAAGCTGAAGGGACTAGGGGCTGAGGTATTGGTTGCGCGCGGGGCGGGGTTGGCCTCGGGCATACCGGACGCCGAGTTTGCGGCGGCAGGGGCGAGCGTTGGCGAGAATGTGACGAAAGACGCCGACGTGGTCTTGAAGGTGCGCCGGCCGACGGCGGAGGAGCTCAAAGGCTACAAGAAGGGCGCGCTGGTCATCGCCATCATGGACCCCTACGGCAACGAGGCGGCCTTGCAGCAGATGGCGGATGCCGGCGTTTTGGCCTTTGCCATGGAGCTGATGCCGCGCATCACGCGGGCGCAGTCGATGGACGTGCTCTCCAGCCAGGCGAATCTGGCCGGCTACCGGGCGGTGATTGACGCTGCGGAGGAGTATGGGCGGGCGCTGCCGATGATGATGACGGCGGCCGGCACGGTGCCGGCGGCGAAAGTGTTCATCATGGGGGTGGGGGTTGCCGGCCTGCAGGCCATCGCGACGGCCAGACGTTTAGGGGCGATTGTGACGGCAACCGACGTGCGACCGGCGACCAAGGAGCAGGTGGAGAGCCTGGGAGCGAAGTTCCTCGCCGTTGAGGACGAGGAGTTCAAGAACGCGCAGACGGCGGGCGGCTACGCCAAGGAGATGTCGAAGGAATACCAGGCCAAGCAGGCGGCGCTGGTGGCCGAGCACGTCAAGAAGCAGGACATCGTGATCACCACGGCGCTCATCCCGGGGCGTCCGGCGCCCAGGCTCATATCAAAAGAAATGGTGGCCTCGATGCGGCCGGGCTCGGTGATCGTTGATCTGGCGGTCGAGCGCGGCGGCAATGTGGAAGGGGCCAAAGCGGGCGAGGTGGTGCAGGTGGGTCCGGCCAAGATCGTCGGCTATCTCAACGTGGCGGGACGGCTGCCGGCGTCGGCTTCGGCGCTTTACGCCAAGAACCTGCTCACCTTTCTCGACACCATGATCGACAAGAAAGAAAAGAAGCTAGCGGTCAACTGGGACGACGAGATCGTCAAGGGCACGCTTTTGACCCGCGCGGGCAAAATCGTGCATCCGAACTTTATGCCCAAGACGGCAGCGTGAGATGAAATCAGCGGCGCCGCGAACTCTCTTAATCACTCTCCCTCAAAGGGGGAGGGTGGCGAGCCGCGCTTGCGGCGAGCCGGGTGGGAGTCCAGTGGACGTCGCAATCGACCCCGCACCCGCACTCGCTGCGCTCGGCTTTGCCCTCGCCCCTGCAGAGGGACGGAAAAGGAATAAGGAGCAGCTTTCATGGAACATATAGCAAGCGCGGTCGATCCCTTCGTCTTCCGGCTGTCGATCTTCGTCTTGGCGGTGTTCGTCGGCTACTACGTGGTGTGGTCGGTGACGCCGGCTTTACATACCCCGCTGATGTCGGTGACCAACGCGATCTCCTCGGTGATCGTGGTCGGCGCGCTGCTGGCGGTGGGCGTTGCGCTGATCGAAAACGACAACGGCACGATATTGGCGCGCGGCTTAGGCTTCGTCGCGCTCACCTTTGCTTCCGTCAACATCTTCGGCGGCTTTTTGGTCACCCAGCGCATGCTGGCGATGTACCAGAAGAAAAAGAAGTGACGAGGTCCTTCACGCCCGATCGCCTAATGACCCGGCCATCCCTTTCTCTGCATCCTAAGGTCTAAGCCATGAGTCCCAATCTGGTCGCGCTGCTCTATCTGGTCGCCGGCGTACTGTTCATCCAGGCGCTGCGCGGACTGTCGAGCCCCGACAGCAGCCGGCGCGGCAACTATCTCGGCATGATCGGCATGACCATTGCCGTGTTGACCACGCTCGGCTCGCATCCGCCGGAAAGCGCGCTCTCCTGGGGCCTGGTGCTGGGCGGCATCGCCATCGGCGGCGGCATCGGCGCGGTGATCGCGCGCCGCGTGCCGATGACCTCGATGCCGGAACTGGTGGCCGCCTTCCATTCGCTGGTCGGCATGGCGGCGGTCTTGGTGGCGGCGGGTGCCTTTTACGCGCCGGCGGCCTTCGACATCGGCACGCAAGGCCATATCCACCAGCAGAGCCTGATCGAGATGTCGCTCGGGGTGGCGATCGGCGCCGTCACCTTCACCGGCTCGGTGATCGCCTTCCTCAAGCTGTCGGGCCGCATGAGCGGCAAGCCGATCACGCTGCCGGGCCGCCATGTGATCAATATCGCGCTGGCGCTGGCGCTTATCGCCTTCATCGTCCTGTTCTATCTGCAACAGATCGGCTTCCAGTTCTGGGTCATTACCGCGCTCTCGCTCTTGCTCGGCGTCTTGATCATCATCCCGATCGGCGGCGCCGACATGCCGGTGGTGATCTCCATGCTCAACTCCTATTCGGGCTGGGCGGCCGCCGGCATCGGCTTCACGCTCGGCAATACCGCGCTGATCATCACCGGCGCGCTGGTCGGCTCCTCCGGCGCCATCCTGTCCTACATCATGTGCAAGGGCATGAACCGCTCGTTCATCTCGGTCATTCTCGGCGGCTTCGGCGGCGAGGTGGCGGGACCGGCCGGCGGCGCCGAGCAGCGCCCGGTCAAGCTCGGCTCGGCGGATGATGCCGCCTACATCATGAAGAACGCGCAGAAGGTGATCATCGTGCCGGGCTACGGCATGGCGGTGGCGCAGGCCCAACATGCCCTGCGCGAAATGGCCGACAAGCTCAAGAAGGAGGGCGTCGAGGTCAAATACGCCATCCATCCGGTGGCCGGCCGCATGCCGGGCCACATGAACGTGCTGCTCGCTGAGGCAAATGTGCCCTATGACGAGGTGTTCGAGCTCGAAGACATCAACTCCGAATTCGCGCAGGCCGACATCGCCTTCGTGATCGGCGCCAACGACGTCACCAATCCGGCCGCCGAAGACGACAAGACCTCGCCCATCTACGGCATGCCGGTGCTGCAAGTCTGGAAGGCCGGCACCGTGATGTTCATCAAGCGCAGCTTGGCCTCGGGTTACGCCGGCATCGACAACCCGCTGTTCTACCGCGACAACACCATGATGCTCTTGGGCGACGCCAAAAAAATGACCGAGAGCATCGTCAAGGCGATGTGAGCGCCGCTAGCCGACGGTCTCCACGTCCCACTTGGGCGCGCGCTCGGGCGGATCGGCGATGCGGATGTGGCGGCTGCGCAACGCCGAAATCCGCCGCATCTCGTCCTCGCTCAGCGACCAATCGAACACGTCGAGGTCTTCCTCGATGTGCCGCTCCTCGAGCGGGCGCGGCACCGCCGCGACCATCGGCTGTTGAATCAGCCAGCGCAGGCAGATCTGACCGATCGACTTGCCGCGCGCCTTGGCGATGTCAGCGATCACCGGCTCGTCGAGCAGCTTGCCGCGCGCCATCGGGCAATAGGCGGTCAGGATCATGCCGTGCCGCTTGAGCGCCGCCAGCATGCGGTCCTGCGGCAGATAGGCGTGGTATTCGATCTGGTTGGTGATCAGCGGCTCCGGGCAGACGCGTACCGCCTCATCCAACATGGCGATTGTGAAATTCGACACGCCGATATGGCGCGCCATGCCGCGCCGCTTGGCTTTGGCCAGCGCGCCGAGCGTCTCTGCGAACGGCACCTTCGGCTGCGGCCAGTGCACCAGCAGCAGGTCGACATAGTCGAGCCCAAGCGCCTTCAGGCTGGTCTCGGCCGAGCGCAGGAAGTCGGCCTCGCGCGCATCGAGCTCGGTCACCTTGGTGGTGACCCACAGGTCCGCGCGCGCGATGCCGCTCAAGCGGATGCCTTCTCCGACCTTCTCCTCGGTGCCATATTTGCGCGCGGTGTCGATGAGGCGATAGCCGGCCTTGATGGCATAGGCCACCAATTCGGGCCCGCGCTGTGGCAGTTCCATGGTGCCGTAGCCGATCGCCGGCATTTTTGCGCCATGGGCGGAAAGTGTGAATACCTTGGGGGATTGCATCGGGGGCTCCGGCGGGGACGGGGCCGAAATACTAGTACAGCCGAGCGAAAATGAGGGGCTCATTTTGGCTCAACCGGTGAGAGGTTTTGCTTCCATGGTCCAGCGGAAGGGCTTTGCCATGGTTCGGTTGAAGTATGCGATGAACTCCTCGATTTTGGTGCGCAGCGCTTTCTTGCTGGCGAAATTGCCGCGCCGGAGGAGCTTTCGCACCAGGATGGAGAACCAGATTTCGATTTGGTTGAGCCAGGAGGCGTGTCTGGGCGTGAAGTGGAAGGTGACGCGATGCTGCGGCTGACACAAGAAGGCGGCGCGGGTGAGCTTGGAAGCGAGCACGCCAGTCTTGCCCTTGACGCCGAGCTTGTCCTTAAGTCCGCAGTGGCGAGCCACGAGACGGACGACGGCCTCGGAAAGGTGGATATTGAGATTGTCGCAGACGATATCCCAGCGGATGTTGGGGGGCGGCGCTCGTCAGCAAGCGGCGGAGAAAGCGCGCAAAATCCTTTTCGGTCCGGGTATTGCCGATCACGCCTTCGACCTTGCCGGTGGCGACATCGAAGGCGGCAATCAGGGTTTGAGTGCCGTGGCGGCGATACTCGAACTCACGCCGCTCGACCTTGCCCGGCGCCATCGGCAGTCCCGGCGCGATGCGCTCGAGGGCCTGCATGCCGGTCATCTCGTCGATGGAGATGGTGCGACGGGCGTCATTGGGGGTAGCCGCAGTTTTGTAGACCGCGCAGATGTCTGCGCACTTGGCATCGAAGGCGGGATCGGGCTTCGGGGTCAGCCAGTAGCGGACGCGATGCGGCTTGAGGTCGGCCTCTTTTTTAAAAAGCGCCCCACCGAGCGCTGGAGATGCTCGGGATGAGGCCGCGTCGCATGGCTTCGTCGGCAATCTCGCGCTGGCTCCAATGGCTGATCGGCCGCTCGCTCTCCGACGGCTTCTCGCATGTCATCGCGACCAGAGCGCAGATCTGCTCGGGCGTGAACGTCGCCGGCGCTCCCGAGCGCTGCGCATCGGCCAGCCGCTCGGCGACCGACTGCCTGTCCGCCGCCTCCCGCCAGCGCTTGCGCCAATACCGTACCGTCTTGGGCCAGACGCCAAGCTCCCGAGCGCTGGCACGCACACCCATGCCATCGGCTGCCTGCTCGATGATGTGGGAGCGCAGGGCGACTTGCTGCGGCGTCGAATGGGTTCGCACCAGACGTTCCAGCGCTTCGCGCTGTTCGGGCAAAACGCTCACCGGCTCGGCCGCTAGTAGGGGCATGACAACCTCCTGTTCCAGCTCCGGATTCGTCTTGCCACAACAAAACCGATTCAACTCCTCAAATCTGTTTGCTGCAAGCGGAGTCAAAACTTCCGCTCGGCTGTACTAGTGCGGCATCGGCGCACGAGTAAACCGGGGCGCATTTTTTGACGGGGCTTGATATCGTGCCGGCCGCCATCCGGTAAGGCCCCGCCAGCGACGCTGACCGGAAAACTAGATAGCATGGGGCAACCGGTGCTCAAGGCGAAGGAAATGGAAAAGCAGTTTGCCGCGCGGCTTGCCGCCGCCTTCGCTGGCAGGACCGCGCCAAGGACAGCATCATGACGCCGTTCGAACTCGACGAGCCGGCGTCTTTGCGTGAGGCGATCGCGCTCATAGACCCCGACGATCCGGAGGTGCGGCCGATCGCCGGCGGCACCGCGCTGATGCTGATGATGAAGGCCGGCGTGTTCCGCCCGCGGCGCCTGGTCAGCCTGCGCAAGCTGGGCGACGGTTTCTCCCGCATCGCCGCGGCGCCGTCCGGGGCATTGACCATCGGCGCGCTGGCGCCGCTCGCCGCGCTCGAGCATTCGCCCGAGATTGCGCGTCATGCGCCGGTGATCGTGCGCGTCATGAAGCGGCTGTCGAATGTGCGCGTGCGCAATGCGGCGACGGTGGGCGGCGCCCTGGCGCATGGCGATCCGCACATGGACCTGCCGCCGGTGCTGATCGCACTTAATGCGTCGATTACGGTCGCCGGGCCGAATGGCGAGCGCGCCATGGCGGTCGAGGACCTGCTCACCGGCTATTACGAAACCGCGCTCGCCAGCAATGAACTGATCACCGAACTGCGCATCCCGGCGCAGGGCGCAATGCGTACCGTATACTTCAAGGTCACCGCCGGCTCGGCCGACGATTGGCCGGCGCTCGGCGTCGCGGTCGCACTGGCTGCCGAAGACGCGCACGTGACATCCGCGCGCATCGTGGTGAGTGCCGCCACAAGTAAAGCCACGCGCTTGAAAACCGCCGAGCAGGCGCTGATAGGCGGCGCCGCCGACGACAAGACGCTGCCAAACGTTGCCGAGGCCGCCGCGGCGGAAGCCGACATCATCGCCGACCTGCGCGGCTCGGCCTCCTATAAGCGAGAGCTTCTTCGCGTCTATGCCGCCCGCGCGGTGCGCGCCGCAATCGAGCGGGGCGTCCTGATGGCCGCGACGACGACCATTGGCGGACAAGTCGGCCGTTCGCTGCCGCGGCTGGAAGGCCGCGAGAAGGTCACCGGACGCGCCGAATACACGCATCTGATGCAAGTGCCCGGCATGCTGCACGCCAAGATTTTCCGCAGCACGGTGGCGCACGGCCGCATTAAGAAAGTCGACACCAGCCAAGCGCGCAAAATCCCCGGCGTGTTCGCCGTTTACACCGGCGACGACATCCGCAAAGTCATCCCCGAACCTTATTACGGCCCCGCCTTCCACGACCAGCCGATCCTCGCCATCGGCAAGGTGCATTTCATCGGCGAGCCGGTCGCGGTCGTGCTCGCCGGCGATCCGCACGTCGCCGAGCAGGCGGCGCAGGAAATCGTCGCCGACTACGAGGAACTGCCCGCCGTGTTCGACGAGGTCGAGGCGGCCGCAAACAAGACGCTGGTGCATGACGAGCTTAAGCCCGCCGGCACCTTCGCCGACCTCAAGCATCTCAAAGGCCGCAAGGGCACCAATATCGCGCTCGATTTCCGGCTGCGGCGCGGCGACGTCGACAAGGCCTTTGCGTCCGCCGCGCAGGTGTTCGAGCACACCTTCCGCACCCAGAAAGTGCTGCATCTGCCGCTCGAGCCGCATGCCTCGATCGCCGATTATCGCGACGACGGCGTGACGATCTACTCGTCCGCGCAGGGCCCGTCTTTCGTGCGCACCGAGATCGCGCGCCTGCTCGGCTGGCCGGAAAACCGCGTGCGCATCAAGGTGCCGTATCTCGGCGGCGGCTACGGCGGCAAGCTCTACATCAAGCTGGAAGCGCTCGCCGTCGCGCTATCGATGCTGGCGCGGCGGCCGGTCAAGGTCGCCAATACGATGGAAGAGCATTTCTACACCATCACCAAGCATCCGAGCACGTTCCGCATCAAGAGCGGCGTCGACAAAAACGGCCGCATCGTCGCGCGCAAATGCGAGATCTGGTGGAACGGCGGCGCCTATGCCGATGTCGGCCCGCGCGTGACGCAGAAATCCGGCTTCACCGCCTCCGGGCCTTATGACATCGATAACGTCTCGATCGACTCTTACGCGCTCTACACCAATCTGACGCCGGCTGGCGCGCTGCGCGGCTTCGGCATCCCGCAATTGGTGTGGGCTTATGAGAGCCACACCGACATGATCGCGCGCGCGCTCAAGCGCGATCCGCTCGAATTCCGCAAACAAAATCTTCTGCGCGACGGTCGGCCGCAGGCGACCGGCACGATCTTGAAAGACGCAGCCATCGAGAAAGTGCTCGACCGCATCGCCGAACGGCTCAACTGGAAAGCGCCGTTCGAGCGCGGCGCCGGCACGGTTCGGCGCGGGCGCGGGCTTGCCGTCGCGCTCAAGGCGGTGATCTCGCCCACCACCTCGGTCGCGATCGTTAACGTCTCGGCCGACGGCAGCACGACGCTTTACTGCGGCACCGTCGACATGGGGCAGGGCTCCGACACCGCGATGGCGCAGATCGTCGGCGAGGTGCTCAACATGCCGGCCGAGAGCATCCGCATCGTGCCGCGCGACACCGACGTTACGCCCTACGACATGGGTACGCTCGGCTCGCGCTCGCTGTTCCACATGGGCCACGCCGTGCGGCTCGCCGCCGAGGAGGCCAAGGCCAAGATCGCCACGCTCGCGCGCGAAGTTGGCGAGCCGGAAGGCAGCAATGTCCCGCTCGCCGAGCTGTTCCGCAAAAAATACGGCATGCAGGCTGGCAACATCGTCGGCACCGGCACCTACAAGCCCGATTACATCCCGCCCGACGCCGACGGCATGACCGCCAATGCGACGCCGTTCTGGATGGTCGCCGGGTCCGGCGTCGAGCTCGAAGTGGACACTGAGACCGGCCACGTGCGCGTCACGCGGCTGATCAACGTCGCCGACGTCGGCAAGCCGATCAATCCGAAGATCGTCGAGACGCAATTGTCGGGCGGTTCGCTGATGCAGCTCGGCTTTTCCATGTTCGAGAAAATGCATCTCGACGGCGGCCAGGTCATCAATGCTTCGCTCGCCGACTATAAGATCCCGGGCATGCACGACGTGCCGGCGGTGATGGAAAACGAGGCGGTCGACACCTATCAGAGCAATGGTCCGTTCGGCGCCAAGGGCGTCGGCGAGCTCGCCACCTTCGGCGTGTCGCCCGCCATCGCCAACGCCATCGACGACGCCATCGGCGTGCGGCTCACCGAACTGCCGCTGACCGCGGAATCGGTGCTGCGTGCGCTGCGCGTCAAGGCCGGCAAACCGCTCGGGGATGACTGACATGCCGGCCGCCCGCGCCATAAGCTTCACCCTCAACGGCCGGCCGGTCTCGGCGGAGGTCAAGCCGCATCACAATGTCGTTGAAATGCTGCAGACGCAATTCGCGCTCACCGGCGCGCGCGAGAGCTGCGGGCAGGGGCTGTGCGGCTGCTGTACCGTGCTGGTGGACGGCAAGCCGGTATCGGGTTGCCTGACGCTCGCGGTCTTTCTCGACGGCCGCGAGGTCGTCACCGTCGAACACCTGGCCGCGCCGGGTGAGCTCGACCCCGTGCAGCAGGCCTTCGTCGAATGCGGCGCCTTCCAGTGCGGCTATTGCACGCCCGGCTTCGTGCTGATGGTGAAGGCGCTGCTCGGCCAATATCCCGATCCCAATGACGAGCAGATCCGCGACTACCTGTCGGGCAACTTATGCCGCTGTGCCGCCTATCCAGAAATCGTAAATGCGGTCAAAATGGCCGCGCGTAAAAACCAGGCCGGCTGAACCGGCCCAACTGTAACGCGACCTTGAGGGAGGGGAAATCCATGTCAACGGCTAGCTTGGCCGGTTCGCAGCCGTGGTATCGCAGCCTCGACGCGAACCAGTGGAAAACCATGTTTGCCTCGAACATCGGCTGGATGTTCGACGGCTATGAGACCTTCGCGCTGATCCTGGTGGTCGGCGTGGCGCTGCACCAGTTGCTCGACCCATCGCAATTCGCGCATATCCCGGCCTTTGCCGGCACCGTGATCGGCATCACGCTGCTCGGCTGGGGTATCGGCGGGGTGATCGGCGGCGTGCTGGCCGATTATATCGGGCGCCGGCGCACCATGATCTTCTCGATCCTGGCCTATTCGCTGACCACTGGCCTTTCGGCCTTCGCCTGGGATTGGGTCTCGTTCGCGCTGCTGCGCTTCCTGGTCGGCATCGCCATCGGCTCGGAATGGTCGACCGGCGCCTCGATCACCGCGGAAGTGTGGCCCGACCGCGCGCGCGGCCGCGGCGCCGGCTTGATGCAATGCGGGCTCGGCATCGGCTTCTTCCTGGCCTCCTTGGTTTGGCTGTTCGTCAGCGGCCACGGGCCGGGCGCTTGGCGCATCATGTTCGTCATCGGCATCGTCCCGGCGCTGTTCGTGCTCTGGCTGCGCACCGGCATCGATGAATCGAAGCGCTGGGTGGACACCAACGAAAAGCGCATTTCCGCGCGCGCGAAGAAGAAAAGCGGCGTCGCCTTGGCGGCGGAAGATCAACATCTGACCCGCTTCACCTTCGCCGATCTGTTCTCCGATCCGGAAATTCGCAAACGCACCATCGTCGCCTTCCTGATGTCGCTGACGACAACAGTCGCCTGGTGGGGCATCTCGACCTGGGTGCCGCCTTTCGTCGCGGCTGCCGCCGCCAAGGCGCATTTGCCGCCGCAGACCTGGGCGAGCTATGCCGGCATGAGCTACAATATCGGCGCCATTTGCGGCTATATCGGCCTCGGCTTTCTCGCCGACCAGTTCGGCCGCAAGCCGATCGTGATGATCTTCTTCGCCGCCTCGCTGGTGCTCACGCCGGCGCTCTACATGTGGACGAGCGACGTGCACATGCTGGTGCTGGTTGCGGCGATCAACGGCTTCTTCACCCTCGGGCAATATTCGTGGATGGCGGTGTGGCTGCCGGAACTGTTCCCGACCCGCATGCGCGCGACCGGCATGGCCTTCGTGTTCAACAGCCCGCGCTTCATCGCCTTCCTGGGGCCGCTGTTCGCCGGCATGCTGATCGCCCAGTTCGGCGGCTTCAGCAAGATGGCGGTGGCGTTCTCGTTCATCTACATCCTGGGCTTCGTGCTGGTGCCGTTCCTGCCGGAAACCAAGGGTAAGCCGCTGCCGGCGTAAATCGTCGCCGGCTGAGTTGAAATGCGCGGCGCGGTGCATTTTGTGCCGCGCCGCTTGCGTTTTCAGCTGCTTGCCGGCGCCTGCTCGACCGACAAAACACGCATGATCTCCTCTTGCACCTTGCGCCGGTCCGCGTCGGTGGTGGCGGGGCCGAGCCGCGCCTCGTAGGCGATGCGCGCCGGCCGGTGGAACACCATCACGCGGTCGCCGATCTCCATGGCCTCGTTGATCTGGTGGGTGATGAATACCGCGGTCTTGCTGTTCTGCCGCACCAGCCGCACGAATTCGGCGCGCAGGTCGCGCGCGGTCATCTCGTCGAGCGAGGAGAACGGCTCGTCGCACAGCAAAATCTCCGGGTCGACCGCAAAAGCGCGCGCGATCGACACGCGCTGGCGCATGCCACCCGACAGCGCGTGCGGATAGTCGTTCTCGTGGCCGGAAAGGCCGAGCCGCTTGAGCCATGCCCGCGCGGCTTCCTCGGCTTGGCCGGCATCGGTGTCGAGGATCTGCAAGCCGAGCCGCACATTGTCGAGCGCCGAGCGCCACGGCATCAGCCGGTCGTTCTGGAACACGATGCCGATTTTGCCGCGGAAGAATTCGAATTCGCGGAACGGATCGTGGCCGATGACGCGGGCCTCGCCGGATGTCGGTTCGATCAACCCGGCGACAATGTTGAACATGGTCGACTTGCCGCAGCCGGTCTTGCCCAGCACGGCGACGATCTCGCCCTTGCCGATCTCGAACGATAATTTATCCACGGCGACGAAAGCGCCGCGCCCGTCCGGGCGGCGAAAAGTCTTGCTCACGTCGGTGAATTGGATGACCGGCTCGGCCGACATGGATCACATCGCCCGCTCGGACACCGCGCGATAGCGCAAGGCGTAAGCCTCGATCGCGTTGATGGTCTGCTGCACGATCAGCACGAACAGAACGAGCTGCAGGGTCCAGGCCATGGCGCCGGCCATGTCGAACAGTTGCTGCTGGCGCAGTAGCTCGTAACCGACGCCGCCGGTGGCGCCCGACCAACTCGGCCACCACCACAACGCGCGCGGCATTGCCGAGGTTTACTTTCCATGCCGTCAGAATGCCCGGCACGATGGTCGGCACGATCAGGAAGCGGAACAGCGTCCAGCGGCTCGGCCGAAACGCCATGGTCATCTCGAACAGGTCCTTCGACATCGAGCGGAAGGCGTCGAGAATCTGGAAGGTGAAGGCGGGCAGCGTGGTCATCACCATGATGAACAGCACGCGGAATTCGATGCCGTGGAACCAGATGATGGCGAACACCACCCAGGACAGCGCCGGAATGCCCTGGAAGAACGTCAGCACCGGCGCGATAAAGTTCTCCGCCGTCTTCGATTGTCCGATCACTAACGCTAGAATGCCGCCGAGGATGAAGGCACCGAACAGGCCGCCGAAAATACGCGCCGCAGTAAGCAGCACATCGACCAGCAGCGAGCCGGTGATCAGGATTTCGATCGTGCGCGACATAATCTCCGGCACCGGCGGAAACAGATAGTGTGGAAAGAGGGTCGAGAGAATCTGCCAGAGCGCCGCCAGCACGAGCATGCTGGCGGACGCTTGCAGAACGCGAAGGACGCGCGTGCTCATCATTGCATCGGCTTGTCGTAGATCGTGCCGTTCGACGGCATCGCCTTGAAATAGCCGACGTCGACGCCGGCCTTGTAGACCGCGTCGATCTGCTTGGCGACCTCGCCCGCCGGCACCACGCTCATGCCGAGCCGGTCGTTCGATTTGATCAACGAGACCAGCGCGGCGCGATCGGGCGGCGCGGACTTCGGGGCAATCAGCAGCGCGCATTCCTCCGGATGCGCCGCGATGTATTCGCCCGCCTCCTTGTAGGTCGCGTAGAGCTTGGGGATCAGCGCCTGGTTGGCGGCGATCCAGTCGTCATGCGCGGCGACGCCGAGATAGGGAATGCGCTCGTTGCCGGCGAAAGACTTCCAGGTTTTGGCCATGCCGGTGTCGAGCATGCGGATGTCCGGCTTCTTCGCCTTGAGCAGCGTATAGGCCGGTTCCCAAAGCTGGACCGCGTCGGCGCGATCGGCCAGCGCATAGCCGACGAGGCCCGGCGGCGCGGTGTTGACGACCTGAATCTTCGAGAAGTCCACGCCCTGTTTCTTGGCGAAGAATTCCGACATCACGAAATTCGTGGTCGAGGAGGCGGCGGCGAGCTGTTTGCCCTCGAGGTCCTTGACCGTCTTGATGTCTTTTCGCGAGGTGACGATGGTTCCCCAGAAGTCGAACAGGTTGAACAGATATTTCACTTTGACGCCGCGCGCGTCGGCCAAGCCCACGGTCAAGACCGCGGCGCTGCCGCCGACCTTGAACTCGCCGGAATTGAATTGCGTCGTATAAGCGTCGGGCGGCCGCTCGACGAATTCGATGTCGAGGCCGTGCGCGGTGTCGAAGTGCTTGGCCTTGATCACCGGCGGCATGAAAGCGCCGAGCGAGGGGAAGCCGAACACCACGATGGTGACTTTGGGCGGCGCTTGCGCCCCTGCGGGCGCCGGGTTGAGCGCGGCGAGGCCGAGCGCGGCCAGCGCGCCGAACAAGATTTGTAATTTTTTCATGGTCGTGTTCCTCCACAGCTCATTTGTTTGTTGTCATTGAATATTGAACAGTCGCTTTGCCAGTCCGCCATTGATTGAGTCGGCCTGCGCCTCCGACAAGCCGGCCGCCGCGACGATCTTCAGCGGCTCCAAGTCGCCGATCGGGAATGGCATGTCGGAGCCCATCATCAGCCGCTCGGTGCCCAGCATTTCGATGACGAATTTCAACACGCGCACATCGTGCAAGATGGTGTCGGTGTAGATCGCGGCCAATGCCGCGACCGGATCGCCGATATTGGGCGTGATCGCCGCGTTGCGCTTGAGGCGGCCGAGCACGAAGGGCAGGGCGGCGGCGCCCATCGGCGCGAAGAATTTCGCATTTTTGTATTTGGCGACGTGCCCCGCCGAGATCAGCCGCGCCACCGCGACCGCCGCGTCGGTGATGCGGCCGAGCCCATTGGCGAGGCCGAAGTCGTTCACGCGCACGTCGCCGGCGTCGTAGCTCGGATGGACGTGGATGAGCGCAGCCGTGTCGTCCGCCGCCTGCCAGAACGGGTCGAGATCGGCGGCATCGAGCGTCGAGCCGGGCCCACGCGGCAGCGTGCCGATCATGGCGCCGGCAAAGCCCGCCTTGACCGCGTCTTTCAGCACCGCGCCGGCGCGCGCGCCGTCGCCGAGCGGCACGCTCGCCAGCGGCACGAAATGCGGCTCGGCTTTGGCGGCGGCGAGCAGGCAATCGTTGGCGAGCCGGGCCCAGCTTTCCGCTTCCGCGCCGGGTAATTCATAGCCGAACATGTCGACCCAGCCGCCGACGACCTGCTTGTCGATGCCGTTCTTGGCGAGCCAGGCGAGCCGCGCCGGAATATCCGACAGCGGCTTCGACACCGGCCGCGTCGGCTTGCCGCCGGCGAAAGCGAACACGAGGGAGCCGCCGTCCTCGATCTGCCGCACATTGGGAAATTTCGCGGCATCCTTGCGGATCGCGGCCAGCAAGTCGGGCGGCACCAGATGGGCGTGGCAATCGACGATCATCGCAGACCTCCGTCATTCCGGGACGGCGCGGAGCGCCGGACCCGGAATCCAGATGCATGATTCCGAGCTTGCTCCTGGATTCCGGGTTCGCTCGCGTTGCTCGCGCCCCGGAATGACCGTTGAGAAACTGTCGCAAATTTTCCTCCTTATTTCTTCCCGCGCGCGTGCGCGATCAGGTCGCCGAGCTTGGAGACTTTGATCGGCAGCGTGTTGACGGCGATGCCGAGCGGCCGGATCGCGTCGTTGATGGCGTTGGCGATGGCGGCCGGCGCGCCGAGATAGCCGCTCTCGCCGGAGCCTTTTTGCCCGAGCACGGTATGCGGCGAGGGCGTCTCATGATCGACGATGTCGACCGCCGGCACTTCGTGCGAGGACGGCAGCAGATAATCCATGAAGGTCTGCGCGATCAATTGCCCTTCGTCGTTATAGGCGAATTCCTCGTAGAGCGCGGCGCCGATGCCGTGCGCGATGCCGCCCATGGTCATGCCGCGCACGATTTTCGGATTGATCTGCGTGCCGCAATCGTGGCCGAGCCGGTAGCGTACGATCTCGGGTCGGCCGAGGTCGGGATCGATGGCGACCAGCAGCAGATGCAATTCGAACGAGAAGCAGGGATACATCTGCACGCGCCCGTCCGCCGTCGGCAGCGTGCCGCCGGTCGGCACCTGATAGACGTGCTCGACCGCAAGTCCCGGCTCGAAGCCTGCCGGCATGCGGTGGTAATTGCGGAAGGCGATCTGCACCAAGTCGGCCCAGCTACGTTTGTTTTGCGGCGCATTGCGGTCATGGACGCTGCCTTGCTCGTAGACCGCGCGCTCAAGCGGAATGCCGAGATCGTGCGCGCCGATCGCCATGAGTTTCGCTTTCAGTTTCTGCGCCGCGTGAAACGCGGCGCCCCCCAGCATGATCGCCATGCGGCTGCCGACCGGCGAGTTGCTCGGCAGCGAGTTGAGCGAATCCGGCCGCGTCACCCGGACGCTCTCCGGATCGACCTCCAGCACTTCGCCGACCACGGTGCCGACCAGCGTCTCGTGGCCCTGGCCGGACGAGGTGGTGTGCATGGTGGCGGTGATGGCGCCCAAGCCGTCGACATTGATGCGGCAGGAATCCATGAAGGTCGAGTGGTGATGTGCCGGATTGAGCAGCGCTTCGAAGGTGGCGTTGCCGCCGCTCGGCTCCAGGCAGGCGGCGATGCCGATGCCGGCGAGCTTGCCTTCCCCGCGCAGCCGGTCGCGCTCGGCCTTCAGCTCCTCGTAACCGGTGCCGGCCAGCACCTTCGCGATCACCGTCTCGTAGTCGCCGCTGTCGTAAGTCGTGCCGCTCGGGATCAGATAGGGGAATTCCTCGCGCCGGATCAGATTGCGCCGGCGCACTTCGAGCGGATCGAGGCCAAGCACGTTGGCGACCTCGTCCATGCAGCGCTCGAGCGCGAGATTGGTCGGCCCCTGGCCGAAGCCGCGCACGGCGTCCTGCGTCGTCTTGTTGGTGACGACCGCGATGGCGCGGTACTGCACGCTTTTGATCTTGTAGGGGCCGACGATGGCGCCGATCGGCTTGCCGAGCTGGAACGGCGAGCGGCCGGCATAGGCGCCGACATTTTCCAGCGCGCGCATTTTCATCGAGCGCACGATGCCGCTGTCGTCGAACGCGACCTCCACGTCGAACAGCCGCTCCGGCCCGTGCGCGTCGCCGCCGCGCATGTTTTCCAGCCGATCCTCGATCAGCCGCACCGGGAAACCGAGCCGGCGCGAAAGATAGCCGCAGAGCACCGTGTGCTTGATGCCGCGCTTGACGCCGTAGCTGCCGCCGACGTCGACGTCGTGATGCACGCGCACCGAGGTCGCCGGGATCTTCAGCGCGATGCCGATCTGGTCGGCATATCTCGGCATCTGGATCGAGGCCTAAACGTCGAGCATGTCGCGCCATGGGTCCCAGCTCGCCACCACGCCGAAGGTTTCGATCGGCACCGTCGAGGTGCGGCCCCATTTCACGCGCAGCGACAATTTGCGCGGGGAGGCGGCGAAATCCTTCTCGACCTCGCCCCAGACGAAGACTTTATCGAGCAGAACGTTGGAGCCGTGCGCTTCGTGCACCAGCGGCGAGCCTTTTTCGAGCGCCGCTTCGGCATCGAGCACGAAGGGCAGCGGCTCGTAGTCGATCTCGACCGCTTCGGCCGCGTCCTCGGCCAGCGCGCGGGTATCGGCCACCACGGCGGCGACCCATTCGCCCGAATAGCGCGCGACGTCGAGCGCCAAGGGCCGGCGCGGCACGTTGGGCGTATCGAGCCCGGTCATCAGCGGCAGCGTGGCGGCGGCAAGCTCTTCGCCGTCCAGGACGTAATGCACGCCCGGCATTTTTAGCGCGGCGCTCTTGTCGATCGACTTGATGCGCGCGGCCGCGTGCGGGCAGGTGACCACCGCCACGTGCTTCATGTTCGGCAGCTCGATGTCGGCGACAAAGCGGCCCTTGCCGGCCACGAAGCGGCGGTCCTCGCGCACGCGGCGGTCGGTTGCGACGTAGCGGTGGTGGCCGGTCGCGGTCATTTGCTCAGGCTCCGCGGCCGGTTGACGCCACGCATGCGCTCGGCGGCGAGCGCGATCGCCTCCACGATCTGCGCATAGCCGGTGCAGCGGCAGATATTGCCGGAAATCGCCTCGACGATCTGTTCGCGCGTCGGCTCCGGCGTGTCGGCGAGCAGCGCATGCGCGACCAGGACCATGGCCGGCGTGCAAAAGCCGCATTGCATGCCGTGGGTTTCGCAAAAGGCGTCCTGGATCGGCGACAATTCGCCGGGGCCGGGCGTGACGCCTTCGACGGTCGTAATCGTGGAGCCTGCCGCCTGCGGCGCAAACATCAGGCAGGAGCGCACCGCCACGCCGTCGAACAGCACGGTGCAGGCGCCGCAGACGCCGTGCTCGCAACCGGCATGCGCGCCTTTGAGGTCGAGCAGGTCGCGCAGGCAGTCGAGCAGCGTGGTACGCGGCTCGACATCGAGTTCGTGCAGTGTGCCGTTGACGCTAAGCTCAATGCGCATGGGTCTTGCTCCCTTGCGCATCGGCAAGCGCATCGGCGACGGCGCGTGCGGCCAATACACCGGCGACGCGGCGGCGATAGGCGGCCGTCGCGTGCAGGTCATCGAGCGCCTCGATATCGGCAAGCGCTTCCTCGATCGCCGCGCGCACCGTTTTCGGCTCGAGCGCGCCGCCGGTCAATTGCCGCTCGGCGCTGTCCAGGCGAATAGGATGGTCGGTGGCCGCGCCGACGCCGATGGCGATGCGTTTGCATTTTCCGTCGGCAAGCTCGATCTGCGCCGCCGCCGCGACGAAAGCGAAATCGCTGGCGCGTGCGTTCACCTCATGGAAACCGGTGCCGACCTTGCCTTGCCAGACCGGAAACCGCACGGCGGTGAGACAAGCGCCCTCCGGCAGCGTGGTGACCATCGGCCCGACGTGGAAGTCGCGCGCCGGGATATCGGTCGTCTTGCCGCCGGCGCGATAGCTCAAACTGGCGTCCAGCGTCACCGCGATCAGCGATATTTCCGCCGCCGGATCGGCGTTGACGAGCGAGCCGCCGATGGTGCCGCGCGCGCGGGTGGCGGCGTGGCCGATATGCGGGATCGCGCGCGCCAAGAGCGGCACCTTGGCGGCAACCAGCGTATCGCGCTCGACCACGCATTGCCGCGTGGTGGCGCCGATGGCGACGCCGTCGCCGTCGTTGCGGATATAGGACAAGGCGGCGATGCGGTTGATATCGATCAGCCGGGTGGGGCGCGCCAGCCGCATCGCCATCATCGGCACCAGGGTCTGCCCGCCGGCGATCACGCGCGCGCCGTCGTCTGCGGCGAGCATCGCACAGGCTTCGTCGATGTCGGCCGCGCGGAAATACTCGAACGGTGCTGCTTTCATGAAACGCTACGCCAAACCCGGTTGCGCGATCGTTTTCTTGTGTCCCGCCGCCGCATCGAGGACGCCGGCGATATTGTCGATCCGTCACCGATATGGTTAAAGTCCCTATCGCATTATCGCAACCGTAAAAATACCGATTCGTCGAATTGGTTGCGGCGGCGGGCCAGGCGCCGCGGCGACGGGAGAGAGGTCAATTGAGCGCGCGATCCAAACAGAAGCCCGCGAGCGGCAGACAAGCGCGGGCCCGCCTTGCGGAAATCCGCGACTTTGCCGAGGCTGGCGGCGAGCGCGCAGCCGGCGGCGTGCAGTCGATCGGCCGCGCCTTTGCGATCATCGAGGAGATCGCACGCAACCGCGACGGCATCGGGCTTGCCGAATTAAGCAAGCGCGTCGGCCTGCACAATTCCACCACCTTCCATCTGGTGAAAACGCTGGTGGCGCTCGGCTATGTGCGCCAGCTCAGGGACAATAAGCGCTACCGCATCGGCCGGCCGCTGTTCGCGCTGGCGGCGAGCGCGCTCGACGAGATCGAAATGACGAGTCTTGCCACGCCGGTGCTCGAAGAGCTTGCGCGCTCAACCGGCGAAAGCGCGCATTTCTCGGTGCCGATGGGCGACGCCGTGGTGGTGCTGGCGCGCACCAGCGGGCCGGGCGCCTTCCAGTTGACCGACCGCGTCGGCGTGGTGCGGCCGGCCCATTGCACCGCGCTCGGCAAGATCATGCTCGCCGCCTTGGCCGCCGGAGCAGTTCGAGCGCTACCTGCAACGCGCCGAGCTCAAGGCCTACACGCCGAAGTCGATCACCGTGGCCGAGCGGCTCGCGCGCGAGATCGCCGAGGTGCGGCGCTCGGGCGTTGCCTTCGACGACGGGGAATTCGACGGCGAGCTGCGCTGCGTGGCGCTGCCGGTGCGCAATTTCAGCGGTCAGGTGATCGGCGCCATCGGGATATCCGGCCCGGTCTGGCGCTTGTCGATCGATGCTATGCAGAAACGCGCGCGGACGGTACGCGCCGCAGCCGACCGTCTGTCGGCCGAATTCGGCTATGCCGGAGAAGCCGAGCCGCGGGTAAAAGCGGCTGTGTAGATAGGGAGATCAGCCATGCCACGGCACGCGAACTATGTCCCCCAGGGCGTAATCCCGGCGGTGCTGCTGCCGTTCGAGAACGATCTTTCGATCGACGAAGCGAGCTTCCGCAAGCATCTGCGCGACGTCGCCGCGGTCGAGGGCCTCTCCGCCATCACCATCAACGCGCATTCGACCGAGGTCGGCTCCTGCACGCTTCGAGGAGCAGCGCCGCGTGCTCGACATTGCGCAGGACGAGATCGGCGGCAAGCTGCCGCTGATCAACGGCATCTGGGCCGACGGCAGTATAGAGGCCGCGCGGCTTGCGCGCATGGCGGCGCAGGGCGGCGCCTCGGCGCTTTTGGTGTTTCCGCCGGCGCCGTTCACGCTTGGCCAATCGCCGGCGATGGCGCTCGCGCATTTCAAGCGCATCGCCGACTCAACCGACCTGCCGTTGATCGTGTTCCAGTATCCGCTGGCGACGGGCCAAGGCTATCCGAAGGAGACGCTGCTGACGCTGTGCGAGGAGGTGCCGACCATCCGCGCCATCAAGGACTGGATCGGCAACGTGCCGCATCACGAGTGGCACATCCGCATGCTGCAAAGCCTGCCGCGGCCGGTGAATGTGCTCACCACCCACTCATCGTGGCTGCTGTCGTCGCTGGTGCTCGGGCCCAACGGGTTGCTGTCCGGCTCGGGCAGCGTGATCGCCGATCTGCAGGCGCGGATGTTCCGCGCCGTGCAGGCAAACGACATGGCGGAGGCGAGGCGTCTGAACGACCGCATCGAGCCGACCGCGCGCGCCTTCTACGCCGATCCCTTCGTCGACATGCACAACCGCATGAAGGAGGCGCTGGTGCTGCTCGGCAAATTGCCGCGTGCGGTGGTGCGCCCGCCGCTGGTGAAGATCGAGCGCGCCGAGATCGCGCGCATCCGTGAGGCGCTGATCGAAGCGGGGTTGCTCGACAAGAACGCGCGGGATGCTGCCTAAGCTTCTGCTGTCGTCCCCGCGAAAGCGGGGACCCATACTCCGCAGCCTATCGATAGACTGCGGAGTATGGGTCCCGGGTCTCGCTTCGCTCGCCCGGGACGACAGAGTCACATAATCGCAAATTCAGTATTCTTCCGGTCGGTCACCAGCATGCTGCCGGGATAATGCGTGATGCAGAATTCCGGCTTCACCGTCGCGATCACCGACTGCGGCGTCACTCCGCAGGCCCAGAACACCGGCAACTCGTCGTCGCGCACGAGCACCGCGTCGCCGTAGTCCGGCTTCATGATATCCTTGATGCCGATCAGCTCGGGCTTGCCGATATGCACCGGCGCGCCGTGCACGGAAGGAAAGCGCGTGGTGATCTGCACCGCGCGGATGGCGTTGGCCGGCGTCATCGGCCGCATCGAGACCACCATTGGCCCATGGAAGGGCCCCGCTTCTTTGGTGGCAATCGAGGTGCGGTACATCGGCACGTTGCAGCCGCTGAGTGATGTGGCGCAACTCGATGCCGTCGCTCACCAGCGCTTCCTCGAATGAAAACGAGCAGCCGATCACGAAACTGACCAGGTCGTCGCGCCAGAAGTCGCGCACGTCGGTCGGCTCGGCGACGAGCTCGCCATTGCGCCACACCCGATAGCGCCCCAGGTCGGTGCGGATGTCGAGATCCGCGCCCAGTTCCGGCACGCGCGGATCGCCGGGCGCGGACATCCCGATCAGCGGGCAGGGCTTCGGGTTGAGCTGGCAGAAGCGCAGGAAGTCGGCGGCCAGCAGCTTGGGCAGAATGGCAAGGTTGCCTTGTACAAAACCTGGCGCCAGGCCCGAGGTCGGCCCGCCATGCCGGTCGGCACGGATCGCCAGCCGCGCCGCCAAGCCGCTGCCGGGCGGCGGCGTGTCGCCGCGGCGGATGGGGGTAACGGCCATTAGCCTTTCGTCCGCTGCAAATCGGAACAAACTGTCCGCGCCGCAAAGTCTAGCATCGGCCGCCGTAGGATTCGAGGGCGGCTGCACAATCCGCGGGCATCCTGCGACTATGTGAGCGGGCATGTATCGATATCGAAATAGCGGTTGAAACTTGCGTCCAGGATCGCGTTTGCTTATGGGACTTATCAGGCCAAAGAGCCCGTCAAGGGCCGGCAGGGAGGAACTTGCTATGCGGCCTTGTGCCAGCACGGTGGGGCGTGCGGTGATCGGGCTTGCGGTCGTGCTTGGCGGGCGCAGCGCGCCTGCATGCGCGGCGGGCGGCTATGCCGCTCATTCAGACGACTGCTTCCGGACGATGCTTCGACGCCCGCGCGGCCGCGCGGGCGTTTCGATTCGAACAATCGGACATTAGAGGGAGGACTTGCTGATGACTGAAAAATGGAAAGACGAAGCCTGGGCGCAGGACATCTGGTACAGCGGCAAGGTTACGCGCCGCCGTGTCGTCGGCTGGGGCGGCGGCGCGATCGGCGCGATGATGCTGGTGCCGGCGCCGTGGCGCGCCGCTTTCGGCGCCGCCAAGGCCTACAAGATCGGCTCGGAGCAGCCGCTCTCGGGCGCCGGCGCCGCCGGCGGCAAGACCGCGCTGGTCGGCTTGCAGATGGCGGTCGACCGCATCAACAAGAGCGGCGGCATCAACGGCCGGCCGATCGAACTGGTGATCGCGGACGATCAGAGCTCGCCCGCCGTCGCGCGGCAAAAGACCGAGAAGATGGTGTCCGAGGACAATATCGACGTGCATGTCGGCGGCTTCTTGTCCAACATCTGCCTCGCCTGCATGCCGGTGTGGGAGCACGCCAAGATCGTCAACATGATCAGCGTGTGCCTCGACACCACGCTCACCACCAGCCACTGCAACCGCTACAGCTTCCGCGTCCACGACTACGCGCCGGCGCAAGCGGTCGCCTTCGGACCCATCCTCGCCAAGATGGGCAAGAAGTGGCACCTCGCCTATGCCGACTATTCGTGGGGCCAGTCGACCCGCGACGCCTATGCCGAGGAGATCAAGAAGAACGGCGGCGAGGTGGTCGGCACCACCGGCATCCCGCTCGGCACCGCCGACATGACGCCGTTCCTGTCGAAGATCAGCGGAAATTTCGACGGGTTGTTCGGCATCTTCTTCGGCAAGGATGGCGTGACCATCGGCAACCAGGCCTACGATCTCGGCCTGACCAAAAAGTACAAATGGGCCGGCGACGGCGCCATCTGCGAGTCGACCAACCTGCCGGCGCTCGGCCACAAGATCGACGGCTTCACCGCCATCAACCGCTACATCCCGGTGTTCCAGGGCGCGCTCGATACGCCCTATCACCACCACTTCTTCGATGAGGCCAAGAAGCGGTTGGCCAAGATCGATCCGTCGGGCCCGCTGCCCGACCGCTATGTGCAGTCGAACTACGAAGCCATGAACGCCTTGAAGCTCGGCATGGAGAAGGCGAAGTTCGAAAGCCGCGCCGACACCATGAAGCTGGTCGAGGCGCTCGAGGGGCTCGAGATGAAGCTCAGCGACGACTTCCCGCAAGGGGACAAGTCGCTGCGCAAGGCCGACCATCAGGCCTTCCTCAACGAGTTCCTCTACACGGTCAAGGACGGCACTTTCCACATCTTCGACATGGTGCCGAAGGACAAGACCATCGTTCCGCCGGCCTGCAAGTTCGCATCGGCGTAGCGCATGATCCCGAAAAGTGGGAACCGGTTTTCGGAAAAGATCATGCGCGAGCAAAATGTGAGGGGAGCTCCGATCAGAGCCGAACGGAGCAGACTCTAAGTGAGCGCGGAACCTTCGATCGATGTGCGCTCCCCGGCGATGGGCCGGGGAGCGGCGTCGGGGCCTATCCTGAAGACCGAGCTGTTGTCCGTCCGGTTCGGCGGCCTGGCCGCGCTTTCCGGGATCAATTTCGCGGTCGAGCGCGGCAAAACCCACGCCATCATCGGACCGAACGGGGCGGGCAAGAGCACTTTCTTCAATTGCCTGACCGGCGTGCTGCGGCCGACCGGCGGGCGCATCATATTCAATGGCGAGGACATAACCGGCTTGCCCTCGAACGCGATTTCGCAAAAGGGCATCGCGCGCTCCTACCAGATCACCAACATCCTGCCCAACGCTTCGGTGCTGGAGAACGTGCGTATCGCCGCGCAATCGCGCCGGCATGCCTGGAACATGATCGCGCATCACGACGCCTTCGCCGATATCAACGAGAAGGCGGATCGCGCGCTCGACGCCGTCGGCCTGCTCGACCTGGGCGACGAGCTGGCCTCCAATCTTTCGCATGGCGCGCAGCGCAACCTGGAAATCGGCATCGCGCTCGCCACCGAGCCGCTTTTGCTGTGTCTCGATGAGCCGACCGCCGGCATGAGCGCGGCCGAAACCCACGACACCATGCAACTGGTGCAGCGCATCGCCGAAAATCTGACGATCCTGATCGTCGAGCACGACATGGAAGTGGTGATGGAGCTCTGCGACCGCATCACCGTACTGCATTACGGCGCCATTCTGGCCGACGGAACGCCGGAAGAGATCCAGCAGAATCCCAAGGTGCAGGAGGTCTATCTCAAGACATGACCGCCGCCGGCGCCCATACGCAGCCGCTCGTCCAGGTCGAGGACGTGCATACTTTTTACGGCAAGAGCCACATCTTGCACGGCGTCTCGCTTACGGTCGGCCGCGGCGAAGTGGTCGGGCTGCTCGGCCGCAACGGCGTCGGAAAAAGCACGACATTGAAGACCGTCATGGGCCTGGTGCAGCCGAGCCAGGGCAAGGTGCTGCTCGACGGCAACACCATCACCGGTCTGCCGGCGCACAAGCTCGCCCGTCTCGGCATCGGCTACGTGCCGGAAGACCGCCGCATCTTCCGCCTGCTCACGGTGATGGAGAACCTGCGCACCGGGCTCGACCGCCACGGCGTCACCGAAGAAAGGCGGCAAGCGCTGCTCGACAAGGTATTCACGTTCTTCCCGGTGCTGAGCGAGCGGCGCAACCAGGCCGGCGGCACGCTGTCGGGCGGCGAGCAGCAGATGCTGGCGATTGCCCGCGCCATGATGCTGGAGCCCAAGATCATCCTGCTCGACGAGCCGACCGAAGGGCTGATGCCGCGCATGGTCTCGCAGATCCGCCAGATCATCGACGTGCTGCATAAAGAAGGCGTGGCGATCCTCTTGGTCGAGCAGAACGTGCCGCTGACGCTGCAAGCGAGCCAGCGCGTCTACATCATGGAGAAGGGCTGCGTGCGCCACCAATGCGCGGCGTCCGAGATCGACGTCAACGACGCGGTCATCAAGCAGTATCTGGGGGTGTGAGCGATGGACGCGGTCGTCCATTTCTTTCAGAACTTTCCGCTCGAGCTGCTGCTGATCCAGACGGTCAACGGCATCGTCACCGGCATGATCCTGGCGCTGGTCGCCTCCGGGCTGACGCTGATCTTCGGCATCATGGACGTGGTCAATTTCGCGCACGGCGAATTGTTCATGCTCGGCGCCTATGTCGGGGTCATCGTCATCGCGGCCACCGGAAATTTCTGGCTGGCGCTGATCGTGTCCATCGCTGATCGTCGCGCTTCTCGGCGCGGCGATGCAGATCGTCACGTTGCGGCCGCTGATCGGCCGCGATCCGTTGAACACGATCCTCGTCACCTTCGGCATCTCGCTGATCCTGCAGAATTTCGCGCTCTGGCAGTTCGGGCCGGTGGCGCGCAAGATGCCGGAGCCGATCACCGGCCACTTTCATCCTCTTTTATCTCGATTATCCCTGGTACCGGATCCTGATCGCGGGGCTGTCGGCCGCCATCATCGGCGGCTTCTAGCTGTTCCTCAAATACGGCAAGTTCGGCGTCTGGATCCGCGCCACCACGCAGGACCGCGTGATGGCGCAGGCCATGGGCATCCCGGTGCCCTGGGTGTTCACCGGCGTATTTGCCATCGGCGCCGCCATGGCGGCGGCGAGCGGCGTGCTGTTCGCGCCGCTGGTCGGCGTCGACCACACCATGGGGCTCGACTGGGTGCTCAAGGCCTTCATCGTCGTGGTGGTCGGCGGCATGGGCAATCTCGGCGGCTCCATACTCGCCGCCATCTTCATCAGCCTGCTTGAAGCCTACGCCGCGATCTGGGTCGATCCCTCGCAGGCGGTGATCGTCTCGTTCGTCGTGCTGATCCTCACGCTGCTGTTCCGTCCAACCGGCCTGTTCGTGCCGACGCCAAAATGACAACCGCACCGCTCGATAAACCGATGCCGCTCAAGAAGCCGACATTGAGCCACACCGCCGTCTATTGGATCGGCTTTTGCGCCGTCATGGCGGTGCTGATCGTGGCGCCGCTGGTGCTGCCGGAATTCTGGCGCCGCTTTCTGACCGAGTGCCTGATCTGGGGCCTGCTGGCGATGTCGTCCGATCTCTTGATCGGCTACACCGGCATGATCTCGTTCGGCCATTCGGCCTTTTTCGGGCTCGGCATGTATGGCGCGGCGGCCGCGCTGCTGCTGGTCGGTCCGCCGAACCTGTGGCTCGCCATCCTGTTCGGGCTCGCCGGCGCCGCCGCCGCCGCGCTGTTCGTCGCCTATTTCTCGACCCGGCTGCGCGACATCTATTTCGCCATCACGACCTTGATCTTCAGTCAGATCTTCTACGTCATCATCTTTACCTGGACGCCGGTCACCGGCGGCGAGAACGGGTTGATCTTCGAGCGTCCGCATCTGGCGATCCCGTTCATCTACAACGCGAGCTTCACCAGCACGACCTTGCACTGGTTCGTGCTGGCGGTGGTGGCGGGCTCTTATCTGTTCCTGCGGCGGGTGACGCAATCGCCGTTCGGCATGGTGCTGCAATCGATCCGCGAGAACGAAGCGCGCACCCGCGCGATCGGCTATCCGGTCGAGCGCTACAAGATCGTGTCGGTGATGCTGTCGGGTCTGTTCGCGGGGCTCGCCGGCGTGCTCTACGCCATCCAGAACGAATTCGCCGCGCCCGATTTCGTCTACTTTTTGACCTCGGGCGACACCGTGATCTTCAACGTCATGGGCGGCATCGGCACGCTGGTCGGCCCGATCGTCGGCGCCGGCTTCTTCCAGCTGTTGCGCGAACTGATGTCGATCATCTTCGGCGATCAGTTCCCCTATCTGATCCCGCTCGGCGTCATTTTCATCGTGATGATCATCTTCCTGCCGCAGGGGCTGTTGGGCTTCGCGCGGCGGTGGCTGAACAGTAATCCGCATTCCGGGTAAACAACGGCCCCCGGTGAGGCGCCGTGCGTACCGAACTGTCGTGGTCGTGGTCACGATCATGATGCGTCTTCAACACCACAATTTTCTTGTGGTGGTGATGGCGTTGCCAATCACGGTCGTGATCGCGGTCGGTCATGAGACCGCATCTTGGCACTTGCCGGGATGACCGGTAAGCGAGCGATCGCAGCAGCGCGGCAATCGCCAAAGAATATTGCGCATTGTCCGGTGTTTCAGTCGGATTCCCCAAGGGTTCAATTCAAAAGGCGCAAGCGTTCCATGAGCGCACGTCGCGGAACCGGGTTTGCTGAAATCGGCGGAAAACTTAATCGCACCTTACCGTCATCCCGCCGTCCACGACGATCTCGGTGCCGGTGACGAAGCGCGCCTCGTCGCTCGCGAGGAACAGCGCGGCATTGGCGGTGTCGCGGCCGTCGCCCATGAAGCCCGCCGGAATGCGCTCCAGCCGTTGCTTGAGCAGCGTCTCGACATCGCCGCCGGCGCGCTGTTTGGCGAGCCGCGCCTCCACCATCGGCGTGTGCAATTGCCCCGGCACCACGGTGTTCACGCGGATGCCCTTGGGCGCATATTGCACGGCCACCACGCGCGAGAGCTGGATCACGCCGGCCTTGGTCGCGGCATAGCCGACCTGGTTAGCGCCGGTGAAGCGGATGCCCGAGGTCGACGCGACGTTGATGATGGCGCCCGACTTCTGCTTCTCCATCACCGGCAGCACGTGCTTGCAGGTGAGGAACACGCTCTTGAGGTTGTAGTCGACCTGGGCGTCCCAGACTTCCTCCGCCATTTCCACCGGCCCGCCATGGGCCGAGCCGCCGACATTGTTGACCAGAATGTCGATGCGGCCGAAGCGGTCGACGCAGGCCTTCACCATGGCCGCGACCGAGGCGTTGTCGGTCACGTCGCATTGCTGGGTGACGATCTCGCCGCCCGCGGCTTTCACCCGCTCGACCGTCTCGGCCACGCTGTCGAGATTGCGGTCGACCGCGAAAATCTTGGCGCCTTCCTCGGCGAAGCGCACGGCGGTGGCGCGGCCATTGCCCCAGCCGGGACCGACGCAGCCGGCGCCGGTGACGATGGCGATGCGTCCTTGCAAACGTCCGCTCATGATCATGCCTCCTTGGCCGGGCCGAGCTTGCCGAAACGGTAGAAGCGCTGCGGATTATCGACCAGCAGCGCCTGTAACTGCGCCTGCTTGGGCGCGATCTGCATGAGCAAATCGACCAGCACGCCGTCGTCGGGTATCGGCCCGTCGAGATTGGGATGCGGAAAATCGGTGCCCCAGACGCAGCGGTCGCCGAATTCCTCGACCAGCTTGCGCGCGAACGGCACCGCGTCGGCGTAAGGCGGGCCCTGTCGCGTCGCGCGGTCGGAGCCGCTCACTTTGACCCAGAACTTTGGGTCTTCCATCAGCTTGAGCAGATTGCGGAACGGCTCCTGTGCGAGCCCGCGCGAGGCGTCGATGCGGCCCATGTGGTCGATCACCACCGGCACCGGCGAACGCCGGAGCGCCGGCGCCAGTTCGCCGATGCGCTCGGCCGCCATGTGGATTTGCAGATGCCAGCCGATGTCGGCAAGCCGCTTGGCGAATGCGATCACCTCGTCGATCGGCGCGCCCTTGCCGAGATGTTCCATGTAATGGAAGCGCACGCCGCGGAAGCCTTCGGCGTCACGGCGCTTGAGCTCGGCGTCGGAAACGGTGACCGGCATCAGCGCCACGCCCAGATAAGCGCCGCCCTTTGCGGCGAGCGCGTCGGCGGTGGCGGAAAGATCGAAGCCGTGCGCGGCGCTATGCACGATCACGCAGCGCTCGATGCCGAGGAACTTATGGCGCGCGAACAGCGTCTCTTTCGGCGCATCGGACGGCGTGTAGCTGCCGCCGAAGGGAAATCGCGCGCGCGGCCCGAACACGTGCACGTGCGCGTCGCAGGCGCCGGGCGGCAGCTTCAGTTTCGGCTTGCTCGGCGTTTCCGTCCAGGACGGCGGAACGGCGGGCGGTTCGGCGGTTGGCTGGGCCATCAATGATCCCTCATGAAGCGGGCGCGCGCGTGCGCTCGAAAGCCGGCTCGTGCGCGCTGAATTGCTTGAGCCATTCGGCGAGGCCGGGGTAGGCCGGGCGCCAATCGACCTGCTTGCGCCAGTCGAGATAGCCGAGCGCGCAAGACAATCCGATCGACACGATATCGGTTTTGCGCGGATCGGGCGGCGCAGCCGCAAAGGCGGCCAGCCCGCGCTTGATCTTGCCGCGCTGATGCGCGAGCCAGCGCTCGGACGGCGGCTCGCCGGGCCGGAAGCGGCCGTCGTAAACGACCAGGATCGAGGCATCCATGATGCCGTCGGCGAGCCGCGCCAGCGTCAGCGCCTTGAAGCGCGGCAGGCCGCGCGCCGGGATCAGCCGGTCGCTGCCGGAGAGCTCCTGCAAATATTCGACGATCACGCCGCTGTCGTAGATCGACGTGCCGTCGCCGAGCACGAGACAAGGCATTTTGCCGAGCGGGTTTTGCCGGCGCAGCGTGTCGTTCTCGTCGAGCGGGTCGGCCGGCACCAGCGCCAGGCGCTCGCCCAAACCGAGCACGTCGATCGCCATGCGCACCTTGCGGCCGAACGGCGAGGTCAGCGTCGAGCGCAGCAGGAATTGTTCTGGAACGCTGGACAAAACTTCCACTGCGCTATTTTGCGACCGGCACGCCGGCTTCCTTGATCACCATCGCCCATTTCTTGGTTTCGCTGGCGATATACGAGCGGAATTGATCCGGCGTATCGCCGACCAAGATCGCGCCCTGGCTCGAAAGCTTGGATACCACCTCGGCATCCTTCATGGCCTCGACTGCCGCCTTGTTGAGCGCGGCGACGACCGGCGACGGCGTATGCGCCGGCGCGACCATGCCGTACCAGTTCTCCGTCAGCAGGTTCGGCATGCCGACTTCGGCGGTGGTCGGCACATCGGGCGCGCTCGGCACGCGTTGCGGCGCGCCGACGGCGATCGGCCGCAGCTTGCCGGCCTTGATCTGCGGCAGCAGGATCGGCAGATCGAGGAACACCATCTGCACCTGCTGGCCGAGCAGATCGTTCACCGCGGGCGCCGCGCCCTTGTAGGGCACGTGCGTCATCTGGATATTGGCGGTGAGCTTGAACAGTTCGCCGGCCAGATGCGGCATGCTGCCCGGCCCGGAAGAGGCGAAGTTGAGCTTGCCGGGCTCCTTCTTGGCGAGCGCCACCAGCTCAGCCATGTTGTTGGCGGGAACGCTGGTCGCCACCACCAGCATCTCCGGCACTTTGGCAACCAGCGTGATCGGCTGCAGATCCTTGAGCGTATCGTAGGCGACTTTTTCCATGCTTGGACTGATCGCCAGCGCGCCGGCGCTGACGATGCCGATGGTGTAGCCGTCCGGAGCCGATTTCGCGACGATGTCGGTACCCAGCACGCCGCCTTGGCCGGCGCGATTGTCGATGACGATGGTCTGCTTGAGAATTTCGGACATGCGCTTGCCGACGACGCGGGCGATGATGTCGTTTGGTCCGCCGGGCGGGAACGGCACGATCAGCCGGATGGTCCTGTCGGGAAAATTCTGCGCCATGGCGAGCGCGGGGCACAACAAGGCAAACGCGAGCAGCAGCGATTTCAAGACTTTCACGACCACATCCTCCCTATTCGTCATTCGACGCTTTGCGGGGAAACGTAGCCGCCGGGCGGCATTCCGTCTATATGACGCAAGGTCGCCACGCAGGGCGCGAGGGAGCCGATGACCGCCAAGCAAAATATCGACATCCTGGTGCTGGAAGGCGACGGCATCGGGCCGGAGATCATGGCGGCGACGCTCGCCGTGCTGCGCGCGGCCGACGCCAAATTCGGCTTGCGCCTCGCCTACGAAGCGGCGGCGGTCGGCTGGACCGCGCACCGTGCCGGTGGCAGCACATTTCCGTCCGCCGTGCTGGACAAAGCTAAGGCCGCGCACGGCGTGCTGCTCGGCCCGGTGTCGCACAACGAATATCCGCCGATTGCCGAAGGCGGCCTCAATCCGTCCGGCGAACTGCGCAAGCGGCTCGACCTCTACGCCAATATCCGGCCGGCGCGTTCGCGCGAGGGTTTTCCGCCGCGCTGCGGTTCGGCGGTCGATCTGGTCATCGTGCGCGAGAATACCGAAGGCTTCTATGCCGACCGTTCCATGCATCTCGGCCCCGGCGAGTTCATGCCGACGCCCGATCTGGCGATCGCCATGCGCAAGATCACGCGGGCCGGCTCGACCCGCATCGCGCAGGCTGCCTTCAAACTCGCGCTGCAGCGGCGCAAAAAAGTCACCGCCGTGCACAAGGCCAATGTGCTGCGCGTCTCCGACGGGCTATTTCTCGAATGCGTGCGGGCGGTGGCGGCGCGCTACCCGGACGTGAGCTATGAGGAGCGCATCATCGACGCCATGGCGGCGCTTTTGGTGCGCGATGCCAGCCCGTTCGACGTCGTCGTCACCACCAACATGTATGGCGACATCCTGTCCGACGAGGCGAGCGAGATCGCCGGCAGTCTCGGTTTGGCGGCTTCGCTCAACGCCGGCGCCGAGCATGCGGTGGCGCAGGCCCAGCACGGCTCGGCGCCCGACATCGCCGGCAAGAACGTCGCCAATCCATCCTCGCTGATCGGCTCGGCGGCGATGCTGCTCGCCTGGCTGGGCGAGCGGCGCGGGGATAAGAAACTTGAAAATGCCGCGCGGGCGATCGAGGCCGCGCTCGACCGCGTCATCGCCAAGAAGGAATGGCGCACGCCCGACATGGGCGGCCCGCTCGGCACCGACGCGTTCGGCCAACGCGTGGCGCGGGCGCTGGACGAGGCGAGATAAAAACGGCCCGTGCCAGTGTCGGCCGCTTGGTGAAGAGCGCCGCGTGGCGACGCGTCCCGAACCATGCGGCCGATTTCTCGAGTTCCGGCGGCGCTTTGCGTCCGTGCCGCAGCGCTATTCGGTCCGAATTGTCACTTCGGATCCGATATGTTTCTGCATCGCCTCAATGGCGGCGGAAAATCCATGCTCACTCGCTCGCCTCGGCGGACATCCGCCTGCTGTCCGATCGATTATTTTGGCGCAAGGATTCCAATTGTCGTAGCCGAGCGCCTTCGCGATTAGCGCCAGCATTACTGTCGCGACGACGACCGTTTATCCGCAAGAAACGGCGGATAGTTGATCGCGGCCGGGGCCGGGAGACTTTCATCGGAATCGAGACGATCGGTATTTCGACTTAATCGGGATAGTGAAGCAATGAAGCTGGCCGTCCAAATCTGACAGCAAATGATACCATGGGACTGCCCTCCTTCAGAGTTTCTACGCGGCTCGCCATGACGTTTGCAACCGGGAGTAGCGGTCATATTTTGAAATGCGCCGCCGTCAAATGAATTTTTTCTGACGCAATTCATAGGTTGTATTATGCGGCCAGCCTCTTGACAATTTTCCTAGTAGGATTATAATCAATATGTTCGGTCCGCCGAGGGCGCTTCATGAGGCGTCATGACAGTGGGACCGGATGCGGCGCCCGCGCGGGGGAGACGAACGTACCTCCCCCTCCCGGGCGGCGCCGGGACCCGCCCGGCGGCCACTAGGAGCCGCCCGCGGAAGGGCTGCGCGGACGGTGTCTGCGGCTCGAGCCGCCCGGAGGGCTGGCGGGACGCGACCACCCGCTGACCGGAAGAACTGGCGCCGAGAAACCGAAATGCCGCAGTGAGCGCCGAGAGGCGCAGCCCCGGCGCCAGGAAGCGACGCGCCGCGCTGGCGTGTCGGGACGGCTTCGCCACGCCGCCCGAATGGTGCGTGCGCCACGCGCCTCCGCGTTGCTCGGCGCTCCGCCTCCCTCTGGGGAGCGATGCTTTCGAAGGAGACGACGGCGTACCCCGCGCCGCAAAGAATAGGGGCGCTGACGCTTGCCTGGACGCCCGCCCTGCGATCTGTTGGCAACGAATTTGCTTCTCCCAGCCCGCAACGAGGATACCGCCATGGCAGACCCGCTCGACGATTTCATCGCCGCCGCCGCCGCCGCGCTGCAATTGCCGCTCGCGCCGGAATGGCAAAGCGCAGTGAAGGCCAATCTTGCAGTCACGCTCAAGCACGCCGCTTTGGTCGCGGAATTTCCGCTGCCGGACGAGGCCGAGCCGGCGCCGATTTACAAGGCCTGACCCATGTCCGACGATCTATCCTGGGCAACAGCGGCCGCGATCGCGCAGGCGGTCGGCGCCGGGCGGGCGAGCGCGCTCGGCGTGGTGGACGATGCGTTTGCGCGCATCGAAGAGCGCAATCCGACGCTCAACGCCTTCACCGCCGTCACCGCCGATCGCGCGCGGCGACGGGCGCGCGCCATCGACGCCATGCGCGACAAGGCCAAACTGCCGCTCGCCGGCGTGCCCTTCGCGGTCAAGAACCTGTTCGATATCGAAGGCCTTGCCACCGTCGCCGGCTCCAAGATCAACCGCGCGCGGCCGCCCGCGCCGCGCGACGCAGCCCTGATCGAGCGGCTGGAAGCGGCCGGCGCGGTGCTGGTCGGCGCGCTCAACATGGGCGAATACGCCTACGACTTTACCGGCGAGAACGTGCACGACGGCCCCTCGCGCAATCCGCACGACGTAACGCGCATGACCGGCGGTTCCTCGGGCGGCTCGGGCGGGGCGGTCGGCGGCGGCCTGGTGCCGCTCGCGCTCGGTTCCGACACCAATGGCTCGATCCGGGTGCCGTCCTCGCTGTGCGGGATTTTCGGGTTGAAGCCGACCTACGGCCGGCTCACGCGCGCGCGCAGTTTTCCGTTCGTCGCGAGCCTCGATCATCTCGGACCCTTCGCGCGCTCGGTGCGCGACCTCGCGCTCTCCTACGACGCCATGCAGGGGCCCGATGCGGACGACGCGGCCTGCACGGACCGCCCGTTCGAGCCGGCGACGCCGCTGCTTGAGCGCGGGCTCGAGGACTTACGCATCGCGGTCGCCGGCGGCTATTTCAAGAAAGGCGCGTTCCCCGAGGCGCTGGAAGCGCTCGCGCGCGTGGCCAAGGCCGCCGGCGCGCGGAAGGAAATCGAAATTCCCGAAGCGGCTCGCGCGCGCGCCGCGGCCTATGTCATCACCGCGACCGAAGGCGCCGCGCTCCATCTCGATCGTCTGCGCAAGCAGGCGCGCGATTTCGACCCCGCCGTGCGCGACCGCCTGATCGCCGGCGCCATGGTGCCGTCCACGCTGGTCGTGAAGGCGCAGATTTTCCGGCGCTGGTATCGCGAGCGCGTGCTCGAATTGTTCAAGACCTGCGACGCCATTTTGGCGCCCGCCACGCCCTGCACCGCGCCCAAGATCGGCCAGCAGACCTTCATGCTCGGCGGCGTCGAATTGCCGGTGCGGCCCAACATGGGCATCTACACCCAGCCGATCTCCTTCGTCGGCCTGCCGGTGGTGGCGGTGCCGGTGCCGCTCAAGCCGCTGCCGATCGCGGTGCAGATCATCGCCGCGCCCTGGCGCGAGGACATCGCGCTGCGCATCGCGCATGCGCTCGAACAGGCGGGCGCAGTCGCCGCGCCGCGGCCCAACCTCTGATGACTGCGCCGTCATGCCCGGCCTTGTGCCGGGCATCCACGTCTTGGCCGCGAAAGAAAGGCGTGGATGGCCGGGACGAGCCCGGCCATGACGAAGCACGAGGGCAGAGCAAAGGGGAGTAAGAGTAATGACAATGGAGATCGACCTGCCGGAGGTCGTAGCCGAGGTGCGCGCGGCCTTCGACGCCTACGAAAAAGCGCTGGTGTCGAACGACGTCGCCGCGCTCAACTCCTTCTTCCGCGACGATCCGCGCACCATCCGCTACGGCGGCGGTGAAATTCTCTATGGCTATGACGCGATCAAGGCGTTCCGCGCGGCGCGCTCGCCGGTCGCGCTCGGCCGCACGCTTGATCGCACGGTGATCACCACCTTCGGCCGCGACTTCGCCGTCGCCTCGACGCTCTACGAGCGCCCTTCGGCGCCCGGCAAGACCGGCCGGCAGATGCAGACCTGGGTGAAATTCCCGGAAGGCTGGCGCGTGGTCGCCGCCCACGTCAGCCTGATCGACAAGCCGCGCTAAAGCTAGGCGCGATCTGTCCGCCCGTTTACTTGGGGGGGTGCAGCGACGGCGATAAACGGCGGTCCCGCATTTTCCGTGACCGTCGTATTCGTCAAGGTGACTTTCTGGCCCGCCGCAACCTTTGTCTCCTTGGCCGGTGTTGCTTGTGCCGATGCCTTCGCCGCCGGTTTCGGCGGCGCCAGCAACTTGCCGCTCGCCAGTTGGCTGAACAGATAGGAACAACCCCGCATCGACAAGAACGGGTTCAGACTCGGCTTGCCGTTAGCCAAATACGGCCTGATCCGCGTCGGATCGTACTCGCTCAGGCATGCGACCATCATGCCGAGCGTCGCCAATTCCTCGCGGTATAGCCGACGGGCGTTCCCGATGTTTGGGTTCCGGTCAGCGCGACCAGCAGGTTGCCATATTGACTGAGAATCAGCGCATAGGCGTCGTGCCCGAGCACGCCGTTCACATAGGACTGGCACGCGGCGTAGAGGCCGTCGCGTAGCGCCAGCACTCCAGCGGTCCGCCCGGGCTAGCGCGGTCGCCGTCTCGGTGCTGGTGGCGGTCACGCTGCCGCTGCCGCTGGTGCCGCCTTGCTCCGTAATACTCCCCGAGGCGGCCAAGCTCCTGCCGAATGCGACGGCGACGTCGGGGCTGGGTTCGGTGCAGATCGTCGGCAAGGGAGCCCCGCTATCGATCTGCCGCGGACGCTCGGTGACGATGCGAAGCGCCGGCCCCATAGTGACCGCATCGGTGGTCGTGCCGAACGCAAGATGGGTGGGTTTGGTGTTTGGATCCGCGCATCCGGCGAGGCCAATTCAGAGACCGCAAAGCAAACTGAACGCAACAACGCCCCGCATGATACGCCCCCTTACGCAATACACCCCGTGTACTGAGGAGCATCCTAGTCTGGGCTATCATGGGTTGCAATATTGAATTGCGCCTACTGTCGATTTTGACATGGCATGCGGGTAGACCGCGCCGTTACAACCGCTCGCTTCGCGGCTAAAGCGCTGCGACCGCCTACACCTCAACCAAAAACGGCTCCTGCACCAGCCGGTCGATCATCAACAGTGTGTTGGGCGGGTAGGCGCCATTCGCAAACATTTTTGGAAATTCGCGCAGGCGGCACGTCATGAATTTCGGGATGTCCTGCGAGTGCACCAGATAAGTGGTGAACTCGAACGATATTGCCCCAGCCGGCGCCGACCGATTTGAGCGCCGCCTCGATATTGGCGAAGGTCTGCACGCACTGGGCGTCGAAATCGCCTCGCTGACGATCTTGCCATCTTTGTCGACGCCGACCTGGCCCGCGATGAAGACGAATTCCGATGCCTTCACGCGGGTGAGGTGGGAGTATTGCCCGAGCGGCTTGCCGAGCGCGTCGGGATTGAGAATCTTGATGTCGGCCATCTTTGACCCCCCTTTCCCGCGCGCCGCGGCTTTCGCTATGTCACTCGATCTGCACGCCGCTGGCCTTGATCGGCGCTTCCCACTTCTTGATTTCGCTCTTCACGTAGTCGCCGAGATAGGTCGGCGTCTGTTCGTTGGCCGGCACCACGGTGGCGCCAAGTTTCTGCAGACGGTCCTTCACTGCGGCCGAATTCATCGCTTTCACCGCCGCGTCGTTGAGCTTTTTGACGACGTCGGGCGCCGCCCCCTTCGGCAGGAAGAGCGCGTTCCAGGTATAAGCCTCGAAGCCCTTGATGCCCTGTTCCTCGCCCGTCGGAACGTTGGGCTCGACCGGCGAGCGCTGCGTGGTCATAAGCGCGATCGCCTTTACCTTGTGGCTGTCGATGAGCGCCTTCGCGGTGGACAGCACCTCGCAGAAGAAGTCGATGCGCCCGCTGATCAGGTCGGTCATCGCCGGCGCCGAGCCCTTGTAGGGGACGTGCGTGATATTTACTCCCATCGCCAGATCGGCGACGACGCAGCCGAGATGGGTGGCCGAGCCCGCTCCTGCCGAACCGAAAGTCATCTTCGACGCATTGGCCTTCGCGTAAGCGACGAAATCTTTCAGGTTGTCGGCCGGAAAGTCGGGCCGCGCGATCAACACGATCGGAACTTCGGCGATCAGCGCGACTGGCGTGAAGTCGGTGACCGCGTTGTAGAGCGGATGCTTGTAGAGCGTCTGGCCCTGCGCCTGCGTGCCGACGGTGCCGAGCAGCATGGTGTAGCCGTCCGGCTTGGCGTCGGCCACTTTCTTGCCGCCGGTCATGCCGCCGGCGCCGCCGATGTTCTCGACGATCACCGTCTGGCCGAGAATGTCGCCCATCGCCTGCGCCATGATGCGGCCGAGCACGTCGGTCGGCCCGCCCGCCGCGAAGGGAATGACCATCGTCAATGTGCGGTCCGGAAACGTCGCCGCGCCCGCCGTTCCGGTCAGCGCCAGCAATACCGCCAGCGCGGCTCTAAAAATCGTCTTTTTCATCGCATCCTCCACTTTGTGTTGAGAGCCTTGTTGCGCTCCCTTTATTGCCGGTCAAGCTTACCGCCCGAATGGCTGCTATCCGACTTCGACGATCTCCTCGGGAAACTGGTGCAGCCGATCGCCCGGGCCGTTGCCGCCGATCAGATAGTTGTCGCACAGCCAGTTGAGATAACCGGCGTGGATATAAGTCGGATGCACGACGATATTCATGTCTTTTCCGATTTTCATCGGCTCGTCGTTGCGGATCAGCGGCCGCTCGACCAGGTCGTAACCCTGGCCGTGGCAGTAAAGCCGCGCCTCCATCGGCCGGCCGTTCTTACGCATGAAGGCGTTGAAGGCGTCCCAAATGTCCTTGCAGGACGCGCCCGGCTTGAGCAGGTCGAGCGTGAGTTTGCGCGACTCCTTGCAGAATTCGAGCTCCTCCTTCATCGCCTGCGGCACTTTGGCGCCGACGACGCACGAACGGCCAAGCTCGGTGTACATGCCGCCCGGCCCGTTATCCTCGACCAAAAGCGCGATCTGGTCGCCTTGCTGGATGACGCGGTTCTGCAAATGCCGGTTGGCGAACTTACTCGGCTTGCCGAGCGGCATCGAGGCGCAGAGATAAATGCCGTTCTCGCTGCCGTGGCATTGACTGTAATGCTGCGCGACCGCCGCCACCTCGGTGTCGCGCATGCCGGGCTTGACCGCCGCGAAGGCGGCGCGCATGGCGCCGTCCTGCATCAGCGCCGCGCGCCTGACCAGCTCCATTTCCTCCGCGCTCTTGATGACTTTTATTTTGTCGACCAGGTCGGAGGCATCGACATAGCGCGCCTTCGGAAACGTGCGCTTGACGTAATCGAGCAGCGCATAGGACATCTGATAGATGCCGACATAACCGATAGTGGCGTTGCGGAACGGCGCCAGCGCCTTGGCGGCAAGCTCCGGGTCGTAGTCTTTGGTGTAATGGCAAGAGGCATAGCTCGGCGTGGTGAGGATGCGCTCGACGCCGCGCCAGGTCTGATCGCCCTGCGCGGTCGCTTCGGCGCCGCCGAACGGCCCCTGACACACCACCGTCATCTCGCCGTCGCGCGGGAAGATCACCGTGTTGGGATAGCCGTTGGTCGCCGGCATGTCGGTGAAATAGCGCACATAACCGCCCATGTGATCGTTGTTGTTCTGCATCAGCAGCACGTCGACCTTGTCGCGTTCCATGGCGGCCCGCACCGCTTTCCAGCGGCGCTCGAGTTCGGCGGTGGAAATCGGCGTGTTCAAGCGTTCCGACAAAGCCATGGTTCAATCTCCCCAGGACGCAGGCTTACGCACGATATTGCTCATGTTCTTGAGATCGTTGGCGAGGAACTTGGCCATATTGCCGGCGATGGTCGGCATGGCGCGGTCCTCGTAACCCTGCGAGTAGCCGCCGAGATGCGAGAAGATGGTCAAGTTCTTGGTCTTCCACAATGGACTGGCAGGCGGCAGCGGCTCCTGCGAGAAAACGTCGAGCGCGGCGCCGGCGATCGTCCCGTTTTCGAGCGCGGCCATCAGCGCCGCCTCGTCGACCACGCCGCCGCGCGCGACGTTCACCAGATAGGCGGTGGGCTTCATGGCGGCGAGCAGTTTCTCGCCGACGATGTTGCGCGTCTCCGGCGTCAGCGGCGCAAGCGCCACCAGATAGTCGAGTTCGCCGGCGACATTCATGAGATCGCTACGCGCCACCATGCGGTCGAAGCCTTTGGCCGCGCGCGGGCTGCCGCTGATGCCGATCACCGTCATGTGCAGCGCTTTGCAGATCGGCGCCAGATATTCGGCGATCAACCCGACGCCGAGAATGCCGACGATCTTGCCGGACAAGAGCCGCGACGGCCAGCGCTCCCAGGCGCACTTGTCCTGCGCGTGCACGGAACCGGGCATGTCGCGCGCGAGCGAGAGCATATAGGCGATGGTTGCTTCCGACACCGGCGCGCCGTGGATGCCGCGGATATTGGTGACCAGTACCTCTTTGCCGAGCGAGGGCAGGTCGACGATGTTGTCGACGCCGGTGCCGAGCGCCTGGATCCATTTCAGCTTGGGCGCGTCGCGCACCACGTGGTCGGCCATGGGCGGGGAAAAGCACAGCAGGATGTCGGTGTCGGCAATGTAGGGCTCTACCAGGGTATGGTGGCCGACCACGTTGATGGTCAGCTGCGGGAACTGTTCCAGCAGCATGGCCTTGTAGCGGGCGCGCATCGATTCCTGGACTTCGGTGAGGATGAGGAGATTTGGCATGGGGGTGGATGTATAATCACAAATGCGAGGTTGGGAAATAAGCGGGCACAGGTGACCCGCATTGTGGGTCTGCGCTAATATTCGGCGTCAATGTCGGGAGGAGAATGAGTGCTATGAAAACTATGCCGATCGATCTGGCGACCGTGGACTGGCTGTATGTCGTTATCCTGGCGCTGTTTGTCTTCCTCGCCTCGCTGATCGCCAATGTCCTGTCCTTCGGCCGCCGCTTCTTGGGCGCCGTGCTGTCGGCCGTGCTGTTCGCGGCGGCCTTCGTGTTCTGGACCTATTACCCGCACCATCTGCCGCTGCCGACCGCGCTCACGCCGCCGAAGGCCGCAATGACGGCGGCGCCGGCGCCGGCGGCTCCGGCCGCGCCGACGCGCCCGCGCAATCCGGTGACCGACGTTACGCCGCCGGCTTCGCCGCCGCCGGCTACCGCGCCGGCAAATCCGCCCGCGCGCTAGGCTTGCGTTAGACCGTCTTATTGATGTTCTGTGTCGTTTCGCTAGGGTCAAAACTGTCCGGGAGAGTGGTGGTATTGCATGAAGAAGGTTTATCCCGACGCTAAAGCTGCGCTCGCCGGTCTGCTCAAGGACGGCATGTTGATCCACGCCGGCGGCTTCGGCCTGTGCGGCATCCCGGAAACGCTCATTCTGGCGATCCGCGATTCCGGCGTGAAAAATATCACGGTGGTGTCGAACAATGCCGGCGTCGACGGCGCCGGCCTCGGCCTGCTCTTGGAGACCAAGCAGGTCAAGAAGATGATCTCGTCCTATGTGGGCGAGAACAAATTGTTCGCCCAGCAGTTTCTCGCCGGCGAACTGGAGATCGAGTTCAATCCGCAGGGCACGCTGGCCGAGCGCATCCGCGCCGGCGGCGCCGGCATCCCGGCGTTCTTCACCCGCACCGGCGCCGGCACCGACATCGCCAAGGGCAAGGAAGAACGCGAGTTCGACGGCGAGCGCTACATCATGGAGCGCGGCATCGTCGCCGATCTCGCGATCGTGCATGCGTGGATGGGCGACACCGAAGGCAATCTTGTCTATCGGAAGACCGCGCGCAATTTCAATCCGATGATGGCGACCGCCGGCAAGGTGACGGTCGCCGAGGTCGAGCACTTGGTGCAGCCGGGCGATTTCAATCCCGACCACATCATCACGCCGGGCGTTTACGTGCAGCGGATCGTGCATGTGCCGAACGCGGTGAAGCACATCGAGCAGCGCACGGTGCGCAAGCGTCCTGCACCTGCCGGAACCGGAGAAGAGGTGTAACCATGCCCTGGACCCGCGAGCAGATGGCCGAGCGCGCCGCCAAGGAATTGCGCGACGGCTTCTACGTCAATCTCGGCATCGGCATTCCGACGCTGGTGTCGAACTACATCCCCGACGGCATGACCGTGCAGCTGCAGAGCGAGAACGGCATGCTCGGCTTCGGTCCGTTCCCTTATGAGGGCGACGAGGACCCGGACCTGATCAATGCCGGCAAGCAGACCGTCACCGAAATTCCGACCACCAGCTTTTTCTCCTCCGCCGACAGCTTCGCCATGATCCGCGGCGGCCACATCGACATCGCCATCCTCGGCGCCATGCAGGTGGCCGAAAACGGCGATCTCGCCAACTGGATGATCCCCGGCAAGATGGTCAAGGGCATGGGCGGCGCCATGGATCTGGTCGCCGGCGTCAAGAAGGTGGTGGTGGTCATGGAACACACCGCCAAGGGCAAGGACGGCAGCGTCGACCCCAAGCTCTTGCACGCGTGCAACCTGCCGCTCACCGGCGCCGGCGTCGTCGACATGGTGATCACCGACTTGGGCGTGTTCAACATCGACCGCAAGAAGGGCGGCATGACGCTGATCGAACTCGCCCCCGGCGTCACGGTGGACGAGATCGGCAAGAAGACGCAAGCGAAGTTCGCGGTCGATCCGAAGCTGAAGCATTAGCTCCGTCATCCTGAGGAGCCCGCGCGACCGCGCGGGCCTCGAAGGATGAACGGCCGGGCGGTCGCCCTTCGAGGCTCGCGCTGCGCGCTCGCGCCTCAGGGTGACGGATAAAAGTCAGCGAAAAAGCTGCACGAGGAAACCCCATGCTCTCCGACGCCGAGCGCAACAAAGCCGCCGATATCTTGATGGCCGCGCAAAAGGCACGCAAACAAGCGGTGCAGTTGCACGTGACCTTTCCCTCGATCACCATCGACGACAGCTACGCGATCTCGACCATCGTCGCCGAGCGCAAGATCAAAGCCGGCGCCAAACTGATCGGCCACAAGGTGGGCCTGACCTCCAAGGCGATGCAGCGCTCCTCGATGATCGACGAGCCGGACTACGGCTACATCCTCGACGACCAGATGATCGCCGACGGCGCCAAGGTGCAGCACGCCGACTACTGCAAGCCGCGGGTCGAGGTCGAGCTCGCTTTCATCATGGGCAAGCGCCTGCAGGGGCCGGGCGTCGGCTTGACCGACGTGCTGCGCGCCACCGAATATGTCGTGCCGGCGATCGAGATCGTCGACGCGCGCATCCAGGACCCGCGCAAGATCGTCGACACCGTCGCCGACAATGGCGCCGCCGCCGGCATTGCGCTGGGCGGGCGGCCGGTCGGACCCGCTCGACGTCGATCTGCGCTGGGTCGGCGGCATCATGTACCGCAATGCCGAAATCGAGGAGACGGGGCTCGCCGCCGGCGTGCTCGGTCATCCCGCCCTCGGCGTCGCCTGGCTCGCCAACAAGATCGGCCCGCACGGCCACGCGCTCGAGCCCGGTCACATTGTGCTCGCCGGCTCGTTCACCCGCGTGGTGTTTGCGCAAAAAGGCGATACGCTGCATGCCGACTTCGGTCAGCTTGGCGGCATCGCCATTCAGTTTGTGTAATCTTGTCGTCCCCGCGCAGGCGGGGACCCAGTAATCGCAAGCCTGAAGATTTGATCCGCAGCGCCTGTGATTACTGGATTGCCCGCCTTCGCGGGCAATGACAGCAGAGCAAGAGGAACGTCATGCCGGAAATGCCACGCAACGCCTTCAAACACGCCATAGCGGCGGGGAAACTTCAGATCGGCCTGTGGTCGAGCCTGTGCAGCAATATCGCGGCCGAGATCATCGGCGATAGCGGCTTCGACTGGATCCTGCTCGACACCGAGCATTCGCCCAATGAAATCCCCGCGCTGGTCACGCAGTTGCAGGCGATCCAGGCCGGCACCGCGTCGCCGATCATCCGTCCGGCGTGGAACGACGCGGTGCTGGCCAAGCGCGCGCTCGACATCGGCGCGCAGTCGCTACTGTTCCCGTATGTGCAAAACGCCGAGGAGGCAAAACGCGCGGTCGCGTCCACGCGCTATCCGCCGCAGGGCATCCGCGGCGTGTCGGTCGCCGCGCGCGCCAGCCGTTATGGCCGGGTGCCGGGCTATCTGACCAAGGCCAATGCCGAAATCTGCGTGCTGGTGCAGGTGGAAACCGCCCCGGCGCTGACTCAGCTCGAAGCCATCGCCAGTGTCGATGGAATCGACGGCGTCTTCATCGGGCCGTCCGATCTCGCGGCCTCGCTTGGCCATCTCGGTAATCCGCAGCATGCGGACGTGCAGGCGGCCATGAAGGATGCGGTCACGCGCCTCAAGAAGCTCGGCAAGCCGGCCGGCATCTTGACCGGCAACGAAGAGGAAGCGCGCCGCTATATCGACTGGGGCTATCTGTTCGTGGCGGTCGGCGCCGACGTCGGCCTGCTCGCCAAAAATGCCGATGCGCTCGCCAAGAAGTTCAAAGCCTAGCGCGGCGGGCGGTGGGTGAGGAGGTCATAGGCTATTTAAAACATTCGCGAATCAGCTTACACGATGGAAGTTATCCACAAGGTTGTGCGTCGGCGTCATTGTGCCCTTGCTGATCCGCTCCAGTCGATTGCCGGTTCAGCGCCCGCCACGGACCACGCATGCCGGCCCCGCCAGGCGCCCCTCGTTTCGACGCGATATCGCGCCAATGGCTTAATTTCGCCGAGCGCCGGCTCGTGTATTTTGCCGAGCTTTATCGCAGCGGCCGCTGGCAACGCTATTACACCAAGGAGCGCTTCGCGGCGCTCATGCGCGACGTGGTCAAGGCCGTGGAGGTCTGGAGAGGGCTGGCCGGCGCGGCGCCCGCTGCCGGCAACAACGATCTGCGTCCGGCCGCATGAAGGCGGTTCCGGCAGCCTTGCTGATGGCGCTCGGCATGACGGCGGCGATGCAGCCGGCCGACGCCGCGGATCTCAAGCGCGGCGAAGCATTGCTCACGCGTGCTTGCGGGTCCTGCCATGCAGTCGGCCGCGGCGACAGTCACGTCAAGGACGCCCCGGCGTTTCGTACCCTCGGCCAGCGCTATCCGGTCGAAGACCTGGAGGAGGCCCTGGGCGAGGGCTTCATGACGGGCCACCCCGATATGCCGGAATTCGAGTTTGACGCCGACGATGTCGGTGCCATCATTGCGTATCTGAAGTCCATCCAGCAGCGCTGAGCCTGCAGCGGCGCTGCCACAGTCGAGTATTCCCATCCCATGAGCAGCGCTCTTTTCTCGCCTTATAAGCTGGCCGGCCTCGAGCTTGCCAACCGCATCGTGGTTTCGCCCATGTGTCAGTATTCGGCCGACGACGGCTGCGCCAATGACTGGCACCTGATGCATCTCGGCATGCTGGCCAATTCCGGCGCCGCGCTGGTGATCGTGGAGGCGACCCATGTCGAGCGTCACGGCCGCATCACCCACGGCTGCCTCGGTCTGTACAATGACGACAACGAGGCGGCGCTGGCGCGGGTGATGCATGCGGCGCGCCGCGCCGGCACCGCCAAGTTCGGCATCCAGATCGCCCATTCCGGCCGCAAGGGCTCGGCACAGCGTCCCTGGGAGGGCGGCGGACCGCTTAAAGCCGAAGCCGATCCGTGGCCGACCATGGCGGCCTCGCCGATCCCGTTCGGCGAGGGCTGGCAAACGCCGCGCGAAGTGACCGAAGCCGACATGGAGCGCGTGCGCGCGGCTTTCGTTTCCGCCGCGCAGCGCTCCTTGCGCATCGGGTTCGACGAGATCGAGCTGCACATGGCGCACGGCTATCTGGCGCATGGCTTCATGTCGCCGATCTCCAACAAGCGCACCGACCGCTACGGCGGCTTGCTGGAAAACCGCCTGCGCTTTCCGCTCTCGATCGCGCGCGCGGTGCGCGCCGTGGTGCCCAAGGGCCTGCCGCTCGGCGCCCGCATCACGGGCAGCGACTGGCGCGAGGGCGGGCTCACCCCCGACGACGCGGTGGCGATTGCCAAGGCGCTCAAGGCCGAGGGGCTCGACTTCATCTGCATCTCGTCCGGCGGCGTCACCGCCGACACGCGCAATCCGACCGAGCCCGGCTACAACGTGCCGATCGCCGCGCGCGTGCGCAAAGAAGCCGGCATAGCGACGCGCTGCGTCGGCCTCATCGTCAAGCCCGAACACGCCGAAGAGATCGTAGCCAAAGGCGAAGCCGACATGGTGTCGATGGCGCGCTGCTTCCTCGACGATCCGCACTGGGGCTGGCACGCCGCCAAGACGCTCGGCGCCGACGTCGCCCGCCCGCCGCAATACGCGCGCGCCGGACCCAAGCTGTGGGCGCCGGCGGCGGCCAAGGCGTAAGTGGAAAACCTCGTCTTCCTCGCCGTCCTGTTCGCCGCAGCCTGTCATGCCGGTTGGAATGCGCTGATCAAGGTCGGGCTCGACCCGCTCTCGACCACGACGTTGATTTCAATCGGCTCCGGTGTGGTGGCCCTTGTGTTCTTGCCACTGGCTGGCGTTCCGGCGTGGGCCGCGTGGCCCTGGCTGATCGCCTCGGTCGTCATCCATCTGTTCTATTTCGCCGCGCTGATCGAAGCCTACCGCACCGGCGATCTCGGCCAAGTCTATCCGATCGCGCGCGGCTCGGCGCCGCTGATGACCGCGACGGCGACCACGCTCTTCGTCGGCGAGAAGCTGAGCCTGATCGGCTGGCTCGGCATCGTCGCGCTGGTCACCGGCGTGTTCCTATTGTCGGCACGCGGCGGCCGCGAACTGGTCAAGATCGACCGCCGCGCCGTCGGTTTCGCGCTCATGACGGCGCTTACCATCTGCACCTATTCGGTGGTGGACGGCATCGGCGCGCGGCTCGCCGGCAACCCCAACGCCTATTCGCTCTCGCTGTTCGTCGGCATCGCCCTGGTGATGGTGCCCTATGCGCTCTACCGTGACGGCCGCGATGTCATTCCGGCGATGCGGACCTATTGGCGACGCGGCTTTGCCGGGGGCGCCTTGCAGGTGATCTCCTACGGCATCGCGCTATGGGCAATGACCTTGGCACCGATCGCCATCGTCGCCACCTTGCGCGAGACCAGCGTGTTGTTCGGCGCCGTCATTGCCGTGATTGTGCTCAAGGAGCCGCTGCGCGCGGTGCGGATCGCCGCCGCGCTGCTGATCGTCGCCGGGCTGGTGCTGATCCGCTTGCAGTAGCTAAAGCGCCATTTCCGGAAACAGTTTCTCGAAGCGGGCGAGATCGTCCTCGCTGTCGACGTCCCACAGCGCAGGAAGTTCGACGACGTTAAGGCCGAGCGTGGCGATGCGCGCGCGCGTCTCTTGCATCACCGCCGCGGTGCCCCAGGCGATACCGGAGAAAAGTTCGGGATGGACGGCGCGCGCGCCGATCAGCACATAGCCGCCGTCCTCGGCCGGGATCAGAACGACATCGGCCTGTTGCAGCGCCTTCGCGGCTGCCCGCAGAATCTCCGCCGTGAAGGCCGGACAATCCGTTCCGATGACCAGAACGGGACCCTGCGCCGCGGCCAGGGCGCCCAACATGCGCGTGCCGAGGTCGCCATCCGGCTGCTGCTTGAGGACGATCGGGAACTGCGCCGCCAAATCCTGAAACGACACCCGCATGAGATCGGGCGCGCACCACAGCGTCACCGGGCCGATGTCGGCGGCGACCGCCGTTTCCACCGCGCGCTCGGTCAATCGCTCCTGCAGCACCGCCGCCGCATGCGCGCCGATCGACGGGATCAGGCGGGTTTTGGCCATGCCCGGGATCGGCGCCTTGGCCAGGACGGCAATTGCGACCGGATCACCGTTCGGCATAGCCGTAGGCGCGCGCCAGCTTCGCCGGATCGGCGCCGAGGAAGAAGCGCAAGCGCAAGCCCCACATTAGCAGCACGGTGCGCAACATGCCGTGCGCCCGCCAGCGGCGACCCGAGGTGGTCACGCGCGCGCGCAAAGCGAGCGGCTTGCCCGTGCGCTTGAGCTTGGCCGACAGCGCCACGTCCTCCATCAGTGCGATCGGCGGAAAGCCGCCCGCCGCCTCGAAGGCCGCGCGGGTCGTAAACATCGCCTGGTCGCCGGTGGCGATGCCGGTCAGACGCGAGCGCAGAGTTCATCATGAGCGCGATCAAAGCGAGCAATCCGCCGCCATCGAAGCGCACATCGAAGCGGCCCCAGCAGCGGCCCGACCGCGCGAGGCCGTCGAGCACCAGCCGGTCGGCGTTTTGCGGCAATCGCGTGTCGGCGTGCAGGAACAAGAGCACGTCGCCTTGCGCGGCAGCGGCGCCGGCATTCATCTGCAGGCCGCGCCCGCGCGCCGTCGCGATCACATGATCGGCAAGCGGACGTGCGAACTCGCTCGTGCCGTCGCTGCTGCCGCCATCGACCACGATCACTTCAACGCCGCGTGCCCGCAAAGGCGCCAGCGCTTGCAACGCAGTCTCGATATCGGCGGCTTCATCGAGCACCGGCATGACGATGGAGAGTTTCATTCCGCCGCTTCCTTCAGCGCGCCGCCGCAGCTCGATCCCTGTCCGGCGGTGCAGCCATAGCAGTGCCCGGCGCTGCGGATCGGGTTGCCTTTGATGTCGTCGTCGATGAGATCGGCGAGATGCACGCGGCTGCGCGCGCCGCGCGTCAGCGGCAGATCAAGCATCTGGTTGAAGTCGCAGTCGTAGACGTAGCCGCGCCAGTCCACCGAAATCAGGTTGCGGCACATCACGCCGTCGAGATTGGCGTCGAGATGCGCGTCCTGCAGCAGTTGCAGATAGCCGTCGAATTCGCCTTTGTTGATCAGCATGGTGCCGAAGCGTTGGATCGGCATATTGGCGAGCACGAACAATTTGTTGAACACGATGCCGTAGCTCTCGCCCAGCACACGCTTGTAGTCGGCTTCGAGCGCGGCCTGCGGCGGCGGCAGCGCCGGCCCCTGCGGATTATAGACCAGGTTGAGCGTGAGCGCCGGATCGCGGCCGAAGCCGAGCGCGTTGAGTTTTTTCAGGCCGCGGATCGAACCGCCGAACACGCCCTTGCCGCGCTGGCGCTCCACATTGTCCTGCAGATAACAGGGCATCGAGGCCACCACCTCGACCCGGTTCGCCGCCAGGAATTCCGCGAGATCCTCCTGCCCCGGCTGCTCCAGGATGGTGAGATTGCAGCGGTCCATCACCTTGACGCCGAGCCTGCGCGCTGCCGTCACCAGGCGGCGGAAATTCGCGTTCAATTCCGGCGCGCCGCCGGTGATGTCGAGCGTGCCGATGCGCCGGCGCTCGACGAAGTCGAGCACCAGGTCGGCGACTTGCGCCGACATCTCCTCGGTGCGGTTCGGCCCGGCATTGACGTGGCAATGGAAGCACGACTGGTTGCAGCGATAGCCGACATTGATCTGCAGCGTGTCGAGCTTGCCGCGGCGGATCGCGGGAAAGGGCACCTGGTCGAGCAGCGGCAGCGTGTCGCGCATGGGAATCCTCGATTGCCCCGCTAACTTGCCACGGCCCCCGCGCGCGCGTCACCCCGCTTGATGCCGCAGCGGGACAAAAGGCCGTGAGAAAAATGTGAAGCTCATTTGACGGCGCATGACCTTATTGGAAAACCGGTCCCCACTTTTCCGGGTCATGCGCTACCGCGCCAATGCGGTGGCGACCGGCGATTCCACGCCGATACGGCCGTAACCCGGCAGCTTGACGCCGGGGTGACGCAGATCGAGCCCGGCGACCAGCCCGAACAGGTCGAGCTCGACGCCCTCGACCCAGCCGAGCTTGACGGCGGCAAAGCCGGCGAGGTTGAGCTCGACGCCGGTACCGCTGTCGGTGCGGCCGGCATAGAACCGGTCGCGGAAGTCGCGGCCGACTGCGTTCGGCGGCAGCGCCACGCCGAGTTCCGGCACCGCGCGCAGGATCGCGGCAGTAAAGCTGTTGCTGTTCGGCCCCGGCCAGATGCGGTAATCGCCGGGGTGGCGGAAGCTGTAGTCGCGCACCGCCGTCTCGATGCGCGGGATCAGCTTCTCCGCGTCGGGCCCGGAAATATCGGCGATCGCCACCGGCCGATTGCCGAACCAGCGGCCGTCCGGCGGCCAATTGTTGGTACGCACGGGGTTGCCCCAGCCGACCACGTCGTAGCGGGTCCATTCGCGCGCGCCCGCCGGCTTGAGCACGATCCAGCTATGCACCGCGAAAATGCCCTTCCAGGCGCCGGCCTTGCCGGTGAACACGATCACGCGCGCGGGCTTGTAGTCGCCGGCCGGCGGCAGCGTGCCCGTGCTCGACCAGTCGGCGTCGCGCCAGGAGCGCGGGCCATCGCCGGCGGCATAGAGCGCGGCGCGGGCGATGAGCGGCACAAGGAACACGGCAAAGATCGTAAGCATGATCAGCTTTCGGCGGGAGGGGCGGGTGGCCGGCATAGGTTGCAGATAGTGGCGCTTTCCGGCCTAAACGTGGCAGTCAGCTAACCTGGTTGCCGCTGATCTTGAGCTGCGGATAGCGCTCGGCGCCGGTCAGCGCGAGGTCGCCGGTCACCGCTTTGTGCCATTCCATGCCGACGATGGCGCCGTGCAGCGTGCCGGCGAACAGGTTGCCGGAAATCACCGCGACGCCGGCGCCGGCGACCACCGAAACCGCGACGCCGATCGCGCTATCGCGCACCACATTGCCGGTCACCGCGACGTTGCGCAGATATTGCCCCCAGCCGGCGCTGATGCCGGCAAGCGGCGCGCCCTCGATGACGTTGCCGCTGACCACGGTATCGGCCTCCACGCCGATGCCGACGCCGGCCTCGCCCGGACGCTGCGTGCGCAGATTGCGCACGATATTGCCGCTCACCGTGGCGAGCCGGCCGCCCTCGTTGAAATTGGTGACGGAAATCCCGGTCTCCGCGCCGTCGATCACGTTGTCGGCGATCACCGCGCCCTGAAAACCGAATTCGGAATAGATCGCCACCTCGCCGAGCCCGGCGCAATTATTGCCGACGATCTGGATGTTGGAGGCGGAATTGCCGCGGATCGCGGAAAAGGCGGCGTTGCGGATGTGATTGCCGCGCACGATCACGTCGGCGGCGCGAAAGACATTGATGGCGTTGCCGTTCTGCCCGCTGCCGCCCGCGCGCGCAGCGGTATCCTCGATCCAATTGTCGGCGATCGTGCTGCCGTCGCGGCGCTTGCCGCTTTGCCAGAGCCGGATGCCGCCATTGCCGGATTTAGCGATGATATTGGCGGCGATGATGAGCCCGCGGCTGTCGTTGCAAAAGAGCGCGTTGTCCGCGGCGCCAGTGATTGTTGTGTGACTCACTTCGCCGTCGCAGCTCTCGAGCGTCACGCCATTGCCGCCGGCGCCGATGACGTCGCATTCGGCGATGCGGACAGCTTTCACGTCATCGAAGTACACCAATGCGCGGCCTTCGGGCAGCGTCTGGCCGCCGCCGTCGAGCGTGAGGCCGCTGAGCGAAACGGTGTCGGCGTGTTCGGACGACAGCAGCGACGGGCCGTGCGTCTAGATCAGCCGGGTCGCGCCGCGGATGCCGGCAAGTTGCGTGCCGGCCGGCAGCATGAGACCGCCGGCGCGGTAGGCGCCGGGTGCGAGCAGGAGCGGAACGCGCGCGCGCGCGGCCTCTGCGATGGCGCGCTGCAAGGCGCCGCTCTGGTCGCTCGCCGCGCCAGGACGCACGCCGAAATGCGCGGCGTCGAGGCCGAAGGTCGACAGCGGCACGGCCTTGGCCGGCGCGGTCAGTGCGACGGCGGACAGGGAACCCAGCAGCAAGCTGCGGCGGTCGATAGTCATCCACCGCATTATGCGTCATCCGCGCGCGCAGTGTGTTAACGCGCCGCGGCCGCGATAACCTTAATCAGCTGCGCACCAACGCGCGCGAGATCGTCCGCCGACAGGCGCGATTGGCCGCGGCGTGGCCGCGCCTTGCGGCGGATCATCGGCACGTGCACGAATGCGGCAAGGCGCGGGCCCCCGATCTTGGCGGCGGCAGCGGCGCCCCGCCAGCACAGGTAATTGCAGAGATAGCGGCCGGCATCGTGCGAGCGGATGACCGGCACGCGGGCAGCGCGGGCCGCGGCCAAAAGCTGCGCTACCGGCGCCGGCAGGCGATAACGCGCGGCCCGCCCGCCGCGATTTTGCTGGCGCGCGCGGCCTGCCGTCCGCGTCGGGCAGCAGCGCCACGGCATTGCGCGCGCGGGTCTCGATGCGCAGCGCCTTTGCCCGCGGCGCCAGCCCGAACATCAACAGTGCGTCCGGCTTGTGCCGCGCGATCAGCCTGGGCAGTTCGCGGTCGACCGCCGCGTAGCTGGTCGGAAAAACATGCGGCACGATTTTAATGTCCGCCAAAGCCGGCCGCCGCAATCGCGCCAGCCGTTCCACCAGCGGCCCGGTCGGATTGAACGGCGCGCCCGGAAACGGCCCGAAACCGGTGACGAGGAGGGTGGCGGGCATTACACCCCCAGCAATTGCGCGATCTCTTCCACGGCCAGCGTCGGCGCCAATTTGCCGGCGGCGACCGCGGCTTCCGCTTGGCGAACCTTGCCGCGCACGGCCGGATCGCTGCGCAGCCGCGCGGTCAGCCGTTCCTCCAGCATCGACCACATCCACTTCACCTGCTGCTCGCGCCGGCGCGCGGCCAACTCGCCGGACGCGGTCATCTTCTGCTTGTGCTCAAGCACCTTGGCCCATAACGTCATCGATGCCGTCGCCGGTGAGCGCCGAATAGGTGATGACCGGCGGCGACCAGGTCGGCGAATGCGGCGCCAGGATATTGAGCGCGGCGCGATAGTCCGCCGCCGCCAGTTTGGCGCGCGCGATATTGTCGCCGTCGGCCTTGTTGACCGCGACCATGTCGGCAAGCTCGACGATGCCCTTCTTGAGACCCTGCAATTCGTCGCCGGCGCCCGGCAGCATCAGCACCAGGAAGAAATCGGTCATGTCGGCGACCGCGGTCTCCGACTGGCCGATGCCGACCGTCTCCACCAGCACCACGTCGTAGCCGGCGGCCTCGCACAAGAGCATGGTCTCGCGCGTCTTGGCGGCGACGCCGCCGAGCGTGCCGGAACTGGGCGAAGGCCGCACGAAGGCGCGCGGGTCGCCGGCGAGGTTTGCCATGCGCGTCTTGTCGCCGAGGATCGAACCGCCGGTGCGGGTCGAGGACGGATCGACCGCCAGCACGGCCACCTTGTGCCCTTGCCCGGTGAGCCTGGTGCCGAGCACGTCGATGGTGGTCGATTTGCCGGCGCCGGGCGCGCCGGTGATGCCGAGCCGCACCGCCTTGCCGGTCAGCGGCAGCAATTCCTGCACCAGCAGATGCGCCTGCTTGCGGTGATCGGCGCGCTTGCTCTCGATCAGCGTGATGGCGCGCGCCAGCGTCGCGCGGTCGCCGGCTTGGATGCCGCGGGCGAGATCGGAGGCTTTAAAGGTGCGCGCAGCCATCGAATTCCTTATACCGTCGGCGGTAAACGCCGCGGCTTGCGCTAATGCCGGCGCGGCGGCCGGCGCTTGATCGGGCGCACGGGCGGCAGCGGCTCGTCGAGGCGGATTGCCAGCCCGCCGTCATCATAATGTTTCGCCGCTGTGGCGCGGGCCAAGGCGAAAAGCTGGTCGGGCGTTTCGACCCGGCAAGCCACCTTGTCGGTGTGCACGCAATTGGCGGCGCGGGTCGCTTCGTCGGCGTCGTCCTCGTCGATCGCCCGCACCAGATAGACGCCGTCGGTGAGCTTGCGCACCAGCGCGTATTCGCTGATGTCCGGATGCTTAACCGGCACGTCCTGCGCGATGTAGTCGCCGCCTTCGAACGCGTGCAGCGAGAACGCGCGAACGTCGCGCAAGCCGCCGCCGGCATGGACGTAGAGCTTGCCGTCCCACGTAAAGAGCGTCTGTTCCGGTTCGCTGACGACGCCCTTGCGCAGCGTATAGAGCTGCAGCCGCAGCTTCTGCCCGAGCAGCGGCTTCGAGTCGGTCAGCACCGGACCGGACGAACTGATGCAGCCGGCAAGCGACGCCGCGCAAAGCCCGGCAATGACGGCGCGGATCGAAGAGGATTTCACTCCGCTGCCTCTTTTCCGTGGCCCAAGCGCTTGTTGAGGGTCTTGAGCAATTTCTCGGCCGCCTCCGCGATCACCGTGCCGGGCGGGAAGATCGCCTCGGCGCCAGCCTTCATCAGCGCGTCGTAATCCTGCGGCGGCACCACGCCGCCGACCACGATCATGATATCGTCGCGGCCTTGGCTTGCGAGTTCGGCTTTGAGCTCCGGCACCAGCGTCAAATGCGCGGCGGCAAGCGAGGACACGCCGAGAATATGGACGTCGTTCTCCACCGCCTGGCGCGCGGCTTCCGCCGGCGTCGCGAACAGCGGCCCGATATCGACGTCGAAGCCCAAGTCGGCGAATGCCGAGGCAATGACCTTCTGCCCGCGGTCGTGGCCGTCCTGGCCGATCTTGGCGACCAAAAGACGCGGCCTTCGGCCCTCCGCCGCCTCGAACGCCTCGACCGCAACGCGCACCCGTTCGACCGCGCCGGTCATGCCGACCTCCCGCTTGTAGACGCCGGTGATCGCTCTGATCTCGGCGCGGTGACGTCCGTAAACCTTTTCCAGCGCCGAGGAAATCTCGCCGACGGTCGCCTTGGCGCGGGCGGCATCGATCGCCAGCGCCAGGAGATTGCCGTTGCCGCGGTCGGCGGCGCGGGTGAGCGCGTCGAGCGCTTCCTTGAGCGCCGCCGGATCGCGCTCAGCCTTGAGCCGCTTGAGCTTGTCGAGCTGCATGTGCATGACGGCGGAATTGTCCACCTTGAGCACGTCGATCGGGGCCTCGTCGGTCGGCTGGTATTTGTTGACGCCGATCACCGACTGGTGCGCCGGCGTCGATGCGCGCCTGCGTCTTGGCGGCGGCTTCCTCGATGCGCAGCTTGGGGATGCCGGCCTCGATCGCTTTGGTCATGCCGCCGAAGCCCTCGACTTCCTCGATATGTCCCCAGGCTTTCTTGGCGAGTTCGTAGGTGAGCCGCTCGACGTAATAGGAGCCGCCCCAGGGATCGACGATGCGGAGGCTGCCTGCTTCCTGCTGCAGCACGATCTGGGTATTGCGCGCGATGCGGGCGGAAAAATCGGTCGGCAACGCCAGCGCCTCGTCGAGCGCATTGGTGTGCAGCGACTGGGTCTGGCCTTGCGTCGCCGCCATCGCCTCGATCATGGTGCGCGCGACGTTATTGAACACGTCTTGCGCGGCGAGCGACCAGCCCGAGGTCTGACAATGCGTGCGCAGCGAGAGCGAGCGCGCGTCCTCCGGCTTGAACGGCTTCATCAGCTTGGCCCAGATCATGCGGGCGGCGCGCAGCTTGGCGATCTCCATGAAATAATTCATGCCGATCGCCCAGAAGAACGACACGCGCGGCGCGAACTGATCGACGGTCAAGCCGGCCTTCAAGCCGGCGCGCACATATTCGACGCCGTCGGCGAGCGTATAGGCGAGTTCGAGATCCTGCGTCGCGCCGGCTTCCTGCATGTGATAGCCGGACACGGAAATCGAATTGAACTTCGGCATCTCGGCCGAGGTGTAGGCGAAGATATCGGAGATGATGCGGATGCTCGGCTCGGGCGGATAGATATAGGTGTTGCGCACCATGAATTCTTTGAGGATGTCGTTCTGGATCGTGCCGGACAATTTCGCGTGCGGCACGCCTTGTTCCTCGGCCGCGACGATATAGAGCGCCAGCACCGGCAGCACCGCGCCGTTCATGGTCATCGACACGCTCATCTGGTCGAGCGGGATGCCGGAGAACAGCGTGCGCATGTCGTAGATGGAATCGATAGCGACGCCCGCCATGCCGACGTCGCCGGCGACACGCGGGTGATCGCTATCGTAGCCGCGATGGGTAGCGAGATCGAAGGCGATGGAGAGGCCCTTCTGCCCGGCGGCGAGGTTGCGCCGGTAGAAGGCGTTGCTGTCTTCCGCCGTGGAGAAGCCGGCATATTGCCGGATGGTCCAGGGCTGCGCCGCATACATCGCGGGATATGGCCCGCGCAGAAACGGCGGCTTGCCCGGATAGGTGTCGAGGAAATCGAGCCCGGCGAGATCGGCCTTCGCCATAGACCGGCTTCACGGCAATCGCTTCCGGCGTGATCCAGGGCGCGGCCGCTGCCGTTGCCGGCGAGCGACCGGCGTGTCGGCGAAGTCGACCTTGGCGAAATTGGGGACCTGACTCATTTGACACCCAGAATATCATGCGCCGCCTGCAAGGTCGAAACCACGTCGCAGCCCATGAATACGAAGGATTTCACGCCCGCCTGCCGCCAGTTCGCCTCGTTCTCGCCCGGCCTGCCGGCGAGATGAACGACGGCGCCGGCGGCGCTGAGCGCTTTGGCCGCGTCGGCCGCTTGCGCCGCATAAACTTTGTCGGACGAGCACAGGCAGGCGAGTTTGGCGCCCGAGGCCTTGAATGCCGCGATCATCTCGGCCTGATCCTTGAAGCCGTCATTGCCAAGCGCCTCGATGCCGCCGGCCTCGTAGAAATTCTTGGCGAACATGGCGCGCGCGGTGAAGTCCGAGAGCTTGCCGAGATTGGCCAGGAACACTTTCGGCCGGCGCCGGTCTTTTTCGAGCACCGCGATCCGACTTGTCGCGCAACGCCTCGAACGGTTCGGCCAGCCGGATACTCGGCAGCGGTTCGACCATAGCGGCAGCTCCGGCCTCCTTCGGCGGAACGAGCGGCGCAACGTCGAGCACTGAAGCCGGCAGTTCCGCGAGATTGGGATAATCGCTGGTGCCGGTGAGCGCATCCTTGCGGCGCGCGGCATTGGCTTGGCGCCGCTCGCGCACCGCCGCGACTTCGCGTCTGCAGCAAGCCGCTTTTCGAGCGCGGCCCAGGCGCCGCCCGCTTTGTCGAATTGCTGGAATAACGCCCAGGCGGCGGCGCAAAGCTTGGCCGTCAGATCCTCGATCGCGCCGGAGCCGGCGGCCGGATCGGCGACCTTCGCCAAGTTCGATTCCTCGAGCAGAATAAGTTGCGTGTTGCGCGCGACCCTTCGGGCAAAAGCATCGGGCAGACCGAGCGCGGCGGTGTGCGGCAAGGCCGCAATATTGTCGGCGCCACCAAGGCCGGCGGCGGTGACCGCGATGGTCGTGCGCAACATGTTCACGTAAGGGTCGCGCTGGGTCATCATGCGCCAGGCGGTTTCGGCCGCGACAGTAGTCGGCTTTGGCGCCACGCCGCAGGCCGCTTCGACGCGCGCCCACAGTTTTCGGATGGCGCGGAATTTCGCGATGGTGAGAAACTCGTCGGCGTCGGCGGCAAGGCGGAAATAGATCATGCCGCGCGCTGAATCGAGCGGCACGCCGCCCGCTTCCAGCGCGCGCAGGCAATCGACTGCGGCGGCGATGGCGAAGGCGAGTTCCTGCGCTTCCGAGCCGCCGGCGTTATGGACGATGCGCCCGTCGGCGACCGCGAACGGCCCGCGAAAACCCTGGTCGGCAAGATTGCGGATATTCGCCGCGAATATTTTCGATAGCTCGCTCCACGGCATCGGCGTTGCGCCCGACGCTGCGAAACCGCCGATCGGATTGATGCTGGCGCGCATGTCGACGGAGGCCGGCGCGAGTTTGCGCGCTTTCACCAGCGCCGCGAAATGCTGCACGGCGGTGCGCGTCGCCGGGCTGAGATTGAAATCGATGGTGATGCCGGCGTCGAGTTCGACGCCGGCGAGCGCGCGCGCAAGCGTCGCCGGCGAGGCATCGAGACCGTAGCCATTGGCATTGAGCGAGCCGGCGAATACCAGCGTCAGCCCGGTCGCGCCGTTCTGCAGGTCTTGCAGCGCCTGCGCATTGGCCGCCGCCGGATCGGGATGATCGACCCGCTGCATCAGCGTCCACGCCGCGCCTGGCGTGCGTCCGGCGACCGGTTTTACTCCCGCTGCGCGCGGATAAAGCGGCTCGATCCGCAGGCCGTCATAGGTCTGGCTCACGAGCCGCTTGTCGAACGAGGCGCCCTTGAGCGCAGCCTCGACCAGCTTGCGCCAGTCCGCCTGGCTGGTCGCGGGAAATTCGGCGGCGAGGGGAAGATCGTCGTCATCGGCGCAAATTGCCACAGTCGGTGGGATGCCGCCATTGAGCTAAAGCAAATTGCGTGCCCGTCATGCGCGCGGCGGCAGCCGCTCGATCCCGGCCCGATCGACGCCGGCAGCCGCCTCCCGCACGCTGCGCCCGGCGATGACCAGATCGGGCGCGATTTCGGCGAGCGGCAACAGCACGAAGGCGCGCTCGAACAGGCGCGGATGCGGCACCGTCAGGCCCAGCTCGTGCACGGTGAGGCCGCCGTAGGCGATGATGTCGATATCGGCGGTGCGCGGCCCCCAGCGCTTTTCATGCGCCCGGTCGCGGCCAAGCTGCAGTTCGACGCTTTGCGCGTGCGCCAGCAAGTCGCGCGGGGCAAGCGTGGTCTCGACCGCGATGCACAGGTTGATGAACGGCGGCTGATATTTGAAGCCCCAGGGCGGCGTGCGGTAGTCGGAGGAGCGCGCGGTGAGCCGCACCGCTTTGCCGTCGCACAGCAGCGTCACCGCGCGATCGAGTATGCCGCGGCTGTCGCCGACATTGCCGCCGAGCGCCAGCCATGCCTGGGTCATAATTTGGAATCGCCGCGTGCACGCTCCAGCGTGACGCCGACATCGCTGAAGGTCGCCGCGATCGGGGCGTGCGGCTTGTGGATCGTCACCTTGATCCTGCGCACGCGCGGGAAAGCGTCGAGCACCGCGTCGGCCACCCGGCCGGCGGCGGCTTCGATCAACTTGTATTTCTGCGCGCAAAATGCCGCGCTCGCGCAATCGACCACCTTGTCGTAGGAAACGGTGTCCACGACCTTGTCGGTGTGCGCCGCGGCGGCGAGATTGATCTCGAGTTCGAGATCGATGGTGAAAGTCTGCCCGACCTTGGCCTCGTAGGGCATGACGCCGTGATAGGCGTGCAGCGAAAGCCCGTTGATGAAAATCGTGTCGCTCATCGCGCGGCCTCTATTGCCGCGGCCACCCGCAGCGCTTGCACGGTTTCGGCGACGTCGTGTACGCGCACGATCGCCGCGCCGTTCTTGACCGCCGCCAGATGGCTGGCAATCGAGCCGCCGAGCCGATCGTCGGGCGCCGACGGCGTCACCGCATTGATGAAGCGCTTGCGCGAGGCGCCGACCAAAAGCGGCTGGCCGAAGCCTTTGAATTCGGCGAGCCGGGCGATGCAGGCAATGCTTTGCTCCGGCGTCTTGCCGAAGCCGATGCCGGGATCGAGCACGATGCAGTCCCGCGCGATGCCGGCGCGTTGCGCCTTGGCGAGCGAGCGCTGAAAGTAGGCTTGCACGTCGGCGATGATGTCGATCGCCGGGTCGGCGGTCTCGCGGTTATGCATGATCACGACCGGCATGTCGTATTCGGAGACGACCGCGGCCATGGCGGGATCGCGCTGCAAGCCCCAGACGTCGTTGACCATGGCGGCGCCCTGATCGAGCGCCCACGTCGCGATAGCGGCCTTCATGGTGTCGATCGAAACCGGCGTCTTGAGCTTGACCACGGCCGGCAGCACCGGTTGCAGCCGCTTAAGCTCCTCCTCGTAAGACACCGCTTTGGCTCCGCCATAGGGGCGGGTCGACTCTCCGCCGATATCGATGACGTCGGCGCCGGCGGCGATCATGCGCTCGGCTTGCGCGATCGCCCGTTGCGGGTCGCTGAAGCGCCCACCATCCGAGAACGAGTCCGGCGTCACATTGAGAATGCCCATCACCAGCGGCCGCCGCTCGGCCAGCCGGCCGGCGAGCCAGGATGGCGGCTTATCGGTGATCGCGTCACCGGCGGTGTGCGGATCGCCCTGCGGGCCCATGGCCGCGGCTTTGCGCTGGAAGGCGCGGGGCTGTCAAGAAGACCTCGGAACCGGGCCGCCCGGGCTATTTATAGCTGATCTTGAGCTGCAGTTTCTTGGCGTTCTCGATCCAGCTGCAGACCACTTTCTCGGACGGCAAGAAGGCAACCAATTTTCGCTTCTTGTTCGCCTCCGCCATCGCCTTGGCGAGATTCCCCGGGTTGCGGTACTTGAGTTCCTTGACGGTGTCGACGCCGGCGGCTTGCAGCAATCCGGCATATTCCTTGCGGATGCCCTTGATGCGCATGCGGTCGGCGACGTTAGCCCAGCACAGCAATTGCTTTTCATCAAAACCGGTTTTCATGGCGAGCATTTTGCGTCCGCGCAACGTTCGCGCCGCTTCGAGCAGCCGCCCGGTCGAGCGAATCCCCACCGACTTGAAGATCGCGGCGGCTTCGCCGTCGACTCCGTCGATATCGGTGATGGGATAGGACATCCGGATTTCCTCGCCTGCTTCTTGACTGCCTAATCCGTCGACTGAAACGCTTAAACGAACTGACTCAAGCCCGGGATCGCGCCGACGATCTCTCCGATCGCATCTTCGCCGGCCTTTTCGCGGGAATAGGCGATAACTTCCTTGGTGACGCCTTGCACCTGGCCCATGCTCAAGCCCGCCGCCATCATTTTGGTGCCGGCGCCCATGAGGCCGCCCATGGCGAACATGCCGCCGCCGCTATCGCTCGCCTGTTGGGCATGGATCAGAGCCTGCGCCCCGGGAATTTTGTCGATGAGGGGCTGTACCTTGTCGGCCGGGCCTTCCTTGACCAGGAAGTCGAGGATGATGCCGACGGACTTTTCCGCGGTAGCCTGATCGACGCCGACTTTGGCGACCAGACGTGCGATCAATTCGTCCATGACCCCCTCGACTTCCCCGCACTGGCGGCGGGTTGTCGCTATATTGAACGCCGTTCGCGGCAATGACAAGCACGTTGCGCGCTCAGATGCGCATAGTTGCCGCTGCGGGCGCGCACTGTCATTGCGTTATGTCAAGTAAAATGTGCGCGGCGTCACATTGGCGGCACGCCAATGCTCATGAACGTTTCGATGCACCGAAGTGCGCGACTGCCAAATCGAAAGGCCCTCCGTCAATACCAATCGCAGTATCGCAATAGCTGCGATCAGTTATATTTCCGGCCAGCGCAGCCGTGCCGGCCGGTTATGCTTTCGAAATTCCGAATAGAAATTGGAAAAACTTCGCCGGAAATCACGAGTCCGCTGCTTCGACTTGCTATCCGGCGGCAATTTTGAACCTATGCAGGGAGGTGGCGGCGCTTTTCACCGCGCGAAAGCGTTGCTAGCTTGAACGTCCTGCCGACAGGAGCCCCGCATGAGCGCACTCGACGCGGTATTAAGTCGCATCGACCGGGATATCGACCAAAGCGTCGAGCGTTTGTTCGCACTGTTGCGCATCGCCTCGGTTTCCACCGACCCGGCGTACAAGGAACAGTGCCGGACCGCCGCCGAGCACGTCGCCGCCGACCTACGCAGCATCGGATTTGCCGCCGAAGTGCGCCCAACCGAGGGCCATCCGGTGGTGGTGGGCAAAGCGCGAACGGCGTTTCTGGCCCGCGCGTGCTGTTTTATGGCCATTATGACGTCCAGCCGGTCGATCCGCTGAACCAGTGGAAGACCCCGCCGTTCGAGCCGCGCATCGAGACGCTGCCCGGCGGCCGCAAGATCATCGTCGCGCGCGGCGCCTGCGACGACAAAGGTCAGGCCATGACCTTCATCGAGGCCTGCCGCGCCTTCAAGGCGGTCACCGGCAAGCTGCCGCTGCCGATCACCACCATGATCGAGGGCGAGGAGGAGTGCGGCTCCCGGAACCTGTTCAAATTCGTGCGCGACAACGCCGCCGAGTTCAAACTCGACCTGGCGCTGGTCTGCGATACCGCCATGTGGGACGCCCAGACGCCGGCGGTGACCACCTCGCTGCGCGGGCTGGTCTATGAGGACGTCAAAATCACCTGCGCCGACCGGGATTTGCACTCGGGCGTGTTCGGCGGGGCGGCACAGAACCCGATCCGGCTCTTGGCCAAGATCCTCGGCGCGCTATGGGACGACAACGGCCGCGTCACCATCCCGGGTTTCTACGACGGGGTGAAGAACCTGCCACCCGACATCAAGGCCGATCTTGCGGGGCTCGACCTCACGCCGGAAAAGTTCCTCGGGCCGATCGGGCTGAAGACGCCGGCCGGCGAGCAGGGCTACCTCTTGATCGAGCAGATCACCACGCGGCCGACCGCCGAGATCAACGGCATCATTGGCGGCTACACGGGCGAGGGCGCCAAGACCGTCATCCCCGGCCAGGCATCGGCGAAAGTCTCATTCCGTCTGGTCGGCGCGCAGGACCCCGAGAAGGTCCGCGACGGCTTCCGCGCCTTCGTGCGTGCCCGCCTGCCGGCCGACTGCCAGGTCGAGTTCGGCAATTTCGGGCTGGCGCCGCCCTTGCAGCTCTCGTTCGACAATCCGGCGCTCAACAAGGCGCGCGCCGTGCTGGCGGAGGAGTGGGGCCGCAAGGCGGTGGCGGTCGGCGCCGGCGGCTCGATCCCGATCGTCGCCGACTTCAAGAGCGTGCTGGGGATGGACTCGCTTCTGGTCGGCTTCGCGCTCGACGACGACCGCGTACATTCGCCGAACGAGAAGTTCGACCTCAAATGCTACCACAAGGGCATCCGCTCCTGGGCGCGCATTCTCGATGCGCTGGCGCAAAGTTGACCCCGAGCGGCCTCACTTGAGCTGATCGGCCACCTTGTCGATGCCGGCCTGCGAGCAGACGTCGTCCTTGCCGGGCGAGCCGGAGACGCCGACCGCGCCGATCACCTCGTTGCCCACCTTGATCGGGAGCCCGCCGGCGAGGCCCAGCACACGACTATATTGCATCGCCGGAACGTAATTGGGCTCGCTCTGCACGCGCTTGGCGAAAACGGCCGATGGCGCGCTATAGGCGCGCGCCGTGTAGGCCTTGCGATCGCTGCCTTCCGGCGTGTGCAGGCCGGCGCCGTCGCCGCGCAGCATGACGACCGCGAGACCGTCTCGATCGAGCACCGTCACGGAGACCTTGAAGCCCATGCTCTGGCATTGCGCGAGCGCGGCACTGGCGATGGTCTGAGCCATCGCCAGCGAAACGTTCTTTTGCGTCAGCACCTGCGCGCCGGCCGGCGAGGCCAGCGCGGCGGTGGCGGCAAGGCCGACTAAAGCTTTTGAGACGAGCGACATGAGGTAACCTCCCGGTGGTTGCGCGGGGCTTGCGCCGCCCCTGATCTAAACATACCCCAATCGCGCCCATTTTATTCGCGCGCACACGAATGTGAGGCGGCTAATTTTTGAGCCGGTAGCCGGTCTTGAAGATCCACCACACGGTGACGAGGCAGATGCCGAGGAACACGAAGGTCATGCCGAGGCTAATGGCCGGGCTCACGTCCGCGATCTCGAAGAAGCTCCAGCGGAAGCCGCTGATCAGATAGACCACCGGGTTGAACAACGCGATCTTCTGCCACAGCGGCGGCAGCACGCTGATTGAATAGAAGGTGCCGCCGAGGAAGGTCAGAGGCGTGATGATCAAAAGCGGCACGATCTGCAATTTCTCGAAGCCGTCGGCCCAGATGCCGATGATGAAGCCGAGCAAGCTGAAGTTGACCGAAGTCAGAACCATGAACGTCATCATCCAGATGGGGTGCGCGATGTGCAGCGGCACGAACAGAACCGAGGTTGCCAGAATGACAAGCCCGAGGATGATCGACTTGGTCGCTGCTGCGCCGACGAAGCCGAGCGTGATTTCGAGGAAGGAGATCGGTGCCGACAACAGCTCGTAGATAGTGCCGATGAAACGCGGGAAATAAATGCCGAACGAGGCGTTCATCACGCTCTGCGTGAGCAGCGTCAGCATGATCAGGCCCGGCACGATGAACGAGCCGTAGTTCACGCCTTCGATCTGCGAGATGCGCGAGCCGATCGCCGCGCCGAACACGACGAAATAGAGCGCGGTCGAGATGACCGGAGACACGATGCTTTGCGCCAGCGTGCGGCCGGTGCGCATCATCTCGGTCCGGTAGATCGCGGCGACGGCGCGAAAGTTCATGGCGCGCTCCGCGGTTCGTTGACAAGGCCGACGAAAATCTCCTCGAGCGAGGACTGGTCGGTGTGCAGGTCGCGAATACGCACGCCGGACTTGCTCAATTCGCCGAGCAGCGTGGCGACGCCGGTGCGTTCGGCCCTGGTGTCGTACTCGTAAACGAGCTCGTGGCCGTCGCCGCCGATCGCCAGATTGAAGCCGGCAAGCTCGGGCGGTACGGCGTCGAGCCGGTCCATGATCTGCAAGGTCAGGCGCTTCTTGCCGAGCTTGCGCATCAGCTCGGCCTTGTTCTCGACCAGGACCATTTCGCCTTTGTTGATGACGCCGACGCGGTCGGCCATCTCCTCGGCCTCTTCGATGTAATGCGTGGTCAGGATAATAGTGACGCCGGAGGCGCGCAGCGCGCGCACCACGTCCCACATGTCCTTGCGCAGTTCGACGTCGACGCCCGCCGTCGGTTCGTCGAGGAACAGAATCGTCGGCTCATGGCTCAGCGCCTTGGCGATCAGAACGCGCCGCTTCATGCCGCCGGACAATTCCACGATCTTGGCGTGGCGCTTGTCCCACAGTGACAGGTCCTTGAGCACCTTTTCGAGATAGGCCGGGTTCTTCGGTTTGTTGAAGAGCCCGCGCGACATCGTGACCCCCGCCCAGACGGTTTCGAACGGCGCCATCATGATCTCCTGCGGCACCAGCCCGATCTGCGAGCGCGCCGCGCGGTAGTCGCGGATGATGTCGTGGCCATCGACGGTCACCGAGCCTTCGCTCGGATTGACGATGCCGCAGACGATGCCGATCAGCGTGGTCTTGCCGGCGCCGTTGGGGCCGAGCAGCGCGAAAATCTCGCCGCGCCGGATGTCGAGATTGATCTCCTTGAGCGCCCGGAACCCGGTCGCATAGGTCTTCGACAGATTGGCAATGGAAATGATGGATGACATTGATGAATGGGCGGCGCGTGGCGGTCCGGCGCATATAGTCGGCTGCGGCTCACCGCGCCAGCCCCGCCATGAGGATTAGGCGAGCGCCAAGAGCTCGTTCAAATCCACCAGCTCCTGCTGCGGGGGAAAATCGAAATACTCGTCCGGCATCTTGCCGCGGTTGACCCAGAGCGCGCGGAAGCCGACCGACGTTCCGGCCATCACGTCCCAACGGTTCGACGACACGAAAATCACGTCGCCCGGCGCGCATTTATATTGATCGGTCACCAGGCGGTAGACCTCCGGCCGCGGCTTGAACATCTTCAAGACGTCGACCGAGAGCACCGCGTCGAGATCGCTGGCCACGCCGGCGGCATCCACCGCGCCTTTGAGCATATTGGGCGAACCGTTGGAGAGGATGCCGGTCTTGTGACCCTTGGCCTTGAGCGCGCGCAGCGCCGCCCGCGCGTCGGGGAAGGCGTCGAGCTGGAAATAGGCCTCGAGCAATTTCGGCCGTAGCGCCTTGTCGACCGAGGGAAACCGCGTCAGCGAATAATCCAGCGCCCGTTCGGTCAGCGCCCAGAAATCCACGTAGTGGCCGGAAAGCGTCAGCGTCCAGGAATATTCGAGTTGCTTGGCGCGCCAGGTCTCCGACATGCGATCGGCCTCCGGGCCGGCCTCGGCGCGAAAGCGGGCGATGGCCGCGTGCACGTTGAACAGCGTGCCGTAGGCGTCGAACACAAAAATGGACATTGCTTTCTCCCACCGACAAATCGCATAAGATTTTGCGCCAAGGCTGGCGTAACATGGATGCGCGGGTCAAGTCCGCTCCGGACGGATGGGGCGAGGGAGAAATAAATGGCGGCGAGCCAGGCCTGGTCCACCACCTGGACCTATTTCGACGGCGACTGGCACGAAGGCAATATGGCCTTGTGGGGCGTGCGCACGCATGCGATCTGGCTCGGCTCCTCGGTGTTCGACGGCGCCCGCGTGTTCGAAGGCGTGGCGCCCGACCTTGATCTGCATTGCGCGCGCGTCAATGCCTCGGCCAAGACCATGTTCCTGAAACCGGGAGTTTCGGTCGATGAAATTGTCGGCCTCACCCATGACGGGATAAAGAAGTTTCCCGCCGATACGACGCTCTATGTCCGCCCGATGTATTGGGCCGAGCGCGCCGGGCCGGCGGCGCTGCCGCCGGACCCCGATTCGACGCGTTTTGCGCTCACGCTCTACGACGCGCCGATGCGCAAGCCGGACGGCTTCTCGGTCACGCTGTCGCCGTTCCGCCGCCCGACCTGGGAGACCGCTCCGGTCGATGCCAAGGCCGGCTGTCTTTATCCGAACAACGCCCGCGCCATGCTTGAGGCGAAATCGCGCGGCTTCGACAATTGCATCGTTTGCGACGTCGCCGGCAATGTCGCAGAGCTCGCCAATTCCAATGTATTCCTGGCCAAGGACGGCGTCGTGTTCACGCCGATCCCCAACCGCACGTTTCTCGCCGGCATCACCCGCCAGCGCGTCATCGCCCTGCTGCGCGAGGCCGGCGTTGCGGTGGTCGAAACCGTGCTGCGCTACGCCGATTTCGAGAGCGCCGACGAAATTTTCTCGACCGGCAACGCGTCCAAGGTGTTGCCGATCACCCGTATCGGCGAGCGCGCGCTGCAGCCCGGCCCGCTCTACCGCAAGGCGCGCGAGCTGTATTGGGCGTTTGCGCATTCCGCCCCATGACCTGGATGCTCGATCGCGTCGGGCGCCTGATCGCCGGCTATCTGCAGAAGCCGGCCGCAGGCTACGAGCCGTTTACGCCGACCGATCCGGCGGCGCTGCGCGCCTGCATCCGGCCCGGCGATATCCTGCTGATCGAGGGCCGCAACCACATTTCCGGCATCATCAAATATCTGACGCAGTCGACCTGGTCGCACGCCGCGCTCTATGTCGGGCCGATCGCGGGCCGGGCGGCGGCGGATGGCGAGCCGTGCGATCTGGTGGAATCCAATCTGGACGAGGGCATCATCGGCGCTGCGCTCTCGAAGTATTTCCAGTTTCACACCCGTATCTGCCGGCCGGTGGGATTGTCGCCCGCTGACCGTCAAGCGGTCTGCGATTACGCCATCGCGCGCATCGGCCTGCAATACGACCTGAAGAATTTGATCGATCTTGCCCGTTATCTGGTGCCGCTGCCGGCGCCGCAGCGCTGGCGGCGGCGCATGATCGCGCTCGGTTCCGGCGATCCGACCCGGATGATCTGCTCGGCGCTGATCGCACAAGCCTTCGGCAAAGTCGGCTATCCTATATTGCCGGCCATCACGCGGGTGGAAAGCGAGCGCGCGCGCCAGGAGATTTATCATATCCGCGATTCGTCGCTTTATACGCCGCGCGATTTCGATATCTCGCCGTACTTCGCCGTGATCAAGCCGACCATCGAAATCGGCTTCGACTATAAGACGATCAAATGGTCGACCGACGATACGCCGGCCGGCCGCGCGGGAAGCTGAACCGATCGAGCCCACGATGGACAAACAACAGCCGCCGGACGACGAAGAGAGCGAGCAGGACCGCCGCACGGCCAACGTCTTTCTGCTGGCCGCCGCGATCATTGTCGTCGTCGGCGGGATTTGGCTGGTCAATGCGATGGTTGACGCGCGCAAGAGCGAGGAATGCTTCGAGTCCGGCCGGCGCAATTGCAATCCCATCGACGTGCCGGAGCGCGACAGGAATCAACAATGACAACGTTCGTCTATGTCGGATGCGCGGACAGCCAGGACGTCACCGTGCTCGCGCTGCAAGCGAACGGCGAACTCGCGCCGGTCGAGACCAAACCGGTGCCCGGACCGGCCAAGCCCGGGAGCACGACGCCGATGGCGGTCAGCCCGGACAAGAAATTTCTCTATGTCGGCTTGCGCAACGAACCCTATAGCGCGGCGAGTTTCGCGATCGACCCTAAATCCGGCGCGCTTGCCTATATCGGCAGCGGCCCGCTTGCCGATGCCATGGCCTATATCGTCACCGACCGGGCCGGCCGTTTTCTGCTCGGCGCGTCCTATGGTGGCGGCAAGATCGCGGTCAATCCGATCGGCGCCGCCGGTGTCGTCGGCCCGCCGCAGCAGGTGATCGCCAACCAGCCGAATGCGCACGCATTGCTCACCGACCGCGCCAACCGGCACGTGCTCTATACGAGCCTCGGCAGCGACGCCGTCGGCCAGTTGAATTTCGACGCCATGACCGGATTGCTCACGCCGAACGACCCGCCCACGGTCCGCGTGCGCGCGAAAGCCGGCCCGCGCCATTTCCGCTTTTCGCCGGATGAGCGCTTTGTCTATCTGCTCTGCGAACTCGATGGCGCGATCTACGTGTTTCCTTACGATGCGGCGGCTGGCCGGCTGGCGAAGGAAACGCAGATCGCCAGCGCGCTGCCGAAGGGCTTCTCCGGCAAGCCCTGGGCGGCCGACATCCACCTCACGCCGGACGGCAATTTCCTTTACGCCTCCGAGCGCACCACCAGCACGCTCGCCGGTTTTCGCGTCGATCCGCAAAGCGGCGCGCTCACCGCGATCGACAATTTTCCGACCGAGACGCAGCCGCGCGGATTCAATATCGACCCCCGCGGCCGCTTTCTGCTGGCGGTCGGCCAGCTCTCCAACAGCCTGACCAGCTATGCGATCGACCAAACGACGGGAAATCTTACCAAGCTCAAGCGATATCCCATGGGCAAGAACCCGAACTGGGTCGAGATCGTAAGCCTGTCCTGAGCGCGCGCCTCACGGCGGCGGCTGGGTGAGCAACTTCTCCGGCCGGGCGCCGCGCAGGTCGTAGACGCGGGCATAGATCACGCCTTCGCGTTCGACCGTCGCCAGGATCGGCGCCTGCAAATGCCGACAATAGAACGTGCCGAGCGACATGACGAAATCGGCGGTCTTGCGGTCGAAGGTGGTCTCGAATTGCGGCCCCAGTTCCTCGCGCGCCGAGGATTGCGGTCCGCAGATCGCCACCACCCAGCGGCGGCCGTCCGGCGGATACTCGGCGCCGGCGGCAAGCCGCGCGCGCAATTCGTCGGCCGCCTGTTTGAAGGCGAGGCCCCAATAGTCCAGCATGTATTGGCCGTGCGCTCTGCGCACGCCGCCCGCGGACACGTTGAACGACGTGTACTCGTAAGGATGCAGGCGCACCATGTCGCTGACCGGCAATGCGACGCCGGCAATCACAATGGCGGCGAGCGCGCCGAGCGCGGACTTGCCGTGCCGGCTTGCGCTCTCGGCGAGCCAGCCCACGGCCAACCCGCCAAGCGCGGCAAATGGCGGCACCACGAATATGAAATGGCGCAGTCCGTTATAAAGCGCCGGCCGCGCCAGCATGGCGAGCGCTACCGGCAAGATCGCGGCCAGCGCCACCATGATCAGGATCGCGCGCCGATTGACCGGCACGCTGCGGCGCGCGGCGGCGATGAAGACGCCGACCAGTCCGATCAGCCCGAGCGCCAGCATGATTTCCGGCAGCTTGAGCACGAACAGATGCGGCAGGTAGCTCGCCGGCATGGCAGGCACGTCGATCAGCCGGCCTTCGTATAGTTCCTGCCACGGCTTTTCGAAGAACGTGTCGAAATATTCCGCCGCGTGCAGCGGATTGAGCGGCGATTGCACCGACCACGGCCAGAGCAGGCCCATGATCAGATAGCCGAGCACGACAGCCGGCAGCAGCGTCCAGAGGAATTGGCCGCAGCGTTGTGCCGCCGGTTTCCACCCCTGCGCGCGGCTTTCCGCGACCAGGACGAACAGCAACGCGATGAGCCCGACCGGTGCGGCGATGCCGGCCAGCACGCGCGAGCCGAAGGCGAGCCCCAAGCCGACGCCGGTCAGTGCGACCGTGCGCGCGTTCGGCTGCGGATATTCGTCGAAGGCGCGCACCAGGCCGAGCAGCAGCACCGCCATGGCGGTGGCGAAGGGCGCGTCCTTCGCGTTGATGAACATGTGGCCGTAATAGAGCGGGCAGGTCGCGAGCAGGATGAGCGCGGTAAGCCCCGCAGCCGGCCCGCCGATGCGGCGGGCGATCCGCCAGGTCACGATGAGCCCAAGGATGCCGACCGCGGCGCCGACCAGCCGCCGCGTCTCGAACAGATCCGAACGGCAGCAGTTTGGCCGCGAGCGCCGCCGCCATGTCGAAGCCGCCGCCGTATTTGTAGAGATTGACGAAGGAGAGCGCGCGCGTATCGGCGAAACCCGAGCCGTACAGCTTGAGCAAGAGGTCGCCGTATTGCGAATGAGTGTAGTCGTCCCAGCCGAGGCCGTAGTCGCGGAAGGTGATCGCCGCGACGACGGCAACAGCGGCCAGGATCAGGACGGCGATGCGATCGGCCGACAGGGTCGCCGATCGCATTAGAACATTGTCCGCCAGAAAAGGGCGAAGAACACTCTGCTCCGGCCTGAACATTGAATGTTAGCGCGCGGTCTTTACTTGCTCGCCGCGACGAACATCGCTTCTACGTACTCCCAATTCACCAGGTGTTCGAGGAAGGCCTTGAGGTAGTCCGGCCGCCGGTTGCGGTAGTCGATGTAGTAGGAATGCTCCCACACGTCGCAGCCGAGCACCGGAATAGCCCCGTGCACCAAGGGGTTCTCGCCGTTCGGCGTCTTGGTCACGATCAGTTTGCCGTCCTTCACCGCGAGCCAGCACCAGCCGGAGCCGAACTGGGTGGCGCCGGCGGCCGCGAAATCTTCCTTCATCTTGGCGACGCCGCCCAAATCGGAATCGATTTTCGCCTTGAGTTTGCTGGGAATTTTGTCGCCGCCGCCGCCCGGCTTCATCCACTTCCAGAAATGGATGTGGTTGTAGTGCTGGCCGGCATTGTTGAAGAGGCCGGCATTCTTGCCGAACGAGCCTTTGACGATCTCCTCCAGCGATTTGCCCTCCAGCCCGCTGCCGGCCAACAGCTTGTTGCCGTTATCGACATAGGCCTTGTGGTGCTTGTCGTGGTGATATTCCAGCGTTTCCCGCGACATGTGGGGCGCCAGCGCGTCATAGGCATAGGGCAACTCGGGCAGCGTGAACGACATCAGATCCTCCTCGATGCACAAACGATGATTGGGAAAAAAGCCGGCCTCATATTGAAACCGGGATATCCCGGGCGAGTTCCTCGATTAAGCTAATTAGGCTCTGGCGCGGGCCGGGGCAACGCCTTGGCGGCGCTGCGTCGCAGGGCCCGATCGGCTTGGGCGGCGCTAAGGTCCTGGAAATGCCCTGAAATAAGGCCCATCGGCGATCGGCCGGGACCGGCACGGCATGAAGCAAGGCCGAGCGCAGAGGCGGCTATAATCTAACATTAACGGTTGCAGCGGCTGCCGCGAACAGCCAAAATTCGCTACCCCGGAAGGCCTTACCGGGTGTTTTTGTACCCGATGCTTGAATTGGCGGTTCACAAGAGGTCCTAACGCGCATGTCAGTCCTATTGCTTGTTGTCGGTGCTATTGCCGCCATGGTGGGCGTCGGAATGGTCGGATACGGCATTCCGATCAATGAGTTCAGTTTCGGCAATACGCTCATTGTCGGAGGGACCACGGCCGTGGTTGGCGGCCTCGTCATCATTGCGATCAGCATCGCGGTCGGGAAATTGCAGCGGATCGCCGAAGCACTGGCGACGCACGCGCCGGTGCTGCCCAGCCAACCCGTTGAAATGGCCGAACCGGCGTCAGTCCCACAGGCAGCCCCAATGCCGGGCCGGATTCCGTTCCCGCCCAAGCCGAAATCCGAGGCGCCTGTCCGCGAAGTGCCGCCGCCCGCGGAACCGGCCGCCGAAGATCAACCGGCCGCTGCTGTGGCGCCAATGCTGCGAAATCCGGAGCGACCGGCCGCCGCGGTCGAGCAATTCGAAATCGAGGAATACGAGGACGTTTCGCTGTCGCCGCAGCAGCCGGTGCCCGCGCCCGCGCCGGTGGAGTCGGACGAGCCGGCGCCGCCGCCGGTGAGCGACGATACTTTGCCGGTGGCCGGAATGCGCCCGGAGCCCACCTTCGACGCGCCTTGGCATTCTTCACCGCCGCCGAAGCCGCCGGAGCGTCCATCGCAGCCGAGTTATTTCGATACCATGTGGCCGGCGGAACCCAGGCCGGCAAAACGCCCGCCCGGCGATGAGGTCAAGCCGGCGCCGAAGCCGCCAATGCCTCCGGTGCAAGTACCTGAAGCGCCTAGAGAACCGGTCGCGATCCTGAAATCCGGCGTGGTCGACGGCATGGGCTATACGCTCTATGTCGACGGTTCGATCGAAGCCGAACTGCCGCAAGGCACGCTGCATTTCGCCTCGATCAATGAACTTCGCGATCATCTCGCGAAGAGTTCATAGCCGAACAGACCAGAACAAGGCCGCCAGCGGCGGTCGCGGGCGCATTCGTTTTTAGCCAGTCAAACTCCAAGTCTAGCCGGTTTTTTTGACGTTCTTTTTCTTGCAGTGATAGATTTTGCCCAGTAGAATTAAAGGAAATTGCGCCAGACTTTCGATATTCGCGGCCAGAACAACCTTTGATCAGGCGGGAGCAAGATTTTCTTCTGATTGATCTGCGGCGCGATGTTCTGCGGCCGCGCCAGGGGCAGGGCAACTTCGATGAGCGACAGCACGGCCAACGCAAACTACATCGAGCTGACGGCGGAAATCGTCTCCGCCTATGTGAGCAACAACACGGTGCCCGCGGTTGAGATCCCCGGCCTGATCAACCAGGTCTATTCAGCGCTCGCCCGCGTGGCGGGAAAATCCGGCGACGCCCCTTCCGAGCCGCTGCGGCCGGCCGTGTCGGTGAAAAAGTCGATCACGCCGGAATACATCGTGTGTTTGGAAGACGGCAAGAAATTCAAGTCGCTCAAGCGGCATTTGCGCACGCAGTACAATATGACGCCCGAGCAGTACCGCGAAAAATGGGCGCTCGGCGCCGACTATCCGATGGTGGCGCCGAGCTACGCGGCCGCGCGCTCGCAACTGGCCAAGCAAATGGGCCTCGGCCAACAGCGCCGACGCCGCGCCAAGTAAAGACATCAAATCTTCGCAGAGGGTCGAGCGCGATTGACGCCGCGCGCCTTGCCGGTTTTGCCGGGCCGGTTGCGCGGCATTTCTCGCGTACAATCCGCGCGCAGCCTGTTATCATTTAGGCTTATAGAAGGCGTGGTCCCGTGGGGGCACATGCAACGGCGCGAGTTCATCTTAGCTCTTGGCGGTGCGGTTACCTGGCCGCTGGCGACGCACGCGCAGCAGGCGGCGATGCCAGTGGTTGGATTCCTCGGTGCTGGGTCGGCGGAAACCGATGCATATCGGGTAGCCGCAGTTCGACAGGCTTTGACAGAAGCCGGCTATGTCGAGGGACGCAACGTTGCGTTCGAATACCGCTGGGCGGATGACCATATCGTGCGACTACCGGCGCTTGCGGCCGACCTCGTTCGCCGCAAGCCCGCGTTGATTGTCACAATAGGCGGCAATAATTCGGCGGCGGCAGCCAAGTCGGCAACCGCAACTATCCCGATCGTCTTCGAAATTGGCGGAGATCCGATCGAAATGGGCCTTGTCGCCAGTCTCAACCGACCGGGTGGTAATATTACCGGCGTGACCTTCTTGGTCGGTACCTTGGTCGCGAAACAGTTTGAGATCTTGCACGAGACGGTTCCAAAAGCAGCGTTGATTGGCTTCCTCCTGAATCCGAACAATTTGGATGCCGAAACGAAGACAAAAAATGCGCTGGCAGCGGCGGAGTCTGTCGGGCGGAAACTATTGGTCGTGCATGCCCGCACCGATAGCGAGCTAGAGACAGCGTTTGTCACGCTGGTTCAACAGCGCGCGGGCGCGCTCGTTGTTGGCGCCGAGCCATTTTACATCAGCCGGCGCGACAAGATTATCGAACTGGCAGCCCGTCAAAAACTGCCGGCGATCTATACTATCCGCGAATTTGCAGCGGCGGGCGGTCTGATGAGTTATGGAACCAACATCACCGCAGCACTTCGCCTCGTCGGCCAATATGCTGGCCGGGTCCTTAAGGGCGAAAAGCCGAGCGATCTGCCGGTCCAGCAGTCAACGAAAGTCGAACTGGTCATCAATCTCAAGACCGCGAAGGCGCTCGGCTTAAATATGCCACTGCCATTACTCGGCCGCGCCGACGAGGTGATCGAATGAGGCGGAAAATCCGCATTAACGACGGCGCCTGCGCCGCGGCGATCGGGTTGGCGCTGGCGGCCGGTCCCGCGTTGGCGGCGGGCGCGGCGCAGCCTCCGCACGAGGGGTGCGCTGCCGTGACCAAGCGCGAATACAACAGTGCCAAACGGGAAAAATTGCTGCGCAACCGCTATGGCGCCTATGTCAGGACGGGCCGGATTTTGCGGCGCTTCTATTGGTACTGCCACGAATAGCGCTCCGGCACGCGGTCGATCGCCGGACAGTGACGATCTGATTTAGCGCGTGTGCTCATAAGATTGGCCGCATGTGCGCTCTTACCCAAGAGCAGACAAGCGCGGGCGCGGTTGGTTTGTCGGCTTTGTGCCACAAGCGGACTCATGCACTGCAAAAAAATTGGCTAGCGGAGGCGCTCTCAGGCAGGCGCACTGCCGATCAACCACATCGCACCGGGCAGGCGCACGCTCGTACCGTCCGCATAAGGCGCCAGCGTCTCGCGGAGGGAGGCGACAACGGCCGAGACGACCTCTGCCGGCTGGGTACGCAGCCAGCTGTTCACGGCACCAATTTGGATTGACTGAACCACGGCCTCCTCCAGCCCGCGGCCGGCGGCGATGTCGAGGTCCATATCGAGCTTCTCGAAGCGCGGCAGCGCCCAGCCGGCCGCAGTGAGAACCTCGGTGACGTGATCTGGATCGGCGAAGGCGAACATTCCAGGAGCGTTCGGGACCGGCTTCGGCCGCGGCGGCAGGTGATGCGCGGCTGCAGTCATCGGCACCTCCATCCACGGGTTTTCGGCCAGCGTGCGCCAGCACACGAGCGCCATGCGCGCGTTCGGAGCGGCGCCACGGCGCATATTGGTGAAGGCCGCCACCCTATCGCCGAAGAACATCACACCGAAGGCCGAGGTCAACAAATCGTATTCGTCCAGCGCGGCTGTAGCGGGATCGGCCTGCTGCCAATCGACGTTGGCGATGCCGGCAGCGCTCGCGCGTCTCTCACCCTCGGCCAGCATCGGCCCGGAGATGTCCAACCCTACAACGCGGCCGGAGGGACCGACGGCGCGCGCAAACTCCAGCGTGGGCGCGCCACAGCCGCAGCCGATATCCACCACCCGTTCGCTGGCGCGCGGCGCGGCAAAGGCAAGCAAGGCATCCGTCACCGGCGTGAGCGTGATGTCGGTGTGCTCCTGTCGAGCCACCCAGGTGTCGCCGCCCTTACCGTTCCAGAAGGCAAGCATGTCGGCGTTGATCTCTTCGGGGGCGGCCACGTGAGTTCTCCTGCTGGGCGGGTGCGCACGTTGCGGTATTGCCGAACGGACCGCAAGCGGCGGCGCGGCGATGCTGTCTCGACCGGGATTTCCAGTATGACCGGCCTATCTGATGCTGAGAACCGATGTCTGCTGTTGGTGTGCGCCGTGGAAAGGCGGCGCTTTCCAGTGGGTGCAAGCCCCACCCGGCAATCGCTCCAGCCGGAAGCAATCGGAGCAGTCATGGAGGTAACGAAGTGGCTGAAGCCTTCGATTAGCGTGTCACGAATTGGTGACAGCGCGAGTGTGCAGGCCGCAACGCGAGTGAACGCTGAGCAATCCTCGAAAAGGACAATGCGCAGGCCGACCCGACAACCCTTTCGGGGAAGGCTGATACGTCTGGATGAAATGAGCGAAGCGATACGTCCAGACGCTGCGCCGGGGTAGTGGCGGCGGCATGTACACAAGGAAAGCGCACGAAACACGGGAAACCCCAAAGCGTGGTCAGCGATGACCAACCGGACGCCCGCGAGGGACAGGCTGGGCGCCTTGGGGTGGCGGAGAGGTTCGTAGTACCGCTGAAGCCGGGTAACGCCGGTGGAGGGAAGGGACCTCAGTTCAAGACAGACGCATTACGTGGCGAAGGACCTGGAGATTGGGCAACCTATAAACTCCGATGAGTGTTCAGAAACTGCAGAAGGCGTTGCACGCGAAAGCAAAGGCGTGAAGTCTTGTCCGAGAGCCGGATGCGGGAAATCTGCCTGTCCGGTTCGATGAGCGGAGAGAGGAAACGGAGCGTTGCCGAATGGCCCAAGCTACCGCGCCTCTCTTCGACTCTACTTCGCCTTCGGCTCGACCGATCGACGCAACACAGGCATTAAATCTCTCTGCTGGGGTTTCAAATTGCAAGGTCTTCCGTGGCCGCTCATTGAGCTGACGCGCCACTTTGTTGAGATGGGCTTGCGAGTGCACCGACAGATCGGTTCCCTTCGGAAAGTACTGTCGCAGCAGACCATTGGTGTTCTCATTGGAACCGCGCTGCCAGGGACTTTGCGGATCGCAGAAGTAAACGTCGATGTTGGTCGCCAGCGTAAATCGTCGATGATCCGTAAGCTCCTTGCCCCGGTCCCAGGTCAGCGATTTATACAGCTCGTTGGGTAGCTTTTTTGCCTGCTTGATGAGCGCGGAGATGACCGTATTGGTGTCCTTGTTGGCCACCTTTGCCAGCATCACGTAACGCGTATGACGTTCGACCAGGGTCGCGATGTAGCTGTTCTTTGACCCGGTCAGGAGATCGCCTTCCCAATGACCAGGCACCGCCCGATCTTCAACCGCTGCCGGCCGCGCACGGATCGAAACGAGATCTTTGATCCGCCCCGGTTTTAGGCCATTGGGATCCACCCGCTGTGATCGACGGATCGTGCGCTTCGATCTCACATAGCCCAGCAGCTCTTTCTTAAGTACCCCGCGGGCCTGAACAAATAGACTGCGATAGATCGTCTCGTGTGACACGGAATGACTCTCATCGTCAGGATGAACTCGCTTGAGCCAGCCGGCGATCTGCTCGGGCGACCAATTCAACCTGAGCTTGCTCGCCACTGCCCGCCGTAGCCACGGACTGTTTGCCAACTTACACCGTCTCGGACGTCGAGCTCGCCCCCAGGCCTGCTCCTCCGCGAGTGCGGCTCGGTAGCCATCATAGCCGCCATTGCGCTTGAGTTCTCGGCTCACCGTCGAGGCCGAGCGACCCAGCAGCCTCGCCATCGATCGGCACGATTGGTGTGCTACAAGACCCCTGGAGATCTCCTCGCGTTCTGAGAGCGTCAAGGCCAGCCGCGAGCGACGCCGTGCCGCGGGACGTATCCCACCGTATGGCGCCACCTGGTTATGAATAGATGAGGACGGCTTACCGAACGCTCGTCCAATTGCCGTGAGCGACTCCCCCCGCTGCCAGCGATCCCATAACTCCGTCTTCTCGGCCGCGGTAAAACCTCGACGAAATCTCTGATCCATCGTCACACTCCATCTTTTCCCTCAAAGATAAAGTGTTGCGTCGATCCGTTGAGACCACCGTCCAATAGGCGACAAAACCCGGCGCGGTCGCTTTGTTCGCGATGTGCCATGAGGAACCATCATTCGTCTTCGGATTTTGATTTGTGGCTTCTTCGACTTTGCCCCATAGCATTCAACGCATCTACTATTAGCCGTCGCATATCGTTGTAGGTTTCGTCTGTCTCGTAGAGGCTTCGCTCACCCTTCTTTAGTTTGAAATTGCGCTCCAAGCGGCTCAGTTCGACTATATTTTTGTGCATCGCCTTATTGTCTTTCGTTCCTAAGGCGGCAAAAAAGGCAATTAATCGAGCCTCCCAATTGGTAAGTTCGTTGCGGAGGTAATGAACTTCTCTTTCGCCGTTTACGTACAGACGAAGAAAAAAGAACCCAATGACTTGCACCAAAATTCCAACTGAAAATCGGGGTGCGAAACGCTCAAAAACTTCAATCCAGTTACTTGCAGCAGACGATTTAACCCTAGTTACTAAGTGTCCGTCTCGAAAGTTGTTGAATCAAATGAATCACTTGTGTTTCACACATCGGCTGCCTGCGAGGAGGGTTGCCGATGTGGACGAGCAAGAACCGGGCGCGCTACAAGCGCGATCATTTGCGATATCCGAGCGATGTGACGGACGAAGAATGGGCGCATGTCGGGCCGCTCATTCCTCCGGCGAAGCGCGGGGGCCGCAAGCGCGAATGGTCGGCCCCCATCGAGTGGTCCAGGTGGAATGTTAGTTGAGAGTTGGCCGTTGCGCCAGCGTGGCCGGCGAAGCCGGTCGACGTAGCGCAGCCGGCCACGCAGCGAAGGCGGGCACGAACACTTCCGGTGCTGGTGGCTTGTAGTCCAGCGATTTATGCGGCCTGATTGCGTTGAAGTGGCGCCGCCAACTTTCGATGATGATTTGGGCCTCACGCAGCGTGTAGAATATTTCGCCATCGAGCAGTTCATCTCGCAGGCAACCTCGCTCACGCCGATCTGGCGAATGACATCAGCAATGTCCTGCCCCTGCGATATCAAGACATCGGCTTGTCGTAGCTTCGCGACGATCTCTTCAGGCTTGTGCTTCTTCTTCGGCATCTCGGTCCTCCTTCATGTCAAAAGACATAGTTCAGGTCGGACCACTTTTCAGGGGGAGGACCACCGCCATGTCTCGTTGGTCATGCTCGCCTTCGCCATGATGGCCGTCATCCGCCACCAGGCAAATGTCACGGCGCCCAAAAAAACGCTGCCGCGCCTGCGGACCAAACATTCCTGATCCGCTGGTCGATCCAGGAAATCCGCCGCATCGCCATCAAGCTCGCACAACGGCGCATCCAGCCCGCCAACGTCATCGCATGGTCGCTCTGGCGGCGCGCCCACCAAGCCGAAGCGCGGCGCGCACACCTCAAAAAGAAAGTGCAACTGTAATGCTAAGGGATACCCTAGCATCCCGAGGGCGACGACCGAGAACAGAATGCCTATGGCTAAGTTCAGTAGGCCGTTGCGCTGAATACGTTCGGTCTCGTACGTCATTCTACGACGTGTTCGCGTGAACGCCGATCTTATTCGTAAGAAGTTACGCTCTCGCTCAGCCGCAGCGAGTTCGGCGGGAGAACGATGTGGCCCCTGTGCGGGCTCAACTGCCTCTACAGAAGATGATACCTCGGACCCCATATCCGAGGTCGAACGAAATGTTCGCCGTTCAATAGAGCGGGTCAATAAATAGAGTACGACCGTGAGAATAGCTACAACGAATGTTGCGTATCCTACAAAGACAGCCGCCTTTAATGGGTCCTGAAACAGGTCTTCTAGTTTTCGCCAGATATCTGATGCGTTAGTGAACGCCGCTACAATTCCAGTCAGCAAGGCCAATACTGCCGGTAAAACCGAAAACGTTACCTCAAGTCGCCATTTCGATGGTGTCGCCAAATTTGCCTCCCAAAGCCAGCAATAGAATTAGAGCAATGGTTGTGCGCGGGCGCAAGTTCCCGCTTCAGGCCATGAATGACCATAATGGTTGGGTAGGATCGAGGCGCGGACCGGGCTTCGAATGATGCCGACGTTTCCTCGATCCCCCCTATCATTCCGTACGGCGGGTTTTCCCCAGTACGGCTGGAAGGCTGACATATCAGGCGAGACTTTCCCGGCGCGTCAATCAGCTTAAGCCTGCTCCCGGTATGCGCTGACCGATGACCGGTTTGTCTTCGCCCTTCGTGCATCTCGTGATCACTGCATTGTTCCCGCTCTGAGTTGGGAAAAGAGGATTCGATCATGCACCGCCGTGGTGGGTTACTACCCCACCGCCCCAGAGGCCCTCGCTCGGGTCCGGGTTATAGTGTCCCGGTCCGTCATCACTTAATTGGCCTCATCCGCCCCACTCGCAGGCACATCGCATTTTCACCGCATGGCGGCTTATACGCGATGCCTTCGCTGTGCGGGAGCGCCGAGGCGACCCGCGAGTGGTTCCGGGCTTTTACTGCACATTCCTTCCTGGCATGCCGCCCTCTCCGACCCCGGGGAGTTCGACATCGATATCCAGAAACTTCGATGCCGACATTGGCCTTCGCCGAATGACCACCGGCTCGGCACTCCCGTCACTCCCGCAATCCGTTCCGCGCGGGCGGTCGATTTCGTGGCTTCACTGGTTCGCTTCCGCTACGGCCTGCCAGGTTGCTCGCCCCCCTGTACGGATCAGACTGGAACGTCCAGCCTTCGGGGACTTTTACTTCCAGGCTTTCAACGGATCGGTCTCCCTTCCCGTTGCTGGATATAACTACAACAGCGACTGGACTCCTCAGTTGGCGGGACTCTCACCCGCCGGAATGGCAGCTAGCCTCGCTGCACGGTCATTCGCGACCGAGCCATCAGGGACCAAAATCTGCCTATGTCCGCTCTTACCCAAGAGCAGACAAGCGCGGGCGCGGTCGGTTTGTCGGCTTTGTGCCACAAGCAGACCAGCGACGATCCTGAGCGGTCGAGGCACAATCAGTACCGTCGATGCTCAGGCATCTGACAGCGGAAGCAAGCGCTTCAGTCCGGACGGGCGCTACCTGATGTCCTTCACGCCCACGACCGGACAGTCCGGGTTGTTGGGCAACTGGCCGACATTGATCAACTGCACGCGCCGGTTCTCCGCTGCCTTGGGATTGCGCCGATTGAGCAGTTGCTCCTCGCCCAGACCCAGCGTGTCGATCCGCAGCTTGTCGATCCCGAACGGATTGATGAGCGCCTGCCGAATGGCCTCGGCGCGCCGGTCGCTGAGCTTGAGATTGTAGTCACGATGGCCGGTGGCGTCGGTGTTGCCGACAATCAGGAAGCAATAGCCATACAACACGGGGTGATAAAGCGCATCGGCCATCAGCCCGATGGCGCGATAGGAACGCGGACTGATGCGCGCCGAGTTCGAAGTCAAACTCAATCGCGATAGTCAGTTGCGAGAGCGTGTTGAGCTGTTCGAACAAAGGCGCCCGGTGGTAGGGATCGGCGCGCGAGGGATCGTGCGCCGCTTGAGCGGCAATCTGGCGCATCCGCGCGACGTCATAGCCGACATAGGTGTGCTCGACACCCACGAGACTGCTGAGAATGTCGCTTGAGCGCAGGTGGACCTGAGAGCCGAGCGGACCCGGGTCGAGGGTGGCCTCATAACCGGAATCGGCCAGCGCCTGCCGGCACGCCGGCCTCAAGACGCGCCTCGAATTGTACATGCAGTCCAGTATCTGCGCGTCGCCTGGCTGAATGCCGCCGCAATACTGCAGCCGGTCCAATTCGCAAAGCTGAGGAACGGAGGCGCGCGCGGCGGCTCTTTTTCTCAATAGCGCGCTTGTCGCGGCTGCGGTTGACCTACAGCTAGGCGAGACATTCGCTACATGCTGTTCCAGGCAATCGGCAACCGCACCCCCGCCGAGATTGGTGCGCCCGCAGAATTTTGCGATATCTTTGCCGCAACTGACCGCAAGTTCTCCGAGCGCTTCGGCATAACCAATGGTCTGCGCATGGAGGCGTTCGTTGCCGGCAAACAGGAGCGACGCTGCGAGCGCAAGATACGTGAACTTATATCGGATCATATACCCCTCCATCACTGACAATTGCATTTTCAAATTGAGTTTACGATTGCTAGCCGGTTGTGTCTATCGAGGCGACGAACGTCCGCATATTGAGTCTTCACGTCATAGCTGGCGCAGATCAAAATCGAACTTTGTCCGTTATTGTGCAATCGCGTCGTAAATGGTGCGGTGCCGCGAACGCAGTCATGTGCCAAAAGGCGACATTGCTGCGTACCTTTTCATCGCCATTCACGGTTTAATTTGACACCCCATCTATCAGAATAAGATTGCGGCTTAGAGCGGCATCGCGCGCTAATCACCCAAAGGCCTTGCGCCATAGCCAGCGCGCCAATGCCAGCGGCGGGGTTGATTTGAACTATTTGCGCGGCGGCAGGCCTTCAAAGGCGGGCACGCCGTCCGCGATGAGATGGAATGGCTGACCTTCCGCCGTGAAGATCGCCTTTTGCGCGCCGCCATAGATTGAAGGGTCGTCCAGCGTTCCGATCTTCAGAACCACCGGTCGCAGGCCAGGCCGGCGCGAGATCGTGTGTGTACCGCAAACCGCGCAGAACTCTCGCGTTACGGCGTCAGCCTTATCGGGCCGCCTATAGGTCTTTGGTGCGCCTTTCGTGTACGCGAATCCTTCTGCTGGCACGAGCATGAACAAATTAGGTGCGCCGCCCGAGAAATACTGACACGCGCGGCAGTGGCATTGCGCTCTTAAAACTGGCTCACCCTCCGCAACATACCGCACAGCACCGCAATAGCACCCACCTTCGAGCCGCATGGTACTCCTCCTGCGTCGCCGACGAACATGTGGCCATTAATGATTTTGCATACCAAGTCGCGAATGACCCCTCAATGCCCGCTTCATGTCATTCGCGGCCGAGCCATCAGGGGCCAAAATCGGCCCATGTCCACTGTTCCCCAAGCAGACAAGCGCGGACGCGGTTGTTTCGTCTGCCAGAAGCGGACACCGTTTTTGGCGCCTCGCCCTAAATCACCGCCACTTGCAGCAGAGCAGGCCGCGATCTAGGCCGCGCATTGTAACGGTGCTCGGATGCCCAGACACATTCTGTCACAATATTCTTCTTTACTGACAAACATCTGCGACACGGCGCATTTATCGCAGATGATGTAATGGCTGACCTGGATCAATGACATGATCCTGCCAATCGACTAGTACAACCGAGCGAAAATGAGGGGCTCATTTTGGCTCAACCGGTGAGAGGTTTTGCTTCCATGGTCCAGCGGAAGGGCTTTGCCATGGTTCGGTTGAAGTATGCGATGAACTCCTCGATTTTGGTGCGCAGCGCTTTCTTGCTGGCGAAATTGCCGCGCCGGAGGAGCTTTCGCACCAGGATGGAGAACCAGATTTCGATTTGGTTGAGCCAGGAGGCGTGTCTGGGCGTGAAGTGGAAGGTGACGCGATGCTGCGGCTGACACAAGAAGGCGGCGCGGGTGAGCTTGGAAGCGAGCACGCCAGTCTTGCCCTTGACGCCGAGCTTGTCCTTGAGTTCGCAGTGGCGAGCCACGAGACGGACGACGGCCTCGGAAAGGTGGATATTGAGATTGTCGCAGACGATATCCCAGCGGATGTTGGGGGGCGGCGCTCGTCAGCAAGCGGCGGAGAAAGCGCGCAAAATCCTTTTCGGTCCGGGTATTGCCGATCACGCCTTCGACCTTGCCGGTGGCGACATCGAAGGCGGCAATCAGGGTTTGAGTGCCGTGGCGGCGATACTCGAACTCACGCCGCTCGACCTTGCCCGGCGCCATCGGCAGTCCCGGCGCGATGCGCTCGAGGGCCTGGATGCCGGTCATCTCGTCGATGGAGATGGTGCGACGGGCGTCATTGGGGGTGGCCGCAGTTTTGTAGACCGCGCAGATGTCTGCGCACTTGGCATCGAAGGCGGGATCGGGCTTCGGGGTCAGCCAGTAGCGGACGCGATGCGGCTTGAGGTCGGCCTCTTTTTTAAAAAGCGCCCCACCGAGCGCTGCGAGATGCTCGGGATGAGGCCGCGTCGCATGGCTTCGTCGGCAATCTCGCGCTGGCTCCAATGGCTGATCGGCCGCTCGCTCTCCGACGGCTTCTCGCATGTCATCGCGACCAGAGCGCAGATCTGCTCGGGCGTGAACGTCGCCGGCGCTCCCGAGCGCTGCGCATCGGCCAGCCGCTCGGCGACCGACTGCCTGTCCGCCGCCTCCCGCCAGCGCTTGCGCCAATACCGTACCGTCTTGGGCCAGACGCCAAGCTCCCGAGCGCTGGCACGCACACCCATGCCATCGGCTGCCTGCTCGATGATGTGGGAGCGCAGGGCGACTTGCTGCGGCGTCGAATGGGTTCGCACCAGACGTTCCAGCGCTTCGCGCTGTTCGGGCAAAACGCTCACCGGCTCGGCCGCTAGTAGGGGCATGACAACCTCCTGTTCCAGCTCCGGATTCGTCTTGCCACAACAAAACCGATTCGACTCCTCAAATCTGTTTGCCGCAAGCGGAGTCCGCTCGGCTGTACTAGCTACCGCGTACCGTTCCGAAAGGAACCGCTATGGGTGTCCTTCGCTATGCGACCAACGAACTTCTGTTCCGCAGCGGCCGCTCGCTGGTGACCGCCGTCAGTATCGCATTGGCGGTGCTCGCAGCCATGTGCTCACATCGCTGGCCGCCTCTTACGCCCAGGCGCTGCGCGTGCCGATCGAGACCGTCGGCGCCGATGTGATCGTGCAACAACAAGGCGACATCCCACCCAAACTTGAAGGGCTCGTGTTTCCCCACCCCAATGCGCTGATCCCGGCCAGCATCGTCGCGCAGATTAAATCAATTCCCGGCGTCATCTCGCTCACACGCGGCGTGTACATGTGGGACCTGGAGCCGGATCGCTACGAGTTGGTGCTCGGCATCGACGACAACGAGGTCGGCCTCGCCGGCCTTGGCCAGCGCCTGATCGACGGCAAGCCGATCGCCGCCGCGAGCCACGGCATTTTGGTCGACAGCGACTACGCCACCAAAAACCACGTCAAAGTCGGCGACAGCGTCAAGGTCGGCGTCGATGCGTTTGCAGTCGCCGGAATCGTCGATGCGGCGCGCAGCGGTAAGTTGGTGCGCGCCGACGTCTATATGCCGCTTTCGGTTGCGCAAGCGCTCGCGACTGCGGCGCCGCAGGTGCGCGCGCTTTATCCATTCGGCGCCGACGACGCCAATCTGGTGCTGGTCAAGGTCAAGCGCGAGCAATTGCAGGGGATGGTCGAGACAGTCACCGGCCTCATCGGCAAAAAGGGCGTGGTGTCGAGCGAGCTGTCGATGCGCAACGCGCTCTCCGGCGTGCTGTTTCTGTCGCAGAGCATGGGGCTGATCATCGCGGCTATCATCGGCCTTTTCGCCGCCGCCTTCGTCTGGCGTGCGACCGCGACTTCGGTGGCGGAGCGGCGGCGCGAAATGGCGATCCTGCAAGCCATCGGCTGGTCGCGGCGGCATATCGGCGAGCAGGTCTTGATCGAGAATTTAGCGCTGGCGGTGATAGGCACCGCAGCCGGACTTGCCGCCGCGCTTGTCGTCGTCGCCTCGCTCGGACACATCGCGGTGACGGTCGACCTGCCTTGGGACTTAAGCTCGACGCCGCATTTCATTCCGACGGCCGCGATCAACCGCACCCAGACCATTACCGCGCCGATCTCGATCTCATGGCTGGCCGCCGGCATCGCGGCTGCCAGCAGCCTGGCAATCAGCTTGCTGGCAGTTCTCGCCGTTCTTACGCTGCCGCGGCCGCAAGCCTGGTCGCTGCTACGCGCCGAATGATGGAGCCTCGCATGAGCGATACGGCAATACTCACAAAATCCGCGCCGGCACCGGCCGTCGCGTCCGGGCAAGACATCATTCGTGTGGAGCGGTCAAAAAACACTACGGCGACGTCGAGGTTCTCAAAGGCGTCGATCTCGCCGTCAACGCCGGACAATTCACCGCCATCATGGGCAAGTCGGGCTCCGGCAAGAGCACGCTGCTCGGCATCATCGCCGGCCTCGAAAAGCCAGATGAAGGCGATGTATCCATTCTCGGCCACAAGCTCGGCGGCATGAGCGAGAAAGACTTGGCGACCTTGCGCCGCCGTTCGATCGGCATCGTCTTCCAGGGCTTCAGCCTTATTCCATCGCTCACCGCGCTCGACAATGTGCTGTTGCCGACCTTTTTCGCGGTGGAGGCTAGCGCCGCGGAGCGCCGGCAACGCGGCGTCGATTTGCTGAAGCAGGTGGGCTTAAGCGAACGGCTGCATTATCACCCGGCAACGCTCTCCGGTGGCGAGCAGCAGCGCGTGGCAATCGCGCGCGCTTTGATGAACTGTCCTGCGATTCTGTTGGCCGACGAGCCGACCGGAAATCTGGATCAGGAGACCGGCGCGTCGGTGCTCGAACTATTGCTCGATCTCGGCCGCACGCACGGCACCGGCCTCCTCATGGTCACCCACGACCCCGACGTGGCGGCCAAGGCCGGCAATGTCGTGGAGATGAAAGACGGGAGAATTATCCATGGCCACGCGTAGAGACATCATCGCGCTTGGCGCGAGCGCTGCAATTCTGCTGCTGGCGAATGCCCATCAAGCCTTCGCCGCCCAGCCCACGGTCGAGATCGTCGCCCTGCCGCACTGGCCGGTGCAAAACGCGTTGAAACCGGTTCGCGCCTTTCTCGGTACGCTCGGCGGCAGCGTAAAGGTGGTCGATGTCGATGCCGAGAGCCCGGAGGGCGAGACGCGCATCAAGGCCGCCGGACTGAAAGGTCATGTGCCGATCGTCCTGCTGGTCAACGGCAGCGACAAATTCAAGCGGCCGGACGGCACGCAGATCGAATTCAAGGATTTTCCGGCCGGGGCCGGCAATCCGCTGGGGCTCAACGGCTCCTGGTCGGTCGCCGATTTCGAGGCCGCAGTCAACGCGGCGCTGGGGCGATAGCATGGCCGGCCTCGTTCACTGGCGCTATGTCGGAAGCGAACTGGCCTATCGCTGGAAGCGCACCGCGTTGCTGGTCGCCGGCATTGCGTTGGCCGTCACATTGGTCACCACGCTCGACGTTCTCAGTCGCGCCTTCGCCGATCTGGCCACGGTACCATTCCGTAATCTTGGCGCGGATCTGATCGTGCAACGCAGCGCGACACAAAACGAAGTGCCCAAGGAGATGGGCATCATCCTGCCTTTCTCGGTCGAGCTGATCACCGCCGACGAACTCAAGAGACTGGCGGCGGAGCCGGGCGTCAGCCAGGCGGCCGGTTTCGTGCTGCTGTGGAATATGGGCAAGGGGCGTTTCATCTCCATCACCGGCGTGCCGCTCGCCGCCGATGCGCCCGCGCTCGGACCGGGCAAGATCCGAAACTGGCTGATCCAGGGCCGGTTGCCGACGCCCAGCACGCGCGAGGTGCTGGTGGAGCGGCACTACGGCGCATTCTTCCGCCTCGCGCCGGGATCGAGCGTCGAGATCGGCGGGCAGCAATATGCCGTCACCGGCGTGGTCGACATCCTGGAAGGCAGCCAGATCCTCGCCAGCAATTTCTATATGGATATCGATGAAGCGCGGCGGTTGGGCAGTCTGCCGGCAAACCTGGTCAATCAAGTTTTCCTCAAGCTCTCCGACATGGCGCAGACCGAGCAAGTCAAGAGCCACATCGCCTCCTGGCTATCGCACGCCTCGGTGACCTCGCCCGGCACCCTGCTGACGCTGTTCGGCAGCGTATCGCAGACCATCGGCCGCTTTCGCGTGGTGGCCGTGGTGGCGGGCGCACTGGCCGCGCTGGCGCTCGGCGCCACCTTCATATTCGGCAATCTGATCGAGCGCAGCCGCGAACTCGCAATTCTGCGGGTAATCGGATGGGAGCAAGGCCAAGTGCGGCGCGAGATCGCGGCGGAAATGGCGCTGCAAGGATTGCTCGCCGGCCTGCTCGCGCTCGGATTGCTCGCCGCCGGCAGCGGTCTGCTCGCCCATATCAGCGTCAATCTGCCGGCGAGCCTTTCGGCCGAAAACCCGGCGAACTTCGCCGCCGGCGATTTCCGAGTCGGCGCCGGCACAATCTTGCTGCCGGTGAGGCTAACCGCTTGGGATTGGCTCTCTGGTCCGTTATTGGCGACGTTGGCGCTCGGCATCTGCGGCTGGTGGATGGCGGCGGACCGCAAGTCAAAGGGTTTATGGGCCGCGATCAGGGCGTGACGGCCCATAAATATCTGCGGATAAAATTCCTAAAAACTCTTGCCAAGCCGCGCCGACCGTGTAGGCACATAATCCTACACAGCCCGAGGTTGCAAATGACCCTGTTCCAAGTCTTGCTCAAAGCCCTCCCGCGCTCGCGCCCGCAGGTGCGGCCATGAGCGACAGCGCCAAATCCGCCAGCCGCGCGGGCGAACCGCCGGTTCCGGAGATCGACCGCTATCGTGGCCAGCATCTCGATCTGGCGGAGCGGCAGATCGCGACCGAGTTCGGCCGCGCCAATGTCACCGTGGACGAATCCGAAAGCCCGCTCGCCTGGCTGGCGCGCCGGCGCGGGCGCAACGGGCGCGCCCTGATCGAGCCGCACCAGTTGCAGGCCGGCGAGCGGCTGCGCGCCGATTTCACCTGCGCCCACATGATGCCGCGCACGACCTCGAACTGGACGAGCCCGATCTCGTCCGGCCGCCGCGGCGGCGACCGCCCCGGGTTGTTCACCGAGACCATGATCGCCGCGCACCAGCGCGTGCAGCAGGCGCTCGACGCGGCCGGTCCGGAATTCGGCGGGCTGCTGCTCGACGTCTGCTGCTTCCTCAAAGGGCTCGAAGACATCGAACGCGAGCGCGCCTGGCCGCCGCGCACGGCCAAGGTCGTGCTGGCGCTCGCGCTCGACCGGCTGGCGCGCCATTACGGCTACGCGGCGCAGGTGAGGGGACCGGCGCAGGCGGCGATCCGCACCTGGCTGGCCGAGGGCGAGGCGTTCAGTGTCGATGGGGGTTAGGGCGGCGGCTCATGCGCAGGCGACGCGATTCGTGCAGTGCGAAGCACACGATCGCGATCGCCAGCGGAGCTATGAAATAGATCATGCGGTAAGCGAAAAACGCGGCAAGCGCCGCGGCCTTCGAGGGAGGCGCCGTCATCAAGGTGACCGCGGCCTCGAACACGCCGAATCCGCCGGGCACGAGGCTCAGTACCGACATCGTCGCGGCAATGATATAGATTCCGAGATAGGCTTGGTAGGCAATGTCCAAGTCGGCCGGCAGCAGCACATACATAACGGTCCCCGCCAGCACCGCATCGACAGATGCCAGCGCGACCTGCGCGGTCGCCAAGATCAAGGACGGGGGCCGCAGTCGAAAACGGTGGATCGCGATCGGTCTGCGCCATAGGGCGGCAGCCGCGAGATAAGCCGGCGCTGCAGCCGAGCAGGCCAAGGCCGGCGGCGAATATCACCGCTGGCGGGAAGTCGAGCAGCGCGGCGATCGCAGCCGGTTCGATGAGAGCCAGCAGCCCGCCGACGGTGATGACGCCGAGCGCATAGGTGAAGGTGCAGAAAGCCACGATTTCCCCGATCTCGACGGCGTTAAGTCCGAAACTCGAATAGATGCGATATCGCGTCGATCCGCCCGACAGCAACTGAAACCCGATGTTATTGCTGAAGACGAAGGCCGTGAACGAGGCGAGCAATACGTCGCGATATCGCAACTTGCGCCGTACGTAGCGCAGCGCCAGAAAGTCATAGCCGGTCAAAAGCAGGTAGCTTGCCGCCGTAAGCCCGATGGCCGCCAAGATCTGGTGCGCCGGCAGGGCGGCGAGAGAAGCGAGCGCATCAAGCGGGCTGACGCTTGAAAATTGATGATAGAGCACGACGATGGCGGCGCAAAAAATGACCAGCGTCGCGATCAGGACGAGGCGATCGACAAGCGTCGATTTCATGCCGTCGTTCTTCGCCAAGGTCGCCCGACCGACGCGGTTATGTCGGGTTGCGGCATTCATGCCACCGTCGACATGGGTGAAAAGCGGGGATTTCGGCGGTCATTGTTTCAAAACTCGCTCAGGCTCGAACATGTTGATCGTGGCACTCATCGCGTTGCCGCGCCATTCGAATTCATTGCCGGCCCAGGCGGCGATCCATAGCGCGGGACACAGCGCGTCGCGCAACAGCCAAATCGGGATTGACCAAAGCGAAAATTGCCAACCCGCGCAATAGGCCAGCAACGCTTCGGCGGCATACCAGGCAGTGACAAACGGGACGAGCGTGCCGATCATCGGCCAGCCGGCCGCGGCCGCGAGCGCGGCGGCCAGGCCAAGCGGCGGAACGATTCCGACGAATAATTCAGGAATAAAAAACAGTTTGAATGTGATGCGCCGGAGCCGCGCCCAACGCAGTTGCCGATGCCAAACGGCGGCCAAGCTGCGATGACCGAGCGGCTGCACAAACGCAGGGGCGACCAGGCGCACGCGCAGGTCGCGCGCGCGGATGAGCTTCGTCGCGGCCGCATCTTCGGCGATTTCGCTGCCGAGCGCCTCGATGCCGCCAGCCGAGCGAAGCAGTTCCCGTCGCCACAGCATGGCCTTGCCCTGCGCAAAGCCCAGCCCGATGCCGTCGGCGAAATACTGCCAACGCGCCTGATACGTATTGAGAAACGCGCACTCGAGTTCGGCCCACACGTTTTGCGGTGCGCCGCCGATCGGCGGCGAGCAGACCAGTCCGGTGTCCGGGCGCCAAACCGAAAGCATGCGCTGCAGGTGATCCTTTGGCATCAGCACGTTGCTATCGGCCATCAAGACCCATTCGTAGCGGGCCGCATGCCAGCCCTTGACCAGATTGTTGAGTTTCGGGTTGGCGCTGACCGTCGCGTTCCCGATCAACAGCCGAGCCTCGATATCCGGATACGCCGTCATCAGCCGTTGCACGATAGGGATGACGGGATCATCGGCATCCGCAACGCAAAACACGATCTCGTAATTCGGATAATCGAGGTGAAAGGTCGAGCGCAGGGTCTCCTCAATGAAATTGTCGATGCCGCAAACCGGTCGCAGGATGCTCACACCCGCCGCATCGTCCGCAACGCGTTTATCGCGTTTGTGAAATCGCAGGATCGCCACAAGGATACTGGCGATTTGTGCAATAGTTGCAAAACAGCAGGCGGCGCTGCCGATCGGAATCAATAAATTCATCAGGCGTCAGCAGGGCGAATCAAATAATTCATCGGCGCTTAGTATTGGGCTCCGATGACAATTAGACGACAAGAACTAACCAGTTCGAGTGCGCCGCATTTAGCCGCACGCCCTCTTTAGACCGGCGCCAGCGCCGCCTTGGCTTCGGCGCGGATGCGTTCGACCATCGAGCGCAACCCGTTCGAGCGCTGCGGCGTCAGACCGTCGCGCAAGCGGATGCGCTCGAACAGCGCGAGCGCGTCGGTGTCGAGGATCTCCTGCGCGCGCTTGCCGGAATAAAGCGCCAGCAGAATGGCGATCAGGCCGCGCACGATATGGGCGTCGCTATCGCCGTCGAAGGTGAGCGCCGGGCCGGCGGCGCCGTCCGGCTTCACATGCGTGAGCAGCCAGACTTGGCTGGCGCAGCCGCGCACTTTGTTGGCCTCGCTATGGGCGCCTGCCGGCAAAGGCTTCAGCGTGCGGCCGAGCTCGATGACATAGCGATAGCGGTCGTCCCACTGATCGAGCAGGGTGAAATTCTCGACAATCTCGTCAATCGTGGTCATGCCGCCAATATATAGGCCGGCATGGCGATGGCCACAAAAGATCGCGGCGGGCGGTTCGGCCCGCGATAAAGCGCCGATAAATGCGGGTGTTTTAAACGGCCGGGCGGCCGGCGCGCGCCTCGCGGCGCGGCGGCAGCGGAACCGGCGCATGCCAGGCGGGCGCCATGTCGGCTTGCGTCAGCGTGCCCTGCCGCGTTTCTTGGCCGGGCACCGAGACGGAGACGACTTTCGCGCTGGTCTTTTCGGCCGGCGCCGACTTCTCGGCGAGCTTGGCGGTGATGAATTCGTAGATCGTGCGCGCGCCGGCTTCGGCCTTGTGGCCGAGCGCGACGGCGACCTTGCCGCCGGTCGCGCAGGCATCGGGCTGCCGATCGCAGAAGCCGCGCATATCGGACAGGGTGGCGCTCGCCAGCGTCACCGCCTGCTTGGCGTCGATATTGGCGTCGCCCGACGCCGATTTGGTGCCGCTCGGCAGCAGCACGCAAACGACGGTCAGCCAAAACGCCATACGCAGCAGAAAAAACATGACCCTACCCGTTATTCCCCGGCAGCTGTTCCGCCGCCTTTGAACTAAACCGTAGCAGACAGGCTTGAAGCTGGCGTTCGCATTGAAGCGAGGTTTTTGGGTAAAATCGACGCGAATGCGGCGCGATTTTTCGTCAAATTCGACAGAGTCGAATTCGATTAAAATTTTAAATGCCGGCGCGCGGCGCCTGCGGCAAGCGCCTTCGCGCGAGGCGCGCATGGTTACCGCAACGGTAACTTTTGCTTTGGCCGTGCGCGGGCGCGCGGCGCGGCAACCGAAATTTCACTATGCCCGGCGATTGGAACGGGGCGGTGGTCCGGAATGGGCCAAAGGCGCCGGCTATCGGCCCGGTAGCGGGCCCGCTTTAGCGTTCGCTTAAGCGGGGCTGGCTACGATTCCGGCCATGAAAAAGGGGCGCGTCTGTTCGTCAAAGACGTGAGACAGGAACCGTGAGTTTCCTCACGCCAGTGTGGAATTATGTCGACGCATTGGTGCACCCGTCGGCGCAGCAGGATGCGCTGACGGCGGCGCGCCACCGCGCCTTCATTGCGCCGCGCCTGCTCGGCAGTTTTGCCGCGCTGGCGAGCTTCCCGGTCTATATCGCTATCCGCGGCGTGCCGAGCGCGCTCGAATTCGGCGTGTTCGGCTGGCTGGTGGCGCCGATCCTGATCGCCTATTTCCTCTCGCGCACCGGCCGTTACGAGGCCGCGCATGTGATGTCCTCGCTCTCGCTCAGCGGCCTGGTGACGGTGGTGGCCTGGTGCACCGGCGGCATCGGCTCGTTCGCCGCGATCTGGCTGGTGGTGGTGCCGCTGGAGGCGGCGCTCTCGGCCTCGCGCCGGGTGGTGGCGCTGGCCTCAAGCTTCGCGCTCGCCGCCGCCGCGTTGTTGCTGAGCTTAAGCGCGCTCGGTCTGCAGCCGCCGGTCAGCGCGCTGGCGAGCGAACATGGCGCGCTGGCCGCGCTCGCCATCATTTCCGCCGCGCTCTATGCCACCGGCTTAGCGCTCGGCGCCGAACAGCTCACGCGCACCGGCGCCTCGCTGCTCAATGCCGAGGAGGAACGCTATCGCCTGCTCGCGCGCAACATGACCGACGTGATCACCCGGCATGGCCGCCACGGCGCCGTGCTGTTTGCATCTCCGGCGGCCGAACCGCTGTTCGGCGTCAGCGCCGGCGAGCTTGCCGGGCACGGACTGTTCGACCGCGTGCATGTGGCCGACCGGCCGGCTTATCTGACCGCGCTCGCCGACGCGGCGGTCCTCGGCGAGGACCGCTCGGTCGAATTCCGCATCCGCCGCAATTCCGGCGCCGAGCCGCATGGCGGCCATTTCGCGTGGGTCGAGATGCGCTGCCGTCCGCTCGATCCCGCCGCCGCAGCCGACAATTCCGACGAGCGCGAAGTGGTCGCGGTGCTGCGCGACGTGACCGAGCGCAAGGTGCAGGAGCGCGCGCTCGAGATCGCGCGCAAGGAGTCGGAACGCATCAACAGCGCCAAAAGCCGCTTCCTCGCCACCATGAGCCATGAGCTGCGCACGCCGCTCAACGCCATCATCGGCTTTTCCGACATGCTGAGCAGCGACACCATCGAGCTCGACGCGGCGCGCGAGCGCGAATACGCGCTGCTGATCAACGAATCCGGGCGCCATTTGCTGTCGGTGGTCAACGGCATTCTCGACATGTCGAAGATGGAGAGCGGCAATTTCGAGATCACGCCGGAACCGTTCGCGCCGGCCCCGGCGATCAGAAGCTGCTGCGATCTTTTGGTGCTGAAGGCGCAAGAGACGGGCGTCGAGCTGAAAGTCCGCATCGCCGCCGATCTGCCGGAAATCGTGGCCGACCGGCGCGCGGTCAATCAGATCCTGATCAACCTCATTTCCAACGCCATCAAGTTTACCCCGCGCGGCGGCAGCGTCAGCGTCAGCGCGCTGTGCGACGGGCCCAAGCTCGTGGTCGCGGTCGAAGATACCGGCGTCGGCATCGGCGAAGCCGATCTGCCGCGGCTGGGCGAGGCGTTCTTCCAGGCGCGCGCCTCCTACGACCGGCGGCACGACGGCACCGGCCTCGGCCTGTCGATCGTGAAAGGCCTGGTGCGCTTGCACGGCGGCGACATGGATATCCGCAGCCGGCTGGGCTCGGGCACGCAGGTGACGGTGCGCTTGCCGATCGATTGCGAAGGCATCCGCCCCGCCGTCGAGCCGATCAAGCTCGACACCGAGCGCGCGCGCGAACACCCCGCGGATGCCACCGTCCAGGAAAAGAAAAGTGCGTAGCCGCAGCCGCCGCGAGCCGATGAACGATGGCGGCGCCGGCCGGTTGGCCGGCGCGATCAGCCGTCACCCGCGCGAATTCGTCGGCATTGTGATGGCGAGCGCGGCGGTCTTTGCGATTTTCATCAATGCGCTGTTCCTGCAGCGCGGCCCGCATCCGGCCCCGATCTTCGCGACGCGGGCGCCGGTCGCGCAAGCTGCGCCGGTCGCATTGCCGCGCCCGCGCGCGGCGGTACCGGCCGCGCGCCGGCCACGGTCGCGCGCAGCCAGGCGCAGATCATCGGCGATATCCAGCGCGAGCTCGGCCATAAGGGCTTCTACGACGGCGCGGTCGACGGCATCTGGGGCGCCAAGACCGATGCGGCGGCGCGCGACTTCGTGCAAGCCGCCGGGTTGAAGATCAACGCGGAGGCGAACGAAGGCCTGCTGCACGCGATCGTGACGTCCTCGACGACGGCGCAGGGCGCTCGCGCGCCCGCGCCGGTCCGCGACGATCCGATCGCCGAACTGATCGCGCCGACCAAGCAGGTGCTGGCGGTCCAGCGCGCGCTGGCCGATTTCGGCTACGGGCAGATCAGCCCGACCGGCGTCTACGATCCGCAAACCAAAGCCGCGATCGAGAAATTCGAGCGCGACCGCCGCCTGCCGGTGACCGGTCAGATCTCCGATGATCTGGTGCGCGAACTTTCCGCCATGACCGGGCGTCCGCTGGAATAGCGGATTAGCAAGGCCTCGTGTTACTGAAGGTCATGCGATTAAAGTCCGGCATCTGGGTGGCGGCCTATCTGCGCCGCTGCAACGTCGAAGGCGCCTTCGCGGCGGTGCGCCGGCGCGGCGCCGAAGAAGCCGGCGCGGTGTTCATCAAGGTGAGCCGGCTCGACGGCACCGCCACTTTGTATGGGCCGGCGGCGCAATCCACCTTCGATGAGGCGCAGCCGGCCGAGCGCAATTTCACGGCCGTGCTCGGGCGCGACGCAGCCGGTGCCGGAAGCCGATATCGAAGCGCGCCTGGCGCGCGAGATCCGCTTCGATCCCGACGTATGGATCATTGAAGTCGAGGATCGCGGCGGGCGGAATTTCCTCGACGACAATGTGGTGGCTTAGCGCTATTTGCCGCCGGTCTTGACGCGCGAGGGCTGCATGACGCGGCCGCGATCCGAGCGATAGCGCGCCGGCGTCGACAGCGAGCGGGCGTCGCGGCGTTCGTCGTCCCAATGCACCGGCTCGTGCGCCGGCCGCGTGCGGCCGCCGGCTTGCCGCCAGATCGTCAGCATGTGCTCGGCGGCGGCCGGCGCGAGTTCGTCGTAAAGCCGGGCGAGATCGTAGACGCGCTCGACCGATTGGCCGATCGCCGGATTGAGGAACAGCAGAATGCGATGCAGCACCGCGGCGGTCATGCCAAGGGCGCGAGCGGCGACCACGATCGGTTCGCCGGACGGGTCGCGCGCGATGCGCTCGGCCAAGGCCCGGCTGATGCCGAGCGCGCGTTCGAGCATGCGGGAAAATTCGCCGGGGTTGCGCTGCAGGGCCGCGTTTTCCAGGCGGCGGATCGCTTCGTCCGAAGCCGCCGGCCGGCGCGCCGCCGGTTCGGCCGTCACGTCGAGATTGGTCAGAATCAGGCGGCGTTCGTCGCTGCCGGCGGCAAAGAATACGTCCAGCAGATCGCTCCGCGCGGCGGGTTTGGTTTCCGTCCGAATGGAGCGGTTGCGCCGCCGGGCGCGCGCAGGGGATGCCAAGCCTGCCGAGGATCGCCGCCGGCGCGGCCGGATAGGCCGTCAGCTTGTCGGCCACGACCGCAAGCGTGGTCGCATCGACGGCATCGATCAGGCCGCGCGCGAGTTCGACATATTGGATTTCTTCCGCGGCGCTATGGACCGGCTTCTGCACGTAGAGGTCGGTGAGGACGCGCAGCAACGTCGGCCGGATATCGACGCCGTCCCGGCATGCCAGGTCGACCAGACCGTCGAGAGGGGGATACGCGGAGGACTTCGTCATGACTTTACGTACTTTACCGGACAACGACGGCTCACATTAGTCACGGCGCGTTAGCGGACCGTTAACCTTGCAACCCGTTTAATTACCGAAAGGCGCCGACCCGGTATCCGAACAAGGCTTCACGCCGCGGCGGCAAGGGGGTTGCAATGGGCGAAGTTATCCAGTTTCCCGACGAAGCGGGCTCCGCGCGCGGCAAATATGTCGACGCCAATACGGAACCGGCCACCGTCATCATTCTTCCGGTAATCCGCGTCGAGCGCGATCCGGACGGTTCCAACGATCTGGAACCGGATACCGGCAATACACCGGGCCGCCGCCGCCGCCGCCGCATCGCGCGCTGACTTAACCGGGCGCGAGCGATCGATGCGAAATCCGCCGCCGCCGGCAACGCAGGCGCTCATGTGGCCCCGGCACGTTTTCATCGCCGCGGCGCTCTCGCTGCTCGGCGCATGCGGCACCCCCAACGCCGATTTCGGCGAAGTCAACCCCACGCTGGTGAGCGACGGCATGCACGACTGGGTCGGCCCCTATGCCAGCGCCGCCCGCAAAGCCTCGAGCTTCGAACTGACCGACGACGAGCGCGCGCTGCGCGACCTCGGTTATCCGCTGATCGAGGCGCCCTACGATCGCCAGCAGTGGTATTCCGTCGCCGGCGAGTACGGCGTCTTTCGTCCCAACCGCGGCCCGGCTTTCGACCGCACGGCCTATGCCAATCGGCTGCTGTCGTCGCCCGACCGCTCGCCCGCCGCGCATTATGCCCAACTCGGTGACGATATCCGCAACGATGTAACGCGCATGCCGCAATTCTTCGAAACCGCCACGCGCGTGATCGATATCGACCAGAAGCGGCGCAAAAGTCTGGCGCTTGTCTCCGCCCTGTCGCCGGCCGAACGCAAAAACGCCGAGCTGCGCATGCGTGAGAACGCCTCGATCGTCGCTTTGGTGCGTGAAAAACTGATGCAGCGCGCGTCGTCCTATCGCTTCGCGCTTGAACGCCTGGTCATTGCGACGCCGTCGCCGCAGGCGGCCGAGGTCGGGCGCTCGCTCGATCAACTGCAAGCGCAGATCGCGCGCTACCGCGGCCTTGCGCCGACATGGGTGCGCGAGCAGAACCTGGTCACGGTGCGCTGACTATTTCGGCTCTTCCGCTTGCGTGCATTTGGCGGCGGCGATCGCGCTTTTTGCCATCGGCATCAAGCCGGGCTCCGGCGCCAGCGCGCGGATCGCGATCAGGCCGGTGAGCGTCGGCGATTCCACGATCAGCCGGTCGGCGGCGGTGATGTCCTCGTCTTCCGGCATCTGGTTGTGCTGATCGACCGTCATCAGTTCGAGCTCGATGACGCGCCGGCCGGCCGCGCGATCGTTGATCGCGTAATAAGCGACGTCGTAGCGCGTATAGAATGAGACCGAGGTATAGGCGGGGCTCACCGGGACGCTGAGCTTCAAGCGGGCCTTGCGAAAGATCGTAGCGGCAGACGGCGCTGGCGAAAGCCGGATCCATGAACGGCATGGCGGCGGATTCCGGCGTCGGCGCCGGCAGCGCGGTCACGGTATTGACCGGCGCGATGCGCGCCAATCGCGAATAGGCGTCCTGCGTGGCGGTGCGCGGCAGGATGATGATCGTCGCCAAGTGTACGATACCGCCCAGCAAGGCGCCGCCCAAGGCCAAGAGCAGCCAGCGGATCATGGGCAGCTCCTGACGGTCACGCTCGGCATCGGAACTTCGCGGCCGGATTTGGTGGAGACGCCGACGGCGGTGTCGTAGAGACGCAGCACCAGGACGTAACGCTCGACGCCGCCGGTCGGCAGCCAATTGCCCGGATTGGCGCGCGGCGCCACGACGATTTCGAAACTGCCGTCGGCGTGGCGGACGATTTCCTGGCTGGTGAATTCGAAGCGGTTGATCGAGTTGGCGACCAGCTCGCCGTCCAGGTTATAGAGCGTCAGCGTCCAGAACCGCGCCGCCGGGGTGACGCCCGCGAGCACCACGTCGCAGCGCCCGTCGAGCGGGCGACCGTTGTCGTCGGCCGTGGCGGTAAACGAGACGCCGTCGCCGAGCGCGGTCGGCAATCGGCCGACGCGCGCGACCGACGCCTGCGCGTAGGGGTCGGTGTCGGCGGTGCCGGTTTTCGGCCATGCCGTCCAACTGCCGATCGTCAAAGGTCCGAAGGCGGCGCCGCGGGTGAGCGCGAGATAAGTCGCGCCGAGGCCGACGACGGCGGCGACAACGAGGGCAAACAGCGATCCGAGAAGCAGCCGCACGTTCCGTTCCGCTGGCGGTGAGGGGTAAGTCGATTCGCGAAAGAAAGACTACGCCGGGCGCCGGCGAGCGGCTAATCAGTTCCGGCTGCCGAACGCATGTCCCTCCAGCGCGGAGGCCAGCGCGTCGCCTTTTTGCGAAGCTCCGGCCTGTTTCTTTTTGCTGGTGGAAACCGTCGGGGGCAGCGGCCCCATGGCGCGGTTGGCGTCGTCCATCATCCGCTCGACGCGCACGAGAATGTCGGCGCCCCGCTTGGTGAGCACGGTCGGGCGCGGCGGCGGCGCGTCGGTCTTCGATTTGACCTCGGCGACGGACGGCTCCTGGCGCGCCGGCGGCACCGGAATGCCGGGCAGCTGTTTGAGCTCGATGCCCTGATGCGCATATTCCATGATGTTGTGCCAGGTCATCGCCGGCAGCGCACCGCCGGTCATGCGGTTGGTCGAGGTGTAGTCGTCGTTGCCGAACCAGACGCCGCAGACGAAATTGCCGGTGTAGCCCATGAACCAGGCGTCGCGATAAGCGTTGGTGGTGCCGGTCTTGCCGGCGGCGGCGATGCCGTCGAGGCGCGCGCGCCGGCCGGTGCCGTTCTCGACCACGCTGTTCATCATCTTGATCATGTCGGCGGCCACGTGCTCCGGCAGCACCCGGTGCGGTTTCGGACCGTCGCGATCGAAGCGCCAGATCAGTTTGCCGTCGCCGGTGCGCACCTCGAGGATGGCGTGCGGCACGACCTTCATGCCGAGATTGGGAAAGGTGCCGTAGGCGCCGACGTGGTCGATCAGCCTGACCGCGTCGGCGCCGATCGGCAGCGACGGCGTGTCGGGCAGCGGAGTGGTGATGCCCATGTCATGCGCGGTCTTGATGATGCGCGCGCGGCCGAGCTTGGCATTGCCGTCGCCGACCACGACCGACAGGCGCACCGCGATGGTGTTGATCGAATGGGTGAGCGCGTTGATCAGGGTCATCGAGCCGGCATAGCCGCGGCCGTAATTGTGCGGACACCAGTTGCCGATGCAGATCGGCGCATCGACCACGATCGAGTTCGGCTTGAGGCCGTGTTCGAGCGCGGTCGAATAGACGTAAGGCTTGAACGAGGAGCCGGGCTGGCGCATGGCGTCGGTGGCGCGGTTGAATTGGCTGGCGCCGTAGTCGCGTCCGCCCACCATGGCGCGCACCGAGCCGTCGACATCCATGAGCACGGCCGCGGCCTGGCCGGCGTGATATTCCTGGCCGTATTGGCGCAGCGAATTCTCCACGGCGTTTTCCGCCGCATGCTGCAGATTGACGTCGAGCGCGGTGCGCACCACGAAGACGCGCTCGGTCATCGATTTCGGGAAGGTGTCGACCAGCTTCTTCATCTCGTCGAAGGCCCAATCGAGATAGTAGTTCGGCGCGCGATCGTCGCGGCGGTCGACCGGGGTGGCCGGATTGCGGCGGGCGCCGAACACCTGGCCTTCGGTCATGAAGCCGGCGTCGACCAGATTGTCGAGCACGACGTTGGCGCGCGCGCGCGCGGCCGGCAGATTGACGTTGGGCGAGAATTTCGACGGCGCCTTGAACAGGCCGGCGAGCATGGCGGCCTCGGCGAGGTTCACGTCGCGCGCCGACTTGTTGAAATAATACTGCGCCGCGGCGTCGACGCCGAAGGCGCCGCCGCCCATATAGGCGCGGTCGAGATAGAGCTTCAGGATCTCGTTCTTGGTCAGCCGCGTCTCCAGCCACATGGCGAGGAACGCTTCCTTGATCTTGCGGTCGAGCGTGCGCTCGTTGTTGAGGAACAGGTTTTTGGCGAGCTGCTGGGTCAAGCGAAGAGCCGCCTTGCACCACGCCGCCGGCCTTGGCGTTGGTCACCAGCGCGCGCAGCGTGCCGCCGACGTCGATGCCGAAATGGTCGTAGAAGCGCCGGTCCTCGGTGGCGAGCACCGCCTTGATCAGGTGATCGGGGAACTGGTCGAGCGGCACCGAATCGTTGTGGCGGATGCCGCGGGTGCCGACCTCGTTGCCGTAGCGGTCGAGGAAGGTGACGGCGAGCTCCGACTTCTTCAGCCAGTCGTCGTCCGAGGTCAGCTGGAAGGCGGGGATGGCGAGCGCCAGCATCAGGATGGCGCCGGCGGTGCCGAGCGTGGCGGTTTCCGAGACGAACTCGTTGAGCCAGCGCGCCCAGCCGGCGACGTGGAAGCGGTCCATGAAGGTGGAAAACCGCTCATAGGCCTCGCGCAGGCCGGTAAAGCCGCGGAACAGCCCGGAATCGACGCGGGCGTCGAAGCCGAGCAAGAGCTGCTTTATTTTGGGCTTCCAATCGGCCGGAAAAAGGTCGCGCAAGGGGGCTCGCTCGCTTGAAGGGTAGGGGCATCGCCGCCCGCGGCCAATTTAGCCGATCGGCGCGCCTTCGGCCAAGGCCGCCGGCGGTCACCGCAACGCAGAAGTGGACGCCAATTGCGGCCATATCTCGTCATTCCGGGGCGCGGCCGAAGACCCGCGAACCCGGAATCCATGGGCCCCGCGCCGTGGCTCTGGATTCTGGGTCCGGCCCTATCGGGCCGTCCCGGAATGACGGCAGACGGGCTATAACGCCCCGGTGACTCGCAAAGGAAACGCAATGCCCGATGCCCCAGCCCCGTTCTGGCGCAGCAAGACCTTGGGCGAAATGACCAAGGCCGAATGGGAGAGCCTGTGCGACGGCTGCGGCCGCTGCTGCCTGAACAAGCTGATCGACGAGGACACCAACCAGACGGTGTTCACCGACGTGGGCTGCAAGCTCCTGGACGGGCAGACCTGCCGCTGCACCGACTATGCCCACCGCCAGGCGCGCGTGAAGGACTGCGTGCGGCTCACCCCGCGCAATGTGCGCAGGCTTAGCTGGCTGCCGCCGACCTGCGGCTATCGCCTGGTGGCCGAGGGGCGCGACCTTTTCTGGTGGCACCCGCTGGTTTCGGGTGACCCGGAGACGGTGCACGCGGCCGGCGTCTCGGTGCGCGGGCGCGTGTCGGCGAGCGAGAAGGACGTGCCGGACGACAAGCTCGAGGAGTACATCGTCAGTTGGCCGGGGAAGGTGCCGAAAACAGCAAGGAAGCAAGCGGCCACGAACCCGGTTCACCGGCCCTCGCGCGCCTCGATCGCAAAATCATAAGCCGGCCCGCGCGCGCCGAAACTGAATGCCACCATTCGCGGAAATAATTGTGGAAGCCGCGCGCCCGCATGGCGGCAACGAGCAATGCGCGCCGGCGCTTCTGCGCAGGCGTGATCGCGGCGCTCAAGGTGCGGCTCTTGTCGTCGAAGCAGTCGAAGCCGGTGCCCATGTCGAGCGCATTGTCGGGCGCGCGTTGGTCCGCCGGCGCGGTGCAGGCGCCGTAGCGCAGGGCCGGGTCATAGGTCGACGCCGGCGCGGCCGGCAGCCGAACAAGCGCGAGATCGACCGCAGTGCCGGTCGAATGCGCCGAGCGCGACGCGATATAGCCGCCGGCAAACAAGCGGCGCTTGGCGAGCGCGGGGTAGAAGCGCTTGGTCGCGCCGTTATCGGCTCTTTTCGCCCAGCGCGCAAAAGCTGCGACCGCCCGCGTCGGGCGATAGCAGTCGTAGACTTTCAGCCCGAGTTGCTGCTTGGCGAGATCGGCCTCCACTTTGGCGAGCGCCTGCGCCGTGTCGCGCCGCAGCACGCATTCGGGCGCGCCATAGCCGGGCAGCGGACGGCCGGTGAAATTGTCGAAGCCCGCATAGCGCATGTCCTGGACGATGGCGGGCGCGATGTCGCGCAGATAGACAAAGCCCGCTGGCAGGCGCCCGGCCGCGGCCGCTGCGGCCGGGAGGAGGATCATCAGGAAGGCAAAATATGTACGGCGCATCCTCAATCTCTTTCTGTCATCATCCGCGAAAGCGGATGATCCAGTAATCGCCGGCGTTCCCAGTTTGCACGAGAGTTCCCGATGTACTGGATGCCCGCCTTCGCGGGCATGACACCTCAGAGCATATCACCTGCGCATTCCGGCCCATTGCCAAGGTCGCGCGCGCGCGGCATCACACGCGCCTATGACCGCGACGGCCAAAAGATCGAAAGCGCCCGCGCCGGGAAAGCCCGAGCCGCGCCCGCTCACCCATCCCGAGATCAAGGCGATCGTGCTCGGCATCATGCTGGCGATGTTTCTGGGCGCGCTCGACCAGACCATCGTCGCCACCGCGCTGCCGACCATCGGCCGGCGCTTCGCCAATCTCGGCGACCTGTCCTGGGTGGTGACCGCCTATCTGCTCACCGGCACCGCGGTGACGCCGCTCTACGGCAAGCTGTCGGACATCCATGGCCGGCGCGCGATGATGCTGATCGCCATCGTCGTCTTCGTCGCCGGCTCGCTCGTCTGCGCCATGGCGCCCGGTATGACAACGCTGGTGCTCGGCCGCGCGGTGCAGGGACTGGGCGGCGGCGGGCTGATGGCGCTGGCGCAGACCATCATCGCCGACATCGTCTCCCCGCGCGAGCGCGGCCGCTACCAGGGCTATATCGGCGCGGTGTTCGCGACCTCCTCGATCGGCGGGCCGGTGCTCGGCGGCTTTCTCACCCAGCATCTCGACTGGTCGCTGATCTTCTGGATCAACCTGCCGCTCGGCCTGGCCGCGCTCGGCATGACCTCCAACGTCTTGAAGCGCGTGCCGTTTCATCCGCGCAAGCACCAGCTCGACGTGATCGGCGCGTGTCTGATGATGGCGGCGGCGGTGGCGCTCTTGCTGGCGCTGTCCTGGGGCGGGCGCAAGTTCGACTGGATCTCGCCGCAGTTCGGCGCGCTGCTGCTCGGCTCCGCGATCCTATGGGGCCTGTTCGCCTGGCGGCTGGTCAAGACGCAAGAGCCGTTCCTGCCGCTTTCCGTGCTCGGCAATCCGGTGGTGCGCTGCGCGGCGCTGGCCGGCGCCTGCAACATGGCGACGCTGGTCGGCATGACCATCTTCGTGCCGCTCTATTTCGAAGTGGTGCTGCATCTCTCCGCCAGCCAGTCGGGGCTGGCGCTGATCCCGCTGATGGGCGCGACCGTGGTCTCGTCCACCATCACCGGCCGGCTGATGATGCACGTGATGCATTACAAGCGCATGGCGGTGATCGGGCTGGTGCTGTCGTTCCTGGCGCTGGCGGCGCTCTCGATCTGGCCGGCCTCGATGCCGACGGCGCTGGTGCTGGCGCTGCTGTTGCTGATCGGCTCCGGTCTCGGCACGCTGTTCCCGATTTCCACGGTGTGCATGCAAAACGCGGTGACGCAGCACCAGATGGGGGTGGCCACCGGCGCGGCCAATTTCTTCCGCTCGCTGCTGTCCGCGCTGGTGGTGGCGGTATTGGGGGCGGTCGTGCTCGGCGGGCTCGGCGGCGTCACCGGCATGTCGGTGGAAATGCTGGCGCGCGCGGCCTCAGGGCCCGAACTCGCCTACGCGTTCCGCTTCGTGTTCATGGCTTGCGCGCTGGTGCTCGCCTTCGGCATGGCGTTCCTGATCTCGATGGAGGAACGCGCGTTGAAAGGTCCGCCAACGCCGGCGGCCGAGGCCCCCACGGCGCCGGCGACGCCGATCCCGGCGGAGTAGGGCGTAGGCGGGTGTAAGATAATGAGCGGGCCTTTGGACCGTTCGCGCCCAAAGCGTCCCAAGACCAAGAAGGGAGAAATCCATGAAACGCCTCCTGCTGTTTTGCGCGCTTTTGAGCTTGGGCATTGCGGGCGCCGCGGCGGACAACTACCCGTCGCGACCCATCCGCCTGATCGTGCCGTTTGCCGCCGGCGGCGCCGTGGATACCGTGGCGCGCGTGCTGGCCGCTCCGCTCTCGGAAAATCTCGGCCAGCCGGTCGTGGTCTATGACCATGGCGGCGGCGGCAGCATCGTCGGCATGGACGAGGCCGCCAAATCGGCGCCGGACGGCTACACTTTGCTGCTCGCCCATAGCGGCTTGACCTATATGCCCGCGCTGCACCGCAAGCTGCCGTTCGATCCGGTAAAAAGTTTCGAGGGCGTCATCACCGCCGTGTCGGGCATCTATGTGCTGGCGATCAACCCGCAGCTGCCGGTGAAGTCGGTCGCCGAACTGATCGCCTACGGCAAGGCCAATCCCGGCAAGCTGAGCTATGGCTCGGCCGGCATCGGATCCTCGCTGCATCTTGCCGGCGAGTTCTTCAAGCGCGAGGCCGGCGTGGATATCGTGCATGTGCCCTACAAGGGCGCCGGGCAGGCGGTCACCGATCTGGTCGGCGGCCAGACCCAGATGATGTTCGGCCCCGCCGTGTCCATCCTGCCGCTTGCCAAGGCCGGCAAGCTGCGCGCGCTGGCGGTGACCTCGCCCAAACGATCGGCGCTGGCGCCCGACCTGCCGGCGGTGGCGGAAACGCTGCCGGGCTTCGAGGTGGTCGGCTGGTATGGGCTGGCGGCTCCGGCCGGCACGCCGAAGGATGTCGTCGCCAAGCTCAATGCGGATGCGAACAAGGCGCTGAAATCGCCGCAGCTCATCGAGCAGTTCCACAAGCTCGGCTACGAGCCGATCGGCGACACACCCGAGCAGTGCGCCGCCCGGATCAAGAGCGAAGTCGTGCGCTGGACGAAAATCATCCGCGACGCCGGCGTGCAGCCCCAATAGGCAAACATGGATCAGAATCTCAAGACCGATGCGGAAACGCTGACCAAGACGCTGTGCGGCACTCTGGCGGCGGCGCAGTTCGGCGATCTTAGCGCCGCCGCGGTGCGGGAAGCCCGCCGCGGCGTAATGGACTGGATCGGCTGCGCGCTCGCCGGCAGCGGGCATAAGACGGTTAGCACGCTGCTTTCCGTCTTGCAGGAAACCTCCGGCCGACCGCAGGCGACCGTGTTCGGCCGCGGCCTCAAGCTCGGCCTGCTCGATGCGCCGCTGGCCAACGGCCTGATGGGCCACGTGCTCGATTACGACGACACCCACATGGGCGGCGTCGTGCTGCACACGAGTTCGCCGGTGCTGGCGGCGCTGTTCGCGCTGGCCGAGCGCAGCCCGGTCGGCGGCGCCGACTTCATGCTGGCCTATGCGATCGGCTTCGAGGCGGGCGTGCGCACGGGCCGCAGCGCGCCGGGCCATCACAAGGGCGGCTGGCACCTGACCGGCACGCTCGGCACCATCGCGGCGGCCGCCGCCTGCGGCAGGTTGCTCAAGCTCGACCGCCAAAAGCTGACCTACACGCTGGGCATTGCCGGCACCGAGGCCGCCGGCATGCAGCAAAACCGCGGCACCATGTGCAAGTCGTTTCACGCCGGCAAAGCCGCCGCCAATGGCGTGCTGGCAGCGCTGTTGGCCGAGCGCGGTTTCGACTCAACGCAGGAAATCATCGAGGGCGAGAAGGGTTTCTGCCGCATCTACAGCGACGTGGCGGACCCGGAGCAGCTGACCGCCGGACTCGGCCAAGGCTGGGTGATCGAAACCAACGGGCACAAGCCCTATGCTTGCGGCGTGGTGCTGCACCCTTTGATCGACGCCATCGTCGCGATCCGCAACCGCGACGCGATCGATCCCGCGGCGGTGAGCGAGATCGGCCTGCGGGTTCATCCGCTGGTTTTGGCGATCACCGGCGTGGTCGAGCCAGCGACGGGATTGCAGTCGAAATTCAGTACGGTCCATTCGGCGGCGGTGGCGTTGATCGACGGCACGGCCGGTGTCGCGCAGTATTCCGATGCCAAGGCCACGGATGCGGCGGTGGCGGCGCTGCGCCGGAAGGTGAAAGCGGTGGCCGACGATACGCTGCGCAAGGACGAGGCCTATGCGGCGATTACCGCCGGCGGCAAGCGCCACGAGATGCACATCGCGCATGCCAGCGGCACGGCCGATAACCCGATGAGCGATGCGGCGATTGAAGCAAAGTTCATGGCCAACGCGACGCCGGTGATCGGACGCGCGCGCGCCGAACGCGCACGCGATTTCGTGTTGTTGCTTGAGCGGCAAGCGGATGTTCGGGAACTGATCGGGCTCTTAGTCTGACGAGTTCGGCGTCGCCGCGCCATGCGGACGGCGACGCCGTAATACTCAGCCGCGGCCGAGCGGCACCGCGATGAAGCGGGTGGCATCCGCCGATTTCACCCGCATCAGCACGTCGTGCTTGCCGCTGCCGCGCGCTTCGGTCATCGCCTTGCGCACATCGCCGGCATTGGCGACCATTTTGCCGCCCACGTCGAGGATCACGTCGCCGGTCTTGAAGCCGCGTTCGGCGGCCGGACCGTCGGGATCGACGGCGACCACGGCGACGCCTTTGCCGCCGGCGCCGGCAACATCGCTTGCCGGCGCGAGCGAGAGACCGAGATGCGGCACGCCGTTCTCGGAGGACTTGCCGCCGGTCTCGGTCTTGGCCGTGCGTTCGTTCGGCATTTTGCCGAGCGCGAGGCTCATGGTCTTGACCTCGCCCTTGTGCAGCAGCGTGAGCTTGACCGATGTGCCGGGCGCCATCATGCCGATCGTTTGCGCCAGTTCGCGCGAGCCCTTGACCGGCTTGCCGTTGACCGCGGTGATCACGTCGCCCGCCTCGATTCCGGCTTTGGCGGCGGGACTATCGGCCTGCGGCTGATCGACCAGCGCGCCCTCGGCCTTCTTCATGCCGAGACTGTCGGCGATGCCGGCGGTGACCGGCTGGATCTGCACGCCGAGCCAGGCGCGATTGACGTAGCCATGCTCCTTGATCTGCGCCACCACTATCTTGGCGGTCTGCGCCGGTATGTCGAAGCCGATGCCGACCGAACCGCCGGACGGCGAGAAGATCGCGGTGTTGACGCCGATCACGTTGCCGTTGACGTTGAAGGCGGGACCGCCCGAATTGCCCTTGTTGATCGGCGCGTCGATCTGGATGTAATCGTCGTAGGGTCCGGCGCCGATGTCGCGGCCGCGCGCCGACACGATGCCGGCGGTGACCGTGCCGCCGAGGCCGAACGGATTGCCGACCGCGACCACCCAATCGCCGACGCGCGGCTCGTGCTCGGCGAATTTCACGTATGCGAAAGGTCTTGTCGGCGTCGACCTTGATGAGGGCAAGATCGGTCTTCGGGTCGGTGCCGATCACCTTGGCCTTGTAGGTCGTGCCGTCGTCGGTCTTGACCTGCACGGTCTTGGCATGATCGACGACGTGATTATTGGTCACGGCATAGCCGTCGGGCGAAATGAAAAAACCGGAGCCTTCGCCGGTAATGACCTGCTTGCCCTGCGGCATCATTCCGTTCGGCATTCCCGGCAAGCCGAATTGCTGGAAGAATTTCTGCATCGGCGAGCCGGGCGGGAACGGGTTGTTGCCCTCGCTTTGGCCCACGCCATTCGTGTTGGTCGACTGCTCAATTCTGACGCGGACCGAAATGACGGCCGGTTTCACCTTCGCGACCAGGTCGGCGAAGCTTGCGGGCGCTGTGGCGACATCGGCGGCTTGCGCGGCCGACACCGGCGCCAAATCGATGGCGCGCAACGTCGCCGGACCGCCGGCGATCATTGCAATGCCGAGGCCGGCGACCGATGCGAGAAGCGCCACGCGCCGCGCGGTCAGAACCTTCGGCTTGCTGGAATTGTGCGGATTGCTTTGAGTCATCGCTAAATCTCCGTTACCCATTGGAAAGGGAGCGTGGTCACGCTCGCTCACCCATAAATAACGCCTGCGCGTTACGAGCGGCTGTCCTTGACGTTTAAGTTTTGTAATGTGAATGCGCCAAGCGCGAAAAAAGTTGGCATTTCAAGGCGCGAACACATGAAATGTTTTTCATGAAAAATGTTTCATGCGCTTAATTCAAAACCCCGGCTTGCGGCCGGGGTTTTGCTTGGCCGATCGGGCAAATCGCGCGCTGCTATTCGCAGAATTTGCAAGGCGGGAAGTCGCGGCTGTAGACCGGCTGCTTGAGGAAGGTCGCCTTGTCATAGGTCCAGAACTCGCTGACCGCCGGATAGGTCTTGATCACCGTGTTCCAGAGCTCGTCTTTCTCGTAGCCGAACATCTTCTTCTTCTCGACCTTCTTGATGTAGATGTTCTCGATCGGGCTCTTGGTGGCGAGATCGAGCGTCACCGGTCCGCGCACGGCGTCGAGCTTGATGGAGGCCATGGTCTTGATGAACTCGACCGGGCCGGGGAATTTGCCCTTGTGCTTGGCCATCACCTCGTCGATCCAGTGCGCGGTCGAATAATTGCCTTCCGAGTAGTAGGAGGGGACCTTGTTGTACTTGGCGCGATAGCGCTTGACGAAGGCTTCGTTCTTCGGCGTCTCGATCGCCGCCGAGTACATCAGCGCCGAGACGTCGCCGATCACCTCGTCGCCCATGAAGGGCAGCACGAATTCGTCATAGCTGGTGCCGCCGGCCACGATCGGCTTCTTGTTGCCGGAGCCGCGCAATTGCTTGGGGAATTGCAGCGACATCGGCCCGACCATCAGCGTGAAGATGGCGTCGGCGTCGGCCTTGATGGTCGGGATATAGGGCCCGAAGTCCTTGGTGCCGAGCGGCACCCAGACCTTCTGGATGATCTTGCCGCCGCAGTCCTCGAAGGTCTGCTGGAAGCCGCCGGTCTGCTCGTAGCCGAAGGCGTAATCGGCGGCGACGGCGACGATCTTCTTGTAGCCCTGATCGCAGGCCCATTGCCCGAGCGGGTGATTGGGCAGCGAGGGCACCCAGGTGGAGAAGGCGACGTAAGGATATTTGGCGACCTGGCGCTGGGCGAGATCGTCGGCGGTCGCCGAGGAGCCGATATAAAGCGTCTTCTCCGAAGTCGACACCGGGCCAAGCGCGTAAGCCGTCGAAGCGAGCAGGCCGCCGACCAGCATATTCACGTGGTCCTGCAGGACGAGCTTCTTGGCTTTCGCAACGGCGGTGTCCGGCTTGCCTTGCGTGTCCTCGACGATGAGCGTGACCTTGGCGCCGCCAAGCATGCCGTTGTGCTCGTCCAGATACATCTGGAAGCCGTTGAGCATGTCGGTGCCGATGGCGGTGAAGATGCCGGTGCGCGGCGCCAGGAAGCCGACGCGCAATTCCTCCGACCGCGCCGGCGAACCCACTGAAATCCCAAGCAGTAACGCGCCCGCCAGCAGCGTGAATAAGCGATGCATGATGTCCTCCCCGAATAGCCGGCACCGTTCTTTTTGCGGATCATGCCGGCTCGCATCACGCTATCCTGCCGATCGCGCCAGCGGAAGCCGTGGGCCAATGCCCAATCGGCGAAAACCCCGGCGTGACGGCCGGGGTTTTGCTGTTCGTATCAAGCCAATAGCGCGAATTTATTCGCAGAATTTGCAGGGCGGGAAGTCGCGGCTATAGACCGGCTGCGCCAAGAATTTGGCCTTGCCGTAGGTCCAGTACTGGCTGACGTTCGGGTAGGTCTTGATCACCGTGTTCCAGAGCTCGGCTTTATCATAGCCGAACATCTTCTTCTTCTCGACCTTCTTGATGTAGATGTTCTGCACCGGGTTGCGGTCCTCGAAACTGACCGGCCCGCGCACCGCGTCGAGCTTCTCGGCCGAGGCCATGTCGATGAATTTCTCCGAGCCCGGCCACTTGCCGCCCGCCTTCTTGATCACCTCGTCGATCAATTGCGCGGTGGTGTAGTTCGAACTCCGAGAAGTAGGACGGCACCTTGCCGTACTTCGAACGGTAGGACTTCACGAAGGCTTCGTTCTTCGGCGTCTCCAGCGCGGCCGAGTATTGCAGCGCGGACACGTCGCCGATCACCTCGTCGCCCATGAAGGGCAAAGCGAACTCGTCATAGCTGGTGCCGCCGCCGAGGATCGGCTTCTTGTTGCCGGAGGCGCGCAGCTGCTTGGGGAACTGCAGCGACATCGGGCCGACCATCATGGAGAACACCGCGTCGGCGTCCGCCTTGATGGTCGGGATGTAAGGGCCGAAGTCCTTGGTGCCGAGCGGCGGCCAGATCTTCTGGATGATTTTGCCGCCGCAGTCCTCGAACGCCTTCTGGAAGCCGCCGACCTGCTCGTAGCCGAAGGCGTAGTCGGCGGCGATGGCGACGATCTTCTTGTAGCCCTGGTCGCAGGCCCATTGGCCGTACGGCTGGTTCGGCTGCGAGGACGACCAGCCGGTGCGGAAGAAATAGGGATACTTCGCGGCCTGCCGCTGGGTGAGATCGTCGGCCGCCGGGATCGAGGCGATGTAGATGGTCTTCAATTCCGTCGACACCGGCGCGAGCGCGTAGCCGGTCGAGGCCAAGACGCCGCCGATGAACATGTGCACCTTGTCCTGCAGCGCGAGCTTCTTGGCCTTGGTGACGGCGGCATCGGGCTTGGCCTGGTTGTCCTCGACGATGAACTTCACGTCCATGCCGCCGAGCTTGCCGCCGTGCTCGTCGAGATACATCTGGAAGCCGTTGACCATGTCCTTGCCGACCTGGGCGAAGATGCCGGTCATCGGCGCGATGAAGCCGATGCGCAATTCGTCCGCGCGCGCGCTCGACGGAATGGCGAGTGCGGCGGCGAGCACGCCGCCCAGCACGATGGTTGTCGCGGTTCGTGAAATCCCTCTGGTCATTGTTCTCCCTCCCGAAAAGGCGATGCCGCTTCCGTTTTTGCGGAATGCGGACGCCAAGCCTGTCGCCGGCGGGCAAAGGTAACATCATGACGGCGGTGGGCGGAAGCCCGTCGGCGATAGCGCAATCATTTGCCGCAGGCGCGGAGGGCAGGTGCCGGCCGATATGCTTAAATCGGCGCCAAGCGGCCGCGTCGCCGATATCGGAGGGCCGCTGTTGCCGACCCAGACCATCCATCAAGGAGGTGCCTCAGCAAGCCACGAGGCCGATGCTATGGTGGAAAATATCAGTATTCAGCTTCGGCTCGAATTCGCTTACGACGGCAATCATGACGATCACGATGCCGACAGCGATGAAGCCAAACTGAATGGCCGTGGCGCCGGAACGGTTGTCGAAAAATCGGGAAAAAAGCTTGACCATCGGACAGGTATCTCACTGACGGGCGGTTAATTGTTGTTTCGTGATGGGGAAAGAGCTGGAGCTTCTAAGCCGTCCTGTGGGCCATTGGTAAGATTGGTTGGAATTGTGGTTTCGGAATATCAAGCTTGCGCGGACGGTAGCCGTCCGGCACGTCGATTCGTCTGGCCGCGCTATAGACGCTAGTTTCACTGCGTAACAGCGCGGTGACTTCGTCGATGAAATTTCCGATGGTCCACTCGGCGTCCATCCGCACGTCGCGAGCCGGAAGTCCGGTCATTATCAGGAGCACGTCGCTGTCGGCATGGACGCTTGTTTCCAGCAGCTCGGTAGGAGTCTTGTCGTATCGTTCGGCCAATTGTTCCGCAAACCGCACGCCGGCGATAAACGCGATCATAACCAGGCCGCGGGAGGGTACGCGCCGCGCCCTAAGTTCCCTGCGGGCCCGTTGCCATGCCTTGGCCGCCAAAAAAGAAGACAGGTATGGGTCGGTTCGAGCGGTCATCGCCCGGACTCGAAGCTCGGGGTCCGCAATCACAAGGGCGCCGGACGGCAGCCGAGTTATGGCCATTGCCAGGTCCGGATAACCGGCATCCTTACCGTACATGGCGAGGTCATTGAGCCAGTGCGCGGAACCGTAGGCATAAGGTCCACCGACGGGAGCGTCTGGATCACGCCCGGCGTTCGCGCCGTACGCATCGGCCGCGAATCTCGAACGCGCGGCGAGCGCGAATAAGAACGCCGGGTCGGTGTTGGTCGCTCGCGCCGCGGCGGCGACTGCGATGGCAAATTCCGCAGGAAAGAGTTTGTTGCTCCCTACCTTTAACCTGCCGGCGGCATCGGAGAGTAAGGGTGGCAGATGCGGGTTCGCCTGGCGTGCCGCGGCTAAAATAGCCGAAACGGAAAACGCGAGTGCAAAGACCAAGGCAAATAGCAATGAGCGTTTCGTAAGATGACGCCCCCAATGTTCTGTTTGTCTCTTTCGGACGCAGGTCGCGATCATGGAAAACCCCGGGGAAGCATTTTGTGGCCCCAGAAAAATGGCCCTGACCGACGTTGGGGGTAAAGGCGACCTCCGCCGGTCAGGGCGCGCCACGCAAAACACCAGACGCATTGGGAGCGTGGGCTTGGCCGATTAAAATCGATATAATTTCGGTATATGTGTAAGTACGAGTCCGGCATACGTGTAAATACGTATGTGATTTTCATGAGAGTCATTCGCGATAATTCGCCGCTTGCAAATCAATACGCACCGAAATGAACGGCCCTTCGACGATAAGCGGCATCTGTCGGCCGCCGATTAAGTCATCGTTTGCAAAACCACCGAATTTAGAGTCCCCGATAGGGGATCAGAAAACCCCTATGCCTTTAGGCGGCTTGGGATTGCGACATTTGCCGTGTAGACTGCGCTGGATGGAATTCTTACAAGCGCGGCAGCCATACAGTCTTGCACTGTAAATACCACTTGGTGTGGGTGACGAAGTACCGATACGAGGTGCTGGGTGGCGACGTGGGAAAGCGGTGCCGGGAACTTTTGCGGGAGACGGCGCGGGCACATGAGATGGTGATTTACGCCGGCTCGATCAATCGCGACCACGTTCATTTGCTTGTATCGATCCCGCCGCGCCTGTCGGTGTCGCGTGCGGTACAGCATCTGAAGGGGCGGAGTTCGCACAAACTGCTCAGCGAGTTCGGGATACTGCGCAAGCGCTACTGGGGCCAGCACCTATGGGCACGGGGATATTGGGTTGCGAGCAGCGGCAATGTCACCGATGAGGTCTGGGCGGAATACATCAAGAACCAGACGCCGCCGGAGCCGGACGACAATTTTGCCGTTACCTGATTTCGCCGCAGAGCGGACCGATCCGGCTTTAAGCCGTAACATGAAGCCACCGCCTTTAGGCGGTGGAGTGTTCACCTTTGCAACTTAAGATATACGCAAGCTGTGTCGAATAGACATCCGATCAAATTCAACCGATTGGATTGGATGCATGTCGCTTCTCCCTGCTCAGTCAAATTTTCGCAAACTGCTTTTCGTTGCTTTCGGACTTACCTGCACGGCTGCGCTCGCCATCGGTCTGACCATTTGGTGGTTGCGCATCGACGCGATCGCCGATGCACGGAAAGATTCGAACAATCTTGCTACCCTGCTCGCCGATCAAACCGCGAATTCCGTACAAGCGATCGATATCGTTTTGACAGAGATTAAAGATCACGAGGAAACTCGCATAGCGCGGACACCGAACGACATTGATCGTTTTCTTCGGAGGCGAGGACACCCATCAATTTTTGATGGAGCGCCTGTCGCGCGTTCAGCAGGCGGAATTCATTTCGCTGGTGGACAAGAACGGAAAGCTGATCAATTCGACGCAGCAGTGGCCGTCGCCGCCGATCGATCTATCCGACCGTGCCCACTTTCAGTACTTCAAGAGCAACGACAATAAAAGCGTTTACATTAGCGATGCCGCGGTCAACCGCATCAATGGCACGCATGTCATCACGTTCAGCAGACGCATCAACGGCGCCGACAACACATTCCTTGGCGAGGTCTTAGTCGGCGTCAGGCTTAGCTATTTCCAACAGATCTATAAATCCATTGAATCGGTCCGCGATGAGACGTTTGTGCTTCTGCACCGCGATGGCACTATCATCATGCGCTATCCTGGCGAGGTGGTTCGCGCTGGCGAGAAATTGCCGGCAGAATCACCTTGGTATCGCCTTGTTTTGCAAGGTGGCGGGACCTTTCGAGCGCCTGGTATTTTCGATGGTGAAGCTCGTCTCATGGCCGTTCGCCCGCTCCACGACTACCCACTTGTCGTCAATGTCGGCGGAACGGAAGCGGCCGCGCTCGCAACCTGGCGTATCCAGGCAATGACGCTCGGTATCGGCACGTTGGTCGTGCTGCTATGTGTGGTGTTTCTTCTCAAAGCCCAGAGCAAGCATTTCCAGCGGCTCGCAACTTCGAAAGCGGCCCTCGCCGAAAAAGCTATCGAGCTGGCGAGCGCGAACGCGCAACTTTCGAGCTTCCAAGCCCAGACCAGTGCGGCCTTGGAAAACATGTCGCAGGGGCTTGTCATGTTCGATTCGTCGAACCGGCTTGTTGTCTGCAACAAACGCTATCTTGAAATGTACGGCCTATCGCCGGAGATTGTCAGGCTTGGCTGCGACCTTCGAGAAATCATCGAACATCGAGCGGAAACCGGCAGCTTTTGTGTCGATGACATCGACCAATATATCGCGAATATCCTCGCTGCGGTCGGCCAAGGAAAACCCTACAGCAAGATAATGAGCCTGCCCGATGGGCGCATCATTTCGATTGCAGACCACCCGATCGAAGGCGGCGGATGGGTCGCCACCCACGCGGACGTCACCGAAGAAAAACGTGCAGAGGAACGGATCGCCCATGCGGCATATATCGATGTGCTGACCGGTCTACCCAATCGCAAGGTATTTTGCGAGCAGCTTGAGCAGGAACTCAAGCGCGTTCAGCGCGGAGAGCGGCTCGCGGTTCTCTACCTCGACCTTGATTATCTGAAGCGGGTCAACGACACCCTCGGGCACCCGGCCGGCGACAAGCTGCTCATGGAAGTGGCCGATCGGCTGCTTACCTGCGTCAGGGATATCGACATGGTGGTGCGTCTGAGCGGGGACGAATTCGCCATCATCCAGAGATTGCTCGGTGACCCCTCCGACGCCGCGGCCCTGGCCAAGCGAATCCACGATCTAATCCGCGAGCCGTTCGAACTCGATGGTCACCAAGTCACGGTCGACATCAGCGTCGGCATTTCCATTGCGCCAAACGATGCGACCGAACTCGACGAACTGATGAAAACGGCGGACATCGCTCTCTATGAAGCCAAGAACGCTGGACGCGGTACGTACCGGTTTTATGAGCCGGAAATGAATGCGCGCATTCAGGCCCGCGGCAAGCTGGAGCAGGACTTGCAAAAGGCGTTCGTCAACGGCGAGTTCGAGCTATTTTATCAGCCCATCGTCAATCTTGACGACGACAAGATCACGGCGTTCGAAGCGCTTCTGCGCTGGCGCCATCCCGAGCGAGGTCTGGTCTCGCCCGACGAGTTTATTTCCGTTGCCGAGGATAACGAGCTGATTATTCCGCTGGGCGAGTGGGTCTTGCGGACCGCTTGTGCCGAGGCTGCTAGCTGGCCGGATAATATCGGGGTTGCGGTCAACATCTCTTCGATTCAGTTGAGGGACAAGAATCTGGCCACTGTTGTCGCCGGCGCCGTCGCCGCGGCCGGAATAGAGCCGCGCCGGCTCGAGCTTGAGATCACCGAATCCGCTCTCATCGAGAATACGCTCGACAATCTCGCCACGCTGAAAAGTCTGCACGATCTCGGCGTGCGGTTCGCGATGGACGATTTCGGCACCGGCTATTCGTCGCTCAGCTATCTGCTGAGTTTTCCGTTTCATAAGATCAAGATCGATAAATGCTTCATCGCCGCCCTGTCGGACAATACCGAATCCCACGCCATCGTCCGCGCCATCACCGATCTTGCTCGAAGTCTCAAACTGCAGGTTACCGCCGAGGGCGTGGAAACAGCGCAGCAATTGCAGCAAGTCCGTCTGTTGGGCTGCACGGAAATGCAGGGCTATCTGCTTAGCCCTCCGCAATCCGCCGCTGAGATAATGCAGTTTTTCACGCCGCGCGCCGTGTGTGCAGACAGCTTAATAGCGGTCAATGCATCGGCCGACCGGAAAAACGGAAAAATGTGCGCGATCAGGCCGGACCTTGTCTGCAGCCATCGGCTGACGGGGCGTGAATGCGACGTGCTCATGGGTATTATGGCTTGCCAAACCAACAAGGAATCCGCCCGTCATCTAAACATTAGTCCTCGAACCGTCGAACTGCATCGCGCGCGCATCAGGAAAAAGTTTGACGTTAGAAACTCAGCCGATCTCGTTCGCGTGATGCTGACAACGGGCTGTCCACCTTTGCGCTCCAAGTCTGCCATCCGCTATGGGCAATCTGCCGAGGTCAAGCTTGCGGCGGCCTCGCTCGGCGGCTCTGTCTAAACGCCGCAATCCGATGCAGGCGTAGAGCGGCGCAATCATGCCGCTAAGTGAACGCGGCTTAGGAGCAATCCGCCGCCGGCACGACGCGGCGCCCAGTCAACTGGGGCGTCCATCGCTCGCGCCCGCAGCGCAGCAATGCCGATGGCGCTCGCGTCCCGCGGCACAACATTTTGATTCAAATCAATGCAGCGGCGTTGCTTTATTCCGTGACTGTTACAAGCGCCGGTGGGAATTATCTCTTTTGATTTTTGACGTGACGTCCGACAGCCGTTGGCTGGCTGCCGTTTGAACACTTGCGCGCACCGGTTCGAGCGAACCTCAGGCCGAAAGGAACTGAATATGGTCAGTGTTGCAGCGGACGCGGCGGTTAGCCCACGATGTTTCGACATGCTGAAATTCGGCGCGGGCACGCGCCGATTGGCGGCGGTCATCGCCGCGATCGCGGCCGTGCTGCTGGCCGCGCCGGGGCCGGCGGCGGCGCAAAACTATCCCGAGCGCACCACGACGATCATCTGCCCCTATGCTCCGGGCGGCGCCACCGACATTCTCGCCCGCATGCTGGCGCGCGGGCTGGAAGAACGTCTCGGCAAGAGCTTCGTGGTCGAAAACCGGCCGGGCGCCGGCACCGTGCTGGCCGCGCACATGGCGGCCAAGGCGGCGCCGGACGGTTACACGCTGCTGATGGGCACCAGCACGCCGCTTGCCATCAACGCCACGCTGCACCGCAAGCTGCCCTATGACCCGGGCAAGGATTTCGTGCCGCTGGCGCTGATCGCCAACGTGCCGTTCGTGCTCGTCGTCACGCCGTCATTGCCGGTAAAGTCGGTCGCCGATCTGGTCAAATACGCCAAGGCCAATCCGGGCAAGCTGTCGTTCGCGACCAGCGGGCCCGGCTCGCCGCACCATCTGTACATGGAACTGTTCAAGGCCATGACCGGCACCGACATGGTGCACGTGCCCTACAAGGGCAGCGTGCCGGCGCTGACCGACGTCATTGCCGGCCGCATCCCGGTCATGTTCGTGGATCTGGCGCCGTCGCTGCAATTGATCAAGAACGGCAACGTGCGAGCCATCGGCGTTTCGTCCAAGACGCGGGTGCCGCAACTTCCCGACGTGCCGCCGGTCGCCGACGGCGTGCCCGGTTTCGAGGCGGTGGCCTGGCAGATGCTGGTGGCGCCGAGCGGCACGCCGAAGCCGATCGTCGACAAGCTGCATGCCGCGCTCAAGAACATCGAGGCGCAGCCGCAATTCAAGGAGCAGGTGGCCAAGCTCGGCGCGGTTGCGGTCGATACGCCTTCGGTCGCCGAGCTGCAGGCTTACGTAAAGTCGGAAATCGTCCGCTGGGGCAAGATCGTCGAGAAATCCGGCGCCGCGATGGACTGACCTTCAATCGATCTCACCATAGCAACGCGAAAGGAATTGGCCGTGCCGGTCGTCGATATTCATACCCATATGCTGACGCTCGAATGGATCGAACTGCTGCGCAGCCATGGCGGCGGCAAATACAGCGTGAAAAAGACCAAAGCGAACCAGGACGCCGTGCATCTTTACGATGCGCCGTTCATGACCTTGATGCGCGGCATGTGGGATTACGATCTGCGCATCGTGAATATGGACAAAGCCGGGGTCGACGTCGCGGTGGTGTCGCTGACTTGTCCCAACGTGTTCTGGGGCGGCCGCGACATAAGCATCAAGGCCGCGCGCATGGTCAACGATTCGATGGCGGAGCAGCAGCGCGCCAAACCGGATCGCATCCGCTGGTTCGCGTCACTGCCCTGGCAATATGCCGACGACGCCAAGGCGGAACTGGCGCGCGCCACCCAAGCAGGCGCCGTCGGCGTCATGGTGCTCGGCTCGATCGACGGCAAGGATCTGATCGATCCGCTATTCGCGCCGGTGTGGCAGGAGATCGACCGGCTGGCGCTGCCGGTGCTGGTTCATCCCACCGCGCCGCAAGGCGTGCAAGAAATGCACATGGAAGCGTTCAACCTGATCCCGCCGGTCGGATTCATGTTCGACACGACGCTTGCTTTTGCGCACATGATCTTTTCCGGCTTCATCGACAAATATCCCAACCTGAAACTGATTGCCGCGCACGCCGGCGCGGCGCTGCCCTATCTCGCCGGCCGCTTCGATATCTGCCACGAAAGAATTCCGGCCTGCTCCAGCGTGATCAAGGACAAGCCGAGCAGCTATTTGAAGCGCATTTATTACGACACGGTGGTGTACGAACAGGCGGCGCTCGAATTGTGCGTGAAGGTCGCCGGCACCGCCGACAACGTGCTGTATGGATCGGATTATCCGCACAATATCGGCGACATGGCCGGCTGTCTGGCGCGCGTCAACGCGCTGCCGGGCGGTCAAGCCAAGCGGATCGCCGGCGACAACGCGGTGCGGATTTTCAAACTTTGACGCGCGCCGTTGTCGCCTCCCGTTGCGCCCGGCAATGCGGACGTCGCGTGACAGCCTCGGTACCGGCGGGCAAGGCTAACGTCATGACGGGGCAGGGCTCGCTCGCGGCCGCGCGCGAAGCCCGGCCGACATATGCAGTCATTGATATATGTCATGGCGCGTGCGGGCGCCCGGCCCATGGTGGCCGCGCGCCGATCGAATGACTGTCATTTGATGCGCGTAGGAAGCGGTAGTAGAAGGACACGACGGAATTGAACGCTGGTCGAGATCGCCTGATGTCGCCGGGACCCGTGCTCGCATCATTGGCGGCGTTCGTTCGCGCAGGTTTGCGCCCGCGCAGCATGCTCGCGCGCGCCGTCGTGTTCGTGCTCGCCGCCAAGCTGATCGCGGTCGCCGGCATGATGGCCTACCAACATTTTGCCGACCAGAAAGTTGTCGACGCGGCGGCGGTCGGCCGCTTGCTCGGCCCGTCGTCGCGGCCGTGAAGAGAAGAAAGAGATCACCATGGACCACATCGATCCGGTAAGCCTGGCGCGACTGCAATTCGCGATGACGGCGCTCTATCACTTTCTGTTCGTGCCGCTCACCCTCGGCCTGTCGTTCCTGCTCGCCATCATGGAGAGCGCCTATGTGATGACCGGCCGCCAGATCTGGCGCGACATGACGCGCTTCTGGGGCAAGCTGTTCGGCATCAACTTCGCCATGGGGGTGGCGACCGGCATCACCATGGAATTCCAGTTCGGCACCAACTGGGCCTATTACTCGCATTACGTCGGCGACATTTTCGGCGCGCCGCTGGCGATCGAAGGCCTGATGGCGTTCTTTTTGGAATCGACCTTCGTCGGCCTGTTCTTCTTCGGCTGGGACCGCATGAGCAAGCTCGGCCACCTCGCGGTGACCTGGCTGGTGGCGATCGGCTCCAGCATGTCGGCGCTGTGGATTTTGATCGCCAACGGCTGGATGCAGAATCCGGTCGGCGCCGAATTCAATCCCGAAACCATGCGGATGGAGCTGACCTCGTTCTACGATCTCTTGTTCAATCCGACCGCGCAATCGAAGTTCGTGCACACGGTCTCCGCCGGCTACGTCACCGGATCGATCTTCATGCTGGCGATCAGCGCCTATTACCTGCTCAATAACCGCCACCACGCCTTCGCCAAGCGCTCGATCATCGTCGCCTCGGCGTTCGGATTGGCGTCGGCGCTCTCCGTCGTCGTGCTCGGCGACGAGAGCGGCTACACCGTGACGGAAAACCAGCAGATGAAATTGGCCGCGATCGAGGCGATGTGGAAGAGCCAGCCGCCGCCGGCCTCGTTCACGCTGTTCGCGCTGCCCGATGCGGCCACCCACGAGAACCGCATGGAAATCAAGATTCCCTGGGCGCTCGGCATTATTGCGACGCGGTCGCTCAACCGGCCGATGCCGGGCATCAACGATCTCGTGGCGCGGGCGCAGGCGCGCATCAAGAACGGCATTGTCGCCTATGACGCGCTCGAGCAGCTGAAGACCAATCGCAACGATGCCAAAGCGCGCGCCGACCTGACGTTGAACGCGCGCGATCTCGGCTACGCGCTGCTGCTCAAGCGCTACGTATCCGATCCGCGCAAGGCCGACGAGGCGACCATCGCCAAAGCGGCGCAAGACACGGTGCCCGGCGTGGTGCCGCTGTTCTGGACCTTCCGCATCATGGTGGGCTTAGGCTTCTATTTCATCGCCTTGTTCGCGGCCGCGTTCTACTACACGTCCAAGCTCGACTTTACGCGCACCTGGCTGCTGCGGCTGTTCCTGTGGTCGCTGCCGCTGCCGTGGCTCGCCGCCGAACTCGGCTGGTTCGTCGCCGAATACGGCCGCCAGCCCTGGGCGATCGACGGCGTGCTGCCGACGTTCCTGGCCTCGTCCTCGGTGTCGACCGCGCAAATCCTGTTCACGCTCACCGGCTTCGTCCTGTTCTACTCGTCGCTGGCGGTGGTCGATTTCATCCTGATGCGGAAATATGTGCGCATGGGGCCGCTCGAGGCTCTCGGCCAGGAAACCGCGCCCGCGCTGAGCGCAAAGACTGCGTGAAGGAGCACATCCCATGTCCATTCCCGTCGACTATGACATCCTTCGCGTGATCTGGTGGCTGTTCCTCGGCGTGCTGTTGATCGGCTTCGCCATCATGGACGGCTTCGATCTCGGCGTCGCGACCCTGCTGCCGTTCGTGGCGCGCACCGACACCGAGCGGCGCGTCGCCATCAACACCATCGGCCCGGTCTGGGACGGCAACCAGGTCTGGCTGATCACCGGCGGCGGCGCGATCTTCGCCGCGTTTCCGCCGGTCTATGCGGCCTCGTTCTCCGGCTTCTACATCGCCATGTTCCTGGTGCTGGCGACCTTGATCTTGCGGCCGGTCGGCTTCGAGTTCCGCAACAAGATCAAGGATGCGCGCTGGCGCGCGTTCTGGGACTACGCGCTGTTCGCCGGCGGCTTCGTGCCGTCGCTGGTGTTCGGCGTGGCGTTCGGCAACATTTTGCAGGGCGTGCCGTTCCGCATCGATAGCGATTTGCGCGTGCTGTACGAAGGCAGCGGGCTGTTCGAACTGCTCAATCCGTTCGGCATCCTGTGCGGTCTGGTGTCGGTCGCGATGCTGACGACGCACGGCGCCGTCTATCTGACGGTCAAGGCGGAAGGTCCGGTCAAGGAACGGGCCAAGGCTTACGTGCGGATCGGCGCGCTGGTCACGGTGGCGCTGTTTATCGTCGCCGGGATTTGGACGGCCTTCGTGCTCAAGGGCTATGCGATCACCAGCCCGATCGTCGCCGACGGTCCGTCGAACCCGCTGTTGAAAACGGTCACGCAGGCGCGCGGGCAATGGTTCGCCAATTTCCACACCTACCGCTGGATGATGCTGGCGCCGGCGCTCGCCATGCTCGGGCCGCTGGCGGCGGTGGTGTTCACGGCCGCGCGGCGGGCGGGCCTTGCTTTCATCGCCAGCGCCATCGGCATTTTCGGCGTGATCGCGACGGCGGGCGTGAGCATGTTCCCGTTCCTGATGCCGTCCGACATCATGCCGCAGGCCTCGCTCACGGTGTGGGACGCGACCTCGAGCCATTTGACGCTGTTCGTGATGCTGCTGGCCACGCTGATCTTCCTGCCGATCGTGATCGCCTATACCGGCTTTGCCTTCCGCGTGATGAAAGGGCCGGTGACCGCCAAGCAGATCGAAGGCAATTCGGCAAACCATTACTGAGGGAGCAAGATCGATGTGGTACTTCGCTTGGGTTCTCGGCCTTGGTTTTGCCTGCGGCTGCGGCATTCTCAATGCCGTGTGGCATGAGCATCAATTGCCGAACGAGAGCATCGCCGACTAGACGAAAAAACGGCGCCGCGTTAAGCGGCGCCTTTTTTGTTTCGGCAGATCACGTCGGGTTTTCGAGACTGAAGGTCTCGGAGCGGTCGTCATAGGCGAACGCTTCACCGAAGCGGGCCCAGGCCACCACCGCGCGCAGCGTCTGCTCGGCGGTTTCGGTGGTCATGTGGTCTTCCAGCTCGTCAAGAAAGCGGCTCTTCGGCGCGACGTGATTGGCGCGTTCCTGCAGGACGCGGCGGATATGCGCGGCGAGCGGCACGTTGGCCATCAGTTGACGCTGAAACAGCTTCTTGCGGTCGTCGACACCGGCTTCGGCAAACTGCTTGCCGGCATCGGTCAGACGGATGTCGCCGCCCTCGATCTCGACAAAGCGCAAAAGCTGCAAGGCCTCGGCGACCGGAAAGAGATCGTCCACCTCCATTTGCAGGGAGCTTGCGATCACCGGCAGGTCGGCTTTGCCGTTATAGGGGGCGCCGGCGACCGCCTCGATCAGGCCGGAGAGCGTGTTGGCGGACACGCGCGGTATAACGATGTCGATGCTGCCCTGGACCCGCTCAGGTTGCAGACGTGACGGCGTCGCGCTCGGGCGCGCCGTCATGGTGACATAGATGCGCTCGACCATGTCGCGGAACGCCGGATCCAGGCGGCTGCGCGGATGCCGCAGGTCGACTTTGATCTCCTCGACGACGTGGCCGGGATTGCGCGAGAAGACCAGAATGCGGTCGCACATCAGCACCGCTTCTTCGATATTGTGCGTCACCAGGATGACGCCTTTGATCGGCAGCCGGCCGTCGTTCCACAGTTCGAGGAAATCGGTGCGCAGCGTTTCGGCGGTGAGCACGTCGAGCGCGGAAAAGGGCTCGTCCATCAGCAGAATATTGGGATGGACGACAAGGGCGCGGGCAAATCCGACGCGCTGGCGCATGCCGCCCGATAATTCGCGCGGGTAGGCGGATTCGTAGCCGTCGAGGCCGATCAAATCGATGCCGGCGAGCGCGCGCTGGCGGATTTCCGCCTCCGGCAGACCGAGCGCCTCGAGGCCAAGCTGTACGTTCTCCAAGACGGTTAGCCAGGGAAACAAGGCGAAGGTTTGGAACACCATGGCGATGCCCGGGCGCGGGCCCGGTCACCGGCTTGCCCAGGTAATCGATGGTGCCGGAACGTCGGCCGCGCCAGACCCGCGATCAGGCGCAACAAGGTCGATTTGCCGGAGCCGGAGCGGCCGAGCAGGCCGACGATTTGCCGGTCGGCGAGCGAGAGATTGATGTCGTCGAGGACCAGAAGGTCCTCGCCGTCCGGCTTGGGAAAGGCCTGATAGACCGAGTGGAGTTCCAACAGCGGCGCGTTCATGGGGCTTGTCCTGTTATCCCAGGCGGCACTTGCGCTCGGCGTACCAGTAGAGCGGCCGCCAGAACGCGCGATTGACGATCACGACATAGAGACTCATCACCGCGATGCCGAGCACGACGCGATGCATGTCGCCAGCCTCGGTTGCGCCCGCAATATAAGCGCCGAGACCGTTGGCCTGTAAATGCGTGTCGCCCCAGGAGGCGACTTCGGCAACGATGCTGGCGTTCCACGAGCCGCCGGAGGCGGTGATGGCGCCGGTGACGAAATAGGGGAAGACGGCGGGCAACGCGATTTTCCGCCACCACAGCCAGCCGCGGCATTGCAGATTGGTGCCGACGTCGCGCAGCTCGGAAGGGATCGCGCTGGCGCCAGCCACGACGTTGAACAGGATGTACCACTGCGTGCCGAGGATCATCAGCGGGCTGAGCCAGATATCCGGGTTGAGGTGGAATGCGACGATGGCCACCACGACGACTGGAAACAAAACATTTGCCGGAAACGCCGCTAGAAACTGGGCGATCGGCTGAATCAATTGGGCAAGCTGTGGCCTGGTCCCGACCATGACACCGATCGGCACCCAGATGACGCTCGCAATGGCGATCAGCACGATCACGCGCAGCAGCGTGATCAGGCCCACCAGTGCGGCCTTGCCCACTTCGGCAAGGGAAAGGCCGGGCAGGATGAATTGGACGACCTGCCAGAGCGCCAGCAACGTAGCGGCCGCAACGAGGCCGGTCCACAGACGGTTGACCCAACGGGTCCATTGCTCCGACGGTTCCGGTCTGACGATGGAAACACGGGACATCGCGAGCGGGCGATAGCGTGCGCTGCCACAGGTCGGACAGCGGCGCGCTCAGCATGGCGACGGCGCGCGAGCGGCGCAGCACGTCGAGCACCCAGGAGCGCGGCGGCGGGGCGCCCGCCTGCTGCTCGAAGCGGAAGCGGTCGGCCCAGGCGACCAACGGACGGAACAGAACTTGGTCGTAGAGCAGGATAACCACCAGCATCGCGCCGATCGCCCAACCGACCGCGGTGAGATTTTTCTGCTCGATGGCGAGCGCGATATAGGAGCCGATGCCAGGCAAGGTGACGGTGGTATTGCCGACGCTGATCGCTTCCGACGCCACCACGAAAAACCAGCTTCCCGACATCGACACCATCATATTCCAGATCAGCTGCGGCATCGCGAAGGGCACTTCGACGCGCCAGAAATGCGCCCAGGCCGAGAGCCGGAACACGCGCGAGGCTTCGGTCAATTCCACCGGCACGGTGCGCAGCGACTGGTAGAAGCTGAAGGCCATGTTCCAGGCCTGGCTGGTGAAAATAGCGAAGATGGCGGCAAATTCCGCTCCCAGCACGCGGCCGGGCGCGAGCGACATGAAGAACACGACGGTGACCGAGATGAAGCCGAGGATCGGTACCGATTGCAGGATATCGAGCAGCGGCACCAGCAGGATTTCCGCGCGCCGGCTCTTGGCGGCAAGCGTCGCGTAAGTGAAGGTGAAGATGAGCGAGAACGCCAGCGCCAGCAGCATGCGCAGCGTCGTGCGCGAGGCGTATTCCGGCAGATTGGCCGGATCGAGCGACACCGGCGTCATCTGCAATTCGGACAGCGGCTGCAACAGATGGCGGCTGGCCTCGGCGAAGAACACCAGGAGCCCGAACGTCAGCAGCATCGCCAGCACATCCCAGCGCGTGCTGACGCGCCCGGCTTTCTCGACGGAGATTGGGATGGTCCCGCGCATGCGCCTCGCAGTCCGGGCTTGTGGTACGTTTTAGTCCCGGCCGCAGATGCGAGCGGGCGTGGCTCACCGTGAACGAGCCTATCGCCCGATCATTCGCCTCGCGTCAGCACTTAAAATGACATCGTGTCACAAGCAAGCAGATAACGCCCGAGGAAGGGCGTTTACCGGCGCCGCCGCTACCCGTGCAACAGGCGTCGTCCGAACCGGCGCAGTCGTTGGCTCAAGCGGACCACGGCTTCGATGCCGGCCAGGTTCAGTAGGCCGGCGCGATAAAGCCATGCCGCCAGGCGCAGAACGAACGCGGCAATGAGCACGACCGCCGCGGCAGCATATATTCGCGGCCGCGCCGCAGCCGCCCTGACGGCAATCCGCTCTGGAGCACGCCGCTGCATTTTGCGCTTTCGAGGGCCACGACTTAGCGGCCACCGCCAAAGCTTGTTCTTCGGCTCATATAAATTCGAGATGAACTGCGAGCCCGATTCATAAAGACGATATAAAGGCGAATCGAATCCGTTCATTCCTTGATGAAGGTGCCGCTGCGCAGTTCTGAAACGGCCTGCTGCAATTCGGCCTGCGTGTTCATCACGATCGGCCCGTACCAGGCGACCGGCTCCTCGATCGGCTTGCCCGACACCAGCAGGAAGCGGATGCCGTGCTCGCCGGCCTGCACGGTGACCTCGTCGCCGGCGTCGAACAGCACCAGCGAGCGGTCGCCGACCGGCTCGCGGAACAGGATCTCCTCGCCGCCGACCTGCTTTTCGCTCAGTACGCCGAATGGCTTCGAGGCATAGGCGAACTTGCCGTCGCCTTCGAACACATAGGCGAAGGCGTGGCGCTCGGTTTCCACCTTGAGCGTCTTGCGCTTGCCCGCCGGCACGAAAACGTCGAGATAGCGCGGATCGGCGGCGACGCCTTCGACCGGGCCGCGTTTGCCCCAGAAATCGCCGCACACCACGCGCACGCGCGTGCCGTCGTCGTCGGTGACCTCGGGAATTTCCGCGCCCTTGACGTCCTGGTAGCGCGGCGCCGTCATCTTGAGCGAGGAGGGCAGGTTGGCCCACAGCTGGAAGCCGTGCATGCGGCCTTGCGCGTCGCCCTGCGGCATCTCCTGATGCATGATGCCGCGGCCGGCCGTCATCCATTGCACGTCGCCGGAGCCGAGCGTGCCGCGGTTGCCGAGGCTGTCGCCGATGCTCGACGGTGCCGTTCAAGACATAGGTGATGGTCTCGATGCCGCGGTGCGGATGCCAGGGAAAGCCGGCGAGATAATCGGCCGGCCGGTCGTTGCGGAAATCGTCGAGCAGCAGGAACGGATCGGTCTCCGTCGTCTCGCCGAAGCCGAAGGCGCGGCGCAGCTTGACGCCGGCGCCCTCGATGGTGGGCTTGGACTGCACGATGCGTTTGACGGGTCTGATGGACATGAGTCTGTGCCTTTCTCCACTATCTTATCGTCATTCCGGGGCGCGAGCGAAGCGAGCGAACCCGGAATCCAGAAACGAAACTCTGTGCACCCGTCTGGATTCCGGGTCCGGCGCTTCGCGCCGTCCCGGAATGACGGGGATTTTTATGCCGCGGCGGCGGCCGCGGTCGCAGGTTGAACGAACTTGCCCGCGAAAGCGGCGAACTGGTCGATGAAGCTCTTGAGGAACGTGCGCACGCTGTCGTCCGTCACGTTGCCTTGCGCGTTGATCAGGTCGGGCTTGAACTGAATATAGGCTTCCCCGCCCATCAAATGGAGGCCCTGATTGCCGAGCACCGCGCGCAAATGCTGCTGGGCGATTGCCGTGGAGATGGCGCCGCCGGAGGTGCCGATGATGGCGGCCGGCTTGCCGGGCCAGGAGGTCTTGCCCCAGGGCCGCGCGCCCCAGTCGATGGCGTTCTTCAGCACGGCCGGAATCGAGCGGTTGTGCTCGGGGGTCGACAAACAGCAGGGCGTCGGAGGCTTCGACCTCGGCCTTGAAGCGGGCGACGGGTGCCGGCACCGGCTGCTCGAAATCCTGGTTGTACATCGGCAGGTCGTCGATCTGGATGAAGCGTGGCGTCGAACGCGTCGCCGCCGAGTTTGACCAGCGCCTGGGCGAGCTTGCGGTTGATCGACTCTTTGCGGTTTGAGCCGACGATGACGCCGAGCTTGAATTTCGACATGGTAACCCCTAGGTTGTTAGGAACAAATGATTACCAAGGCTAGATAGATGACCATGCAAAAGGCGCAAGAAGGCACACGGCCCACACCAGGTAACCTGCATGTGCCCGAGGACTGCCGGGCGGTGAGCGAGGTGCTCGCGCGCGTCGGCGACAAGTGGACCGTGCTGGTGGTCTCCACGCTCGGCGACGGCCCCAAGCGCTTCAACGAATTGCGCAAGGCGCTGGGAAGCATCTCGCAGCGCATGCTCACGCTGACGCTGCGCGGGCTCGAGCGCGACGGGCTGGTGACGCGCACGGTGTTGCCGACCAATCCGCCGCGGGTGGACTACGAATTGACCCGGCTCGGCCGCTCGCTGCTCGAGCCGGTGAGCGAACTGGGCTCATGGGCGCGCAAGAACCGCCCGGCGATCGCGCAGGCGCGCGCGCGCTTCGACGCCGCGCAGACAGAACGCGAATCGAGCCGGGGATAACGGTGGCGAGCGCCGCACGGGCGCACATGCGCGTTTGACTGGGCTTTGCGCCGGCTTCAGGATTTGCCGGGCCAATAATCGACCGTGACGGATGGACTTCATGGATATCGGACTTGATGGCGTCGTCGCCGCGGAAACCGTGCTCAGCCATTCGGATGCGGCGCGCGCGCAACTGTGGCTGCGGGGACGGCCGCTGGAAGAGATCGTCCGTTCGCTCGGCTTCGAGAGCACGGTCGCGCTTTTGTGGTCGGGATTTGCCGGCGACGATCTGACCGGCGAGCAGGTACTGGCGGACTTGGGCGCCGGCCGGCAGCGTGCCTTCGCGTATCTCGATCGATGGCTTCCCCAAATCGCCGACCGTACGCTGAGCGAAGCGACGCGCCTGTGTCTTGCCGCGATCCCGGACGACAGTTCGCCTTCGGAGATTGCCGGCGCTCTGGCGGTCGGCGTTACGGCCATCTTGCGCTTCCGCAAAGGCTTGCCGCCGATCGCGCCCGATCCGGCATCGGCAACAGCGGCCGATTTCCTGCGCATGATGACGGGAGCGGCGGGCGCACCGGCCGCGGTCAAGGCGCTGGAAACCTATTTCACCGTCGCGGCGGAAAACGGCCTTGGCTCGTCCACCTTTGCCGCGCGCGTTGTCGCCTCGACCGGCGCGACGCTTTTGGCATCGGTGCTTGCCGCCTATTGCGCCTTCGAGGGTCCGTTGCACGGCGGCGCGCCGGGTCCGGTGCTCGCCATGCTCGAGGAAGCGCGCGCGAGCGGCGATATCGAGGCCTGGCTTGAGCGCAAGCTGGCGGCCGGAGAGCGCCTCGCCGGTTTCGGCAATCGCGCATTTCCAAACGGCGATCCGCGCGCCGATCTGCTGGCGCAGGCGGTGTCCAAATTCGGCATCGCTCATGCGCGCATGGCTTTTGTCGCCGATTTCGAACGGCGCGCGCTGGCCGCGCTCGCGCGTCACCGGCCGGGCAAGACGCTGCGGCCGAATTTGGAGATCTACGCCGCGGTGCTGCTCGATGCTTGCGGCATCCCGCGCGACGCGTTCACGCCGACCTTCGCGACGGCGAGAGTGGCCGGCTGGCTCGCGCATGCCATGGAGCAGCAGCAGACCGGGCGGATGATCCGGCCGATGTCCCGCTACAACGGCCCGGCGCTTAGTTTGCGAGCTCGCGGACAAGCCGGTCCGCCCGATAGACCTTAGCAAGTGCCTTGCGGATCGCGCCGACATTGACCGCGATGGTGCGATTGACCGCCGCGTCGTAGCCGTAGTCGCCGCCCAGCGACTGCCGATTGCCGTCGAAATCGAGACCGACCACCTCGCCCGCTTTGTCGATGACCGGCGAACCGGAGTTGCCGCCGACGGTGTCGTTGGTCGTGACGAAATTGAGCGATTGACGAGGATCGAGCGCAGCGCGCGCGGCGATCCACTTGTCCGGCAGCTTGAACGGTTCGGCGCCGGTGGCGCGCTCGAACAGTCCGCCGATCGTCGTCGTCGGTCCGATCGTCCGCCCATTTTGCTGATAGCCCGCGACGGCGCCGTAGGACAGGCGGAGCGTTGCGGTCGCATCCGGATAGATCGAGGTGCCGTACAGCTTGAACATCAGTTGCGCGAGCCGCCCATACCATTTGAGCTGCGGCGCATCCACGTTGTCGTCGAAATCCTTGCGAACGGCTCGCAAGTCCGGGTCGATGGTACGAACGAGCGCAATCATCGGGTCGCTCGATGCATTGATCGCGGCCTCGCCGCCTTTGAGCAGTTGCGTCCGACGCTCGAGACTGGCGAGCCCGGTGCCGTCGACGAGTTCCGCCGCAAGTTGCTGGGGCGATTTCTTTCCAAGAACTGTTTTGACGAACGAGTCGTCTGGCCCGAGCGCTTCGCGCAGCTTGGTCAATGAGAACGTAAACGTTAATTTCTCAAGCTCGGAATAAATAGGCGCGGTCGACAGCAGCATTTGCCGCCGTTCGGGAAAATTCGCATCGGTATACTCCGCAAGCCGCGATTGATCCGGTTTCAACGACTCCGCAGCGTGACGCACCAGCGTCTTGGCGAATCCGTATAATTGTGACTGGAAGCCGCCGCCCCGGAAGTAGTCTCCCCGTTCAGCGATCCAGTACCGATCCCAAATGCGGCTGTAGTGCGCGAGGCTGGCGTCGATATTGTCCCATATCGCTCCGTACTGCGCGCGCAATGCCGCATCGGCATCGACCTTGGCCCGCAACGTCCGCTCGAAGGCCGCGCGAGTCTTGATGATGCTTGGATCTACAAGGGCGGCGAAGCTCCCCTTGTCGGCTTTTAAAGTATTTTCGATCTCGAGCAGTTGGTCCGTGGCAATGCGAGCCTGCTCGGCGCCCCGCATCGAGAACCCCATGAGCATGCCGCGCAGTTCCGATTCCTGGAAAAGGTAGCGTGGCAGGGCCCGGTCGCGCCAAAATTCGAGATGCTTGGCCGTTTGCAGGCGAAAAGTTTTCCACGGGTGACCCGACGTGAAAGTCAGCTCGCCCGCCGTCGCGTCGGCTGCCGCATAAGGGAGATAGTGCGTGCGGCTGTCGAGTGGAACTCCGTCGCGATAGACGCGTAGAAAAGCAAGATCGAGCGCGTAGCGCGGAAATTCAAAATTATCCGGGTCGCCGCCAAAATCCGCGATCGCGTCCTCCGCCGCAAACACCAGCCGCACGTCCTGATAACGCCGGTATTTGTAGAGATGGGAGACGCCGCCGTTATACAGCTCGACGACGTTGCATCGGAGGTTCTCGTCGTCGCCGGAGCATTCGTGGGCAATCGCCGCCTTTTGCGCTTTCGCCGCATCGGCGAACGCCGGCCCGTCCTTGCCGTCGGTGGCTTGCTTGATGCGGCCGGTCACGTCGCGAATATCGGTAAGCTGATCGACCTCGATCTCCGGGCACTTGACCTCGTCTTTCAATTCGCGGGCGTAAAATCCGGCAGCGCTGAAATCCTGCGTTGGCGTCGAGAGCTGCTGGATGCAACTGCGGGCGCAATGATGATTGGTCTGTACCAGGCCGTTCGGCGACACGAAGGCTCCCGAGCAGCCGCCCGCCAAACGAACCGAGGACAGGCGCACGTGATCAAGCCAGCGCTGATCCGGCCGGAAGCCGTAGGCCTTCTCGATCTTGTCGAGCGGCACATTGTCGAACGTCCACATGCCCTCATCGGCATGGGCCGGCAGCAGCGCGGCGGCGAGCAGGAGCGCGGCATAAATTGCCCGGTATCGCAGCATACTTGATTTCCCTTCGGACCAGTTCGAGCGGCATGGCACCCTAGCCGATATCGAACGACGGCCATCAGCGATTCTTTTCCGATATTGGCAGGTTTTCAGAAAACCCGCACGCCATCCGACATGCGCGCGAGCTCAAGGCCGCGCTGTGCGATCCGCATATTCAGGATCTGTCGGGCTGGACGATGACGGTGGTCGACGTGGGCGGAAAATCGGTGTTCGTGCTCGGCTTCGACCTCAGGCCGCGGGGCGCTGCGCCGGCCGGCGCGCCGCCAGCGCGCGCGCAACAGCCGCTGGCGTAGCAAGACGGTTAACGAAACGTCGGCGCAACCGGCACTCGCGGCGCGGCTGCCGATGCGCTAGACTACTGGCGGTATGCGTAAACGCGTCGCCGCCATTTTATGCCTTGCCGTCCTCGGGCTCTGCCTTGGCGGCTGCAGCCAATGCGGCTGGCTGTGGAACGACCTCGGGCACGCCTGCCATTCCGTCACCCCGCGCTAAGCCATTGGTCGGCCTATAAGTTTCTCGCGCAGGGCGGGAGTTATCCACAGGCGGGCGCGTCTTGAACAAAGTCCTAGGAACAAATGCCTTGACAGCGCAACGCTCCCTTGCTAGAAATTGCGCACGCTCTACAGTTGTATCCGGCTGACCCCCCTGGACGGGGAACCTTGCTGCTCCGATGCCGTTGTCGGGGGGGTCCAATGTGCCTCGGAACCGGCGCCGCGCAATATCCGGCGCCCCGGAGGTCACGCATGCTGGAAAGCGACGACGACCGCACCGTGCCAACGACGAGCGAAACGCGCGCCGGCAGGCAAAACGTGCGCACCTTGCTGATGGCGAGCCTGGTCGGCGCCATCCTGCTGATGATCGTGATCGCGGCGGTCTCGTTCAACTGATCAATGCCGCAAACCGCGTTCGCCCGCGCCGGCTCTTGCCGGTTGCGAAACGACGCTCGAAAAAATTCACCATGGCCGATATTCCGCAAACTGTGCTGCGTGCGCGGCAGATGTATGCCGACGGCGTGCCGGTCCGCATCACTCAGGCGGAGACCGGGTTCAGCCTCGTGCAGCTTTACCATGCGCTCGACGGTCTGCCGCAGCCCAACGGCGACTCGCTGCTGCCGCCGCTGGCGCGCCGGCGCATCATCGCCCGCAAGACCAGTCGCGCCGCGACCCGCGTCGCGCTGGTCGCGCGCCTGATGCGGGCGGCCGAACTGCAATTGCACGGTATCGAGCAACAGCTCGAGAGCGCCGGTTACGCGCCCGGCAAGGGCGAGCAGACCTCCCGCTCCATCGCGCTGCTCGCGCGAACGATGCGCGAATTGAGCGCGATCGACGAGCGCGCCGCCGCCCGCAAGGCGCCGAACAAATCTAGCAAAAAGGATGACCAGCCCATCCCCCTCGACTTCGACGAGCTTCGCCGATCTCTTATCCGCAAGATGGACGCGATTCTTGCCGAACGAGAAGGTACGCTGCCTGGCGTGGGTGACGGATGAGGAAAGGCTGCGCTCGAAACCGCATGGGATTTATTCGCCCATCGTCACCAAAGGGCTCCGGAAATCGCCGGCAATGGCCAACCCTGGACCACCTGGCTGATCCTCGGCGGACGCGGTGCCGGCAAGACGCGGGCCGGCGCCGAATGGGTACGCGAGGTCGCGCGCGACAAATATGCGCACATCGCGCTGATCGGGGAGACCGAGCACGACGCGCGCGAGGTGATGGTGGAGGGCATTTCCGGTCTGCTGGCGGTACATCGCCACGACGAGAAGCCACAATGGATCCCGACCTGGCGGCGGCTGCAATGGCCGAATGGCGCGGTGGCGCAGGTGTTCTCGGCGGAAGAGCCGGAGAGCTTGCGCGGGCCGCAGTTCACCGCCGCCTGGTGCGACGAACTCGCCAAGTGGCGGCAAGCCGAAGCAACCTTCGACATGCTGCAGTTCGGGCTGCGCCTTGGCGAACGGCCGCGGCAGGTGATCACCACCACGCCGCGGCCGATCGCGCTGATCAAGAAGTTGATCGCCGATCCGGCGACCGCGCTCACCCGCGCCGGCACGCAGGTCAACGCCCGCAATCTGGCGCCGGTCTTTCTCGATCACGTGCTCACGCGCTACGGCGGCACGCGGCTTGGGCGCCAGGAAATCGACGGCGAGATCGTCGAGAAACGGCAGGATGCGCTGTGGAGGCGCGCCGCGCTTGAGGCCTGCCGCGTCGAAAAAGCGCCTTCGCTATCGCGCATCGTGGTGGCGATCGATCCGCCGGCGTCCGCGCGAAAAGGGGCGGATGCCTGCGGCATCGTCGCCGCCGGCGCAACCGATAACGGCACGATCTATGTGCTCAATGACGCGAGCGCCGCCGGCCTCTCGCCGCAGGCCTGGGCTATGAAGGCGATCGCGCTGTGGCAGCGGCTGCAGCCGATCCTGGTGGCGGAGGTCAACGGCGGCGACATGGTGCGCGCGGTGATCCGCGAGGCGGAAGCGCGGTGCCGGTCGTCACCGTGCGCGGACGCGCGGCAAATATCTGCGCGCCGAGCCGGTGGCGCAATTGTACGAGCAGGGGCGGGTGAAGCACGTCGGCGCCTTTCCGGCGCTGGAAGACGAGATGTGCGACTTCGGCCTCGACGGACTGTCGTCGGGGCGTTCGCCCGACCGGCTCGATGCGCTGGTGTGGGCGGTGGCGGCGTTGACCTTCGGGGCGAGGAGCGGGCCCCGGGTGCGGGCGTTGTAGCTACACATTCCCCGCGTGCGGATTGGCCTCGACGCGGCGGCAGATCATCTCCACCGGCGCGACGGTGCCGCGCTCGACCAGGCCGATCATGTTGCCGACTTTCTGCAGCGCATGCGAGCCCATGACGATCTGCAATCCGAATTTCGACGGCCCGCCGGCTTGCGCCATCTTGGCTCGCATGGTGCGGAAGAAATTCATCGCGAAATCGCGGCGGTTGCGCTCGTTGACCAGCTCGAAGCCTTGCGCGGCGAGCAGGGCACGGTAGGTCGCCGGCGTCGCGATGAAATTGGTGTCTTCGCCGGAAGCCCACGGCAGCGGATAATCGACGGCGCCGTCGTTGCTGCGCATGACGTCATAGATGGCGAACGTGCCGGCGGGCTTGAGCACGCGATGAACTTCGCCGAACAGCTTGGCCTTGTCCGCGATGTTCATGCCGACATGCTGCATATAGACGCCGTCGAATGTGGCGTGCTTGAACGGCAGTGCGAGCGCGCTCGCCTGCCGGTAGCTGACCTTGCCGTCGAGGCCGACGCGCCGCGCCAAGGAGCCTGCGACGGCGACATATTCCTCGCTCAGGTCGACGCCGGTGACGCCGCAATTGTAGGCATGCGCGATATAGCGCGATGGGCCGCCGAGCCCGCTGCCGATGTCGAGCCAATGCATGTTCGCCGCGGGCTTGAATGCGGCGGCGAATTCGACGGTCGCCTGGCGGCCGCCGATGTGGAACTCGTCGGCCGGCGCGAGATCCTCGGGCGTGAGCTGGTCGAGATCCTTGCCGGCGGCGGCGAGGCCCTTGAGCAGGGCCTCTTCCAGCGCGCCGTGACGGTAATGCGCGATGACGGTGCGTTCGACGGTCATGGCGGATCTCCGCGTCAATGGCGGCGCATGATGCCTCGGCGGCTGGCTTGGCTCAAGCGGGACCATCAAAGCGCGGATAATTTCGCCGCAATTGCCGCGATCGCGGGCGAGGGCGGAGCCTAGGATGAGGGGCTATGAGTATGGCTCAATTTCATGACGCCTATACCGCGCACCAACTCAAGCGCTGGATGCGGCCCGACGCGCACCGTTTCGTGCGCCCGGATTGGCGGCGTTTTGTGCGACCCGGCTTCGAGCGCGACTTCCCGTTCGCGCTTTGCGAGCGCAAATACAGCCCCGACCAGCCGCGCGATTATCACGGGCGGTGGACGAGTGAGGGCGGCAATAACGAAGACGAATCAAAACCGATCCCGCAGGGTGCTGCCGACACTCAAGAGATTCTCGCACAATCACGGCAACTTGCTGCCAGCGGTCAACCCACTTACGAAAAATGCCTCGACATCTGCGTTCCGCTGTTGGAAAGATTTCAACCAGCCGGGAGCGATCGCAACACGTGGGACTTCCACAAGTGCATGAATGCCTGTCTTGGGCGCTAAGCGGGAGTGTATAAATGCGGCAGGATCCAGGCTGGAAGGTTATCCAAACGGCTTTCCGATGCGGAGCCGAATTGCAGACACTCTTGCAGTTTTTGAAAGAGAATTGCAGTGCTGATGAGTATCGGCACTACGCGTTGGGGATCGCGGCGGCGGTTGATTCGATCAACGTTCAACTGACGGATCGAGTGATAAAAATCCATCCCGAATTGCGAAACAAAATAGAATCCGATTTAGCGAAATTCGGTCGCATCACTTAGCACGCGTTTCCAATCATATGGCATTCCGTTTTGCGGCGCTCGTGCGCCGTGAACGACAGGACAACCATGTTTGAACGATTAAAATACCTGCTCCGCCCGCCGGAGCAAAAGCAATCGCGCACCGCGCGCCTGATCGCGCTCGACGGTGGCGGGCGCGCGCGCTGGACCCCGCGCGACTATGCCGCGCTCGCGCGCGAGGGCTATCAGTCAAACGCCATCGTGCATCGCGCGGTGCGGCTGATCGCCGAGTCGATCGGCTCGCTCTCGTTCGTGCTGTACGAAGGCGCGGCCGAACTCAGCGCGCATCCGCTGCTCGATCTGCTGGCGCGGCCGAACCCGCGGCAGGACGGCGCCTCGCTGTTGGAGGCGGTCTCCTCGCATCTGCTGCTCGCCGGCAACGCCTATCTCGAGGCGGTCGGCATCGACGGTGAGGCCGAGCCGAACGTGCGCGAGCTCTACGTGCTGCGGCCCGACCGCATGAAGGTGGTGCCGGGGCCGGACGGCTGGCCGCAAGCTTACGAATACACCGTGTCCGGGCAGACCGTGCGCTTCGACCAACCCCGGTCGCCGCGGGCATTTGCCGCCGATCCTGCAGCTCATGCTGTTCAACCCGCTCGACGATTATTATGGCTTAAGCCCGCTGGAAGCCGCCGCCGTTGCGGTCGACACCCATAACGCCGCGGCCAAGTGGAACAAGGCGCTGCTCGACAATGCGGCGCGGCCGTCCGGCGCGCTCGTTTACGACGGGCCGGAAGGTTCGGTGATGTCGGACGCGCAATTCGGGCGGCTGAAGAAGGAGCTTTCCGACCAGTACCAGGGCACGGCCAATGCCGGGCGCCCGCTGCTGCTCGAAGGCGGGCTCGACTGGAAGGCGATGTCGCTGTCGCCCAAGGACATGGACTTCATGGAAGCCAAGCATTCGGCCGCGCGCGAGATCGCGCTCGCCTTCGGGGTGCCGCCGATGCTGCTCGCCATCCCCGGCGACAACACCTATTCCAACTATCAGGAAGCCAACCGCGTGTTCTGGCGGCAGACCGTGCTGCCGCTCGGCAACCGCATCGCCGGCGCGCTCGCGCAATGGCTGGCGCCGGCATACGGGGCGGGCTTAACGCTTGTCGCCGACACCGACCGGATCGACGCGCTCAGCGGCGATCGTGCGGCATTGTGGGATCGCGTCACCAAGGCGCCGTTCCTCACCGTCAACGAGAAACGCGCGGCCACCGGATACGGCGCCGTGCCGGGCGGGGATGCGTTCTGACTTCATCCCGGCGCAGGCGGGGCATAGATACGCACGCAGCCGGGATTACGGGATCGACGCCCCGGACGATGACACTTCGTTTGCTGCAGCACCCATGCCCGACCTGATCCAGACCTTCACCGAGCGCGGCGATCTCGCGCATCTGGCGCTGTTGCTGTGGGCGATGTCGGCGTCGGCGCTCGCCTGGTTCGCGCTGCGCGAACTCACGGCGGCGAGCCGCCGCTTCGACGATTTCGTGCGCGAGCTCGCGCGCTTCAACGAGCATTTCGGAGGAAAATAATGGATACGCTGCATTCCGTGCTGCGCTCGATCCGCGGCGAAACCAAGAGCCGGCGCGATCATCTCGACGTGTTCCGCGAATTTCTCGATCATCTCGACCGCGCCGCACGGCGGCGCCAGCCCGCGCGCGCGACCAAAGCGCCGAAGGGCAAAGGCAAGCGCGGCAGGCGCTAGTCTCACCGCCTCCCCACTCTTCATGCCCGGGCTTGATCCAAGGCCGAGGCCATGGTTACGCTGCGTCCGCGCGCAGACGTACGTGAGGCTCCGCGTCGCGCGAGTGCGTCCATGCGATCCGCGCGGGATCGAGCCCCCACCCGGCTCGACGCGTCAGCATTTGCTCGCCACCCTCCCCGCAGGGGGAGGGTGAAGGAAGAAGCATGCTCGCACCCAATATCGAACCCACCGTCGCGTCCGTGTTCGCGCCGCGCACCAGAATCGAGCCCGACGGAACGGTGGAAGGCTATGCCAGCCTGTTCGGCGAGATCGACCAGGCGCGCGACATGGTGATGCGCGGAGCCTTCGCAGCGACGCTCGCGCAGCGCGGCGTGCACCGCATCCCGATGCTGTTCCAGCACGACCCGTCGGAGCCGATCGGCGTCTGGCTCGAACTGCGCGAGGACACGCGCGGCCTTTACGCGCGCGGACGGCTGATCCCCGAAGTAACGCGCGCGCGCGAGCTGCTGTCGCTCTTGCGCGCCGGCGCGATCGACGGATTGTCGATCGGCTTTCGCACCGTGAAGGGCAATATCGATCCGCGTACCCGGGTGCGCCGCCTGCTGGCCGTGGATCTGTGGGAAATTTCCATCGTCACGTTCCCGCTGCTGGCGGGAGCGCGCGTGCGTGCGGTGAAGCAGGTCCCCTCCCGGCCCTGCTGTCACACGCGCGCACGCGCGCCGAGCGGGAATGGCGGGTGGCGACCGGTCTGCCGGCCGGCGAGCCGGTGAACTTTATGCGGCGGCGCCGGGCGCCGGGCGCCGAGCGGGCGGCGGTCGTTGCGGCCGCAGGCGGCGCGCCTATAGGTTCATGAATGTCTTGAACTGGGTGATCATCTTCTCCCACCAGGTGAGAGCGTCGTCGATATTCTCCGTGGTGCCGCGGCTGACGACGGCGTCCTGTTCGGCCCAGATGACCCTGCCGGGCTTCGAATAGACCCGCAGGTAGCGTTTGGTGGTGTTCCACTCGTTGATCCGGGCCGCGCTCGCGTGGCTGTTCGACCAGCCGGCGGCAAACTGAATGGAACGGCAGCGGTCGGCCTCGCAATCGTAGAAGTAAACGTCGAAATTGATCCCGGCGAATTGGCTTTTGACGATCACATTGCCTTTGCTGTCCTTGTCGATCCGCGCGGGCAGGCCATCCGCGCTCATCAGCGCGACGATTTCCTCGCGGGTTATGCCCTGCGCGGCCAGCGGACCAGCCAAGGCCGGCGCGGCGGCCAATAGCGCGATCGCCAGCACGGCGGCAAAGCCTGAATATTTCATCGCAATACCCCCCGAATTAAACGCGGCTGTCGTCTAAGCCCGTCGCCCAACTATCGGGTGAAAGCCCGCCGGAAATCAAGGCGGGGGCATGCGACCGGCGCTCGGGCGAGACGAAGCTGAATTTCGCGAGCGGCGCCGGCCCTTCTCACGCGGATCACCGACTTGAATTGTTTTTGGGAAGACTACCAGCGCTGCCGCTGGCTGCGCCCGAACGCGCATCTGTATGTGCGGCCGGACGCTTCGCTTTGGCGGCAGCCCAATCGGCGGCTTTGGCAGGCGCCGGATTTTGCCGAGCGCAAATACAGCCCCGATCAGCCGCGCGTGCCGGCCGGCAATCCAGACGGCGGCCAGTGGACCGACGGCGGCAACGCGATCGTTCTGCCTGAAATCGTGGTGAGCGCCGATGGCACGGAGGGGGACCCTTCGGATGGAGCTGACGCCGATGGCCTCGTTCAGTTAGCCGGCGATATTCCGACCGGCGATTCGCCGGAGATTCCGGAAGAGCGCCCGCCGACCTCGCAGGAGCGGACCGCTTACCTCAAGATTGCTGCCAGATTGCTTGACGTCGGCGCCACCTTCGCTGAGTTGGCTACCGTTAGCGCCTGGCTTCGTACCCGCTCAGCGGAAATAGAATCTTATCGCGATCTGCCGAAGTCTCTTGAAGAACTGCAACAAGCTGCTTCGACGCCGGCGGCTGGGTATGATAAACATCATATTGTTGAGCGGAACCAGGAAGCCTATTTTGGTGCCGACGTTATCAACGGCCCCGATAATTTGGTGCTAGTCCCGCGACTGAAGCACCAAGAAATCAATGGATGGTATCAAACGAAAAATCCTGAGTTTGGCGGAAAGTCACCGCGCGATTACTTGAACGGCCGGAACTGGGACGTGCAAAGGTCAGTCGGATTGCGGGCGCTTGTCGATGCGGGAGTACTAAAACCGTGAAGCGCGTCAGCATTCAGAAGTTGTCGGTCAGTCAACTGCTCGATCAATTTGCTGCGTCCGCGCTTCGCCAATACAAAGCCGAACTTGAAAGCAATATCGCCAAACAAAATAAATGTGTGGAAGAGCAGATGGCGATTGCTGCGGAACTTAAGGTTCGTTCGGGAGATCAGCGCTCCGCATTACTCAAGCTTTACGACCATCCCAATGTCCAGGTGCGGTTGAACGCTGCGAGGCTCAGTCTTGCGGTTGCGCCGACGACCGCGCGCGGAGTGATCCAGGCCATCATAGAATTCAAAACAGTATCCGCAGGCCATGGATGCCGGAATGTGCCTTTGGACGATTGAGCAAGGCATCTTCAAGCCGACATGACAATCGTCGACGCGCGCGCGGCGTAGAACTTCTGAAATCAAAATCTGAAATCGACCCGCTTCGTACGGCTCCCGCCGCGCCGACGAACCGCTATTCACAATCCACAAAGAGAACCTCAATGGATATCGACACCCACACTGAGCTTGAGACCAAGGCGGGCATTCCGCTCGACGCCGTGGTGACGCATGGCGAGATGATGCGCGCCTTCGAGGCCTTCAAGGAGGCCAACGACGAGCGCGTCACGCTTTCCGAAAAACGCGGCGGCGACGTCGTGCTTGAGGAAAAACTCGCGCGCCTCAACGCAACCCTCGACGCGCAGGTGCGAAGGCTCGACGAGATCACGCTGAAGAACGCGCGGCCGGCCATCGGCGGCGAGCGCGCGGCGCAGCGCTCGGCTGCCGGCCTCGAGCACAAGGCGGCGTTCGAATCTTACGTGCGCTCGGGCGAAGCCTCAGGTCTGCGCGCGCTCGAACTCAAGGCGCTCTCGGCCGGCTCCAATCCGGACGGCGGCTATCTGGTGCCGCCCGAAGTGGAGACGCAGATCGGCCAGCGGCTGACCGCGATCTCGCCGATCCGCGGCATCGCCGGCGTGCGCACCATCTCGGGCAACGTCTACAAGAAGCCGTTCATGACCGCCGGCCCAGCGGTCGGCTGGGTGGGTGAAACCGATGCGCGCACGCAGACCACCTCGCCGACGCTCGACGAGCTGTCGTTCCCGGCCATGGAGCTTTACGCCATGCCGGCGGCGACCGCGACGCTTCTTGAGGACGCCGCGGTCAATATCGACCAGTGGCTGGCGCAAGAGGTCGAACAGGTGTTCGCCGCGCAAGAAGGCACCGCGTTCGTGACCGGCGACGGCTCCAACAAGCCGAAGGGTTTCCTCAGCTACACTGCGGTCGACAACGACTCGTGGACCTGGGGCAATATCGGCTACGTCGCGTCCGGCGCTGCCGGCGCTTTCCCGTCGTCCGCCCCGTCCGACGTGCTGGTCGATCTCGTTTACGCGGTCAACGCCGGCTACCGGCAGAACGCCGTGTTCGTGATGAACCGCAAGACGCAGTCGGCCATCCGCAAGTTCAAGGACTCGACCGGCAATTATCTCTGGCAGCCGCCGGCGGTGGCGGGCAAGCGCGCCTCGCTGATGACCTTCCCGGTGATCGAGGCCGAGGACATGCCGGACATCGCGGCCAATGCGCTGGCGATCGCCTTCGGCGACTTCAACCGCGGCTACCTGGTGGTCGACCGCGCCGGCGTCACGGTGCTGCGCGATCCCTATACGGCCAAGCCCTACGTGCTGTTCTACACCACCAAGCGCGTGGGCGGCGGCGTGCAGGACTTCGACGCCATCAAGCTGATGAAGTTCGCGGCGAGTTGAGGGATGTAGCGAGCGCTGACTTGACCCTCTCCCCTTGTGGGAGAGGGCGAGAAGGCGCGCGCTATCGCCGCGCTGTCTTGTGCCGCAGCGCGCGGCGCGCATGGCGGCTGGTTTCGACCTTCTCGGTGAACCAATTGCCGAACCGGCCGAGCGAGGCGGTCTGCGTTTCCGGCGTGCGGTGCGCGTGACGGCGAACCTTGCGTCCGCGCGGCTCGGCCACGGGGGCGTTTTCTTCCACGGCGGCGACCGCCCCCGCCGTGCCGCTCACCGTGATCGCCGCCCAGCGCGTGAGATCGCCGCAGGCGATGCGCGGGGAAGGATGCGCGGCGCGCGTGATGACGCCGACCAGCATGCCGCCGCGCATGACCGGCCCGCCGCTGTCGCCGAAACAGGCGCTGGCGCCGATCGAGCCGCTGCGGTTGGGATCGACCAGCGCGCGGGCGCCGGCCGGCACCAGCGTCGCTTCGTGCAGCGAACCGAAGGCGCCGCGCTCGCGCTCGTCCTGGGTGCCGTAGCCGGCGATGGTGAAACTGCCGCCGCTGCCGGCGCCGACCGGCGCCGGGCCGACGCCGGAAAGCGGGGCGGCGAGTTTGAGGATCGCGGCGTCGCCCGACACGCTGACGCGGCGGCCGTCATCGAGCACCGCACTGCGCGAAATGCCGACGATGCGGACCGTGCCGCCGTCGGCCATGACGCGCATGCCATGGGCACAATGGGCGGCGGTGACCACGCGCGGCGCGCGATCACCACGCCGGTGCAATAGCCGTTGCCCGTCAGGCGCACGGTATAGGCGCCGAACGAGGACGAGGCCCCTTTGACGATGGCGTTCGCCGGCGCCACGAGCATCGCGGCAGCCAATAAAGCAAATAGCCCCGTCGCGAATAGGCGCGGCATTGTCAGCCCCCAGAGCCCGTGCGCACAGCCTAGCCGGGCGGGCGGGGCGGACAAGGATATCGGGCGCTGTGGAAAAGTCCGGCATCAGGGTGCGAGCGGCGAATTGAATTTGCGCGCGGTGTCGAGGATCCAGGCGCGGTAGAGCAAGAGCGGCGTGACGCCGGTCAACCCGCCGCAGCCTTCCTCGTCGCCGGGCGCGGTCGACCAGCTCACCACGCCGATCACCGCTTCGCTCGCCGGTTCGAAAGCGGGCGCGCCGGAATCGCCGGTGCAGGCGCCGAGGCCGGGCGCGCAGTTGCGCGTCGCCAGATCGTACAGACGGATTTGCAATGAGCCGGGCTTGCCGGTGACGCTAAGCGTCGCCATGCGCGGCAGCCGAGGCCGCGCGCGGTGCCCGCTTCGGTGACGCCGAAGCCGGCGATGGTCAGCGTTTCGCCCACGGCGACGCGGCGCGCCGGAGCGAGCCTCGCCGGCTGCACGAGTTCGCCGAGCGGCGCGGCGAGCTTGATGAGCGCGACGTCGGCGGTGGCGCGGCTTGCGCCATAGCTCGCGAGATCGAAGCGCGGGTGCAGCGCGATCGCACGCACGGCGATGGTCTGACCGGTCTGGAAGGTCTTGACCCGGTAATCGAGTTTGCCCGCCACGCAATGAGCGGCGGTGAGCACCAGGTCGCGCGTAAGCGCCGTGCCGGTGCAGAGATCCCCGCGCGGGTCGACCAGCATCACGATTGGCCGCGCCGCGAAGCCTTCCGCCGGCGGTGCGTTGCCGGTGACGGCGAAGGCGGGCGCGCACATTAAGAGACAGGCGAGGGCGAGGGCAGGGCGCATGGGCTTCGCATGAGCCTTGGCTTTGAAATTTTGTCAACGGCAACTCGCTGTCGTCCCGGCCAAGCGAGCGGCAGCGAGCGCGAGCCGGGACCCATACCCCGCAGTCTCTCGATAGGGCACGGCGTATGGGTCCCCGCCTTCGCGGGGACGACGGATACAACTTCAGAGAACCCAAAATTTCATCTCTTCTATTGACCGCCCCCGCGATCGAACCGCTGTCGCTCGCCGAGGCCAAGGCGTTCCTGCGCGTCGAGACCGGCGACGACGACGACGTGATCGCCGCGCTGATTGCCGGTGCGCGCATCCACGTCGAGGCGCAGACGCGGCGCGCGCTGATCACGCAGAGCTGGCGGCTTTCGGTCGACGCCTGGCCGGACGACGGCAGGCTGATCGTGCTGCCGGCGCCGTTGCAAACACTCACCGCCGCGCGCGTCTACGATTTCGACAACGCCGCGCAGACACACGACACCGCGGCCTTCGTGCTCGACAAGGGCGCCTCGGCCTTGATTTTCGCGCCAAATTTCGCAACTTGGGCGCTGCCGGCGCCGGGCCGCATGTCGGCCGGCATCGAGCTCGACGTGACGGTCGGCTATGGCGATGCCGCCGTGGACGCGCCGGAACCGTTGCGGCAGGCAATCCGTCTCTTGGTCGCGCACTGGTACGAAAACCGCGGCCTGCTCACGGCCGACACGGCGACCGTGCTGCCGCAGACGGTCGCCGCGCTGATCACGCCCTACCGGATGCTGTCGCTGTGACGGCGCCCGGGGATCTCAACCGCCGGCTGGTGCTGCAAGCGCCGGTCGAAAGCGACGACGGCGAGGGCGACGTTACCCGCAGCTATACGACGGTGACCACGCTGTGGGCGCAGGTGCTGCCGCTGTCGGTCGCCGCCGATGTTGCCGCCGACAGCCTGGGCGCCGCGCTGCATTTTACGATTGTCATCCGCTACCGCAACAACGTCAGCACGCGCCACTAGTTTCAGGATGGCGCCGTCATCTATCGCGTCATCGCCGCGCGCCCCAGCGCCGACCGGCGGTTTCTCGAAATCGACGGTGAAATTCGCGAGGACTAAATATGCCCACTGCCGCTTCCGCCGCGCTGCGCGCCGCCATTCACGATGCGCTGATCGCCGATGCAACGCTCACGACCATGCTCGGCGGCCCAAAAATCTACGATGAGCCGCCGCGCATCGCCGATTTCTCCACCGGCACCGAAGCGGCCGAGGAGCATCAACTGATGCTGCACGCATGGTCGCGCCAGGGCGGCCACAAGGAGGCGCACGGTGACGATCCTGTGGGCGCGCATGGTCGCGGCCGCGGGATTTCTGTTGGCGGTCGGGCAATCGCTGATCGGCGATCCGGCGATCAACGACGCGATGCATGAACTGCTCAGGCCGGAATACATCCCCTATTATGTGATCGCGATCGGGCTCATCACCGAGCTTTGCCGCCGGCGCACGGTAGGCGGCGCATGATCCCGAAAAGTGGGAACCGGTTTTCGGACAAGATCATGCGCAAATCAAAAACGGATAGCTAGATGTTTGCAACCGTGCTCGGCTGGCTCGGCAATCTGCTGGGCGGTCCGTTCGCCAAGGCCGCGGTCGACGCCTACCGCGCCAAGCTCACCTCCGAGAACACCGGCGAGAAAATCGCAGCCGATCTGGCCGCGCGCGAGCTCGACGTCGAACAGCGCGAGCGCGAGTTGGCGACGCAGGTGGTGATCGCCGAGCAGGGGCGCTGGTACACCGCGCTGCCGCGGCCGCTGTTTGCCTTCGCCTTTGTGATTTACGCGTGGAAGGTAGTGGTTTTTGACAAAGTTCTTGGCCTCGGCTCGACCGATCCGCTGTCCGGCGACAGGGCACAATGGGCGATGATCGTGCTCACGGCTTATTTCGGCGGCCGCAGCCTGGAGAAGGTGGCGAGGATTTTGGGGAGGAAGTGAGGCGGGCAGGCGCTTGGCAGCGAAGGCGGCGCCCGTCACACTCTCCGCGAATTCCGCGGAGCCCCCCATGGACGTGTTCGACGCCGTTGCCACCCGCTTCTCCTGCCGCGCCTTTTTGCCGACGCCGGTCCCCGAAGCGACCGTGCGTGACATTCTCGAACGCGCGGCGCGCGCGCCGTCGGGCGGCAACGTGCAGCCGTGGCGGGTGCATGCGCTTTCCGGCCAGAGGCTGGAAGCGCTGCGCGCCATTGTGCGCTCGCGGCTCGACGAATTACCGCGCTTCGAGGGCGCCGAATACGACATCTATCCGCGCGACCTGAAGCAGCCCTACGAGAGCCGCCGCCAGCGCTCAGGTGTCATGCTCTATCAATCGATCGGCGTGACGCGCGACGACCGCGCCGGGCGCTACCGGCAATATGCGCGCAATTTCCTGTTCTACGACGCGCCGGTCGGAATGTTCTTCGCGATCGACCGCAGCATGGGTCCGCCGCAATGGTCGGACCTCGGCGGCTATATCCAGACCGTGATGCTGCTCGCGCGCGGGCACGGCCTGCACGCCTGCGCCCAGGAAGCCTGGACGCATCTGCATAAGACGCTGCCTGCCTTCCTCAAGCTTCCCCCCGAATACATCATCTTCTGCGGCATGGCGCTCGGCCACGCCGATCCGGACGCAGCCATCAATAAATGGCGCGCCCCGCGCGAACCGCTCGACGCTTTTGCGTCGTTTGAAGGCTTTGCAGGCTAGCGGTTACGCGTTCTTAATATTGGCGTTCAGCCCACGTTCACCGGCGCGCGCTTATCTTGCGCATGATCTTATCCGAAAACCGGTCCCCACTTTTCGGGATCATGCGCGAATCCCCCCATGCCGGTCTCCCAATCTCTCTCTCTCTTCCTCGTTGCAAGCCTGCTGACGGCGCCGGCTTTGGCCGCCGATCCGCCGCATACGCGCCTGCCTGAGCAAGGCCGAACAGCGCGCGGCGGTCGCCGACCACAAGGCCATCCCGCTCGGCCAGGCGATCAAGTCGCGGCGCGCCCGCGGTCACCACGCCGAACTGGTGCGCGCCCGGCTTTGCCGCCATGGTGGCGGTCTCGTCTATGTGCTGACTCTGCTCGGCCACAGTGGCAAAGTGACCCGCGAGACCGTTGACGCCGCAAACGGCGAGCCTATCAACGGACATTAAATTGGCCGCATTGTCGGACGCTATTCGCAACTGACGCTGCGCCGAGCGGAGAACCACTTTGCGCCTCCTCGTGATCGAGGACGACCCCGACCTCAACCGCCAGCTCTCGACCGCGCTGACCGACGCCGGCTATGTCGTCGATCGCGCCTTCGACGGCGAGGAGGGCCATTATTTGGGCGAGTCCGAGCCTTACGACGCCGTCATCCTCGACATCGGCCTGCCCAAGATGGACGGCATCTCGGTGCTGGAATCCTGGCGGCGCACCGGGCGCGCCATGCCGGTGCTGATGCTCACCGCGCGCGACCGCTGGAGCGACAAGGTGCAGGGCTTCGACGCCGGCGCCGACGATTACGTCGCCAAGCCGTTTCATCTGGAGGAGGTGCTGGCGCGCGTGCGCGCGCTGCTGCGCCGCTCGGTCGGCCACGCCAAAAGCGAGTTCACCTGCGGGCCGGTGCGGCTCGATTCGCGCACCGGGCGCGTTTCGGTCGACGGCAATCCGGTCAAGCTTACCAGCCACGAATACCGGCTGCTTGCCTATCTGATGCACCACGCCGGGCGCGTGGTTTCGCGCACCGAACTGGTCGAGCATCTCTACGACCAGGATTTCGACCGCGACTCCAACACCATCGAAGTCTTCGTCGGTCGCATCCGCAAGAAGCTCGGGGTCGAGATCATCCAGACCGTGCGCGGCCTCGGCTATCTGCTCACGCCGCCCGGCGCTTGATCGCCGATGCGCGCCAATTCCCTTGCGCTGCGCCTGTTCGTCTCGGCCACCGCCTGGGCGGTGGTGATCCTGCTCATCACCGGCGTGGTGCTGTCTTCGATCTACCGCCAGGCGGTGGAGCGCGCCTTCGACCGCCGGCTTGGCGTTTATCTGCGCACGCTGGTGGCCGATGTCGCCTCGCCGGAGGAAACCGGCGACAAGTTCCCGCAATCGCTCGGCGAGCCGCTGTTCGAGCTGCCGCTGTCGGGCTGGTACTGGCAGGTAACGCGGCTCGATCCTGACAAGCACGACGTGCGCGCCTCGCGCTCGCTGTGGGACGCCGGCTTGCCGCATCTGCAGGATCGCGGCGTTCCGCCCGGGCCGGACGGCTCGCGCCAGGGCTATGTGGCGGGGCCGGAGGATCAGCGGCTGCGGCTGGTCGAGCGCAATATCGATCTCGGCGATGAGGGGCATTATCTGGTGGCGGTCGCTGGCGACGCCGCCGAGATCACCGACGAAGTGCATTCCTTCGATCAGGCGCTGATCATCACATTTTCCATCCTCGCCGCGGTGCTGCTGCTCACCACCATGTTCCAGGTGCGTTTCGGGCTTGCCCCGCTCAAGCGCATCACCGACAGCCTCGCCGCCATCCGCTCCGGCAGCGCCGAACATCTCGCCGGGCAATTCCCCGAAGAGATCGCGCCGCTCGCGCGCGAGACCAATGCGCTGATCGACGCCAACAAGGAAATCGTCGAGCGCGCGCGCACCCATGTCGGCAATCTCGCGCACGCCTTGAAGACGCCGCTGTCGGTGATGGTGAACGAGGCGGCGGCGCGCCCGCGCGACGCCTTCGCCAACAAGGTCAAGGAACAGGCCGATATCATGCGCGACCAGGTGGCGCGCCATCTCGAGCGCGCGCGGCTGGCGGCGCGGCTCACCGTGGTCGGCTCGATCACCGATGTTGAGCCGGCGGTCACGGCGCTCGCGCGCACCATGGAGAAGATCCATCACGACCGCGGCGTCGCCATCGAGGTGCGCGCCGACGGAGAGGCGCGCTTCCGTGGCGAGCGGCCCGATCTGGAGGAGATGATCGGCAATCTGGTGGACAATGCCTGCAAGTGGGCGGCATCGCGGGTGGCGATCGAGGTGGTGCGCGAGCGCCCCGATCCGGCGAACGCGGCCCAAGTCCTGCGCATCGTGGTCGACGACGACGGCCGCGGCCTGTCGCCGTCCGAGCGCGAGCAAGTCGCGCAACGCGGCCGCAAGCTCGACGAAACCAAGCCGGGATCGGGCCTCGGGCTATCGATCGTGGTCGAGCTTGCCGCGCTTTATGGCGGCGAACTCAAGCTTGGCACCGCGCCGCTCGGCGGCCTGCGCGCCGAATTGGTGCTGCCGGCGGTTTGATCGGCCACACGCCGGACTTTCGCCCGAATCCTGCCGTCTCGATAGCTGCCTCGCCGCGCGCGGCGGGCGGCGCTCGCCAGCGCATCGATTTTCCGGGGGTCAAATGTCTGCGCCTAAAGCCGCCGCGATTGCCGTCATCGGGCTCACGCTTGCCGCCTGCGCCGGCAGTCCGGATGGGATCGGCCCGAAAGAGGGAACCGGTACCTTGCTCGGCGCCGGGACCGGCGCGCTGCTCGGGGCGGCGGTCGCGGGCGGCGGCACCGGAAATCGCCTGGCCGGTGCTGCGGTCGGAGCGGCGCTCGGCGGCCTGATCGGCAACCGCATCGGCGCCGGGCTCGACGATGAGGACAAGCAGCGCGCTTATGCCGCACAGATGGACGCGCTCGACCGCGGAGCCTCCGGCGCGCCGGTATCGTGGAAAAATCCGGATTCCGGCCGCTATGGTACCGTGGTGCCGGGGCCGACCTATATGGAGAACGGCCGCAATTGCCGCTCCTTCACCCACACCATCTATATCGACGGCCGCCCGCAAACCGCCCGCGGCACCGCCTGCCGCAATCCGGACGGTACTTGGACCGCGCTCGGCTAAGCGGCGTCCAAAAGACCTTCTATGCCTTAAAAGGCGCGTATTTTAACGCTTTGCCGCACCCGTTGATCTTGCTCAATACCGCCGCGATGGCACGTTGTAAGGGAAGCGCGCAGCGGGTCTAAATCGGGACTATTGATCGAACCCGGGGCTCGCAGGTAGAGCAAGACGTGAGGTGAAATGACGCGCAAGCAGCGACGACTTATTCTGATCGGCGGCAGTGTCGGCGTTCTCGCGCTCGCGGTTGGGCTTGTCCTCAACGCGCTGAGCGGTTCCATCGTATTCTTCAATTCGCCGACCGATGTGGCCGAAAAGCACATCGCGGCGGGCACCCGCATCCGTATCGGCGGGCTGGTCAAGGACGGCAGCGTGCAGCGCGGCGACAATCTGCGCGTCCGCTTCGAAGTGACCGACGGCAAAAACGATGTTGCGGTGCGCTACCAGGGCATCGTGCCGGATCTTTTCCGCGAAGGGCAGGGCGTGGTCGCCGAAGGCAAAATGGAACCGGGCGGAATGCTTGACGCCGACACCGTGCTGGCCAAGCATGACGAGCGCTATATGCCGCGCGAGGTGGTCGACGCGCTGAAGAAGAGCGGGCGCTGGCAGGAAAGCGGCGGCGAAGTCGCCGGGAGCAAGACGCAATGATTCCGGAACTCGGTCATTATGCCTTGGTGCTGGCGCTGGCGCTCGGGCTGATCCAGTCGGTGGCGCCGATCGTCGGCGCGAAAACGCGCGACGCCGCGCTGATGCGGCTGGCAAGTTCGACCGCGGTCGCGCAGTTCGCCCTCATAGTGTTCTCCTTCATGGCGCTGGTGATCTGTTACGTCACGTCGGATTTCTCGGTGGCGACGGTGTTCGAGAATTCGAATTCGCAGATGCCGTTCATCTACAAGGTCAGCAGCGTGTGGGGCAATCACGAAGGCTCCATGCTGCTGTGGGTGTTGATCCTGTCGCTGTTTGGCGCGCTGGTCGCGCTGTTCGGCAGCAATCTGCCCGCGACGCTGAAAGCGAACGTGCTGGCGGTGCAGTCATGGATCGCGGCGACGTTCTATCTCTTCATCCTGCTCACTTCGAACCCGTTCCTGCGGCTGGCGCAGGCGCCGATCGAGGGCCGCGATCTCAATCCGATCCTGCAGGATCCGGGGCTCGCCGTGCATCCGCCGCTGCTCTATCTCGGCTATGTCGGCTTCTCCATCGCCTTCTCGTTCGCCATCGCCGCGCTGATCGAGGGCCACATCGACGCCGCCTGGGCGCGCTGGGTGCGGCCGTGGACGCTGATGGCCTGGATGTGCCTCACGCTCGGCATCGCCGGCGGCTCGTACTGGGCCTATTACACGCTCGGCTGGGGCGGCTTCTGGTTCTGGGACCCGGTAGAGAACGCCTCGCTGATGCCTTGGCTTGCCGGCACGGCGCTGTTGCATTCCGCGGTGGTGATGGAAAAGCGCAACGCGCTTAAAGTCTGGACCATTCTGCTGGCGATCCTTACCTTCTCGCTGTCGCTGATCGGCACCTTCCTGGTGCGTTCCGGCGTGCTCACTTCGGTGCACTCCTTCGCCAACGATCCGCGGCGCGGCATTTTCATCCTCGCCATTCTGGTGCTGTTCATCGGCGGCGGCTTGAGCCTGTTCGCCTGGCGCGCGTCGACCTTAAAGCAGGGCGGGTTGTTCGCCCCGATCTCGCGCGAGGGTTCGCTGGTGTTCAACAATCTGTTCCTCACCACCGCCTGCCTGACGGTTCTCGTTGGAACGCTCTATCCCCTGGCGCTCGAAGCGTTGACCGGCGAAAAGATTTCGGTCGGCGGGCCGTTCTTCAATCTGACCTTCGGTCCGCTGTTCATAGCGCTGATGTCCGTGATGCCGTTCGGGCCGTTGCTGGCTTGGAAGCGCGGCGATTTGCTCGGCGTGGCGCAGCGGCTGATGACCGCGTTCGCCGTGGGCCTGGTGGCGGTCGCGGCTGCGTTTGCGATCAAGGGCAGCGCTTCCGTGCTGGCGCCATTCGGCGTCGGCCTTGCGTTTTACGTCATGATGGGCGCGGTTATCGATCTCGCCGAGCGCACCGGCCTGATGCGCATGCCGATGGCGACGGTGCTCATGCGTGCGGCCGGCCTGCCGCGCTCGACCTGGGGCACGGCGGTGGCGCATTTCGGCATTGCTTTGTCGCTGCTCGGCATCGTCGGCGCGGCGGCCTGGGGCACCGAGCGCATCGTTTCAATCAGGCCATCGCAGACCGTGTCGCTGTCCGGTTACGAGCTGAGCTTCGACGGCCTCTTCGAACAAACCGGCCCGAATTACAACGCGGTGGTTGCAAAGTTCACGGTGCGGGAAGGCGGCGTGACGGTCGGCATGATGGAGCCGCAAAAGCGAAATTTTTCGGCGCGCGAAACCTCGACCAATGAGGCGGCGTTGATGACGCGTGGCGTCGGCCAGCTCTATCTATCGCTGGGCGATACCAATAAGGACGGTTCGATCGCGATCAGGCTCTATTACAAACCGTTGGTGATGCTGATCTGGCTCGGCGCGGTGGTGATGATGCTCGGCGGCGCGTTGTCGTTGTCCGACCGGCGGCTGCGGGTCGGTGCACCCAAGCCGGCGGCCAGGCCAGCGTTGCAGCCGGCGGAGTAGGGCCGATGCGCCGACTGGCCCTTATTGCATTGCTTGTCGCGCTCGCCGCGCCGACCACGGCGCTTGCCGTAAATCCCGACGAAATGCTGAAAGATCCGGTGCTGGAGGCGCGCGCGCGCCACCTGTCGGAAGAACTGCGCTGCATGGTCTGCCAGAACCAGTCGATCGACGATTCCGAGGCGCCGCTGGCCCGCGACCTGCGGCTCCTGGTGCGCGAGCGGCTGACCAAGGGTGACAGCGATCAGCAGGTGCTGAATTTCCTGGTATCGCGCTACGGCGAGTTCGTGCTGCTCAAGCCGCGTTTTGAACTGCATAACCTGCTGCTGTGGGGTCTGCCGCCGCTAACGCTGGTGGTCGGTATTATTGCCTTATTCGTGACGGCGCGCCGCCGCCAGTCCGCGAATTTGCAGCTGCCGGAACTCAGTCCCGCCGAGCAGAAGCGGATTGCGACTTTGGTCGAGCCTCAGGCCGACTGAGCCTTGTTCAATCTATTGAATTTCAACAAAAATATTCTCTTTTTACCTTACAAAAGTTTAATCCCACCGACAGGACGCTGTAAGGGTCATCCGCCCATCTTTTGGTTCGAAACGGCGTGCCAGCGCGCCCACGAATTGAGATGGAGCTTTTCTGATGAACCCGAGCGTTGCCCCCGCTCTAACTCCGCCTAAGAAATCGCGCGTGCTTTCGGCGCGCCGCGTCATCCTCCTCGCCACTACCGTCGTCAGCCTCGGCGCCGCCGCGCTCGTACTCGCTCCTGGGCTCAATCTATCGAGCGGCTATCCGGCAGCGCTGGCGCAGAACCTCACCGAGCAGGCGCACAAGCTGCAAGCGCCGATTGGGTTTGCCGACATCGTCGAGAAGGTCAAACCGGCGGTGATTTCGGTGCGCGTCAAGGTCGACGGTGGATCGCAGACCACCGGTTTCGGCGATAACGAGATTCCGCCGGGCCTGCGCGAATTCTTCCGCCGGTTCGGGATGCCCGATATTCCGGGTAATCCGCACGGCCTGCCCGAAGGTCACGGCCATAACGTCATCACCGGCCAAGGCTCCGGCTTCTTTATTTCCGCCGACGGTTATGCGGTGACCAATAATCACGTGGTCGAAAAGGCCGAAAGCGTGAAGGTCACCACCGACGACGGCAAGATTCACACCGCCAAGGTGATCGGCACCGATCCGCGCACCGACCTCGCGCTGATCAAGGTCGAGGGCGGCCCGTTCCCCTATGTGAAACTTTCCGACAAGGCCCCGCGCATCGGCGATTGGGTGCTCGCGGTCGGCAATCCGTTCGGCCTCGGCGGCACCGTCACCGCCGGCATCGTCTCGGCGCGCGGCCGCGACATCGGCGCCAGCGCCTATGACGACTTCATCCAGATCGACGCGCCGGTGAACAAGGGCAACTCCGGTGGACCCAGTTTCGACACCGAAGGCAACGTGATCGGCGTCAATACGGCAATCTTCTCGCCGTCGGGCGGCTCGGTCGGCATCGCCTTCGACATCCCCGCCGACACCGTCAAGAGCGTGATCGCCCAGCTCAAGGACCACGGCTCGGTGACGCGCGGCTGGATCGGCGTGCAGATCCAGCCGGTGACGCAGGACATCGCCGACAGCCTCGGCCTGAAAAAGGCGGAAGGCGCGCTGGTCGCCGAACCGCAGGCCGACAGTCCGGCGGTGAAGGCCGGCATCGAGGCCGGCGACGTCATCACCGCGGTCGACGGCAAAGAGGTCAAGGATGCGCGCGATCTCGCCAAGCGGATCGGCGCCATGCCGCCGAAGACCTCGGTCAAGCTCTCGATCTTGCACAAGGGGTCGGAGAAGACGGTCACTTTGACGCTCGGCGAAATGCCGGCCAGCAAAGAAGCGCGCGCCGACATGCCGTCTGAAAACGGCAACGTCGATCTTTCCAAGCTCGGCCTCACGCTTGCTCCAGCCGCCCGCGTGGCGGGCGCCGGCAGCGAAGGCGTCGTGGTCACCGGCATCGACTCATCGGGAGTAGCCGCCGATCACGGCTTCTCCACCGGCGACGTGATCCTGGAAGTCGCCGGCAAATCCGTTTCGACGCCCGCCGACGTGCGCAACATGATCTCCAGCGCCCGGACGGAAGGCAAACGCACCGTGCTGATGCGGGTGAAGAAGGGTGACAACACCCGCTTCGTCGCCCTGCCGGTCGGGCGCGGCTGACACGAGTTCGGGGCGTGCCATTGGCATCCGTCGCCCCCGCCGGTGGCATACCTCAACGGGACGGGCCTCGTGCCCGTCCCGGCACTATCCGGGAAGCAGACGGGCTGTGGCCTGGCTGCTTTCCATTGGAACTCCAACCCTGGCATCCGTCGCCCCCGCTGGGGTGGGGTCGTTGAGGGGGTGGCGGGCCAAATCCGCCACCCCCTCGCGTACGAATCCGCCGCAAAAGCGCCAATCCGGCCCTCGAATTGGCCGGCAAATGGGAGGAGCGGCGACTAGCGGGAATTGACGTCGTCCCGAATTGACTAGAATTGGTGTAACCGATGCCCACTTATGCAGATATTCAAGGGGCTCGCGCCTTCGGCCGGATGGCCGACGCGCAACCGGACCGGGTCACCATGCGCCTTCTGGTCATTGAGGACGACCGCGATGCCGCCGACTATCTGGTCAAGGCGTTCCGCGAGGTCGGTCATATTGCCGACGCCGCCAATGACGGCGATGACGGCTTGGCGATGGCGCTCGACGGCCAATATGACGTGCTCGTCGTCGACCGCATGCTGCCCAAGCGCGACGGGCTGTCGCTGATCGGCACACTGCGTGACAAGGGAATCGAGACGCCGGCGCTGATCCTGTCCGCCCTCGGCCAGGTCGATGACCGGGTCAAAGGCCTGCGGGCCGGGGGCGATGATTACCTGCCCAAGCCTTATTCATTTACCGAGCTTTTGGCGCGCATCGAAGTGCTGGCGCGCCGGCGCGGGGCGCGCCAAGAGGAAACCGTGCTCCGGGTCGGCGATCTCGAGCTCGACCGGCTTTCGCACCAGGTCCGCCGCGGCGAAGACGAAATTACGCTGCAGCCGCGCGAGTTTCGCCTACTGGAGTACCTGATGAAGCACGCCGGCCAGGTGGTCACCCGTACCATGCTGCTGGAAAACGTGTGGGACTATCATTTTGACCCGCAAACCAACGTGATCGACGTCCACATCTCGCGCTTGCGCTCGAAAATCGATAAAGGTTTCTCCCAGCCGCTTCTGCATACGGTCCGCGGCGCGGGATACATGATACGTGACGGCGCTCGGTAAACTATTTCGCACGACCACGTTCAAGCTGACGCTGGTCTATTTGACCGTGTTCGCGCTGTTTGCGGCGTTTTTGCTTGGCTACTTCGCTCTCAATACCCGCCGACTGATCACCGAGCAGATTACCGATACGGTCAATGCCGAGATTACCGGCCTGTCCGAGCAATACCGCCAGGGCGGCATTCGGCGGCTGGTGATCGTGGTCGATGCGCGGGCGCGTCGGCCGGGCTCGAGCCTCTATATCGTCACCAACTTTGCCGGCGAGGCGCTTGCCGGCAATGTTACCGCACTGGCGCCGGGCATCCTCGATAATCCGGGCTGGACCGAAACCGTCTACCGCCGGCTTGATGAAGCGGAAATGCCGGGACGCCCCGAACACGAGGCGCTGGTGCGGGTGTTTCAACTTCCCGGCGGCTTCCGCCTGCTGGTCGGCCGCGATCTCGAGGAGCGCGAGCGGCTCTATCACATCGTGCTCGCCGCCGGTCGCTGGTCGGTCGCCATCGTCATCGTACTCGGCTTAGCTGGCGGGCTGTTCGTCACGCGCCGCGTGCTGCGCCGCGTCGACGCCATGACTGAAACCACCCGTACCATCATGGCTGGCGATCTTGGCGAACGGCTGCCGGTAGCCGGCACCGGCGACGAGCTTGACCGGCTGGCCGACAACCTCAACGCCATGCTCGAGCGCATCGAGGCGCTGATGCGCGGCTTGAAAGAGGTGTCCGACAACATCGCGCACGATCTCAAGACGCCGCTCACCCGCCTGCGCAACCGCTCCGAGGAGGCGCTGCGCACCGCCAAGAGCGAGGCCGAATACCGCGCGGCGCTTGAAGCGACAATCGAGGAGTCCGAGGGTCTGATTCGCACCTTCAACGCGCTGTTGATGATCGCGCGCGCGGAATCCGGGCAGGCGCGCGATGACATGAGCGAATTCGACGCCGCCGAGATCGCGCACGACATCGGCGAGTTGTATGAGCCCTTGGCCGAGCAGAAGGGCATCGCGCTCAAGGTGGAGGCCGATACGCCGACCAAGGTCAAAGGCAATCGCGAATTGGTCAGCCAGGCGCTCGCCAATCTGGTCGACAATGCCATCAAATATGCCGCGCCGCGCGATAAAGCAGCAAATGGCGCGCCGGCCGAGATTGTGGTGCGCGCGCTCAACGAAGGCGAGCGCATCCTGCTTACCGTCGCCGACAGCGGGCCGGGCATTCCGGAAGCCGACCGCGGGCGCGCGGTCGAGCGGTTCGTGCGGCTCGAGCAGAGCCGGTCGCAACCGGGCTCGGGGCTCGGCCTGAGCCTCGCCTCGGCGGTGGCGCGGCTGCACGGTGGCGAATTGACGCTTGCCGACAACGATCCGGGGCTCAAGAGCATCATTGCCTTACCGCGCGGAGGGCCGGTACAGATTGCGGGATGAGGCGGCCCGCCAAGAAGAAAGCTGTTGCTAAGAAGCCTGCGCGAAAGCCGGTTACCGGCGCCAAATGCGTGCCGGCGAGCGGCGCTACGCTGGCCGAGCGCATCGTCAGCGCGCCTTTTCTGGTCGAGGCCAAGGCCGCGCGGGCGCGCATGGTCGAATGGATGGCCGGTCTGCCGGGGACACTAGCCAAAGCGCTCAAGGCCCTGTTATCCGCCCATCCGACCGTGGCCACGCTGCTGCAAAGCCTCGCCGAAAGCTCGCCGTTTCTGTGGGAGCTGGCGAGCGGCGATCCACATTGCCTGCTGCGGCTGCTGGGCTGCGAGCCCGACCGGCATTTGGCGGCATTGCTGGCCGAGAGCGGCCGTGCCGTGGCTGCGAGCGAGGATGAAGCCGAGGCGATGCGGCTGCTCCGCCGAATGAAAGCGGAGGCGGCACTGCTGATTGCGCTCGCCGATATCGGGGGTGTGTGGCCGGTGATGCGGGCGGCGCGCGCGTTGAGCGACCTGGCCGATACCGCGGTCGATGCCGCCACCCGTTTCGCGCTCGCCGAGGCCGCGCGCGACGGGCGGCTGACGCCTGCGAACAAATCCGAGCCGCAAGAGGGCAGCGGTTACATCGTGCTCGCCATGGGTAAGATGGGCGCCTTCGAGCTCAACTACTCGAGCGATATCGATCTCATCGTGTTCTACGACGCGGCGGCGGTGCCGGACGATTCCGCGCCGGCGGCGCTGTTCGTGCGCCTGACGCAGAAACTGGTGAAGCTGCTGCAGGAGCGCACCGCCGACGGCTACGTGTTCCGCACCGATCTGCGGTTGCGGCCCGATCCGGCCTCGACGGCGATCGCCATCTCGACCGCGGCGGCGCTCTCTTACTACGAAAGCGTCGGGCAGAACTGGGAGCGCGCAGCGCTGATCAAGGCGCGCGCCTGCGCCGGCGACATCGCGGCGGGGGAGGCGATCCTCAATGAATTGTCTCCCTTCGTGTGGCGTAAATATCTCGACTTTGCTTCGGTTGCCGACGTGCATGCGATGAAGCGGCAGATCAACGCTTATCGCGGCCATGGCGAGATCGCGGTCGAGGGCCACAACATCAAGCTCGGCCGCGGCGGCATTCGCGAAATCGAGTTTTTCGCGCAGACCCAGCAATTGATCGCGGGCGGGCGTAATCCGGCGTTGCGCGACCGCGACACTCTGACGACGCTCGACAAGTTGGCGCAGGACCGCTGGATCGACGAAACCGCGCGCGACGATATGAAGGCGGCGTATTGTTTTTTGCGCACGGTCGAACACCGGTTGCAAATGGTCAATGACGAGCAGACGCAAACAATACCGGCCGAGCGCGCGGAGCTTGAGCGTTTCGCGCGCTTTCTCGGCTTTGCCGGTCGCGACGCCTTCGCCAAGGTGCTGCTCGGGCACCTCGACAGGGTGCAGCGGCACTATTCGCATTTGTTCGAAAAGGTGCCCGGCGTCGATAAGCCGGAGCTGGCATTCCCGCCCGATGCCGACGACCGCAAGACGCTGGACCGACTGGCCGAGCTCGGCTTCCGCGCGCCGCTGGAAGCCTCGACCATCATCCGGCATTGGCTTGCCGGCGGCCATCGCTCGCTGCGTGGCGAGGCGGCGCGCAGCCACCTCGCGGCGCTGCTGCCGGTCCTGCTCGAGCAGTTGGCGCGTACCGACAACGCCAATGCCACGCTGGTGCTGTTCGATCGGTTTCTCGCCAACCTGCACGGCGCGGCGCGGCTGTTGTCGCTGCTGCGGCAAAATCCCGATCTAATCGCGCTCATCGCCTTCGTGCTAGGCATCGCGCCGCGGCTTGCCGACACGCTGGCGCGCAATCCGCAGGTGATGGACGCGCTGGTCGATCCGAGCTTTTTCGGCGCCTTGCCGGATGACGAAGATCTCGGCCGGCGGCTCGACGCGGCGCTCGCGCAATCGCGCTACGACGAGGATTTGCTCGAACGTATCCGCATGTTCGGGCTGGAATATATGTTCCTAATTGGCGTGCGTATCCTCTCCGGCACGGTGACGGCGCGGCAGGCGGGCGAGGCTTTCGCGCGGCTGGCCGACGCGGTGATCCGCGCCGTGCACCGCGCGGTGACCGACAATTTCGCCTTGACCCACGGCCATATGCGCAGTGAGGCGACTGCAGTGCTGGCTATGGGCAAGCTCGGCGGGCGCGAGATGACCGCGAGTTCCGATCTCGATTTGATCCTGATCTACGATTTCGACGGGAAGCACCCCGACTCGGACGGCAAGCGTCCACTCTACGGCGCGCAATATTTCGCCCGCCTGACCCAACGCCTGGTCAATGCGCTGACCGCGCAGACCAATTATGGCGCGCTCTACCAAGTCGATATGCGCCTGCGCCCCTCGGGCCGCGCCGGGCCGCTCGCCACCCAGATCGGCGGCTTCACCGGTTACCAGGAGACCGAGGCCTGGACCTGGGAGCATATGGCGCTCACACGTGCGCGCGTAATCGCGGCCACGCCCGGATTCGGCGCGCGGGTGGAGAAGGTCATCCGCGATATCCTGCAACGTCCGCGCGACGCGGCGCTGATTGCGGGTGACGTGGTGGAAATGCGTGCGGCCATCGCCAAAGAAAAGGGCGACCGCGAGCGTTGGGACCTCAAATACGCCGCCGGCGGACTGGTCGATATAGAGTTCATCGCGCAGTATTTGCAGCTCGTGCACGCACACGCCGTGCCCGACATGCTCGACACCTCGACCGCGCGCGTGCTCGACAAGGCCTGGGCGCTGCACGTGCTGCCGGTCGAGGAGGCGGAAGTGCTGCGGCCGGCGGTGCAGCTCTATCAGGACCTCACGCAGATTCTACGGCTGTGCCTTAGCGGCCCGTTCGATGCCAAGACCGCGGGGGCCGGGCTGCTGCGCCTGCTCGCGCGCGCCGCCGACGTGCCGGATTTCGCCGCGCTCGATGCCACACTGATCGAGACGCAGGCCAAGGTGCGCGCCAGCTTCGTGCGGATTTTGGGCAAGGCGCCTTAGTGCAACGGCAATTACGCTGCTTCTTCCCTCAGCAACGGACATTGCGGATGCATGGGCATGTGCACCACCACCAACGTGCCTTTGCCGAGCGTGGAGCGGATGCGCATGCGGCCGCCGTGCAATTCAACCAGCGATTTGGCGATGGCGAGACCAAGCCCCGAGCCGTGATGGCTCTTGGTGAGCTGGCTTTCGACCTGCTCGAACGGGCGGCCGAGCCGCGCCAGCGCGTCCTTGCCGATGCCAATGCCGGTATCGGCGATGGCCAGCACGATGCAGCCGTCGGCGGCACGCCCGCGCACCGTGATGCGGCCGCCAGCGGGCGTAAACTTAACCGCGTTGGACAAGAGATTGAGCATGATCTGCTTGAGCGCGCGGCGGTCGGCGCGCAAGGCGAGCTCGGGGGAAATCTTGGCGACCAGTTCGAGCTGCTTGTCCTGCGCGCGCGCCGAGACGACGCGCAAGGCTTCCGCCAACAGACCGTCGAGGTCGAGCTCCTCGAAGTCGAGCCTGATGCGGCCGGCCTCGATCTTGGCCATGTCGAGAATGTCGTTGATGACGTCGAGCAGATATTCCCCGCTGCTGCGGATGTCGCTGCAATATTCGTTGTACTTCTCGGCGCCGAGCGGGCCGAACATCCCTGACTCCATGATTTCGGAAAACCCGATGATGGCGTTGAGCGGCGTGCGCAATTCATGGCTCATATTGGCGAGGAATTTCGACTTGGCTTGGTTGGCCTCTTCGGCGCGGGTTTTTTCGGCAGCGTATTTTTCGGCGAGTTCGCCCAGCCGCTGCTGCGAGGCGCGCACGTCGGCGACCGTCGCCATCAGCCGTCTTTCGCTGTCGACCAGTTTTTCCTCGTGCGTCTTAAGCGCGGTGATGTCGGTGCCGACCGAAACATAGCCGCCGTCCTTGGTGCGCCGTTCGCTGATGTGCAGCCAGCGGCCGTCCTCGAGCTGGGCCTCGAAGGTGCGCGCGCCGGGGATATTCGGGCCGCCGGTAATGGCCTTGCTGCGCACGACCGGCTTGCGGCCGGCGGCGACCACGGATTCATACGATGCGCCGGCTGTGATCGCCTCGTCGGGCAGGTTGTGCAACTCCTGGAAATTCGAATTGCACAGCACCAGGCGATTGTCGGCATCCCACACCACGAAGGCCTCGGGGATAGTCTCGATGGCGTCGCGTAGGCGCATATCGGCGGCCACCGTTTTCTCGACCAGGTGTTTCTGCTCGGTGATGTCGACCGCGATGCCGATCAGGCGCGGGCCCGTCTCGCCCGGCTGGCGCACCAACTCGCAGCGGGCGCGCAGCCAGACCCAGTGGCCGTCGGCATGGCGCATGCGGAAGGCATGGTCGATAGTGGTCGCGGTCGCTTCGGCGAGTTCGGCCGCAAGGTCGTAGAGCCGCAGGTCGTCGGGATGGGTGAGCGCGCTAACGTCGCCGAACGACAACAAATCACCCTTGGCCTGCAATCCCAGTATATCGAACATCGACTGCGACCAGAAGATGCGGCCGCGCGGCAGATCCCAATCCCACAAGCCGCAGCGGCCCCGGTTGAGCGCGGTATCGATGCGGCTGCGGACCGTTTCGTAGATCAGGTCCGCTTCCCGCGCCCGTGTCGCCTGCCAATGGAAGGCGAAGCCGAGGATCAGCACGACGAAGCCGGTCGTGGCCGAGAGCGTGATGGTGAGCGTGGTGAGCGAACGCCAGGACGCCAACGCCGCGTCGTCCGATTGCAGGACGGCGATCTGGCCGAACGGGGCTTTGAGCATACGCACCGTCGCCAATGTGCGGGTCTGGTCGGGCAGAGTGATTTCCATGACGCCGGCGCCGGCGCCGAAGGTGGTGAGCGGTTGCGTCGGACCGATGAGGTCGATCAGGCGGCGGCCGACGGTGGCGTCGGCGGCCGGCGTGGCGGCCGCCACCACGCCCTCCGCATTGGTCAGCATGAAGCGCCGTCCGGCGGCTGTGGCCCAAGGCGGCAGTGCGCGCGCGAGCAACTCCTGCGGACGGGCCTGCGCGTCGGCGGGCTGGCGGAGCGGTAGTTGCAGGCGCTCGGCGGCGATGTCGGCGACCGCGTCGAGCGCGACGATCATGTCGTTGAGGGATTGCCGGCGGTGGTCGAGCACCTGCACGAAAGCACCGACGCAAATGGTGGCGAGAAAGGCGATGATGAGCACCGGAACGGCTCGGCGGAGCAGGGGCTCAGCGGTCAACAGGCGCCGATACGCCGGTTTGGCGATCGATTGCGCGAGACCTTGAATGGAATCTGGGCGTGCAGACGCACCCGCCACCCCGGCGCGCGCCATTGACGGCCTCCGTTTGGAATTTCCCCTACCACCTTGATCGGAAGGATGTGCCGCATCGCTTTCCGAATCACTGCCGATTGGAATCGATGGCCGCTGATTTGTCGAGAGTCCGAAGAGTCAATTATTTAAAAAACGTTACCCACCGGTAATTGGGCCAGCCAAACGGTAAGCGGCGGCTCTTGCGCTGCAACAGGCGGTGGAAATTTGTTGATATTGCGAGGGCTTAGTGGGCCGCCAGAGCGCGCTCGACAATGTCGGCGAGATCGCGCGACAGATTGGGCGCGGCCTTAATGCGCTCGAGCGCGGCCTGCGCCTTGCTGCGGCGCCCTTGTTCAAGCGTGCGCCAGGTGCGGAACGCAGTGGCGAGTCGCGCCGCCAGCTGCGGGTTTTTTGGATCGAGCGCCAGCACATTGCCTGCGACGAAGTCATAACCGGCGCCATCGGCACGGTTGAACTGAGTCGGATTTCCTTGTGCGAAAGCGCCGATCAGCGCGCGCACGCGATTGGGATTGGCGAACGAGAAGGCGGGATGCGCGGTGAGACCGCGGACTTTGGCAAGCGTGTCCGGCTGCGGAATCATGGCCTGCAACGAGAACCATTTGTCGATCACCAGCGCGTCCGCAGCGTAGCGCGTGTAATAATCGGAAAATACGCGTTCACGCTCCGGCCCCGCGTGCAGCGAAAGCGTGGCTAGCGCCGCCATGCGGTCGGTCATGTTATCGGCGCCGTCGTATTGCCGGGCGGCGCGCGCGATTGCCTCGGGTGTGCCGGTCGCCGCCAGCAGGTCGAGCGCGACGTTGCGCAACGAACGGCGCCCGGCGCTGGCCGCGTCGGGCGAATAGGAGCCGGGGACGGTCATACGCTGGTAAGTCTTGACGAGGACGGCGCCGAGCTTGCCGCCGATCTCGGCGCGCAAGGCCTTGCGGGCGCGGAAGACGGCATCCGGATCGATGTCACGGCCGATCTCGCGCGCGATGTCGCCTTCGCCCGGCGGCACCAGCGCGAGCGCGATAAACGCTGGCTCCAGCTTGTCGTCGCCGAGGATAGCGGCCAACGCCGCGAGCAGCTTGTCGTCGCTGCGCGGCGATTGGCCGGCGTGCAGCGCGGCCACGTTGCCGATCAACAGACGCATCGAGATGGTCTGCAATGCCTGCCAGCGGTTGAAGGCATCGCCATCGTGCGCTGCGAGGAAGGTGAGATCGTCGCCGTCGAGATCGGTGTCGAGTTTAATCGGCGCTGAAAAGCCGCGGTTGATCGACAGCACGGGCCGCTCGGCCACCCCGGTGAATTCAACCGTCGCCGCCGCCTCGCTCAGCACCAGGACACCATGCGCGGCGTCCGCGCTTTGAGTGGCGAGCGGCAGGTCGCGCCCATCTTTGCCGACCAGGCCGACGCCGAGCGGAATGACCATCGGCTCTTTCGTCGGCTGGCCGGGCGTGGGCGGCACGCTCTGCTTTGCTTCGAGCGTGTAGATTTTGCGCGCGGCATCGAAGCGGCCGGCGACCGTCACTTCCGGCGTGCCGGCCTGGCTGTACCAGCGCATGAATTGCGTCATGTCGCGGCCGGAGGCGTCGGCGAAGCACTGGATGAATTGCTCGACGGTCGCCGCCTCGCCATCGTGGCGCGCGAAATAGAGGTCCATGCCGGCTCGGAATTTTTCCTTGCCGATCAAAGTCTGCACCATGCGCACCACTTCGGCGCCCTTTTCGTACACGGTGCTGGTGTAGAAGTTATTGATCTCCTTATAGGTTTCCGGGCGGACCGGATGCGCCAAAGGTCCCGCATCTTCGACGAATTGCGCCGCGCGCAAATTGCGTACATCGGCGATGCGTTTGACCGGACGCGAGCGCATGTCGGAGGAAAATTCCTGGTCGCGGAAAACCGTGAGGCCTTCCTTTAGGCAAAGCTGGAACCAGTCGCGGCAGGTGATGCGGTTGCCCGTCCAGTTGTGGAAATATTCGTGCGCGATCACCGCCTCGATCTGCGCGAAGTCGCTGTCGGTCGCGGTGTCGGCGCTGGCCAGCACGTATTTGTCGTTGAACACGTTGAGGCCCTTGTTCTCCATGGCGCCCATGTTGAAGTCGGACACCGCGACGATCATGAAAATATCGAGATCGTATTCGCGGCCGAACGCCTGCTCGTCCCAGCGCATGGCGCGCTTGAGCGAGTCCATGGCGTAGCCGCAGCGGGCCTGCTTGCCGGGCTCCACATAGATGCGCAGCGTCACATTGCGGCCCGACATGGTGACGAAGCGATCCTCGACAGCGCTCAGGTTCCCGCCGACCAACGCGAACAGATAAGACGGCTTGGGATGTGGATCGTGCCAGGTCGCGAAATGGCGGCCGCCGGGCAATTCGCCGCTGTCGATCAGATTGCCGTTCGACAGCAGCACGGGTGTTTCTTTTTTGTCGGCTTCGATGCGCGTGGTGTAGACCGCCATCACGTCGGGGCGGTCGGGGAAATAAGTGATGCGGCGGAAGCCTTCGGCTTCGCATTGCGTGCAGTAGGTGCCGCTCGAACGGTAGAGCCCCGAGAGTTGGGTGTTGGCGGTCGGATCGACCAGCGTCTCGACTTCAAGCGTGAACGGGGCGTTCGGCGGCTGCGGGATGGTCAATTGGTCGGGCGTCGCCACATAGTTTTCTGGCGGCAGCACGGTTCCGTTGAGCTTGAGCGACAGCAAGGAAAGCGCGTCGCCGTCGAGCACCAAGGGCGCCGCGGGAACGTCCGGGTTGGGCTTGAGCGCGAGCGTCGCACGGACTTTCGTCTGCGTCGGATGCAGGGAAAAGTCGAGCGAAACGGTCTCCACCAGCCAGTCGGGCGGGCGGTAATCCTTCAGGCGGATGGGCTGGGCGGTATCGGTGCGCATTTTTAATGGGTCCAGAATTGGGCTTTGATCTAGGATGTCTGCGCCGAAATTGGAAGGAAGAATGATGGCGAGCATGCACGCCATGGTACTTACGGCACCGCTTGAACGTCTTGTCATGCGCGAGCGGCCGCTACCCGTGCCCGGCGCGGGCGAGATCCTGGTGAAGGTCGCAGCCTGCGGGGTCTGCCGTACCGACTTGCATGTGGTCGACGGCGAGCTCCCGCATCCCAAACTGCCGATCGTGCCCGGGCACGAAATCGTCGGCCACGTCGCCGCGGTCGGTGCCGGCGTGAGCGGATTTGCGCTGGGCGAGCGCGTCGGCGTGCCCTGGCTGGGCGCGACCTGCGGGGTCTGCCCCTATTGCCGCAGCGGCGCCGAAAACCTCTGCGACACGCCGGTGTTCACGGGTTACACCCGCGACGGCGGCTATGCGCTCGCATACGGTCGCCGATGCGCGCTTTTGCTTCCCGCTTGGCGAGGCCGGCGACGACGCCGAGATCGCGCCCTGGCTGTGCGCCGGACTGATCGGCTGGCGCAGCTACCGGATGGCCGGCGAAGGCAAGACGCTCGGTCTCTACGGCTTCGGCGCCGCCGCCCATATCCTGGCGCAGGTCGCGATCTGGCAGGGCCGGCGCGTGTTCGCTTTCACGCGCAAGGGCGACCACGCCGCGCAGGACTTCGCGCGCTCGCTCGGCGCGGTCTGGGCCGGCGGCTCGGACGAGGTGCCGCCGGAACCGCTCGATGCGGCGATCATATTCGCGCCGGTCGGCGCGCTGGTGCCGGCCGCGCTGAAAGCGGTGCGCAAAGGCGGCCGCGTGGTCTGCGGCGGCATCCATATGTCCGACATTCCGAGCTTTCCCTATGCGCTGCTATGGGAAGAGCGGCACGTAATGTCGGTGGCGAACCTCACGCGTACCGACGCGCATGAATTTTTGAAAATTGCGCCCCAGGCCGGCGTGCGCTGCGAGGTCTCGCGCTATCCGCTGGAGCGCGCCAACGAGGCGCTGTCCGATCTGCGCGATGGCCGCCTGCAGGGCGCGGCAGTCCTGATCCCCTAGCGCATCGGCTCGGCGTGGCCGATCACGCGCTTGATCGAAGGCGAGCGCTGCTTCAAGGCGCGTTCCAGCGCATCGACCTTTTCATGCACGTCCTGCACGCCCAGCGCCGGATCGACGCGACAATGGAAATTGACGATCTCGCCCTCGTCGGTCTCGCGTACGCGCACGTCATGCACGTCGCGCAAGGCGCGGCCATCGGCCGCGAGTTCGGCGAGCGCGATCTCGACCGCCTTCACCCGCTCGGGCGGCGCCTCGCGGCCGGCGGCGCGGTGCGGCTGCAACGGCTCGATGTGGGTATCGATTTCCACGCTGGCGCCGAGCTCGGCGGAGATCGCGCTTTCCAGTCCGTCCGCCAGCGCGTGCGCCTCGCGCAGCGACAGCTTGCCGTCGACTTCCAAATCGAGCGAGATCGCCAGCCGGTCCTTGAGGTCGTGCACCGTCACATGATGCACCGCGAGCGCGCGATTGCGAGCGATCACCATCACGCGGTCGAGCACGGTTTCGTTGTTGAGCGCCACCGGATCGGTGGTGACCGTTGGCTCGGCGCCCGGCATCGTCTGGCGGATTGCGGCGTCGACCGCGTCCTTGATCGCGCTTACGCGGTCGAGCGGCAGGGTGCGGCTCACCGCGACCGTCAAATCGACGAAAGTTTTTTCGCCGACCGCGCGGGCGCGAACCTGCTCGACCGCGACCACGCCGGGCACTTTCGCAGCCGTAGAAGTGATCTGCTCGGCGGCACCCCGCGGCGCCACGTCGGTGAGTGTGTCGATGGTGCGCCGGCCGAGCCGCCAGCCGGCGACGCAGATCAGGATTGCAACCACCAGCGCGGCCAGCCGAATCCGCCCACCACAGGCCGAAACGCACGCCGGCAAGCCCGATCAGCACGGCGAGCGAGGCCCACAGATCGGACGAAAAATGCAACGCATCGGCTTCCAGCGCCTGGCTCTGGGTCTGTTTGGCGGTGTGCGAGAGCGCGCGCGAGCGGAAGAAATCGACTGCGATCGACACCGCGATCACCCCGAATGCCCAGGCGTTCGCGATCACCGCGTGAGCTTCATGGTCGGTCAGCCGCTTGACCGCTTCCCAGATCACCACGCCGGAAAGCAGGAACAAGAGCGCGGTCTCCGCCAACGCCGAGACGCTTTCAAACTTTCCGTGGCCGTACTGGTGCTCCGCGTCCGCCGGTCTGCCTGAGATGCGCACTGCGACATAGGTCATCACGGTGGCGCCGAGATCGATCAGCGAATGGCCGGCTTCCGACAAGATCGCCAGCGAGCCGGTGGCGATGCCGACCAGGCCCTTGGCGATCGTCAGCGCGGCGGACGCTGCGATCGAGGTGAGAGCGGCTTGTTCCTTTTCGTGCTGCATGCGGCGCCTTTGGCGCGTTGGTCTAGCGCAATCGGGGCGTAATTTCGACCGCGATAGTCGCTTTTGCTTCTAAAGAGCGACTGGTTTGCCGTCCGCCGCCGCCGAGCGGACCACCGCATCGAAATTACGGATATTGCCGATCAATTGCTCGGTGGAAACGTGAAAGGATACGCTTGAGCGCTTCGGCGACCTGGAGCCTGGCGACCAGGCGAAGCAAAAGCGCATCACGAATAACGCACGGCTTTGATCGGCGCGGCCTTTAGTTCAACAGCCGCCCGGGACAAGCTTGCAGTCAAAGCATCTGCAATCAAGTCCCGGGCCGGCTTTATGGCCGCGGCCAATCAGCGGTGGGTGGCGTCGAACGGCGTCCTCACGTTGCCCGATTTAAGATTGGGCGGATAGATGATGACCTGCTTGCCGGCCTGTTTGAATTGTTCGACGTCCGAGCCGACGACGTTTTGATATTGCACCAGCAGGATGCGCGGCTTCGCCCATTCGCCTTCCGGCGAGAAGCTGATGTCGCCGACGACGGTCTTGAATGTCGATTTGTGCATGTATTCAGCGAGCTTGCCGTCGTCGATGCTGTTGGTCGCTTTGATGGCCTGCTCCAACACCTGCATTTCCGCGTAGGCAAACGGCGGAATATAGATGCCAAGCGGATCGACGCCGGCGGCCTTGGCCCGCTCGCGATAACGCACCAGCAGTTGCTCGATGCCGGGGAAGTTCATCGTCGGCTCGGGCACGTACAGGTCGTAACTGACGACATTGTTCAACATGGTATTCAGTTGCGTCTTGAACGTCGCAAACTGCAATCCAATGGTGCCGCCGCCAAACAGCCGAGCCTTGATGCCGACGTCGTAGGCGGCGCGCACCAGCCCCGCGGAATCCGGCGGATATGACGCCAGGAAAATCAGATCCGGGTTGGCGGCCTTGATCGGCCGCATGATGGAGGCAAAGTCTACGGTATTCGACGGATAGGTTCGATCGTAAACGATTTTCATTCCATACTTCTTGGCATTTATTCGGGCGCCTTCCAACGCAAGCTGCGAATATTCGGCGTCGGCGCCAGTGAGCGCGATCGTCGTCGGCTTCGGCGTCATCGCGCTGGCGACTTCGTAGAATCCGCGCGAGAGTTCGGTTCTCGCCACCGGCCCATTCGGCTGCATTTGGAAATAGCGGTCGTATTTGAACTGGTCGTTCAGCGCCAAAGCGAACAGCGACAAGAACACCTTCTTGTGCTGGATCACGGTTGGCATCGCCGCCGCGGTCGGAACCGTGGCGTAGCCCGAGATCACCAGGTCGACCTTGTCGATGTCGAGCAGCTTGGAATAGATCGCGGGCACCGTCGCGGGACTGCTCTGGTCGTCGTAATAGACCAGCTCGATCTTGCGGCCGAGCAGGCCGCCTTTCGCGTTCATTTCCTCGGCCCAAATCTGATAGGTCAAGAGCGCCGCCTTGCCGCCGCCGGCAAGACCGCCGCTCAACGCCATGCTAAATCCGATCTTGATCGGGGCTGGGCCGGCTGGGCTAACACCGGAAAAGTGGAGCTCAGCAGCGCTGAGCCGATCAAAGCGGTCGATTCGCGTCGAGTAATTCCGCTCATATTATTTCCTCCATAGGATTATGACGTTGTCGTTGGTCTGGGCGGAACCTGTTGCACGGAAATTTTTGCCGCCGACGATGGTCCGCTCGGTCTTGGCCGCGCTGAGGCCGCGAGTGCCAATCGCTTTGCCCGCATCATCAGCAGGGCCGAGAGCAAGAGTCGACACCTTGATCTAAATCAAAGGATTCCGGCGCGGGGTATGTTTTTTCGTTCGGTTGTGTGTGATAATGCAATTGCTGCGCAGCGCGCCGGTGGCTTCCGAGGAGGCTCGGCGGCTTACTCTCCCGGGAGGATGAGGCGTGCGGAAGAAGCGCAGCGCGATTATTACGTGCATAGCGACCGGGACGTTTAATACGCCCACGACGTCGTTGTATCTGCCTAAAAACATGAACGCTCCGGCCGCCGACGAGCGGAACGGAGACGGCTGATGGAATTCAGCTGGGATCTGGTCACCAACGCTATCGTGACGGGCGTAGTGTTGGGCGGCTTCTACGCGTCGGTGGCGATTGGCGTGACCGTTGCCTTCGGGATGCTCGATATCGTCAACATCGCGCACCCCGCTTTCATAATTGCCGGCGCGTATCTCGCATTTTGGGGTTCGGAAAAATTTGGCTTCGACCCGTTCGTCTCAATGGTCGTGTTCGCGCCATGCGGATTTCTTTTCGGACGAGCGTTCTATCGCGCCTACCATTTTTTCTTTGAACGCCGCGGCGACGAATCGCTTCAAGGGCTTGCCTTCTTTTTCGGTATCCTTTTCATCGTCGAGATCGGCATCGTTCTGATATTCGGCGTGGACTACCGTTCCATTAGCGAGCCCTATCTTGAATCCACGATCGGCGTAGGATTTGTGTCGGTTCCCTGGCGGATGCTGGTGCCGTTTCTTGTCGGCCTCGCCATGCTCGGCTGCACTAATCTTTATCTCACGCGCACGTTCACCGGCCGCACGATTTTGGCCGTTTCGCAAGACGTCGAAGCGTTGCGCTTGATCGGCGCCAATCCGGTTCACGCGAAGGAAGTGGCATTCGGCATCGCCGTCGCGACGGCCATCATAGCCGGGGTTCTGCTCATCATCATTCAGCCGGTCGAGCCGTCGATCACGCGCGAATATATCGGGCGGGCGTTTGCCATCTGCGTTCTCGGCGGCATCGCAAGCATTCCCGGCACCCTGGTCGCTTCGCTGATCCTGGGCGTTGCCGAGGCCCTTACGACGACCTTCTACGGTCCGTCGTGGTCGCCTGCGGTGTCGTTCGGACTTCTGCTGCTCACGCTCATATTCCGGCCGGCTGGGATCTTTGGACGATGAGTGAACAAATCGCATCAGCGGCGGGTTTGCGGAAGGCGACGGCGACGTCCGGCCGGTTGCGTTCCGGCGTTATGATCTTATTGGTCGGCGCCGCCCTGATGGCGGCGACGATGCTGTTAGGGCCCCACATCGGCGAATACTACTACCTCGCGACCTACACGATCTTGCAATACATCGTTCTCGGTACGGCGTGGAACATCCTTGGCGGCTATGGCGGCTACGTCAATTTCGGAACCGCCGGCTTCTTCGCGATCGGGTGCTACACCACGATCGTTCTCAACAAGATTTTTCCGATGCCGTTGTTTTTTGAAATGCTGGTCGCGGCGGTGACCGCCGGACTGGTTGGATTGGGGACGGGATATTTGACGTTGCGGCTGCGCGGCGTGTTCTTTTCAATCGCAACGTTGGCGCTGGCCATCGTTCTGCAAACGCTGATCGTCAACTGGAGCTTTGTCGGCGGCGCGCGTGGGGTTTACGTCATAAGGCCGGCAATCTCCGGCGTCTTTATTTCATACGTTCAGTTCTTGGTCGTGCTCATGGTCGGGCTGGCAATTTTTGCCGTGCTTGCGGCATGGGCCGTTGAGAAATCGTGGATCGGCATTGGGCTCGCGGCGATAAGGGACGATGAGGCGGCAGCCGAGACTTCCGGGGTGCCGAGCCTTCGTCTCAAGCTGATTGCGACCACAATGAGCGGCGCGATCATGGGCATGGCGGGCGCGCCATTTCCCTATTACGTCACCTACGTCGATCCGGCCACCGCCTTCGGTCTCGCCATCGCAGTGAATTCCATCGCCATGCCATTGGTCGGCGGCACCGCCACGTGGTGGGGGCCGGTCGTCGGCGCGATCCTGCTCGGATCGGCCCAGCAGATCCTGACCGTCACGATTTCGTCGGCCGCGAACCTGTTCATTGTCGGCATTTTGCTCGTGGTCTTCTTGACCGCCGCCCCGCGCGGCGTGGTCGGCATCGTCCGCGGCTGGAAGCGAGGCCGCAAATGACTGCGAATATCCTCGAGGCGACCGGCATTACGAAGCGGTTCGACGGTTTTGCGGCGCTCACCAGTGTCGACTTCACGCTGATGAAAGGCGAACGCGTAGGCCTCATCGGCCCGAACGGATCGGGCAAGAGCACGTTCGTCAATTGTCTGACGGGAATTTTGGCGCCCAATGAGGGATCGATAATTTTTGACGCCAACGACATTACTAAAACGCCGGCTTGGCTCCGCGCCAGGCGCGGACTGGCGCGGACTTATCAAATTCCGCGGCCGTTCCGGGGCATGACCGTTCAGGAGAATATCGAGGTGCCGCTGCGCTTTGCGGTCGGCCACACCTCGGCGCACACCATCAGCGAAGCGGCGCAGGCGATCCTCGATCAGGTTGGGCTTGGCGAAAAGGCCGCGTTCAGCCCGAAAGGCCTGACGCAGGTTGAGCTGAGGAAGCTTGAGCTTGGCCGTGCGCTGGCCGCGCAACCGAAGGTCCTGATCGCCGACGAAGTGATGGCAGGTCTTTCCGAAAGCGAAGTTGACGAAATTCTTGTGCTTCTCAACCGGCTCAATGCGGAAGGGATTTCGATCCTGCTGATCGAGCACATCATGCGGGCCGTCATGCTGTTTTCACAACGGATCGTCGTGATCGTCGCCGGATGCAAAATCGCCGACGGGCTTCCTGATGACGTCATGCAGCAGGAAGAAGTCGAAAGGGCTTATCTTGGCGAATAGTCTTACCATCGAGGGGCTGCATGCCGGATACGGAGAGGTTCGCGTGCTCTCCGGCATCAGCATGATGGTGCGAGGCGGGGAGACTGTCGTTCTGCTCGGAACCAACGGCAATGGGAAGAGCACGCTGATCAAATGCATCATGGGGCAGGTTCGCCCCACGGCCGGACGGATTGTGGCGACCATCGACGATACTTCTTACGATCTGACCGATAAAAGCACCGAAGATATCGTCGGAATCGGGATTTCGCTCGTCCCGGAGGGACGCCGGCTGTTTCCCAAGTTGACGGTGGAAGAGAATCTCTTGCTCGGCGCTTTTCGCGAGTTCGCACGCGCGCGCATCGCGGACAGCCTGGCTTTTTGTTTCGATGCGTTCCCGCGCCTGAAGGAACGGCGACGGCAGCTGGCGGGCAGTATGAGCGGGGGCGAACAGCAGATGCTGGCGATTGCGCGCGCCTTGATGGCGCTGCCGAAAATTCTGCTTGTCGACGAGCCGTCGGTTGGATTGGCTCCGATTTTGGTTTCAAAAACGATCGAGACCATCGCAAATCTCAAGCGGCAGCTTGGACTGACCGTGCTAATGGCGGAACAGAATTTCCGGCAGGCAATTCGCATCGCCGACCGCGGTTACGTGCTGGTGCACGGACAAATCGTGCTTTCGGCGGACGATCCGCAGGCGCTCCAGCAAAACGAACTCGTTCGCCGGTTCTATCTGGGCGTTGGCGCAGGAAACGAAAAACGGCCGCAACGCTGAACGGGCAACCGTGTCCGCCGCATCGCGATTCGCAGCTGGTGGAAGGAATGCTCGGAACTGCCGCAGCAGCTCGGTACCGCCGAAGACCTAAACGAATCACCGCTGTCGGACTATAGTGGTCCCGTAATCTTGCGAATCGGGCTTCAAGAAGCTTGAACGCGTCGGCGCGACTCGCTTTAGGCCGCGAGAGTCTCAGGCAGGTGCGATGGTGGTCGCGCCAACGATCGGCAGCGGGTCCATGCAGCTTTCAATTTTAATTGCGACAAACCGGAAGGGACTGCTGGCGTGCTCCAGAATCGCCCAGGCCTGCTCGTGGGCGGGACCGAACCTCGAAGTCATTGTTCGCGACAACTCTGGCGATGCTCAGAAGCGGACGCTGCTGCCGCATTTCCGACGCGATAACTGCAACATTATCATCGCCGATCCGTGCGATGGGCTTACCAATTTGTCCGAATGCCTCCGATTGGTGAAGGGGGAATTCGTTTTCCTTCTCGCCGACGATGACTTCTGTTTCGATCACGCCATTGCCTCGCTGCCGAGCGTGCTCGCTCAGTGCCGCAACGATCCCTCGGTCGTGGGCGTGACCGGCGCCTATGCCGTCGAAGCATCGCAAGGGTCGTCGATCGTCAGCTATCAGAATTTGGAATACGGACGACGTTGTAGCGCGCGTAGACGGGTATTTGAGTTATTCCGGCCCGAACGTCTTGCAGCTATGCTCCGATGCGACGGGAAATCATCCAAAGCGTCTTCGCGCTCATGAACGCACTGCCGTTTTACCTTTCCTTTCACGATCAGATCATTTGCCTGCTCTATCTGCTCAACGGGAAATTCGTCCGGCTTAACCGGCTCCTTTATCTTTACGACGTTGGTGTCTGGGAGGCGGGTAACTCCGCGCAAAAGCGCGACGTCGACTTTTACGAGGGAGCGGGATTAGATCCGGCCATCAACAAACTGCATTGGTTTCTGTGCGGCTTTGAGGGTGCTGTGCTGGTGCGCAATGCGAGATATATTTCCCGACTATCCACTCGCCCAGCGCCAACTCATCGCCGACCGCTGGTTCTCAGCGATGTTCATGCGCTTCAAAGGCCATCCGCGGCTCACTTTCAATTCCCGATTTCACGGGCGCAGCCGACAAACTGTGCGCGAAATTGCGGATTTCGAGCTGGACAATTGTCGTTTCACGACATGCTGGACGGAAATTTGCGGTCTGATCGCCCTGTTCTCCAAGGACAAAGCGCAGCGCTATCACGATTTCTGGAATGCCGTGCTCAACAAGCAGACGCCGGTACCGCGCCCTACCGGTATCGCGGCGCAAAGACGTGCGGTCTGAAAGCGCATAGTCCTCATGGCTTTAGGGGATGCTTTGCATGCCAAAGCATGACGTAAATCAATGAAAGTCGTCATCCTTGCCGGCGGGCTCGGCACGCGCATTTCCGAGGAGAGCAATCTGCGGCCCAAGCCGATGATCGAAATCGGCGGCAAGCCGATCCTCTGGCACATCATGAAGATCTATTCGGCGCATGGCGCCAATGATTTTGTGATCTGCTGCGGCTACAAGGGCTACGTCATCAAGGAATATTTCGCCAACTATTTCCTGCATATGTCCGACATCACCTTCGACATGGCGGACAACAGCGTGGTCGTGCATCAAAGACACGCCGAGCCGTGGCGCGTGACGCTGGTCGATACCGGCGAAAATACGCATGACCGGCGGGCGCCTCAAGCGCGTCGCGGACCACATCAAGAACGAAGAGTTGTTCTGCTTCACCTATGGCGATGGCGTAAGCGATCTGAACATTCGGTCATCCATTGAATTCCATCGCAGCCACGGCAAGCTCGCCACGATTACCGCGGTGCGCCCGCCCGGCCGCTACGGCGCGCTGGAACGGGTGGGGGACGAGGTGACCGGCTTCATCGAAAAGCCGCGCGGCGATGGCGGCATGATCAATGGTGGTTTTTTTGTTCTTTCGCCGCGGTGTCTCGATCTGATCGAAGGCGATGACAGCAGCTGGGAAGGCTCGCCCATCATCCGTCTCGCCGCCATGGGGCAAATGATGGCGTTCGAACATCGCGGTTTTTGGCAAGCGATGGATACCTTGCGTGATAAGACGATGCTGGAAGAGTTATGGGCATCCGGCAAGGCACCATGGAAAATCTGGCATTGACGAACGCAACAAGGACCTCGTTCTGGCGCGACAAGCGCGTCTTGCTCACGGGTCATACCGGGCTTCAAGGGTTCTTGGCTCACGCTCTGGCTTCATCGGCTGGGAGCCAAGGTGACGGGCATCAGCCTGCCGCCGGCGACCGCGCCCAACCTTTATTGCCGAGGCCGATATCGGCGCGCTTTGCCACAGCCATTTTTGCGATATCCGCGATGCCGCGGCGCTCGCCGAACTCGTCCAGGCGGCGCAGCCGGAGATCGTCTTCCATTTGGCGGCGCAGGCGCTGGTGCGCGCTGGTTACCGGGAACCCGTTGCGACCTTCGAGACCAATGCGCTGGGCACCGCCCACGTGCTGGACGCGCTACGGGGGCTCGAAAGCGTGCGTGTCGCTGTGATCGTGACAACGGACAAGGTCTACCGCGACCATGAATCGCGCCGGCCCTACCGTGAAGACGATGCGCTCGGCGGACACGATCCTTACAGCGCCAGCAAGGCCGCCAGCGAAATCGTCATCGCCAGCTATCGGCGATGCTTTCTTGTCGGCGCAGGGCGTGGCGGTCGCGAGCGCGCGCGCCGGCAACGTGATCGGCGGCGGCGACTGGTCGGACGACCGCGTGATTCCCGATGCGGTTCGCGCCTGGCAGGCGGGCCGGCCGCTGCAGGTGCGCCGCCCGCAGGCCGTTCGTCCATGGCAGTACGTGCTCGACCCGCTCGCCGGCTACATGACGCTGGCGCGCAAGCTGTGGGAGCAACCCGCGCTCGCCGGTTCCTATAATTTTGGCCCGGAAACCGGCGAGGTCGGTGACCGTGCGCGAACTGGTCGAAATGGCGCGCGCCGCCTACGGCACGGGCGAGGTGCGCTACGATGAGAACTCGGAAGGCCCGCACGAATCCGGCTGGCTCGCGCTCGACGTTACCAAGGCGCGGACGACGCTGGGCGTGCGGCCAAAGCTGACACTGGCGCAGACGCTCAACCAGACGATGGCCTGGTACCGGGCGCAGCACGGTGGCGCGGATGCGCTCACATTGTGCCAGTCGGACATCGCCGCTTACGAGGCGTTATGTTGAATCGGTTGTCGATCGCCGACCTGCCTCTGGCGGGATTGAAGCGCATCGAGCGCCAAAGATTGGGCGATGCGCGCGGGTTTTTGTCGCGCCTTTTTTGCGCCGAGGAACTCGGCGCCGCCGGCTGGGACAAACCCATCGCTCAAATCAATCACAGTTACACCGCCAAACGCGGCGCGGTACGCGGAATGCACTTCCAGTATCCGCCGCACGCCGACATGAAGCTGGTGAGCTGCCTCCGCGGCGAAGTGTGGGATGTCGCCGTCGATATCCGCGCCGGATCGAAAGCCTTTTTGCGTTGGCACGCCGAGATTCTTTCGGCCGACAACGGCCGTGCGTTGCTCATTCCGCAAGGTTTCGCGCACGGTTTTCAGGTGCTCAGCGACGATGCCGAATTGTTGTACTGCCATTCATCGGCCTATAACGCCGCCGCCGAAGGCGGGCTCAATCCGCAAGATCCGATGCTGGCGATTTCCTGGCCGCAGCAAATAAGTGAAATGTCGCTGCGGGATTCCCAGCATCCCATGCTGACTGAAGAATTTGCAGGGGTGGCGTTATGAACTGCCGCCACTGCGGCGCATCTCTGCGGCACAGTTTCCTCGATCTCGGCTTTGCGCCGCCTTCCAACGCGTATCTGACCGCCGCAGATTTGACGCGGCCGGAAAAATATTACCCGCTACGAACTATGGTCTGCGATCGCTGCTGGCTGGTACAGACTGAGGATTTCGCCGCGGCCGACGAACTATTCAGCCCGGACTATTCGTATTTTTCCAGCACCTCGGCCGGTTGGCTAACGCACGCGGCAAGCTACGCCGAGAAGATGGTCCGCGCATTGCCGCTGACGCGCGACAGTTTCGTCATCGAGGTCGCATCGAATGACGGATATCTTCTCAAGAATTTTCTCCCCGCCGGCATTCCTTGTCTCGGCATCGAACCCACGGCCAGCACCGCATCCGCCGCGGAGCAACTCGGCATTCCCGTGATCCGCAAGTTTTTCGGCGAGCAACTGGCCAGACAATTGGCCGCCGAGGGAAAACAGGCCGACCTCATCGTCGGCAACAACGTCTATGCGCACGTGCCCGACATCAACGACTTTACGCGCGGGCTGAAAGCCGCGCTTAAGCCCGGCGGCGCCATCACACTCGAATTTCCCCATCTCATGCGGGTGCTGGAGCGCACCCAGTTCGACACCGTCTATCACGAGCACTTTTCTTATCTGTCGCTGCACACCGTCGCGCGCATCTTCACGGCTGCCGGCTTGCGCATCTTCGATGTCGAGGAGCTTACGACCCATGGCGGCAGCTTGCGGCTTTACGGCTGCCATGCTGAGGACCCTCGTCCGATATCCGCCGCGGTCGCTGCGCTGATGGCGGAAGAAGCGCGGCGCGGCCTGCAAAGGCTCGCCACCTACCAGGATTTTCAGGCCAGAGCGGACCGGCTCAAGGACGGCCTTTTGCTGTTCTTGCTGGAGCAAAAACGCGCGGGAAAAAAAATGGCCGGCTACGGCGCCGCTGCCAAAGGAAACACGCTACTCAATTACGCCGGCGTCAAATCCGATTTGCTGCCTTTTGTCTGCGATGCCGCCTCCGCAAAGCAGGGCAAATTCATGCCGGGCAGCCATATCCCCATTGTGCCCCCGGCCGAGCTGACGGAACGGCGCCCCGACTACCTGCTGATCCTGCCCTGGAACATCGCGGCTGAGATCAAGAAGGAAAACGCCGGCCTGGCGGAACGCGGCACGAAATTCGTCACGGCGGTGCCCATGCTGGAAATCGCATGACGAAGCTCGCCCTGCTCACCGGAGCAACCGGCTTTGTCGGCCGGCAGGTGTTGCAATGAGCTTGCCAAGCGAAATTGCCGTGTGCGTGTCGTCGTCAGAGAAGGCAAACAGGATCGGCTTTCGCATTCGACGGCCATCGAAAAAATTATCGCAACGCCAAGCTTATGGTCCGAAAGCGCGGCATGGTGCGCCGATGCCTGCCGAGGCATCGACACGCGTGATCCACGCCGCCTGGTATGCCGAGCCGGGCGAGTATCTTCACTCGCCAAAGAATCTGGACTGCGTGGCGGGAACCCTGCGGCTTGCGGAAGGCGCAATCCAGAGCCAAGGTTCGGCGCTTTATCGGTATCGGAACCTGTTTTGAATATGATCTGAGCGCAGGCCATTTGAGCATCGAGACGGCGCTACGGCCATCGACACCCTATGCCGAGGCAAAAGCCGCCGCCTTCACGCAGCTATCGCGATCGCTCCCGCAACACGGGATTGAGTTTGCTTGGTGCCGATTGTTTTACCTGTACGGGGAGGGCGAGGATGCGCGGCGGTTGGTGCCCTATCTACGCGGCAAACTTAGCGCCGGCGAGCCGGCCGAGCTGACCAGCGGTGAGCAGATCCGCGATTACCTGGATGTCCGCGACGCCGGACGAATGATCGTCGACGCTGCGCTTGGCGCGGTGCAAGGCCCGGTCAATATCTGCTCCGGCATCCCCACGACGATACGGCAGTTTGCCGAGCGGATTGCCGACGAATATGGCCGGCGGGATTTGCTCCGTTTTGGCGCTCGCCCGAACAATGTCGTCGATCCGCCCTGCGTCGTCGGTGTCCGCGCCACCTTCTAGACCGGCGCTTTTCGCCCGCGTCTGAGACCTCCCAAAAGCTTGGTTAATCCCTGTTAACCATTGTCCTATAGGACATTGAGCCGGCGCCGCTCGTTGCAGGGAAACGCGCATGAAAGCTCGGCTAGAACCGCGAATCAATCTTGAAGGGCGGACGCCGCTGGAAACGGTCATCCCGCTATCCACGCCTTTCATTGTGTTCGTCGACCCGGCGAGTTCCTGCAATTTCAAATGCACCTTCTGCCCGACCGGTCATCGCGACATGATTGCCGATACCGGACGCTTCCAGGGCGTGATGAAGATCGACGTCTTTCAGAAGATCGTCGACGACCTTGGCGAATTCGACAAGCCGATCAAAGTCCTGCGCATGTACAAGGACGGCGAGCCGTTCCTCAACAAGCGGCTGGCCGAGATGGTCGCTTATGCGAAGCGGTCGAAGCATGTCGAATATATCGACACGACCACGAACGGCACGTTCATTTCCCCCGACCGCGTCGGCCCTGTGATCGAGGCGGGGATCGACAAGATCAACATTTCGGTCGACGGCATGACCGAGGATACCTATGCGAAATTCACCGGGTTCAAGTTCGACTTCAAAAAATTCGTCGAAAACGTAAAATGGCTGTACGACAATAAGGGCAATTGCGAGATCGTCGTCAAGATCCCCGGCGAGTTGATCACCGCGGCGCAACGCCAGGAGTTCTTCGACACGTTCGGCGATCATTGCGACCGTATTTTCGTCGAGAACTTCGCGCCTTGTTGGCCGGAATTCGATATCGAGAAGCATACCGGCGTCAAAATCAGCAAAGGCATCTACCAGCAGGACATCGGCGACACCGACACCTGTCCTTACATTTTCTACGGCTATTCGGTGAACGCCGACGGTCTCGTCAGCTCTTGCTTCCTGGATTGGGGCCGCAAGCTGGTGATCGGCGACGTACGCCGGCAGTCCATGAAGGAGATTTGGAATTCCGAGTTGATGAATGCGCTGCGCCTGCAGCATCTCGAGGGACGACGCCGGCAGAACGGCGTCTGCGGAAATTGCGGGCAGCTCAGCCACTGCCTCCCTGACAATATCGACACTCACCGCTTGGTGCTGCTGGACAAATTCAAGAAGCTCGTCCCGGTCAATCCGGCCGTCGAGGCTCCGGGCGGGACGCGCGAATTCACCAACGTGGCGGCGGAATGAAGATCCTGCATGTTACCCCGCACCTGGGTGGAGGTGTCGGCAAGGCGCATGCGGCGATCAGCGCCGCCCTGCCCAAAGAGGCGGTGGAGCAGACCTTTCTCCTGCTTGAAGAACCGCGCGACCCCCGTTACGCGGAAGCGATCGAAGCCGGCGGAGCGCGCGTCATCATCGCCGACGGGCTCGATCATGTGGCGCGGTTGGCGAGCGTGGCCGACATTGTCCAGTTCGAATTCTGGAACCATCCACGCCTGTTCGAATGCCTGGCGCGCTGTGCCTTTCCAGCCATGCGCAGCGTGATCTGGTCGCATATTTCCGGCCTCGCCAAACCGCTGATTCAACCCGGACTGATGGAGGAGGCCGGGCGCTTCGTGTTCACGACTGAAGCTTCGCGCGCTATTCCTTCGATTGCGCTCATCCTCGAAGCGGCGCCAAAGAAATTCGCCGTCATCAATAGCGGCTTCGGTTTTCCCGACCCCGTCCGCCGGGCGCCCGCGAAAGGCAGAAAGCCGGTCATCGCCTATCTCGGCACCGTCGATTTCGTGAAAATGCATCCGGGATTTTTCGACGCCATTGACGGGCTGGTCGGCGGTGATTATCGCGTTTTGATTTGGGGCGCCGTCGATCCTTCGGGTCCGGTGGCGGCGCGCGCGCGCGCCATGCGTCATCCAGAGCGTATCGAATTTTGCGGAGAAACAGCCGACCCGGCGGTCGCGCTTTCGGAGGCCGATATTTTTTTCTATCCCTTGCAGCCCGATCACTACGGCACGGCAGAGAATGCGCTTGTTGAAGCAATGTCCTTAGGCCTGACGCCTATCGTGCTGAACAATCCCGCCGAAATGGCGATCGTCCACGATAGCAAGACCGGATTTATTGCGCGGTCCATCGAGGAATGCACTTCGTTGTTGCAAATGCTGCTGCTATTGCCGGATTTGCGGCAAAGAATTTCAAAGAATGCCATCCGCCATGTCGCGGAAACCCGGACGCCGGCGCAATCAGCATTGGATTTCATGATTTTATGGCTGGGGCTGCTCAGCGAGCCGGAACGCCATTGTGATTTTCGCGCCGCCATCGGAGAGAGCCCGGCCGACTGGTTTCTTGCGACGCAAGGCCTGCCTGGAGCGACATGGAAATCCGTGAGCGGGAAAAGCGCGCAATACCCGGTGAAAGGCACGCTTGCCCATTTCGAAAGTGTTTTTGCCGGCGATGTGTCTCTTGCCCGTTTGCGGCGGCAGGTGTGAATGACGATAGAATTTCGTGCAAAGTGACGCATGTCAGAGCTTCCGCACGGGTTCATGAACAGGCATGACTCGGCACGGTACGGCGTTTAGCCGCCTAAAGAATGGGCTATGATGCGGGAAGTGGGACCGGCTGGCTCGGTTGCAAGGGACGATGGGTTCGGCGCAGAGCGATGGCTATTCTGGATCTAAAACTCAGCCAGGAAATTGGTTCCTTTCTCGCAGCACACCACGTGATGTCGCTCGCAACATTTGGTGCGAGCGGGGTGCACGCGACGAGCCTGTTCTATGCATGCGACGGGTTGGCGCTCGTCTGGGTATCGGAGCCCGATACGCAGCATTCCCGGGAAATTGAAGCGGATGCGCGCGTTGCAGCCACGGTGGCGCCCGATTACTCGGATTTTGCGGCCATTCGAGGCGTGCAGATCACCGGTACCGCTCGTCGGATAGTGGCGGCGGGTGAACGGCTGCGGCACCTTGCACAACTTGAAGCACGTTATTCTTTCCTTCGACAATTAGCGGCGAAGCCGTTGAAATTGCAGAAGGCCTATGCTCGAACGGCTGTCTATCGGCTCCAGCCGGCCTCCATCGTTCTGATCGACAATACAAAGGGCTTCGGTCATAAGGAGACGCTCGAAATTTCTCCATGAGCAGAAGGCGATGCATCGATCAATAAATGAGGCGTGGCAGATATCGAACGCGGACGACAAGATCATTAGTTCGTTGTTTCCAGCTCATTTGGCGGAATACATTTAGAAACTAACCATGCGCAGAGGCAGCACGGCGGCTGAAAAGGGAATAAAAATGCGACGTCTGATCGTTGGCATCACCGGTGCAACCGGCGCAATTCTCGGTGTGCGATTACTTGAGGCACTTAAGGACAGTGAAGTCGAATCTCATCTCATAATCAGTAATTGGGGACGGCGAACGATCGAGCATGAGACGCGGTACACCGTTAAACAGGTGTGCGCGTTAGCTACTGTTTACCACAACTCAGCGAATATGGCGGCGAATATCTCCTCAGGCTCGTTTATCACCGAGGGTATGGTGGTGATACCGTGCTCGATGCGAACGCTGAGCGGCATCGCACACGGCTATGGCGAACACCTCATCCATCGCGCTGCCGATGTAATTCTCAAGGAGCGGCGACGACTGGTGCTCGTTGTGCGCGAGTCGCCCTTATCCGAACTGCACCTCGATAACATGCTGAAGCTAGCCCGCGCGGGAGTATCGATAATTCCTCCGATGCCGGCCTTTTACAACCATCCAAAATCGATCGATGATATCGTCGACCATATCGTAGCGCGTGTGCTTGACCAGTTCGGCATCACTGCGAGCTTTGCCAAGCGCTGGGACGGCAAAATGAAGATGACGTCCGGGTTAAAGGCCGAGCCGACGGACAGCGAATAATGGCCGCGTCATGACCGCGGTAAATGCCTTGCACCGGGGATTGGCTATCCTGCGGGCGATCAATGACGGCCACGCGCAGCTTCGCGAGATCAGCGCGGCTGCCAAACTGCCGAAATCGACTATCGCACGCATGTTGGAGACCTTGGTCGCGGACGGCTACGTGGCTCAGGATAGTCAAAAAGGTTATCGCGTTACCGCCCGCGTGTTGACGCTGTCGCGCGGCTATAACGCCCACGAGTCTCTGCTCAAGGCGGCGCAACCCGTGCTGGAAGGCCTGCGTAAACATCAAGTTTGGCCGAGTGATCTCGCGGTATTCGATCAGGACGCCATGGTGGTTCTCGACACCGGCCGTGATCCAGGCACGTTGTCGCTCAACCGTACGGTCGGCTCGCGCCTGCCGGTGCTGGTGACGTCGCTCGGCCGCGCGTTTCTCGGCTTCGCTGCCGACGAGCTGGTCGACCGGACGCTCTCCCGCTTGGCTCGGTCGACCGATCCGTTTGACGCGCCGGCGAAGAACGCCGCCGCTGTGCGGCGCGTACTCGCTCAAGTGCGCAGACAGGGTTACGCGACCGGCGACCGCGAATACCAGCGTACCACCCGAACGCTGGCGGTGCCGATCCTGGTCAATTCCGCGCCGGTGGCGAGCCTCAACATCATGGTAGTGCCAGGCGCGATGAGGATGGAGCAGCTGGTGAAAAGTCTGTTGCCGGCGTTGAGCGCTGCGGCCAGGACTATCGGCGCCGCGCTATCGCAGACATCGCCGGTTCGCAATGCGAGTTGACGCGCAATACGCCTACACTCGCGGGCGGTGAAATTCCGATCGTTATCTGCGGCCTAAGACTGAAGTCTTTACGATAGCTGATTTTTTGGCGTTCCCCCCGACCGCGTTGCCGCGCGGTCCGCTTGTTCCGTCTAGCGGAACGATATTCCGAAATTTCTTGAGCCAAGCCGCGCGACCGGCTAGCGTCGACTGCATTTGGCGTGCGCCGGTTCATGCGGCCGTCATCTCGCTACGGAAAGGAACGCGCAAATGAACAAGATTGTCGGCGTGCCGCTCGTGGGTTCGCGAAAGCCGGCAGCCAAGGCCGCCGGTGGGAAACCGATCGCGGATTTGCGCGAATGGTTGTCGCGAGTAGAGGAGCTCGGCGAGCTCGCCCGGGTGAGCCAGCCGGTCGACCGCGACGAGGAGATGAGCGCGATTTCTTATTTGGTCGCCAAGCAGCAACCCTCGCCGGCGGTCCTGTTCGAGCGTCCGCGCGGTTTCGACAAGAGCCCGATCGGCGCCAGACTGTTGTGGAATATTCTCGGGCCTAGCGTGAAGCGCGTCGCGCTCACGCTTGAGGAGCCGGCGGACACGCCGACAGTAGAATTGATCCGGCGGGTGAAGAACAAACTCAAACTGCGTTTACCGCCGCAAGAGGTCTCTGCTGATGAGGCTCCGATCTACCAGAACACCGTCACTGGAAAAAATATTGATTTGAACCTGTTGCCGATCCCGCGACACTGGCCGCTCGATGGCGGCCGTTATGCCGGCACTGGCGACGCGGTGATCACCCGCGATCCCGACAGCGGTTATCTCAATATCGGCACCTATCGAATGATGTTGCAGGGAAAATCACAGGTCGGGCTTTATCTCTCGCCCGGCAAGGACGCACGCCTGCACATCACGCGGGCCTGGCAGCAGGGCAAGCCAATCCATGTCGCGGCAGCCTGGGGCATCGATCCTTTGTTCATGTTGGTCGGCTCGCAAACATTTCCCAAGAACGTGTCCGAATACGAATACGCCGGCGGCATCAAGGGCCAGCCGATCCCGGTCGTTCGCGGCAAGACGACCGATCTGCTGATCCCTGCCAACGCGGAACTCGTCGTTGAAGGTGTCATCCGGCCCAATTCGGTGAAGGCGGAAGGGCCGTTTGGCGAATTCCCTGGCTATTACGGCCGGCCTGAAGCCGGCTGTCCGCTCGTCGATATCACGGCAGTGCACTACCGGTCGCAGCCAATTCTGACCAACGCCCTGATGGCGGATTATCCTTCCTGCGAACAGAGCGGATTTTTCTCCGTGATCCGCTCGGCGAAGATTTGGGACGATCTCGACAAGCTCGGCATTCCCGGCATCCATGGGGTCTATTCGCATCCCGCGGCGGCGGGCGGGTTCGGCATGACCGTCATCAGCCTTGAGCAGCGTTACGCCGGCCACGCCGCGCAGGTGCTGGCGCTCGCGGCGCAGGTTCCCGGCGGCGCCTACTACACGAAATGGATCATCGCCGTCGACGAGGACGTCGACCCGACCGACATGGACCAGGTGATCTGGGCGATGGCGAGCCGCTGCAATCCGATCGACGATATCGATATTCTGCGCAACACATGGAGCACCTGGCTCGATCCTACCCAAAACCCACCGGAAAAAAGACCCTACGGTTCGAAGGCGCTGATCAACGCTTGCAAAGAGCACCGCCACCTTCCGGTCTTTTCCAAGCGAACCACGCTGCGCAAGAAAATATACAATCAAGTTGCTGCGCGTTGGTCGGAACTTGGCTTGCCGGGCGAGGCTCCGGCCGTGCGGGCGTTCGAAGCCGAGAATACGGTCACGTATCACGAGGTCGGCGGCTTTGAACCTGGGCGCCAGCCAGGCGAAAAAAAGCCGACTGGCAAGACGAATAATAAGAAAATAAAGAGAAAGAAAATGTGAGGCATGGTTTGTTCTGCTGGAGCGATCATCCCCACACATCAACAAAACTTGCTGCTTCCGGCGTTCCGTCGCACTCAGTGTCTTTAACGTGGAGAACTTCGATCATGGCTTCCAATACGCATCCGAAAGACATGCGAACTTGGATCGCAGAATTAGAAGAAGCCGGGGAACTCATTCGTATCGCCAAGCCCGTCGACCCGCTCACCCAGATGGGCTCGCTACTCTATCAATCGCGCGAGAAGGCGCTTTTCTTCGAAAATCTTCCGCATAACTGGCGCTCGCTCGGGCAAGCGCCGGCCAATATCCGACACGCAGCCATTGCCTTTGGTGCGCGTCAGGAAACGATGGTGCCCTTAATCGCCGAGCGTATGGGCAAGCGTATTGCGCCGGTGATGGTCGAGGACGGGCCGGTCAAGGAGGTCAAGCTCAGCAAGGATGAGTTCGATCTGACGCAGCTTCCGGTGCATATCGCCGGTCAACGCGACGGCGGCCCGGTGATCGGCTCAGGCCTTGTCGTGTCCAAGGATCCCGACACCGGGCAGCGCAACGTGAGCTTCCATCGCCTGCAAATTAAGGGGCCTAACAAATCCGGCATTCTGCTTTACCCGCGCCATACCTGGAAGAACTACGTAAAGTATCAGGCGCGAAACGAACCGATGCCGGTGGCGATATTTATCGGTCATTATCCGCTCTATTACGCCGCGGCGGCAACGACAGCCGCCTATGGGCTCGATGAATTTGAGATTGCTGGCGGCTATCTTGGCGAGCCGGTACGCCTCGTGAAGTGTGAGACAGTGGATCTCGAGGTTCCGGCCGACGCGGAGATCGTTCTGGAGGGTCACATCCCGCCGCATTATCGCGAGGAAGAAGGACCGTTTTCCGAATTTCAGGACTACTACGTGACCGGTACGGGCAAAAACCCAATCGTCGAATACCAGTACATGACGCGGCGGCACGACGCGATCTTCAAGAATCTCCAGAATGGCTCGGAGATGGAGGGCTGCGTCTTTCACAAGATCCCGATGAGCGCAGCTATATTCCGGCGACTCAAGGATGTCGGCGGCGGTCCCAATCTGCATAATGTGATGGTGATGCCCGGTGTTTTCGGGGTGGTTGTGCAGATGACGCCGCGGGCCTATGGCGAAGCTAAAAACCTGTTGCTGGCCGCGCTATCCTCCGAATACCAGCATCCGAAAGTTGCCATGGCAGTAGACGCGGATGTCGATATCTTCAATCCTGCGGAGTTGATGTGGGCGCTATCGACGCGGGTTGATCCGCAGAAAGACGTGACAATTATTTCAGGTACGCATAATCACGCTATGGATGCGAGTTTGCAGGAACTCGGCGCGCCGGGGACGCCGCTTTGGCAGCGTTTTGGTTCGAAAATGCTGATCGACGCGACGATCCCGCCGCCCGCCGACGCCGAGGCCCGTGCCATGTTCGAACGCATTCGGCCGCGCAATCCGCAACTGCGGCTCGAAGATTTTGCTGCCGAAAGTTCTCTCCCGCTGGTTCGCGCGCTTTCCCCGATGTTCTTTGGATCGAAGCTTTTGGGCGACCGATGAATTTGCGGTAATTGGAGTGACAATAAAATCGACACTCGACCCAAAAGGGAGGTTAAAATGTCGAAACGGTGTCTTTTAACGATTGCAATTTTATTGATGAGCTTCGGCACCCAAGCTTGGGCGCAGAACTGGCCAACCAAGCCGATCCGGGTGATCGTCCCGTACAGTCCCGGCAGCGCCACCGACATCATTCCGCGCACGATTTTTGCCAAGGTCCAAGAACAATTGGGTCAGCCGATTATTGTCGAAAATCGTCCCGGGGCATCGAGCACGATTGGCACCGCAGCGGTCGCCAAGGCTGAACCCGATGGCTACACGATATTGGTCGCATCCTCCGCCTACACCATTGTGCCGTCGACCGTCGCGAACCTCCCGTATGATCCGTTGCGCGACCTCGCGGCCGTCATGCCGTTGGCGAATATGGCCAATGTGTTGGTTGTCGCTCCGAATAAAGGGATCAAGACCGTCGGCGAGTTCGTCACCGCCGGTCGCGCACGGCATGGATCGATGAATTATGTCACCATCGGAGTGGGAAGCGCGGCACATCTCAATTCCGAACGGTTTCTTCGTGCCGCAGGCTTCGAAGCACAACCGATATCCTATAAAGGATCGCCGGCCGGGCTGACGGACGTCATGACCGGACGGGTCGATTTTTATTTCAGTCCGCTGTTGCCCGCGCTTTCTCTCATTCGCGACGGCAAGCTCACAGCGCTCGCAGTGAGTAGCTTACAGCGCTCGCCAGATTTGCCAAATGTGCCAACAACCACCGAAGCCGGATTCCCGAACTCCGAGTATAATTTCTGGTTTGGTGTGTTCGTGCCCGCCAAAACTCCACCTGCCATCATCCAGCGGCTTTATGAGGAGACTGCCAAGGCACTGCACGATCCGGCCGTAAATGAAAAATTGGCGAAGCTCGGCATCCAGCCGATGCCGATGAACCCGGCCGAGTTTGATGACATACGTCCGCAAGGAGCTGGAACAAAACGCGGCGCTCGTGAAGGCTGTCGGTATTAAACCTCAATAGCGGCGAGAAACGTATCGCTTGCGTCAAATTTGTAGGAAATGACCATGATCGTCGACTTCCAACATCACTTCACGCCGCGCGAACTGTTCAAAGAGGACTTGGGCGACAAACTGATTATCGCTTTCGACGAAACGGGTGCGCCGAGCTATACGTCGCACAAAATGCTCTACGATCTGGATGAGCACATCCGCATGATGGATCTGGCCGGCATCGACGCAGCCTTCCTGACCAGCGCTGCCGCGATGTGCGCCGATCTCGAGCGGTCGAAATTGGTCAATGACAAGGCCAAGCAAGCCGAGCGCGACTATCCGGGGCGATTCATCGGCGCCGCTCACGCCCATCCGCTGGGCGGTGCGCCGGCTTTCAAGGAGCTGGCACGCTGCGCGCGCGAGCTCGGCTTCCCGGGTGTGGTCATCACGTCGGAAACCGATGGGCTGTTCCTCGATGCACCGGAATTCGAACCGTTCTGGACGGAGGTCGAAAAACTCGGGCTGTTCGTTTTCGTGCATCCGGCGCTAAAGTTGAATTTCTCGCAGCAGTTCGATGCCTACGATACCGCGCGTTCGGTCGGCCGGGAGTTCTCGCTGATCATGGCGACGATCCGCCTGATCAATAGCGGCGTCTTCGACCGCCATCCGTCGCTCATGGTGCATATGGCGCACCTCGGCGGCGGTATCGCTTCCATGCTTGGCCGCATCCGCAGCTATCAAGACAAGGATTTCTGGGGCTTGCGCGGCAATGCCAAACATGGCCGCACAGCAGAGAAAGACTTCGACTTTTATCTACGCAATAATTTCATGTTCGACACCGCCGGATTTTGTGGCGCGATCGGTAGTGTCAAGACAGCACTGGTGGAGATACCGGCCGAACGTCTGGTCTTTGCTACCGATTATCCGCAGGAAATTCGCGGCCGCGAGGCGGTACGCGATTTCGTCAGCGATATCCGCAAGCTAGGGCCGGTTGGCGAGAAAATTCTTTCCGGCAATGTCGATGTATTGCTGAAAGGACGCGCCGTACATCGTGCCGCTTAAGTCGTGCACGACTGCTATATCGGACTGGCACCGATGATGGTCGCAGCCATGGTCTTTCAGGCAGGAATGCAGGAGCGCGTGAAGCTGTAAAACGAATTCTCTGCCCTCTTGGTCATATGCCGAGATAGCTCGATTTGATCTCGTCGTTGGCCTTGAGCTCTTCGGGCTTGGCCGAATAGACCACCTGGCCCTTGCTCATGACGTGCACGTAGTCGACCAGCTTGAGGGCCAAGTGCGCGCTCTGCTCGACCAAGAGGATCGACAGGCCTTCTTCCTTGAGCTTGCCGATCGCCTCCCACAGGCCCTGGATGATGATCGGCGCCAGCCCCTCCGACGGCTCGTCCATGATCAGGCAGTCGGGATTGGTCATCAGCGCGCGGCCGATCGCCAGCATCTGCTGCTCGCCGCCCGACAGCGTCTTGGCGCGCTGGTTGCGCCGCTCCAGCAGGCGCGGGAACAGTTTGTAGACGCGCTCGAGCGACCAGCCATGGCGATCGGGGTGGCGCTCGGCCACCAGCAGGTTTTCCTCCACGCCCAGCGTCGGGAACACGCGGCGGCCTTGCGGCACCAGGCCCATGCCGCTGCGCACGGTCTCGAACGAGGATTTCTGCGTGATGTCGTCGCCCTTGAACACGATCCTGCCGCGGCGCGGCGGATTGAAGCCGACGATGGAATTCACCAGCGTGGTCTTGCCGACGCCGTTCCTGCCCAGAAGACCGAGAATTTGCCCTTGTTCCAACTGCAAAGACAGACCCTGCAGGACGTAGGCGTCCCCGTAATAGGTGTGGATGTCCTGGACTTCGAGAATCGCCATAATTAATCGGTTCCCAGATAAATTTCCTGGACTTGCTTGCTGTCGTGGATTTGCTCGGGCGTGCCGGTTTCCAGCACTTCGCCGAAGTGCAGAACCGAAATCTGCGCGGCGACGTCGAACACCACGTCCATGTCGTGTTCTATCAAGAGGATCGCCAGAGCAGGATCGAGCTTCATCAGGAACTCGGCCATCTCGGTGGATTCGCCGGACGACAGGCCGGCGGCCGGCTCGTCGAGCAGAAGAATCTTCGGATCGCTGGCCAGCCCCAGAACAATCTCGAGCTGGCGCTGTTCGCCGTGCGAAAGACTTTGAACCTCGGCATCCTTGCGGTCGAGGAACCCGGCTTGCTCCAAGAGATGGTAGGCTTTCTCGTACGTGTCGCGGTAAGAAGAATCAAAGCGCCACATCACAAATTTCGTCTTACGCGGGCCGTCGATAGCCAACAGCACGTTGTCCAGAACGGTGAGCATCGGAAACAAACTGGTGACCTGGAAAGTCCGCGCCATTCCCAAAGCAATTCGCCGATGGCTCGGCCAGTTGGTCACATCCTGACCGAACAGCAGCACCTGTCCCGACGTGGCCGGGAAGATGCCGGTTATCACATTGAAAAGCGTGGTCTTTCCGGCGCCGTTCGGGCCGATGATGGCCTTGCGGTCGCCCGGCATGATGGTGAGCGTGACGTCGCGCAAGGCTTGCAGACCGTCAAAGCTTTTTGACAGATCTTTCAGTTCTAGAACCGGCTCCGCTCCGATCTGTCGGCTGCCCTGGCTCATCCTCAATTCCTTACCAGAACCAAGAAACCGGGGCTCTTACGCAAAGCCCCGGTTTATCGCGGTTTTGACTATTCGCAGAACTTGCAGGGCGGGAAATCGCGGCTGTAGACCGGCTGCTGGAGGAACTTCTCCTTGCCGTAGGTCCAGAACTGGCTGACGTTCGGGTAAGTCTTGATCACCGTGTTCCAGAGCTCGGCTTTATCATAGCCGAACATCTTCTTCTTCTCGACCTTCTTGATGTAGATGTTCTGTACCGGGTTGCGCGTGTCGTCGAAGCTGACCGGCCCACGCGGGGCATCGACCTTGAGCGAGGTCATTATCTTGATGAACTGCTCGGAGCCCGGCCACTTGCCGCCGGTCTTCTTCATCACCTCATGAATCAACAGCGCGGTCGTGTAGTTGCTCTCCGCATAATAGCCCGGCACCTTGCCGTACTTGGCGCGGTAGGCCTTTACGAAGGCTTCGTTCTTCGGGGTCTGCAGCGCGGCTGAGTATTGCAGTGCGGAGATGTCGCCGATCACTTCGTCGCCCATGAACGGCAGCGCGAATTCGTCATAGCTGACGCTGCCGCCGATGATCGACTTCTTGTAGCCGGCCGCGCGCAACTGCTTGGGGAATTGCAACGCCATCGGTCCCACCATCAGCGAGAAGACGGCATCGGCGTCGGCCTTGATGGTCGGGATGTAGGGCCCGAAATCCTTGGTGCCGAGCGGGGGCCAGATCTTCTGGATCACCTTGCCGCCGCAGTCCTCGAAGGTCTTCTGGAAACCGCCGACCAACTCGAAGCCGAAGGCATAGTCGGCCGCGATGGTGACAATCTTCTTGTAGCCCTGGTCGCAGGCCCATTGGCCGAGCGGTTGTGTCGGCTGCGAGCTCGTCCATCCGGTGCGAAAGAAATATGGAAAGTTCTTGAGCTCGCGCTGCGTCAGGTCGTCGGCGGACGGAATCGACGCGATGTAGATCACCTTGTCGCGGGTGCTCACCGGCGCCAATGCGTAGCCGGTGGAGGCCAGAAGGCCGCCGACCAGCAATTGAACCTTGTCGTCGCGGATGAGCTTCTCAGCCTTGAGAACCGCCGTCTGCGGCTTGCCTTGCTCGTCCTCGGTGATGAACTTCACCTTGGCTCCGGCGAAGTCGCCTTTCACCTGGTCCAGATACAGCTGGAAGCCGTCGGTCATATCCTTGCCGATCTGGGCGAAGATGCCCGTCGTCGGCGCCAGGAAGCCGATGCGCAACTCGTCGGCACGCGCCGTCGAGCCAAGGTTCATGCCGACCGCAAGACAGCCTCCCAACAGCAGCGAACTCAGTCCTCGTAACGTATTAGTCATTCTCCTACCTCCCGTTGTTGCATCAGATTTTCATCCTCCCCGGCCGGGGAGGTGCAGATGCCAAATGCGCGCCCGATTTGCTGGCCGACCGTCCGAACGCTTGACGAATTCGCTTTGGAATCCCCATCAGGCCGGTCGGCAGATACAGGATGGTCAGCACATAAACGCCGCCCAACACGTACTGCCACCACGGCACCAGGGTTGAGAGATATTCCCGCAAAATGAGCACCACCGCTGCGCCGATGGCGCCACCGATCAGCGTACCGGCGCCGCCGAGCACTACCATCAGCAGCGCGTCCACGGATGTGGTGAGAACGACATCTTCCGGCGTCACGATGCCGTTGGTGTGCGCCCACAAAACGCCTGCGAGTCCGGCAAATCCGCCGGCAATGATGAAAGCGATGTATTTGTGCAGCCAGGTGTTGTAGCCGAGCATACGCATGCGCGTTTCGCGCTCGCGGATGCCCTTCAGGCTGCGGCCGAACGGCGATCGCACCAGCACATACAGCATCAACAGCGACACGGTGAAGAAGCCGAGCACCAGATAGAAGAAAGTGACATCGTTGGAGAGCTCAATGCCGAACGACGGCCGGGTGAGAATGTTGAGGCCGTTGTCGCCGCCGGTGAGCGAATTCCAGCGATAGGCGAGACCCCATACGCACTGGGCGAGGGCCAGCGTGATCATCAGGAAATAGACGTCGCTCGCCCGGATCGCGAACAAGCCGAAGAACGCGGCAGCTGCGGCACCGATCAACATCCCGAACACCACCACCAGCCAAAATGTCCAATCCAAACCGAAATGGTATTTGCTGGCGAGAATGGCGGTCAGGTACGCGCCCATGCCCAAATAAGCCGCCTGACCGAGCGAGGCGAGGCCGGTGTAGCCGAGCAGGATGTCGAGACTCATCGCCAGGATGGCGAACACCAGAATACGCGCGCCGAGGAGAATTCCGAACGGGCCGGTGTGCGGGATCACGAGCGCAATGACGACGAGTACCGCCGCGACGATCAGGATTTTGGTTTGACTTCTCATGCCGCTCCCTTCACTCCCTGCCGAACAGGCCGGTCGGCTTGATCGCCAGGATCAGCACCATCGGCGCGTAAAGCGTGAAGTAGGACACTTCCGGGAACAGCGCCTTGCCGAAATTGTCGGCCAGGCCAACAAGCAGCGCGCCGATGGCGGCGCCGCCGAGCGAGCCCATGCCGCCGATGATGACCACCGCGAAAGGCGAGCGGCAGCATTTCGAAATCGAGGCCGGGATAGATGCCGAGAAAGGCGCCGCCGATCACGCCGCCGAGCGCGGCCAGGAAGGCGCCGAGCGCGAAGATGAACATGGAGACGCGGTTGGTATCGATGCCGACGCCGCGCGCCATCTGCGCGTCGTCGACGGTGGCGCGCACCGCCGCGCCCATGCGGGTCTTTTCCATCACCAGCCACAGCAAGAGGCCGATCAGCAACGCCATGCCGATCATGAACATGCGGTAGAGCGGGAAATAAACGCCGCCGATCACGACGCTCGCGGTCAGCTCGTGCGGCGGATTGATGTCCATGTTGTTGCCGCCCCAGATGTCGAGCGCGGCCTGCTGGAACAGAAACGCAAAGCCGACTGTCAGCAGCACCTGGCGCAGCGGATCGAAGCCGAGCGGGCGCAGGAATACGCGCTCCATCAACAGGCCGATCAGTGCGACCGCGAGCGCCGCCACCGGCAGCGAGAGCGCCCAGGAGCCGGTTGCGTGGATGACGGAGAGGGCGATGTAGCCGCCCCACAGAAAATAGGCGCCATGGGAAAGATTGACGATCCGCATGACGCCGAAAATCAACGACAGGCCGCTGCCTACCAGGAACAGCAGCGCGCCATACGAAATGCCGTTGAAGGCTTGAACGACCCAGAACTGTGTATTCATTTTCTTTTTGCGATAAGGCTCCCGTCAAATAGCTTCATCATGAGCGACACTGGCCCAACCAAAGACCGGCGAAATTCGATTGAAATGGATTGCGCCCGAAAGTTTCGGTGGGCCGCCGTGGGAGCATATTGATTTAGATCAAAAGCAGTCTGCGCGTTCGAAAATGCCGCACTGCACTCGCAGACGCCGCGCGTGAGCGCGGACTACACTCCGATCAATCCGCGATGTTTCGGACAAACCGAATCAACACGCTTACCGCGAAGCGCGCTGCGATTGCTCGCGTGTAAAAATTTCATATGCGGATGCGCGTGGGGCCGCTCACGCTGCAACCTTGATCACGGGCGCGCCCGGTTCCGCATGTCCGATGACGCAGGCGAATGGGCAGCCGGAGTCACGGATTGTGCGGAGCACCGCTTCCCCGCGCTCGCGCGCGACGGCCACCAGAAGTCCGCCCGAAGTTTGCGGATCGGTGAGAATGTGGCGCCGCCACTCGGGCATCTCCGCAGGCATCTCAACATCGCTGGCGTAGCTCGACCAGTTGCGTTGCGAGGCGCCCGTTACGAAGCCGCGCCGCGCCAAATCGGCAGTTTGCGAGAGCAGCGGCACGGCGTCCGCGCGCACGACAAGCCGCAATTGGGCGCCGCGCGCCATTTCCAGGCCATGACCGAGCAGGCCGAACCCGGTCACGTCGGTGATGGCATGGACGCTGTCGTCGCAAGCGAGTTCAGCGCCGATTTTGTTGAGCTGCGTCGTTGTGGCGATCATTTCCCGGTAGCCGTCCGGCGCGAGCGCATCGCTCTTGATCGCCGAGGAATAGATGCCGACGCCGATCGGCTTGGTAAGGATCAGGACATCGCCCGGCTTGGCACCTGCGTTGCGCCGGATGTGCTGCGGGGCGCAGGTGCCGATGACGGCAAGCCCATAGATCGGCTCCGGTACGTCGATCGAATGGCCGCCCGCGACCGGGATGCCCGCCGACGCGCAAACCGTGGCGCCGCCTTTTAGAATCTGGCGCACGATTTCAGGCGAAAGCTTGCCGAGCGGCATACCGAGAATGGCGAGCGCCATGATCGGCTTGCCGCCCATGGCGTAAATATCGGAGAGGGCGTTGGTCGCCGCGATGCGGCCGAAATCGAAGGGGTCGTCGACGATCGGCGTGAAGAAATCCGTGGTGGCCATCACGCAGGTGTCGGCGTCGATCTGCCACACCGCGGCGTCATCGCCGGTTTCGGTGCCGACGAGGAGCTGCGGGAAGAGCGCGGCCGCGGGCTGGTCGGCGAGCAATTGTTGCAGCACCGACGGGGCGAGCTTGCAGCCGCAGCCGCCGCCATGGGCGAGGCTTGTCAGTCGAATTTGCGGAACGTTCATGGGTCACGTTCTCCGAACGGAACGGATCGCCTCTGGCGAGATGATGACGTTTATAGAACGTGAGATTTCGCGGCGTGACAAGCCGGCGCGATGCGGCTTTGGCGGCTACCGGGCGCCGTGCGGCGCCGCCGCGCCAAGCGAGCGCATGAACATCTGCATGCCGTAGTGGAAAGCGATAAAGGCGCCGAGTTCCATGATCTGCGGCTCGCTGAAATGCTTTTTGAGCTCGGCGTAAAACGCGGCATCGACCTTGCTCGAGTCGAGATACATCTGGTCGGCATAGCGCAGCGCGCACCTTTCCGCCTCGCGTGAACAGGTCGGAGTCCTCGTAATCGCCGCAGCCGGCCTCGATCCGTTGCTCGGTGAGACCCATTTGCCGCGCCTTGCGCGAGCGCAGCGCCGCGAAATATTTGTCGCCGGCGAAGCGCGCCAGCAGGATGCGGATGATTTCCTTCAGGCGGTGGTCGACATTGCCTTCGGCGTGGCTCATCAGCAGCGCGCGCATGAACGGTTTCGCGAGATCGGGTGAGCGCGCGGCGATGCGCGCAAACAGATCGTCGGGCACGCCCAACTCTTCGGCTTGCGCGATCAGCGCGCGCAACTCCGGGTCGGTGATTGCCTCGCGCGGCAGCGGCGCCACATAGGTCATTTGGCGGGCTCCGAAGGTTGCAAGGAAGCGGGCGCGGCACCATAGATCTTTTCCGATTCGGCCTGCGTCAACAGCCGTCCGTCCGGCGAGAACAGCGGGTAGAATTTCAGCGTGCCGAAGAACGTGTGGTAGCCGAGGTTGAAGCCGATGAAGAGGCCGAGTTCGACGATCTCCTCCTCGCTGTAATGCCGGCGCAATTCATCGAAGAAGGCGGCGTCGATCGCGTCGGGATCCGTCGCCAACAGTTCGCTGTAGCGCAAGGCGAGCTTATCGGCCGCGGAAAAGCGCGCGCTGGCCGCGTAATTGTTGATGCCTTCGTCCAAGAGCTCTTCGGATAGTCCCTGTCGCTTCGCCGAAGCAGACCGAACATTCCCTCAATAGCTGCAAGCCGCCATGCGCGAGAGCTGGACGCGGATCACTTCCTTGATGGTATGCGAGACGCGGCCTTTATTGAAACAGGCGTCCCACGCCACGAACATCGCTTCCGCCAGATCGATGTTGTGGCCCATCATGGCGTGGAAACCCGGATCGGGCGCGCGATGCTCCAGGCATTTTTCGATATAAGGCCGCAGCTTCGTCTTCTTGAGCTCCTCGATGTCCAGCATCGTGATATTGGGCATGGCTGTTTGAACCTCCTATCGCATCCGGTCGGCGTCGTTCACGCGTGCGTTTCAACGAGCTTCTTGAGGACTTGGCGGCGGTCGACGCCGCTTCGGGAATCGACCAGCGCGCCGCCTTTGAAAAACAGCAGCGTCGGCGTCGCCTGAATTCCAAAACGCGCCGCGAGTTGCAGATTGTCGTTGACCTTGACCGTGCCGATGCGCACGCTTGCCGGAATTTCGGCCGAGAGCTGGGACAGCACGCGCGTCAGCTGCTTGCAGGGAACGCAGTTTTCCGACCAGAAGTCTACCAGCGCGAGGCCGGGATGGCGCAGAACTTCGGAATCGAAGTTCTGTTCGTTCCAAACTGCGAAATTGGCGTCCGCCATGGTCGCGACCTTGCTTTGTCGAGCGGCCAGTCTGGCACGGATGCGCGGCCTCCAGCAACCGCCGCGGCGGACGCTCGCGCGGCTTGGCCGTTGCGCCACAACCGGCGGCGCGCCGAAGGTTGCACAGTGGCGGAGCGGCGGTCCTTGACCTAAAATCCGCAGCAATCCGCATTTGCAAGACGTTTGGCCCGGAGCGGCAATGAGCGAAAGCACAAGTCTTCGCAATATTCCATCGGTCGACGACGTGCTCAAGACGGCGACCTTGGCGGCAGCCATCGATCGGTTTGGAAGACGCGCGGCGGTGAGGGCGCTGCGCGCGGTGATCGAGGGCGTGCGCGCCGCGCGCCGCGAAGGCCGCCGCAGCAGCGTGGTGGTTGCCGATGTCGCCAACGCGGTCGTCGCGCGGCTCGAAGCCGATGCGCAGCCAAACATCCGGCCGGTTTTCAATCTGACGGGAACCGTCCTTCATACCAATCTCGGACGCGCCGTGCTGGCCGAAACGGCGATAGCGGCGGCAACCACCGCGATGCGCGAAGCGGTCGCGCTCGAATTCGACCTCGACAGCGGCCGCCGCGGCGAACGCGATTGCCCTGGTTCGCGGCCTGCTGTGCGAGTTGACCGGGGCCGCAGACGCAACGGTCGTGAACAACAACGCCGCGGCGGTGCTGCTCGCGCTCAATACGATCGCCAGCCGGCGGGAGGCCGTGGTATCGCGCGGCGAGTTGATCGAGATCGGCGGCGCATTTCGTCTGCCGGAAATCATGGCGCGCGCCGGGGTAAAGCTCGTCGAGGTCGGCACCACCAACCGGACGCATCCGCAGGATTATGCGGACGCCATCGGGCCGAAAACCGGACTTGTCCTCAAGGTCCACACCTCGAATTATCGCGTCGAGGGTTTTACCGCCGAGGTGCCCGCGCGCGCGCTTGCCGCGATCACGCGCGAACGGGGTGTGCCGCTGGTTCACGATCTGGGGTCGGGCACGCTGGTTGATCTGTCCGCCTACGGCTTGCTTAAGGAGCCGACCGCGGCGGAAGCCGTTGCGGACGGGGCGGATCTTGTCACGTTTTCGGGCGATAAATTGCTGGGCGGGCCGCAAGCCGGTTTCATCGTCGGCCGCAAGGATTTGATTGCGCGCATCAACCGCAATCCGCTGAAGCGGGCTCTCAGGGTCGACAAGATCCGGCTTGCCGCGATCGAGGCAACGCTGCAGCTCTACCGCGATCCGGAGCGGCTTGGTGAACGACTTCCGACGCTGCGCTTGATGGCGCGCCGGCGCGAAGCGATCAGCGCGCTCGCCGAGCGGCTGCTCCCGGTTCTCGCGGTCGCGGTGGGGCCGCGCTTTTGCTGCGAGGTGGTGAGCTGCGCCAGCGAGGTTGGCTCGGGCGCGCTGCCGCAACAAACCATTCCGAGCGCCGGAATTGCGCTTCGGCCTACGGCGCCGCGCGGTCACGGGCGCGCGCTGGCGGCGCTCGCCGCCGCCTTCCGGCGTCTCCCGGTCCCGGTCATCGGCAGGATTACCGATCAGGCGCTCGTCTTCGACCTGCGCTGCCTTGAGGACGAAGCGGCGTTCGCGCGCAACCTCGAAGGATTGCAAGTGTCGGCGACGGCATGATCATCGGCACGGCTGGACATATCGATCATGGCAAGACTGCGCTGGTGCGCGCGCTGACCGGGGTCGATACCGACCGGCTCCGCGAAGAGAAGCTACGCGGAATCTCCATCGATCTAGGCTTTGCCTATCTGCCCACCCCCGACGGCAGCATCCTTGGCTTCGTCGATGTGCCCGGTCATGAGCGCTTCGTGCGTAACATGCTGGCCGGCGCCACAGGTATCGATTTCGTTCTGCTGGTGGTGGCGGCCGACGACGGCGTGATGCCGCAAACGATCGAGCACCTCGCGATCGTGAACCTGCTTGGCATCGAGCGGGGATTGGTGGCCCTCACGAAGATCGATCTTGTGCCGCCGGAGCGAGTGGCCGAAGCGAAATCGGAGATCGCGGCGGCATTATCGACGACCGCCATGCCGGCTGCCGAAATCGTACCGGTCTCGTCTGTGGCCGGCATCGGCATCGATCGTCTGCGCGAAGAACTCTTTGCCGCCGCCCGGACCTTCGGCCGTCGCGCCGCAACGGGACGGTTCCGCCTCGCGGTCGATCGCTGCTTTACGCTGGCCGGCACCGGCACGGTGGTAACCGGCACGGTTCTCTCCGGCCGCGTCGCCGTTGGCGATCGGGTGACGATCAGCCCATCCGGTCGCGAAGCGCAGGTGCGCAGCATTCACGCCCAGAACCGGCCGGCCGAGAGCGGGCAGGCGGGCGACCGCTGCGCCCTCAATCTCAGCGGACGCGACATCCACAAGGATGCGATCGCGCGCGGCGACGTCGTGCTCGATCCGGCATTGCACGCCCCCGCGGATCGGATCGATGCCAGCCTGCGCGTCCTTCCGACCGAGCTGAAAAGGGTGGGGCCGTGGACTCCCGTTCGGTTGCACCACGCCGCAGCCGACGTCGGGGCGCGCATCGTCCCATTGGCCGAGGAGACGATCGCGCCTGGAACACAAGCCATGGTGCAGCTTATTCTCGAACGTCCGATCGCAGCGGCGGCAGGCGACCGCTTCGTCCTGCGCGACACTTCCGGGCAAAGGACGCTCGCGGGCGGGCGATTTCTGGACCTGCGTGCGCCGGCGCGCAAGCGGCGCCGGCCCGAACGTCTCGCCCAGCTCGAAGCGCATGCCAATGCCGATCCGCAAAGCGTGCTGTCCGCACTGCTGAACCAGCCACCCGGTTTTGTCGAACTGTCCAGCTTTGCCCGCGATCGTGCGCTCAGCGACGGTGAAGTCGAGAATGTGGTGACGCATAGCGGCGCCATTCGCGTCGTTCACGCAGACGGCGTGCTGGTACTGGGTCCCGAAATATGGTCGCGGCTAATAACCGGTCTGCACGCCGCGCTGGAAAAATTCCATGCCGAGAATCCCGATTTGCCCGGGCACGGCATCGAGCGGCTTCGGCTCCAGCTCGAACCGCGGTTGCCGGAGACCGTTTTCGCGGCGGTGCTGCAAGGCCTTGCGCGCGCTGGGGAAGTGTCGCTCGACCGGGGCTGGGTGCGGCTCGCGGGTCACGAAGTAGAAATGACGGAAGCCGACGAGACCATGTGGCAGCCGATCAGTTTGCTGATCAGCGGTAACGCGCGTTTTCGCCCGCCGCGCGTACGTGACATCGCCGGCCATCTCGGTATTGCCGAGCAGGATGTCAGGCGCGTTATGAAGCTGGCCGCACGCAAGGGCTTGGTGGACGAGATCGCTCACGATCATTTCCTGACGCGATCGTCGGTGATGGAAATTGCCGAGGTCATCCACGGGCTTGCCGAATCGGCCGACGGCGGCGCGTTCCCGGTTGCGCAATTGCGCGACCGGCTTAATATCAGCCGAAAGATCGCGGTACATATTCTGGAGTTTTTCGACCGTCATGGCGCAACGGCGCGGCGCGGCGACTTGCGGCGGGTGAATGCACTACGCCTTGAACTTTTCCGAACGCCGGCGGATTAGCTGGCCGACGCAAGCTCCAAGAGGGAAGAGAAGCGTTCCTGGTGGGGCGTCCGGACTTCAAATCCGGGAGAGGCCGCGAGCCGGTCTTTGGTGGGTTCGACTCCCACTCTCTTCCGCCACTTGACGCGGGCCTTGAGCCGCCGATTTGTGCGCTTGCGACCGCACACCGACAAGCCCTATGCGTTGCCGTCGCGCGATAATGCCGCCCGCATGACATTTTTCGCGTTGGCGTAAAAACCTTCAACCAATTGCTCGACCGTGCCGTCAACGTCCGATGGCGCTTTGACGTGATAGACCCATTTTCGCATGCCGATATAAAAAATGCTTCCGTGCAAGCTCCACATCAATTCCAATTCCGGCTCGGTTATTGCCAGCTGCTCGATCGGGCGCAATCCAAATTCGTGCCTGAGTTCGTCAATCACCGGCTTGAAAATGCGTTCATGGGCCAGTCGAACGTAGCGCCGATTGATCGAGGCGCCGGCCAATCCTGCATAAAGATAAATGCGCCCCCATTCATATTCGAGAGGGAGCTTCGCGTAATCGGCATAGAAGGTCTTAAGGCGGTCGATCAGCGCACGGCTGCGGTCGGTCAATTCGGCTTGCCAGGTCGGCGACCAGCGGCGCAGGAACACCTCTTGGTAGACGCGCTCGATAAGCGCCTCTTTGCTGGGGAAATAGCGATACAAGAGTCCCTTCGAAATGCCGAGCTCGTTGGCCAATTCGCGCGTTTGTCCGCTAAATCCATGCTCGGCAAAAAAACGGATCGAGCCTTTCAGTATCTGTTCGGCGCGCCGTTCGGGCGCCAGCCGTTTCGCCGATGTCAGCTTCGTCGCCTGCAATGCTTGCGCAGACTTTTTGGCGGATTTCGATTTCGGCGAGTGTTTCACAATGATAACCGAAACAATTTGTTCGAATGCGGCCTGCGCGATTCATCGGCGGGCGGCATTGGATTATGTCCCGCGCACCGATCGTGGCAAGCGTTTGACGCTGCCGCGGCATAGTCATCCGCTCATTGACTCGATCCGTCAATTGAGATAATGAGCATATGCCCAATAAGAATGCCAGCGGTGAAATCTGTCGGAAGCCAGCCCTGTTGGGCCGCTCAGCTCGCTTGGGCGAGGCAAGACGCGAAGACGCCATTTCCATCGTGACGCTTCGATCGCAACCCGATGGGCAAGCGCAAAGCACCCGATCATGCATGACATTTTCATCCACACGGAAAATCAACGTCTCATTCTCGAAACCGTCAAACGCTTTGTCGAAAGCGAAGTGAAGCCGCGCGCGGCGGCGCTTGATGCCGAGAAAGATCCGGCGAAAAGCTTTTCCTGGGAGATTGTCGAGGCGGCCAACGAGGTCGGTATCCGCACCATGACGCTGGACGAGAAATGGGGCGGCCTGGGAACCGATTCTCTGACCACGTCCATGGTTATCGAGGAACTGGGAATAGGCGATATCGGCGTTTCGGTCATCATGGCGCAAACCTTGAAGATCGCGCAGATCATGCAAAAAGCGCTCAACGCGGAACAACAGGCGCGGGTGCTGCCGGCGTTCGCCAAAGACCCGCGCGGAATGCTGGCGATCGGCATTACCGAGCCCGACAATGGCTCGAATTATTTTATCCCGTATCCAACGCCGTTTCGCACCGCCGGGCAAAAAACCAACGGCGGCTGGATCGTCAATGGAATGAAGCATTTCATCTCGAACGGCAATCGTTCCAGCTTTTATCTTTTGTTCGTGCAGACCGAAAAGGGAAAGCCGCTGGCGGAAGGCAGCACCTGCTTTTTGCTGGAACGGGATCGGCCCGGATTCAGCATCGGTCGCGTGCACGACAAGATGGGCGAGCGGCTTGCCAACAACGCCGAACTCATCTTCCAGGACTGCTTTATTCCCGACGCAAACGTCGTCGGCAAAGTCGGCGAAGGTTTCAGCGTCTTGGCCAATTTTTTCCCGCAGTCGAACGCTTATGCCGGCGCCACCATTCTGGGCGTTGCCGTCGCCTTGTATGAGAGGGCGGTCGATTGGGCCAAGGTCCGCGTGCAGGGCGGCAAGCCGTTGATCGAGCACGACGGCATCCGCGCGCAGCTTGCCGAGATGCGCATGCTGATCGACGCCTCCCGGTCCTACATCCATCGCGCCTGCTGGCTCGCCGATCACCAGGAGCATGGCTGGGATAAGACGCTGGGAGTGCTTCCCAAGGTGATGGCGTCGCAGGCGGCGTGGCAGATTGCCACCTGGTGTCTCGAGATCCACGGCGGCAGCGGCTACATGAAGGAGGTCGGGGTGGAGAAGCTCGTGCGCGATGCGGCGGCATTCCTGCATTCCGATGGCGTCAATCGAACATTGTTTCTCAAGGCCGCCAATTTCATGTTTCAGTAGATGGGGCCGTATTTCGGCCCTTTGGGTCGGTCAGCCGGCAGGGGATCGCCATGGAGAGCCTCTTCGTTTCGACCGAGAGCCAGCGCGCCATTGTCGAGACCGTCAGGCGTTTTGTCGAAGCCGAAGTGACGCCCCAGGCGGCGGCGCTCGACGCCGAGCAAGATCCGGAAAAATGCTATTCCTGGGAAATTGTCGAGAAGGCGCACGCGCTCGGCATCCGCACCATGACGCTCGACGAGAAGTGGGGCGGACTGGGCACCGATCCGCTGACCACCGCCATGGTGATCGAGGAGCTGAGCAAAGGCGACCTCGGCGTCGCCATAACCATCGGGCAGACGCTCAAGCTCGCGCAGATCTTTCAGAGCGGGCTCAATGAAGAACAGAAAGCGCGCGTGCTGCCGGGATTTGCTCAAGACCCGCGCGGCATGCTGGCGATCGGCATCACCGAACCTGACAACGGATCGAATTATCTGGTGCCCTATGCGGGCCCGTTCCGCACCGTCGCGGTGAAAACCGAGGGCGGCTGGATCGTCAATGGCATGAAGCACTTCATTTCCAACGCCAATCGCGCGAGCCATCTTCTGTTTTTCGCCCAGACCGAGAAGGGCAAGCCGATGACGTCAGGCTCCACCTGTTTCCTGGTCGAGCGCGGCCGCCCCGGATTCAGCACCGGACGCGTGCACGACAAGATGGGTGAGCGTCTGACCAACAATGCCGAGATGATTTTCCAGGATTGTTTCATCCCGGATGAGAATGTGGTCGGCAAGGTCGGCGACGGCTTCGGCGAACTGGGCAAGTTCATGCCGTGGTCGAACGCCTATGGCGGCGCCACGATTCTCGGTGTGGCGGTGGCTTTGCACAAGAAAGCGGTCGATTGGGCCAAGATGCGCGTGCAGGGCGGCAAGCCGCTGATCGAGCACGACGGTATCCGCGCGCAACTCGCCGAAATGCGCATGCTGATCGATGCCGCGCGGTCCTATATTCATCGCGTCTGCTGGCTTGCCGTTCACCCCGAGCACGGTTGGGACAAGACGCTGGGCGCGTTGCCCAAAGTGATGGCATCGAAAGCGACGTGGAAGATCGCCAAGTGGTGCCTCGAGATTCACGGCGGCAGCGGCTACATGAAGGAAGTCGGGGTCGAGAAGCTGGTGCGCGATGCGGCGGCCTATCTGCATTCCGACGGCGTCAACCGGACGCTCTTTCTCAAGGCCGCCAACTTCATGTTCCAGAAATAGGCTTGGCAGCCAACCAACGGCACGATCATGAAAGCACTCGTTCTAAAGGGACCGAACGCGCCATTCGAGATGAGGGAAGTTCCCGACCCCGTTGCCGGGCCGGGCGAAGCCGTCGCGCGCGTGTTCGCCTGCGGCTCCGGGCTGACCATCCAGCATGTCAAGGCCGGACGTTTGCCGGTGCAGTTTCCGCGCATCATCGGTCATGAGATCACCGCCGAGGTCGTCCAAGTCGGCGCCGGCGTCAGCAGCCTGGCCATCGGCGACGGCGTTACCGCCTACGCTTATCTCAACTGCGGGCATTGCCGCTGGTGCCTGAGCATGCTGGAACCGCTGTGCGAGAATACCGGCGGCGGCACCGGAATGGTCGGCATGGCCTGCGACGGCGGCTATGCCCAATACATCAAGCTGCCGGCCCACGTGTTTCTCAAACTGCCGGAGGGATTGGACTACAAGGCGCACCCCGCCGAGATCGGCGTCGTCACCGATGCGCTCGCCACGCCTTACAAAGTGCTCAGCCGGGCGCAGGTCAAGGCCGGCGAAACCGTCGCGGTGTTCGGCGCCGGCGGCGGCGTCGGTATTCACCAATTGATGATGGCGAAGTGGGCGCGCGCCCGCGTGATCGCCATCGACGTCGCCGCCGACAAGTTCGACGCCTGCCGCAAAGCGGGCGCCGACGAGGTGGTCAATGCCGCCGACGGCGATGTGGTGCAGGCGCTGCTCGATCTGACCGGCGGACGCGGCGTCGACGTCGCCATCGATTACGTTTCGGTCACCTCGACATTGGAAGCCGCCGCCAAGGCGCTGGCGCGCCGCGGGCGCATGGTGACGCTGGGCGGCGCCGGGAAGTCCTTTCAGGCGTCGGCCTTCGATATGCTGTACAAGGAGCAGTCTTTGCTCGGCAGCCGTTACGTCACGCGCCGCGAGATCCTGGACACTTTCGATCTCGTCGCGCGCGGCGAAATCTGGCCGCTGGTCAGCGACATCCGGCCATGGACGCAGGCCGAGGCGGTGCATGCGCGCGTCGAACGCGGCGAGGTCATAGGGCGCGCGGCACTTCTCATCGGTTAGGTGGCGGCGGCTCGTAGCGAAAGCCGGCGCGGTTCTCCTCGGGCAGGATTTGGAGGAAATTCGATGTTCACCGCCACCAAAGACAAGGCGCTGCTCACCACCACCACGGGAGCGCTGCCGCGGCCGAGCTGGTACACCGAAAATCTGCGCGGTATTCCGCTCGCGCAGGGTTTCTCGCGCCTGGCCTATCGCGAACAGCATTTCGACTGTTTGGCCTGCCACGTGGCGGCCCAGCACCGCGCCGGCATCGATATTTTCGTCGATGGCGATACTCGGCTCGACGACGATGTCGCCGGGCGGGCCTGGGTGAGCTACGTCACCGAGCGCATCGCCGGCATCGGCGCGCCGCGCGTGGAGGTGCCGCCGGCCGGCTTCATGGCCGACAAGGGGCCGGGCGACCTGATGTGGGAGGTGATCGAGACCCGCATGACGCCGCCGGTCGCCGGCAAGATCGGCAAGACCGATTTGCAGCTTGATCGCGCCTACAAGGCGATCGCGCCGATGACCGACCGCCCGGTGAAGATCGGCTCGATCTCGGCGCAAATCCTGGCGCTGATGCTCACCAACGAGCACTACAAGAACCGGTTCGATCTGCTGATGGACCTCTCCGCCGCGCTCAACAAGGAATATCACGCGCTGGCCGACGCCGGCGCGCCCCTGGTGCAGGTCGAAGAGCCGGCGATTTATCAGATCGTGGCCGACCCCAAGCAACCGATTAGGCCCGAGCAATGGGTGGAGGCATTCAACGTCGAAGTGAAGGGACTGCGCGACAAATGCGAGGTGTGGTGCCACACCTGCTGGGGAAGCCCTGCGGCGCAACGCGTGGCCAGCAAGGATCAATCCTACAAGGCGGCTTTGCCCTATCTCGACCAGCTCGATTGCGACGTGCTCACGGTCGAAGGTGCGTTCAACCACGGCATGGATCTCGATCACTTCGGCACGATGATCTCCAAGAACAAGAAGGTCGCGCTCGGCGTCATCAGCCATCGCACGCTGCAAATCGAGCGGCCGGAAGAAGTCGCCGAGCTCATCCGCCGCGCGCTCAAGCATATCGAGCCGGAGCGGCTGATCCTGACCAGCGATTGCGGTTTCGGTCGCCAGTCGATGAGCCGGATGCACGCCTACTACAAAATGGTTGCGCTGGTGCGCGGCACCAATATCGTGCGCAAGGAACTGGGATTGCCGGAAGCCTATATTCCGGCCACCGATCCGAAACTGTCGATGGTGCCGCTGACGGGAGGAAGGTCGGTTTAATGCGCTCTCGAATTTTCGTGACGCAGCCGATTGCCGAAAGCGCGCTGGCGCGGCTTCGCGCGGTGGCGGACGTGGACGTTAATCCCGACGGGACCCGCATCCTGCCAAAGGACATGTTGTGCGCCGCCGTGCGCGAGCACGACATTCTGTTCGCGCTGCTTCATGACACGGTCGATCACGAGGTGCTGACGGCGAACCCGAACCTCAAGGCAGTAACGTCCATGTCCGGCAATGCCGACCGGATCGACGTGGCTGTGGCAACCGCGCTCAAGATTCCGGTCACCGTAATCCCGGTCATCGCCGTTTCGGAGGCGACGGCCGACCTGCATTTCGGTCTCATGCTCGCGGTTGCGCGTCGAATCGTGGAGGGCGACCGGCTTGTTCGCGCCGGTTGCTTCCCGGGCTCGCAATCCAATTACCTCGCCGGCGCCTGGGTCTGGGGCAAGGTGCTCGGCCTTGTTGGCGGCAAGGGGAATATCGGCCGAGCGGTGGCGCGGCGGGCGCGGGGTTTCGGGATGCGCATCCTCTATTCGGGCCCGCACCGCATGCCCGAGGCCGACGAGCGCAATCTCGGCATGACATTCGTGCCGCTCGACCGACTACTGGCGGAATCCGATTTCGTCTCGCTGCATCCGGCGCTCAATCCGGACACGCGCCATCTGATCGGCATGCGGGAGTTACAGCTAATGAAGCGCAGCGCGTTCCTGATCAATTCTTCGCGCGGCCCGATCGTCGATGAGAAGGCGCTCGCTCGCGTCCTTGCAGAAAAGAAAATCGCGGGTGCCGGGCTGGATGTGTTCGAGAACGAGCCCCAGGTCGAGCGGGAACTTTTGCAAATGACCAACGTCGTGCTCACGCCGCACCTCGGCAGCGGCGTCATGGAGGTGCGCGAGACCGTGGCGCACATCGTCGTGGATAATGTGATGGCCATCCTCGACGGGCGGCTGCCGCCGAATTGCGTCAACCCCGAGATCTATGCGGCGAAAGTCCAAACCGACAAGACCCATTCACGCTAGGCGGAGGATATCAAATGGCAATCGACCGCAGCACCGATCTGCCCCAGGCTTGGGGCATCACGACCGAGATGATGGCTAATCCAAAACCGCGCATTCCTCTGATCGAGCCGGGCCACATTCCCGACGAGCTGCGCAAGGAGCTGGAGCCGTTCTACAACAAGAGCGTCGAGAAATGGGGAACGGTGCCGCGCTTCTTCCAGATGCTGGCGCATTCGCCGGTTCTGGTCGAAGCCTGGCAGCTGATCGATTCACGCGTGCGCTTCGGCTATCTCAAGACCGATCCGGAATTTCTGAAAATATTGCAGCTGGTGATCGTCAAGACCGCCATTCTCAATCACGGCAGCTACTGCACGGGTCACAATGTCGGGCTCGGACGCACCGTCGGCCTGACCTGGGATCAACTCGACGCGATCGAGGGTAACGATTGGCCCAGGACCGAATCGCTTTCGCCGCGCGAGAAGGCCGCCGTCGATTGGGCCGTCGCCGTGACCAAAGGCAGCGCGCGCGACGACGAAAAGGCCTTTCAAACTTTGAAGAGCCACTTCACCAACCGGCAAATCGTCGAAATCACCTTCCTGTGCGGCATGTGGACCTTGTCCGCGCGCCTGACCGAGCCGTTCCATCTCGACGTCGAGTTGCCGGAAGATCGCATCGATTTCCACGCCAAGCGGGGCCGCGATCCGAAGGTTTCAGCCGCATGAGGGCCTGACGCGGCCGGCATCATCATCAACGCGATCATTGGACGGCCGGCTTAAGGATGGTCGTCGCTGATGGTTTTCGGCTGTAACGTTGGTCGGCGCGGTCTGTTAGAAAACGGCTTGGCGCGCCCACATCAGCCAAGCTTCACGTATCAGCCGCCGACCAGGCCACCTGTGACAATGGTTGTCCCGCATAAATGGGTCACCATGACGCTGCAATTCTGTAAGTTAAGGAATATGATCTGGACGAACACCTCGCCGACTCCCTAAGTTAACCGACGTGGCCGACTTGAACGAGCAAGCTCAACATCCTGTCGACGCCGGCGGCGCCCACGGTCGATGAATCCGGTCTTCGGCCGCAAAGGCCAAAATTCTATCGCGGTAGCTCTCCGTCAGATCGATGTCGTCCCAACCGTTGAGGAGCTGATTGCGACTGACAGGATCGATGCCGAAAGGATAGCTGCGATTGCCACAGGCGACGACTTGCCGCTCGAGATCGACCGCGATCAATTGCGCCGGATCCGACTTCACCGCGGAGGCAAGATCGGCAACGTCCGCCTCTGGCACGATCGCGAGCAGGAGACCGTTCTTCACGGCGTTCTGCGCGAAGATGTCGCCGAAGGATGGCGCGATAACGCAGCGGAAACCGTGATCATAGATCGCATAGACGGCAGCCTCGCGCGATGAGCCGCCGCCGAAATTGCGTCCGCCAATCAAAATTCTGGCGTCGCGCCAGGCTGGCTGGTTGAGCGGAAAATCGGATCGTTCATTGCCGCTCGCGTCAAAGCGCAAATCCTGAAACAAAACGCCGCCCAAGCCTTTCGAGCGCGGCCACTTGAGATAACGCGCCGGGAGAATCTGATCGGTATTAAGATTCGGCACATTCAGCGGGCAGGCCTTGGCAGTCAGACGAATGAATTTTTCCATGCGCCGCTCCTTAATGCTCGCGCCCGGCCGGCAGCGGTCTCGCGTCGGCTAGATGCCCGCTGACCGCCGCGGCGGCGACCATCGCCGGCGACATCAGATGCGTGCGCGCGCCGCGTCCCTGACGGCCGCGGAAATTCCGGTTGGTGGTCGAGGCACAGCGCTCGCCGGCGGGCACGAGGTCGCCATTAATGCCGACACACATCGAGCAGCCGGAATCCGCCCATTCCAAACCGGCATCTCGGAAAATGCGGTCGAGTCCTTCTTCTTCGGCCTGACGCTTCACCGACGACGAACCGGGGGAAACCAAGCCCGGCACTTTGCTGACATGGCCTGCCAGCACGGCCGCCGCCGCGCGCAGATCTTCAATCCGTGCGTTGGTACAGGAGCCGATGAACACGCGGTCGATCGTAATATCGGTTAGTTTTGTTCCCGGCTTGAGGCCCATGTAGTCGAGCGCCTCTTGCAGATATTTCGCACGCGGGGCGTCCGTCTCGCGCGCCGGATCGGGCACGGTTGCATCGATCGGCAAGGCGTCGTCGGGCGTCGTGCCCCAGGTCACGATCGGCGCAATCGAGCCGGCGTCGAGCGTGACCTCACGATCGAATACCGCGTCACGATCGGAGACGAGCGCGGACCAATCAGCAACGGCTTGCTCTAACGCCGCGGCTTTCGGCGCATAAGGCCGAGCTTTGATGTAAGCGAATGTTGTAGCGTCTGGCGCCACCATTCCACAGCGGGCGCCGGCCTCGATCGACATGTTGCAGAGGGTCAGGCGCCCTTCCATCGACAAAGCGGTAATGGCGCTGCCGGCAAATTCTATCGCATGACCTTGCGCCCCATCGGCGCGGATTTTCGCGATGATCGTGAGCGCAATATCTTTGGCGGCAATGCCCGGCGCGGTCTTGCCGTCCACGGTGATGCGCATACGCTTCGGCTTCTTCTGCCAGAGCGTTTGGGTCATCAAGACATGCGCGACTTCGGAGGCGCCGATGCCGAAGGCATAGGCGCCGAAGGCGCCGTGGGTCGAGGTGTGGCTGTCGCCGCAGACGATCAGCAGGCCGGGCAGCGTCAATCCCTGTTCCGGTCCGACCACATGCACGATGCCCTGGCGCGGATCGTGCAAGCCAAACAACGTGATGCGGCTTTCGGCCGCATTGGTCTCGAGATTGCGCACCATCTGGGCGATTTCGGGGTCTGCGATATCGCGGCCGCGTGCGCGGGTCGGCACATAGTGATCGGCGACGCCGAAGGTGAGCCCCGGCTCGGCGACGGTGCGGCCGCGCGCCTTCATCTGGCTGAAGGCATGGAAGGAGCCCTCATGCACGAAGTGCCGATCCACCCAAAGCAGCACGGCGCCATCCTCGCGGCGCGCAATTTCATGCGCCGACCACAGCTTGTCGATCAGGGTCTGGGGCTCACTCACGGGCGCGACCGGTCTGCCTCGACGCCAGCGGGCTTGTCGAGGGTCGCTAATAATGTATGCTAAAGAATACTAAGTAAAGGAGCCGCTGGCCGGCTTCTGGGGACCGTGCATTGCGCGACTGGCTTGGCGAAGCAAAGGCGAAGCAGGTCTATCTGGTCCTGCGCGACCGCATTCTGAGCGGCGCCATCGGCTTCGGCGTGAAGTTGCCCACCGAAAATGCGCTGGCCGACTATCATGGCGTGTCCCGGGTCACCGTGCGGCGCGCGCTCGGCGAACTCGCCCGCGAGCGGCTGATCGAGCGACGGCGCAGCGCCGGTACGCGGGTGATCTATCGTCCGGCGCCGGCGCCGATGACCGCCGATATTTCCGGCGTGCTGGCCAATCTCGCCGACATGGGGCGACGGACGGCGGTCAAGCTGCTGTCGTTCGATTACGTGCCGGCGGAGGGCGTGGTGGCGCAAGCGCTCGGCGTAACCGCGGACCAGATGCTGCAGCGCTCGGTGCGCGTGCGATCAGTCGATGGGCTGCCATTCTCCTACCTGACGACGCATGTCCCCGAGAGCGTGTCGGTGACGTTCAGCCGGCAGGAACTTTCGACCCGGCCACTGCTCGAACTGCTCGAGCGGGCCGGCGTCAAGATCGACCATGCGCGGCAGCGCATCAGCGCGGGTCTGGCTACGCCCGACGTCGCCGAAGCGCTCGGCCTGCACACCGGATCGCCGCTGATCGAACTCATTCGCGTGGTGTACGACCAGAGCGGCCGCGGGGTCGAGCATCTGCATGCGCTCTATCGTCCCGACCGCTATGCCTTCGAGATCGATCTCGTGCGTTCCGGCGCCGCCGATACCAAGAGCTGGGCGCCGGTCATGCACCGTCCCGACAACGTCCGTCCGATAAAGCCAGGCTCGCGAACCTTGAACAGCAAAGTCAAACAGACGGATTGCGCACCACAACGTTAAAACGGAGGGAGAGTCACAATGTCAGACCATAAGATCGCACTCAATCGCCGCCGCTTCCTGGCCACCACCGCGCTGGGAGCTGCCGCCGCCGCCGGCAGCGTCGCCATGCCGTCGGTGCTGCGCGCGCAAGGCGCGTCCGCGAAGCTCGGTATCCTGCATCCGGTCACCGGCGCGCTTTCGTATTCGGGGCAGCAGGGCCGTCTCGGCGCCACCATGGCGGTCGAAGAGATCAATGCGGCCGGCGGCATCAAGGCTCTCGGCGGAAGATCGATGCGATGCTCGGCGACGCGCAGTCGACGCCTGATGGCGGCGTCGCCGAGGTGGAGAAGATGAATTCGGCCGGCGTTGCCGGCATCGTCGGCGGCTATGCCAGCACCATCTGCCTCGCCACCACGCAAGCCGCGGCCCGCTACGAATCTGCCTTACATCGTCGATGTCGGCGTCGCCGACAGCATCGTCACGCGCGGGCTGAAAAACACGTTCCGCTTCGGCCCGGGTTTCGGGGTGATCGCCAAGACGGCGCTCGACAATCTCGTCGCGATCAACGACGGCGCCGGCAAGCCGGCGAAGACGGTGGTGATCGTGCACGAGGACTCGCTGTTCGGCTCAGGTCTCGCCAAGCTGCTCAATGCGCAGCTTCCGCAGCACGGCTTCCAGGTGCTCGAGACGATCGCGCATCCGACGCCGACGCGCGACTTCAACAACGTCGTGCTGAAGATCAAGGCGCAGAATCCCGACCTCGTCATTCCGGCCAACTACTATAACGAATACGTGCTGCTCGCCCGCACCATGCAGCAGCAGCACGTGCGGCCGAAGGGCATCTATTCGGTGCTCGGCGGCGCGGCTCGTCATACAAGTTCGTCAAGGAATTCCCCGAAGCCGCGCAATACATCATGGACTGCAATCACTGGTTCGACCCGCGCAGCGCGAAGGCGCAAGAGCTGAAAAAGAAGGTCGAAGGGAAGGGCCAATTCTTCACCTACGAGGTCTATCTCAATTACAGCTGCGTGCTCCTGCTCGCCGATGCGCTCGAGCGCGCCGGCTCGGCCGATCGCGCCAAGATCATCGACGCGTTGGCGAGTTCGACCTTCTCTGGCCACATCATGCCCTATGGGCCGACCAAATTCGTCAACGGCCAGAACCAGGGCGCCGCGCCGGCCAATACGCAGGTGCTCGGATAACGATATCAAGGTGATCTTGCCGGCGGCGTTCGCCAACGCGAAGCCGGTCTTCCCGATGCCGGCGTAAGTGCTCATGAGGCCGCGGGCGGCGCCACTGCGTGCCGTCCGCGGCCAGTGTCGCGTGCATGCTGTCGCCCGCCATCCTCATCCCGGCGATCATCAACGGCCTGTTGACCGGCGCGGTCTATGCGCTGGTCGCCTCGGGTTGACGCTGATCTACGGCGTGCTGCACATCATCAACTTCGCCCATGGCGCGATGTTGAGCGCGGCCATGTTCGCCGCCTTTTTCGCCTTCCAGCTGCTGGGCCTCGATCCCTATCTCGCGATGTTCCTGCTGGCGCCGGTTTTTTTCGGGCTCGGCTACGCGCTGCAGCGTTTTGTCATCGGCCCGGCCTCCCATGGCGACGACCGCAACATGCTGCTGGTCACGCTCGGGCTCGCGGTCGTCATCGAGAACGCGCTGCTCTTTGCCTTCCGCGCCGACACCCGCACCATCGACGTGCCCTTACGCCTTCGACGCATCGATCTCGGCTTTACCTTTCTCGCGGTGCCGCGCGCTCATCGGCTTCGTCGCGGTGTTCGTCGTCGCGCTCGCGCTGTGGCTTCTGATGAGTTTCACCGATATCGGCAAGCGCCATCCGCGCGGTGGCCAAGGAAAAGCTCGGCGCCGAGCTCGCCGGCATCGACGTTGCCCACATCTACGCCATGACCTTCGGCCTCGGCACCGCCTGCGTCGCGATCGCCGCCTGTCTGCTGATCCCGACCTATTACGTCAATCCGCCCGTCGGCAACGCCTTTGTTCTGGTCGCCTTCACCATCGTCGTGCTCGGCGGCATGGGCTCGGTGCCGGGCGCGCTGATCGGCGGGCTGTTTATCGGCGTGGTGGAAAGCCTGTCGGGCCTTTTCCTCGGCGAATCGCTCGGCCAGATCGGTATCTTCCTGATCTTCATCGCCGTGCTGCTGGTGCGGCCGACCGGCCTGTTCGGAGCGCGCGCATGAGGGCGCTGGCGCCGATCGCCGCCGTCGTCATGCGCGCTTGCCGCGGTGCCTTGCTCGTCAATTCCAATGTCGTGCTCAACTTCCTGGTGGTGGCGCTGCATGATTGCGCTCGCCGGCCAGGGCTGGAACATCCTCGGCGGCTATGGCGGGCAATATTCGTTCGGCCATGCCGCCTTCTTCGGCACCGGCGCCTATGTCACCGCGATTCTGCAGGTGCGCTACGGCGTCAATGCCTGGGCTCGGCTTTGCGGTGGGTATCGCAGCCGGTGCGGCGGTCGGCGCGGATCATCGGCGCGCTGACGTTTCGCTCGGGCTTGCGCGGCTCCTATTTCGCGCTGGTGACGCTCGCCTTCGCCGAAGTGCTGCGCATCATCGCCAGCGTCGCGCCGATCACCGGCGCCGGCGTCGGCACCTTGATCAAGCTCGATCTGCGCGCGCAGGCGTTGCAGTTTCAAAGCCGCGCGGCGTTCTATTGGATTATTCTCGGCGCTGGTCGCCGTCTCGCTGGTGATCGCGCGGCTGATCGAACGCTCGCTTTCGGGGCCTGGCTGGTCGCGGTGCGCGAGAACGAGGACGCGGCGAAGGCGCTCGGCGTCGATGCCGCGCTCGGTCAAACTCGGCGCCATGGTCGTCTCGGCGGCGATCACCGCCGCGGCCGGCTGCTTCTACGCGCAGTATTTCCTGTTCGTCGATGCCGGCATCGCCTACGGCACCTGGATTTCGATTGAGGCGCTGCTGGCGCCGATCATCGGCGGCGCCGGCACCGTGTTCGGCCCGCTGGTCGGCGCGCTTGGTGGTCAAGCGCTCGGCGAAGGGCGCCAAACTGGTCGCCGGCGATGCCCCGGGCCTGAGTCTGATCGTTTACGGCTGCGTGCTTATTCTGGTGATCTGCCTTTGCGCCGCACGGATTGATCGGACTGATCGAATGGCTGCCGCGTCGTCGCCTGTCGCGCGTCGCCGAATTGGGAGGCTGCGCCATGGCTGAGCCGCTGCTCTCGGTCGATCGCGTGTCGCTGTCGCTTCGGCGGCCTGCTGGCGGTGAATGCCGTCTCGCTGATCGTTCCGGCCGGACGCATCACCGCGCTGATCGGCCCGAACGGCGCGGGCAAGACGACGCTGTTTGCGATCATCTCCGGTTTCCTGCGGCCGAGCGACGGCGTCGTGCGCTATCAGGCGGCGAGGATATCACCGGCGTGCCGCCGCATCGGCTGGCGCGGCGCGGCATCGCGCGCACGTTCCAGATCGTGCAGCCCTTCGCCGGCCTGACGGTGCGCGAGAACATCGCGGTCGGCGCGCATCTGCGCCATGCCTCGCGCGCCGAGGCGCTCGCTGCCGCCGACATCGTCGGCTGCGAAGTCGGCCTCGGCGACATGCTCGACCAGCCGGCCGCCACGCTGACCGTCGCCGGCCGCAAGCGGCTCGAACTTGCGCGCGCGCTGGCCACCGAGCCGAAGCTCCTGCTGCTCGACGAAGTCCTGGCCGGCCTCAATCCGACCGAGATCCGCGACATCGTGCCGATGATCCGCGGCCTATGCGACGCGCGGCATCAGCATCCTGATGATCGAGCACGTGATGCAGGCGGTGATGAGTCTGTCGCAGCACGTCTATGTGCTGGCGGAAGGCCGCATCATTGCCGAGGGCACGCCGGCCGAAGTAGCCGCCGATCCGCGCGGTAGTCGAAGCCTATCTCGGCCATGGCGCGGCGCAAGAAGCTGGAGGCGCGCATGACCGCTGAGCGCGCTGCTTGAGGTGAGCGGGCTGCACGCCGGTTACGGCGAGACCGAGGTGCTGCGCGGCATCGATCTCGAGCGTCGGCGCCGGACGAGATCGTCGCGGTGCTCGGCGCGAACGGCGTGGGCAAATCGACGCTCAATCGCACGCATCTCCGGCGTGTTCGGCGCGCGCGCCGGGGCCATCCGCTTCGACGGCGTCGCGATCGAGCGCGAGAAGCCGGCCATGATCGTCGCGCGCGGCCTCATTCACGTGCCGGAAGGGCGCCGCATCTTCCCGAATCTGACGGTGCGCGAGAATCTCGATCTCGGCAGCTATCGCCGCGCGCCGGGCGCAGCGCGGACAACCGCGAGCGCGTCTTCGCGCATTTTCCCGCGCTTGCGCGAACGGCACGTCGCAGCCGCCGGCACGCTCTCCGGCGGCGAGCAGCAGATGCTGGCGATCGGCCGCGGCCTGATGGCGGATCCGAAGCTGCTGATTCTTGGACGAGCCGTCGCTCGGCCTGTCGCCGCTTGCTGGTCGAGGAGCTGTTCGCCCTCATCAGGCGCATCAACGCCGACGGCGTCGCCATCCTGCTCGTCGAGCAGAACGTCGTGCAGAGCCTCGAGGTCGCAGACCGCGCCTACATCCTCGCCGACGGCAGCTTCGTGATGTCCGGCGCGGCCGCCGACCGTCGCCGCGGATCCCGAACTCAGACGCGCTTATCTGGGAGTGTGACGTATGACCGATGCCACCTTACGCGCCCGCCTCGCACGGCCGCCGATCGTGATCGCGCCGGGCGTTTACGATGCGCTCACCGCGCATGCTCGCCGAGCGGGCCGGTTTTTCCGCACTCTATGTCTCGGGGGCTGCCATCGCCTATACGCGACTCGGGCGCCCCGATATCGGTCTCGTCGCGATGAGCGAAGTGGCCGATACTATCGGCATGATCCGCGATCGTGTGAGCGCCGATCTCGTCGTCGATGCGGATACCGGCTATGGCAACGCGCTCAATGTCGGCCGGACGGTGCGTCTATTCGAGCGCGCAGGGGCGAATGCGATCCAGCTCGAGGATCAGACATTTCCCAAGCGTTGCGGCCACCTCGACGACAAAACGCTGATTCCGGCAGAAGAAATGGTCGGCAAGATCAAAGCTGCACTCGATGCACGACACTCGCGCGAAACCCTCGTGATCGCGCGAACCGACGCAATAGCCGTCGAGGGCTTCGAGCGCGCGGTGGCGCGTGCAGCGGCCTATCGTGACGCGGGCGCCGATATATTGTTTGTTGAGGCGCCGAAAACGCGCGCCGAGCTTCAACGCATTCCGCCTGCGCTGAAAGGCGTGCCGCTCATGGCGAACATGGTCGAGGGCGGCAAGACTCCTTTGCTCGGCGCCGCGGATCTCGAAGCAATCGGATTTGCGCTTGTAATTTTCCCTGGCGGGATCGTCCGGACATTGGCGCGCACAGCGAGTGAATTTTACGCTTCGCTTGCCGCGCATGGCACTTCCGAACCGTTCCGCGACCGAATGTATGACTTCGCCGCTCTCAACGAGGTAATCGGAACTCCGCAACTGATCGCGCTCGGTCAGCAATATGAAGCGGCACCGGCGCCGGGTAGCAAGAAGTAAGGAATATCTCGCATGGACAAGCTTTTCGACATCGTGATCAAGAATGCTCGCGTGGTTCGCCCGAACAAGACCTCGGTCGACTGTCTCGATATTGCGATCAAGGACGGGAAGATCGCCCGGCTCGGACCCGAGATTCAGGCCGAGCACGCGAAGGAAGTATTCGACGCCAAGAATTGTCTGGCATTTCCGGGCTGCGTCGATTCGCATATGCATATCGGCATATATGCGCCGCTCGCACAGGACGCGGTCTCGGAGAGCAAGGCCGCAGCAATGGGAGGCGTTACCTCAAGCCTGAATTACCTGCGCACCGGGCATTATTACCTCAATCGGGGCGGCCCTTATCGCGAGTTCATGCCCGAAGTGTTCAAACAGTCGGAGGGACGATTCTGGGTCGATTATGGTTTCCACATTGCGCCAATCGAGTCCGGGCACATCGACGAAATGGAGCAACTCGTCACGGAGCACGGGATACCGTCGTTCAAGATATTCATGTTTTACGGCGGCTACGGGCTGCACGGCCGCTCGTCGCAGCAAAATGAGTTTTTGATGATCGGACCCGACGAGCGCTATGACATCGCGCATTTCGAATTCATTATGCGCTCCGCGCAACGCTTGATGGAGAAATTCCCCGATCGCGCCGCCCATATCAGTGTCAGTTTGCATTGCGAACTCGCAGAGATTCTCAATGCCTATACAAAAATCGTGGAGCGCGAGGGCAAGCTGACCGGGCTTGAATGCTTACAGCGCCGCGCGTCCGCCGCATTCGGAGGGCTTGGCGATCTGGATTGCGTCTTATCTGGCAAATGAAACGAACTGCGTGAACATCAATCTGCTGCACTTGAGCTCACGCAAGGCCATCGATGCCGCATGGACCATGCAGCAGGTCTTTCCGCATATCGCATTTCGCCGCGAAGTGACGGTCGGTCATCTTCTGCTCGATACCGATTGCGCATGCGCTGTGCATGCCAAGGTCAATCCGCCGATCCGCCCGCGCGCGGACGTCGAGGCGCTGTGGCAGGCGGTGCTTGACCGCAAGATCGACTGGGTCGTTAGCGATCATGCCTGCTGTTCGGCCGAGCAGAAGTGGTCGAAAGACGATCCAACCAATATTTGGCTGGCCAAATCCGGATTTGGCGGCACCGAGTATCTGCTTTCTGGCGTTCTGAGCGAAGGCAGCAAGCGCGGTATGTCATACAATCACATGGCCGAACTTTTGAGCTGGAAACCGGCGCAACGCTTCGGTCTGGCGAGCAAGGGCGATATCGCTCCGGGCTATGACGCCGATATCGCAATCGTCGATCCGCACGAACGTTTCGTGGTGCACGCCGCGGAATCTGAATCCAAGCAAGGCTATTCGCCATTCGAAGGCGTCGAACTTACCGGCCGCGTGAAGAGCACTTTTTTGCGGGGCGCGCTTGTTTATGACAACGGGAATGTCGTCGGCCCGGCTCGCGGCAGATATCTGCGGCGGCCGGAAGCCATACGAAAGCAATGAATTATTCAATGTGCGCCGTTCAGGTAGCAAAAGGCGAAAAATTTGACACGCAAGTTCCACTTCTTGATCGTCGGCGCGGGCGCCGCCGGACTGTGTGCGGCATTGGCGGTAAAGGATGCGGGTGTCGAGGCCGTCGTGATCGAACGTGACGCCGTGCCGTCGGGTTCGACAGCCTTGTCGGCCGGACTGATCCCGGCCGCGGGGACACGCTTCCAGCGCGCGAAAGGCATTACAGATTCTGCGTCGCTATTTGCGGCTGACATTCAACGCAAGGCCCACGGCCAAAATGACATCGCAGTGGTCGAGGCGGTCGCCCATGGCGCGGCGCCGTCGATCGAATGGCTCGCGGACCGGCATGGCTTTCCATTCGACGTCGTCGACAACTTCAATTATCCGGGCCATTCGGCGATGCGGATGCACGGCTTGCCAACGCGTACCGGCGCTGAGCTGATCGATCGGCTGCGTACCGCCGCTGAAAAAAACGACATCATCATCCTGACCTCGGCCACCGCCGACCGGCTGTTGGCGGACGATGACGGGCGCATCCTCGGCGTAGAGCTGACGCGTCATGGCGGCGCGCGCGAACGCATTGCCTGCGATGCCTTGATCCTTGCCTGCAATGGTTATGGCGGCAATCCTGATCTTGTGCGCGAGTTGATCCCTGAAATGGCCGATGCGCTCTATTTTGGCCATCCGGGAAACCAGGGCGACGCCATCCGATGGGGGCGGGCCCTTGGTGCCGAACTCTCGCATCTCAGCGCCTACCAGGGACACGGGTCGGTTGCGACGCCGCATAACATCCTGATTAGTTGGGCCGTCATCATGCAGGGGGGCATTCAAGTCAACCGCGAAGGCCGCCGGTTCAGCGACGAGTTGCGCGGCTATTCGGAACAGGCAGCCGAAGTGCTGAGACAGCCGGGTGGATTTGCATGGGACGTATTCGACTCGAAAATCGCCACGGTGGCGCGACAGTTCGAGGATTTCCGTGCAGCCGAACGTGCTGGCGCAATTCTCACCGCCGATGCGACCTCAGAACTCGCAGACGCGATGCACGTTCCCGCTGCAACTTTTAACGCCGAATGGAATGAAGTCGAAAATTTGAAGTTAGCCGCCGGCCGGGATCGTTATGGTCGCAAATTTCTTGCCGAACAGTCGTGCAACCCGCCGTATCATGCGGTTAAGGTGACGGGCGCCCTGTTCCACACGCAAGGGGGACTTGCGATCGAACTCAAGAGGCCGCGTCAAGCGCAAGGACGCGTCTAAATTTCCCAATCTTTTCGCTGCCGGAGGAGCGGCGGCCGGCGTGTCAGGCTCGATCGCAGCGGGATATCTGTCTGGCAACGGTCTGTTGACGGCCATCGTTCTTGGCCACTTGGCGGCAGAAGCTGCGGCGGAGCAAATACTGCGCTAATACGTTTCGCGCGCGTCAAGGAAATTGTCGTCGTGCTCCATTCCTCGCTCGCCTATCTCGTCTATTCCCTTGAAGATGCTTGAATCTCTAGCGCCCGAGCAAACTTTGCGTCCGATCGCGCAATCTCTTGATCAAGCCATCCGCGCCGCCTGAGGCGATGATCGAAGCGAATTCGTCGCGTCGTGTCGCGAGGTCGCTGATCGTGCCGTTGAAATAGACATCGATCACCCGCCCGCCGCGGACCAGATAGTTGATAATCACGGTCCGGCCGCCGGGCTGTAGCAGCTTCGTCTTGACGATTTCGCCGCCACCGCGCGATTCCGGGATCGTCTGCGGTTCCACGACGAAGCTTTCTCCTGAATAATCGGTCACCTGGCTTGCATAATCGGCGATAATGAAATGGGTGAAGGCATCGCGGACCGCGGCCTGCTGACCAGCCGAGAAGCTCGTCCAGGCCGGCCCCACCGCCAGCCTCGTCATCGTCGCGAGGTCGAAAGCGGAGGTAATGGCAGGCGCGAAACGCTTGTCGCGTTCGCGCACACTGAGCCGGCCGGCCTGCTGGATGGTCGGCATCAGCTGCTGATAATAGGATCGGATGTGCATAGCAGCCGGACTCACTGTTTCAGCCTGCAATGGGGTCGAGCCGAACAAGACAACGGCCATCATGGCCGCGATCCAGAACATCGAAGGGCTCAGGCGGAGTTTGATGTCTTTCATCGTGAATATTCCACTTGCTCAGAGGGGCGACCGGTCGCATGGTCAGCCGCCTTCACATTCTTCAGCGGGTCAGGCTGTCACAACAACTCGACCGCTCGTAGCTTAACACCTTTTTGGGAATTGAGTTGAGGGCTTACAAGAATGTCGAGCGCGATGATGGTTTGATGCGAACCAGTTCGACCGGCGACCCGGAGCACCCGCGTTACCGGGTCACGTGCTGTCGGGCGGGGGCTATTGATAGGGATCCGATCTGCGGATCACATCAGGGCAAGCGGCTATGAGTGCCTCACAAACAGGACGGACACGACTTGCGTCCGACCGCAAGCCGAAAACCACCCGATCGTAAGCTGAAAACCAAAAAAGTTCCTTGACCTGCGGGCACCGGCCACACATGACCCAATTGCCACGCAAACGCAATACAAGCGCTACGCCACAATCCCATGAGCAAAAATTATAATCCCGTAACGATTACCGCAATTACACGGGCAGTGCGTTTGTCGACCCGCTATGCATGGCTCGTCATCCTCGGCTTCCTGCTCGTGGCAATCCTTTCCGTCCTCTATCTCACGCATCATTTCGCCATCACCACGGATAGCAATAAGCTCCTGTCAAGCTCGCTACCTTGGCGCCAACAGGAGATCATGCTCGATCGAGCCTTTCCGCAGCGGATCGACCAGATCATAGCCGTCATCGACGCGGCGACGCCGGAAGCCGCCGATGAAGCGGCTGACGCGCTGGTGAGCGACCTTTCGTCTCGCCCGGACGTGATCCGGACCATTAGCCGGCCCGATGGCGGCAAATTCTTCGCCCGGAACGGCATCCTCTTTCTCACAGTGGACGAGGTGCGCCGCGATACCGCGGAGCTGATCACCGCCCAGCCCTTCCTCGGCACCCTGGCCGCTGATCCGACGCTGCGCGGCATCCTTCGCACCTTGTCGCAGTCGATCGAGGGTGTGCACCTGGGAAAATCGAAGCTCGCAGATCTCAAGCCGGCGCTCACCGCTATCGCCGATGCCCTGGAACTCCTGGCGAAAGGACAGCACCCTACCTTCTCCTGGCGCAGGTTGATCACAGGGCGCGCGCCGGAGCCGTCGGAACTTCGTCGCTTCGTGGACATCCAGCCTGTCCTGGACTTCGACGATTTGCAGCCCGGACGCAAGGCGACGGCGGTCATCCGCGAGGCGGTCTCCAGGCTCGGACTGGTGCCGGAGAGGGGGGTGAAGGTGCGTCTCACCGGATCGGTCGCCCTTTCGGATGAGGAATTCGCAACAGTCGCCGATGGCGCCGCCTTGAACGGCGTCGTGACATTGCTTCTTGTCGTCTTTGTGCTGTGGCTCGCGTTGAAGAAGGCCCGCATCATCCTGGCCGTCTTGGTCAGTCTCGTGATCGGTCTCATTTTGACGGCGACCATCGGGCTATGGATGGTGGGGGCGCTGAACCTCATCTCCGTCGCTTTCGCCGTGCTTTTCGTGGGGCTCGGCGTTGATTTCGGCATTCAGTTCAGCGTCCGCTACCGGGCCGAACGTCTTGCGTCTCGCGGTCTCAACGAGGCTCTTCTGGCGACGGCGGGCGGGGTGGCCGGGCCGCTTCTGCTCGCAGCCGCCTCGATCGCGGCCGCGTTCTACTCGTTTCTGCCGACCGCGTATTTGGGCCTCTCCGAACTCGGGCTGATCGCCGGAACCGGCATGATCGTCGCGCTTGCGACCACCGTAACCCTGCTTCCGGCCCTGCTCACGGTACTCAAGCCAGCCGGTGAGCAGACTGCGATCGGTTATGCCGCGCTCGCGCCGCTCGACCGCTTTCTTGAAAGGCGGCGTAACTGGGTCGTCGGTACGACGCTGATGGCTACGATTCTCGGCTTGCCGCTGCTCGCGGATTTGCACTTCGACTTCAATCCGCTCGATCTGCGGGCCCAGGACGCCGAATCGGTCTCGACGCTGCTCGACCTGATGCGCAATCCTGACACGAGTCCGAACACGATCGACATTCTTGAAAGCAATCTCGCCCAAGCCTCGGCAATCGCCGAAAGGCTGCGCCGCCTGCCAGAGGTCGCTCATGTACGCACGCTGCAAAGCTTCGTTCCCGAACATCAGGACGCGAAGCTCGCCTTAATCGACGATGCAAGCTTTTTCCTCCAGAATACCCTCAGTCCCGCCCAGATCGATGCTGCACCGACGCCGGCCGAGACTGTGATCGCAATCGATAAGACGGCCCAGGACCTATCTGGCGCGGCAGGCGACTCCGACAGCCCCGCCGCCGCTCAGGCGCGCCGCCTCGCACGCCTATTGACCGCATTGGCGAAAGCGCCTGCGGCGACTAGGGACGAAGCGCAGCACGCTCTGGTCGCGCCGCTGATGGTGACGCTCCGTGAGGTGAGAGAGCTTCTGACCGCGGAACATGTAAGCATCGAGAGTTTTCCGCCCTCGCTGAGGGCCCGTTGGATCTCGGTTGATGGCCGGGCCAAGATAGAGGTGGCACCGAGAGGCGATGGCAATGATAACGCGACCTTGCGCCGCTTCGTGACAGCAGTTCGTCGTGTCTCGCCCGAGGCCGCCGGAAAGCCGATTTTCGTCATTGAGGCAGCGGCAACGATCGTAAAGGCATTCATCCAGGCCGGCATCTGGTCGGTAGCGTCGATCGCACTCATCCTGTTCGTCGCACTACGCCGCTGGACCGATGTCGCATTGACGCTGGTTCCTCTGCTCGTTGCCATCGTCGTCACGCTCGAGATATGCGTGGTGATCGGGCTGCAGTTGAATTTCGCCAACATTATTGCGCTGCCGCTCCTGCTCGGCGTCGGCGTCGCCTTCAAGATCTATTACGTCATGGCATGGCGCTCAGGCGAGACGAACTTCTTGCAATCGAGCCTGACTCGAGCCGTTTTCTTCAGCGCCTGCACGACAGCCATCGCATTCGGCAGCCTGTGGTTCTCGCATCATCCAGGCACATCGAGCATGGGCAAGCTGATGGCCCTGTCGCTCCTGACGACCCTTTCGGCTGCCGTTCTCTTCCAGCCTGCTCTTCTGGCGACGCAGCGCGCGTCCAAAACCGATCTGTAAGGGGTTAGGAGTATTCGCAAGAACAGGAAAATGTGGCAATAAAGCCACAGCCATGGTCGAGCGTTTCCGCTAAATTGGAGCAAGGCGCGATCTGGTTGGGGCGTCGCATCGGTGGTTGTCCCTCCGTCGTCGATCATCGAATTTCCCGTAAGCCCTTGCGCTCGCGTGGAAATTCTAGAGGGATGAGAATGAGTTGCGCTCAAAGTTGGGTCAGATGGTTGATCGCTTGGGTGTTGGCGGGACTCGTCGGTGCCTGTGCGGGGGTGCCCAGGGACGCATCGCTACCGATCAACGATCCCAACGAACAGATGAATCGCCAAGTCCTGGCGGCAAATCAGGCGGTGCTCCGGCCAGTCGCCAAAGTTGTCAAGGCGATAACGCCGGGGCCCGTGCACGAGCGCTTGCACGATTTTAATGCAAACCTGAAGGAGCCGCGCATCTTCGTAAATGATGTCCTACAGTTCCGCTTAGACGCAGCCCTGCACACGGCCGCCCGCTTCGCCATGAATTCGTCTTTTGGCATCGGCGGCCTTGTCGACATTGCGAGTGGGCAGGGCCTGCCGCAGGAAAGCGGCGATTTCGGTCAGACTCTGTTCGTCTGGGGCGTCAGCGAGGGTCCCTATGTGGTGCAGCCCTATTTGGGTCCGTCGACGCTGCGCGATGCGGTGGGTTCTGGCGTCGACTTTGTCGTCAACCCGATCGGCTGGTTGTTCGTCGGGGAATTGAGTTTAGCGGCGTCCATCGCCACCGGAACCGTGGACGCAGCAGCCAGGCTAGGTGAATTGAAGGCGGCCGAAGATGCTTCCATCGACTTCTACAGCTTCCTGCGCTCGAGCTTTTACCAGATGCGTCGGGCGCAGTTGCGCGAATTGATCGGTCTGCCAAGCGTCGTCGAGTTGCCGGCCACCTCATCATCGCAATAGACTCGGTAGTGCCACTAGCGGCGATTTGGCTGAGGGGTGTTCACTGCGCGAACGCGGAGCCATTGAAAGCGCAAATTTGCTACCATAGGCCGTCGTGGCGATTAGCCTGCGTTGTCCTCGCGTCGGCGCAGAAGATAATGCGCTTCGACCCAGTGCCAAACAAACAGGCCCGGCAGACCCAAGACCACCTCGCGAACTCTTTTTGACAAGGAAATAGCCAGTGATGTCTCCGGCGGCAGTCCGAACAACGCACCGAACAAGACAAAGCTGCCCTCGAGAGCGCCTAACGCTCCGGGCACCATGAATGCTGCCGCACGAACGCCGGAGGTGAGACTTTCGAGGATAAACGAATCAATCACGCCGAAGTGCTGATCCAGAAAACGCATCACCAACCAAATTTCGCCCGTGCCTACAGCCCATCCAACGAGGCGCAGCAGGTTGGCCCGCAAGAAGGCAAACCAGCTACGGTACGTTGCGACAACAGCATCATCGATCGCCGATGCGCTGCCTGCAAAGCTAAACAACCATTTTTCAGGTAATAGGCCGCGAGCCAGTTTGGCGAAACTGCCAAGCATATTTCGATGCTGGAACAACACAAATGCTGCAATTGCCACGAAGAATACGGCTATTCCGATCAACTCCGCCCATGCCACGAGAAGCGCGGCATGCTCGTTCGAGCGGATCACCAACAACGTCACCCCGGTCATGACGAAAACCAACTGGGTGACCACTCCGACCGTGGTGTCAACGATCATACTGGCCGCCGCTTGTGCGCCAGGCACGCCGCGCAGATGGGCGAGTCGTGCGCTTGCGATATCGCCACCGACGCCGGCGACCGGCAACAGTGCGTTAATCGATTCGCGAATCCAGCGGATCCAGGTAACGCCGATGACATCCGGACGACTTGAAAGAGGTAGCAATTCGCGCCATGAGAGAGCGCTAAAAAACAGAGGAATAAAATGAAACAGGGTTATCGGGATCAGCCCCCAACCGACGACCAACATAGCGCGAGTCACATCCCCAGCGCCGGTGTCGACAATCAGGTAGACCACAAGCGCCAAGCCGAAAAACGCAGCGATAATTAGCGAATTGGGAATGACTCTGGCTCCTTGTCTATATGTGGCTCGCATCAAAGGCTAAGCAAGAATACTATCGGGACAACTATTCGTCATCTTCAATCGGTCTTCGTTGTTTACTCCAATTAGAGATGACCGCGTCGAGATTGATCCATGCAGGCTGAAGTTACGCGTTCTTCGATGCCGGCGTTGCCGAACCTGGTCCTCGTGCCGGCTTCCGATGTGTCGCGCTGCGCTCCCAATATTGCGCCGGCGCATGATGGGGACCCAAAGGTTCTCGGGCTTGGTCTTATGCGACGCACGGTTCTGGCTGCGCGCCGTGCCGGCTACGGCCAAATATTGTTTTTGGCGCGAGATCATGCAGCGCCAACAAGCATTACTACGATTTCCAATTGGAGCGACCTCGCCGCTATGCTCGCACCATCTCAGGCCGCCCCGCTTGTTATTGCGCCCGCGGCGATCCTCTCTGAAACCGATTGGCTCGAAAGGCTGGCCGAAGCGCGGCTTGAACCGGCAGTCTGGGCGGCGGCAGCGCACCGAATCGTCATGCTTGCTGCAGCAACCGTACCCGCTGCACTTGCAGTGCTGAACGCAGAGGGTGGGGCATACGGCTTAACAGCAGTGCAGGACCGACTAACTCGTCGTTTCGGATCGCCGGCGGTAATTCCGGAGATCGATCCTATGGTCGTGGAAACATCGCTTGACGTTCGCATTGCGGAACGGCGCCTGCTGCGTTCACTGGTCAAGGACACCGACGGGTTCATGGCGCGGCACGTCGAGCGGCCTATTTCTTTGCAAATTGTGCGCCGCCTAGCGTCCACAGCGGTAACGCCAAACCAAATCACCCTTTTTTCAGTTGCCATCGGCTTATTTGGCGCGCCCTTTTTTCTATCCGCAAACTGGCTCTGGCAGACTGTCGGGGCGCTGCTGTTCCTAACACATTCGATTGTGGATGGATGCGATGGCGAGTTGGCTAGGCTGAGATTTCAAGAGACGCAATGGGGCGGTGTGCTCGATTTCTGGGGGGACAATATCGTTCACAGCGCCATTTTTGCGTGCATGGCCGTCGGTTGGAGCCTGTCTGCCGGCGCCACGTGGCCATTGTTGCTCGGCGCCGCGGCGGTCCTCGGCACCCTGGGATCGACCGCTCTCGTGTATTGGCGGTTGATGCGTGTCAAGGACGACAGCGGCCCGCTCTTTACCTCGGTTTCGATGGCTCCCGACCGTCGCCTTGCGCGGCTGCTCGACGCCACGTCACGCCGCGATTTCATCTATGTCGTGCTTATTCTTGCGCTGCTCGGCAAGTCGAACTGGATTGTGCTCTTAGCCTCGCTGGGAACACCGATATTTTTTTCCCTGGTGGTATTTCTTGCTATGCGCGAGCGGCTCCCGAATATACCGACGACATCCGCGACCTAGTCACCGAATAACAAACGGGCACCGCCCGCGGCGCTTGACCGCTGGGCGAGATCGATTAACCGAGCACACAGCACCGCCTGGTCCAGATTGCCTTTGTCGTTGCCGGTTGCCGCATTTAGAAAGTCGTCCGCGACTCCGACGAACCAATCGGGATGATGCGATCCTTCGGATAGGGATGGCGGACACGACCAGCGACGCTGCCCCGATTTACATCTGACGATAACGCAATCATCGACGACATTGATGCGGCCTTGCTCGCCCTCGATCTCAATATGATTGGCACGTTCGCTGGCGGTCCAGGTCAGATAGATGTGGGCGCTTCCGGAAGTCAGATCCAGAGCGAGAGTCGCCGTATCTTCGATCGGCCATTCGTGGAAGCGGCGCGTTTCGAGCCGCGCGGCGATGCCGTGGGGAATGCCGGCCCAGCGCACGATGCAATAGATCGCATGCCAGCCATGATCGAATAGGATGCCGCCGCCTGCCATCGCCGGATCAACGCGCCAGTTTTTGCCGCCGTCGATGGTGGAGGCGACCGCAGGCTGAGTCCGCAAGGTCTGCCAACGGACGGATCGGACGGTACCGATCGCGCCTTGGGCGATCAGCGCCGAGATCTTGAGGCTGATCGGCGCTTTGAGCCAATTGTGAACTGTGTGCACGACGCGTCCGGCGCTCGCCGCGGCAGCCGCCACGATCTGTGCATCTTCCGCTCGGGTAACCAAAGGTTTCTCGCAGAGGACGTGGAGACCCGCGTCCAGCGCTTGTTTGATAAGCGTTGCATGGCTGCCGGGCGGCGTGCATATGTCCACGAAATCGAGCGTCTCGCCAGCCAACAAGTCATCCATGCTTTCGTACCAACGCCCGTCGGGGCACGCTGCGAGAAATGTCTCGCGGCGCGCCGCGCTGGCATCGGTCGCGGCGACTATCCTAACATCATTGCGGGACTGCCAGCCGGGCAGGTGCCCTTTGGCCGCGACGTTCCCGAAGCCGATAAACGCGCCCCGCAGCATGTATCGCCGCCTCAGTTGATCCCGAATTGGCGCGAGATGGCGGCGAACGATTGATCGAGGATATCGATGCCGCGCATCGCTTCATCCTCGCTGATGACCAGAGGCGGGTTAATGCGGATAACCTGCGAATACGACATTGTGATGAGGCCGCGTTCCAGCGCCTCGTGGAACAGAGCGCGGGTAATGGCCTTGTCCAGCGGCACCTTGGTCGTGCGATCGGCAACCATTTCAACGCCGATCATCAGGCCGCGTCCGCGCACGTCGCCGATAAAACGGTATTTGTCCTGCAATCCCTTAAGCGCATCGAGCATCAGCGCGCCGACCCGGGCGGAATTTTCGACCAGCTTTTCATCGAGGATGACCTCGACGGCTCCCAGGCCGGCGGCAGCGGCAAGCGGATTGCCGCCGTAGCTGGACGAGCTTCCGCTCGGCTCTCCGAACGGCTTGGCGGACATGCGATCAAATGACGAAGCGACCGCGCTGAGTGGAAAACCGCCGCCCATACCCTTACCGATCGTCATAACGTCGGGCTTGAGATCAAATTGTTCGGACGCCCACATCGTTCCCGTGCGGCCGAAGCCGGTCAGGATTTCATCGGCGATGAGCAGCGCGCCGACTTCGTCTGCGATTTCGCGTACGGCGTGAACGAAGTCGTCGGGCGGGATGACGTTGCCCGCCGTGCCTTGCATGGGCTCCAGGATAATCGCTGCAACCTCGCCCTGCGTCTCGTTCTTGATGACGTTGCGCAGATGCTCCGCGCAGGCGAGTCCGCAGGACGGATATTCAAGCTTCCATGGGCAGCGATAGCAGTTGGCATATGGCGACAGGTGCATCCCGGGCGGAAAGGGCCCCTGGTGGTTGCGATAGTCACCGCCGAGAAGGCCAATAACACCTGCGGTCTTGCCATGGTAGCCGCCCCAGAACCCGACAAACTCGAATTTCTTGGTGACCGATTTGGCGAGACGGAAGGCGGCCTCGACCGCCTCTGCGCCGCCCGAGAACAGTTGGATATGGGTGATGCCTTCGGGCAACAATCCGCTGACTAGATTGAGAAAACGGGCACGGGTCTCGGTTGCGAAGCTGCCGAAGGTGATCCGTTCGAGTTGTTCGCCTGAGACGTTTGACGTAGTGGGGATGGCAATGGCCGACACTGCCAACCGCGACACCGGCGATGAAATCGAGATACTCGTTCCCGTCGACGTCGGTGATCGTGCAACCCTTGGCGTGGTCGACCACGATTTGTGAATAGAGAGCGATCGATTGCAGCCCTGGCGCCATCGCCTCGGCCTCGCGATCGAAAATCGTTTTGGATTTGGGGCCGGGGACGGCATGGCGTTGGGTGCCGTGCTGGGGCACCGATGCCGTGTTCCGGGGAGGGACGTCGTCCATGAATCAGCTCCTCATCGGGGTTACGATGCGCGGGTGCCGCCGGAAGCGCTCGGTCAAGTGGGCTGCGATCGCCTGAGCGGCCTGCTCGCGAAACCGCGCATAGCTGGGCCAGGCATTGAGGTCGACAATCATCGGCTCGCCGTTGGCTTGGATGATGGCGTCGCCGCCGAAAATCTCGAGCCCGAGCACCGCCGCAGCACCGAATGCAACTTGGCGCAGGCAGGAAACCTCGAAGGAATGACCCAGCATTCCTTGGTCGCGATGATAGAACCATTCAAACCAATTGGAATCCGTCGCCGCAGCGTCATTTCTCACACCGTAGAATTTGACGAGATCGCCCGCCACGTGCTCCTGGGCGACAATGAACGGAATGCCGCGCCTAGCAAACCGGTGTAGTGCCTCGTGCCATCCGTCCTTCGATGCGGCGTATATGACATCGTCGGTTTGCGTCGCGTGGAAATCGTAGCGTTTGACCCACACCCCGGCGGCCGGCTGCGGCATGTTTGCATCGGTAGCGACGACTTGGCTAACGGGCGCCGAAACATGATGTCGTGCGAAGAGTTCAACCATGCGATGGCGATAAGTGTTGCGAATCGCGTCCGGGGAATTGACGACGATCGAGCCCGCGTTCTCGGCGCCCTTGAGGCGATCAAGGGCGGCACCACGCTCGCACATCGCGAATATGTTGGCGCTAGTGGTCTCGAAAGCGGCATCTGCGGCGACAAGCTCGACGGTAAATCCCCGCGCCATCAAGGCTTCACCGACACTTTTTATAATTGCGAAGTCATCATTGATGCGCCCAGGCGAGTGCGCCGACTCGCGGTAGATGCCCCAGCAGGTCTTGGCGGGGCTCATGCGCCAGGATTCCCATGCTCGCGACCGCGTTCCGCCAATTCGGCCGCGATGATATCGCGTGCCCGGTCAATATCGAATACGCGGGGCAGAACGATGCCGTAAACTGGCTGGTGCTCGGCCACCAGCCATCGGAGATAATCGCGGAGCCGGGCAAAACCGGCTTTGGGCTCAGCCGGCCGCTGCGCCGGCAGCCAATAGAGGCCGGCCGTCACATGGCTGCCATCGCTGCCGCCGAGCTGCCGAATGCGGTGGTCCGCGACGTTCAATGTGGCCCACAGCGGATTTTCGTCATCGATATGATCGGTCAGGCCGAGCACCACTGCGTTTTTCGGAAACTCGGCGGCAGACTTCGTAAAAATGCAAAAATCGTTGACCGGCATAATCGCGTCGATCGTCGTAATCACCGCCGGCGCGCCAGCCAGTCGGCCGGCGACGAGTTGGAAGCTGGCGTAGGACGATGGAGTTGTGCGCACGATCAAGTCGAGATCGAAATCTCCACCATGGTCGCCGAGCCATTGCCGGCAGTCGTCGCTCGTGTCGTTGATGATGATGGTCAATCGGCGAATACCGGCGGCACGGAAGCGATCAAGGGCGTGCTCGATAAGGGGTCGTCCGGCGACCGGCACCATTGGTTTGCTGACGCGATACCCGTCGGTCCGCAAGCGGTTCCCATTGCCAGCGGCGATGATGCCTCCTCGGAGGATCGGATAGGCTGATATTGCGGTCATGTGAAGATATTCACGAGATCACGCAACGCGGTCACCGTCGCATGAACGGGCGGCTTCGCCGAGCCCCGAGCTTCAGCATCCTGGACATCTTGGGGCGCAATCCAGATGAAGCCCATGCCCGTGCGTCGAGCGCCCTCGCGGTCCCGACGCAATGAATTGCCCACGTACACGGTCGTCTCCGGTATCGCGCGAAGCGTATTGAGGGCAGCGTGGAAGATCGCCGGATCGGGCTTTTCGGCACCGACGCAGTGACTATCCACCATGACCGCGAACAAGGGGGCCAGACCGGCGCCCTGACACACCGCTTCGAGATTGCCATAAAAATTCGACACGATTCCCAGTCGATAGCGCTTTCTCAACGCCTCCAAGACCGGCCGATTACGTGCGAAAGCGGCCGAGGCTTCGGAAAGGAAGCGCGATGCTACGCGCCGACTGCGATCGCGATTTGTCAGTTTATTGACGGTTGCTGCATTGTCATTTCCAGCGCTGCGACACGCCAGTTCGGCCTCGAGGTTGGCCGCCAATGCATGGACCGTTCCCGACAGGTCGGTTGCCGGCGGCAGGCCTCCAACGAGCGGGTCATCGGCGGCGAAGAAGGCAGACGCGAAAGCATCGGCAGTCATATCCAGCCCTTCGGCCCGGTAAAAGCTGTAGAAGCGTTCCTTCCACGCCACGCCGTCGGCGTCGAGCGTGCCGCCAAAGTCGAAGAGTAGCGTTTCGATTGGCTCCGTCATCCGCTACGCGCCCGTGCACCGAGCCAGCTCAGAAAGTCTATGGCCGAGATTCGGCGAGCACCGGTTTCGCTCGGAATCTATGAACGGCCAGGACGGACCACAACCTTTGCCTCGCGCGCCGCCTCCTCGGAAAGCTCGAAGTTGCGGCCATCGATGAAGGCGTTGCAGGCGTCACGCGCAACGCTGTCGCGAAATTGCCGAGGTGGACTTTTCATATAGTATGCCGATGGGGCCTCCAATGGGCCGGCTTCGCCGCGTTCCAATGCCAGCTTTATGCAGCGGATTGCATCGATAACGACGCCGGCGCTGTTCGGCGAATCTTCCACCGACAGCCGCAACTCCAATTCGAATGGCGAATCCCCAAAACCGCGTCCCTCCATGCGGATGAAGCAGACCTTGTTGTCTTTCTGCCACGGCACATAGTCGGACGGGCCAATGTGTATGTTCCGCGCATCGAGTTGTTCGTCCAGTTGCGATTGGACGGATTCAGTCTTGGATATCTTTTTTGGTAATTGCTCACTCTGCTGAGTTTGGCGGAATGGTCTTGGGGATTGGTGTAAGGCGGGATTTTAGTTTCGGTTGAAGCGGGCAGCGAGCATCGCATCGGCGATTTCGACTGCGAACTTATTGGGGTCGAACTCTTCGCCGATCCACTCGATCTGTTCGGCGTGTTCCGGATGAGCGGGATCAGCTAGAACTTCGAGCAGGTGCTGATAGCCCCAGGAACCACCGCAATCTTCTGGGGGACAGTTGCGTGCTCCGGCAACGCAGGCTGGATAGGATTTTCCCTCGATGGCTGGCTGGGTTTTCTCGATCGCGACCATGTGTTGCCAGTTGTCGCCGAAGTCGTAGGTATAGGTGAAGCGGGCGATGCCGGATTTCACCAGGCCATTCAGGGTCAAGCGATGCTCTTCGGCGACGTCGTCGACCTGGTGTCGATCGCCATACTGCCGGCCATCAATGTCGAAGGTATGGAGATGGCTGTCATGCCAGCCCATCGCCGCCTGGATCGCGTGATGCAGGTCGCCGAGCGTCATCCCGCCTGGCATCAGGAGCCGGCGCCAGACCGACGGTTTTGTGCCGTGCAGCGTTACTTTCAGGCTGACAACGCTTTTGCTGGCGCTGCTCTTCGGTTCGACGATCTTGGCCATGATCCCCGCATTCTGCCGCACAGACATCGACCAGGTGGCTCCCATCATCTTAATTTGCGCGATGGGTTTATCGAGAGCAAGTAGGCTCAAGGACTGATCGACAGGGCTGTTCGTCGAGGGTCAGGCGGATGTGGACTGCAGAATGGGAATGTGCCGTCTTCGGGTAGTCTCGAACACGGGCCTGACATCGGCGTAGAGTTAGCGCGTCGTTCCGAGCGGAAGCAGTTGGTAACCCTGCGGAAGATGACGCACGGTCCGAAACGTCCCGCACGGTTGGTTCCCGGTAATTTATCACCCTGATGGATGTGGGGCGGCGCTTTGGTCTTGGAGGCTCGCAGTGAGCGGCAAGCCTTTCAAGGTCAGACGTATGGCGTCGAGCACACCGATGGCTCTTCGTCGTGCTGTTTCGAGGACAGAGCGAATGTCAGCGTAGAGGTGGGCGGCCCATTCGGATCGGAAGCAGTTTGTCACCTTTCGGAAGATGACGCAGGGGCGCAGCGCCTGCTCGGAACCGTTGTTGGTGGGAGGAACGGCTCGGTTGGCGAGGAAGACAAACATGTGTCGCCGGCATCCCTTGATGACGCCCTGCAGCTTTCGGCCCGCGCCATGGGCCGGCGTAATGCATAGCAGAGCATCGAGCTTGGCATCGAGCTTGTAAGCGTAGGTCCGTAGCGTGGTGTCGGCCAGGCGGTCGCGCCTTCGGCCGATGCGGCAGGCCCGCTGCAGCAGTTCGCGCAGGCCGGGTGCGAAGGCGGTATCGCCGGCATCGATGGCGTATTGGGCATCGCGCATGAGATGAGCCAAGCAGACTTGTTGGTCTATCTTGGCCCAACCCATCTGCGCGGCAAGGCGGTCGGAGACCCAGAAGTCCGGGCGAACATCGCCGAGAAATTCTTCCACTACGTTCTTGCCACGGCTCGGGCGGATGACGAAGCAGCAATCGTTGCCGTGATGGAACACCCAGGTCCACCAGGTCCGCTTGCCGACCCGCACACTGGTCTCGTCCGACTGCAGGATGGTGCCACACAGTAGGCGGCCGCGGATCAGGCTGCTCTGACGTGCAAAGAGCGCCTTGCTGTCGTCGAGCATATTGACCAGTGCCCCTTCGCTGATTTCAAGCCCGAGCAGATCGGACATCAACCGTGCCAGCCGTTCGAACGAAATCGCGTGGGTGAAGCGCAAGTAGATGGCAAGCGCGCGCAGGTTCGGTCCGAATGGCGAGCCCGGCTCAAGCCCCGCCGGCGGCGTAGCCGTGAACCGCTTGGCGCAACACGGGCAGATGCCGCCATGCAGCGTCACCCGCGTGATATCCGGCTTGATCTCGGGAATCTCGATCCGGTCGTAGGCGTGAACCGCCTGCTGCGTCACCCCCGACACATCCGCTTGACAATGGACGCACTGCGTTGCCCGTACCTCCTCCCGCCGTGTAGGATTGGGATGCAGCGCCCGAAAGGTGCCAGGATGGCTCTTGCGTTTGGCCGTGCACGCAGCCTCGGGATCGCTATTGGCCTTGTACCCCCGCGAGGGTGGTGTGCTTGAATTGTCCGGCGTCTTCGGCGGCAGATTCAGTTTCTCTCGCAGCGCTGCATTCTCCGCAAACAGTTCCGTGTTCTCCGCCCGCAATGCAAAAATCTCGGCTTCTAAGATGACCAGCCGCGACAAAAGCGTCGCGATCAGCGCATCCTTTTCGGCGCTTCGCAAAGAGGAAAAATCAGGCGGCGGAATCACCCATGTGTTGACTTACATCCGACCGCGCGACACCACCCCCTTCATGCCCATCGAGTCAATTTGTCGCACACGCCTGCCTTGCCCCCTGAGCAATTACCTTTTTTGACTTCAGACAACTCCGCTCAAGCATGTTGAGGAAGTCGGTATTGCCTCCAGTATTGAGTTGATAAGTCCGATCGAGGGCAACCCCTCGGTCGGCGAACAGCCGCGCCAACGTTCGGTGTACGATAGTCGCTCCGATTTGGCTTTTGATATCGTCGCCGATGATTGGCAGGCCGGCGTCCCAAAATTTCTGCGCCCAGTCGGGGTCCGAGGCAAGGAACACGGGAACGCAATTGATCATGGCTATACGCGCATCCAGACAAGCTTGCGCGTAATGCTTTACCGCCAGCTCTGAGCCGACCGGCATGTAGCACAGCAGAACTTCGGCCCCCGACTTGCGCAGTGCTGCGGCGACATCGGTCGGCTCGATATCCGCAGAACGAAATGCGGCATCGTCGGGATAATCGGCCATGTGCGGTGCAACGCCGTCGAGCACCGGACCGGCCTGAACGATGACGTTCGACACCGGTAGGGCGCTTTGGAAAATGCGGGTGCAGTTTGGTTTGGCGAAGATTGCCTCCTCGAGCGGGTGACCGACCTTGCGTCGGTCAATGTCGAACGCCGCGACGAACTCGACGTCGCCGCAGGTATAGCCGCCGATGGATTGGCGCATGACGCCGTCGAGCGCCACGCCTTGGCGATTGCGGTAGTATTCCACGCCCTGCACAAGCGAACTGGCGCAATTGCCGACGCCGGCGATTGCTACTTTGATGGCCTTTTGCATTGGTACGATGTCCTCACAAAATCCAAGCTAGTTTCTTCGGCCGTGCTTCCGAAGAAAAGTGATCCCCTATCCAGGTAGGGCAACGGAGCTCAGAAATCCCCCTTATCAGCCTTAATCGAATGCCCGGCTATGATGTTAGTAGAGAGTTGGCACCGAGGCCAGAGTGCCCGGCGGAGCGGGTCCGGGGTGGCGCAACCGGCTGCGTGGCGATGGCTGGTACAAACGCCCAGGGGTGCAGGGGGTTGTATCCTGGCGGTATGTGCGGCCAAATCGCGTTGAAACGACGCATTCGCGGCGGTTTTGGCCAGACGGCTTTTTTGTACTGCCACCGCCCGTTCGCGACCGGTTCTCAGCCGCGATTTTGCTGCGAGGAAACGCGAGGAATTTGCGCCAAGCTGACGCCGACCTCTGCACCTTCGAGCACGGCAATAGACCTAAATAGGTGCAAACCAAATGGCAGACGAAAGTGTTAGAAGGCCGGCAATGCGTGAGAAGACCGCGAAAATGCAGCAACGGCGCTTTAGTATTGCACCCATGATGGAATGGACCGACCGGCATTGCCGGTTCTTCCATCGCCTGCTTACGCGCCGCGCGCTGATCTACACCGAAATGCTCACCACCGGCGCGGTCCTGCGCGGTGACCGCGCCCGGCTGCTCGGCTTCGATCCATTCGAGCATCCGGTAGCGCTGCAACTCGGCGGCAGTGAGCCGGCGGCGCTTGGCGCTGCAGCGCGCATCGGCGAAGAGTTCGGCTACGACGAGATCAACCTCAATGTCGGTTGTCCATCCGAGCGGGTGCAGGAGGGCCGTTTCGGCGCCTGCCTGATGGTTGAGCCGGCGCTGGTCGCCGATTGCGTCGCCGCCATGAAAGGGGCGGTGAGGATTCCGGTGACGGTGAAATGCCGGCTCGGCGTCGACGAGCAGGATCCCGATCAGGCGCTGTTCGCGTTCGCCGAGGCGGTCAAGGCGGCGGGCGCGGATGCCCTGATCGTGCACGCGCGCAAAGCCTGGCTGAAGGGATTGTCGCCGCGCGAGAATCGCGACGTGCCGCCGCTCGATTATTCCATCGTACACCGGCTCAAGACCGCACACCCCGATTTCGAAATCGTGCTCAACGGCGGCATCGCCAGCCTGGAGCAGGCGCAAGCGCAGCTCGCGCATATGGATGGCGTGATGATGGGCCGTGCCGCCTATCAGGAACCCTGGCGGCTCCTGGGCGTCGATCCATTGCTGTTCGGCGAGCCCGCGCCGTTTGCGTCACCGAAAGACGCGGCGCTGGCGTTCATTCCTTATATCGAGCGTGAACTGGCCAAGGGCGTGCGGCTGCACTCGATGACCCGCCATGTGCTGGGACTGTTCCGCAGCGTACCGGGCGCGCGCGCGTTCCGTCGCCATCTGGCGACCGAGGCCGTCAAACCGGCGGCGCGCGCCTCTGTCATGGCTGACGCGCTGGCGCAGGTGCTGGACTTGAAACCGGATTTAGCGCACATCGCGGCGGCTTAAGCTTCATCCGGGAAATCCATCGTGCTGGGATATCCAATCGGCGAGATCGTCATGCTCGCGCTCTGGATCGCGGGCGCCGGCATCCTGGTCGGCATTCTCGCCGGCCTGTTTGGCATCGGCGGCGGCGCCATCATCGTGCCGGTGCTGTACGAAGTGTTCCGCGTGCTCGGGGTGCCGGAAGACGTGCGCATCCAGTTGTGCATCGGCACATCGCTCGCCATCATCATTCCGACGACCTTGCGCTCCTATCTGGAACACAAGAAAAAAGGCGCGGTGATCACTGCAGTCGTGCGACTCTGGGCTTTGCCGGCGGTCGTCGGAGTGGTGATCGGCTCGGTCATTGCGGCCTTCGCGCCGGCGCCGGTATTCAAGATCGCCTTCGTGGTCTTCACGGCCTTCATCGGCACCAAGATGTTGTTCATAGGGGACCGTTGGAACCTCGAGACCGATTTGCCGGGACGCACTCCGCTAACGATCTACGGCTTTATCACCGGACTGTTTTCCTCGCTGGTCGGCGTCAGCGGCGGCGCGATTTCAAATGCGGTGCTCACCCTCTACGGACAGCCGATGCAGCGCGCGGTGGCAACCTCGGCCGGCGTCGGGGTGCCGATTACGATTGCCGGCACCATCGGCTACGTCTTGGCGGGCTGGCGGCATATGTCTGAGCTGCCGCCGCTGTCGGTCGGCTTCGTGTCGCTGATCGGCTTCGTATTGATGGCGCCGGTGTCCAGCTACACGACGCGGTATGGCGTGCGCCTCGCCCATTGGCTGCCCGAAACGCAAACTCGAAATCGCTTTCGGTATTTTCGTTTATATTGTCGGGTTGCGCCTGTTCCTGACGCTGCTGTGAAGACGAAACACGCGTCGATTAAGGATTTCCGCGCATGCGCAGCCGGTCGCCGCGCACCTCCCAGCTTTCCAGCCGGTTGAGAAAGGTCATGCCGAGCAGATTGTTCTTGAGTTGGCCCGGCTGCGCCACCAGCGCCGGCACCGAACGCTCGATCAGCCCGCCGACGGCAAGGCGGTCGAGCGTCACCGGCGCCGCGCGGGTGCGACCGTTGGCGGTATCCACGTTGACCGTATAATCGAGCACTTCGAGCGGCAGGCCGGCCGCCTTGGCGGCCTGTTGCGTAAGCACCACCGAGCTTGCGCCGGTGTCGAGCACCATGGGCACGCGTGCGCCGTTGATCAGGGCGCCGACCGCGAAATCGCCGCCGTGGCCGCGCACGACTTCGACGCGGCGGCCGTGGCCGGCGACATAGCCCGGCACCAATTCGGCGATCACGCGGTCGCCGACGTCGCGCAATTCGAAACGGTAGCTGTAGCCGACCACCAGCAGCAGGCCGAGCACGGCCCAGAACAGCAGGGCCTCCAACGCCTTCGACAGCCGGTCGCGGAACAAGGTGATCACTAGGCCGCCGACGAAAATCAACAGCGCGAGCTTGAGCGCGAGCGACCCGACATCATGACTCAGCAGATTGGTGATGGCGTCCTGATCGTTGCTGGCGATCAGGGCCGCCAGCGATCACCGCCGCGCCAAAAATGAAGGTCAAGGTCAGGCGGCGGCTCACGGCGTCATCCTGTCGCGCCGGCGGGTTCAGCGCCCCGGCTGGCGGCTAGGCGCCACGGCAGTTCGCCCATCACGCGGTCGCGCTCGCTGGCGCTCATAGCGGTCCAGCACGCAATCTCATCGATGGTGCGGCCGCAACCAAGGCACAGGCCGGAACGCGCATCGAGCGTGCAGATTTTAACGCAAGGGCTCTCGATCATGGTCGGTCTCGCGGCCGAATCGGCTGCGACCATAGTCACCGCCGCCGGGAACGCAATCGTAGCGATTGTCGCGAGCGGCATTACGTCCCCGCGCGGAACAGCGGGCGACGGCTCAGGCGGCGCTTTTCCTCGGGCGAAAGGATGGGCTCACCCGGCGCCGGCGCGATCGGTGGCGCGTGATCCATCATCGACGGCATTGGCGCCATCGCCGCGACCACCCGTTCGGGTGGGAAGGTGACTACAACCTCGGTACCGATGCGCAGCTTGGACTTGAGCACGAACGAGCCGCCATGCAGGTCGACCAGGCTCTTGGCGATCGGCAGGCCGAGACCGGCGCCCTGTTCGGCGGATTTGATCGAATTGGAACCCTGGCCGAAGGAGGCGAGCACGATCGGGATTTCCTCTTCCGGAATGCCCGGCCCGGTATCCTTGACGCTCATATATTGGCCGCCGGAGGCGGTCCAGCCGACCTTCAACCAGATCTCGCCGCCTTGCGGGGTGAACTTGATCGCGTTCGACAGCAGATTGAGGCAGATCTGGCGCACCGCGCGCTCATCGGCCCACAGCCGCGGCAAGTCGGCCTCGAACACCTCATGGATGGTGATGCCGCGGTTGGTCGCGCGCAGCTTCAGCAGATGGTGGCAATCCTCGACGATGCCGACCAGCGAGATGGATTCCTCGTTGAGCTCGTAGCGACCGGCCTCGATGCGCGACAGGTCCAGAATCTCGTTGATCAGCCCGAGCAGATGCACGCCGGAATTGTGAATATCCGCGGAATATTCCTTGTAGGCCGGCACCGCATGTTCGCCGAATACTTCCGTCTTCATCACTTCGGAAAACCCGAGAATAGCGTTCAGCGGCGTGCGCAATTCGTGGCTCATTTGCGCGAGGAAGCGCGACTTCGAGATATTGGCGGCTTCCGCCCGCTGGCGCGCCTCGTCGGAAATCGACTTGGCCTGTTCCAGTTCGCCGATCAACGCATCTTTTTCGGCGCGCGCCTGCAGCGTCGCCAGCGTGGTTGAATAGAGCCGGTAGGCCAGCACAGCGAAGTAGCCCTGCGCGGTGACCGCCATGATGGCGAGGATGTAATTGCGCAGGGAGCCTTCGAGGACGAAGTCGAGCGCGATCGCCGCGGTCACCGGGAAAGTGGCGGCGAACACCGCCATCGGCAGGCTCGAGGCCAGCATGCTGGATACCGCCACCACCAGCAGCATCACGAACAGCATGAAGGTGCCCGAGCTTTCGTCGGCGCCGACCGGATGAATCAAAATGAACATCCAGGCCAGCCCGTAGAACAGGTCGAGCATGATGAAGCGCAGCCGCCAGGACTGCGCCGCGGCTTCGGCCATCGGCAGCTCGAGGAACTGCCGGCATTTGCTGATCATGACCGCATGGATGACCAGCACCGAGGCGGTCCAGGCGCCGGCGGCGACCGCACCGGTCCACAGGCTCGACAGGAAGCCGATGGTCGCGACCAGCAGCAGGATCACCAGTGATGCCGACAGGCGGTTTTGCGCGTATTGCCGCAGCAGCTCGTAATCGAAGGCTGGGCGGGTGCCGCTCGACGAGGTCAACCGGTCGCGCGCGTCGCGGACGTATTGCGCGGCAAGGCGGCGCTTCACCGGCGAGGTAACCGGTGGCAACGCGGAAAGGTCGGGCTGTTCGCCTGGAATCGGCATAAAATCGACGCTTGCACGCAGAAACGTTGCCGCCAACCTCGCCCAAATTCCTTAAGACCAAGCTTAAAAGTACGCTAAAGACACTGGTTAACGGTTTATTACCGGCCGGTTTGACAGGGCTTTTTGCCCATGTTCGGCTGCGGTCGAGGGGAAAAACGGACCGGAGTTAAGAAAATGAAGCTCTATGACAGCAGGCAGGCGCCGAATCCCCGGCGTACGCGCATTTTTCTCAGCGAGAAGGGCATAACGTTGCCGACCGAGCAGGTCGATATCATGACCATGCAGCACAAAACGCCCGAATACACGGCCATCAACCCCTTGCAACGGATGCCGGCGCTGGTGCTCGACGACGGAACCGTCATCACCGAGTTCGATCGCCATCTGCCGCTATTTCGAAGTGCTGCAGCCGGAACCGCCGCTGTTCGGCGTCGGGCCTAAGGAGATCGCGCTGGTGGAAATGTGGAACCGCCGCTGCGAAATCAATTTCTTCTCGAACGTGGCGGCGGTGTTCCGCCATCTGCATCCGGCCATGAGGGAATTGGAAGTGCCGCAGGTGCCGGCCTATGCCGAGGCCATGCGGCCGCGCGCAATCTGGTTTCTTGAGCTGCTGGACAAGGAATTGACCAAGCGCGAATTCATTGCCGGCGAGCGCTATTCGGTGGCCGATATCACCACAATGGTCGCGGTCGATTTCATGAAGCCGGCAAAGCTCGCGATGCCAGACAACCTGGCCCATGTGAAACGGTGGCACGCCGCCGTCTCGGCGCGCCCGAGCGCGAGGGCGTGACCCCTGTCATTCCGGGGCGTGTGCGAAGCACGCGAACCCGGAATCCAGACCCAAACGCCGTGTTCGCATCTGGATTCCGGGGTTCGCTCGCTGACGCGAGCACCTCGGAATGACGAGTTGAGACGAAGGCAATGAAACTCACCATCGTTGGCTCTGGCGACGCCTTCGGGTCGGGCGGAAGGCTCAATACGTGTTTCTTCCTGGAAACAGCGAAGGCAACGCTTCTGGTCGATTGCGGCGCCTCGGCGGTGCCGGCGCTGAAGAAGCAGGGCATCGAGCCGAACCGCATCGATGCGATCATCCTTTCGCATCTGCACGGCGATCATTTCGGCGGCCTGCCATTCCTGTTGCTCGATGGGCAATTTCTGTCGCGCCGCGAGAAACCGCTGCTGATCGCGGGGCCGCCCGGCACGCGTGCGCGGATCGATGCCGCGCTCGAAGTGTTTTTCCCGAAGTCGACCGGATCGAAATGGCGCTTTCCTTGGACGGTCGAGGAAGTGCCGGTCGGCGCCGAATCCGACGTACTGGGGCATTCGCTGATCACGGCCGAGGTGATCCACCAATCGGGCGCGCCCTCGACCGCGCTACGGTTGTCGGATGGCGAGAAGGTCTTCGCCTATTCGGGCGATACCGAATGGACCGAGGCCCTGCTGCCGATTGCCTCCCGCGCCGATCTTTTCATCTGCGAATGTTATGCCTACGCCGGCAAGCTCACCGGGCATATGAGCTGGGACATCCTGAAGGCGAAGCTGTCGGAGCTGAACGCGAAGCAGACAATGCTCACGCACATGAACCCGAGCGTGCTGGCGCGGCTCGACGAGATCAAGGCCGCCGGCGTGCTGCTCGCCGACGACGGGCTGCAGATCGCGTTTTAGCTTGTAGCCCGGATGGAGCGAAGCGAAATCCGGGATAAGCTTCGCAGCCCGTAGCGTGGGTTAGGGGGCCCCCGGTTGACCCGTCATCCTGAGGTGCCCGCGCACAGCGCGGGCCTCGAAGGATGAACGGCCAATATCTTGAAGAACCAGGCCGTCGCCCTTCGAGGCTCGGCGCTACGCGCCTCGCACCTCAGGGTGACGGATATAAGTCAGCGATTGTTGCCGCTGCTAATATTCGTCGTTTCACGTCTATTTCAGGCGCGGCCTGCTGCCCGCCGACTGGGCGGGCGATGTCGACGTACCCATGATGGATTTCGGCGAGCGGAGGGGTTGACCACCCCGAGTCGTAGCCCGCATGGAGCGATGGGCTTAGGTATCGCGTTTCCCGGCATCAATGGTTTGGTCGATGTACTCCACGTGCCACGCGATACCAATTTGGGCGCCTGTCGGTCGTAACCTACCGGAATAGACGCCGATAATCCGATCTATCGGAAGCTGGTCGTTCCCGGTCGTCCACATATTGGATTCAAGGATGTGGTTTGACCAACTGCGGAGTATGACCGGCGAGCCTGACATCCCGGGACGTGAGGCGGTATCCACTAGGTAGTAACCGGTAGAGAGACGTACCAAATCCGGTTCAGACGCGATGCTTCCCCGTTTCCAGACAGGGAACGCGGGCGGTCGTGAGCCGAATGGGTATCCGAGAATGAAGACGTCCATACCTACCATGATGGCTATTTTGCCCGGAGCTAGTTCGTTTACCGGAAGCAATGTGACCTTTGTTTTGAGGTTCTCGTACTCAAGCGGCAGTGCGACAACATCAATCGCCCGCGTCTCCTGTGCGAAGTGAATGAGCCACAGAGGTTGGTCATTCTCGTCGCGGATTGGAACATCTATCAGTTCGCGCTCGTACTGCCCGACACGGATGAGGAAATGGCAGCGTAATTTGTTCGGTCGCGTGCCGCCCTTACAGAGATGCTTCTTTGTAAAGAGATCTAGAGCCGATACGACATGCCAGTTGGTAATAAGATAAAAGCGTTCGTGACGCTTCCAAATAAACCCGGTTGCCTCCGGTAGCTGGAGATCATTGAAGAGTGGAGTTATCGGAACTGTCGAAAGCGATAATCGATCGAGCGACATGCAACATCCCCACCGCGCTTCGTCGGGTGCTCATGCGGAATAGTACAGCAAGCAAGCCTCGCCCGGATGGAGCGCAGCGAAACCCGGGGCAGCCTATCAATCGTTCCCGGGTTACGCGGAGCCAGTCATCGGGCCGGCCACTTCGGGCCGGACCCGTTGGCTCCGCCCGGTCTACAAGCTGTTACTCTCCCTCCGGCGCCGCAAATTTCTCCTCGATATCCTGCCGCCCATCCAGCACGCGCACGATTTCCGGCGTGTCATTGACGACACGGTAGAAGACGACATGAGGCGTGGTGGCGAACGAACGTAGCCCTGGGCGCACCTCGTTGCGCGCGCGTCCCGCAAGCGGATGGTCTTCGATCAGCGCAATCACTTCGGCGATTTCGCGGAGGATCTTTTCTGCGGTATGCCTGCCGGCGACCCCGACGTAGTAGTCCCAAATCCTCTCGCGATCGTCGAGCGCCTCGGGCGACCAGAGCGCCGCGCGCCTGGTTTCGGCCATCTACCGGTTCTTTTGCCGGAGGAATTCGTCGATGCTGGACTCTTTTCCCTGTCCCGCATCGAGCGAGCGGATGCCCTTGTCGATTTCCGCGCGCAATGCACGCAGCTTTTCGACATGAGAGAGCAGCGTCCGCCCGATCTGTTCTTGATCCTCGGCGGGCAGGCGCTCTACTTCGGCAATGGCTTGTTCAAGTGCCTTCACCATAAGGCCAGTATACCAAATCGCTCGACGCAAAACAGTAGCTTATCGCCCGGGTGAAGCCCCCGGGTCGCACTTTCGGTGCGCCTGAGGGTGAACTCCGCGAGACCTGGGGCAGCCTTTCCGTCGTTCCCGGGTTACGCTTCGCTCCACCCAGGCTACGATCGATCGAAACCCAAGTGACGGACGAGCGACAGCAACCATGAAGAAACCGGCAACCACCATAAAGAAGAGCAAGTCCGCCTCGGAGGAAGCAAAAGGCGGAGACTCTCCCTCTCACCTGATCGATGCGCGAATCGCGGCGCTAGGCGATTGGCGGGGCGAGACGCTCGCGCGGGTCCGAAAACTCATCAAAGAGGCAGACCCCGACGTGGTCGAGGAAGTGAAATGGAAAAAGCCGTCGAACGCGATGCGTGGGGTTCCGGTGTGGGAGCACGCCGGCATCATCTGCATCGGCGAGACGTACAAGAATGCCGTGAAGCTGACCTTCGCCAAGGGCGCCGCGCTCAAGGACCCCTCACACCTCTTCAATTCCAGCCTCGAAGGCAACATGAGGCGCGCCATCGATATCCATGAGGGCGACAAGATCGATGCAAAGGCGTTCATGGCGCTTATTCGCGCCGCGGTGGCGATGAACACGTCCAAGGCCAAAAGCTAATCCACGGACTGAACAAGCGTAGCCCGGATGTAGCGCAGCGTAATCCGGGGTTCTCGTGCGCGGGGATGCAGCCCCGGGTTCCGCTTCGCTCCACCCGGGCTACAAGAGAGCAAGCGCCTAGGTTTACCGATCCAGCAACGCGATCAGGCTCGACGTATCCCAGCGCTTGCCGCCCATGGCCTCGATTTCCGAATAGAACTGGTCAATGAGCGCGCTGGTCGGCAGATGCGCGCCGTTGTTGCGCGCCTCGGCGAGGCACATGCCCAGATCCTTGCGCATCCACTGCACGGCAAAACCGAAGTCGAACTTGCCCGGCGACCATGGTCTTGTAGCGGTTCTCCATCTGCCAGGATTGCGCCGCGCCCTTGGAAATGGTGGCGATGACCTTCTCGATGTCGAGACCGGCTTTCTTGCCGAAGTGCAGCGCCTCGGCCAGCCCCTGCACCAGGCCGGCGATGCAAATTTGATTGACCATCTTGGTGAGCTGGCCCGCGCCGGGGGCGCCGATCAGATTGCAGGCGCGCGCATAGGCCGCGATCACCTTCTCGGCGCGCGCGAACGGCTCGGCGTCGCCGCCGCACATCACCGTGAGCACGCCGTTTTCGGCGCCGGCCTGGCCACCCGATACCGGCGCGTCGATGCAGTCGAAGCCGGCCTTCTTGCCCGCCGCGTAAAGCTCGCGCGCGATCTCGGCGGAAGCGGTGGTGTGGTCGACGAATACTTTGCCCTTGCCCATGCCGGCGAAGGCGCCGTTGGCGCCGAGCGTGACCTCGCGCAGGTCGTTGTCGTTGCCCACGCACGTCATCACGAAATCCTGACCCTCGGCGGCGGCCTTCGGGGTGGGAGCGGATTTGCCGCCATATTGCGCGACCCATTTCTCGGCCTTGGCGGCGGTGCGGTTATAGACCGTCACCTCGTGCCCGCCTTTGTTCTTGAGATGCCCGGCCATGGGGTAGCCCATGACGCCCAAGCCCAGAAACGCCACCTTCGCCATCGTGTTCCTCCTTCGTCTTGGCCTCTATTCGCGTATGTTTATCTGACAATAGGTCATTGCGGGTGAGGCCGCGTCAACCACTCTTGATAGCACGCCGCATTGACCGCCCGACCCCTGCGTTTATGGTGTCGGCGCGAGCGGGCAGGCGGGTGGATAAGGAATTGCGATTATGGCGGCAAGCAAGGAACAGGTTCTGGCGGCCTTGGCGAAAGTACCCTCGCCCGGCGGTGTGGCGCTCACCGATGCGCGCGTGCTGTCCGATATTGTTGTCAGCGACGGCAAGGTGTTTTTCTCGCTGACCGTCGATGCCGCGGCGGTGAAGGCCTGGGAGCCGGTGCGCAAGGCGGCTGAAGACAACGTGCGCGCGGTGCCGGGTGTGCGGTCCGTGCTGGTCGCCTTGACCGCCGAGCGCGCTGCGGGTGCCGCGACGCGCGGGCCAAATCCGGCACACGTCGCCCGGCAGCCGCAGCGTGCCGCCCATCCCGCTGACAAGGTGCAGCCCGGCGTTCCCGGCGTCGACGCGGTGATCGCGGTAGCCTCCGGCAAGGGCGGCGTCGGCAAATCGACCACCGCGGTCAATCTCGCGCTCGGCCTGCGCGATCTCGGGCTGAAGGTCGGTATGCTCGATGCGGATATTTATGGGCCGTCGCTGCCTAAATTGCTTGCCATCAAGGAAAAGCCGCAGACCATCGGCGGCACCAAGCTCAAGCCGATCGACCGCTACGGACTTTCGGTCATGTCGATCGGTTTCCTGATCGACGAGGAAACGCCGATGATCTGGCGCGGGCCGATGGTGATGTCGGCTATCACGCAGATGCTGCGCGAGGTGGAGTGGGGCAAGCTCGACGTCATGGTGGTCGACATGCCGCCGGGCACCGGCGACGCCCAACTCACAATGGCACAGCAGGTGCCGCTCAAGGGCGCCGTCATCGTCTCGACGCCGCAGGATCTGGCGCTGATCGACGCGCGGCGCGGCGTCGCCATGTTCAAGCGCGTGAACGTGCCGGTGCTCGGCATCGTCGAGAACATGAGTTATTTCCTGTGCCCGAGCTGCGGCACGCGCTCGGATATTTTCGGCCATGGCGGAGCGCGCAAGGAAGCCGAGCGCCAGGGCGTGCCGTTCCTCGGCGAAGTGCCGCTGCACATGACCATCCGCGAGAAATCGGATTCGGGGCTGCCGGTGGTCGCCACCGAGCCGGATGGCCCGCACGCCAAGATCTATCGCGAGATCGCCGCCAAGGTGCTCGAGCAGATCAAGGACGGCGCTGCCGCGGGGCGCGTGGCGCCCAAGATCGTGATTGAGGCGTAACGGCGGTATCGGGGCACGTTGTGCGATAGGCGCGACGGAATGTCCCAGCTCGATCCGGGCTTCGCTCCCCTGGTTGTACCGGCGACCCCAATAGCCTCCAATAGATTGATATGTTACCAATTTGCGCCATGGCGACTTGCGCAAAAGCGGGCCGGGCCGCATTGTGGCGCCATATGGGAGCGGTCTTTGCCGTTTGCATGGCCGATCCAATTCGCAATTGATGGGAGGTTCCTGTGAAACGACGCAAATTTCTGACCGCACTCGGTGCCGGCGCTGCGGTGGCCGCCATCGCCAAGCCGGCGATCGCGCAGTCAATGCCTGAGCTTAAATGGCGCATGACCGCGAGCTGGCCGAAGTCGCTCGATACCCTGTTCGGCGCCTGTACGACGATCGCCAAATACGTCTCGGAAGCCACCGACGGAAAATTCCAGATCCAGACTTTCGCCGGCGGCGAGATCGTGCCGCCGCTGCAAGCCCTCGACGCGGTGCAGAACGGCACCGTCGAGATGGGCCACACGGCGATGTACTACTACATCGGCAAAGACCCGACCTGGGCGTTGTTCTGCGCATTTCCGTTCGGTCTTAATGCGCGGCAGCAAAATGCTTGGTTCTACGATGGCGAGGGACAGAAGCTGATCGACGAGTTCGGCGCCAAGTACAATTGCAAATGTCTATTGGCGGGCAACACCGGCACGCAGATGGGCGGCTGGTTCCGCAAGGAGCTCCATAGCGTCGACGACTTCAAGGGCCTGAAATTCCGCATCGGCGGCTGGGCCGGCAAGACCATCTCGAAACTTGGCGGCGTACCGCAGCAGCTCGGTGGCGGCGACATCTATCCGGCGCTGGAGAAGGGCGTGATCGACGCGGCCGAATGGGTCGGCCCCTATGACGACGAGAAGCTCGGCTTCTACAAGGTCGCCAAGTATTATTATTACCCGGGTTGGTGGGAAGGCGGCACGACCAACCACTTGTTGGTCAACTTGGCCAAGTGGAACGAGCTGCCGAAGAACTACAAAGCGATCGTCGAGGCGGCCGTCGGCTACGCCAACGTCGAAGAGCAGGCGCGCTACGACGCGCGCAACCCGCAGGCGCTCAAGCGCCTAGTCGCGGGCGGCACGCAATTGCGGCCGTTCAGCGTGCCGGTCATGGAAGCCTGCCTGAAGGCGTCCAACGAAGTGAACGCAGAAGAGTCGGCGAAGAACCCGAACTACAAGAAGGTTTTGGCGTCCATCGCGTCATTCCGCAACGACGAAAACCTCTGGTGGCAGGTTGCCGAGTTCACCTTCGAAAGCTTCATGATCCGCAGCCGCACCAAGGGCTGACCGAAATTTGAAGTAAGATCATCGGGGCCGGCGCCAAGCCGGCCCCGATCGTATTTTGCAAGGCGTCCACGACGCGGCGCCGGCCCTGTTTACGACTTTAGTAGAATGAGCGCATACTGGAATACGCCGGTGGGCTCGTTCATGCTTTTGGGCAAGCTCCCAGCGGATAACTCCGGGGGCGGCGGGAGCACCCGCAATAAAAAACACAGAGGGAGGGTAATAGGATGAAACGTCGTCAATTTCTCACGGCTGCAGGCGCCGGCTTAGCCGCGACTGCAATCGCCAAACCGGCCATCGCGCAATCGATGCCGGAAGTGAAGTGGCGCTTGACGGCCAGCTGGCCGAAATCGCTCGACACGCTGTTTGGCGGTGCCGAAGATCTGGCCAAGGCGGTCGCCGAAGCCACCGACAACAAGTTCCAGATCCAAACCTTTGCGGCCGGCGAAATCGTGCCGGCATTGCAAGCGCTCGATGCCGCGTCCAACGGCACGGTGGAAATGGGACACACCGCCTCCTACTACTACTTTGGCAAGGATCCGACGTTTGCCTTCGGCACGTCGGTCGCGTTCGGCCCGAACCAGCGTCTGAATCAGGGCTGGTACTACCAAGGTGGCGGCAAGGAGGCGCTCAACGAGTTCTACAAGAAGTTCAATGTGACCATGCTGGTCGGCGGCAATACCGGCTGCCAGATGGGCGGTTGGTTCCGCAAAGAGATCAAATCCGTCGAGGATCTCAAGGGTCTCAAATTCCGCATCGGCGGATTTCCCGGTCGCGTCATCGCCAAGCTCGGCGGCGTGCCGCAGTTGATCGGCGCTCCCGACATCTATCCGGCGCTGGAGAAAGGCGTGATCGATGCAGCGGAATGGGTCGGCCCCTACGACGACGAGAAGCTCGGCTTCTATAAGGTCGCGAAGAACTACTATACGCCGGGTTGGTGGGAAGGCGGCTCGATGATCAACGTCTTCATCAATCTCGACAAGTGGAACGCGCTGCCGAAGTCGTATCGGGCAATTCTCGAACAGGCAGCAGCCTATGCCAGCGATCGGATGGTGGCGAAATACGACCTGGTCAATCCGCCGGCGCTGCGCCGGCTGATCGCCAATGGCACCAAGCTGCACGCGTTCTCGCCGGCGATCATGGAAGCCTGCTTGAAGGCGGCACATGAGCTGCATGCCGACATCTCGAAGACAAATGCCAGCTTCAAGACGGTGTATGATTCGATGAACACCTATATGAAGCCGGCCTATTCCTGGTTCAATGTCGCCGAATTTAATTACGACTCTTTCATGATACGCCGCGGAATTGCCTAATCGTCACGAGCACGGAAGACCCCGGAGCTGCGGCTCCGGGGTTTTTTTATTGCCGGCAGTTTGTCGTTGCAGCGATTATTTAACCGGCGGTCCAAGATCAAGCGGCGGCGGCAGCTCGACTTGCGGAATTTCGATCTTCACCTTGTTGGGGTCCATCTTCGGGCCGCTGCCCTTGTAGTGCATCACCATGGCCGGGAACAGGATCACCAGCAGCACCATGATGACCTGGATCACCACGAAGGGCACCGCCCCCCAATAAATCTGGCCGGTTGTCACGCCGTCGGTGCGCTTGCCGGTGACGCGATCGTTGTAAGGCTCGCGCGGCGCGACCGAGCGCAAGTAGAACAGCGCGAAGCCGAACGGCGGATGCATGAACGACGTCTGCATATTGACGCCGAGGATGACGCCAAACCAGATCAGGTCGATGCCGAGATGTTCGGCGGCGGGGCCGAGCAGGGGAATGACGATGAAGGCGAGCTCGAAGAAGTCGAGGAAGAAGGCGAGCACGAACACAAACATGTTGACGAAGATCAGGAAGCCGATTTGCCCGCCGGGCAACGACACCAGCATGTTCTCGACCCAGATGTGGCCGCTCACGCCGTAGAAAGTAAGCGAAAACACGCGGGCGCCGAGCAATATGAAGACCACAAAGGCCGACAGTTTGGCGGTCGATTCCGTGGCCTGGCGGATCAGGTCGAAATTCAACCTGCGCTTGGCAGCGCCCAGCAAAAGGGCGCCGGTCGCGCCCATGGCGCCGCCCTCGGTTGGGGTCGCAACGCCGATGAAGATGGTGCCGAGGACCAAAAAGATCAGCGCCAGCGGGGGCACCATGACGAAGATGACCTGCTCGGCCAATGTCGAAATGAAACGGAAGCCTGTGGCTTTCTCAATCAGCGCCGCAACGAGCGCGTAGGTGCTGCCCGCGAACAGTGTGATCGACAGAAACGCCCAATTCTCGTGACCGCTGCCATTGAGTATGTACCAAGCGCCGCCCAGCGCCACGGTCACGATGGCGGTTACGTGAAGCCGCTCCCGGCCAAAATATTTATTGAGCACGGAACAAATGAAAGCGGCGGAAATAGCGACTCCCATGGTCAAGACGACGAAGTCCGCTCCGGCCTTCACATCGGTACGCTCGATGACGTTATAGCCGACGATGCCGGCGAACGCGACGAGGAGCCCAAGCTGCCAGACACCCCGGCTGCCGCTAGCTTCGCGGAAACCGACGGCCTCCACCGGCAGGCCCGGCGTCGCTTTCGGGAAAAGTACCGTCACGAGGAAGACGTATGCGGCATAGAGAACGGCGAGCACGAGCCCAGGAACGAACGCGCCCTCATACATATCGCCGACCGATTTGCCGAGCTGGTCGGCCATCACGATAAGCACCAACGAAGGCGGGATAATTTGCGCCAATGTGCCGGACGCCGCGATCACGCCGCTCGCCACGCGCCGATCGTAGCCGTAGCGCAGCATGATCGGCAGCGAAATCAGGCCCATCGAAATGACCGAGGCGGCGACCACGCCGGTGGTGGCGGCAAGCAGCGCACCGACGAACACCACCGCGTAGGCGAGGCCGCCGCGCACGGTGCCGAACAATTGACCAATGGTGTCGAGCAGATCCTCCGCCATGCCGGATCGCTCGAGCACTAATCCCATGAAGGTGAAGAATGGAATCGCCAGGAGCGTCTCGTTGCCCATCACGCCATAAACGCGATCGGGCAGGGCCTGCAAGAAGTCCGGCACGAACAGGCCGAGTTCGATGCCGATCAGCGCAAAGATCAAGCCGACCGCGCCGAGCGAAAAAGCGGCCGGATAGCCGAGCAAAAGGAAGAACACCAGCGCCAAGAACATAATTGGCGCCATGTTGTCGATGAAGAATGCTTCCATACGAAATCTCGGTTGCTGCCTAGCTGATGACTAGTGCTTTTCCAAAGCCTGGATCAGTTCTTCGGCCTCGGTTTCCAGCGAGCTCTTCTGGCCCGCGTGCGGGTCCGGGATAAGGTCTCGCATGACGGCAATCCGCTTTACGAGTTCCGAAATACCTTGCACCAGCAACATTGCGAACGCGATCATGATCAGCGCTTTCGATGGCCATTGCGGCAGGCCGCCGGCATTCAACGACTGTTCATTGACCTCGATGGATCCCAGGAAGAAGGGAACGCCGGTGATGATCATGATGACGCACAGCGGCAGCAGGAAGAACGCGTGCCCGACCACATCGATGGTGTCGCGCACGCGCTTGGGCAACATTTGATTCACGATGTCGATGCGGATGTGCTCGTTATCGAGCAGCGTCCAGGGCGAGCACAGTAGGAACACCACGCTGAACAGCACCCATTGCAACTCGAGCCAGGAGTTCGATGAGGTATCGAAAATCTTGCGCACGGTGGCGTTGACCGCCGACACCGCCACGGCGGCCAGGATCAGCCAGGCTATGCGCCTGCCGAGCCAGGTGTTGACAGCGTCGATTACGCGCGTCACCGGCAACAATTTCTTCAGAACTGCGTCGAGAGCGCCCACTTGCATCTCCCCTCTATCCGGCCGATTCGACAGCCCCGACCGGCAGTTTTATTTTTGCTTTATATCCCCATGGCTTGGCCAAGAGACCAAGACCTCCACCTTAATCCGATGCCGCCATAAGGCGTCAATGGCCAAATTGGTAGTAGATTGTGGGCACAGCGCCGCCTAAAGCCCTCGCTTGACAGGGACGCGGGGAACCCCCTGACCCCGAGCTGGCTGCCGAAACCCATGGTTAACGAACTCTAAACCCTCGGTTAACCAGCTAGCGGCTACAAGGGTACCGTCCTGCCCTACGGGGGGCGGCGGCCGCACCTACTCCGACTGTCGGTCGACTCAGGCGCGGTGCGCGAGGTAAGAGCATGCGGCAGCTCACGATCGCCGAGCGGCTTACTGCGGCCGTCCTGCTGCCGCTGGCCGCGATGCTGTCGGTTCCATTCTTGACTGCGGCGCTGATGCGTTATTTCGGCGTGGCCAATGCTACCTATGCTGAAATATTCAATGCGATCGTCATCGCCACCATAGCAGGCGGCATGGTTCTGGTAATGGCGCGCGGCATTGTGCGCCCCCTGGCCCAGGTGGCCGATACGCTCGATGCGATCGCCTATGCAGAACTCGAATTCTGCGACACCATTGCAGCCGACCCGCGGCGAAATAGCGCGCCTGCTGGCCGCGACCGACCGGCTTGCCGATGTCATTGGCGAGCGTCAGCGCCGTGAGCTGGTGCATAACGATCTCGATCGCACGTGGCAGGCTTCGCGCCGCATTAATTTGTCCAACCTAGCACGTCAGGTCGAATCCGCGACCGAAGTCGGTATCCAGCCGATCATCGAAGGTGCCGCGACTTTGCACCTCAAGGCGGAGGATATGCTGGCAGCGCTAGAAACGGTGCGGGCGGCTTTCGACGAAACCGTCCACGCCGCCGAAGGCTCGCACGCCATGAATCAGGCTGCGGGCCAATTGTCCGACCAGGTGATCCGGGCGATCACCGAGATATCCGAACAGGTGCGGCGTGGCAGCGGGTTGGGTCGCGAAGCGGTCGCACGGGCCAATGCCTCGCGCGCGACCATCGACGCGCTAACCAGGGCGGCCAATCAGATCGGCGATATCGTTACCGTGATCAACGGTATCGCGTCGCAGACCAACCTGCTCGCGCTCAACGCCACCATCGAGGCGGCGCGCGCCGGTGAGGCCGGGCGCGGCTTTTCAGTGGTCGCCTCGGAGGTCAAGACGCTGGCGACGCAAACCGGAAAATCGACCGGACAGATCGGCGCTAAGGTCGCCGAAATTCAAGCCACCACGCGCGAAGTCGTGGCCGCGCTGTCGAACGTTGCCGAAGCCATTGATCAGCTTTCCGACGTGACGGTCTCGGTATCAGCGGCGATCGAGCAGCAGCGGGACGCCGCCGAAAACTTCGCCGCCAGCGCGCGCGAAACCAGTGCCGCGACGTCCGATGTCGTCGGGCGCATGGCCGGCATCGCCGACATGGTGCAGCGCTCGCGTGCAACGGCGGAGGATGTGTCCGCCGTTGCCGAGTCGATGCAATCGACATCGCAAATTATGCGCCGCGAGATTCCCGACATCGTACGCATGGCGGTCAACGCGGATTTGCGGGAATTTCCGCGCTACGAAGTGGCATTGAACGCGCGACTCGAACGCGGCGAAAAGGCCATCGCGGTGACCGTGCTCGACGTCAGCGAGGGCGGCGCGCGTATCGATGCCCCGGAAAATTTCGCGGTTGGCGATCAGGTCGCCTTGACGTTTCCGGGCATGAAAGCGATCACCGCCGAGGTCGTGCGCATTGGCAGCGACGGTTTCGGAATACGCTTTAAGCCGGCGCGGCTGCGGCTTGAGGAATTACGCGATCTGGTGACGTCGCAGGAGCGGGCGGCGTAATCTCTCGTTGAGCACGATGCTTTCCGAAATCCGGTGTCCATCCTCGGTTCAAATCCGAGGGCAGGTTTTTTTTGCGACCGCGCTCCAATTAGCCGCCCGTTACGTTCATGTGGCGCGACAGCGCCGGGCGTCTGTGGCGGCGATCGATCACGAAATCGTGCCCCTTGGGTTTACGGGTGATCGCCTCATCGATTGCGACATGCACCAGATCGTCGCTTTCGGAGGCACGCAAGGGGCCGCGCAGATCTGCGGCATCATCCTGGCCGAGGCACATATAGAGCGTCCCGGTGCAGGTAATGCGCACCCGGTTGCATGACTCGCAGAAATTATGGGTCATCGGCGTGATGAAGCCGAGCCGTCCGCCCGTTTCCTCGACGCGCATATAACGCGCCGGTCCGCCGGTGCGATAATCGATGTCCTCGAGCGTGTAGCGTTCAGCTAGGCGCCCCCGCACCATCGACAATGGCATGTACTGGTCGAGTCGGTCTTCGTCGATTTCGCCCAGCGGCATTACCTCGATTACCGTGAGATCCATGCCGCGCCCGTGTGCCCACGCGAGTAGGTCGCCGATCTCGTCCTCGTTGACGCCTTTGAGCGCTACGGCGTTGATCTTCACCTGCAGACCGGCGGCAAGCGCCGCATCGATGCCAGCTAGGACTTTGGCGAGATCGCCCCAGCGCGTGATGGCGCGGAACTTATCGGCATCCAAAGTGTCGAGCGAAACATTGATGCGCTGGACACCATGGCCTTTAAGTTCGGCCGCGTATTTTTCCAGTTGCGAGCCATTTGTGGTGAGCGTGAGTTCCTTGAGCGCGCCGCTTGCAAGATGGCGCGACAGCGAGGATACCAGCGTCATGATGCCGCGCCGCACCAGCGGTTCGCCGCCGGTCAGGCGGAGCTTGGTCACACCCTTGGCAATAAACGCGCTGCACAGCCGGTCGAGTTCCTCCAGGCTGAGTAAATCGGCCTTCGGCAGGAAGGTCATATGTTCCGACATGCAGTATACGCAGCGGAAATCGCAGCGGTCGGTCACCGAGACGCGCAAATAGGTGATAGCGCGGGCAAACGGGTCGATCAGCGCGCGCGGCCGGGAGGCGGCGCGATCGAGATCAAGTGTGGACGTCCCGTTGGTCGCAACCATAATAGAAACCCCGCGCCGCGATCGGCACCCTCCGGATATAGGAATTCTGGCCGATAATGGCCATAGCGTCTAGCCGACACCACGCGCGCGATTATGCGCCGCGACCCGCACATGACCCGGTCGATCCGAATGCTGCGTGGCCTTACTGCTTTGGCGGGGGCGGCGCGGCTGGCCAGGGCGCGGGCGCTTGCTGCTGCGCTGGCGCTGCGGCCGTCGGGGCGGGGGCGTGCACTGCCGACGTCTTGGGTTTGGGCTTGGGCTTCGCCGCGGGCTTGGCGCTAACCTTCTTCTTTTTCCTAGGCGCCGGTTTCTTGACCGGCTTGGGCGGGGGCGGCGCAGGCGTCAACTCGGCTTGCACCGGGTTGGGCCGCAATTCCGGCGCGCCGAGGCCGGAAGAAATTGGCTCGATATTTTCCATATCCGGCTCGTAGCCGTCGAGCGTGAAGGTAATGGCGATCGGCGCATTGACCGGCAGCGCAAGCGCGCACGGGGTGCGGCAGCTTTGCCCGTTGGAGGTTTTGGCTTCGGCGCCCGGTGGCTCGGACTCGAATCGCACAGTGTCCATTATCGGTGCCGGCTTCAGCGCGTCGAGACTCATCCAATCCGGTGTCGATGAACACGCCGCCAGGGCGATCCCCGCGCTCACGATCGCGATTACTCGGTACATAGTTTTAACCCGTCCGCTCGAGCGATAGAAACCGCCCGCCCATCAGGAGGATACGGTTGCGGTTATGGACGTGCAACCGGGAGCACACCGTTAACCTTACCGCATTAACCATCGCGACTGCCAGTCGCATCAAATTGCCGGCGAAATTGCGGCTATTGCCGACGGTAATTGGGCAAAATGGCTGATTATGCGGTCCGGAGCCAGCTCGGACACCGGGCGCTCGCTATAGCCGAAATCGACCACGATGACCGGGATACTGGCCGCGCGCGCGGTCCGGATATCGGTCAAGGAATCGCCAATCATGATCGCCTCCGTCGGGCTTCCGCCAGCCGCCGCAATCGTGCGGCGCAGCACCTCCGGGTCGGGTTTCTGTATTCCGAACGTATCCTGGCCGCAGATTGCCGCAAACCGATCGGCAAGCTTGAGCTGCTTGAGCAGCAGCACCGATAATCGCTCGAGCTTGTTGGTGCAGACGGCGAACCGGCAGCCGGCGGATGCGAGTTTATCAAGCGCATCGGTCAGCCCCGGAAAGGGCCGCGAACGATCGGCGATGTGTTCGGTATAGTGCGCGATGAAATCAGCGAACAATTGCTCGAGTTTTGCCGGCGCGACGGTGATGCCTTCCGCCGCGACGCCGCGCGCGATCATTGCCCTGGCGCCGCCGCCAATTTGGTTGCGCGCGATCGCATAGGGCACCGGCGGCCACCCCTCCCGCGCAAATACCGCGTTGAGGGTATCAACGAGATCGGGCGCGGTATCGATCAGGGTGCCGTCGAGGTCGAAAACGATGGTCGGGCAGGGCATGCCGGATCGCTAGCGCATGATCCGGTCAAGTGGAAGGCCTCCGCGGGAGCGATTTTCGGCTACCCAGGCGGGGCGATCGGGGCTAGATAGGCGTGGCGCAATCCACGCTCGAATCTTCAGCCGGTCGCGATGAACGCCGATGCCCAAAAACGCGCAGCCGCCGCTCGCGCCGTCGAATTTGTGCGGCCCGGCATGCGGCTCGGGCTCGGTACCGGCTCGACCGCAAGGCACTTCGTGGAGTTGATTGGGGAACGCGTGCGGGCCGGCCTCGATGTCATTGCGGTGCCGACGTCGCAAGCGACCCGCGACGAAGCCGAGCGCTGCGGCATCGTGCTGACCACGCTTGATGAAACGCCGGAACTCGACCTGACCGTAGACGGCGCCGACGAAATCGCGCCCGATCTCAGCCTGATCAAGGGCGGTGGCGGCGCGCTGCTGCGGGAAAAGATCGTTGCCGCAGCTTCCGCGCGCATGATCGTGATCGCCGACCGGAGTAAATGGGTTGCGACCCTCGGGCGCTTTCCGCTGCCGATCGAGGTGGCGCCGTTCGGTTTGGGTGCGACGCAGCGGGCGATCCAGAAAGCCATTGCAGGAATCCAGCGGCCAGGATCGCTGACGGTGCGGCAGGGCAAGGACGGCCATCCTTTCGTCACGGACGGCGGTCACTGGATCATGGACGCCGCGCTTGGCCGGATTGACGATCCGGAGGCGATGGCGGAGGTACTTTCTGGCATTCCCGGGATCATGGAGCACGGTCTGTTCATAGGTCTCGCGCAGACGGCCATTCTGGCCGGGCCGGACGGCGTCAAAGTCGTCGAGCGGCCATGATTCTCGAGCGAAAATGGAGTTATGAAGATGAGCATTATTCAGGCCTTTAAGCGCACCAGCCGGCTGGCTGCGGTCGCCGTCGCGCTGGTCGCGTTTAGTCCGGTGGCTCACAGCCAGCAGCCTTCCGCAGCAGCGCTGGCGACCGCCAGGGCGCTCATCGCCTCGACCGGCGCCCAGAGCGTGTTCAATCCATTGATTGCCGGCGTGGTCGAGCAAGCGAAATTGTTATTCCTCCAGCAGAACCCGGCCTTGGCCAAGGATCTCAATGAGATCGCCGACAAAATGCGCACCGATCTGGCACCGCGGATTGCCGAGCTGAGCGAAGAAATGGCCCGGCTTTACGCGACGCATTTCACCGACCAGGAGCTCAAGGCCATCTTGGTGTTCTACCAGTCCCCGGTTGGCAAGAAGTTGCTTGCGCAGCAGCCGACCGTGGTCGATGCCAGCATGAAATTCGCGCAGGACTGGGCAAACAAGTTATCCGATCAAGTCATCGCGAAGATGCGCGAAGAATTGAAGAAACGAGGACACGCCCTTTGAGCGGGAATGGCCGGAGCATTGCCCGGCCGGCTGGCGAATAGGGCGATAGCGGCTGATGTCGGACCACGACGTCGATCTCTTTGTCATCGGAGCAGGCTCCGGCGGCGTGCGTGCTGCGCGCGTCGCGTCGGGCTATGGCGCGCGCGTGATGATCGCGGAGGAACACCGGGTCGGCGGCACCTGCGTTATCCGCGGCTGCGTGCCGAAGAAACTGCTGGTCTACGCCTCGCGATTTTCCGAAGACTTCGAGGACGCTGCCGGCTACGGCTGGATTGTGCCGGAACCCACATTCCACTGGCCGACGTTGATCGACAATGTCGACCGCGAGGTGGCGCGGTTGGAAGCCGCCTATACGAGCACGCTCGAACGTTTCAACGTCGCGCTGGTCAAGAGCCGTGCCGTGCTGGAAGACGCCCACACCGTGCGCCTAGCAAGCGGGGGGCGCGTCCACGCCGAGACGATCCTGATCTCGACCGGCGCCTGGCCGCATTACGGGCCGAAAATTCCCGGCTTGGAACACGCGATGTCCTCGAACGAGGCGTTTCGGCTGAAGCAACTGGCCAAGGCGTATCGTCATCCAGGGCGGCGGCTATATCGCAGTGGAATTCGCCTGTATATTCGCTGGACTAGGCAGCCAGGTCACGCTGGTCTATCGCGGCGAGAATATCCTGCGCGGCTTCGACGACGACATCCGCGAGCACCTGCGCAAGGAGATGCGCGGCCGCGGCATTACCGTCACATGCGGCCACACGGTCGCGGCGATCGAGCCGGCGGGCGATGAATTCATGGTCCGGCTGTCCGACGGCAGCACGATGGCTGCCGACAAGGTGATGTTCGCGATCGGCCGGCGTCCCAATGTCATGGGGCTGGGGATCGAAAGCTTGAACGTCAGAATTCATGAGCACGGCGGAATCGATGTCGATGAGTATTCACGCACGTCGGTGCCGAACATTTATGCCGTCGGCGACGTCACCAACCGCGTCAATCTGACGCCGGTAGCGATCCGCGAGGGCCATGCCTTCGCTGACACGATCTATGGCGGCAAGCCGACGCCGGTCGATCATTCCAACGTGCCGACCGCGGTATTCTCGCAACCCGAGCTTGGCGTCATTGGCCTGACCGAGCATCAGGCGCGCGAGCGTCTCGCCAAGGTCGACATCTACAAGACCAGCTTCCGGCCGATGAAAGCGACGCTGTCGGGGCGCGACACGCGGGTGTTCATGAAGCTGGTGGTGGACGGCATGACCGACCGGGTAGTCGGCTGCCATATCGCCGGACCCGATGCCGGCGAACTGATCCAGGTCATCGGCATCGCGGTGAAGATGGGCGCCACCAAAGCGGATTTCGACGCCACCATGGCGGTGCACCCGACCGTGGCCGAGGAACTGGTCACCATGCGCGAGAAGGCCGTCAGCTACGGCCGCGCGGCGGCGGAATAGGCTTAAACTAACCGATGTTCGTGGATAGCTGGCCTCGGTGGGGCGCCTTCGTGTATAACCCCCACCAATCGCTGGAGTAATTGGCAATGGCCGAGCGTTGGACGCCCGATAGCTGGCGCAAGAAACCAATACAGCAGGTGCCGGATTATCCGGACCGGCAAGTATTGGCCGATACCGAGAAGCAGCTTGCCACCTTCCCGCCGCTGGTGTTCGCGGGCGAAGCGCGCAGCCTGAAAAAGCAGCTTGCGCGCGTCGCCAATGGCCAGGCTTTTCTGCTGCAAGGCGGCGACTGCGCGGAAAGCTTCGCCGAGCATGGCGCCAACAATATCCGCGACTTCTTCCGCATGTTCCTGCAGATGGCGGTGGTGCTCACCTATGCCGCCGCCTCGCCGGTAGTGAAGGTCGGCCGCATCGCCGGCCAATTCGCCAAGCCGCGCTCCTCGCCGACCGAAAAGCGCGACGGCAAGGAATTGCCGAGTTACCGCGGCGACATCATCAACGACATCGCCTTCACCGAGGAGGCGCGCCGTCCCGATCCGCGCCGGCAGATCGGCGCCTATCGCCAGTCGGCGGCGACGCTCAATCTATTGCGCGCCTTTGCGCAGGGCGGCTACGCCAATCTGGCGAGCGTGCGGCAATGGATGCTCGGCTTCGTAAAGGACTCGCCGCAGTCGCGTCGCTATGTCGAATTGTCGGATCGCATTTCCGAGGCGCTCGGCTTCATGCAGGCCTGCGGCCTCGATCTGGAAAGCCATCCCGAGTTGCGCACCACCGAATTCTACACTAGCCACGAAGCCCTGCTGCTCGGCTTCGAGGAAGCGTTCACCCGCATCGATTCGACCACCGGCGACTGGTACGCCACCTCCGGCCACATGCTGTGGATCGGCGACCGCACGCGGCAACACGATCACGCCCATATCGAATATGCGCGCGGCATCAAAAATCCGCTCGGCTTGAAATGCGGGCCGTCGCTCAAGGCCGACGATCTGCTGCGGCTGATCGATATTCTCAATCCCGACAACGAGGCCGGCCGCCTCACGCTGATCGGCCGCTTCGGCGCCGAAAAGGTCGGCGAGCATCTGCCGGCGCTGGTGCGCGCGGTCAAGCGCGAGGGCAAGGTGGTGCTCTGGTCGTGCGACCCGATGCACGGCAACACCATCACCTCGGCGAGCGGCTACAAAACCCGGCCGTTCGACCTGATCTTGAAGGAAGTGCGCGGCTTCTTCGATGTGCACGCGGCGGAGGGCACCTATGCCGGCGGCGTGCATCTGGAAATGACCGGGCAGAACGTCACCGAATGCACGGGCGGCGCGCGCGCCATTTCGGATGCCGATCTCAACGACCGCTATCACACCGCCTGCGATCCGCGGCTCAACGCCGAACAGGCGATCGACCTCGCCTTCCTGCTGGCCGAATTGCTCAAGAAAGTGCGCTCTGCACACGTCAAGCCGATGCCGGCGGTCGCCGGGCTGTGACCTCAGGAAGATCTGCATTTTCCGCTGGCCAGACACCTGATTGCGGCGCGAAAGGGCAGGCGCTAGATCATCCGCATGAATGGGCGACCTTCCGATAAGCTCGCGATCGCGGTCGCGCAGCTCAATTCGACAGTCGGCGACATCGCCGGCAATGCCGAGAAAGTGCGCAGCGCGCGCCAGACGGCGGCCGCCCAGGGCGCCGATCTGGTGGTTTTCCCCGAATTGTTCATTGCCGGCTATCCGCCCGAGGACCTGGTGCTCAAACCGGCGTTCCAGGCCGCCTGCCGCGCGGCGGTCGAGACGCTGGCTCGGGAGACCGCGTCGGGCGGCCCAGCGCTGCTGGTCGGCACGCCCTGGCTGGAGGGAGGTAAGCTCTACAACGCAGTGGCGCTGCTCGAAGGCGGGGGTATCGCGGCGTTGCGGTTCAAGGTCGATTTGCCAAATTACGGCGTGTTCGACGAAAAGCGGGTGTTCGCGCCGGGACCAATGCCGGGGCCGGTGAATTTCCGCGGCGTTCGTCTGGGGCTGCCGATCTGCGAGGACATCTGGGGCGAGGAAATCGTCGAGTGCCTGGCCGAGACCGGCGCCGAACTGCTGGTGGTGCCGAACGGCTCGCCCTATTGGCGCCAGAAAAGCGACGTGCGGCTCAACATCGCGGTGGCCCGCGTCACTGAGCAGGGGCTGCCGACCGTCTATGTCAACCAGGTTGGCGCGCAGGATGAACTGGTGTTCGACGGCGTCTCCTTTGGCTTGCACGCCGATTGCTCGCTGGCGTTCCAACTCGCGGCATTCCAGGAAGCCGTCGTCACCACCCACTGGCAGCGGCGCGGCACGACCTGGCGCTGCGAGGATGGGCCGAAGGTCGCCGCTGTCGAAGCCGAACGGGCCGACTATGCGGCTTGCGTGCTGGGCTTGCGCGACTACGTCAACAAGAACGGTTTCCCGGGCGTCGTGCTCGGGCTGTCGGGCGGCGTCGATTCGGCACTGTGCGCGGCGATGGCGGTCGATGCGCTCGGATGCGAGCGCGTGCGCTGCATCATGATGCCCTACAAGTTCACCGCGCAGGAATCGCTCGACGACGCCGCTGCCTGCGCCAAGGCGCTCGGCCTGCACTACCAGATCCTGCCGATCGCGCCGGCGGTCGAAGGTCTCGAGGCGGCGCTGGCACCGGCATTCACTGGGTTGCCGCGCGACGTCACCGAGGAGAACCTGCAGGCGCGTGCGCGCGGCACTATCCTGATGGCGATCTCCAACAAGTTCAACGTCATGGTGGTGACGACCGGCAACAAGTCGGAAATGTCGGTCGGCTACGCAACGCTTTATGGCGACATGAACGGCGGCTTCAATCCGATCAAGGATCTCTACAAGACCGAGGTGTTTCGTCTGTCGCGGCTGCGCAACGGTTGGAAACCGGAAGGCGCCATGGGACCCGACGGCCCGGTGATCCCGGAGAACATCATAACGCGGCCGCCAACCGCGGAATTGCGCGAAAACCAGCGGGACGAAGATTCTCTCCCGCCATATTCGGTGCTCGATCCGATCCTGGAGCGACTGGTGGAGCGCGAAGAGCCGATCTCGGCGATCATGGCGGCGGGCTTCGACCGCGACACCGTGATGCGCGTCGAGCGCATGCTCAACATCGCCGAATACAAACGCCGGCAGGCGGCGCCGGGCGTGAAGGTGACGCTAAAGAATTTCGGCCGCGACCGCCGTTATCCGATCACCAATCGCTTCCGCGATCCGGGCACGCCGCCGCCGGCGCCGGACGTTTCGCTGGTCACCGGCATGCCGGCAAAGAACGAAGCTTTCGATTTCTAGAACAAAGCCTAGCGGACCGGCAGGAAGGTCGGTCCGACCGTACGCACTTTCCGCTTGGCCGGATCGGTTTCGCCCGGCGCTTCGGCGATCGCCGCCTGCGGGGCCTCGGGGGTCTTCACACGCGCATTGGGACGGATCGGCCTGCCGTCGGGGCCGATGCGCGGCTGCGAGAATTGCTTGGCGTTTTGCTCGGTGACGATGACGTCGCCTGGCGCCACCGTGTCGTCCGTCCCGTTGATCTTGAGCGCCTCGGCCCAGCTTTCGCCCGGCCGGCGGCAACTGCACGCCGGATTAAGCGCCTTGCGGTAGGCGAACGCGGTCGGCAGTTCGGTATAGAGCCGACCGTTGAGCGAGACCGCTTGCGCCACCTCCTCGCCGGGATTGTGGTAAGTGTAGAGCGAAACTTCCGCCGCCGGGCACATGTGCTGGCAGGTTTGCTCGTCGTCGCGGAAGCGGTCCGGCGTCGTCGCAAACGAAATCGGAAAATAATAGCCGTCACAGCTGCGCACGCAGATAGTGCGGAAGGTGCCGCCCATTTGCCCGGACGGCGCCGAGAAAATGCCGCCACTGCCGCCGAACAGGCGATCGAAGAAGCCGCCCTGCTGGCCGGCGAGCGCGGCCGAACGGTATTGCGCCCCGCAGCCATTGTCGCCGAGCGCGATCAGCAACGACTGCCGCTGCGCGGCGCGTTCGGTGGTGCCGCCGCTGAGCTGTTCGAGCTGATTTTGCAGGCGATCGAGCGCATTGCGCTGCTGGTCGATCTGCCGGTTGAGGCTGCCGCATTGCGGCGGTGGATTGCTGAAGATCGAGAAAAAACCGGAACTTTCACAGCCCATGCGGCGCGCTTGGGCGACCAGCCGGTCGACCTCGAATTGCTGGCGGTTGACCGCGTCCTCGGCGCGGCGGATCTGCTCGGCGCGCGCCGGATCGTTGTTGCCGCGGTCGAGCGAAGCAAGCTGGGCCTCCAGCCGCTGGCAGGTCGGGTTCGCCGACTGTGCAACCGCACCCATGCACGACGCCAGCGTCGCCAGCGCCACAGCTGCAAGCTTGTATATGCGTCCGCTCATGAGCGGCATTCTAACGCTAAAATCATGGCGGTGCGAGCCTCGTACTCAATGCGGCCGTGCCGCCTCAGCGCGCAGATTCCACAACACGCCGGTGACGATGATCAAGGCGCCGAGCAGCACGAAAATGTCGAGGCGCTCGCCATATAACGCCCAGCCGACAACCGCGATCAGCGGAATGCGCATGAAATCGAGCGGAACCACCAGCGTGGCATCGCCGGCGCGGAATGCGTTGCTCAGGCAGTAGTGCGACGTCAAGCCGGCAGTGCCGACCCCAATTGCGGGCAAAATATGGCGCGTTTCGAGATGAAAAAACACCGTCGGGTCGCTGCCGGCGAGCGAGAGCGGAAACTGGATCACCGCCATCCAGAACACGATCCCCAACGTGGTCTCGGTCATGGTCAGCTTCTTGGTGGTGATCATGGTGATGGCGTAGCCGAATGCCGCCGCCAGAACGAGAAGCGCCGCCGGATTGAAGCTGGCGATGCCGGGGCGCAGAATCACCAGCACGCCGATCAGGCCGAACACGACCACGCCGATACGGCTCGGTGTCAGCCGCTCGTGCAGCAGCCAGACCGCGAGCAGCGCGGTCCAGCCCGGCATGGTGAATTCGAGCGCGAACACCATGGCGAGCGGCAGCATCGTGATGCTCAGCGCCCAGGCAAATTGCGAGGCGTAGTGCACGGTGTTGCGCAGCAGGTTCAGTTTCATGCGGCGTGGCAGCGCGTGCACGCGCAAATCCGGGCGCACCGCCAAGAGGACAAGCAGCACTAGCAGTGCGACGCCGCTGCGAATGGCGAGGATTTCGAAAATGCTCAGATTCGCCTTGGCCAATTCGCGGATCGACACCGCCATGACCGAAAACGAGAGCAATGCGCCGACCATCCAGAGGACGACGCGGGCGATTTTGCTGGTGGCCACGGTTTGGTTCGCCAAGCGGTGAGGGGGGTACGGTCGCGGGCCCGTGGTCTAGCAGGCCACCGGCTGACCGTCACTCCGCGTCCGGCTGATTCTCCGGGCGCGCCTTGTCGAAAGCCGGCAGCTTCAGACAGGCGGTCTCGACCGCGACGATTTTGGGGAATTTATCGAGCGGCACCTGTAAGCGCCGCGCATTGAACACCTGCGGCACCAGGCATAGGTCGGCAAGCGACACATGGGCGCTGCAGGCATAAGGCGCAGGCGCGATCATCGCCTCGATCGCATTGAAGCCCTCGATCACCCAATGGTGGTACCAGGCGTCGATCTCCGGCTGCTCGTGCTTGAGCTGGCGTTTGAGATAGCGCAGCGCGACCAGATTGTTGAGCGGGTGAATGTCGCAGGCCACTATTTGCGCGATGGCGCGCACCTTGGCGCGTTCGAGCGCATCGGCCGGCAACAGCGGCGGCTGGGGATGGATGTCGTCGAGATATTCGATGATCGCCAGCGATTGGGTGAGCACCTCGCCGTTGGAGAGTTCGAGCGCCGGCACCCGCATCTGCGGATTGATGGCGCGGAATTCGGGCGTCAGTTGGCGCCCGCCGTCCTTGGTCAGATGGATTGGTACCATCTCATAGGACAGGCCCTTGAGATTGAGCGCGATACGCACCCGGTAGGCGGCGGAGGAACGGAAATAGCTGTAGAGCTTCATGATTGCACCCCCGCCGGCTGAGCCAATGTCACGGGCAATTTACCTGCCGCTGTGCCGGTTGGCGATATCGTCGTGACCGACGCGCAGCGATTTGGGGGGTGACGATGCAACAACAGCCGCGTTTGATGATTCCGGCCCTGGGCCCGCTCTACCGCGTGTTCGCGCCGGTCACCGAGCCGCTGATCCGGGTGGTGGCGGGCGGCTCGCTCGCCATCCACGGCTATCCCGATCCTGTTTGGAAACAAAGCTGCCGCCGCCAAATTCCTGGAAAGCGTCGGCTTCCAGGACGGCTTGTTCTGGAGCTATGTCGTCGGCACGGTCGAATTCGTCTGTGGTCTCTGCCTCGCGCTTGGCCTGCTGACTCGTCTGGTGGCCGGGCCGGTCATCGGTTTCCTCGTCATTGCCATCGTCACCTATCATTGGCAGTTCGGTTTCGCATGGGAGAACCGCGGCATCGAGTACCCGCTGTTCTGGTCGATCGTGGTATTGCATTTCCTGATGCGCGGCGGCGGTCCATGGTCGATTGACGCGTTGATCGGCCGGGAGCTGTGATGGCATGACTGCCAAAAGTTTTGCTTCTATCGAAGACACGGCCGAGAGAAAAATCTCGTTCGACCAGATAGGCTCCGGGCTTTACGCCATGACCGCCGAGGGCGATCCCAATTCCGGCATCATCGTCGGCGACGACGGCGTCATGGTCATCGATGCTCAGCCGACGCCGGCGATGGCCAATGAGCTAATCGCGCGCGTTTCCAAGGTTACCGACAAGCCGATCAAATATGTCCTGCTTACGCACTATCACGCGGTGCGCACGCTCGGCGCCTCGGCCTACAAGGGCGCCGAAATCTTGGCCTCCGACACTACGCGCGGCCTCATCGCCGAGCGCGGCAAGCAGGACATGGAGTCCGAGATCGGCCGGTTCCCGCGCCTGTTCCGCGCCCTGGAAACGATTCCCGACCTGACTTGGCCGACCGTCACATTTGCCGACCAGATCTCGGTCTGGCTCGGACGGCGCGAGGTGCGCATCATGCATATCGGACGCGGCCACACCGCCGGCGACGCGGTCGCGGTGGTGCCCGACGCGGGTGTGGTCTTTTCCGGCGATCTGGTCGAATACAAATCCGCCTGTTATGGCGGCGATGCTCATTTCACCGATTGGCCGGCGACGCTCGACAATCTCGCCGAAATGCAGGCCATTGCGTTGGTGCCGGGACGTGGCGCCGCGCTCACCACTCCGGAAATGGTGGCGGAAGGCATCGCGCTCACCAGCGACTTCATTACTACGTTGTATGGGTCGGTGAGCGAGAGCGTCGCCAAGGGCCGTTCGCTGAAAGACGCTTTCGATTTCGTGCGGCTCGCCATGGACCCGACATTCAGGACCTTCGGACTCTACGAGCACTGCCTACCGTTCAACGTCGTGCGCGCCTATGACGAGGCGCGCGGCATCGAATGGCCGGTGATCTGGACCGCCGAGCGCGACTGCGAAATGTGGGCCGCGCTGCAGGGCTCTTAGCGCGTGCAGACGATGGCGACGACGTTGCAGTTGCCGTTTCGACAGCCGCCGGAGCCGCCGGCGGGAATCGCGCCGGTGATGTCGTCGCGATCGACCTTGCGGTACGACATGGCCGACGCGAATTGGTGCGTCTTGCAATAGGCGTTGGCCGCCGCCGCGCCGCACTTGTCGCCGGACGCCAGGCAGCGGTCGATGCCGTAGCCGTCGCCGTCATTGGCGATGATGAACATGCGCCGCTCGGCCTGCGCGGAGGTGACGACACAGATGTAGAGAACGGCGGCTAAACCGGCCAGAACTGTACGCATGACAAAGTCCGCTTCCTCGCAAGGCGCCGGTCCCGGCGCTGTCCGTTAGAATGCGAGCAAAATCGTTAAGGGCCGCTTAACCCTAGTGGCGCCGGCCAAGCGGGGCTTGACGGTCCCGGCGCGACGCATCATTGTGCGCCCGTCATGAACGGCCTTAACCATATCTGTGGCATTTGCCGCGAGATTATTAGCTAGCGCTACCTGACGCTGGCTGCGGCCGTCTTTTCTCCATCGAGATAAAGCAACGCCCAGGCCAGCAGGCGCCGAGGTACGTTTGCGCATGGAGCTCAGGCTCTACGATACGCTGACGCGCGAGAAGCGGGTGTTTGCCCCGCTCGATCCCGCGCGTGTGCGCATGTATGTGTGCGGACCGACGGTGTACGATTTCGCCCATATCGGAAATGCGCGCCCGGTCATCGTGTTCGACGTGCTGTTCCGCCTGCTACGGCATCTCTACGGGCCCGAGCATGTGACTTACGTGCGCAACGTCACCGACGTCGACGACAAGATCAACGCGCGCGCGGCGGAGCGCGGCATATCGATCCGCGATCTGACGGAAGAGACGTATAAGAATTTCAAGCAGGACGTGGATGCGCTCGGCTGCCTGCCGCCAACGGTCGAGCCGCGCGCGACCGAGCACATCGAGCAGATGAAGGCGCTGATCGACCGCCTTGTTAAAAGCGGCCACGCCTATGTCGCCGAAGACAACGTGCTGTTCCATGTGCCGTCGATGCCGGATTACGGCAAGCTGTCGAACCGGCCGCTCGACGAGATGATCGCCGGTGCCCGCGTCGAGGTCGCGCCATACAAGAAGGACCCACAGGACTTCGTGCTGTGGAAGCCCTCGAAACCGGGCGAGCCGGGCTGGCCTTCGCCCGCCGGCATCAAGACGCCCGGCCGGCCCGGCTGGCACATCGAGTGCTCGGCCATGGCCTGGAAGCACCTCGGCGAGACCTTCGACATCCACGGCGGCGGCATCGATTTGGTGTTTCCGCATCACGAGAACGAAATCGCGCAATCGCGCTGCGCCTTCCATACGAAGGTGATGGCGAATTACTGGATGCACAACGGCTTCCTGCAGGTCGAAGGCGAGAAGATGTCGAAGAGCCTCGGCAACTTCGTGACCATCCACGAATTGCTGAAGGACTGGCCGGGCGAGGTAGTTCGCTTTGCCATGTTGCAAACCCATTACCGGCAACCGATCAACTGGACGGTCGTGGGTCTGCGCGAAGCGCAAAAGAACCTCGATCATTGGTACGCGCTGACTGCCGATGCGCAGCCGGGCTATCTGTGCGCCGATGCGCTGGACGCGCTGCTCGACGATCTCAATACGCCGAAGGCCTTCGCAGCGCTGCACGAATTGCGCGGCGAAGCGGTCAAAGGTGCCAAGCCCGCGGCCGCTTGCCTGAAGGCGAGCGCACAATTACTGGGTCTCTTGCACATGCCGGCCGCCGCCTGGGCAGCATTCCGGCCGGCATCCCTTGCGCTCGACGAAAGCAAGATCGTGAACCTGATCAACGCGCGCAATGCGGCGCGCAAGGCAAAGAACTTCAAGGAAGCCGATCGTATTCGCAGCGAACTCAATGCCATGGGCGTTGAGATTGAAGATGCCAAGGACGGCACGACCAAATGGAAGGTCGCGCGATGAGTGCGCAGGCCCATCCCAAGCTGGCGCTGCGGCCATTCCTACCGGCGGACGTCCCGCTGCTGCGCGAAATCTTCCGCGACAGCATCGCGGAATTGACTGCTGAGGACTATACCGAGGCGCAGCAGGAGGCCTGGGCCTCCGCTGCCGATGACGAGGCCGCCTTCGGCAAGAAGCTCGCCGGTGAGTTGACGCTGGTGGCAACACTTGCCGGCTCGCCGATCGGCTTTGCCGCGCTTGCCGGCAAGGACAAGATCGACATGCTCTATGTGCATCCGGCGGCCGCCGGACAGGGCGTTGGCGCCATGCTGACCGACGCGCTGGAAAAGCTTGCCGGTTCGCGCGGCGCCGCGAAGCTGATGGTCGACGCTAGCGACTCGGCACGCGGCTTCTTCGAGAAGCGCGGCTACCTCGCCCAGCAGCGTAACACCGTTTCCGTCGGCGACGAATGGCTCGCCAACACCACGCTGCACAAACAACTTGCCGCCAAGCGGGAGGCCTCATGAGCAAGCCCGACACCCCGTTCCCGCGTCACTGGCTCTATTACATCGCGCTCAAATTCGCGATCCTCGCCGCGGCGGTGCTGCTGGCACTGTATTATTTCGGCGTGATCTGAGGGCGCCATGAGCAAACAACGTCTCTATCTGTTCGACACCACGCTTGCGCGACGGCGCGCAGACCAACGGCGTCGATTTCACGCTGGCCGATAAGCTGGCGATCGCGCAAATGCTCGACGAGCTCGGCATCGACTATATCGAAGGCGGCTATCCGGGCGCCAATCCGACCGATACCGAACTATTCGGCGAGGACCGCAAGCTGCACACTACCTTCACCGCCTTCGGCATGACGCGGCGGCCCGGCCGCTCTGCCTCGAACGATCCGGGGCTTGCCGCGCTGCTCGAGGCCAAGGCTGACGCCATCTGTTTTGTCGCCAAGGCCTGGGACTACCACGTGCGCGTGGCGCTGGAGACGACCGCGGAGGAAAACCTCGCCTCGATCCGCGACAGCGTGCGCGCGGCCAAGGCCAAGGGCCGCGAAGTGCTGCTCGACTGCGAGCATTTCTTCGACGGCTACAAGGCCAATCCAAAATATGCACTGGCCTGCGCCAAGGCGGCCTATGACGAGGGTGCCCGCTGGGTGGTCTTATGCGACACTAATGGCGGCACGTTGCCGCACGAGATCGAAACGATCGTTGGCGAAGTCTGCAAAGCCATCCCCGGCGATCATGTCGGCATTCACGCTCATAACGACACCGAACAAGCGGTCGCCAATTCGCTCGCCGCGGTGCGCGCCGGCGCGCGCCAGATCCAGGGCACCCTCAACGGGCTGGGCGAGCGCTGCGGCAACGCCAATCTGGTGTCGATCATCCCGACGCTCAAACTGAAGCCGGAATTCTCGCAAACCTTCGACATCGGCGTCTCCGATGCGGCGCTGAAAAAGCTGGCGCAGGTCTCGCACGCGCTCGACGAGCGGCTCAACCGCGGCTCCAACCGGCACGCGCCCTATGTCGGCGAGAGCGCCTTCGCTACCAAGGCCGGCATCCATGCTTCCGCGATCGCCAAAGACCCGGCGACCTACGAGCACGTGGCGCCGTCAAGCGTCGGCAACAAGCGCAAGGTGCTGGTGTCGGAGCAGGCCGGCAAATCCAACATCCTGGCCGAGCTCGACCGCATCGGCATCAAGGCCGACAAAGACGATCCGCGCATCGGCCGCCTCTTGGAGATCGTCAAGGAGCGCGAGACCGCAGGCTACGCCTACGAGGCGGCGGATGCCTCGTTCGAAATGCTGGCGCGTCGCACGCTCGGCACAGTGCCGAATTATTTCGACGTCACCCAGTTTGACGTGAATGTCGAGCAGCGCAACAATGCGAAGGGCGAACGCGTCACCGTCACGCTCGCCGTGGTGAAGGTGAAGGTCGGCAACGACAACATGATTTCGGCGGCCGAAGGCAACGGCCCGGTCAACGCGCTCGACCGCGCCCTGCGCAAGGACCTCGGCCAGTATCAGAAATACATCGACGGGTTGAAGCTCACCGACTACCGCGTGCGCATCCTCAATTCCGGGACCGAAGCGGTGACGCGCGTGCTGATCGAGAGCGAGGACGAGAACGGCGACCGCTGGACCACCATCGGCGTGTCGCCGAATATCATCGACGCCTCGTTCCAGGCGCTGATGGATTCGATCGTCTATAAGCTGGTGAAATCCGGCGCGCCTGCGTGAGATCGCGATGATCGACCACGTCTCCGTCCCGGTGCGCGATCTGGCGACGGCGGCGCGTTTCTACGAAGCTGTGCTCGCGACGCTGGGCTTTGCCAAACTGGAGGCGCGCGCCGCGACCGTCGGCTTCGGCAAGACCTATCCCGAATTTTGGCTCAACCTGCGCGGCGATCTGACGCCGGCTGCCCCCGGCAACGGCGCGCATGTCTGCTTTCGCGCGCACACCGCGGACATGGTCGATGCCTTTCACGCCGCGGCACTCGCGGCCGGCGGCGCCGACGATGGCATGCCGGGCCTGCGTCCTCAGCACGGTGAGGGCTATTACGCCGCGTTTGTCCGCGATCCCGACGGCAACCGCATCGAGGCGGTGACGTTCGCTGCTGCAAAATAGAAATCACAGCCGGTCCGCGTCAGCCGCCGTCATCCGCTTGGCGTCTTGCGGCACCGCCTCCGCCGCCTTGCGCAGCATCGGCAGAATGTCCTCGACCTTGTCGGCCACCAGCAGGTCGAAGTTCAAATCGCCGCGGATGAATTCCAGCGCCTTCATATGATCGAGCAGCGCGCACAGCGGCTGCCAGAAGCCCTCGATATTGGCGAGCAATATCGGCTTCTTGTGGCGGCCGAGCTGGGCCCAGGTCATTTGCTCGACGATTTCTTCCAGCGTGCCGACCCCGCCGGGCAGCGCGACGAAGGCGTCCGCCATCTCGAACATCTTGCGTTTGCGCTCGTGCATGTCGCGCGTGACGATCAGTCCGTGCTGGCCTTTGACGGCGTGCTCACGCGCCACCAGGAATTCGGGGATGATGCCGGTCGCCCCGCCGCCGTTGTCGAGCACGGCGCGGGAGAGTTCGCCCATCATGCCGATGGCGCCACCGCCATAGATCAGGCCGATGCCGTTCTTGGCCAGGATCGCGCCGAACGCGCGGGCTGCCTCCACAAAGGCCGGGTCGGTGCCCGGCCCGGACCCGCAATAGACGCAGATTTTTCGGATTTTGCTCATTTTTTCCGTTCGTTCATGACCGAGGGTCATGTGCACGGCGCCTGCGCCAGCGTCAAGGCGGCGGCCCCCCATAGGCGCAATACCGCCGAAAGGGTGATTACGGCTGAGAATCCTCCTATATGAGGGCCCTGCATGAGCGACCACCACCACCACCGCCGGCCCTCCGAGCAACCTGCCGTTTCCGCCAGTCGCGGCGCGCTGCTCACCACCGTCATCCACCTGTGGCCCTATATCTGGCCGGCGGACCGGGCCGACCTGAAGCTGCGGGTGCTCGGCGCCATGGTACTGCTGCTGGCCGCCAAGCTCGCGACCATTGCGGTGCCCTTCACCTTCAAATGGGCGATCGACGCGCTCGCCGGCCATGGCAGCGCGCCGGCCGCGGCGTCGAATTGGCTGGTCTGGGCGCTGGCCGCACCTGTCGCCATGACCATCGCCTATGGCGGCATGCGCATCCTGATGGCGGCGCTCACGCAACTGCGCGATGGGCTGTTCGCCAAGGTGGCGATGCATGCCGTGCGCCGGCTTGCCTATCGCACCTTCGTACACATGCACGAGCTGTCGCTGCGCTTTCATCTCGAGCGCAAGACCGGCGGGCTGACGCGCGTATTGGAGCGCGGCCGCAACGCCATCGAAACCATTGTGCGCATGGTGATCCTGCAGCTCTCGCCCACCATCATCGAGCTCACGCTCATCGTCGGTGTGCTGATGTGGAAGTTCGACTGGCGTTACGTGCTGGCAATCACGATTACCGTCGCCGTCTACATGACCTATACCTATCACGCGACCGAATGGCGCATCGGCATCCGCCGCCGCATGAACGAGAGCGACACCGACGCCAACGTCAAGGCGATCGAACTCGCTGCTGAACTACGAAACGGTGAAATATTTCAGCGCCGAAAGGCGCGAGGCCGAGCGCTACGACAAGTCGATGGCGCGTTACGAGACCGCCAGCGTCAGCGCCTATACCTCGCTTGCCGTGCTCAATGCCGGACAGGCCGTGATCTTCACCTTCGGGCTCGGCGCTGCCATGGTGATGTGCGCTTACGAAGTCCAAGCCGGCACCAAGACGGTGGGCGACTTTGTGCTGATCAACGCCATGATGATCCAGCTCTACCAGCCGCTCAATTTCATGGGTATGGTCTACCGCGAGATCAAGCAGGCGGTGACCGACATCGAGATCATGTTCTCGATCCTGGCACGCGAGCCGGAGATCAAGGATATTCCCGGTGCGCCGCCGCTGAAGGTGACCAGTGGCACCATCCGTTTCGACAACGTGCGCTTCGCCTACGAGCCGGATCGGAGAATTCTCAAAGGCATCAGCTTCGAGGTGCCGGCCGGCAAGACGGTGGCGGTGGTGGGCCCGTCCGGCGCCGGCAAGTCGACGATCTCTCGTTTGCTCTTCCGCTTCTACGATCTGGCCGGCGGCCGTATCCTGATCGACGGCCAGGACATTGCGCGGGTCACGCAAGGCTCGCTGCGCCAGGCGATCGGCATGGTGCCGCAGGACACTGTGCTGTTCAACGACACCATTCGCTACAACATCCGCTACGGCCGCTGGGAAGCGAGCAATGCCGAGGTCGAGGAAGCGGCGCGGCTGGCGCAGATCGACGGTCTGATCCGCCTGGCACCGAAAGGCTACGAAACCGAAGTCGGCGAGCGCGGCTTGAAACTGTCGGGCGGCGAGAAGCAGCGCGTGGCGATCGCCCGCACCATCCTGAAGGCTCCGCCGATTTTGGTGCTGGACGAAGCGACCTCGGCGCTCGACAGCCACACCGAAAAGGAAATCCAGGATGCGCTGGAGCGGGTATCGAAGGGCCGCACCACGCTGGTGATCGCGCACCGACTCTCCACCATCGTCGGCGCCGACGAGATCATCGTGCTCGACCAGGGCGAGATCGTCGAGCGCGGCACGCATTTCGCGCTGCTCGATGCCGACGGGCTTTACGCCAGCATGTGGAACCGCCAGCGCGAAGCGGAAGAGGCGCGCGAGAAGCTTGCCCGCGTGGCCGAGGACGAGGTCGCGCCCAACCGCAATCCGCCGCCGATCGAGGACGTAATTTCGGCGGCCGCCGGCGCGCCGATCGAAGCGCCTGCCGACGCAGCGGAGTAGGATAGGGTATGTCGATCTACGATTCGATTCGCGCGCAGATCGTGCCGATCACGCCGGAGGGTTATCCCTTCATCGGCGCCTTCGCGCTCGCCAGTCTCGTGCTGTTCTGGCTGTGGAGCCCACTTGGCTGGCTCGGCACGCTGGCGACGATCTGGTGCGCCTATTTCTTCCGCGATCCGCCGCGCGTGACCCCGGTGCGCGAGGGGCTGGTGGTGGCGCCGGCCGACGGCCACGTCAGCCAGATCACCACGGCACCGCCGCCGCACGAGCTCGGGCTCGGCGATAAGCCGCTGCCGCGCATCTCGATCTTCATGAGCGTGTTCGATTGCCACGTGAACCGCAGCCCGGTCGCCGGCCGCATCGAGAAGATCGTCTACCAGCCGGGCAAGTTCTTCAGCGCCGACCTCGACAAGGCGAGCGCCGACAACGAGCGCAATTCGTTGGTGATCGCCACCGCGGGAACGCGCGTGGCGGTGGTGCAGATCGCCGGCTTGGTGGCGCGCCGCATCGTCTGTTTCGTGCGCGAGGGCCAGCCGCTCGGCGTCGGTGAGCGTTTCGGCATGATCCGCTTCGGCTCGCGCCTCGATGTCTATCTGCCCGACGGCACGCCGCCGCTGGTCGCGGTCGGACAGACCTCGCTGGCCGGCGAAACCGTGCTCGCCGACCTGCGCGTTCCGGATGCCGGCCGCGCGTTTCGAACCGGCTAAATCGTTAACGAGGCCGTGAAATCGCCCCAACGTGCCGTGGTGCGCACGTCCGCAAACGTCTATATTGGTGGCATGGTGTTTCCGCCGTTCGATCCCGCTCCGCCGCCCCGGCGCCGCCGCTTCAAGGCGATCCCGGTGCGTACGCTGCTGCCCAATCTGATCACGCTGTTGGCGCTCTGCGCCGGCCTGACCTCGATTCGCCTGGCAATCGAAGCCAAGCTCGACTGGGCGCTGGCGGCGATCGTGTTCGCCGCACTGCTCGACGGCATCGACGGCCGTATCGCGCGCATGCTTAAGGGCACTTCGCGCTTCGGTGCCGAACTCGACAGCCTCGCCGACTTCGTGAATTTCGGCGTGGCGCCGGCGCTGATCCTATATTTCTGGGGCCTACACGAACTCAAATCGGCAGGTTGGATCGCCGCGCTGGTGTTTGCAATCTGCGCCGCGCTGCGGCTCGCGCGCTTCAACGTGATGATCGACGACCCGAGCAAGCCGGCCTGGGCGGCCAATTTCTTCACCGGTATTCCGGCGCCAGCCGGCGCCATCACCGTGCTGCTGCCGATCTATCTCTACTTCCTCGGTGTCTCCAACGGGTTGGTCACGGTGTGGCTTACGTTCTTCTATACGGTCGCCATCGCGCTGTTGATGGTCTCGCGCCTGCCGGTGTTTTCCGGCAAACGGGTAGGCAAGCGCGTACCGCCGGACCTGGTGCTGCCGGTGTTCGTGGTGGTGGTGTTGTTCTTCGCGTTGCTGATCAGCTATCCATGGGAAGTGCTTACCATCGGCACGCTCGCCTATCTCGGCTGCCTGCCGTTCGGCTGGCTGTCGTATCGCGAATATCAGCGCAAGGATGAGACCGCCGTCGCCTTAAACGTCGCCTCACCCGCCGGCAACTCGCCGATCTCCCCAAGCAACGTTTCGCCAAGCGATGCGGATCGCGAGCGCCCCGCGCGCTTGAATTGATCGACGGCATCGCGTCAGCCCATGCCGCGCGCCACACGCGTCCTTGCCGCCGCCGAGCCCCGCGACCGGCCGCTCGTCGATACCGTGATCCTCGACTACGCCCAGCGCGGCGCGCAGAAACTCAGCATTATCGGCGTCAAAGGCGGCGCCGTCGAGATCGATCTGCCCGCGCCGAGGCGCCTGCGCACCGACGACCTGCTGCTGCTCGAGGACGGCGCGCTGGTGGAAGTCGTCGCCGCGCCCGAACCGCTGATCGAGGCGCGCGCCGCAAACGTTTCATCGCTGGCGCGGCTCGCCTGGCATCTCGGCGACCGCCACGTGCCGGTGCAGCTGCTGCCCAACCGCATCCGCGCGCGGCGCGATGGCGCGATCGAAGCGCTGCTCGTCTCGCTCGGCGCCAAAGTGGCGCTGATCGAAGCGCCGTTCGAACCGGAAGGCGGCGCCTATGACTTATCGCACGGGCACGGCCATGCGCATCACGCGCATGACCACGATCACCACGATCACTGATTGCGATAGCCCTTGGTCCCAAACGGATAGCCGGGCATCAGGTCATAGGGGTGCTTCCAGCCGGGCAGCGCCTGCATGCGCTCGAGCCAGGCGCCGATCGCCGGATGCTCCTTGGCGATGTCGAAGCCGAACTCCTCCGCCGGATAGTAGAGATAGCCGGTCATCGAAATATCGGCGATGGTCGGCTTGTCGCTCGCCAGGAATTGCCGCCCGCTCAGCCGCTGGTTGACGATTGAGAGCGCGCCTTGCGCGCGTCCTTGCAGGAACGCCAGCACCGCCGGATCGGCCGGCTGCTTGGCGAAATTCTTCAGAAAGCGCAACGGCCCGAGAAAGCCGTTGACCTTCTGATTGTCGAAAATGATCCAGCGCAGCAATTCCAATTCCTCGTCTTCGTCCTGCGGCTTGAACTTGCCGGAATGGTTGGCGAGATAAGTGAGGATCACGCCCGACTGGGAGAGCTTCTTAGCCCCGTGCACCAGCACAGGCACCTCGCCCATCTCGTTGACCTCGGTGCGGTAGGGGGCTTTGCGCTGCACGCCTTCGCCGAAGAAGTCGATCCACACCGGCTCCCACTTGGCGCCGATCAGATTGAGCATCAGCGCGGCGCGGTAGGCGTTGCCGGACTGGGCGAAGCAGTAAAGTCGATAGTCGCTCATGGATTGTCCCGGAAAGATGCTGACGAGGAATAGCAGACGGACGATATATTACTTCGTCATGGCCAGGCTTGTCCCGGCCATCCATAGGGCACAGACGCCAGCTACAGGCGCGGACATGGAGTTGTCCGTTGTCCGCTTTGCTCCCGACGGCAGACATTCGCCGTCACAATCGGTGGGTCAGCCATGTGCCAAACGCGACTTGGATTGTCCTATGCTGTTAATTTGCGACGGCTTCCAGGGTAGGGCCCGGATGCGACAAAGACCGCTCGTTTCATTTAGCCGTGGGTTTGCTGCTTGCGGCGAGCGCGCTCATACCGACGATTGCGCGCGCGCAGACGGTCGACGCCGCAATCGCGCTCACGGCGGACGTTTCGCGCAGTATCGACGACGAGGAATTCCAGCTCCAGCGCCGAGGCTATGCCGCGGCCGTAACGGCGCCACGGTTCTTGCAAGCCATTCAAGCCGGCCCGCACGGAGCGGTCGCTTTGTGCTTCCTCGAATGGGCGGGACCGGAGCAACAGGCCGTGGTAGCGAAATGGATGGTGATCCGCGATGGCGAGGGCGCCGCCGAATTCGCCAACATCCTGCTTGGCGCGCCGCGGTCGACGGCGGGCCGCACCGCGATCGGCTCCGGGATCGATTACGCCGTCGCCCAGCTCGAGGCCAGCGGCATCACCGCCGAGCGGCAGATCATCGACGTGTCCGGCGACGGCAGCAACAATTCCGGCCGGCCGGTGACCGAGGCGCGCGACGAGGCCGTGGCGAAGGGCATCACCATCAACGGCCTTGCCATCATCAACGAGAAAACCGGCGGCATGCCCGGAACCTTCCTCTACGTCCACACGCATCCACCCGGCGGCCTGCCGAACTATTATCGGGAGAACGTCATCGGCGGCCCAGGCGCCTTTGTGTTGCAGATGGTGAACTTCGACACCTTCGCCGAGGCGATGACCAACAAGCTGGTTAGCGAGATCTCGGACGCATCGCCACGTACTCTACGCGCGGCCACCCCTTAGAGACAATTTTGCCGCTCGGTAGCAATGCCCGTCTGGATCAAAGACTAACGGCTCAGCGTCACCGGCGTGCCGGCGGTGGCTTGGCCTGCGAAGCGGTTGTCGGAATAAGTGAGATGCGCCAGCGGCCGGTTTTCCTGGTCGTCGATGGTGAGCGCGCCCTTGTCGAGCGTCCAGTGCCGGCTGGTGAAGAAATTTCCCGGGCAACCGCCCTCCGGCTCGATCGCGCCGTCAAGCGCGCCCGGCTCGCCGGCGAAATTCATGCCGCAGGGCGGCGCGTTGGGCGCCGCCAAGATCCAGCGGCCGGTCATCTCGACATCGAGCGTTGCTTGCGCCGCCGGCGTCGGGCCGGCGAACGGGCTGCCGGCGCAGCCCGCGAGCATCAAAGCGACGAGAATGCCTGCAGCGGCCCGGATGGTCGGCATTTACGCCAAACGTCCTCACTTCATGGTCGGGATCACGAATTCGGCGCCTTCCTTGGTGCCGGTCGGCCAGCGCGAGGTGACGGTCTTGGTCTTGGTGTAGAAGCGCACCGAATCCGGCCCGTGCTGGTTGAGGTCGCCGAAGCCGGAGCGCTTCCAGCCGCCGAAGGTATAATAGGCAAGCGGCACCGGAATGGCGAAATTGACGCCGACCATGCCGACCTGCACGCGGTTGACGAAATCGCGCGCGGTGTCGCCGTCGCGGGTGAAGATGGCGACGCCGTTGCCGTAGTCGTGCTCGGAGGGCAGCCGCACCGCCTCCTCGTAGTCCTTGGCGCGCACCACCGAAAGCACCGGCCCGAAAATCTCCTCTTTGTAAATTTTCATGTTCGGCGTCACCTCGTCGAACAGACAGCCGCCGATGAAATTGCCGTGCTCGTAGCCCTGTAATTTGAATCCGCGGCCGTCGACCACGAGCTTGGCGCCTTCCTTGATGCCGGTGTCGATATAGCCGCGCACCTTGTTGAGCAGATCGCGGGTGACCATCGGGCCGTAGTCGGCCTTATCGTCGCTGGAGGGGCCGATCTTCAGGTTCTCCACGCGCGGGATCAGCTTGCCGAGCAGCGTGTCGGCGGTCTTCTTGCCGACCGGCACCGCCACCGAAATCGCCATGCAGCGTTCGCCGGCCGAGCCGTAGCCCGCCCCGATCAACGCGTCGACCGCCTGATCCATGTCGGCGTCGGGCATCACGATCATGTGGTTCTTGGCGCCGCCGAAGCACTGCACGCGCTTACCGTTGGCGCAGCCGGTGGTATAAATATATTCCGCGATCGCCGAGGAGCCGACGAAGCCGATCGCCTTGATGCGGTCGTCGGTGAGCAGCGTATCGACCGCTTCCTTGTCGCCATTGACCACGTTGAGCACGCCTTCCGGCAGGCCGGCCTCGAGGAACAATTCGGCAATCCGCATCGGCACGGAAGGATCGCGTTCCGACGGCTTGAGGATGAAGGCGTTGCCGCAGGCGATCGCCGGCGCACATTTCCAGAGCGGGATCATGGCCGGGAAATTGAACGGCGTGATGCCGGCGACCACGCCGAGCGCCTGCCGCACGGAATAAAGGTCGATGCCGGGGCCGGCGCCCTCGGTGTATTCGCCCTTCAAGAGATGCGGAATGCCGCAGGCGAATTCCACCACCTCGAGACCGCGCTGGATGTCGCCGCGCGCGTCGGGCAGGGTCTTGCCGTGTTCGGAGGAGAGCAGCTTGGCGAGGCTGTCGTATTCCTTCTGCACCAGGTCGAGAAACTTGAACATCACGCGCGCGCGCCGCTGCGGATTGGTCGCGGCCCAGGCCGGCTGCGCGGCTTGCGCATTGGCGATGGCGTGCTCGACCTCGGAATGCTTGGCCAGCGCCACTTTGGCCTGCACCTCGCCGGTATTGGGATCGAAGACGTCGCCGAAGCGTCCGGAGGCCCCTTTGACCGCTTTGCCGCCGATGAAATGGCCGATCTCGCGCATGTCTCTCTCCTGCGTTTTTAACGGGTCCTGGGACGGGACCTGGGGGCTTCGGCGCCCATTTGCCGCGATTTTTGCAGCTTTTTGCCGTCCGGTCATGGGCTGGGCCCGGTCAAGGCGGGCGTTTTTCTTTCACCAACGGTTAGCCTTTACCGCCTCTTAACAGCGCCAGTCTAGGGTCGTTTGCAGCGGCCGCCATAGCGTTTTGTGCTGCGTTTCGTGCGCGTTGGGTAGGGAAGTCATGGATATTGCCACCAGTCTGGGCTTGCTGTGCGGCGTCGGCGTCGTGGGCCTCGTGATCATGATGGGCGGCGACCTGCACATGTTCGTCAGCGAACATGCGTTCATCGTGATTTTCGGCGGCTCCTTTGCCGCCACGCTCATTCGATTTCCACTCACTTCAATCATGCATGGTTTGCCACTCGGCGCTAAATTCGCCTTCTCGATGCGGCGTATGACCCAGCGCGAGCTGGTCGATGAACTGGCCGGGCTCGCTGAAGTCGCCCGCAAGTCCGGACCGGTCGGTCTGGAAAAGGTCGAGATCGGCGACCCGTTTCTGGCCAAGGGCATCCGCTACGTCGCCGACGGCTACGACACCAACTTCATCCGCGACAATCTCGAGCGCGACCGCGACAACTTCCTCACCCATCTCGACGAGGGCCAGAAGATTTACCGCGCGGTCGGCGACTGCGCGCCGGCCTTCGGCATGATCGGCACCTTGATCGGCATGGTGCAGATGTTCGCCAACATGACGGATCCCTCCAAGCTCGGCCCGTTCATGGCGGGCGCGCTCTTGGCGACCTTCTACGGGGCGGCGCTCGCCAATCTGTTCTGTCTGCCGATCGCCGACAAATTGCATCTCAAACTGGTAGACGAAGAAATCAACCGCACCTTGATGATCGACGGCATCCTGATGATCCGCGAAGCCAAGAGCCCGACGCTGGTGCGCGAGATGCTGCTCGCCTACCTGCCCGAGAAGCATCGCCACAGCGAAGCCGAAGAAGAAAAGGCGGAAGCCGTGCCCGCTTAACGGGGCGCTTCCGGTACGGCGACAATGGCCAGACGCAAAGAAGCGCACGCCGGCGGTCACGGCTGGTTCGTGACCTTCGCTGACCTGATGGGCCTGCTGGTCAGCTTCTTCGTGATGCTGGTCGCGTTTTCCACGCAGGACCAGCAGAAACTGAAAATCGTCGCCGGCTCGATGCGCGACGCCTTCGGCGTGCAGGCCAACGTGCGCTATTCCGGCATCATCGAGGTGCTCGGCCTGCCGACGCGGCCGAAGCTCAAGAACGCCGCCAATATCGACCCTTCGGAAGCGTCCCCGACGCCGACGCCCGACGACGAGGATAAGGAGCGCCACTACGGCGCGCGCTTGCAGCGCGATCAGAAATTCGCGCTGGCGTCGGCCTCGCTGCGCCAGGCTTTGCAGGAAATGCCGGAGATCACCGAGGCCTCCAAGCACATCATGGTCGAGGAGACCAAGCAGGGCCTCAATATCGAGATCGTCGATCAGGACGGCCGCTCGATGTTCCCTGACGGCGCCAAGGAGCCCTATGAGCGCACGCGCAAGCTGATCCAGAAAATCGCGCCGGCGTTGAAAGCGATGCCGTATCGCATCTCCATCACCGGCCATACCGCTTCGAGCAAGGTGCCGGATAAACCGGGCTATGGACCCTGGGAGCTCTCCGCCGACCGCGCCAATGCTGTGCGCGAAATTCTGGCCGGCGAAGGCGTGCCGTCCGCGCACATCTACATGGTGGCCGGCAAAGCCGACACCGATCCGCTGTTCCCGGACAATCCGTATATGTCGCCGAACCGCCGCGTCACCATCACCCTGATGCGGGAAGAGCCGCCGATTCCGGCCGATTTGACCCCCTAACGGTAGCCAAATCCGGTTCCCACCGGTGGCGGAAGACCCAGTGAACGACGCATAATCCACTTCCCCCGCTTTGCGCAAACGACTATGCAGAGCCGCGGTGCGGCGTTATAAGCCGCGTCCCACAGTTTCTTTATTGCATCAATCAATCCAGGCCACCAGCGCATGTCACCCAGTGAGGTCGCCCATGGCGGCTCGGTCGCAGCCCGTGATGGCAGCGAAGCGCCGGCCAAGGCCGGCTTCTGGGCGCTCACCCTCGGCTGCATCGGCGTCGTCTATGGCGATATCGGCACCAGCCCGCTCTATGCGATGCGCGAGTCGGTGCTGGCCGCGGTCGGACCCGGCCACGTGGCGAGCGAGCCGGTGGTGCTCGGCATCCTGTCGCTGATCATCTGGGCGCTGCTTTTGGTGGTCACCGCCAAATACGTGCTGATCCTGCTGCGCGCCGACAATCACGGGGAGGGCGGCACGCTGGCGCTGATGGCGCTCGCCTCGCGCGCGCTCGCCGGCAGCCGCGGCGGCTCCATTGTCATCCTGCTCGGCATCATCAGCGGCGCGCTGTTCTACGGCGACGCCATCATCACGCCGGCTTTGTCGGTGCTCTCGGCGATCGAGGGCCTGAAAGTCGCGACCCCCGCCTTCGACGATTTCGTGGTGCCGATCACGGTGGTGATCTTGATTGCGTTGTTCGCGGTGCAGTCGCGTGGCACGGCGAAGGTCGCGGCTTTTTTCGGTCCGATCACCTTGGTATGGTTTGCCGCCATCGCCGCCGCCGGGCTTTGGCATATCGGGCACAATTTCAAAGTGCTGCTGTCGTTCAATCCGTACTACGGCGTTCATTTCCTGCTGCATCACGGCATCATTGCGTTCTACACGCTCGGCGCCGTCTTCCTGGTGGTGACCGGCTCGGAAGCGCTCTATGCGGACCTCGGCCATTTCGGCCGCGGCCCGATCCGCTTCGCCTGGCTGGTGGTGGTGCTCCCTGCGCTCACCATCAATTATCTCGGGCAGGGCGCGCTGGTGCTCGCCGATCCGAAAACGATCGATAATCCTTTCTTCCTGCTCTATCCGCACTGGGCGCTACTGCCGATGGTGGCGCTGGCGACGGCGGCGACCGTGATCGCGAGCCAAGCGGTGATCACCGGCGCCTATTCGCTCACGCAACAGGCGATCCAGCTCGGCCTCTTGCCGCGCCTGGAAATCCGTCACACCTCGGAAGCACTGTTCGGGCAGATTTACATGCCGAAGGTGAACACGCTGCTGCTGATCGGCGTCCTGCTGCTGGTGGCGCTGTTCCGCTCCTCGAGCGCGCTCGCTTCCGCCTACGGCATCGCCGTCACCGGCACCATGGTGGTGACCGCCATGATGGCGATCGTGGTGATCTGGCGGGTGTGGCGCTGGCGCCTGATCTGGGCCTTGGCGCTGATGCTGCCGTTCCTGTTCATCGATTTCACCTTCCTCGCCGCCAACCTGCTCAAGATCGTGGAGGGCGGCTGGATGCCGCTCGCGCTCGGCGCCGCGGTGATGACGCTGATGTACACCTGGAAGCGCGGCAGCCGGCTGCTGTTCGAGAAGACGCGGCGGCAGGAAACCCCGCTCGAATTCCTGGTCGCCAGCCTGGAAAAGAAGCCGCCGGTGCGCGTGCCCGGCACCGCGGTGTTCCTCACCAGCGATCCGTTGAGCGCGCCGACCGCGCTGATGCACAGCCTCAAGCACTACAAGGCGCTGCACGAAAAGAACGTCATCCTCACCATCCAGACGCGCCGATACGCCGCGCATCAAAGCCGCGGACCGGGTGCGCATCGAGCCGGTGGGCGAGACGTTCTTGCGGGTAAACCTGCGTTTCGGCTTCATGGAGACGCCGAACGTGCCGAAGGCGCTAGTCATCGCGCGCAAGCTCGGCTGGCAGTTCGACATCATGTCGACGTCGTTCTTCCTGTCGCGCCGCTCGCTCAAGCCGGCCGCCCATTCCGGCATGCCGCGCTGGCAGGACCGGCTGTTCATCGCGCTCACCCGCGTCGCCAACGACGCCACCGACTATTTCCAGATTCCGACCGGGCGGGTGGTCGAGGTGGGAACGCAGGTGACGGTGTAGGCGATTTCGGCTAAAACCGCCCGCTGGGACGCGCATGATCCCGAAAAGTGGGAACCGGCTTTCGGATAAGATCATGCGTAAGCAAAGTGAGCGGCGTTATGGCCGACGAAATACCGCGCGCCGATGAGGTCGAGAATCTGACGCCGGAGCAGGTGGCGCGCGGCTTGACCGAAGGCCGCATGTTGCTGGTCGACGTGCGCGAGCCGAACGAGACGGCGGTGGAATGCTATCCCGACGCGGTGATCGTGCCGCTTTCCGCCTTCGACGTGGCCGCCATCCCCGATCCGCAAGGCAAGCAGGTAGTGTTCGCCTGCCGCTCCGGCCGCCGCTCGATCACCGCTTCGGTTGCCGCCCAGGACCAGGGCTACCCCTATAAATCCCATCTCGCCGGCGGCATCATCGCCTGGAAAGCGGCCGGCCTACCGACCCGCACCGGCTGATATCGGTAAACCCCATGCGTCATTTTTGCTTCGTGATGTTGCTCGCCGCCAGTCTGTTGCCCGCTTCAGGCGCGCGCGCGGACGACAACGATATGTGGGCCTTGCTCAAGAAGCCCGGCCATATGGTGCTGCTGCGCCACGCCAACGCGCCGGATACGACGAACGAATCCGACAGCACCAATCTCAAGAATTGCGCCATGCAGCGCAATCTCGACGAGGCCGGCCGCGCGCAGGCCCGCCGCATCGGCGATGCATTCCGCAAGCACGGAATTGCGCGCGCCCACTTTGTCTCCAGTCAATATTGCCGCGCCTTGGAGACCGCCAGGCTCACCAAACTCGGTGCGGTCCAGGAACTGCCGGCGCTCAACCAGGTTTTTAGCTCCGAGTTCAGCGCCATGCGGGAGACCGCCGAGAAAACCCGCCAGTTCATGAAGACCGTTCCGGCCAATCAGCTCACGGTCTTCGTCTCGCATGTCGGCAATATCCAATCGATGATCCACGCCACCCTGGCGTCGGGAGAAATGGCGGTTGTGCACCTCGACGCCACCGGCGCCATCGCGGTCGACGGCCGCATCCTGGTCCCGTGATCGGCGCTTAGCCGGTGTTGGCGTCTTCCGGCCGCCAGCGGCGGTGCTGCCAGAGCCACTGCTCGGGATGCTCGCGGATCCAGCCTTCGACCACGCTGGTGACGATCTGCATGGTGCCGGCGATGTCGATCTTGCCTTGCGCGTCGCGCGCCGGCGCGACCTCTTCGGTGATGTCGCCGCGGAACGTGTGATCCTTGAGCCGCACGATGCGAACGCCGTGGATCGGGCAATCGAAATGCTGGGCGAGCCGCGCCAGCAGCGGATTGGCCATGGTGCGGCGGCCGAAGAAGGTCACCTCGACGCCGCGCAAATAATACTGATCGACCAGCATGCCGACATGGGCGCCGCGCTGCAGCGCTTCGGCGAGCTTGAGCGGCGCCTCCAGGCTGGTCGAGATCAATTCGCCCATATTGGCGGTGCGCGTCTCGCGCAGCCAGCGGTCGATGCCGGTGATATTCGGCTTTCGATAAAGCACCGCACTGTCGATGCCGTAGGCCGCCGCCGAGATCGCCGGCAATTCCCAATTGCCGAGATGGGCGGCGAAGATCAGCGCCGGCTTGCCGTCATGCGCGAGTTTCAGGAAACGCTCGACATTCGCCTTGTCGCTCGTGATGCGTCCGCGCTCGGGATGCTCAAGGTCGAAATGCCACAGCCGGTCGAGATTGGCGAATTCGGCGCCCATGCGGCCGAGATTGTCCCAGCTTCCCGCCAGGATGGTTTCGATCTCGTCGGCGGATTTCTCCGGGAAGGCCGCCTTGAGGTTGTCGCGCGCGATGCGTTGCTCCGGCAGCAGCGGGCCGATCGCGCGCAGCAGCCGGCCGGCGAAATCGGCCATCCGCTCCGGATCGATGTGGCGCAGGCCCTTGAGCAGCCCGACCGCCAGCGCGCCGACCACCGCGTCGGCGGCGCGCTTGGCGCCGCGGCGCGTCCGCCGGATCATTCGCCTGTACGAATTGGGCATCAGAAATGCACGATCACCTTGCCGAACACCTGGCGGCTTTCGAGCCGCGCCAGGCCGCGTTCGAAATCCGCCAATGCGACCTCGGTGTCAATGATCGGCGTCATCCCGGCGGCGATCTTGGACAGGCTGTCGCGGATATTGCGCATGGAGGCGCCGAACGAGCCGAAAATCTTGTACTGCTGCTGGAACAGCTGCATCAGGTTGATGGTGACGGTCGGCCCCGCGGTCGAGCCGCAGGTCACCAGCCGGCCGCCGCGCTTGAGGCAGAACAGCGAGGCGTTGAAGCCCTCGCCGCCGACATGCTCGAACACCACATCGACGCCCTTCTTGGCGGTGAGCTTGCGCACGACGCCTTCGAAGCGCTCGGTCTTGTAGTTGATTACGTGATCGGCGCCGAGCGCCTTGGCTTTGTCGGCCTTGGCGTCGTCGCCGACCGTGGTGATGACGGTGCAGCCGAGCGCCTTGGCCATCTTGATGGCGACCGAGCCGATGCCGGAGCCGCCGGCATGCACGAGAATGGTCTCGCCCGGCTTGAGCTTGGCATTGTCGAACAGCATGTGCTCGGTGGTGCCGAAGGCGATCGGTGCGCAGGCGGCGTCGCGCAGCGACACGCCCGCCGGCACCGGGATCGTCAGCCGCGCCGGCAGATTGATCAGATCGCGCGCGAAACCGTCGATGTGGAAGCCCATGATGCCGCCGACGTTCTCGCACAAATTATCGCGACCCGCGCGGCAGGCGGCACATTGCCCGCAGGTCATGGCGCCGTACATCACCACCTTGTCGCCGGGCGCGCGACCGGCGACGCCGGGCCCGACCGCGGCGATCTCGCCGGACGCCTCCGCGCCGACCACCAAAGGCAATTTGCGCTTGGCGAAGGCCATGCCGCGAAAGCCCCAGACGTCGAGATGGTTGAGCGCGACCGCCTTGACGCGGATTTGCACCTCGCCGTCGCCGGGCGGCGGCGGACTCGGCACGTCGGCGAGTTCGAGCGTGCGATCGGCGATGAGTTTTAAGGCGCGCATGGCGGGGTTGAGCGGGCGCTGTTAGGCCGGCTCGATGCCCATCACCAGCGAGACGTTCTGACCGCCAAAGCCGAACGAATTGGAAATGGCGTGGGTCACCCGTGCGTCGCGCGCCTGGTTCGGCACCACGTCGAGCGGGATGGCCGGGTCCGGCATGTTGTAGTTGATGGTGGGCGGAATGCGCTGGTGCTGCAGCGTGAGCAGGGTGAACACCGCCTCGACCGCGCCGGCCGCCGACAGTGTGTGGCCGATCATGGATTTGTTGGAGGAGATCGGCACGCTCTTCATGCGCTCGCCGAACACCGTGGCGCAGCCGAGATATTCCATCTTGTCGTTTTCCGGCGTCGAGGTGCCGTGCGCGTTGACGTAGTCGATGTCGTCGGGCGTCAGGCCGGCGTCCTTGATCGCATTGGCGATGCAGCCGATGATCGGCTTGCCGTCGGGGCTCGATCGCGTGCGGTGGAAGGCGTCCGTCATCTCGCCGCAGCCTTCCAGCACGCCGAGGATGTTGGCGCCGCGCGCCTTGGCCGAGTCGTAACTCTCGAGCACCAGCGCGGCGGCGCCTTCGGCCATGACGAAGCCGTCGCGGTTCTTGGAGAACGGCTTGACCGCCGCTTGCGGCACGTCGTTGCTGGTGGATAAAGCCGAGAGCAGGGAAAACCGGACCAACGCTTCCGCGCTGATCGAGCCGTCGCTGCCCACGCACAGCGCGGCCTCGGTCTCGCCGCGCCGGATCGCCTCGACGCCGAGCTGGATGGCGGTGGCGCCCGAGGCGCAGGCGGTGGAGAGCGAGATCGGCGAGCCCTTGGTGCCGAATTTGTCGGCCAGATGGTCGGCCACCGAACCGATCATGAAACGATCGTGGTAGCCGGCAAAATTCGAGCTCGCCCGCAACAGATCGACGTAGCTTACCTTGTCGTTGGCGCCCGATTTCGCCGCGATTTCGATTCGCTGCGTCCACTCGACCTCGATCGGGGGCACCGCCACGAACAGCGGCCCGGGAAAATCGCCCTTGGCGCCGATGCCGGCTTCGGCGATCGCCTCTTCGGCGGCGAGTTCGGCAAAGCGTTCGGTCAGCGCCGCCGTCGGGCTCTGCGCCGACACAAAGTCGATGGTGCCGGCGATGCGGGTGCGCAGGCCGTCGGTCGGGAAACGGGTGATGACGCGAATGCCGGATTCGCCGCCGGTGAGCTTGGCCCAGTTGTCGGTCTTGCCGGCGCCAAGCGAGGTGATCACGCCGCGCCCGGTCACCACCACGGTCGGCCGGCCTTGTCTGTCCTTCGATGACGGCATTTCCCGCTCTCCCTCAACCGGCCCGCTCGACCAATGCGAGGCCTTCGCCCCGCCAATGCCCGACCCCGGTCACCACGACCTGTTGCAAGTCGCCGGTCATCGGCTTCTCCAGCCCGGTCGCGTCGCAGGGCGGAAACAGACTACCATGATCGAGGGCGATGGCCGCCAGCGCGACGTTCATGACGAATTGCGGCTCCGCCGCATGGCCGACATAAGAACCGGTGGCGCGCACGGCAAGGTCCGGATGCGCCGCCAGAAAGGCCCGTTCTTCGGCGGTGGCGGCGGCGGCGCCGCTCGCCCCCGAGAGCACCGCGGCATGGCCGGGTTTGATGCGGTCCTTGATCTTGTCCCACAACCGCGCAAGCGCCCGGGTGACGTCAGCGGGAGCGCGCTTGGAGCGATCGGAGTAAACCGCAGATAGCCGCGCCAAGGGCTTCGCTCCGCGCGCCTCGGCATGGCCGCGCTCTTCGATCACCAGGAACGCGCCGAGCGAGCCGAGCGCGACGCCGCCCTTGTCGCCGCGCTCCCAGATCGGCGCAAAACCATCCTTCAGGGCGAGACCGGCAAACTGGTAGAGCATCACCAGATCCGGCCGCTCGCCGTTGTAGGAGCCGCCGACCAGCGCAATGTCGCTCTGTCCCGCGGCGATGCGCGCGAGCGCCACGCGCACGGCGTCGACGCCGGAAGATTCCTCGCCCATGAAAGTGCGCGAGGAGCCGGTCACGCCGTGCACGATGGAAATATTGCCGGCGAGCAGGTTGGATAGCTGCGCCAGGAACAATGTCGGCCGCAAATCGCTCATCAGCCGCTCGTTGAGGAAGGCGGCCGGATTTTTCGCTTGCGGCAAGCCAGATAAAATCGCGCTGTCGACGGCAAGATCGCGTTCGCCGCCGCCGGCCGCGACGATCATGTCGATGTGGGAAAGGATTTCCGGTTTGCCCTTGACGCCGGCGCTATCGAGCGCAAGGCCTGCGGCATAGGTGCCGATGCGCTGCCAATTCTCCATCTGGCGCTGATCGCCCTTTTTCGGGATCTGCGCGTCGAAACTCATGGGTGCCAACGGGTGCACGACGTAGGGCGCAAATGCCGTGGTGTCGGCGCTGGGCTGGGCTTGCATCAGTTTCTGCCAGTGCGCCTGCGGGCCTTCGCCGAGGCAGGAGACAATACCGACGCCCGTGATCCAGGCTTCGCGGGCGGCCTCAGCCATGAGCCAGTGCCTCGTTGCTTGGCAGGCCGATCGCTGCGGCTCGCTTACGCATTTCCGTCGCGAAGTCGGCATTGGGAAATTCCGTCACGCGGAAAGTTATTGCGGCCTTGCAAATAGGCTTGCCGTCGCAGGAAATACTGGCATCGGTCATCGCATAGCCGGAGCCGTCATGGGCAACTTTCGCCTCCGCCGTCAACCGCGCGCCCGGCTGGACGAAAGTGCGGAGTTTGGCGTCCTTGACCGCCGCCAGGAACGGCATGCGCTGAAATTTATTGGCCGCTACCAGCAGCCAGCCCGCCGTCTGCGCCATGGTCTCGATCAACAGCACGCCCGGCATCAGCGGATAGCCCGGAAAGTGCCCCTCGAAAACCGGGCTCTCGGTCGGCACCGTGGCCTCGCAGCAAATCGTTCCGGCGGCGAGATCGAGACTGACGACCCGGTCGATCAGCAGAAAATACTCAAGGCGCATCGCGTCGCCGGCTCAAGCGCCTTTGGCAGCGACGAGATCGTCGATGCGGGCGCTCAAATTTTTGAGCACGAAATACTGTTCGGTCGTGGCCTTGCCGTCGTTGACTTCCTGTGTCCATTGCTCGAGCGGCAGCTTGATCCCGAACGCCTTGTCGATGGCAAATGCGATGTCGAGGAAATCCAGGCTGTCGATGCCAAGATCGTTGATGGCGTGGCTCTCGGGCTTGATGGAGTCGCGCGGGATATCGCAAGTCTCGGCGATAATATTGGCGATGGTGTCAAACGTCGAAGACATCGATAACTCTCTGATTTATTTGAGGTTCCGGCGATCGGACGGCCAAGGTGCCCGGCTCCGCTCGCTATCCCCCGGCACGGCCATGGCCCGGCATACGGTTGGCAGCCCGTATAGCGAAGCACAGGGTTAAGTTCAATGGCGGCGGGCATTTGCCCGAAAAACATGCAAACGGTCGTGACGCGCGCCGGCCTGCGCGCGCCTGTCTTACCAACGGTCCTTGTTGAATTCCACCTGGGTGCAACCGCGCCGCCCCGACAGCACGCAATCCTGGTTCTTGCGCATCTGCGCCATGGTCTCGGCCAGCCAAAGGCCGGCGCCGATCAAAGCGAGCACAAATATGAAAGCAGCGATGTTGACGGTCATGCGGTGGCGGTAGTCATCGCTGCCTTCGCCGCGCTCGAATTTGGCAAGATCGTCCACCGGCGACGGCGCTCTCGCCGGCCGGCGCGCGCCCACCCGGCCGCCGGGGAACCTCAGCACCCGCGGCTCGCTGTCGGACGAAGACGATCGATTGCCGGCCATGACGCATAAGTCTATCACGGCGCGCCGGGCGGTTCGACGGGGGCGGCCATGGCTCGGGTAGACGCTGATACGCCATCCCCATAGACTGGCGGCAATGGGCAAAGCCGTCCAATCCCGGCGAATCATCGCGCTGGCCGCGGCCTATGTAATCGCGCTGCAGGCCTTACTGTTGCCTTTGTCGGTGGCAGCCGGCCCGTTCACGGCAAGCCTGTGCGCCGCGGCCACCTCGGTCGATGGCTCACCGTCACCGGCCGGTCGTGACCCCGGCTGCCCCTGCGCCGCCGGCTGTGGGATGCAGTGCTGCGTGCCGACGCTCGACCGCCCGCCGCACGTGACGATCCGGCTTGCGCCGACGCGCGCCAGCGCGATGCCGCCGGCGCCGGCAATCGCGCCGGTCATCCGCATGGCGGATCGCAGCCCGCAAGTGCCGCGCGCGCCGCCGGCGCTCTGATTTTTCCGGTTTCGATTTCCGTCAATCCATCCGCACGCAGCGCTACGCCAAGCGCGCGCTGCAACGTCAGGAGACCAAACAATGACCCGGACAACACTCATCGTCGCCGCCATTCTCGCCGCCTGGGCGGCCATGCCGGCGCAGGCCGAAGACTTCACCGTCGGAGCTTTGAAAATCTCCGCGCCGTGGGCGCGCGCCACGCCGAAAGGCGCCAGCGTTGGCGGCGGCTACATGAAGATCACCAATACCGGAACCGCGCCCGATCATTTGATCGGCGGCTCCACGACCATTTCGCGCAGCTTCGAGGTGCATGAGATGAAGATGGAAGGCGGCGTGATGAAGATGCGGGAGGTCGCCGGTGGCATCGAGATCAAGCCGGGGCAGACCGTGACGCTCGACCCGAGCGGCTATCATGTGATGTTCGTCGGGCTGAAGGAGCAGCTCAAGCAGGGCGGTCATTTCAAGGCGACGCTGCAATTCGCCAAGGCCGGCAAGGTCGACGTCGACTTCACCGTCGCGGGCATCGGCGCCAAGACCGGCGGCACCGACATGCCGGGCATGAAAATGGACAACGGCATGCAGATGAAAGACGGCGATATGAAGATGAAGTGACCGTCACTTCGGCTCGGCGAAGGCCAATTCGGCGTCCGCCGGCGGCATCATACGGAACACGTTAAGCGTCATCGAAATCAACGCGTAATAGCCGAGGATGCCGACCAGCTCGACCATGCCGGAGTCGCCGAGGAAGGCGTGCACGCGCTTATAGGCGCGCTCGCTGACGCGGTTGGTCTTGTACAGCTCGCGGACGAAGGCGTAGATCGCGCGCTCGTCCGTGGGCGCGGATTTGGGCTCGCGCCCGGCGCGCAGATCGGCGATCGTCTTGCGGCTGACGCCGGCTTTCTCCGCCATCGGCGCGTGCGCGAACCATTCGTATTGCGCGCGCCAGTGCCGCGCCGTGCACAGAATCGCGAATTCCGAGAGCCGCGGCGGCAGCCCGCTCCGGTAGCGGCAATGGCCGCCCAACGCCTGCGCCAAATGGCCGAACCCCGGCGCGTGCAGCCAGACCGCGAACGGCCCACGCGGGGTGATCGAATTTCCGCGCGGTCCGGAGCGGATCGCCTCCAGCAGCTTGCTCTGGGCCTCGTTCATATGCGTTTCGTCGATGATGGGCAGGCGTGGCGCCGGGCGATTGGCGGGCATGGGGGCGGGTCCTTGGGTCGCTGGGCGGCGGAGAGGAGCTATGACGGGGAGCCCAAAACGCGATTACTATAGCCGAAATAGCTCCGGGGAGGACCGGCATGGACGACGTCACCAAATTCACCCCCGATCTCGCGCGTTACGAGGCGCTGATGGACGTGGTGCGTAGCCGCATGACCACGCGCGCCTTCCGGCCCGATATCGCGGTGCCGCGCGAACATATCGAGATGGTGCTGGAGGCCGCGCGCCACGCGCCGTCCGGCGCCAATGCGCAGCCCTGGCATTACATCGTGGTGACCGACGCGGGCGTGAAAAAACAGATCGCCGACTATTTCGTCGCCGAGGCGACCAAGCGCGCCAAGCTGAAGATGAAATTTCCCACGCCGAATTACCGCGGGCTCGAAACCGCGCCCGGCTTCGTGGTGGTGGCGGCCGATTTCCGTTTCGTGCGCGCCTTTCCGGTGCTGCTCGATGGCTCCGACCTCGACAGGCTTTATCAGCAGAATGCCGAGCGCATCCTGCTGCAGAGCGTCGCCGCCTCCACCATGTCGGCGCATCTGGCCGCCGCCGCGCTCGGCTATCAAGTCTGGTGGGTGACCGCCATCGGCCAGGACGAGGCGCAGCGCGAATTGCGCCCGCTGCTCGGCGTGCCGGAGGATCTCGCCATCATCGATATCATGCTGTTCGGCGTGCCGGCGAAAGCGCCCTACAAGCGCTGGAAGAAGACGCTGCCGCAGATCATGAACTGGGACCACTTCGACATGAAAAACCACATGAGCATCGAGGAGATCGATGCCTGGGTGCGTGAGACCCGCCACAAGGTTATGTATCGCGACGAAGCGAAAGTGGATTAAGGCGCTACTCGACCACCGCCGTCACGCGGATGAGCCCGCGCCCCGGCATGTGGAGCGCCTTGGCGGCGGCCAGCGACAGATCGAGCACGCGGCCTTTGTTGAACGGTCCGCGGTCGTTGACCACGACCACCACGCTGCGATGGGTTCGGTTGTCGGTGACGCGCAGGCGGGTGCCGAACGGCAAGCTGCGGTGGGCGGCGGTAAATTTGTTGGGATCGTAGCGCTCGCCACAGGCGGTCTTGCCCGAGTAATTGGTGTCGTAATAAGCGGCGACTCCGGTGAAGGTCTTCAGGCTGTGAGCTTTCGCCGGCGCGCCGGCAAAAGCGCAGACAAGCGCGGCCGCGGCCGTGATCCAAATCCCCGAAGACTTCATCGCTCCCTCGCGCAGCCGGCGCTCGCGGTACCCGGCGATCGTGTCGCACTTGTGGCGCGCCGCCGCCGGATTCCGCCGCAATCGATTCCGCGTTAGCCGTTTTCGTTAACGTGATAGCGGAACAAAAGTTCCTAGATCGAAAGTCTTAAGATTTTCCGGTCTTATGCAGGAATTTGGCGCGATGGGCGGCGGCGCGCGGCTTCTTGCCGCCCGCGCGCCTTCGGTTGAGATGATGCAGCGCCAACTCGGCACGCGCCCGGAATTCATCGTGCAGTTTGGCGAGTTCCTCGTCGCTCAGGTCCTCGACCGCGGCAAATCCGTTCTTGGCGCCTTTCATGGCGAGCACCAGCTCCGACAGCTTGAGCTGGACCGCCATGGTGTCGCGGTTCTGCGTGTTCTGGATCAGGAACACCATCAGGAAGGTGACTATGGTGGTGCCGGTATTGATGACCAACTGCCAGGTGTCGCTGTAGTTGAACACCGGCCCGGTGACGACCCATAAAGTCACCACCGCCACTGCCAGCAGGAAGGCGGCAGGATGGCCGGTCCACTGCGCGGCGCCTTGCGCGAATTTGGCGAAATAGGCGGCGAACGTCACAGAGCCCTGCGGCTGCGCCTCGTGATGGACGGATTTCTGCGTCATGGAATCCCCGCGCGCGCGATGCGCCTGTCAACGCGCGCGCGGGTTCCGGAGTTCCATTAGGGGTATTTCGGCAGCGCCTGCCGCATGCGCCCGATAGCGGCCCAGGGGTCGTTGCGCAGGCGCTTGAGCCGCGCCGGCAGGTTGAGCACGGTATATTGGTTCGAGCCCTTGAGCGCGCCGAGTTCGGACCATTCGATCGGCGTCGAGACCGGCGCGCCCGGTCGCGCGCGCGTGGAGTAGGGCGCGACCGCGGTCGCCTCGCGGCTGTTGCGCAGGTAATCGACGAAAATCCGCTTGTTGCGTTTGCTCTTGGTGGCGGTCGCCGTGTAGCGGCCGGGCGCATCCGCCGCCATGCCGGCGGCGAGTCGTTGCGCGAAATCCTTGGCCGCGTCCCACGGCACCGGCTTGATCGGCAGCACCACGTGCAGGCCCTTGCCGCCGGAGGTTTTGACAAAGCTCGTGAGCTGCAAGCGATCGAGCCGCTTGCGCACCTCGCGCGCGGCGGCGACCACGTCGTTCCAGCCGGTGCCCGGCCCGGGATCGAGATCGAACACCAGCCGGTCGGCGCGCTCGCGGTCGCCGACGGTGGTGCCGCGGGTGTGCACCTCCAGCACGCCGGCCTGCACCAGCGCGATCAGCCCGGCAAGATCGTCGATCGAGATGATCTTGTCGCCCTTCTCGGGCACGAGGTGCAGGTGCTCGGTGGCGATGCCCATGGTGGCGTGTTTCTGGAAGAAGCATTGCCCGGCCGCGCCCTCCGGGCAGCGCAGCAGCGCAATCGGCCGCCCGACCACGTGCGGGCGCATCCATTTCCAGATGCCGACATAGAATTCGGCCAGATCGCGCTTGCTGACGCTGGCATCCGCCCAGTAGACGCGGTCGGGGTGCGACAGCGCCACGCCGCTGACAACGGCCTTGGCATTGCGCAGCGGCGTGCTGCGCTTCGCCGCGCGCTTGGCTGTTGCCGCCATGGTTTTGACCTCGCGCACCACCTGTTTGGCCGGTTTGTCCTCGCGCAGGCCCTGGAACGAGGCCTGCCGCACGCGGTCGCCATGCGTCCAGCCGTGGAAATCGACTTCCGCCACCAGCTTGGGCGAAACCCACACCGGCGCGCGCACGCCGCGTTCCTCCTTCGGCACGCTCTCCAACGGCGACTTGGCGAGCTTGAGCGCGTTGAGCTTGCGATAGAGCTCGCGCGCGCTCTCGCGGGTGAAGCCGGTGCCGGTGCGTCCCGCGTAATGCAATTTGCCGCGCTGGTAATAGCCGAGCACCAGCGCGCCGACCGCGTGCGCATCCGCGCTCGAGGGCGCAAAGCCCGCCACCACCAGTTCTTGCCGGTCCGAGCATTTGGTCTTGATCCAGTCGCGGCCGCGGCCGGAACGGTAGGCGGCGTCGGCGCGCTTGGAGACGATGCCTTCCAGCCCCAGTTTGCAGGCATGCTTGAACAGCACGGGGCCGGGCTCGGTGAGCGACTGGCTGAAGCGCAGCGGGCTGCGTTTGGCCATTTTGCCGAGCAGGCGGGCGAGCGCGTCCTTGCGCGCGCGCAACGGCTGCCGCTTCAGATCGGCGCCGTTAAGATGCATGAGGTCGAAGGCGTAATACAGCATGCGGTCGTGGCGGGCGTTCTTGAGGTCCTCCTGCAGCAGCGAAAAGCTGGAAATCCCGTCATCGCCTTCCACCACCAATTCACCGTCGATCAGCGCGCCTTTCGCCGGCAGCTTGGCGACGGCTTCGGCGATGGCGGGAAACTTCTTGGTCCAGTCGAGGCCGCGCCGGGTCATGAGCTTGACCTTGCCGCCGTCGAGGCGGGCCTGGATGCGGTAGCCGTCGAACTTGATCTCGTGGATCCAGTTGTCGCCGTCGGGCGGCTTTTCCGCCAGCGTAGCGAGGCACGGATTGACGAAAGCGGGCAGGGCGGCGGCGCGCAAGCTCTGAGGTCTTGCGTAGGGGCCGCACCGCCGCCGCGCTTGCACGCTTGCGCTTGGGCTTGCCTTCGGCGATCTCGTCCATGGACCGCCCGGAAACCACCGAGCGCGGCTTCTGCTCCAGAATGTCCTTGTCGCCCGGCTCGCGCGCCGCCGCGTCATGCGCCTTGATCAGCAGCCAGTTGTCGCGCTTCTCGCCGCGCCTGCGGCTCATGCGCACCAGGTGCCAGAGACCGTGCAGCTTCTCGCCGTCGAGCGTGAACGACAAATGGCCCTTGCGCAGGCCCTGGTGCGGATCGTCCTCCGGCTGCCAGCGGCCGCGGTCCCAGATCATCACCGTGCCGCCGCCGTATTCGCCTTGCGGGATGGTGCCCTCGAATTTGTTGTAGTCGATCGGGTGGTCCTCGACCTGCACGGCGAGCCGCTTGTCGCCCGGCACCAGGCTCGGACCGCGCGTCACCGCCCAGCTTTTCATGACGCCGTCAAGTTCGAGCCGCAGGTCGTAGTGCAGACGGCGCGCCGCGTGCTTCTGGATGACGAAGGCGTGGCCTTTGCGGCGCGCGATCTTGCCCTTCGGCTCGGCGGTGACGCCGAACTGGCGTTTGGCGCGGTAGATTTTCAGCCCCGCCATCTTGCTCGCCTGTCTAACCGGCGCGCCGCACCTTTCGCTTTGCCGGTGTACGTCTGCCGCTTTTGCTCGCCGGAATGTGGCGGTCGGCCTTGGCGCTGCGGCGCAGCGCGTCCATCAGATTGATCACATTGCTCGGCCGCGGCTCGCTCAAGACCGGCGGCGCCTTGCCGGCGCGCTTGGCCTCGATCAGCGCGGTGATCGCGTTTTCGTAGCGATCCTCGAATTTTGCCGGATCGAAATGCCCCTTCTTGGTTTCCAGGATATGGGTGGCGAGCTTGAGCATGTCGGCCGTCACCTTGACGTCGGGGATGTCGTCGAAATATTTGTGCTCGTTGCGCACTTCGTTCTTGTAGCGCAGCGCGGTCGCCAGCAGACCCTTGCCGCGCGGGCGCAGCAGCAGAAGATGCTCGCGCCGGTAAATCACCACGCGCGCTAAGCCCGCGAGGTCTTCCTTGCGCATGGCCTCGCGAATGACGGCAAAGGCTTCCTGCGCCACCTCGTCCTGCGGCACCAGGTAGAAGGACTCGTCGAGATAGATGCGGTCCACCTCCGACACCGGCACGAATTCCTCGATGGCGATGGTGTGCGTGCTTTCCAGCGCCACGTTGTCGAGTTCGTCCTCCTCGACCAGCACATACTGGCCTTTCTCGACCTGGTAGCCCTTGACGCGATCTTCCGGCTCGACCGGCTGTCCGGTTTCCGCGTCCACGATGTCGTTGCGGATGCGGTTGCCGGTCTTGCGGTTGATGATGTTGAAGCGGATGCGCTGGCTGGTGCTGGTGGCCGGATAAAGCGCCACCGCGCAAGAGACCAGCGATAATTTGAGGAAGCCCTTCCAGTTCGGCCGTGGTGCCATGGACGGATACTCCTTACGCGACAAACGCTAATCTACCCCACGCTGTTGAACTCCGGGCGAACTGAACCAGTTCCCTTGGCGCACCGCATTGATTTATCACAACCGGCTGAAATTGTGTCGGTTTTCAGCCGATTCCGAATGCGCCCGAAAAACATATTGTATTTTATATATATGTCGTGGATTGATCGTGCAGCCGCGCGGTGCGCTGGCTCAAATCAGCGCCGCTTGCGCGCTCAAAAATAAGACAGGGAGGAATAACCAATGCCGAACGGGCAGCATCATCAAGTCCTTATCGTCGGCGGCGGCACCGCCGGCATCACGGTGGCCGCCATCCTGCGCCGCCGCAGCCGCGGCCTCGATATCGCGGTGGTCGAGCCGCAGCAGGAACATTATTACCAGCCATCGCTCACTTTGGTCGGGGCGGGCGTTTATCCGCTGGCGAAAACCCATCGCCCGGAAGCGAGCGTGATGCCGTCCGGCGTCACCTGGATCCGCGGCGCAGCCACGCGTTTCGAGCCCGAGCACAACGCGGTGCACCTGCTCAACGGCGAGGCGCTCACTTACGACTACCTGGTGGTCTGCACCGGCGTGAAGCTCGACTGGAACAAGGTCGCGGGCTTGAGCGAGACGCTCGGGCGCAACGGGGTGTGCAGCAACTACTCGCCCAAAACGGCGAGCTACACCTGGGACTGCGTGCAGAAGCTCAAGGCCGGCGACAAGATCGTGTGCACGCAGCCGCCGATGCCGTTCAAATGTCCGGGCGCGCCGCAAAAGATCGCCTATCTGATCGCCGATTGCCTGCGCCGTCGCGGCATCCTGAAGGACTGCAAGCTTGACTTCTTCACCCACGCTCCGGCGATCTTCGGCGTGCCCTATTTCGCGCACGCCTTGGTCAAGGTTGCAGCCCGCTACGGCATCGACGTGCACTACCAGCAGAACCTGGTGGCGGTGGACGGCAATGCGAAGACCGCAACCTTCGAATTCGTCCGCGACACCCGCAAGGGCGAACGCGAGATCGTGCCGTTCGACCTGTTGCATGTCTCGCCGCCGCAGAGCCCGCACGACGAGATCAAGGCGAGCCCGCTCGCCAATGCCGCCGGTTGGGTGGACATCAACCAGGCCACCATGCAGCACGTGCGCTTTCCGAATATCTATTCGCTCGGCGATGTGTGCTCGACGCCGAACTCGAAGACGGCAGCGGCGGTGCGCAAGCAGGCGCCGGTGGTAGCCAATGAGATCGCCAGCGCGGCCGCCGGCAAAGTCATCGCCGGCACCTATGACGTTTACGCCTCCTTTCCGCTGACGACGGCGATCGGCAAGACCATCCTGGCGGAATTCTGCTATGGCGGCAAAGTCACGCCGACCTTGCCGCTCAATCCATCCAAGGAGCGCTGGGTCGGCTGGTGGATCAAGCTGACCGGCCTGCCGCTGATGTATTGGCACTACATGCTCAAGGGCTATGTCTGGTTCCCCCGGCACAACACGGATTTCAAGGAAGAGACGCCCTGAGCGGCGCCAGCAGGCGGCCGCGCGCCGCCCGGGCCACAGCGTTTGGACGAAAAAAGCCCCGAGCGAAGGCAGTCGCGCGGAGCTTTGTTCACTGCGCGCGGCCGCTCAATAGCGCGGGTCGTACATTTGCGACTGCACGAGGGCGGGCAAGTCGTTCGGCGCCGGTCCGCTGGCAAGCCCGCGCTGGTAGGCAACCGCGGCAACCGCCGCCGCGATGCGCGCGGACACGGCGCGGATTTGCGGCAGCGCCGGATAGAGGCTGCCCTGTTTGAGGTCCGCCTCGCTCACCATCTCCGCCAGCGTATGGGCGGCGGCCATGAACATCTCGTCGGTCACCAGCCGCGCCCCGCTCGCGATGGCGCCGAGGCCGACGCCGGGGAAGATGTAGGAGTTGTTGCCCTGGCGCGGCACGAAGGTCTTGCCGTCGAGCTTGACCGGATCGTAGGGGCTGCCGCAGGCGAACAACGCGCGTCCGCCGGTGTGCAGGTAGGCCTCTTCGGCCGAGCATTCGGCTTTCGAGGTCGGGTTGGACAGCGCAAAGATGATCGGCTGCTTGTTGATCTCGGCCATCGTGCGCAGCACCTCGGCTGTGAACGTGCCGCCCACCGCCGCGACGCCGATGATCGCCGTCGGCTTGAGCGATTTGATCGCCGACAGGAAATCGCCGACCTGCGCGTGCGGGTGCGCATAACGCATTTTTTCCGCGTTCAGGCCGGCGCGGTCCTTGACCACCAGGCCCTTGGAATCGACCAGCCAGATGCGCCCGCGTGCCGCGGCTTCGCTGGCGCCTTCCGCCACCATGGCCGACACCGTGAGATCGGCGATGCCGGTCGCGGCTTCGCCGGCGCCGAGGAACAGAATCGTCTGGTCCTTGAGCTTGCCGCCGGTGACGCGCAAAGCCGAAAACAGACCGGCGAGGGCGACCGCTGCGGTGCCCTGGATGTCGTCGTTGAAGGTCGGAATCTTCTCGCGATATTTGTGCAGCAGATGAAACGCCGAATGATTGGCGAAGTCCTCGAATTGAATCAGCACGCCGGGGAAAGCGGCGCGCGCGGCGTTCACGAACTCGTCGACGAATTCGTCATAGGCCGTCCCGTTGAGCCGCTTCTGGCGGATGCCGACATAATAGGGATCGTCGAGCAGCGTCTGGTTGTTGGTGCCGACGTCGAGCATCACCGGCAGGCAGAGCTTGGGGTGAATGCCGGCGCAGGCGGCGTAGAGCGAGAGCTTGCCGACCGGAATGCCCATGCCGTTGGCGCCGAGATCGCCGAGACCCAAGATGCGTTCGCCGTCGGTGACGACGATGAGCTTGGCCGCATAAGGCCAGTTGCGCAGCAATTCGGCGATGCGGCCGCGGTCGTTGGCGCTGATGAACAGGCCGCGCGGGCGCTGGAAGATATGACCGAATCTTTGGCAGGCGAGGCCCACGGTCGGGGTGTAGATCAGCGGCTGGATTTCATCGATGTTGTCGGCCACGACGCGGAAGAACAGCGCCTCGTTGCGGTCGTGCAGGCCGTTCAGCGCGACGTATTTTTCCAGGTCGTTCGGCAGTTTGCGCAGATTGGTCATCACGCGCTTGGCCTGCGCCTCCATGGAAAGCACGTGCGCGGGCAACAGGCCGCGCAAGCCGAGCGCGTCGCGCTCCCGCTCGGTGAAGGCCGTGCCCTTGTTGAGAAGCGGATCGCGCAACAGCGCCATTCCGTGCGGAAGATCGGTATCGACCGCCTGTGCGGCCGCCCGTTTGAGCGTGTTCATGAAAATTTCTCCGGCAAAATCAAACTACGACGACCAATGAGCGGCCCCGCTGCGAGAGCAAGCTGGCGTCATTCTGGTCCATGGCGAAACGTTAGTGCAAGCGCCATGATTTCATGGCGCTTGGCACTGTCCAAGTCGCGTTCCCAGCGGCTGATGACGGCGAAGACCTCGCACGATCCCAGATCGAGGTTGTTGAGCTAGGTCAAACGTTTACCGCCCGACATATCAGGCATGTTGGCCCTGCCGCACGGCCACAACCGCATCGGCCGCGCATACGCCGGTGTTGAAACCGCCATGCGCGGTCGAGAAATCGCCGATCGAGCAGGCCTCGCCGGCGAAAAACAGGCGGCCGTCGACCGGCGCCGCCAAGACGGTGCGGCAATTCGCCATGCCCGGCAGCGCATACGAGTATGAGCCGCGCGCGAACGGATCGGTGCCCCAGCGATGCATATGGATCGGCTTCAGTCGGCGCGCGAAGGCGCTGCCGAACAGCGCGCTCAATTGCGATACCGCGAAATCGAAAAATGCGCGCTCGCCCTCGGCTTCCAGCGCGGCGGCATGGCTGCCGCCGAAAAAAGCCTCGATCTGCGGGCGGCCGAACGGCCGCAGATGATAGGCGGCGGTCGCGGTGCGATCGGTGGCGCCGAACAGGCGGCTGTCCGCGTCGAATTCCTCCGCGCGCTCGAGCGACAGGAACAGCTTATCGGCAAGGCCGAGTGGCAGGCCGCGCGCGGCCCGCGTCTTCTCCGGCAGCGCCGGCGCGAACAACTGCTCGACTTCGGCGAGCACCGCGCTGGGCAGGGTCACGATCGCCTGATCGCGCGGTGACGATGCCTTTCGCCGTTTCGATCTCCAATCGTTTGCCGCTATGGTCGATGCGGCGCACCGGGCAGTCGAGCGCAACCGGCAGATCGTCGCCGGCGGCGGCGATGGTCGCGCCAAAGCCTTCGACCACGCGCCAGTTCACGCCGGTGTCCACGTAGTCGGCGAAGTCGCGGGCGGACAGGCGGTTCGGCTCGGCGCCGCTGATATAGGTGGCGACCGCGGCGATCAGTTTATTCCAGCGGCCGTCCGGCTCGAGCGCGCTGGCGGCCGCGGCATCGCCATGTTTGGCGATCGCCTCGACCCGTTCGTGAAAGCGATCCATGGCGTCGCTGAAGTCGCGCTGCTCGGCCGGCGAAAAACCGATCGGCAGCGCCGGCTTCATCCAGGGCGGCGGCGTGCGGTCGATGCTGCGGCCTTGCGCCTCGGCGATCACCGTCCAAGGATTGCGGTCGGCCGAATGCAGCCAGCCGCAACCGAGGTCGAGCGCGAAATCTGAGGCATCGGCGATGGTCCAGGCCCGCCCGCCGAGCCGCGCGCGCGCTTCGATCAGCAGGCAATCGATGCCGGCCGCGCGCAGCCGTCGGCCAGCCGCGATGCCGGCGGCGCCGCCGCCGATGATCGCGACCTCGGTTTCGCCATTTGTCATGCCGGGATTGTAACCCGTTGCCAGCCGTTTCGTGTGACGGTTTTTGCTGCGCACGGGTCGAGCGAAAAGATCGGGGAGGGAAGCCGAAAGCTACGGGGCTGCAAGGTAAATTAGAAAATCTATTCCCCGCCGCCGGCCATCACCGCGCGGGTCTGCTCGTCCGGGCCGAACTCGCCGGCGCTGTCGATCGACAGCAGCTCGGCCAGCCGCGTGCGCGCGCGGTTGACGCGCGACTTGATGGTGCCGACCGCGCAGCCGCAGATGTGGGCGGCTTCCTCATAGGAAAATCCCGAGGCGCCGACCAGCACCAGCGCCTCGCGCTGGTCGGCCGGCAATTGCGTCAGCGCCTGGCGGAACTCGCGAAATTCGACGTGGCCGTATTGCTCGGGCTGCGATTTCAGCGTCTCGGCATAGCGGCCTTCGCCGTCCTCCACCTCGCGTCGGCGCTTGCGATATTCCGAGCGGAAATGGTTGCGCAGGATGGTGAACAGCCAGGCCGACATGTTGGTGCCGGGCTGGAACGAGTTGATATTGGCGAGCGCACGCAACAGCGTTTCCTGCACCAAATCGTCGGCGCGATCCACGTTCCCGCACAGCGAGATCGCGAATGCGCGGAGACTTGGCACCGCGCCGAGAACGGCTTTGCGGACCGACTCGTCCATGCGTTATTGCCCGTCCTTGTTTCCGTCGCCATCGATGCGATTGATCAACTCGGTGAACCTCTCCGGTACGCCTTGGTTCACCACATCGTCGTACATAGAGCGAAGCTGCTGTCCGAGGCGCGCCTGCACCTCGCGGCTGAGCCTGGCCGGTTTGGAGTCGGGTTTGCGGTAGCGCGTGGCCGCGGTTTCCATTGGTTTTTGTTGTCCCACGGGTTTGCGTTCAGTCATCGGTCGACCCCAAAGCCCCTGGCTCCCATCCGAGCGCAGGTCTCCCCTCTGCGTCCAAGCGAAACCCCTGAATTGGCAGATGGTTCCACGGAAAGGGAACTTTTTTCCACTGTCCAAGTTAGACCACCAAGCTAAGCTAGATCGGATGAATGGGGCTTGCCCGCGACGCCCGGGCGCATTGGTGCGGGAGGGATTTTTGTCGACATCTCAAACGGTTGCACAGCATCTGCCCTATCTTCGGCGCTATGCAAGGGCGCTTTCCGGCAGCCAGGCCTCGGGCGATGCCTATGTGGCGGCGACGCTCGATGCGCTGATCCAGGATCCCAAGGTGCTGGATACCGGTGCCTCGACCCGCATCGCGCTCTATCGGCTGTTCACCAAGATCTGGAATTCGGTCGCGCTCAACGGCAAGTCCGCCGCCTTGGCGTCCAATCAGCCGGTCGAGAAGCATCTCGCCCAGATCGCGCCCATGCCGCGCCAGGCCTTCTTGCTGGTCGCGCTGGAAGGGCTGTCGGAAGACGACGCCGCCAAGGTGCTCGACATCGACGCGCCGAAACTGCGCGAACTGGTCGAGGACTCGGGCCGCGAACTCGCCGCCGAGATCGCCACCGACGTCTTGATCATCGAGGACGAGACCTTCATCGCGCTCGACCTCGAGGGCCTGGTGGAAGGGCTCGGCCACCGCGTGCTCGGCGTCGCGCGCACCCATAACGAGGCGGTGGCACTCGCCCGCGCCAAGCGGCCGGGGATAATTTTGGCCGACATCCAGTTGGCGGACGGCTCGTCCGGGCTCGACGCGGTCAACGAAATGCTGCGTTCGTTCGAGGTGCCGGTGATCTTCATCACCGCCTATCCGGAGCGCTTCCTCACCGGCGAGCGGCCGGAGCCGGCGTTCCTGATCGCCAAGCCGTTCCAGCCGGCGACGGTGTCGGCGGTGGTGAGCCAGGCGCTGTTCTTCGAGCGCAACGCCAAACGGCGCGAAAGGAAGGCGAGCTAGGCCGATATCGGGATACCGGCTTGGGCTGACATCGGCTATGACGGTTTCCATGAGAAATTCCGATTCACAGCTTGCCGGACCCGCTGCGCGTGCCGCAAAAAGGCGCGGGGCGCGGGAAGCTGACGTAACCGCTGCCGTGGTGCGCGACATGTCGGGCGCAGACGATCCAGAGCTGGCGAGGCTGCAACAGGAATGCCGGCGGCTCGAAGCGCAGGTCAGTGCCCAGAGCCGGGAACTCGGCCTGCTGCGCGCCCGCTTTGCGCGCTATGAAACGGCGCTGCGCGGCTCCCAGGTCACCGTGTCCACCCAGGACCGCGATCTGCGTTACACCTCGATCAGCAATCCCATGCTCGGGCGCGCGGTCGAGGACATCCTCGGCCGCACCGACGAGGAGATTTTGCCGCCGGACGGCGCCGCCGCCATCATCGCTCTCAAACGCGAGGCGCTCGCCAGCGGCCAATCGAAACGCAGCGAGGTCGCGCTCGTGGACGGATCCGGCCTGCGCTGGAACGATCTGCATATCGAACCGCTGCGCAATGAGGCGGGCGACATCGTCGGCTTGATCTGCGCGGCCGTCGACGTCACCGAACGCAAGGAGGGTGAGGCGCATTTGCGCTTGCTGATGCGCGAGCTGACGCACCGCTCGAAAAACCTGCTGGCGGTGATTCAGGCGATGGCGCGGCAGACCGCGCGTCACGCCGGATCGACCGGCGGATTTCTCGACCAATTCTCCGCGCGCTTGCAGGCTTTGGCCGCTTCGCACGATCTTTTGGTACGCGAGAGTTGGCACGGGGCGTCTTTGCGTGAGCTCATTCAATCGCAACTGGGCGCCTTCGGCGGCAGCGGCAGCGGCGGAGCCCAGATCGCCATCGACGGCGTTCCGGTCGCGCTCAAGCCGGAAGCGGCGCAAACGCTCGGGCTCGCGCTGCATGAGCTCGCCGTCAATGCGGCCAAATTCGGCGCCCTTTCGGTGCCGCACGGGCGCGTGTCGATCGCCTGGGCGATGCGCGGCGATGCGATCGCGCTCGAATGGCGCGAGCAAAACGGTCCGCCGGTGAAGATCAGGCGCAAGAAGGGATTCGGCAGCATGGTGATCGAGCGCAACCTGGCGAGCGCGCTCGATGCCGCGGTTAGTATGAAATTCGATCCGGGTGGATTGCGCTGCTCAATCGAGATACCGGCGAGCCAGATTCTGGCCGCGCGCTGAGCGCAGCAACGGAACATATTTCCGCGCACGCCGTTTCTTGTAGTCACCCGCGCGGGCCCGTTCGCCGCCGGGCGGCGCTGGGGAGCGCGATGCGCGAGTTTGGTTCATATCTGCTGGCGGGCATCATGGCGGTGCTAGTGACCGACTTCATCGTGCTGCCGATGGGTTTCGGCCTGGCGGTGCGCGCGCGCTCCGTGGCGGAGCCGGGTGCGACAACGCAATACGTCGACCGCACGCATAAAGGCGACCGCTTGCGCTTGCCAGCCGCCAGCACCATCCAAAAGGCGCCTTCCGTGATGATCGCCTGCGATCCGCCGTTCAGTTCGTTATTGCCGCCGACGCGCGGCCATGCGCCGGGGCGCTGCGTTGCCGAAACTGTGCGTAGCCTCGCCGCATAAACACCGCATGGCCGCCCGCCAGAGGAACCTTTGGCGGCGAGTTCACGTTGTCTGGCAACATCAATCGAAACGGGAGTTCGACATGCACAAGCCTCTCAGCGCGCTCGCCGCCCTGGCGGTCGCCGCGGCGATGGCAACGCCGGCGCCTTCCATGGCTCAAGGCCGCGAGCGGATGAAGGCCGGCACTTTGACGTGCGATATTTCAGCCGGCATCGGCCTGATCATTACGTCGAAAAAGCAAGTGACCTGCATGTTCACGCCGTCCCAGCCGGGACCGCGTGAGGTCTACACCGGATCGATCACCAAATTCGGCCTCGATCTCGGCGCCACCGCCGGCGGCGAGATGGTCTGGGCGGTCTATGCGCCGACCAACCGCCGGTTCGGCGCGCTGGCCGGCCATTATGGCGGCGCGACCGCAGAGGCGACGGTCGGTGCCGGTGTCGGCGCCAACGTGCTGGTCGGCGGCTCGAACCACACCGTGACCTTGCAGCCGGTATCGCTGCAGGGGCAGGCCGGCCTCAACGTGGCCGCGGGCGTCGCCGGACTTGATTTGCGGCCGGCACGCTAGCGCGCTCGTCGCAGCTTGATAAAAGCGGCCGCCCTCGCTCAGCGGGCGGCCGTTTGGCATTTGCAGCGCGTCACATCCCCTTGCTGGCGTCCTGCACCAGGGAATTGTCGATGTGGCTGCTCACGTCGAACGATTTCGGAATCATCTTCAGTTCGGCCAGGCTGTCGATGTTGCTCTGCAGGGACTTCTCGTTCACCAGGCCGTGCGGATCATGGTAGATGTCCTTACCGGGCAGCAGCGCCCATTGGGCGAAAGCTGCTTCTGGCCGTTGCGTCAGGTCGGCCATGATCTTGAGCACGCGCTCGCGGTTTTTCGGGTCGTGCACCACGCCGATGCCGTGCACATAGTCGGTCAAGAACTTCACCAGCACATCGCGATGCTGCTTGATGAAATCCTCCGTGGCGCAGAAAAACAGAAACTGCGTGGTGCCCATGCCGTCTTTCTGTTGGAAAAGCTGACGGAAGCCGCCGTCCTTCTGCGCCTTCCACCAGAACGGCGCGAGGAATGAGCCGACCTGGATCTTATTCTCCTTGGTCATCGCTTCCATGGCGCCGAAGCCGGCTTCGATGAACCGCACATCGCGGTCGGGTGTCAGTCCGGCCTTGCGCACGACGCTGCGCGCCGCCATGTCGACCGCGCCGCCGAAGGCGTTGACCGCGATAGTCTGGCCTTTCAGCTCCTTCACCGATTTGATCGGGGAACTGTCGAGCACGGCGTAGACGGTGGAGAAGCTCGGTCCGTCCTGCGCCACGTCGGCGATGCCCTTGATCGGCAGGTTGGCGTTCACGATGCCGGTGGCGAAGGTCGAGAACGCCAGTACCCCGACATCGACCTGATTGGCGGCGAGCGCCTGCAACACCAGCGAGGAGCCTTTGAAGCGGATGAAGTCGATGGTGTAATCCTTGCCAAAATATTTGGTCTGGTCCGGCATCTTGAAAATGATCGGCGCAAGATGCGTCGGAATGGTGTCGTAGCTGACCCGCAGCTTGAAGGGCTCGGCGGATGCGGGCGCCAGCGCGCCGAGCGTGAAAACCGCGAGCGCGGCAAATAGCCCACGTGTCATGATCGATCGAAACATCGGTTGTCCTCCCACCTTTGTTGGCTGCAAATTCGCTGGCTACCCCCACGGTTAGCGAACCCGCGCCGGCTGGCTTTTGCGCCAGCGCCCGACTTTAGCGCGTTTTTTGGCCGGATTGGCCAACAAATCTTGGCCTCTCAGCCGCCGGCGACCACCGCCGTCTCGGCGTGCCAGACCAGCAGGCGGGCGCGCAGCCAGGCAAAGCCCTGGATGAACACCATGCCGGTGAGCAGCGTCGCCAGCAGGCCGGCGAACATTTTGTCGGATTGCGCAAAGCGCACGGCATAGATCATGTAGCCGCCGAGCCCGTCGCCGCCGGTCAGCATCTCGGTCACCACGGCGATGATCAAAGCGAGCGGAAAAGCCACCTGCAGCCCGCTGATGATCTGCGGGGCGGCGGCCGGAACGACTACCTTCCAGAACAAAGCGTGCCGGCGCGTGCCGAGGGTGCGCGCCGACCAGAGGAAATATTTGTCGACCGTGGTGGTGCCGAGATAAGTCGCGCTCACGATCGGCACCACGCAAGTGAAGGCGATCATCAGTATCTTGGGCAGATCGCCGAGCCCGAACCAGAGGATGAAAATTGGCAGGAAGCTGATCTTCGGGATCGGGAAGGCGACCGAGACCAAGGGTTCCATGATCCGTCGGGCGATCGCCGAGGTCGACATCAGCGCGCCGGCGGCGATGCCGGCCACCGCGGCGAGCGCGAACCCGACCAAAGTGAGGGTGCCGGTCGCCAGCACCTGGCGGGGAAGCTCGCCGTCAAGCAGGTCGAACCAGCCGCGCACCAGCACCTTGCTCAGCGGCGGCAGCAGAAAGTTGTTGAACACGCCGGCGCGGGTGGTGATCTCCCACAGGATCAGCACGACCACGACCGAGAGGTTGCGCTCGAAGCCGCGCCTGAGCCAATTCATTTGCGCGCGCGCCGTCATGCGTCCCGCCCGCGCAGGAGAACGCCGCTCAACCAGAGGAACAGGCGGTCGGCGGTAAATCCGATGAGGGTCACCGCCAGCACCGCCGCGAACATGCCGGCATAGTCGCCGTCCTCGCCGAGCGTGCCGATGAGAAAGCCGAGCCCGCGCTGGCCGATCAGGAATTCCGCGCTCACCATCAGCGTGAACGACAGCGCCAGCGCGATGCGCAAGCCGCTCATCACCTCGGGCAACGCGGCGGGCAGCACGACCTTCCACGGGATCAGCCATTGCGGCGTGCCCAGGCTCCAGGCCGACCACACCAGCTGCTTGTTGATGCCGCGCGCCGCGTTAAAGGTGGTCACCACGATCGGCAGCAGGCAGCCGAGAAAAACGGCGGCGACCTTGGCGGAATCGCCGATGCCGAGCCACAGGATGAACAGCGGGATTAGCGCCGATTTCGGCAGCGGGAAGGTCGCGCGCAACAGCGGCTCGAGAATATTGCGAATCCAGCGGCTCTCGGCCATCAGCATGCCGGAAAGGATGCCGAAAAACGCCGCCAGGAAAAAGCCGCTCGACTGGCGAAACACCGAGACTTCGGCGTGGTCGAGCAGATGCCCCTTGGTGGCAAGGCGGACGAAGGCGACCAGCGTGTCGCTGAGCGAGGGAAACAGCGAGGGATTGAGCAGGCCGACGCGCGCCGCCAGCTCCCACAGGACGAACCCGGCGAAGACCGGCAGATAGAAAATCGAAATGCGCAGCGCCTTGCTCATAGGCCGCGGCCTTCCTCGGCGATGCTGCGCACCACCTCGTCGCGCAGCATGTCCCACAGCTCGTCGGCCTTCTCGTCGATCGCCGCGCGGCTGGCGTCGGGCCCGAGCCCGGTCTCGACGATGGTCTTGATGCGGCCCGGCCGCGCGCTCATCACCACCACGCGCTGCGACAGAAACACCGCCTCGCGCACGTCGTGGGTGACGAAGACGACCGTCTTGCGGAAGCGCTGCCACAGTTCGCGCAGCTCCTCCTGCATGATCTTGCGGGTCTGCGCGTCGAGCGCGCCGAACGGCTCGTCCATCAGCAGGATCGACGGCTCGCAGGCCAGCATGCGGGCGATGGCGACGCGCTGCTGCATGCCGCCGGACAGCCGGTTCGGGAACGTGTTCTCGAAGCCGGTGAGCTTGACCATGTCGATGAAGGCTTGCGCGGTGCGCCGGCGTTCCGCCTTGCCGACGCCGCGCTCGGCCAGGCCATATTCCACATTGCCGAGCACGGTTTTCCAGGGGAACAGCGCGAAATGTTGGAACACGATGCCGCGGTCCGGCCCTGGTTCGCGGACGCTTTCGCCGCGCACGCGGATTTCTCCGGCCGAGCAGGGCACGAAGCCGCCGATCATGTGCAGCAGCGTCGACTTGCCGCAGCCGCTCGGGCCGATGATGGAGACGAATTCGCCCTCGCCGATCGACAGCGCGATCCGCTCGATGGCCGTCAGTTCGCGGTCATTTTCCAGCGCATAGGTTTTGCTTACGCCGTCGATGTCGATGAGCGCCATTGCGCCTTGTTCTCCCCGTCGCGGCGTTTGCCGTTTTTCGGCATTGTGCCGCAGCGGCGCGCGCGAAGCCAGGGCGAGGGGAGCTTGACGGTCAGACCGGGCCGCCGATTTCGTTGCCGTAGGGCCGGATGCTGTCGGCGACCGAATCGGCGATGTGCTCTTTCGAGATCATGCCGACGACGCTCTTGCCGCGCGGCATGCCGTGCCCCTTGGTGACGATGGCCATGGCCGCGCCGTGCCGCCACATGCGCTCGACCACGTCGAACACGACGTCCTCGGCGCGCGCGATGGTGAAATTCTTCTGCGCGATATCGCCGAGCAGGACGCCGGAATAGGCGCTTTCCAGCCCGAGACGCAGTTCGGTGTTGACACGCAACACGCCGACGATGCGGTCGTCCCGCGTCACCACGATGTGCTTGAAACCGCCGGCCGACGTCTGACGCAGGAACGCCGCGAAATCGGTCTCGGCCGGAAGCAGGATCACGTCGCGGTCCATCACCTCTTCGGCATGGCGCACCAGGAACATATTGGCGTGCATCGCCTTGGGAATGAGATGGCCGCGGGTGACCAGTTTGATCGTGTAGATGTTCTCGCGCGAGAGCAGCCGGCGCACGCCGATGCTGAGCGCCACCGCCACGATGATCGGCATGATGATGTCGTAGTCGCGCGTCATCTCGAAAATCATGGTGACCGCGGTCATCGCCGCGCCGGTGCCGCCGCCGACCATCGCCGCCATGCCGATGATGGCGCAGGTGACCGGATCGACCCCGTGCACCGGGCCGGCGGCCGTGATCAGGCCGCCGAAGGCGGCGCCCAGCGTCGCGCCCATGAACAGCGAGGGCGAGAAGATGCCGCCGGAGGAGCCGGAGCCGAGGCTGACCGAGGTCGCGAATAATTTGGCGGCGAACAGACCGAGCAGCAGGCCGAAACCGACGAGATTGTCCTCCAGGATGGACTGGATGGTGGCGTAGCCGACGCCCTCCACGAAATAGTGGCCCTTGAAGCGGAGCAAGGCGTAAATCAACACGCCCACCATCAGCATGCCGACGCAGTGGCGCAAATAAGGGTTCTTGATCTTCGGGAAGGTTTCTTCCGCAAACACCAGTCCGCGGATGAAGGCGGTCGCGGCCAACCCGATCAATGCGCCGAGCAACGCGAACAGCAGCAAGGCCTGGATCGGGGCCTGCTCGGTATGCAGATAAAACGCCGATGGGACGACGAAGGCCGGCTGCAAGCCCAAGAAGATCCGGCCGATGAAGGTGGCGGCGCCGGTCGCCAGCGCCACCGGCAAAAACGTGCGCGCGCTCAGTTCGGGCAGCATCAGCTCGATGGCGAACATCACGCCGCCGATCGGCGTGTTGAAGGTAGCGGCGATGCCGGCGCCGGCGCCGGCCGCAACCAGCGTGATGCGCTGCCAGGGCGCCATCGGCAGGATCTGGCCCAATGAGGAACCCAGCGTCGCGCCGATCTGGATAATCGGTCCCTCGCGGCCGACCGCGGCGCCGGTGCCGATCGCGACCGCCGAGGCGAGCGATTTTATCGCGGCGACCACCGGCCGGATGATGCCTTCCTTGTAATAGATGGCGTCGAGCACCTCGGGCACGCCGTGGCCGCGCGCTTCCGGCGCGAAATTGGTGACCAGGAAGGTGACGATCAGGCCGCCGATCACCGGCACCAGAATGATCCAGGGCCCCCATGGGCCGGGCGGAGTGAACTGATTGGCGTCGTAGACGATCGAGAAATGGCCGAGAAAGAAAATATTGTGGATCAGCCCGATCAGGGCGCGAAACACCACCGCACCGAAGCCGGTGACCACGCCGACCACGAGGGCCATGATCGAAAGCCCCAGAAGTCCGATGCGGCGAATCTTGAAATCCATAGGTCTCGAACGGGCTTGCGAATCAATGGCCGATAGAGCGGCGCAGCTTCGTGCGCGAAAATCGTCCGCCTATCGGCTGAAGGTCGGAACCGCGAGATGACCTCGCGATCGGTTGGGTGATGGCGAGGGACTACTCCACATCGCCCGCCCAGGCAAGCTCAGCCGAAGGTGAAGGCGTCGTGATAGGCGCCCTGCACCTGGCCGCCGGGTACCGGCCCGCCGCCCGGCACATGCACCATGTTGCCGATCACCGCGCAGGTCGCGCCATGCAGGCCGTGGCGCGGGATCGCCATCGGCGTGCCGGCTTCCCAGCTGTCGGTCTTCGGGTCGTAGATTTCGTTGGTGCCGAACACCCGGCCGGTGGCCTCGCCGCCGAACACCACGATCTTGCCGCCGATATAGACGCAGGAGGGGCCGCTGCGCGCAGTCGGCAGCGGCGCGCGGAACGACCAAGCGTCGGCCCTCGGATCGTAGACGGCATTCAGGCTGGTGTTGAAATCGTAAGAATCCATGCGGCCGGCGATGGCATGGATTTTCCCGTCGACGACCGCGACGCCCATATGGTCGCGCTGGCCGACGAAAGGCTGCGTGCCGGTCGAGCCGCGCATGCTGGCGCGGTCCGAATATTTGTTGGTCTCCGGATCGTAGACCTCGTGCCATTCGACCGAGCGCACGTCGCGGCCGCCGAGCAGATGGATCTTGCCGTCGAGCACGATGGCCGACATGGCGCCGCGCGGCCGCGAGATCGGCGCAATGGGCGCCCACTGGTCGGTCGTCGTGTCGTAGACGAAGCATTTGGAATGCGGGCAGCGGTTCTGTTCGACGAAGCCGCCGAAAGTGTAAATCTTCGTGCCGATGGAAACGCCCGCCACGTGATTGCAGGGGTGCGGGAAGGGCGCTTTCAGCGACCAGGATTTGCTTCCCGGATCGTAGACCTGGTGGAAGTTCTGATCGACGCGGTGCTTGGCGTAGCCGGCGATCGAGTGAATCTTGCCCTGGCATTCGATCACGGCGTGCTCGCCGGTCGGGATCGGCATGCGCGGCTGTTCGACCCATTTGCCAGGATTGGCGGCCTTGGGCGCAACGCTGGTCATGTAGCGCTGCTTCTCGACGGTCTTGGGGATGTCGGTGACGGTCTTGTCGTTCAGACCCAAGAAAGAGCGGGAGTTCTTCAGCCATAGTGCGACCTCAACCAACATAAGATCGGGACCGCGTCCCGCAAGAGTTTACGCGTGAGCTCGACGCCCTCGCGCGCGACGTCATAGGGCGAGCGCGCCCATTGCTCGGGATTGGGCGCCTCGTAGGAGAGATAGCCGGTGTATCCCTTTTCCGCCAACAGGCCGAGCATCTCGCGCCATTTGACGACGCCCTTGCCGGGCGGCAGCCGGTCGGTCGGCCGCCGCACGCCGGTCACCGGATTGGGCGACAGGTCGCTGTACTGGAAGCAGTAGATCTTGTCGGCCGGCACGCTCTCGAAACCGCGGCCGCCGGCGCCGCTGCGCGTGAAGTGATAGGCGTCGATCAGATAGCCGCAATTCGGCTTGTTGGCGCTTTCGATCAGTTCGCTCAGCACGCCCAGGCTGTTGAGCACGTCGTGCTGCGAATTGAACTCGATGGCCAGCTTCAATTTATATTCGGCGGCGATGTCGCCGGCCTCGCGAGATATTTGATCGCCTGCGGAATCGGGCCGCTGATCTGCCCCGGCGCGCTCATCAGCATGTCGCAGCCGAGCGCGACCGCGTTCTCACAGCTCTCACGGAACACCTTAAACAGTCTCGTACTCTCCTCGCCGGTGGCGAACAGCCAGCCATATTCGACGCCCAGCACGCCGACCGGAATGCCGCCCTTGCTGGATCAGGTCGAGCACCTGGGCGTTGCTCATGCCGGCGTCGAAGCAGCGCTTGAAATCGGTGCGGCGCAATTCGACCGCGTCGAAGCCGCCTTGCTTGGCCGCATCGAGCGCGGTCGCCAGCGGCGTGGTGTCGATGGTCCACATATGCAGGGCGAGCCGCCCGAACTTTTCCGTCATGACCGGTCAGTGTCCTTCGTATTGCAGAATATAAAGGCCCGCATTGGTATCGGTGAGATACATCAGCCCGTTTTTGTCGACAAAAACGTCGCAGGACTGGATCACCTTGGCGGGGTTCGGCCGCTGGTCGACGATCTTTTCCGGCGGCGGCGGCACGAAATAGGCGATCTCCTTGGGCTCGAAGGCGTTGCGGATGTCGTACACCCGCACGCCGGCATTGTGATAGGTGACGAAGATCGTGTCCTCGCTCTGCATCGAGCCGGGCCGGTTCTCATGCAGATTGTGCGGCCCGAATTTGGCGCCCTTGGCGCAGAAATCCTCTTCCGCCGGCGTCGGCAGCGTCGCGATCGACACCGGGTTTGCCGGCTCGCGCACGTCGATCAGCCAGGTATAGGCGAGCCCGTTGGCGCAATTGGCCGAAGTCGCCTCGTCGGCGAGCACCAGCAGTTTGCGGTCCGGGCAAGGGCAGCGGCGTATGGGCGCCGCCGCCAAAGGGCGGAGAATAATTGCGGTGGCTGATGAGTTTCGGGTTTGCCGGATCGCTCAGATCGTGAACGGTGAAGCCGCCGTCGCGCCAGGCGGCATAGCCGATAGTGCCCGCGCTGATGAGATGATGCAGCGCCGTGCGCTTGCCGAACGAAGCGGGCTTTTCCTCGCCGCCGGCGCGGTGCATGCCGGGCAGCCACCAGCGCCCGGCCAGTGACGGCTTTGTGCGGGTCCGACACATCGATCACCGCCAGCACGTGATCGATGAAGCCTTCGAAATGCACCGAGACATAGGCGTAGCGGCCGCCGACCCACCAGATGCGATGGGCGCCGAGCCCCGCCGTGTTCAGAAAGCCGATCTCGCGCGGCGTTGCCGGTTGCGAGACATCGAACACGCGCACGCCGGCGCCGAACGGCTGCTCGGTCTGCACGGAATCCGCCAGCGATTTGCCGTAGTAGTCCTGCTGGCTGGCATACTGCTGCATCGCCCAGATATTCGGCCCGTTGACGGCGAGCAGAACATCGCCGTGGATTTGCAGATGGTGCGAGCGGGTGTTCTTCGGCGCCGCGACGAAGGCGGCCGTCTTCGGCTTAAGCGGGTCGCGCACGTCCACGACCGTAAATCCGTCGCTGAACATGTGGCCGATGAAGGCGTGACCTTTGTGCAGGATGACCTGCACGCCGTCCGGGCGCCCGCCCTGATCGCAGCGCGACACGTAACGAATATTCTTGGCGCTGGCGCCGGGAAGGGGAGTGGCCATATGGGTGAGACTATCAAATTATCGGTCTGAATTGGCGAGGCCCGGCCCGGCAGCGCGCCGAACCGGGCCCCGCAGTCTTTGAACGCGTATCAGCCCGTCGGCGGGGCGATTTCGTCGAGGCCTCGCTGCTTGGCCTCCGGACCAAGCTGAGTTACCGAAACGGCGGCGATCACCAGCACCACGGCGAGACATACGAAGACCGTCGTCAGGCCGTAGCCATTCTGAATCCACAGAATGGTCGGGATGATGAATGCCGTCGCAAGCCGGCCGACGCCCGAGGCCCAGCCGAAGCCCGATGCGCGCGCGTTGGTCGGAAAGACCTCGGAGGCGAAAATCTGCATCGAGTTACCGGCCACCTGCACGAAGAAAATCATGATGAAGCCGGCCACGATGAGCTGGGTCGCGGAGCCGGCATTGGCGAACACGATTGCCATCAGGCCCGCGCATATGAAGGTGCAAACCGACGTGATCTTGCGGCCGAACTTATCGAGCGCGTACATCATGAAGATGCTCGCACACGGCACCGCGAAGTTCATGGCGAGGGTATATTGCAGCGACTTGGTGATCGAGAAGCCCTTCGAGTTCATGATGTTCGGCAGCCAAGCGCCGAGGCCGATGGCGACCCCGAAGAAGGCCGTGAAACAAATCATGCCGGCGATGACGCGCACCGGGAACTGGCTGAACACGACGCCGAACGGATCGCTCTTGGTGTCGCTTGCGGCGTCGGTTGCCAGCTTCTCCTTCGGCCCGGCAATGCCGAGACGGCCGAGAATCTCGATCGCTTTGTCTGCCCTGGCCGTGCGTCGCCAAATAGCGCGGCGATTCCGGGAGGGCGAAACGAAGCACCCAGACGATGAGTGCGCCGATGCCGACAAGAATCCAGACGCCGCGCCAGGCGATGTCGGGCGCACCGGCATAGGTGCCAAAACCGAGCACCAGCGCCGTTCCGATCGGCCACACGCAGGCGCCGCCGATGAAATGAACGATCGCAAGCACGCGGCCGCGGATGCGCTTGGGCGAGTATTCGCCGGCATAGGCGAAGGCGAGCGGCTGCTCCGCGCCGAGGCCTAGCCCGGCGATGAAGCGGCAAATAATCAGCAACGTCACGCTCGGAACGATTGCGCCGAGGATCGTGAAGATGCCGAACAGCAGAAGGTTGAACTGATAGATGAATTGGCGGCCGAACCGGTCGCTGAATTCACCTTGGCCGGCCGTGCCCAAGAACATTCCGAAGACCGTGGCGCTGCCTACGGCGGCAACTTCGGGTCCGGTCGCGAACTTCGATTGAAGTATGTAAGGAACGAGCGAGCCGAAGACGGTGAAGTCGATGACGTCGAAGAAGTAACCGGCGGCGATGAGCGCGATCACTCTGCGATGCAGCGGCGATATTTTCGCATCATCCAAAGCGCTGCCGACGAATCCCTCAATTGTTTGAGCCACGGCGTATTCCCCCTATCCCGTTTATAATTTGTGCTTATAAGGCACGCCTATGAGAATGATCCACAATCGGATCGTTGCCTAGCCCAATTTCGCGCGCGCGGGACAACGACGGTTGATAGGCCCCGGCGCTTTCGATTGGTGAAAACGGGGCACGGCGTCGTCTGATGCACCGCACCAATGCCGCAACCCGGGCGGCGGCCGCCGCCTATAATATTCTACCTGCAACACTTTTATTACCCGGCAGGACCGACACCATCGCACCGCCGATACCTTGCAATACGGCAGATGCACAGACGTTCTTAACTTCCGCGTGCCAGGGTTTTGTCCCGGCAGGGTCGTTGAGGAGACCAACGCGCGTGACGCCTGAGGACGAATTGCGGGAGCGCCTCACGCGTCTGCGCGCGCGTTTTGCCGCCGGGCTCGACGGCAAGATCGGCGAGAGCTTCGCCGCGCTGGAAAAAATATCCGGCGGCGGCGAGACGGTCGAGATCGTTATCGTCGCCCATCGCCGGCTGCACGAAATGTGCGGCATCGCGCCGACGCTCGGCTTCGCGGCCACCGGCAAGGCCGCCCGTTCCGCCGAAAGCGTGCTGCGGGCCGCGGCGCAATGCAAGCGCGCGCTCACGCCGGCGGAAATTGGCGCGCTCAAATGCGAACTCGAGGCTTTGCGCAGGGCGGCCGCCGGCGAACTGCAAGCCTATTCAATCCGGGAATAGCGCAATCGGCCGATCGAGATGCCGCTTGCTAGGCGGGCAGAAAGGCGCGTACCGCGTCGGCCAGCGTCATCGGATCGAACGGCTTGGCAATCACCCCGGCCGCGCCGAGCGAGAGAAAATGCTCCACCTCGCGGGTTTGCGCGCGCGCGGTCATGAACACCACGGGGATCTTGGCGGTGCGCGCGTCCGCGCGCAAATGCGTCAGCGTCTGCGGGCCATCCATGACCGGCATCATCACGTCCATCAGGATGACGTCGGGTTCCCAGGCGGCGGCGGCCACTCAGCGCGTCGACGCCGCTGGCGCAGCTCTTGAGCACAATGCCGGGGTCGAGCGCGAGCGACATTTCCACCACTTCGCGGATGTCAGGCTCGTCTTCCACGTGCAGCAGCCGATAGGCGTTCATGCGATCCCCCGATCGAAAACATCAAAATACTTTGCGCGCAAATACATCATGGCGGCGTAAACGTTGCATGAAGCGAATCGGAATTGCGGGAGGTAAATTTCTAATGCGAACGGAAAGGGAATGAGCACGGGCGACAAATCCGCCAAATATTTTTGGCGTCGCCAAGTACGCGCATACCCGCGGCAAAGTCCCAGGCATAGGGAAGCGTAATGGGCCGCGCCAACGGCATCGCTATCGCTCAGGAAATAATACGTACACGAATAAACCTCCGTGCGGAATATAAGCGGTGTTTATAGTTCCGCGGAGATGGTGTACTGTTTCGAACAGATACATTCGCCGTGGGATGGATTGCGGAATTCGTCGGAATAATCTTTTGGTGAAAAACCACGTCATCCGGCTGTCTAAAATGCAACTTGTACGCTACGCTCCGAATTCTTGTGCTGAAGCAGAGGAGGATCGAACGCAGGGACGCAAGGGGGCGGTTGCTGGCATCAGTCATGATGTCAGTGGAGGGGATTTTTATCATGGCAGAAAACCAAGAAAAACACTTCGATTACCGGGCCTTTATCGCCAAGCATGGCGGCGGGACGATAACGAAATTTAGCGACAAACAGACGGTTTACGCGCAGGGCGACACCGCCGATGCGCTATTTTTTATTGTCAGCGGATCGGTCAAGGTCACCATCTTTTCCGAATACGGCAAAGAAGCCGTGATCGGAATTCTCACCGCTGGCGACTTCTTCGGCGAGGGATGCCTGGATGGGCAGCTGTTGCGAAATTCGACGATCGCGGCGACGAGTGCCAGCGAGATTGTCCGGCTCGACCGCGCGGTCGTTGTTCGCGCTCTGCACGACGATCCGGAGTTCGCACAGACGTTCATGCGCTTCGTGCTGGAGCGGAATCAAAAGCTGCAGGCGGATTTGATCGATCAGCTGTTCAATTCGAGCGAAAAGCGGCTGGCGCGAATTCTGCTGACGCTGGCGAATACCGGATTGGGCGCGCAATCCAATACCATCACCATGGCGATCAATCAGGAAATGCTGGCGACCATGGTCGGCACCACGCGCTCGCGCATCAACCAGTTCATGAACAAGTTCCGCAAAATGGGCTACATCGACTACAACGGCCATATCGAAGTGCACAATTCGCTGTTGAATTTAATTCTGCACGATCAAGCGCACAACGATCACGCATAACGCGACGTTCTGCTGCCGGTAGCTAATTCCCTTCGAATGGTGTGCGAGTATGTGGAGACATTTGCGCGCGTGATAATCGGCAATATTCTACCGGCAAAATAATTTTTCTCATTGTGCAACTTTGAACAGCAAGATTCTTATTTTAGTGACAAAGTTGTATTATGAAATGTGTCATCGCGTGACCGGTTCGTCGAACGAACCGTGCGTGATGCGACCTATGCCCGGGATCTGCGCGGCAACGGCAATCCTGAGACAGGCCGGCCTGTAAACGTTTGCGCGATGGCGTCGAACGTCAATCGGTCATGTGCCCATAGAGTGATTGCGGCAGAACGCCAATCGTCAATTTGGGGGCGCGGACCTGCAAGAAGGAAACGCTTATGAAATCGCCGATCGTCAAGCGCTCCATCGTCATCGGTGGACATAAGACCAGCGTCAGTCTCGAAGACGCATTTTGGCAAGGGCTGAAAGAGATCGCGGTGGGGCAGCGCGCGACGCTGTCGAACACGGTGGCCGAAATCGACCGGGTTCGCCAGCAGAGCAATCTTTCCTCCGCCATCCGGTTGTTCGTGCTCGATCGCCTGCGCGCGCAAGCGTCGAACGGCTCCGCAAAGCATGTCGAGGCCAACAAGCTAAACGGGGAAAGCTTCGAAACGCGCGTCTGAATCCTTCGAGCGACGGGATCGATTGAAATGCCCGTTGACGCGGCTGCTGACGGCAGCGTGCCGGCGCCGGAAATTTTCCGGCTCGCGGTCGAGGCTTCCCCGAGCGGCATGGTGTTCGTCGGCGGCGACGGCGCCATCGTGATGATCAACGGAGAAGTCGAACGCCTGTTCGGCTACCGGCGCGAGGAATTGCTTGGCCGGCCGGTCGAAATTCTGCTGCCCGATAAATTGCGCCACAAACATGCGGGCCAACGCAGCGGATTCATGCTGCGCCCCGACGCCCGCCATCTCGGAACCGGGCGCGAGTTTCTCGGGCGGCGCAAGGACGGCGGCGAGTTCCCGATCGAAGTCGGCCTCAATCCGCTGCCGATTGACGGCAATGTCATGGTGCTCTGCGCCATCGTCGATATCAGCGAACGCAAGCGGATCGAGCGCTTGCATGACGAATTCGTCACCACGGTGAGCCACGAGCTGCGCACGCCGATGACCTCGATTGCCGGTTCGCTCGGCCTTTTGATCGGCGGCGCGGCCGGCAGCTTGCCGGAACCCGCGGCGCGTCTCATCGAAATCGCCCATGCCAATTGCCGGCGGCTGGTCCGCCTGGTCAACGATATTCTGGACATCAAGAAGCTCGAATCCGGGCAAACGGAATTCAACATTCAGCGTTGCGCGGCGCGCGCCCTGGTGGAGCAGGCGATCGAGGCCAATCGCGGATTTGCCGACGCCTACGGCGTGCGCGTCCGGCTGCAGGCCGCGGCGGAGGCGTTCGACGTGCAGGTCGACCCCGACCGCTTCGTTCAAGTCATCACCAACCTGCTCTCGAACGCACTCAAGTATTCGCCGCCCGGGGAAGAAGTCGTGGTCTCAATCGAGACCCGCGGAAACAACGTTCATATCGCGGTGCGTGACCACGGCGCCGGTATTCCGGCCGGCTTCAAGCCGCGGGTTTTCGAGAAATTCGCGCAGGCCAATAGCGCGAACGGACAGCAGAAAAGCGGCACCGGCCTCGGCCTGAGCATCGTCCGCCAAATCGTCATGCACATGCAGGGGCAAGTCGGATTCGAGGATGCGCCCGGCGGCGGCACCATCTTCCACGTCGATTTGCCGTCGGCCGATCATAGGGCGGTCTGGCAGGCCGAATTCGCGGCCGAGACGGATCCCGCGCCGCTCGTCCCGGGCCAGTCGCTTCACGAGCGCAAGGTTCGCACGTCGTAGGCCACGACCGGGACGATGAAAGCCTTTGAGATTGAGTTCTCCGGCCTGGTCGACGTCGGCGATCGCTTCGATCGCCATAAAGACCTTGCGATCGATCAGGATCTGCCCGGCGTTGGCTTCCCCGCACAGCCGTGCGGCCAGGTTCACCACCGAGCCGATGGCGGAATAATCCAGCCGGCCTTCGAAGCCGATGCGCCCGATGGTGGCGTAGCCGTGCGAGATGCCGAGACCGAAGCCGAGCTCGTGGCCGTATTTGCGCCATTTCAGCGCGAGCTTTTCGACCTCGTCGCGCATCTCCACCGCCATGCGCACGGCGCGAATGGCGGGCTCCGGGCAGGGCAGCGGATCGTTGAACAGCACCATGAGGCCGTCGCCGGCGTATTTGTCGAGCGTGCCTTCGTGCTTGTGGATGAGCGCTCCGAGACAACTATGATACTCGCCCAAGACGCTCATGACCTCTTCCGGCTCCGCATTTTCCGCGAAGGTTGTGAACCCGCGCAGATCGCAAAATACGACGCTGATATCGCGGCGATGACTTTCCAATATTTTCTCGTCGCCGCCGGAAGACAGAATGAGCTCGGCCACCTGCGGCGCCAGAAATCTTTTCAATCGGCCGATCCGCTCGATTTCCGTTATCTGGTCGGCGACGCGCTGCTCGAGCGTCTTGTTCCATGACGCGAGGTCCGCCGCCTGCGCGGTGACCGTGTCGTGCAATTCCTTGATGCGCAGCACCGATTTCACGCGCGCGACCAGCGAGGTCTGATCGACCGGCTTGGTCAGATATTCGTCGGCGCCGGCATTGAGGCCCTCGACCACGTCCTTGCTGTCCGCCTTGGCGGTCACCAGGATGATCGGCATGAAGGGCATGCTGGCATCCGCCTTGATGCGGCGGGTCACCTCGATGCCGTCGATCTTCGGCATCATCACGTCGAGCAGGATAAGGTCGGGCAGATGCTGCTTGGCGGCGGCCAGCGCCTCCTCGCCGTCGCCGGCCTGCAGCAATTCGTAGCCGTGGGTTTCCAGCCGCGTGACCAGAATATCCCGGTTGGTCTCGTTGTCGTCGACGATCAAGATGCGCGGCGGCTTGTGCATGGCGGGATGCGTCCGAAATCTATTTCAGATATTCGTTGATCTTCGCCAGCAATTGGCGCGGGCTGTAGGGCTTGGTGACGTAGGCGTCGCAGCCGGCCGCGCGCGCCTTGGCCTCGTCGCCGCTCAGCGCGTAAGAGGTGACCACGACGATCGGGATCGCCTTCAAGTCCGGATTGGCCTTGATGCGCCGCGTCGCTTCGTAGCCGTCCATGATGGGAAGCTGAATGTCCATCAAGATCAGATCCGGCCGGTGTTTTTCGGCTTGCGCGACGGCCGCCTCGCCGTCATGGGCCTCGATCATCTCGACGTCGATGCTGCCCAAGAGATCGCGCAGGATTTGCCGATTGTCTTCCTGGTCTTCGACCACGAGGATGCGTTTGGTCATGCTGGCTCTACCTGTCGCTCGACGTTGAGGGGAACGCTGAATGAGAACGTCGACCCGTGCCCGAGAATCGAGTTCGACCCACAATCGGCCGCCATGCATCTCCACGATCCGCTTCGAAATGGCGAGGCCGAGACCGGTGCCGCCTTTTTCCTTGGTGGTAGATGAATCGGCCTGCTGGAACTCTTCGAAGATCTTGTGCTGATCGGCTTCGGCAATGCCCGGACCGGTATCGCGCACCGATATTGTGAACGATCCGTTGGCGGCTTCCGCCTTGATCGCGACCTCGCCCTTGTCGGTGAACTTGATGGAATTGCCGACGAGATTGAGCAGGACCTGGGTCAGCCGCCGCTCGTCGCCATGCGCGACCGGAAGTTTTGGCGGCAGTTCGACCTTCAGCTCCAGCTTTTTGTTCTTGGCCAGCGATTCGACCGAGCTGAACACGCTATGCACGATATCCTTGACCGAGTAATCGGCGAGCGACAGCGTCAATTGCCCGGCCTCGATCTTGGAAAGATCGAGCACGTCGTTGATCAGCCCGAGCAGATGCTTGCCGTTGCTTTGAATGCGGGTCAGCACGCCGCGCGTTTTTTCGTTCGGCTCGCCGTAGATGTTGTCCATGATCAGTTCGGTATAGCCGAGAATGGCGTTCATCGGCGTGCGCAGTTCGTGGCTCATATTGGCGAGGAACTGCGACTTGTGCTTGCTGGCTTCGGCGAGCTGGCGGCTCTTGTCCTGGATTTCGTCGAACAGCCGCACGTTCTCGATGGCGATGGCGGCCTGGTCGGCAAACGTCGAAACCAATTCGATTTGTTTTTCGGTAAATGGCTTCACCTCGGCGCGCGTCAACGTCAGGACGCCAACCGGGACGCCCTCGCGCAGCATCGGCACGCCCAGCATGGTGCGGAAGCCGCCCAAACGCTGGGCCTCTTTCCAGGTGTAGTCCGGATCGGCTTGGACGTCGGGAATATGAATGACCTTGCCCTCCAGCAGAGCGCGGCCCGTACCGGTGTCGCGCCCCGGCTCGACCGGGCGATCCTTGACGAACTCCGCGAATGCCTCCGGGAAGCCGTATGAAACCGAGCGATAATAAGTATCGCCCTTGCGCTGAGTGACGGTGCCCTGATCGGCCTCGCACAGCCGCGCGGCAGAATGCAACAGTGTGTCGAGCACCGTTCGCAGATCGAAGGTCGAGCGGCTGATGATTTTCAGCACCTCGGCGGTGGCGGTCTGCTGCTGCAGCGATTCGGAGAGATCGTCGGTGCGCTCGCGCAGCTCGTTGAACAGCCGCGTGTTCTCGATGGCGATGACAGCTTGATCGGCGAAGGTCTTGATGAGTGCGACTTGCTTGTCGGTGAAAGGTTGAGGGTCCTTGCGTGCAACGCCGATGGCGCCGATCACGCGCTCGTCGCGCAGCATGGGGGCGAAGATGTGCGAATGCCGGCAAATTTCGCGCGCAAACTTCTCCGCCCCCGGCGGCGCCGCCGGATTGACCTTCACCGGCGCGTATTGATGCACCTGTTTGGATAGCATCGTCAGCCCACCCGCGGTCGATTGTCGAGCGGACGCGATAATTCTCCACCAGCTTCGCGAATCCCGGATCGCCTCGGCCACCGGCTATGGATGATGCCGTCCTGCAACACCTGCACGACCGCAAAGCGCGTGCCGAACAGGCGGCGCAGGTTGCGCACGATGGCATCGAACACCGGCTTGGTATCGGCCATCGACCCGCTGATGAGGCTGAGGATTTCGCCGCTCGCCGGCTGCTGCTCCAGCGATTCGGAGAGATCGTCGGTGCGCTGGCGCAATTCCTTGAGCAGCCGCGTGTTCTCGATGGCGATGACGGCCTGCGCGGCGAAGTTCTGACCAGCTCGATCTGCTTGTCGGTGAATGGGCGTACCTCCTGGCGGTAGATGCCGATGTGCGCCGATCAGCCGCTTCGTCCTTGAGCATCGGCACAACCAGATAGTGCGGTGCGCCGGCGAGATCGACGCATGGGCGACCGCGATGATTGCCTCGGTAAGCCGGCTCCGCCGCATGTCGGCGATGTGAACTGATCTTCTTCGCTCGGCACGGCGGCTGGCCCGTGCCGGTTCGCGGTTAGGGCACGGGTTCGCGCCGCGCGCCTCGACAACCGGCGGATGCGCCGTAGATGGCGCAGCCGTGACGAAATCGTCTCCTTCGGACAGAGAACAGACTGCCGAACTTGGCGTCGCAGATGCGCGCCGCATTTCTCCAGCATGGCCTCAAACACCGGCTCCAGATCGCCGGGCGACGGCTGATGACTTCGAGCACCTCCGAGGTCGCCGTCTGCTGCTCCAGCGATTCGGTGAGATCGTCGGTGCGCTGCGCAATTCGCTGAGCAGCCGCGTGTTCTCGATGGCGATGACGGCCTGCGCGGCGAAATTCGTCACCAGCTCGATCTGCTTGTCGGTGAACGGCCGGACCTCCTGGCGGATAGATGCCGATGGCGCCGATCAGCTCGTTCGTCCTTGAGCATCGGCACGCGCGAGACGTGCGGGCGCCCGCGAGATCGAGCAGGGCAGACCGCGACGATTGTCTTTGTAAGCCGGCTCCGCCCGCATGTCGGCGATGTGAACCGACCTTTTTCGTGCGAGCGACGCGGTCCAAGCCGCGGTCCCGGATCGGGCTTGAGCAATGGCGTTCCGCCGGCGCGCCTCGGCAAACGCAGGCGGAGCGCCATAGAGGCGCAACCATGCGGAATTCGTCGCCTTCGGACAAGAACAATGTGCCGAACTTGGCATCGCAAATGCGCATCGCGTTGTCCAGCATCGCCTCGAATACCGGCTCCAGTTCGCCCGGCGACGAGCTGATGACCTGAGCACCTCCGACGTCGCCGTCTGCTGCTCCAGCGACTTGCGCAATTCGTTGAGCAGCCGCGTGTTCTCGATGGCGATGACGGCCTGGGCGGCGAAGTTCTGACCAGCTCGATCTGCTTGTCGGTGAACGGCCGCACCTCCTGGCGGTAGATGACGATGGCGCCGATCAGCTCGTTCGTCCTTGAGCATCGGCACGCGACTGTTGATCGGGCGCCGCCGAATTTGGCCGAGCGTGCCGAGCTCTGGCGTCCGCCGCATAGTCGGCGATGTGGACCACCTGTTTTGTCGTGCAAGACGCGATGAAGCGAGGTTCCCGGACTCGGGTGAAACGCGCCGCGCTGCTTGTGAAATTCGGCAAGCAGCGGGCGGATGCCAATCGCCGGCGGCCGTGTAGAATGCGTCGCCGTCGAAGCGGAACAGCGTGCCGAACTTGGCCTCGCAAATGCGCGTCGCGTTCTCCAGCATGGCCTGGAACACCGGCTCCAGCTCGCCCGGCGAGCTGACTGATGACTCGCAGCACCTCCGACGTCGCCGTCTGCTGCTCCAGCGACTCGCGCAATTCGCTGAGCAGCCGCGTGTTCTCGATGGCGATGACGGCCTGCGCGGCGAAGTTCTGCAGCAGCGCGATCTGCTTGTCGGTGAATGGCCGGACCTCCTGGCGGTAGATGGTGATTGCGCCGATCGAGTTCATCGTCCTTGAGCATCGGGACGGGCAAAATTGTTCGAGCGCCGCCAAGCTCGACGGTCTTGACGCAGACCGATCGCCGTCGTAGGCTCCTGCCTGTGACATCGGCGATTTGGACACCTCTTCGTCCGCGACGACGCCAAGCGGCACCAGCTCGATGCCGGGATCGAACGGGATTGCGCCGCCGCGAGTACTCGGCGAATGCCGGCGGTGCATCGTGCATTGCGGCGACCGGATATCCGTCGTCCTCGCGGAGAGACAGATGTGCCAAATTTGGCGCCGCAAATTCGCACTGCATTTTCCAGCATGGCTTCGAAGACCGGCTCCAGTTCGCCCGGCGAACTGCTGATGACGCTGCAGCACCTCCGACGTCGCCGTCTGCTGCTCCAGCGATTCGCGCAATTCGCTGAGCAGCCGCGTGTTCTCGATGGCGATGACGGCCTGCGCGGCGAAGTTCGTGACCAGCTCGATCTGCTTGTCGGTGAACGGCCGCACTTCCTGGCGGTAAGATGATGATGACGCCGATCAGTTCGTTCTCCTTCAGCATCGGCACGCAACAAGACGTCCGCGCCCCGCCGAGTTCGACCAGCTGCGACGCACTGTTTGACTCTGCGGTATGGCCGTCGCGCTGTGTAGATCGGACGTGACCACCTGCTTCGCCGAAAGCGATCGACCGAGGCGCTCCCGGCTGGCGGCTGACACGAGTCGAGCTTCCTGGAGATTCAGCAAACGCCGCCGGCACGTCGTGCATCGCGGCGATGCCGGATAAACGGCACCTTCGTAAAGGTGCAGCACGCCGAACTTGGCCTCGCAAATCCGCGTTGCATTCTCCAGCATGGCCTGGAAAACGGGCTCCAGCTCGCCCGGCGACGAGCTGATGACCTGCAGCACCTCCGAGGTCGCCGTCTGCTGCTCGAGCGACTCGGATCAGTTCGTGCGTGCGCTGCTCCGACCTTTTTCTCGAGGTTGGCATAGGATTCCTGCAGACGCCCGGCCATGTCGTTGAACTGGTCGGCGAGCGCCTCGAGCTTCGTCGCCGGTCTTGACCGAAATGCGTTGGTCGAGATCGCCGCCGGCGATGCGCGCGGCGCCGGCCCGCAAGGCCTGGATCGGCACCATCATGCGGCGCGCCAGGAACATGCCGGCGAGCGCGGCGAGACAGAGCGCGCCAAACAGCACCAGCGCCGTGCGCTGCAAGCGAGGCGATCAGCGGCTCGTAAGCCTCCGCCACCGGCAGCTCGACGAACACCGTCCAGCCGAGCGGCTCGACCGGGGCATAGGCGGTCAGCACCTGCCGGCCCTGGATGTCGGTCGCGGTTTCGACGTCCGGCGCCGGTGTGCCGCCGGCGCGCGCGCCGCCTGCACCTGCGCCAGCCGCGTCATATCGGTTTTGCGCAGGACCAGACTGATGTCGGGATGCGCGATCAGGCGGCCCCGCCGGTCGACCACGTAAGCGTCGCCGTGCTTGCCGACCTTGATCTTCGAAACCACGTCCCAGATCAGCTTGAGATTGACTTCGGCGATGCTCACGCCGGCGTCGCGGCGCGTGCCGGCGAGCGACAAGGTCATGTACGGTTCGGACTCGCGGCGGAAATAGACCGGGCCGTAATAGACCTTGTTCTTCACGGCCTCGGTGAATTTGGGGTCCTTCGAAGAGTCGATGCCGCTGCCGACCACGTCCATGGCCAGCCGCGACACCCGCAATTGCTCCTTGCCGTTGGCGTCGACCTGCGCCAGCTCGGTGATGGCGGGCACCTGCCGCAGCAGGCGCAGCGCATCGAAGCGGCGCTGCTCGATGGTGCCGGCCGACCACAGCAACTGCGTGGTCCAGCCCACCTGGCTTTCGATTTCCTTGATGAACTGGCCGATCTTGGCCGCCGCCGATTCAGCCTGCTCGTGCTGGATCTGGATGAGCGCGTCCTTGTGTTCGCGATAGGACACCCAGATTTCGAACACGCCGTTGGTCAACAACGCCACGCAAACCACGCCAACGAACAGCCCGGCATATTTCAGGAACAGGCGGCTGCGGACCTTGCGCGGCACCGCGGCGGCCTTTTCCGTTTGATCGGGTGCCGGGCGATCGGTCATTCGATCACCTCGTCGGCGCGCGCGATCAGCGCCTGCGGCACGGTGAGACCGAGCGCCTTGGCGGTCTTCAGGTTGATCACCAACTCGTATTTGGTCGGCGCCTGCACCGGAAGTTCGGCCGGCTTCTCGCCCTTGAGGATGCGATCGACGTAGCCGGCCGCGCGGCGGAACGCGTCGACGTTATCCGACCCATAGGAGGCCAGGCCGCCGGCGGCGGTAAAGAAACGCTCGAAATAGATCGCGGGCAGCTTGTGCTTAGCCGCCAGCGTGACGATCAGATCGCGATAACGCACCCCCGCAGCGCTCCCCGTCACGATCAGACCGCCATTTGGAGCACGCGCGAAGGCCGCGACGGCGCGCTCGATCTCGCCGGCGTCGCGCATATCGACCGGGCTGACCTCCACCCTGAGCGACGGCGCCATGGCCTGGATGACAGCAAACTCGCTGATTGCAAAGCCTTGGGTGGCATCCCGAAGCACCGCCACGCGCGTCACGCCCGGTGCGATCTCCTTGAGCAGCTCCAGCCATTTGCCGCTGATGCTGTACTCGAAATTCATGAAACCGGTGGCGTTGCCGCCCGGCCGCGCCAGGCTGTCGACGTAGCCGGCGCCGACCGGATCGAAGACGATCGCGAACACGATCGGCACGCTGCGGGTCGCCTGCAGCAGCGGCCCCAGGGTCGAAGTACCACCGGCCAGAATGGCGTCGGGCGCGAGTGCGGCCAATTCCGCCGCCTGTTTGCGAAGCTCGGCGGTATTGGTCGTGGCCCAGCGGATGTCGATGCGCACATTGCGGCCGATGATCCAGCCCAAGATCGCCAGTCCCTGCTGGAACGCCCCGACGCGGGCCTGCCATACCGGATCGTCCGCGGTCGCGGGCAGGAGTATGCCGACGCGCCGCATTATTTCCGGCTGTTGCGCGCGCGCCGCTAATGGCGACACCGCCGCGCCGCCGAGAGCCAGGATGAATGCGCGCCGCTTCATTCGATCACCTCGTCGGCGAGCGCAACGAGATTATTCGGCACGTTGAGATTCATCGCCTTGGCGGTTTTCATATTGATCACGAACAGATAGCGCGTCGGCTGCTCGAACGGCAGGTCGCCGGGTTTCTCGCCCTTGAATATGCGGTCGACCAGCGCGGCCGTGCGGCCGAACGATTCGCGTGGGTCGGCGCCATATGACATCAAGCCGCCGTCGCGGGCGATGGCGTCCTGCTCATAGATCGCCGGCACGCGATGCTCGGCGGCGAACTCGATCACCCGCTTGCGATTGAGCAGCGTGAGCGCGTCCGAGACCATCAAGATGGCGTCGGGCATCTCGCGGTTCATGGCCGCGAAGGCTTCGTTGAAATCGTTGGGTTCGCGCACACCGAGGGGCTGCACCACGACGCCGATCTCCTTGGCGGCCTTGGCGGACGCATCATAGCGCAGCGACATGCCGAGATCGTCCTTGTTCCACAGCATCGCCACCCGACGAAGCTCCGGCAACAGCGCCTTGAGCAGCGAAAGCCGCTTGGTGGACAGCAACGCGGCGTCGTCGGCTATCCCGGTCACGTTGCCGCCCGGCCGCGGCAGGCTGGCAACGAGTCCGGTCGCCACCGGATCGCCCGAGCCGGACGCGATCACGGTTGCAACGCCCGACAATTTGGCGGCGACCGCGGCCGGATAACTGACGGTCACGACGGCGTCGACCTTGGCGGTCTTCAACTCCTGCATTAGCTGCGGCAACTGCCAGGTTTTGCCGGCCGCGCCGCGCGCTTCAAAGGCGAGGTTCTTTCCCAGCATATAGCCGCGCTGCGCCATCGCATGGACGAGAATCGCGCCGGGGCCGGCCGCGGTGCCGAACGGCGGCCCGGCGCTAAGCGTCCCCAGACGATAGACCTTGCCGGTCTGGGCGACGACCGTGCGCGACGCGGCAAGCGGCCAGGCCGCCGCACCGCCAAGCGCCACGATGAACTCGCGCCGCTTCATTCGATCACCTCGTCGGCGGTAGTGAGCAGATCCGGCGGAATTGTCAGCCCGATCGCCTTGGCGGTCTTGAGGTTGATGATCAGCTCGAATTTCGTCGGTTGCAGCACCGGCAAGTCGGCGGGCTTCTCGCCCTTGAGGATGCGGCCGACGTAAACGCCGACCTGGCGGAACGAGTCCGCAAAACTGGCCGCGTAGGTCATCAGGCCGCCGGCGACGACCGAGTCGCGCTCAAAGAAGATGGTGGGAATTTTGTGCCTGATCGTCTCATCGACGATCGCCTGGCGCCGATCGATAAAGAGCGGGTCGCTGCCTTCGATGAGTGCGGCGGCCCCGGATTGTGCAATGGCCGCGAATGCGGCGTCGAGTTCTTTTACATTGCTCGCATAGGCGACATAGAGTTTCAGCCCGCGCTCGCGCGTCGCCTGCTCCAGCTCGCGTACCTGGGCAGTCGTCTGAATACCTTTCGGGTTGCCCAGATAGCCGATCACGGTTGCCTTGGGCACCAACTCCAAAATAATTCCGAGCCGCTTCGGGACCAGTTCCGTGGTCAATCGTGTGGCGCCGGTGACGTTGCCGCCCGGCCGGTTGATACTGGCGACGAGCCCGTCCTTGACGGGATCGCTGCCGGTCTGGAACACGATCGGAATGGTCGAGGTCGCCGCCTTGGCGGCAAACGCCGGGGCGGAGCTGCGGGTGGCGGCGATGACCGCAACCCGCTGGCGCACGAGGTCGGCGGCCAGCACGGGCAATCGATCGTAGTGGTTATCGGCCCAGCGGTATTCGATCGCGACGTTCTTGCCTTCGGTGTAGCCGGTTTCGGCGAGACCCTTATGGAAGCCGGCCAGATTGGCCTCCATGCCTTTCGCCGACCCTCGGTCAAGAAACCCGACCACCGGCAGCGCCAGCTGCTGCGCACGCGCGGCGAGCGGCCATGCAGCCGCGCCGCCGAGCAGCGTGATGAATTGCCTACGCCGCATGCACCTCCCCACGAGGACCACGCCTTGTGCAACCCGCAAATTATAGCAGCAACGGTTGGGGCGGGGTGGGAGAAATGGCGCTCAACGCACCTGATCCGCAGATGGGGCCCGAATCCGGCGACAATTCATAGCGGACTTGGCGCCCACGTCGGTGGGTCGCGGTTGGTTCGCCGCCGGGAATGCGCTGCGAAACGGCGAGGGGGCCGGGTCCCACGCTGTCGCGGCATCGCCTCATGCGGAGGCCCGCCGGCCGTTATGCGCGCGGCCTCGATCTCCCTTGCATCCAGCGTACCGTTGAGCCCATCCTTGCCGCGAGCGAATAGGTGTTTTCGGAGAGCCGCGATGCCTGAGAAAAGCAAAACTTCATCGCCATCGCGCGCGCGCCCGTTGCGCTCGCAGCTTTGGTTCGACAATCCCGAGAACCCCGGCATGACGGCGCTCTATCTCGAGCGCTATCTCAACTACGGCCTTACAGCCAAGGAACTGCGCTCCGGCAAGCCGATTGTCGGCATCGCGCAAACGGGCTCCGATCTGTCGCCGTGCAATCGCCATCACATCGAGCTGGCCAAGCGGGTGCGCGAGGGCATTCGAACGGCCGGTGGCGTGGCGTTCGAATTCCCCGTCCACCCGATCCAAGAGACGGGAAAACGCCCGACCGCGGCACTCGATCGCAATCTCGCCTATCTCGGCCTAGTCGAAGTGCTTTACGGCTATCCGCTCGACGGCGTCGTGCTGCTCACCGGCTGCGACAAGACGACTCCGGCCTGTCTGATGGCGGCCGCCACCGTGAATACGCCGGCCATCGTGTTGTGCGGCGGACCGATGCTCAACGGCTGGTGGAAAGGCGAACGCGCCGGCTCCGGCACGGCGATCTGGCAGGCGCGTCAGGAAATGGCGACCGGTCGTATAGACGCCGAAGAGTTTCTCAATATCGCGGCGTCGACGGCGCCCTCGGCAGGGCATTGCAACACCATGGGCACGGCCTCGACCATGAACGCGCTGGCCGAAGCGCTCGGCATGACGCTCCCCGGCTGCGCGGCGATCCCGGCGCCTTATCGCGAGCGTGGGCAGATTGCCTACGAGACCGGCGTGCGCGCGGTCGAGATCGTGCATGAGAATCTCAAGCCATCCGATATTCTCACCCGCAAGGCTTTCGAAAACGCCATCGTCGCTTGTTCGGCGATCGGCGGCTCGACCAATGCTCCGATCCACATCAATGCCATCGCGCGCCATATCGGCGTGAAGCTCACGATCGAGGATTGGGAGACGATCGGCTACGATGTGCCGCTTCTGGTCAATATGCAGCCGGCCGGCAAATATCTGGGCGAGGAATATTTCCGCGCCGGCGGCCTGCCGGCGGTGATGCGCGAAGTGTTCAAAGCCGGCCGCGGCCACGCCGATGCGCTCACGATCAACGGCAAGAGCATGGGCGACAACGTCAAACGCGCCGCCATTGCGGACGCCGATGTCATCCGCACCTACAAGAAACCCTTGCGGCAAAAGGCCGGGTTCAAAGTCTTGTCGGGCAATCTGTTCGATTCCGCGATCATGAAGACGAGCGTGATCTCCGACGACTTTCGCCAACGCTATCTCGCCAAGTCGAAGGACCCGAACGCCTTCGAGGGCCGCGCGGTGGTGTTCGACGGACCGGAAGATTATCACCGCCGCATCGACGATCCGGCGCTCAAGATCGATGAACAAACGATCCTGTTCATCCGCGGTGTCGGCCCGATCGGCTATCCCGGTTCCGCCGAGGTGGTGAACATGCAGCCGCCGGCGGCTTTGATCAAACGCGGGATCAAGGCATTGCCGTGCATCGGCGACGGACGGCAATCCGGCACGTCGGGCTCGCCCTCAATCCTCAATGCCTCGCCGGAAGCGGCGGTCGGCGGCGGGCTGGCGCTGTTGAAAACCGGCGACCGGGTCCGCATCGATCTCAACAAAGGCAGCGCCAATATTCTGATTTCGAAAGCCGAACTGGCGCGGCGCCGGGCGGCGCTGCAAAAGCGCGGCGGCTTTAAATACCCGGCGAGCCAGACGCCGTGGCAGGAAATCCAACGCGCCATGGTCGATCAGCTCGCCGACGGTATGGTGCTCAAGCCGGCGGTCAAATTTCAGCGCGTGGCGCAGGAATTTCCCATGCCGCGCGACAACCACTGAGGTCGACCGATGGCCGGACGCATGCAGGGTAAAGTCGCGCTGGTGACCGCCGCCGGGCAGGGTATCGGCCGTGCCATTGCCGAGGCTTTCGTCGCCGAAGGCGCCATCGTCATCGCGACCGACGTGGACGCCGGCAAACTTCAAGGACTCAAGGCCAAGAAGTCGATCAAGCTCGACGTGCTGTCGACGGCGGCGGTCGTGGAATTGGCCAAGGCGGTCGAGACCGAATTCGGCGGGCTCGACGCGCTCGCCAATGTCGCCGGCTATGTGCATCAGGGCACGGTGCTGGACTGCACCGATCGCGATTGGGATTTTTCTTTCGATCTCAACGTCAAATCCATGCACCGCACGATCAAGGCGTTCCTGCCCGCGATGCTAAAGAAAGGCGGCGGCTCGATCGTCAACATGTCGTCGGGCGTATCGTCGGTCAAAGGCCTGCCCAATCGCTACGCCTACGGCGCCAGCAAGGCCGCCGTCATCGGTCTGACCAAGGCGGTCGCCATCGACTTCATCACCAAAGGCATTCGCTGCAACGCTATTTGCCCGGGCACCATCGAGTCGCCCTCGCTCGCGGACCGCGTCGCCACGCTGTCGAAGCAAACCGGCAAATCCGAGCAGGTCGTGTGGGACGATTTCATCGCTCGCCAGCCGATGAAGCGGCTCGGCACCACAGCTGAGGTGGCGGCGCTCGCCGTGTTCCTGGCTTGCGATGAATCGCGCTACATCACCGGCCAGCCGCACATCATCGACGGCGGCATGGCGCTTTAGCGCATGTCACAGCACGGCGTTGGTCGCCGGATCGATGAGATGCATGTGATCGAGGTTGGCGCGCAGTTGCATCGGCTCGCCTGGGCGCTTGGCGGCGGAAGGCTCGACGCGCCCGCAGACCTCGGTGCCGTCGACGGTGAAAAACACCATGGTCTCCATGCCCATCGGCTCGACGACGTCGAGAATGGCCGAGAACTCATGGCCCGAGCCGTTCTCGCGGCCGCGCGTCTCGGTAATGTGCTCCGGCCGCAGGCCGAACAGGACCTCCTTGCCGGCATGGCCGCGATAATGGGCGGCGCGGTTCTCCGGCACCGGAAACGTCAGATTGTCGGACAGCCGCAGGCTCAGCCCGCTGCCGTTAGTCGTCAGTCGCGCCGGCACTAAATTCATCGCCGGCGAGCCGATGAAGCTCGCCACAAAGCGCGTCTTGGGATGGTGATAGAGTTCGTTCGGCGTGCCGATCTGCTCGATCTTGCCGCCGTTCATCACCACTACGCGGTCGGCCAGCGTCATGGCCTCGACCTGATCGTGCGTCACATAGACGGTCGTGGTCTTGACCTTCTGATGCACGCGCTTGATTTCGGTGCGCATTTGCACGCGCAGCTTGGCGTCGAGATTGGACAGCGGCTCGTCGAACAGAAACACCTTGGGATTGCGCACGATGGCGCGGCCCATGGCGACGCGCTGGCGCTGGCCGCCGGAGAGTTGCTTGGGGCGGCGGGCGAGCAGCTCGGTGATATCGAGAATGCGGGCGGCATTGTCGACCCGCGCCTTGATCTCCGCCTTGGGGAATTTGCGCAGCTTGAGCCCGAACGACATGTTTTCGGCGACCGTCATGTGCGGATAAAGCGCGTAGTTCTGGAACACCATGGCGATGTCGCGGTCCTTGGGCGGCAGGTCGTTTACCACTTCGCCGCCGATGGAAATCTCGCCGTCGGTGATTTCCTCCAAGCCGGCGATCATCCGCAGCGTCGTGCTCTTGCCGCAGCCCGAGGGGCCGACCAGCACGACGAATTCGTGATTGGGGATATCGAGGTTGACGTTGCTGACCGCGACGACATCGTCGTAGCGCTTCCCCACGTTCCGCAATGCGACGTCCGCCATAACTGTTCCCTCTAACCTTTTGTCGCTCCCGCCGTGAGACCGGCGATGTAGTAGTCCATGAGAAACGCGTAAATCACCAGCGGCGGCGCCGCGGCCAACAATGCGCCGGCCATCAGCATGCCCCACTTGTAGACGTCGCCGCGGATCAGGCTGGTCACGGTGCCGACCGTGAGCACCTGCTGATCGGACGAATAGAGAAATGCCATCGGATAGACGAAGGCCGCCCACGACACCGTGAAGGCGAAGATCATCGCGGCGATGATGCCGGGCAGCGCGACGGGGATGAAGATTTTGGTGAGCATCTGCAGATGCCCGGCGCCGTCGATCAGCGCGGCTTCGTCCAGTTCTTTTGGAATCGACTGGAAATACCCGATCATGATCCAGGTGCAGAACGGCACCGTCAGGGTCGGATAGACCAGCACCATGCCCCAATACGAGTTGAGCAGGCCGATCGACTTGACGATCTGGAACATCGGAATGAACAGCAGCGTGTCCGGCACCAGGTACGTCAGGAAGATGCCGGTCGCCAGGATGCTCGAGCCCCAGAACTTCATGCGGCCGAGCGAAAACGCGGCGAACACGCTCACCACCATGGTGATCGCCACCACGCACACGGTCACGATCACGGTGTTCTTGAAGAAGATCAGGAAGTCGGTATTCCACAACAGGATCTTGAACTGATCGAGCGTCACGCCGTCGAAGATGAACCACGGATTGGTCGCCAAGCGCGCCATTTCGGCGTCGCTCTTGAGCGCCGTGACGACCATGTAATAGGGCGGCAGCAGGAAGAAGATCGCGAACATCACCAGAAATACGTAGGACAGGATCAGCGCCCAGCGGCGATTGCGCCGCAGGCTGGCGCCGACGCTGATGCGTTTGGTTGATGGCGCTGCGGCGGCGAGCGTGCTCATCCGATCTCTCTCCCCCGCTTGCGCACGCCGCGCAGGATGAAGATCGCGGCAATGGCCAGGATCGGGAACATGAACAGCGAGGTCGCCGCGCCAAGCGGCAGGTCGCCCGAGCGGATGCCGAGGAGGAACGAATAGGTCGCGAACATGTGCGTCATGTTGCGCGGGCCCCCCGCGGTCATGATCTGCACGATGTCGAAATTGGCGAAGGTGACGATCAGCGAGAACAGCACGGTGATGGCGATGATATTGCGCATCATCGGCAGCGTGATGTGAATGAACTTCTGCCAGGCCGTGGCGCCGTCGATGGCCGCCGCCTCATAGAGCTGTTCCGGCACCGACTTGAGCGCCGCCAGATACATGATCAGGAAGAACGGCGCGCCAAACCAGACGTTGACAAGAATCACGGAGAAGCGCGCCCAATAGGGATCGCTCAGCCAGGGGATGCCGGTAAAGCCCAGGCTTCGCAGGGTATAGTTGAAAGCCGAATTGGTGGGATCGAACATCCACCACCAGCCGAGCGTCGACAGCGCCAGCGGGATCACCCACGGCACCAGCAGCATGCCGCGCCATTTGCGCTGGCCCTTGACCGGCAGGTTGTTGACGAGATGCGCGGTGATCAGGCCGATCAGGGCCTTAAAGAACACCGCGGATAGCGCGAAAATCGTCGATTGCTCGACCACCATGATGAATGTGTCGCGCGACAGCAGGAATGCGAAATTCGACAGGCCGATGAAGCGCGTCTGTGCCTTGTTCAGCATCGACAGGTAGATCGAATAGAACGCCGGGTAGATGACCAGGCAAGCGATGATCAGGATCAGCGGCAGACACATCAGAAAGGCGATGGTGGAGCGCCGCCGCATGAACAGCTGCAAGCCGCGCCGCTTGGCCGGCGCGTCGGCATACGAAACCGTTGACCTCCATGTCTGGACGGTATCGGCCATGATCCCTCGCTGTGGTTTAGAGAGCGCGGCATGCCGGCCATTGCCGGCCGGCATGCGCGTGTTCAGGGAAGCCTCGAAAACGCCTAAGCGCGCAAGGTGCCTTCGAGCTCCTTCTCGGCCCACTTGATCACGTCGTCGAGCTTCTCTTTGCCCTGCGTGAACTTCGAGATCATCACCGTGTTGATCGCCTGGTTGTACATCTGGGCGCCAACTTCGGCGCGCGCCGGCGCGCCGAACATCGAGGTCTCTTCGTCAGCGCGCGGCGGATAGCTGTAAACCGTGCCGACCGGCGGCTCGACTTTCTTCCAGGTGTCGAGATCGTACATGCTCTTGAAGGAGGGCAGATCGTAGCCGACCGACGCCTCGACGAGCTGGGCGACGGATTCCTTCTGCGAGATGTAAGTGAGCAGGTCTTTCGCCGCCGCCTTGTTCTTGGAGAACTTCCACAGCCCGTAGAACTGCGGTAGCTGCCCGACGAAGCGGCCCTTCGGACCCTTCGGCACGGCGTGCGTCCAGCAGTTCTCCGCGACCTTCGGATTGTCGCGCTTGGCGACCGCCCAGGCGCTCGGCGGATTCATAATGCTGGAGCCCTTGCCGGAGATCAGCCAGCGATTGTTGCCGGCGTCGTCCCACGCGTACACTTCGGGCGGGTTGACCTCCATGATCTTGCGGGCCATTTCCATGGCCTGCCGCGTCTGGTCGGAATTGACCTTGATGTTGTTCTTGGCGTCGACGAACACGGCGCCATAGGCGTTGAACAAGCCGCCGACCCAGTCGACCGCGTCGGAGGTCTGCCCCATCGGCAAACCGACCGGGAAGCCCGCCTTGAACAGCTTCCGCGCCGAATTCAAGATAGAGATCCCATGTCCATTTGTCGGTCTTGGCCTTATCGTACTTCGAGATGTCCGCCGGGAACATGTCCTTGAGATCGAGGCCGGCATGTTCCTTGTAGAGATCCAAGCGCGAGCAGCAGGGCTTCACCTGGCTGCCGACCGTGGTCGGTACGCCGAGCCACACGCCCTTGCCCTTGGCGAGATATTCGGCGACCGGGCTGATGGGGCCGTATTTCTTGATGAGCGCCGCGACGACGTCGTCGAGCGGTTCGAGCACGGCTTGGTGAATACGAATATTCCAGTCGCGGTGCGACATGATGTCGTGGCCGGTGCCGGCCTGCGCTTCCGCCGCCGCGGTAAGCTTGTCCTTCTCGCCTTGCGAGGTGATGTAGTCGATGTGAACTTCGACTTTGTTCTTCTCGCCCCATTCGTTGCAGAGTTTCGTGAGCGTCTTGTTGGCGCCGGGCACCCAATGATCCCAGCAGCCGAGCGAAAGTGTTCCGGCGGCGTAGGCTCCTCGCACATACGGAGCGGTGATGACCGCCGCGGATGCGAGCGCCGCAGTTTTCAAGACTGTTCGCCGAGTCGTTCCTTGAAGCATCGAGGCATTCCTCCCTGTTGACGTTGAGTTATTCTTGCTTTGCGATCAGGCTATACTTAAACCCAATGGGTGCCTAGCGGCCGCCATGAATTTCGCGTCGCAATAAGCGCCATAAATTTTGTATTACTGGGTTCCGCCCGGCTGGTTTCGCGCTAGCTTGGCCGCTCAAAAAGTGACCACGGACCGTATGTTATTGACGTGGGCGCCCGCCCGCCGGAGGCGCGAGCGGGGCTGAATGCCCAATGCTACCGGTCTGATCGCGGCTGAAACGAGGGCGGACCATGGCATCGACACCAAATCCAGAGTCTTTCGACTACATCGTGGTCGGTGCGGGCTCGGCGGGCTGTGTTCTGGCCAATCGCCTCACCGCTTCGGGCCGTCATCGCGTGCTTCTCCTGGAGGCCGGCGGACCCGACCGCAACATCTGGATTCACATCCCGCTCGGCTACGGCAAGCTGTTCAACGACCCCAAGGTCAACTGGCTCTATTCCTCGGAGCCGGAACCGGACATGAATGACCGCAAGCTCATCCAGCCGCGCGGCAAGGTGCTGGGCGGATCGAGTTCGATCAACGGCCTGCTCTACATCCGCGGCCAGGCCGAGGATTTCGACCACTGGCGCCAGCTCGGCAATGCCGGTTGGAGCTTTGCGGATGTGCTCCCCTACTTTCGGCAGGCCGAGGACCAGGAGCGCGGCGCCGATGCACTGCACGGGACGGGTGGGCCGCTCGCGGTCTCCAATGTGAGCGAGCCGCATCCGTTGTGCGAAGCCTTTATCGCGGCCGCGCAACAGGTCGGCTTTGCGCGCAACGACGATTTCAACGGGCCGCGCCAGGAAGGCGTTGGCTATTTCCAATTGACGGCGCGCAACGGGCGGCGCTGCTCGACCGCGGTCGGCTACCTGCGCGAGGCCCGGCGCCGGCCCAACCTCAAGGTCGTGACCAACGCGTTGACAACCCGCGTTCTGTTTGCGGGGCGGCGCGCCACCGGCGTCGAATACCGGCAGGGCGACGCGACGCTTGTGGCTCATGCAAGCGGCGAAGTGATCGTTGCCGGCGGCGCGTTCAATTCACCGCAACTGCTTCAGCTCTCCGGGCTTGGACCGGCGGCGCTGCTGCAGTCGCTGGGCATCCCCGTCATTGCCGACATGCCGGGCGTCGGCGCCGACCTGCAGGATCATCTGCAGGTGCGCATGCAATACCGTTGCACCGAGCCAATCACCATGAACGACGTGATCAATAGCTGGTGGCATCGCATTGGCGCGGGCTTGCGCTATATTTTGTCGCGCAAGGGCCTGCTCACCATCGGCGCCGGCTATGCCGGCGGCTTCTTCCGCACCAGCCCAGACATGGAAACGCCGGACGTGCAGGTGCACTTCATTATTTTTAGCGGCGATGCGTCCGGCGCCGCGTTGCATCCGTTTCCAGGATTCATCGCCTCGGTCTGCCAGCTGCGGCCGGAAAGCCGCGGCTTCGTGCGCATCAAGTCGGCGGATCCGGGCGCGCCGCCGGCAATTGCGCCGCGCTACCTGTCGAGCCGGCACGACTGCGACACGGTCGTGGCCGGCATGAAGCTGCTGCGGCAAATCATGCGGCAGCCGGCGATGCGCCACTACATCGCCGAAGAGCGCGCGCCGGCGCCCGATTGCACGAGCGACGCCGACCTGTTGGCTTTTGCACGCGCCACCGGCTCGACCGTCTTTCATCCGACCAGCACTTGCCGCATGGGATCGGATGCGGCCGCGGTCGTCGACGAGCGGCTGCGCGTGCGCGGCATCGAGCGACTGCGCGTGATCGACGCCTCGATCATGCCGGCCGTCGTGTCCGGCAATACCAACGCCGCGGTCGTGATGATCGGCGAAAAAGGCGCCGACCTAGTCTTGCAGGATGCCGGTAAGCCCTGAACTAAATCGTTGATTTGATTGGCTGGGGGACCTGGATTTGAACCAAGATTCTCGGAGTCAGAGTCCATGCCTCCGGTCTGATTTCGCATAGCTTTTTTTCAAAATGGGTCATAACGCTCTCCTATCAAACACTTACGATTGAATTTCAAAACGGATCAGGGCCGTCGTCTCAGGCGAACTCGGAGTTTTTCCGCCTGAATTCGTCAAATTTCCGGTCACTAAATGAAGCCAGTTTAATGCGTCGAATAATGCGGCAACTTGATCGGAGTTACAAAGGCGTTTTCCGCTGATTAATATTAGCGACGGGACATGGCTGGGTCGTTGACGTGGCCGCGACCGTCAAAAAAATGTGGGGTTGCCGGGCGGGGTAGGGCTGGGTCGCCGCGATCACGCAACTGATGGCATTTGCGTAACTTTGCCATCAGTCACGCCTTTAGCATTACAGTTGCATTTTATATCGACTTCTAAATCCATGTGCCACCATGATTCGGAGGATCATGGATGGCGGGAGCATCGATCGAGACGACGCTGGAGCTTTGGGCATCATCGCTGCGGGATGTTAAGGGGCGGATACATACGTTGTTCGGTCAGAAGCGGGTGGCGGCCTCGGCGGGACAGTTTCTCGACGGGCTTCTGGGGAACGAACCGCGCAAGACCGGCTGGATGCGCGCGGAAGCGGCGGGCGATCCCGGGCCGTGGCGTCAACAGGCGATCCTGGGCCGCGGGCGGTGGGACGCGGATGCCTTGCGCGACATCGTGCGCGATTACGCGCTGGAAACGCTGGCTGATAAAGATGCGGTTCTGATCATCGACGAGACCGGTTTTTTGAAGCAGGGCAAGGCGTCGTGCGGAGTTGCACGTCAGTACACAGGCTCGGCGGGCAAGATCACCAATTGTCAGATCGGCGTCTTCGCCTGCTATGTGTCGCGTCACGGTCACGCCTTCATCGATCGGGCGCTTTATCTGCCGAAGGAATGGACGGACGATCGCGCACGCCTGAAGGCGGCGCATGTGCCGAAGACTGTGGGCTTTGCGACGAAGCCTCAAATCGCGCGCCGGATAATTGCGCGCGCGATCGCGGCCAAGGTGCCGTTCTCGTTCGTCGCGGCAGACAGCGTGTATGGTACCGGGGACATCGAGACCACCCTGCGCAAGGCCGGCAAGGGATATGTCCTGGGCGTCGCCTGCAACCACGTGTTCCACTCCTGGGGCAAGAAGCAGATGGTGGGCGGCACCGCCGCCAAGATCGCGCAAACTCTTCCCAAAAACACCTGGCGGCGCCTGTCGGCGGGCGAAGGAACCAAGGGTCCGCGCCTGCATGACTGGGCCTATGTCGAACTGGCCGATCTCGATGCCGTCCAATACAACAGCGCCCTCACGGGGGAATGGACGCGAGGTCTGTTGATCCGCCGCAACATCGCCGACGGCGAACTCGCCTTCTTCTCCACGTGGTGCCCCAATGGCACGCCCATGGAAAAGCTGGTATCGGTCGAAGGTTGCCGCTGGGCCATCGAGGACAGTTTTGAAGCCACCAAGAACGAACTCGGCCTCGATCACAACGAAACGCGCTCCTGGCATGGCTGGCACCGCCATGTCTCGTTGGTCATGCTCGCCTTCGCCATGATGGCCGTCATCCGCCACCAGGCAAATGTCACGGCGCCCAAAAAAACGCTGCCGCGCCTGCGGACCAAACATTCCTGATCCGCTGGTCGATCCAGGAAATCCGCCGCATCGCCATCAAGCTCGCACAACGGCGCATCCAGCCCGCCAACGTCATCGCATGGTCGCTCTGGCGGCGCGCACACCAAGCCGAAGCGCGGCGCGCACACCTCAAAAAGAAAGTGCAACTGTAGTGTTAGAGTCCGTCCCATAAGTTCATCAAGGATTACAGAGTTTTCGGAGCATGAGGCGAATGGATGCGAGGCGCAGGAAGATCAGGCCGCTGAGGTTGAGATTTTCCCAATCCTTGGCCAGTCGGCGGCAACGGTTGAGCCAAGCGATTGTACGTTCGACGATCCATCGGCGCGGCAGAACGACGAAGCCTTTGGCGCAATCGGAACGCTTGACGATTTCGGTTTCGAGTTGCGTTCGAATCTTGGCCAGCGCCGCATGAAAGACAGGCCCCGCATAGGCGCTGTCGGCAAAGAGCCTTTTCAGGAAAGGAAAAAGGCCGAAAAGCGTGGACAGCAGCACGATGCCGCCGTCGCGATCCTGAATATCGGCCGGATGAACAATCGCGTGCAGCAACAGACCCTGTGTATCTACCAGGATATGCCGCTTCTTGCCCTTGATGAGCTTGCCCGCGTCGAACCCGGGCGGATCGATGCAGGGGCCGCCTTTTTCGGCGCTTTTCACACTCTGGCTGTCGATGATGGCGGCGGTGGGACTGGCTTCGCGTCCCGCCTGCTCGCGACACTTCTCGTAAAGCGCGTAGTGGATGCGATCCAGCGTGCCGTCGTACCCCCACAGACAGAAGTACCGATACACGGTGCTGCGCGGCGGCAAGTCTTTGGGGATGTAGCGCCATTGGCATCCCGTGCTCAGCACGTACATGATGCCGTCGACGACATCCCGCGCGTCCACTTCACGCTTGCGGCCCCCGCGCTTCGCCGGAGGAATGAGCGGCCCGACATGCGCCCATTCTTCGTCCGTCACATCGCTCGGATATCGCAAATGATCGCGCTTGTAGCGCGCCCGGTTCTTGCTCGTCCACATCGGCAACCCTCCTCACAGGCAGCCGATGTGTGAAACACAAGTGATTCATTTGATTCAACAACTTTCGAGACGGACACTTAGCTTAACTCACGTCGAAGACCTGCTGTTCTTCGCTCGCCAGACCCGACACCCGATCCGCAACACAGTGATTGTGCTGTTGTCGTTGAAGGCTGGCCTACGTGCTGCTGAAATCGCCAACCTGACCTGGGACATGGGTGGTTGGTCCAACGGGTGAGATCGCAACCACCCTAGAGCTGCAGGATCGTGTGGCCAAGAAAGGCAGTGGACGGGTCATTCCAATTCACCCTGAGCTGCGCGAAGCCCTCATGCTATTGCGCTCGAAAAGTGCTGGAGCAACTGGCGCGGTCATTCAGTCTGAGCGCGGTGGTCCAATGCGGCCGATCGCCATTGTGTGCTGGTTTGCCAAAGCCTATCGCGCCATTGGCCTTACTGGTTGGTTGCCTTCTCTTCAAGCGAACGAGATCGGCACCTCGGAATTAGACCCGTTTCGCAGCTCAATACTTGGCCCGTGGTCTCCCCTGTGAACGCTTCACGTCGGCCCTCACGGGACGCCGCGCATCACTCGGGGTCGGGGCGAGTGGCTAGGCCTTACCCCGTGAAGGACTTTCACCTCCTATTCTTTGCCAGCTTTGCCTGGCGCACTCGCAGATGGGTCATCTACGTCATGGCTGGCGCGGGCCAAAACTGACCTTTGTCTGCTTTACTCCGAAAGCGACAGAATTCCGCGTTGCCTCGAAATGTCGAGAAGTGCCACAAGCGGACTCATGCACTGCAAAAAAATTGGCTAGCGGAGGCGCTCTCAGGCAAGCGCACTGCCGATCAACCACATCGCACCGGGCAGGCGCACGCTCGTAGAAATTTTTAGCTGGAGCCTCCGTTCCAATATCAGCCCGCTAGTCTCAAAAATCCTGATGACGGACAGATGGCGGTAAGCTAAATTTTTATTTACTAAAGTTTATAACAAGCAATCACCTTACTTGTGTACCTGTCGTAACACGCAAGCGCGAGCGATACCCCAAGTGGTGGGCTACAAACCCAACCCGCGACGCGTGATCCAGTCTCGCACAAATAATATGCCTTCTTGATATAAGCAATGCACTGCTGACAAGCCGGCGAGCAATGTGCTTCGGCGAAACGCGGTGAGGCGGGCGAGGGAGGTCGTTTTAAAACAGATGAGGGGGCGTCGGCTGTGATAATGATGGCTGGAGAGCGGCTGGTGGGGGGGCCAATGCTGGGATGGCCGGAGACGATGCGATAACAGATAGAACGATCAGGATGAGGGGGTGACGGAACTTCATTGGCGGGTCTCCTGTGCAATGATTGCCTGACACATTTGGTTTTACGCGCGGTCGAAAACACGGCCCGCCGTGATTCGAGGGCGCAACCATCTCACTAAGCCCAGTGAGGATCTGAGCCTGTATTGGTTCGCGGCGAAATGAGCGCCGCTCGCAATGACGGCTTCATTTCTTGCGACACTTAGCCAAGCACCTCCACTGTTCCTCTCGACATGCCCGATTTTCGCGGGGGTTGTCATATTGTTCGCAGTACTGATTACATGCACGGCACGAATTTTGGGAAAATGCAGCCCGAGTGACAAAAGCCGCGGCCATGATAACCATCAGCACCGGCAGGATTGCGGCAATCAAATATCCCCTAACTTTGATGCGCACCAACTGTGAAGCTCCATCGGTAGTTAGTGAGGCGAGAAAGCGCGAAATGTCTGTAGCAACGGGTGGAGGAAACCAATCACCGCCACCCGTCGATCATCCGGGCCTACAAGTGCAGCGGAGGACCCACCGCGGGCAACTGCGGTGTCATTGCACATTCTGATCTTTCCTTCTCAGAAGGGTGTTAATCTCCATATGTAATTATCATCGACGCGCAAGCCGTGCGCCAAGCACGCGCGAACCGCATTAGACCAAAAAAACTGAGGCCTACCGAAGGTTGGTGATGCCTGCCGACGGCATGCGCGCTACCGGTTCACCCGAACGGAGATTCGGCACTCCCGTCTCGGTAGCTCCGCACAAAGCTTACCCGAGCTTTTTGACAATGCAAAGACCTTCGTTTCAATAGGCTCCAAGCCGACCGGCAAGGGTGATGACTGGCCCCACCCTCTACCTGCCAACGTCTTTCACGATATCGCGCCTGCCGTATTGTCTTGCAGCCCAGGCAAAACTTTATCGGGATCGGTGCCCGCTTCGCATGCTGCGATGCATTAAGGTGTCGCTGGCAATGTCGCATTGGGTCTAGGCTGTGTAAAAACGCTGGCAACAGTCGTCAGCGCGCAACAAAAGAATCGAACTTGCCGCCTTGACGACTCTTTCATGTGCCAACGACAGTCCGTTTGAATCAATCTTGCGCCAGAACGACGTGCAGAACCGTTTTCACACAGCCAAGGTCATTCGCGACCGATCCGTTCTGCGCCCATGCCGATCAATGTTCGCTATGCCTGTGCGCCGTGAAAAGGCGGCGCTTTTCCAGTGGGTGCAAGGCCCACCCGGCAACCGCTCCAGCCGGAAGCAACCGGAGCAGTCATGGAGGTAACGAAATGGCTGAAGCCTTCGGATAGCGTGTCACGAAATAGGTGACAGCGCGAGTGTGCAGGCCGTAACGCGAGTGAACGCCGAGCAAACCTCGAAAAGGACGATGCGCAGGCCGACCCGACGGCCCTTTCGGGGAAGGCTGATATGGCTGGGGTGAATGAGCGAAGAATACGCCCAGCCGCTGCACCGGGGTAGTGGCGGCAGCATGTACACAAGGAAAGCGTACGCAACACGGGAAGCCCCAAGGCGTGGTCAGGGATGACCAACCGGACGCCCGCGAGGGACAGGCCGGGCGCCGTGGGGTGGCGGAGAGGTTCGCAGTACCGCTGAAGCCGGGTAACGCCGGTGGAGGGAAGGGACCTCAGTTCAAGACAGACGCAACAAGTGGTGAAGGACCTGGAGATTGGGCAACCTATCAACTCCGAAAACTGTTCAGAAACTGCAGATGGCGTTACACGCGAAAGCGAAGGCAGAAGCCGGCTATCGCTTCTACGCGCTGTACGACAAGATCAGCCGCGACGACATCCTGGCTCATGCCTATGCCCAGTGCCGCTCCAACAAGGGCGCACCGGGGGTGGACGGGCAGGACTTCGCGGACATCGAGGCGTATGGGGTAGAGCGGTGGCTTGGCGAACTGGCGCTTGCGCTCAGGCAAGAAACCTACCGACCGGATCCTATCAGAAGAGTGTTCATACCGAAGGCCAACGGCAAACTCAGGCCGCTGGGCATCTCGACCTTGCGGGATCGGGTCTGCATGACAGCAGCGATGCTGGTGCTGGAACCGATCTTTGAAGCCGATCTTCCACCAGAACAATACGCTTACCGTCCCGGGCGAAACGCCCAACAGGCGGTGGTCGAGGTGGAAGAGCTGCTGTTCCGTGGCCACCCGGAAGTCGTTGACGCCGACCTTGCGGACTACTTCGGGAGCATCCCCCATGCCGAGCTATTGAAGTCGGTAGCGCGCCGGATTGTTGATCGGCGCGTGCTGCATCTGATCAAGATGTGGCTGGAATGCCCCGTGGAAGAAACCGATGATCGAGGAAGGAAGACACGCACGACCGAAGCCCGGGATAAGCGGCGCGGCATTCCGCAGGGTTCACCCATCTCACCACTGCTGGCGAATATGTACATGCGCCGGTTCGTACTGGGATGGAAGAAGCTCGGGCTGGAGCGAAGCCTCGGCACTCGGATCGTGACCTACGCCGACGATCTCGTGATCCTGTGCAGGAAAGGCAAAGCCGAAGAGGCGTTGCAGCAATTGCGCGAGATCATGAGCAAGCTGAAGCTCACGGTCAACGAGGAGAAGACACGAATCTGCAAGGTGCCGGAAGGAGAGTTCGACTTCCTGGGCTACACGTTCGGACGGATGTATTCGGCGAGAACCGGCCAGGCGCGCCTGGGATACCGGCCATCGAAGAAGAGCATCAAGCGCATGGTTGAGAAAATCCATGCGCTGACGGACCGAACGGGGACATGGCAAGAGACCACAAAGCTGGTGGGCAAGTTGAACCGCACGCTGCGCGGATGGGCGAACTACTTCCAAGTAGGCACCGTCAACAAAGCGTATCGGGCGCTCGACAACTACACAGCTATGCGGTTGCGCCGGTGGTTGCGCATCAAGCACAAGGTCAGGCGACGCAAGGGCGGGACTTATCCACTCCCGCACCTCTACGGGCACTTCGGGCTCGTACGCCTGACCGGCTTGGGCACGACGTGCCGTGGGTGAAGGCGTGAAGTCTTGTCCGAGAGCCGGATGCGGGAGATCTGCATGTCCGGTTCGATGAGCGGGATGTGGAAACGGAGCCATGGTCGAACCAGTAAGGCACCGCCAGACGAAAGAGGCGGCAACAGATATGTTCGACCTACAGCCACCGCGCCACATCTCGACTCTACCCCAAAAGCGGGCTCTCGGTCGAAGAACACCTATTGTTATGGCAAGCAAAACGATGTCGGCCAGCATTGATAGTATGTTTTCTGCGCCACGCTGGCCCACGGCGAAGATGAGGAAACTGTTGCCGATGATGCATGAGCAAGGTAAGTCCGTACAGAAAAAGGCATACAGTATTGAGCTTGCCTTCGATACTTCTCTTGATCGAGAAATACGCATGCTCTGGAAACTGCTTGAACAAGGTGGTGTAAGCTATCTGCCTCACCAAGGTGAACTCCGCCCCGCACATTACCCTTAGTATCACCGACGACTGCGGGCCTGTTTGGCACCGCGATTTTGCTACCTTTGCAACGCAGCTGCGCGGCTTCAAAATAATGTTCATAGGTTCAGTTGGCTTTTTCCTGAACCCACAAGGAGGAAAACATCCGGAAAGCACATTAGTACTCTTCCTTGCACCAACACCAACGAATGAGCTACTTAATGCACACTTGCTGTTTTCAAGCATTTTCCGTACTTGGAAAGCATGGAAGCTGTCCGAAGTTGGTCAATGGATACCTCACTGCACGCTGGGACAACACCTACCAATTAACCATGCGTCAAACGCGTTAGAAATCTGTCGTAATGAAATACGCCGTAGAAACTTAGAAGGACACAACGGGTGGCACGGGCTAGTATGCAAAATTCGGTTGATGGAGTTTGATCCTCAGGGTACGGAGGACCCTCTCAGAATCGCCGAAGCGGAACTCGGGTCTTAATTACCTCAGCCTTCCAAAAATTTGATTTCCAATGGAATGACCAGGGTGCCGTCGCGAGTTGTGTTGGAATTGGGTGACGCGATCTCCGGCATTTCGAGAGTACCTTTTCAAGCCGCGAGGTCAATCGGCTGATCGGCGGGCTTTGCGGCGAGCGTCGTCCATCCATCAACCTTGCGCATGTTGATCTGACCCGAGGCGAGCAGCGCCCAGAACAGCATCGCGGCCGTTTCTGCCGACGGCAGAACGGTCTGCGTCTTGATCCGCCGCTTGAACTCCTCATGCAAACGCTCGATCGCGTTCGTGGTCCTCGCGCTTCGCCACTGACTTGGTGGCAGGCGTGTGAAGGTGAACAGGCGGTCGCCGGCTTCCTCCAGGCTGTCGGCGACGGCGCGGTGCTTGAGCCGCCACTTGCGAATGAAGGTCTTGCGGCGTTGCTCGATTTCCTCGGGCGTGGCCGCATAGATCATGTCGGTGTAGTCGGCAGACACCTCGTCACGCAGTCGCTCGGGCACATGCGCGAGCAGGTTCCTGAGCTTATGCACGGTACATCGTTGCACCGGTACGCCATCCCAGACGGCGGCAAGCGCCATCTCCAGCCCCGCTGCACCGTCGACGATCAGGAACTGCGGCCGGCGCAGGCCGCGCTTGATGAGATCGTCGAAGACCGCGCGCCAGGCTTCGGTGCTTTCTCCGCCCATGCTCTTGATCGCAAGCAATACCTTCTGGCCGTCTGCGCGTACGCCGATCACGACAAGCAGCGAGATTGCCGTGGCTTTTCGATCGAGCCGGACACGAACGACGGTGCCGTCGAGGATCAACCGCACGATCGGCTCTTCGGCAAGCGAGCGGGCATTCCAGGCTTCCCAGTCGCTCTTCACCTTGCGCCAGACCCGACTGACGACATCCTTGCCGACGCCTTCGGCGAACAGCGCCTTGAGCGCGCGGCGGACACGGCGGGTATTGGTGCCGGCCAGGTAGGCCGAGGCGATCAAGGCGTCCGCCGCCAGCGTGCGGCGCTGATAGGCCCGCAAAACCTTGCTCTTCCACTCACTGGTCTCCCCGTCCGGGCCGACCAGGCGGGCGCGTGGCATCTCGAGCGCGATCCGCCCGAAGGTCCCTGTCAGCGACCGTGATCGATGGCCGTGCCGATGCCCGGTTACCCCGGGCCCACCATCATCGACGCGCTTCGATGACTTCGGCCGGCGCCCATACCATGGTCGCTGCAGCTTCTCGTCCAGCTCGCCCTCAATCATGGCCTGGATAAAGCCGCGCACCCGATCGCGCACCACGGCTTCAATCAGATCGAACCAATCGTCGAAAAGATACACAGCTGTATCTGCGACAGGCTGCAAGGAATCATGCTTCGTGGTAATGCTCTTCATGGCGTGGTCTCCTGGCTGGTGCTCTAACGCCAGCTGATTCGAGGTTGATCACCCCGGAGACTACGCCACCCTTAATTCCTACCAACTTCGCGACGGGACCATGACCAGCACCTAACTATTTTGCGTTCTGTGATGTAAAGCAATCCAGTGTTGGGGATTAGCCTGCCATGGCTTCGCGGGATCGAGGAGCCGCTTAAACGTGAAATCAAAATGCGCCAGATGTCCCGAACTATCGTCAATAAAAAAACCTTTTCCCTCCTGCGCGCGCTCGGTATCCATGTATAAGCAGGATGCGCCAAAAACCGTTTTCCCGTTTTTTTGGTATCCATCCGATACATAGACCAGTCGGCAAAACATTCTTTCATATAACAAATGATGGCTGGTCCATCTGGCCATCCAATTACCATCTTTATCATAGGAGTTTCCGACGAGAATATACTGCTTCACTTTGTCGTCAAATCGTATCGATGAGATACTGTATCGGGGCCCGCGGCCATCGAGCCACTCTTCGAGCCAGTCCCCTTCGAAGTAGTGCATCTCGTCGATGCGGGAACGCAACCATCGGCTATGCCGAAACCGCCAACACAAAACGAAAATGACCGTGAAGCTAATAGCTCCGACGATACACGCAATAAGAATGTTGTAGGGTTCCGGAAATGGCAGTAACCGTTCGAGCGCTATGAGGGCGAGGGCAAATAATGCCCCGCTCAGAGCTTCAATGAACTCGTGCCTCATTGGAGGCGCCCCATTAGACTGAACATCATATTTTATACTATCGGGTACCTCCGTGAGCAATGGGCTGAGATGTTCGTCCATGTGGTTAGTGTGTTACTAATGATGATCTTACGGTACGCGGCTCGAAGGAGATGGCTGTGAATGAAATGAGGAAAAAGCTGTTTGAAGTAGCTAAGGCGGCGCGCGATAATGCCTACGCTCCTTATTCAGACTTCCGCGTGGGAGCGGCAATCCTCGCCGACAACGGAAAAATCTATGCTGGAGGTAATGTCGAAAACGCGGTCTATCCCCAAGGATTGTGCGCGGAAGCTGTAGCGATAGGCGCAATGATTGCAGGCGGTGCTAAAAAAATTCGGGACATATTGATTATCGCCGATGGACCGAAGCTATGCACTCCCTGCGGGGCGTGCCGGCAAAAAATGTACGAATTTGCCGACCATAATACAAAAGTGCACGTCTCCGGTCTCGAAGGATATCGCAAAACGTTCAATTTTTCTGACTTGTTGCCGGCCCCTTTCGGTCTTGAAAATTTGCCGCACGATGATAGCCATGTTGTGCATCGCAAAAAGTGACGTGCGCAAGTGATAGTGATGGGTCGATACTGTTGAAAAAAAATTTTGCGAGGTCATGTGACCAACATTGGTTCAAGGTCAAGCGCAGATGCGTAATCTTGATTCAAAAATCGGTGACATAGGTTCGATTGTTTCAAATTCTAATTCTACAGATAATTTACGGAGACTTTTTCAACACTATCGGTCATAAACAGACATTGCAGGGTGTCCGCCTCGTGTCCGGTTTACCCCAAAGCACTAAATCGCTGCGCGATAGCTCACCCGCTAAGGCGGTGCAGCTTGTCTGCGAGCATGGTGGTCGCGGATAGAACGGTCCGCAATTCCGCGCCAAAGACCCGGAAGGCTACATCTGCATCGCCAAGGATTTGAATGACGAACACCGTACAATGAACAGCGTGATCATCTTGACGAGCAGATCGAAACAGTTTCGGTTGGACAAGGTCGAGGTTTACTGAAGTGCTCAAAGAATAGTTTGCCCTGTGATAAATGACCAAACAATGAGGGTGAACAACCAAAATTCCGATTGAAGCTGGAATTTGACTGCGGGCTGGCGGAGGTAAATACTAACCATTGGCTGAGGTGGGTAAGTGCGACAACATTCCATTCCGATTCGATGGCGTTGAGAGCTCGAAGCTATTCGGGGTTCAGTAGTGTATCGGGAGCACGCCGCTTATCGATCTCGGCCGTGTACATTCCAACGCGGTCAAGCTTGAGAGTTGAATTCAACGGCAGTCAGACTGCTCGATTGGCACAGCACGTTTACGTGATGCCCTCTGGGACACTTGGCAAAGCACCGTCCAACTCCATGTTGCTGAAGCCCGACAAAGAATTCATTGAATTCTACAGCTCCTTTCGACACCTCAGGCTCATTCCAGTCTCAAACCATCCACGGGCGTGGCGTTTGCCGCTCAAACGGAATTTCGCGTTACTACATGCTCGACGGAGTGGGCATGATCGCATCCTCATTATGGACGATGACATTGAAATGGATTTAGAAGTTTTGAAAAGAAGCTCTGGAGGACTGCGTAAGTTTTCTGTCGTAAGTTTTCCTTCTGTCGATTTTCCAGACAAATCTAGCGTCGGCTATATTGCGCGATTGCTTGGCAAAGACGAAGACATATTTATTTCAGGCGCTGCATTGCTAGTCGATGTGAAACGTACTTTCGCGTTTTTTCCAAATGTGTATAATGAAGATTGGCTGTTTTTTCGACAGGTTGGGTGGGCACACATAGCCTTCGGTGGTCACCTCAATCAGAGGCTCTACAATCCAATTAACAAGGTACGCGCAAAATTCCAAGCGTTTGGTGACGTTGTTGCAGAAGGGCTGGTCTCGCTAGATCTAGCAACTCCGAAGTCAGCAGACGTATACTCAACATCGTGGTGGCAGCAAGTTAAGCGAAATCGCCTTTCATTCATCCAATCGCTACAGGCCATGGTCGTGGCGAAAAAGAAGCCGAAGGCCTGGCTGGCGACCCTTGGAATGGCAGCTGCAGCGCTCGCCGAAATCGATACCAATCGAATTCCGACCTTCCTAAAGGCCGTCGAAGCCGATGCGATCCTCTGGCGTGAGTTCTTAAACAGGCAAGGCAATTAATACGCATGACGGAGCAAAGCACAAACATTCTAGCCCCGGACGGAATTGCTATTCCAGCAACATTCACAGCCATCCCCAATGCCGAACGAGCGGTGCTCTTTTTGCATGGAATTACAGTAAATCGTGACGAATACCAGGGCTTCCATAAACAAGCTGCCAATTATCTGGCCACAAAGAATGTGAACTCTCTTCGTATCGATTTTCGCGGTCATGGAGAAAGCTGCACACCACAAACTGACTTTGATGTTATTAGTCAGGTGATAGACACCAATGCCGCCATCAAGTGGATGGCGGATAGATGGGACCTCGGAAAATTTGGAATAATAGCAACTAGCTTTGGTTCGCCTCCAGCTGTGTTTGCCTCCCTGAACAATTTGAAAGTCGACCGCCTCTGTCTTCTTGCACCCGTACTTGACTACCGACGTACTTTTCTTGAGCCGGAAACTGAATGGGCAAGAGCATCTTTCAACGATGCCGCTATGCGCAAGTCATTGGCAAAGGGCTACTTGCTGCTGGACGGTGGTTTCAAGATTGGGATAAGGCTTCTCGAAGAAATGCGGCTCCTTGATCCAACTGCTGCCTTACGTCGTACGTTGGCGACCGTGAAAATCATCCACGGTAATCGCGATACAATGGTTCCGTTTGCGACGTCGATTGCAGCAAAGGAGATTTGTCCACAAATAACGCTTATCGAGGTGCCTAATATGGATCACGGCTATGCGGACATCAATGACCCGACGGGAAATGCCCCGCGTTCAATAGAAAACAAGAAAAACATTTTTGAGGAGTTTGCCGAGATTGCGTTGCGCAAATAACTCATGTCGACCTCGCCAAAGATTTCCGAAACAGCTGTTATAGGAGGCACAAGCCGCGTAGGCGTTCGATACCGCCAACTGCTTGAGGGGGAACCGATGGCGCGTCCGCCAACGGAAGTTGGCGAACAAGTGTGGATCGGGGAGTTCTGCGTTGTTGGCGAAGGTGTGATCTTAAGCGACGGAGTGATTGTGGACCACTACAGCCAAATCGAGTCAGGTGTGCGAGTGGGTGACAATACTCTTATTACATATAAGGCCCAAATTTGCGCGGACGCCGTCATCGGCAGCAATTGCGTTATTGGTGGCTTTATTGCCGAACGAACTCGAGTGGGACACCGCTGCCGCGTTTTTGGCAGCGTAGTTCATCATCATATTAGTGCTGACGCGCCGTGGGACTCGGAACAATCCATAGAAGCTGGTGTGACTGTCTTTGATGATGTATTTATTGGTTTTAATTCGGTAGTGGCCCGTGATGTTAAGATTGGTCCAAAGTCATATGTCTGCGCAGGATCGCTTGTAACGCGTGACGTACCTGAATTCCACATCGCATTCGGGGTCAACAAACTAGTCCACTATACGCAATGGCCGGGAAACCTGCGAACTAGTTCATTTTTCTCGCAAGGCAAGTAGCTTGTCGCGAGCGTTTGTAATTAAATGAATTAGCGGGCTTATGGTCCAACATCTCGTCGGGGGCGGCAATGAGATTTTTCTTCACCTGCTTTGGCCTTCACAACCCGTACATTGGCAAAGTAATCCCTGAGCATGGAATTTATCCTCTCTCTAAGGCGACGAAAGGTGGGCTCGACTTGGATTACACTTCGGTTCTCCTTGGCCAAGGGTACGTTATGGATAAGGAGGCATTCGAGTTTGTCTGTTCAGGTGAGAAAAAGTTCTTAGCACCGATGGCAGAGACGCTAAGGATTTTGAAAGCAGAGGGCTTTGTTCAACTTGAGGATTTTAATAAGATTGTTCATGAAAATCGCGAACGCTTGGACGCGAAATTGAATGCTCTCCTGAACTCATCCAGAGCTTTGGCTCCCGGAGGCACGCCAGCAATGGGCGGCTGTTCAGAATGAGTTCGCCGAATTTCAACAGCAGTTCGGAGATCCAGAAAAGTTTGTTCAAAACACAGCCCATTGTGGAGTTGTTAATTTTCTTGCTGAGCGGGGGGATCTTCGTAACGAAGCTAGGTTGCAAGAGATTACTAAATTGATTTTTTCGAAGCGCGAACATTTCCGAGAGAGTGAGAGAGAGATTATCAAAGAAGTTGTGAAACCGTTAGTGGGTCAGATTTTGATCAATGATCTAATCAGGGCGACAACAAAAATACCTTTTCTGGATTGGGATGATGCGAAAGGATTCTATGAAAAACTGTACGCCGCGCGATGGGACGATCTGGATCAAGAGATTGAGCTGAGAAAGCAGGCAAGAATTCTGTTCGATATAGTAGTTCCGGAACTAATGCCAAACAATATTGAAGCCGTGATGAGGTTCATCCACGATGACGCTTCCGTCCGCTCGATGAGAGAAGAACTCTGGCGCGCTTTCGTGGAGGAGAAGGGCGTGTCGAAGGAATGGTTCATCAAATACGTCAACGAGGCAGTGCGCCGTGATCTAGTTACGCAGACTCGGAGCAAGAAATTCCGCTGGATTGGAACAATTGCTTCGTTCTTTATTCCGGGTGCAGACCTGTTGAAGGATATTGCTGTCGCAGGCGCAGAAGAGTTAGGTGGTGATTTGATCGAAGGATCAGGGAAGCAAAGATTTCGCTGGTACTACACCTTGCAGAATGATCTGCAGTCGCGCAAAGGGTCCGCTGCGGGTACGCTATGACCGGCTGGGGGTAAAGCTCAGTACCTGGAAAAATAGAAGGTCGTTAAGACTACATTCTGGGCCACGCGTGGCACTTGCGTCGTGGTCACGAGCTGGTTCGTTCAGTCGTAGGCGGTTTGGTCAGCAGATTGCAGAGTCGCGCGTGTTCGAAGATTCGAGGGCAAAGCTAATTATAGAACAGCCGTTTTGGACCGTCGATTTCGGTAAAATATTCCTGACAGTTTCGATGATATATTTTTTCCAATCGTCACCTGATCGCACACGTTGCCGAATCTCTGTTGTCGTCAAAACGGGTTGAATTGGCGTTAGATCAAGAAATTCAATATGCTCTCCAAGCTTTTTCCAGGCCTCCGCTTTTGCCAATTCAAATTCATCCTTTCTCGTTAAGCAAATAACCCGTTGCGGTGGATAAAATTGGGATACTAGGTTCCAATCCCAATCAGGCCGTGGTGCTACCATCACCATGACGTTCTCGTGCAGGCCAGCACCATCGAGACTCAACCTCATCATTGTGAACCGTTCCCAAATGGTAAGCGGGTTCTTTTCAGGTGCGTAATTACGCTCGGCATAGATTCCGTATGTGCCTTTCCCAGCCCAACCAAAATGCGTAGCGAGAACTATGAGATGTGGAATGTGGAATGTTCTAAGGCTAAGCTTCAAGATTTCCATGTGGCCTACATGTGCAGGCTGATATCTTCCAGTCCAACATGCCACAGCGTTTTGATAATGACTCGCACTCATCGTTAAAGCTCATCAAAAAGCAGGTCGTCTTTAATTTTCATTAGCTGGGCAAAACTGTCATTCATAGAAAAATTGTGATCCGCGCCTAAAACCTTATGGATAAGCCCGCTTTTTATGTTTGGAATCTTCTGACCTTTTGTATAGGGATCTGCTTCCGCGATAAGTATCCCCTTAGCCGTGTGTCCAAGTGCACGCCAAGTCGCGTCCCCTCTTTGAATCATATCTGCGTAAAGTGTAAGTCCGTGTCTTAGGGTCATTCCTGTGTCGTTGAACTCACGCAATTGGTGTTCATTTAGAAAGCCTTTTGACATGTCTTCAAGTGTGCAAAGTGGTGCTAAACACCACGCAATCGCCTGGTCTCCAAAATAATTAGAGGCCGCAAGAGCGGTTGCTGCACCCATCGAATGCCCAACAAATATTACTCGATCGCACATATCCAACAGGACCTTTCCGACGCAGGTAACGGACATCATCTCAGTATCAAAGGTTCTGAAGACAGGTGTCGAATCCCCGGTTCCTAATGGATCAATGGTAGCTGTCGGAAATCCAAGGTAAGACCATTGCCTAGCCAAACGATTATACAATCCATATGGGCCGTGGCGAGAACTTCCAAAATAGCCGGGAATGATCGCGATACCAGTTCTCCTCACATCCCAACCTGGCATGAAGAGCGTCCATGCTATGTTGCCGGATGGCGTATTTGCTTGACGAACTTCCACCTCTGGCCAGTTATGAGACAAAACTTGCGGCAGTGCTTTCCATTGTTGGTCACTTTCGTTGCGAGTCCAAACTCGCAATGATCCATTCGGCGTGGCAAGATATCGATACTGGTCGGACGTAGGAAAAATCCGATCCAAATAGTGAGATAACATTAATACTGTTGAACTGCTCCCAATGACAATACGATTGGTACACCGCTGGTTGCCTTCAGCCCGCCACCAGTTATGTAATCTTCTTTCTAATTCACGAGCGGTTTCGGCACCGGCGATCTGAAGCGCACCAGCGTTAATTATTCTGCAGCGAAATTTGTCTAACGATTCGAAACTTATTGGATCTATTGTTTGAAGTTTGCTGGTCGAAATTCCACTAGCAATCCCAATATCAAACGGCTCAAGCATCAAAGGCTCTTCATATGGAATTGAGGCCAACTCAGCGACTAGCTTCGCTGTTTGGATCGCTTGTGACGTCTTTGTAGCCGTGATGCCACGTATAGGAAGCTGAAGGCGATTAATGCGAACGGCTAGTCGTCTTGCTTGTTGCTTCCCTAAGGCCGTAATTGAATCCAAACTGCTGCTGCCGTGGATATTCAAGCGATTCTTTTCTGTTTCGGCGTGGCGACAGATAACAATGCAAGCCATTGTGACGTTTACCATGCCCCCGCTCTCGCTACCTCACGAAATCGCAAGCGGTCCGGATCGCTTTATTAGCCTGTCTGCCATGATAAGTGAGATGAGATAGTACTGCTGAATCCGTGGCAAGAAATCTTCGATTCGTACTCTCTTCGTCAGCGGTTTCCAGGTATCGTTTGTGCCGGCTTCGAAGCTACATCCACTGACCGTCACCTCACGTGTCCTACTTTCAAACAAACGCATCCCCTCGGGTATCGGCAGCCAAAACAAGGCCGCGACTTCAGTTGGGTCAGGCTTAAATGATGTTACCGGTTGATCGGTTTCATACATAAATACGGATTGATATTCTCTATTCTTTTGACCATTGGCTTGATCGGCCACCTCGACGCGCTCGCCAAGTGCCTTAAGTCGAGACTCATCGATTTCTATACCCAATTCCTCTCGAACCTCCCGTATGCCGGCGCTAATCGGTTCACCGGCCTCCAGGTGACCGGCAGCGCTTACGTCCAGAAGACCAGGATAATTCTTCATTTTCATAGATCGCTGTTGGAACAATAAGCTACCGTTTTCCTTCGGTGACACAATCCAACAATGAAATGTACGATGCCAATGTCCCTCCATATGAGCTTGAGTGCGCTCCATTACCCCAATGTGTTTGAGATTGGCATCAAAAATATCAATTTTTTCGGACATAATTTTACCTTCCCGAAATAAAGATATGAGCATCTGGTCGGGACCACACCGACGCTGACATTGCGCGGTCACGCACCGGCGCCAAGAGTTTGGCTTGGTATTCGTCATTCGCTGCTTCTAATAACCTCACTTCCAAAACTAACGATTTTGCGTACCGACCCTGATCGGACAGTGCTCGAAATCCTTCTTTCGCATCACGAATCCAATTAAGAGCCTCTTTGATTAGTTTTTCCGCATCTTTATCACCTGGCCGTATCTTGCCGGACTGATTTATACCGAGATAACTGGCTGCCGCCAAAGCTTTTGCATGCTTTATATGTGTAAGTTCGATTTCGGCTTCACGTGGCGCTAATTTTTTGACCGACAACAGTATCCGATCAGCTACCTCAAATTCATTTCTCGCAAAAATATGATCCTCGGAGCTTGCGATTACGCCCAAATGTCTATGTGCTTTTGCCTCCAAGAGACGCCGCTTCAGATCATCCGTGCTCGGTGACGACTGGGCATATTCAATACCTTTTCGAATATTGTCTCGACACCCGGGATCACCGAGTAAGTACTTTGCCCATCCAAGATCATCGATTAGAATTGAGATGATCGCGAGACGATCGCCTGAAAACTGAGCTGCTTCTAGCGCCCACCCGCCTAATTTCACACGCTCTTCATGAAAGCCGAGGACATGTAAAGTCAACGACATGTTATTCCGTAATCTGAGCAGTGCTGGATCCCTTTTCTCGTCATGAAGTTGGTCTGCATATGCGATTATGCCGTCTACAAGTTGCCGGCTTGCATCAATTGTTTTGGCGGATTGAACTCGCAAAAGTCTAAGGAACAGGAAGCAAACTACGTATAAGAGAAAAATTGACAGCGATGCAGCCCCGGGAAACAGCCATCGCATGGCATTGCCATGTGAGCCCTCATCAATCCATGACTGAGCAGATTGAAACGTGAAAATGAAGATGACGAGAGGTATTCCGAGATTCGTGATCAATGACAGTAAAATCGCGCCAATGGCGCGCCAATTAAATTCGGCAAACCAGAAGTGTTTTTTTGCTTTCGCCATAAAGGAGCCGCCCAAGCACTGGTTGCCTCTCGAATAATACGGCATAAGGATTACAAACCATAATAACATAACTTCCTCGAAAAGGAAGTTATGAGAGCTAGTGGAATTATTTCTAGCTGTCGAAGCGGCACTTTCGAGCCGGTAAGACATTAGCACTGTGCGGCAGGCGCACGTTTGCAGGGGTCGGTTTGGTCGGTGTACAAACGATCAGCAAATTGACTAAGTCGTCGGCATCGTCGAGAAAAAGGCCAATCTGCGCTATGCCATTGACCTCCACAGGCGAGCGTGTCGCCACAGGCGCCCCCGAACGGGGTTACCTTGATGGGCGGGGATTAGAGCGCGCGAGAATGGCAGGATTGACTATACGAGAGCCTGCAGCTTGCCTCTGGCATCAGCCCATGATGAGCCAAGAATGTCGGACTGCAGCAGCGTGGTGTGTTCGGCGAACAGGAATAGGGGACTGCCCTTGAGGTATAGCGTGCGCTCTATAAGCGCGCGCATATTAGCGGCCCGGTTAGGATTGGCAGTAATGATCAGGGTACGAAAAGCCTTCCAGCCAAAGCGGTCCGTATGAAGTCCCTGTTTGCGGGATGCCTCGTAAGCTAGGAACTTTCGCAGCATGGAGGTTTGTTGCAGCGAAGATCGCTCAACTGGCATGGTGCCGCGGTCACATTCGACGACAAATGCGCGGCGGCGGCCGTCGGCATAGACGAGGGCAAAAACATAGTCCGGGAGCAAGCCGATCTCGTGCGTTGAGCCATCATGTTGAACCCGCACGCGCCAAGCCCACGGTTTTGGAACGGTGCGCGTTTCTTGGGGAAGTGTGGTGAAGAGTTGATGCGGCTGGTGCAGTGTGATTGCCCGGTGTTTGCTACAGGCAAGCCTTAATGCGACACAGACATCGGCGATGGCGAGCGTGTGGAGGATAAATTCTCGCCCGCTCTGGCAGTTTTTCCAGGCCCAATCGAGGCCTGCTCTATCGAAACCATCTTGTGCTCCCAGGAGCTGCGCGCCGCGATTGCCGAGGGCATAGACCAGCGGCTCGCTGCCACCACCGCGGACATGGTACTCAATCTGCGCGCGCGGACGATCGAGATAGGAGGCATGGTAGAGCGGTGTCAGCCGCTCCGAAATCTTCTTATGCGGCGCGTCGAGCAGTTGCGAAATATGGGTCGATCGCAGAAAGCGATGGTGGGCGACCTCGCGGATAATGGCGATGTCACGCTCGGTAATTTGGAACGCCGGTGGCACCTCAACGCGGGTGAAGCGCGGGCGGCGACGGACCGGTTCGATGGTGATGGTGCTCATGGCGTTTATTATACTAGTGCTGGTGACTCTTGATCGGGGATGACCCCGGGGACCAAGAGGGTCTCGCAAAAATTGGCCCCGCGCGCCGGTGCCAAGTTTCATTCGGAGCTCAACGAACGATTAAGCGCAGCATACTTCGAGGCGCCTAAAAGAAAACGGCTGCCATGTTCAGCAATGGGCAGTTACGAGCGCCTATGTACCGCCATGTTCAGGCATCACAAAATATTTCAATAAGAATAGCTCAACTTTCCCAATTGTCGTCATCCTGTTGGGTTGGCGCACCCGGCGGGGTCGTTTGTGGAGTTGGCTGAGGGCGCGGGCCGGGTTTGCCCGGAAAATCGGGCGATGATGGGCGCACGCTCGGTTCGGACAACATGCTGACGCGCGCGCGGTTGTCATCGCGCAATCGATGGAACGACGGTTCGTCCATGGTGGGCTGTTGCTCCAGCGTGCCAAATGGGATTTCGAGTGATAGCGCGGCAGCGGTATGGTTGCGGATGTGACAGGCGAACTGCGTGCCGTGCTGATTCTTATGCTGGTCGAGAATAAAGGTGGGAGTTGTTCGCATGTCGGGCGCGATCGAGCGGGCGTCGCGTTCCGACACACCACCTGCTAGCTTTATGCTGGTGTTGGAAGCGATTGACGATCGCAATCCCGGCGCCAGCTGATCGAGGTATTGGTGGGAGAACACGACGCCCGAGATTATATTTGCGCGCCTGGGTGAGAAGATCGTCGATGTTGCGGTCGAAATAATCCGCGGCTTCGTCGATGTAGAGAAACGCTGGCCGACGATTTTGCTCAGGCAGTGCGGCGCGTTCGAGCGCCGCTTGCAGCGTCAAGGCAATAAAGAAGCGACCGAAGAAGGATGACCGCTCGGCTTTGAGAAAATCCTTTGCGGTATTGACGAGGACGATCTTGCCGCTGTTGAGCGCGTCGAACATGTCGATGCGGTTCTTCGGAGCGGTGAGCATGCGCTCGAAGGTCGGATTTTCGAGGATGCCCCACAACCGGCGCTGAATTTGCCGCTTGGTGTCGGTAAATGACTTGTGCGAGAACTCAGTTTCAAAGAACATTTGAGCGCCGGGCGGGAGCTGGGCAATATGGCCCATGAACGGGGTGGCGTCGGTCATCAGCTGAATGAGCGTATGGATGGTGGCGCCAGGAATAGTGAGCATCAGGCGCGCGATATAGCGGAAAATCACGCTTTGCTTTTGCGTGAGCTCGGCGCCCAAGAGCGAGCCGAAGATGTAGTCGTAAAGCTCGATGACGCCGTTGAGAATCTGTTCACGGGCGGCGGTATTGTATTGGCCGATGCGGTCAAAATTGACGTCGAACAAATTGAGCGCCGGCGGGTGATCGACGTCGGATGGATCAATAATGATGAGCTTGGAGGCGAGGGCGCCCTGTTCCGGATCGAACAGGGAGAGGCGCGAAAGCTTGCGCAGCATGTCGCCTTGGCTGTCGATAATGACGAGGCTTGGGGGTTCATTGTTTGCAAGATCGGAGAGGATCAGGTGTTGCAAAGTCTGGGTCTTGCCGTGGCCGGAGCCGGCAAGGATGTGCGTGTGTTCGAAGCGGACCGGCAGAGGAATAGCAAACGACAGCCGCGTTGCGAAGAAGGGCGCAAACGGCGTCGCTCCAAGATATGCGGCAATGAGGTGCGCGCTTGATTCGGCGCGGTATTCGCTGGGCGGGATGACGGTTTTCGAGCTGTCGCCGCGCCGCTCGTAGGGAATGCCGGAGGCCGCACAAAGATTGCGCTCGAATTGGTCGCGGACGGCTTCGAAAAGGTGGGCGCCGACAACATCATCGTCATAGAGGGTAGCCATCGTCCGGATGATGGCAGAGGCCGGATTGGGGCACAGATCAATGAGCGGAATCGACATGGATGGGACTGCTGCCGGCTCGTCGTCGGATTGATACGTGCCAAGGGCTGATGCAGGGAGCTCGTTCAAAATGCCCTGGCAGAGAATGACCAGCTTGGTACGCCAGATACCGGAGAGACGATCCCAATCCTCGGCAAAGCGCAGCCGGCGCCACAACTGGCTGCGTAAAGAGATGCTTTCTTCGATCGAGAGCGTGTCGATAGATGCGACTTCGGGGAGGTGACTCAATCCGTCGAGCGAGAGCAGGGCATCGACGAGGTCACCGAGCGCGAGCATCAGGGGTCGGCAGGGGAGTGGGTCAAACTCCTGGCCAACCTCAAACATAATATCGCTGGCAAAGCGGTCGCGATCGGCCTGCTCGGCTAATGGGGAGTGCAGATTGGCGGCGCGGGCTCGCTCATAGAGTTCGGCGGTGGCGCGGACCTCGCGGCTGTGCGCCGAGCCGAGGAAGAAGTTCTTGAGATTCGAACTGACAAAGCGAGGAATGAATGGGCTAGAGCTGGACAACCTCTTCGCCCCCGAAATGCGCCGCCGTTTCCAATACAGCCTTGAACGTCGTGGCGGCTTCCTTTATCTGCTCTTGGACCGCAATCATCTCGACGATGTCTTTGCACTCGATGCGCTTACCGCCAGCAAGGTCGTCGACCGATACGGAAATGTTCATCGCCTTGAACGCGAGCCGCGATGCGAGTCCGAGCACTCCGGCTCCCTTGTCGACAAGCTCGCCCCGGGAATACAGCACGGTCTTGCCAAGCTTGTAGGTGCCAATGTGCTGCTGTTCCTGTGGCGTCAGTTCGGCGCGAACGTCGAGCATGAACACGGGATTGCCCATGCCCATCATGGCGGTACGCTGATTACGGCGTAATAGAAGTTTCATGGCGAGAGCTCATTGATTGGGTTGTTTAGGATGACGCGATCGCAGCCACGCTGAGTGTGGGACGGCGCGTCAGACGCGCAAAGCGATTAGCGGGTTTTGATCTGACCCTTGCCATTGCAACTGGAGCAGGTCTTGCTGTTGCCGGCCGAATCTTTGACCGTTCCCTTGCCGCTGCATTGCGGGCAGCGAGCCCACACCATTTCCCGCGAGCCGCCGGGTGGTCCTTCCAACGGGTTGGCCATCTTCCCCCCTCTGATGCAACCGGGTGGATGGATAGCGAAAAGACCGCAACCCGTCTTGTGAATGTTTAATGAATGGTTAACGCAATAGAACAGCGATTTGGAATCGCGCGCGCAATCAAAGCGATAAGCGAGCCGGGAAACGGTCAAGCACCAACCCCCTCGAATGAAGCGGCGCACGGCAGGCGCCGACCCTCTTCGCAGCGAACTCTCTGTCCGCGTCGTGCGAAAGACTGATATCCCATCGTGCAGAGTGAAGCTCCCGACCGCTAATCGCTATCCGATATTTTTGCGGCTAGTCACAGGCGGCATGCTCATTCAGTATTAAACCCGTGCAGCACTGGGCCCTGGACCGACGCCCAGCCTTAGCGATAACCGGGAGCAACCATAGGCATGATCAAGCTGTTCACTGCTCCGATACGGATCATACTTCTCCTGTTTCCGCTCTTTATAACGGTTTTTGTGATCCTGTGGCTGCAGGCCGCCGATGATAACACGGCAGCTGGTCAACTCTTCAACGTCCTGGACAAAGTCGTCGGCTCCACCGTGAGTTTATTTTCGGCGGTTTTCACCCTGAAGTCCTTCACCAAAGCAGGGCTCAGATTTGGCCTCATGATTGTGTATGTCTACTTCGTTGATCCTGGCACTTGCGCGCGATATAGCGAGACATGTAATCGATTTTGTAGGGCGGAGTAATACACTTGGTTTGAGAAACGTCATTGCTGGGGAGCGCGGCATAGCAGCTTACCGCGCGTGGATGCCGTTCGAGAAAATTAGGCCGGCCGACATTTCTCAGGAGGAATGGGACGAGGCATTTGCTTGGCCAGCCAATAACAAACCACCATACCTTCCGCTCGCGCAACGAATGGTGCGGCCGATAGGCTATGTGTTGGTGGCTCTTGCCGCTGCCGTGCTGCTTGAGGTCTTCACCCCTTTTCCTTCCCTCACATGGCTTGGCCAGCTGACAAAAATGTTGGTTCGCTGAAACTCGACGTTGCGTTCTGCAGGCACACCCGTTGGTACACACACATCAAAGGAGCCGTCAGCTCCCTCCACAATCGGCTTGATTAGTCCAGCATAACCTGTTTTGCTCCGCTTTCTATTCATCCGCGGATGCCGCGGCGTCTGGAACAAATCGTCCCAACACCCCCGAATGAACTACCCTGACTTTCTCGTCATCGGCGGAGGAAGTGCCGGCGCGGTAATGGCTGCCCGGTTATCCGAAGATCCAGCTACGCGGGTGCTGTTGGTGGAATCTGGTCGCGATACGCCGCCAGACGCCATTCCTGCTGACATCGCCGATACGTTCCCGAGCTCATCGCTTAATCCGAGTTACTTCTGGCCAAACGTTGAGGCCGTGCGCTCCACCGGTGGACGTCGACTGCCGTTTTCGCAAGCACGGGTTATGGGCGGCGGATCGAGTGTCATGGGGCTGTGGGCGCTCCGCGGACTACCGGCCGATTTTGATTCCTGGGCCACTGCTGGAGCGAATGGGTGGGGCTGGAATGACGTTCTGCCGTACTTCCGCCGGCTCGATAGCGACTTGGACGGAAATCAGAGCCGAACGGCGCCCAAACCGTATCCGACCCGACGATTGCCGAGAGACGAATGGCCCCCTTTCGTCCACGCCATCGAGCGTGCGGTTGTGGCGCGTGGACTTCGCTCGGTAGATGACATCAATGAGAAATCCGGTTGATAGTTTCTTCCCGATGCCGCTGAGCCAGGATGGAGACGTGCGTGCATCGACCGCGCGCTGTTACTTAAACAGCGCTGTGCGTCGTCGCAGTAATCTTTCAATATTATCGGAGGCCCACGTCAAGAGCCTACGGTTCGACGGCCTTAGGGTTTGCGGCGCCGTAATTCAGCACGCGGGGGAGATCAGACAACTCTCATCGCGAGAAGTCGTTCTTTGCGCAGGTGCCATTCATTCCCCTACAATTCTATTGCGCGCCGGCGTCGGACCGGCAAACGCACTGCAGCGCCTCGGGATCGCGCCGCTTCTTGATCGACCAGGCGTTGGACGCAATTTACAGAACCACCCGTACCTGCATTTTGCATTGACGCTGCCGCGACGTTCGCGGCTAAGGAGCCATCTACGACGGTTTGCCGTCGCAGGCGTACGGCTTTCCTCCGGAGCAAGTGGCTGTCCAAGCGGAGACCTCCTGCTGTTCATGATTGGGCGGGTAAGCCCGCGGTCATATGGTCCGGACGTGGCAATGCTTGGGGCTGCGCTTTATTCCCCTTTTTCGCGTGGCGAAGTCACGCTGAGCAGCGCCAAACTCGATGCGCCGCCGCACATCGAGTTTCGTATGTTTCAGGATGTTCGTGATCCGCCGCGCCTGCTCAAAGCCGCGCGTTTCGCTGAAAATCTGTTGCTCGATCCCGGCGTCGTTGCAGCATACAACGATGCATTCCTACTCCCGTCGTTGATGGCGCTGCATCAATTCAATCGGCCGGGGTTCATCGGAGACATCCTCGCGATCACCGCCAAGGCTGTGCTCAATGCGCCTGCGTCAATGAGCCGTTCGATAGTAGGTCAGCTCATTCGCCCGGGCCGATGGTTTGCGAACAGTCGCATCCGATCGCCGCTGATGGACGCCGAGTTGCTTGCTGCGGCGGCTCCGATGGCTCACCCGGTTGGAACCTGCGCAATTGGCCGCCCCAATGATTTGATGGCCGTAGTAGACCATACTTGCCGAGTTTATGGGGTCGGGAACCTGCGCGTCGTAGATGCATCGGTGATGCCACGCATCCCAAGCGCAAACACAAATCTACCAACCATCATGATCGCCGAACGCGCAGCAGACCTAATTCGCTCCAGAGCAATCGGCGCATAACATGGCGCATATCCTGGTTGCTTAAAGTCGTTGGCGCATTCCTGCGGTGTGAAGGCGTGTTGTCCCATAGGACGTCTCGGGTTCGCGTGGTGGCCTTTCGTAGAAACGCCTTGAAGGCCATTTCGATTGGGTTCAAGTCGGTGGAAGGTAGGCGAGGCTTGCCTTGGTCGCTTCAATCAGCTTTTCGCGCACCTTCGACCTTGTGGGCGGGCAAATTACGCTCAACGCTACGCGAGTTCGTGAGAAAAATAGTATGCCAATACATAGTTAGAAGTGACGGTAAAGGAAAAAGTTTCTGTACTATTGCCTTGCCAAAATCAGTTTCCTTCAAGTCAACGCCTTTAGGGCCATGTCATTAAAGACGTCGGCGATTTCCTCCGGGGATTGCGGGCCTTTTTGATCAATCCAAATGTAACTATAGAAAAACATGCCAAGCACACCCTTCAACCGAAGAGAGTCAAATGGTCGGAATACGCCTGCCTTTGCACCTTCTTGAAGTACTTGTCGCCAGACGTATTCATATTCGGCGTGTAGCCTAGAAACTTCCTCGCCCCATTCTTCGGTGAGCAAATGACTTTCCCGAAAGCAAACGGTAAGTTCGCAGCGATGTGTTATAATCGTAATCAAGAGATTCTTACCGAGCTCTTGTAGCCTCTTGCGATGATCAGGCTCGACGCGCACGATCTGGGTAGCAAATTCAACCAACTTGCTCATGTATAGGCGGCTGATGTCGTAGAGCAGCTCCTCTTTGCTGCTGATATAGTGATAGAGTGCGCCGCGTCCGAGACCGACGGCATTGCTAAGCTCTGTCATGCCAACACCATTGAATCCACGGTCGGCATATAGCCGCGCAGCAATCTGAACGATGCGCTGACGTTGCGGTGCACTCGGTTCAATTCTCGACTGCACAGACCGCGACATGAGACTCGTTTTATTCATGATCGAACAACCGGAGGATAGACGAGTATTGGAAAATAGTCCTCTCAATGGTCGCCTGAAAATTAGGAACGCAGAGGAAGAGTATGGCAATTGTAAAACGAACGGTCAATCCAAGCCTCTCTCATGTCGCAACTCATTTAAGGAAATGTACCACATTCTGAGTGCCGCTTGGTGGGAATTGTTTTCTAATTTGCGCAAACGCGACAGTTGACACCAGTTTCGAGGCAGGCATACTGAACAATCAGTACAATCGCCATAAAGGCGAGTAATTAAGCATAGGGGAGGCGAAATTGATCAGGAAGCGAAGGACGGCCAGAGTCGGTGATAGCCATAGGATGCGTATATCACGGCGAAGTTTGATGTCTTCGGCGTCAGCACTCGGCGTTGCATCGGTCCTCACTACGATAACCTCCAAGATCGCCGCTCCGCAGGTTATCAATTCCACCAGCCATCTCGTCGCCGCCGTGCCGCAATGGGGGACGGAGACACCATTTGCCTGGCGCACGTCAGTTTCGGAGAAAAATCTTTGGGACATCTTATATGACCCGATGATCCTTCGGGATCCGAAAACACTCGCCCATCGGCCCGGTCTCGCAACGAGTTGGAGCCATTCCGCAGACTACCAGAAATGGACCTTCAAAATTCGGCCGGGTGTGAAGTTTCACCCAGACTTAATTCTTCACCGAGATTTGGGCGAGGTGACCGCCGAAGACGTGAAATTCACTTTGGAGCAAAATCTGAAGCCTGATTCTCAAGGCTTCACCGCCCCCACGTTCCGTTTGCTGCTCGAAAAAATCGAGACACCTGACAAGTATACGGTCGTGTTGGTTCTCAAGAAGCCGTCATGGGAGATTCCGGGCCAGCTCACTCAGTTTAATGGAGCCGGCAACATTACTTCGAGGGAATATCTGGAATTGGTCGGCGAAGATAAGGCCCGGCTACAGCCGGTCGGAACCGGCCCTTATCGTCATGTCGAGGGTAGGGAGGGGGACTTTCATACATTCGAGGCAGTCCCGAATCATTGGCGCGGGGAGCCAGCATATAAGCGACTGACCATCCGTCGCGTTCCTGATCCGTCAAGTCGCTTGGCCGGCTTACGATCCGGAGAATTCGATATTGGTGCGGTCTTTGGTGACTATCTTGTGCAAGCGAAGCAAGCCGGCCTACGGATTCATGAGGTGCCCGAGTTCAGCTGAATATTGGGTCATACTGTCCGGCCAAACGTTACCGGGAAAGGAAGACTATTGCCCGCCTTGCGCATGGGTCGGGAAAGCAGGAGATGCTGCGAGCCAGGCAAATGCATTGAAAGTTCGCCTTGCCCTCAACTTGGCGGTCAACAAACAGTCGATCATCGACAATCTTTGGGTTGGCATGGGACGCCAAACGCCATTCTCATACTGGTACTTCCCGTTCCACCGCGGCTACAGTACTGATTGGAAGATCCCTCCTTATGACCCCGCGCGCGCTAAGCAACTGCTCGCCGAAGCAGGTGTGGCGAACGGGTTTGATATCCGCGCCAATCCTATGGTGTTTTCGTATGCTCCCGACGGTCCGGACGTCATGGAAGCAGTTGCCCAAGACTGGGAGCGCATCGGCATCAAAGTAAAGCGCGTACCTGAAGATTATGGCAGCTGGATCGGTAAATTTAGAGCGCGCAAGACCGCGCAGACTGCGTGGGTCTATGGGGCGCCGCCGTTCGATGAGCCAAGCCCGAACTGGGTAAACACAATCAATTCGAAGGGAGCCTTCGAATTGCTGGCAGAGAATGAGGATTATGATCGATTGCTGGCCAACGTCAGGGCGGAGCTCGATACCGATAAGCGAGCCCAGTTGACCCACGAGCTAGGCCAGAAACTCTACGATGATCATCGTGGCGTGATGCTGGGCATGAAGACCAGTACTTGGGCCACCAGCAAGAAGGTTGGAAACTGGCCCACGCTTGCCTATGTTCCGCTCGAAAATAATTTCGACCGGATTACCCCCTAAAGCCTGACAGTTGTAATGAAAGCAGCAGTGTGACCCGATGGCAAACTTTGAGGACTTTCTTGAGGAACTCCGGATAACGACAGCCGACAGAGAGCGAACTTATGTAGCAAAACCCAAGGCTATGGCGCCGAAGGGACCGCAGGCTATCGTTAAAGTAGCGGTCAAGTCGGTCGGCGATCTTGATGAACTTGTAGCCTGCGACCAGAGCGGCCATGAATTTGTCATCAGCGAGCCTACTTACGTTGGCGGTCGCAATATTGCACCATGGCCACTCGAGTATTTACTCGGGGGGGCGATCGGATGCTTCGCCGCAGTCTTCGCATTCAACGCCGCAAAACTTGGGGTCAAATATGATGCCTTCGAAGCCATTGCACGAACCGAGTTCGACGTGCGGGGACACATGATCCCGAATTCACCCTCAAGTGCGTTTCAAAACGTAACAATCGAAATTCACGTGACGAGCAACGAGCCAATAAATCGGCTTCGAGAAGTCGAGGCTCTGGCGATGGCTGGTTGCCCGGGGATCAATACGCTTCGGGATCCAGTGTCGATAACGAGCCGTCTTGTCGTGAAGTCATTGTGAAGAGACAGCGCCCGACCGTACAAGGCTGTGAGAGGATAAAGTCGCCATGCGGCGCTGGATTTTTGGGCGCGTAATCCAAGCATTGATCTCGATATGGGTTGCGTCGGTAGTTGTATTCGGCGTGGTGCGGCTCACCGGTGACCCTGTCGCAATCATGATGCCGGCGGAGGCTAGCGAGCAAGATGTTGCCGCCATGCGGTCCTATCTCAAGTTGGATCGCCCGTGGGTGGTGCAATATTGGTATTTTCTCAGTCGTGCGTTCGGAGGGGATTTCGGCAGATCGCTTCGTTTTCAACGACCAGCGTTTGACGTTGTGATGGAACGCTATCCGGCGACAATCAAGCTCGGTGCACTTGCCACGCTCATTGCAATCTTGGTGGCGATACCGGTTGGGGTCTATGCTGCGGCAGAGAGGGGGAGCTGGCTTGACGCTGTGAGTCGCGCCATAGCTGGCCTTGGCCAATCCGTTCCCACCTTTTGGCTTGGTCTTGTCCTGATTTTGGTCTTCGGCGTTATATTTCGCGTCCTTCCCACCTCTGGCGCCGGCTCCGCGGCCCATTACGTTCTGCCAGCCGTAACGCTCGGCTGGTGGGCTGTTGCTGGCCTGATGCGACTCACCCGATCGGCCATGCTCGATGTTCTCGGGATGGATTACATCAAGCTCGCACGGCTAAAGGGATTGCCGGAATATCGCGTCATTTGGAAACACGCATTCAAAAATGCGGCCCTTCCGGTGTTGACTTTCGCCGCCGTCCTGTTCGTTTTCATGCTCAACGGCGCCATCGTCGTCGAAACCGTTTTCAATTGGCCCGGTATCGGACGGTTGTTAATTGAAGCGGTTCAGTATCGCGACTACCCGGTCGTGCAGACGATAGTGATCATTCTGAGCGCGATGTATGTCGGCGCAAATCTCTTGGTTGACATCATATACGCTTATCTCAACCCAAAGATTTCCTATTCATAATGTCCGATTTTGACCAATCCATCGCTGTCCTCGCGCCGGACTTCAAGTCGAACAAGCGCCGCTCCACTTGGCCGCCACTAATTCCGACGGTGATTGTGGTTGCGTTCGTCACGTGCGCCGTGTGTGCTCCCCTAATCGCTCCCCATTCCCCCGTAGAAGGCTTCTTGGCGAGACGGCTACTGCCGCCTGCGTGGATGCCCCGGGGGGACGTTATTCATTTGCTTGGAACGGATCGTCTGGGCCGAGATACGCTGAGCAGGTTATTGTTTGGTGCGCGCATCTCGCTACTTGTGTCAATCATCGGAATTGGGATTACCGGGACGGTAGGGGCTATCGCAGGGCTGATTGCCGGATATTTTGGGAATTGGGTTGACGCACTTTTGATGCGGGTGGTGGATATCTGCCTATCGTTGCCCGGGATCCTTATCGCCATCTTGCTTGCAGTAACGTTTGAACCTTCATTCACCAACGTCATCATCGTCGTCGTCTTCATCCTGTGGCCGAGCTATGCGCGCCTAGTGCGCGGCGAAACACTTGCGATCAAGGCTCATGATTTCGTTGCTTTGGCGCGGGTGGCGGGATGTTCGGACTTCACCATTATCTGCCGCCATATCCTACCAAATGTCATGCCAACCATTCTGGTTCTGTCCACATTGCAAGTTGGGTATGTGATCGTGCTGGAAGCCACGCTTAGCTTCCTCGGCGTTGGCATTCCTCCGCCAACGCCGTCTTGGGGCGTCATGGTCAACGATGGAGCCGGCCTAATCGAGCAGGCGTGGTGGATCTCGATCCTGCCAGGCATCGCGATACTGCTTACGGTGCTATCGCTCAATATGCTTGGCGACTGGGTCAGAGATCGCCTCGATCCTAAATTACGCCAAGTCTAACCAAGGCAAGCAATGCTGTCCGAAGACGTAGAAACGGATGGACACCGGGCCGCAAGCCTTCTCGAAGTTCGAGACCTGCGGACGCACATCCGAACACAGCGCGGCATAATAAAAGCAGTCGATGGGGTCTCCTTTGCCTTGCATGAGGGTGAAACACTTGGCCTCGTCGGCGAATTGGGCTCGGGAAAGTCCACTGTTTGTCTCTCGATTGTCCGTCTTGTTGGCCCTAAGAATACCTACAGCATGTCGGGAGAGATTCGCTTTAAGGGCGAAGACCTTCTGTGCAAGAGTGCCGACGAGATGCGCCGACTTCGAGGAGCCGAGATCGGCATGATTTTTCAAGATCCGATGTCCGCCCTGAATCCAGCCTTCACAATCGGCGATCAAGTCGCTGAGCCGCTTTGGATTCATGGCAATGCAAGCCGCGGAACGCTCCGGCAGCGCGCAGTTGAATTGCTCAGCCAAGTACACATTGCCGACCCGGAACAGCGGGTTCGAGCCTATCCCCATCAAATTAGCGGTGGTATGCGCCAGCGGGTGGCGGGGGCAATCGCGATCTCGTGCAAACCGAGCCTACTCATCGCCGACGAACCGACGACTTCGCTCGATGTGACAATCCAGACGCAATATCTGCTACTGCTCAAGGAGGTCCAGGCTGCAACAAATCTCGGGCTTATCTTCGTTACGCATGACCTCGGCATCGTGGTGCGCATATGCGAGCGGGTGGCGGTGATGTATGCAGGCCGCATCGTTGAAAGTGGACTGACACGTGAGATCTTCGATCGGCCGCTCCACCCTTACACCCGAGCGCTATTAGATTGCCTACCCGAAAATGGAATTGTCCGAAGGCGGTTGATCACTATTGCCGGAGACCCTCCGGATCTCGGAGCATTACCCCCCGGCTGTCCTTTCGCGCCACGCTGTCCATTGGCGCAGGCGCGCTGTCGGGAGGCAATGCCGCCTGAAATTCAAATTTTACCTGAGCGATTTGCTTCTTGTTGGCGCTCAGAGGACCTGCTGGCGAGCGGCGGTCGTTCGAATGGGGCCGAGGCCTAGTGCCATGAGATCGCCCCACAATCAAATACAGCCAAAGACTTGCGAAGATTTTGCTTTGAAGGCGGAGAGCCTCGAAAAAAGCTTTCCGTTGGGCCGTGGGCTGTTCGGAACGCGGGAGGCCGAAAGTGTGCAAGCTGTGGACGGCGTTAATTTTGCAATCGGTAAAGGCGAGACCATGGGCTTGGTTGGTGAGAGTGGTTGCGGAAAAACCACCACCGCGCGGCTCGTGCTCATGCTCGAATACCCCACTAAAGGACGTATCCTGTTTTGCGGTCGTGATATTAGCCGTTTTAGCAAGTTGGAGCGGCGCGACTATCGCCGCTCCGTGCAAGCAGTGTTCCAGGATCCATATAGCTCACTGAATCCACGTCTGACAATCGCACGCACGGTCAGCGAGCCGCTGATTGAGACCGTTTATGGATTGGCGAAAAGTGAAGTTAATGACCGGGTAAGGGAAGCACTCATTGCGGTCGGACTCGGCGCGAGCCTCGCGGTAGCCTACCCTCACGAATTATCGGGCGGCCAACGGCAGCGCGTGGCGCTCGCCCGCGCGTTGGTGACCTCACCTGATTGCATCGTCCTCGATGAACCGGTGTCCGCACTCGACGTTTCAATTAGAGCGCAAATCATTAATCTTCTGAAGGATTTACAGGAGAGTTCAGGCATCGCGTATCTGCTCATAGCTCACGATCTTTCCGTTGTGCAATTCATGAGTGAGCGCATCGGCGTGATGTACCTCGGCCAGGTGGTCGAGACCGGAAAATGCGAGCAGGTCTACCGGCGCCCGCTGCATCCGTACACGCAAGCGCTACTGAATGACGCGCTGCTGTCGCGCATAGGTCATGGGCAGCCGATCGTTGCCCTGCGCGGCGAAGTCCCAAGTCCAATGAATCCACCTACAGGTTGCCGTTTCCATACCCGCTGTCCGCTCGCGATGCCGGTCTGCACAGAAGCGCCGCCGCATCTTGATGAGGTCGAGGCCGGACATCAGGTCGCGTGTCACCTCTACTCGACCACCTGAGAGATCAATTGAAACGAGGAGTAACCCATGGCGCGCATCAAGGACGTAGATCCCGCAACCATGAATTCCGAAGAACTTACAACTGCTTTCAAGACCCAACTCGAACAATGGGGAACGGTGACGAATTTCTTCAAGGTTATGGGACATTCGCCGGCATCGTTAAACTTGTGGGTAACCGTCGATCGCGATTTGCGCCTGAAATACGCGGACACCGATCCCGATTTTCTAAAAATAGAACAGATGGTCATCATGCGGACTTCGACCATCAACAACGGAACCTACTGCCTGTCGCACAATATTGATGTCGCTTTGGAAAGCGGACTTTCACAGGGTCAAATTGATGCTGTTACCGGCGACTTCGAATTCGAGCGAACTCTTAAGTGTGAGACAGAAGATTGCGGTCCGTTGGGCGGATCGAGTTACGCGCCTCCAAGCCGGGAAAGACGATCAGCTCTTCATCGAAATGTCTCGCAATTTTTCTGAGCAGCAGATTGTCGAACTGACCGTGCTGGTAGGAATGTGGAATTTTTCCAATCGATTTTGTGATGCGCTGCATATCGAGGTGGAGCCCAAAGGGAAGGGTATCAGCCTACGGCACAAGTAGTTGCGGACAGTGCGATAAACGCAAGTCAATGGTCACAGTAGGGTTTGGTGATCTCGTCGTGTCCGCGCCTGGCGACAGGTGTCCCCTAAGCGCTGGTAGGTCAAATGCGGGCGTCCAAACAGATATCGATTGCAATCATCGCCACCTGCGAGGTGGCAGTGATGGCGTTGTGGTTTTCAGCGTCGGCAATTGTGCCGACCCTTGTCGTGCAATACCACATCTCGATATTCGAGCAGGCCCTACTCAGCAGTAGCGTTCAGGCTGGATTTGTTGCCGGCAGTCTCACGAGTGCCGGACTCGGACTTGCAGACCGGCTGGACTCTCGGCATTTTTTCATGTGCTCGGCAACGGTCGCAGCTATTGCAAACGGATGTATCTTGCTTGCCGATCCAACTTCAAGCTTCGTCCTACTGCTTCGCTTTGCGGTCGGCATATGTATGGCGGGTATCTACCCTGTAGGAATGAAACTAGCCGCAACATGGGCAAGCCGCGATATGGGGCTGCTTGTCGGAATTTTAGTGGGCGCGCTGACATTGGGATCCGCTACGCCGCATCTTTTCAATGCCCTTGGCGGCGTCAACTGGCGTTTCACGCTCGCGGCGTCTTCGTTATCAGCGGTCGTCGGCGGCGTGCTGATTAATTTCTCCGGTCTCGGCCCTAATCACGTTGCCGTCCAGCGATTTGACCCCAGTGTGATCCTCACCGCGTGGCGGCGCCATTCCCTTCGGCTCGCGAACCTGGGTTATTTGGGGCACATGTGGGAGCTTTATGCAATGTGGGCTTGGATCGGTGTTTTCGTCCAGGCGAGTTTTGCGGAGCGGTTTACCCCACAAAGTGCCGCGTTCCATGCAAAACTTGTGGCCTTTGGCGCGATCGGTGTCGGAGCGTTCGGATGCATCGCTGGAGGGCTTCTCGCCGATAGGTTTGGTCGGACCACAATCACCATTGTTTCGATGAGTATAAGCGGGACGTGCGCCGCGACCGTGGGCCTACTATTCGGTCAGGATCCTACGCTTGTGACTGCAGCATGCCTAATTTGGGGATTCTCCATCGTCGCGGATTCCGCCCAGTTTTCCGCCTCGATTGTGGAATTATCGGATCGGGCACATGTTGGCACGATGCTAACCGTGCAGACGGCAATCGGTTTTACTCTAACACTGGTTACAATTCAATTGATGCCGATTTTCGTCGAATTGTTCAGTTGGCACTTTGCCTTCCTGCCGCTTGCGTTAGGACCATTCCTTGGTGTCCTAGCAATGGCGCGCCTTCGGACAAGTGCAGATGCGGGACGACTTGCGGGAGGGAAGCGCTAGTGGTGCGACTTTTTCGCTTACTTCCCGCCTTCCGGCGAAGTAAGCACGCATCTACGGAGGCAACCGCGGGCGTTAGGGAATCTTCTGATTGCACCGCAGCACTAGGGGACTGTTCCTGTCGGAAATCAAATTCTGTGTTTTGCTTTGAGCGCGGCGGAGATGAGGATCTTGCCGACGGGCGCACCCGGGGAAACGATGGGGGAATCATGGTATCCCCCACCGGAAGAGGGCTAACTCGCTGGTTTACGGTCGATATTCCGACTGCGAAGTGTCCCGACTAGTATCAAATCTGACTTCGATGCCGCGGCTCTCCAAATGCCGCCTCGCTTCGCTCGGCGACTGACCCTCCAGCTGCATGAGCTGCGCTCTATGGATGGGGGCTGGCTTGATAGAAAGTGAGAACGAGAGCCGCGGCATCGAACAGGGCCATTCGGCTATGTTCATTTTTCCAAATCTTGCGGACGGGCGGAATAAAATTCCCAAAGGCGGGAACAAGCCTGCCAATGGCTTCGGCGACCGTTTGCTTCGTCGTGCCGCCAAGAGGCAAAAACGTCTGGCGGGTCCGTTCTCGTGAATATGAGAAGACTGGAATTCCCTGTGTTTCGGCCAGTACTGCAATCGCCTCATGGAGGCTTCGGATACGACGCGCTCGATAGGTGCCTGGTGCAGAAGTATCCTGCAGCACCAGCGCGCTGGGCTCGTATTGGCCGAATAGCACGGAAATGCGTCGCAGGCATTTTTTATTTTTCAAATTGCCACGCACCTCGACCACGCCCCAATCGACAGCAGAGGTGGGCGCTTCGAACAACGCAAATGCAAAACCCCGGCTATTCGGATAGATGCCCAGCACCAGGTTATGTTTCCTTGGAGCATTCATACTCCCTGTTCATCTATGCGACGCGTCGCATGCGCAAGTACGCCCCTCAGAAGTTTGAGCTTTGCTTGTGCGCTGGCGGATGAACGTCTTTTAAGCCGCTCATGGAGAAGATAGGCCCTGCGCATGACGGCGTCTTCAACCTCCGTGAACAGTTTGGGGAACAGTTCCGATGGAGAAATATCGAACAGTACTTGGCATGCGAAGGCCGCCACTAAACTGGGGTCGCGCTTGCCAAGCTCAAACCGTGAAATGGACGATGCATTCTTTTTCCCTAACAGATACGCCAACTCATGCTGGTTGAGGCAGCGTTGGCGCCGATGCACATGCAAATAGGAGTTCGAGTCTCGTCATAATTTGTGTCGCCAACCGGAAGCGGCCGGAAACACGCGTTCGATTGTCGGCGAGACTCGGCGTTGTCGGAAGACCCGAAATTTTGCCAATTTGGCAAAGAACTTCGAATAGGTGAGGTGCTCGGAGGGAGACGCGTTACGCCCACAGTGCGGGTGGACTTGGGGACGTGGGGACGGCCAGAGGAAAGTATTAAGTTCGGACGATCGTGAGAAATCGACCTTTGTTTCTCGCCATCCGACAGGGCCGGGTGTCGTTACAACGTCCCCGAAGTCCCCACGTCTCCCGATTGTACACTGCGGCCGTCAGTCTCGATTCCGTAGCGAGTGCACAACAGCTTGATCTTCATCCGTTCCGAAATCGGGACGACGTAGACGCCGTGGCTTTTGTAGGTATGCAGATTGAGCCGCTTGCGGAGGATTCCGCCCACCCAACGGTTGGTGATCGGTCGCTCATATTCCGAACCGTATTGCTCGATGACCGCCACGGCAATCTCGGCGACGGAAACGACGGTGCGTTCCGATGCGTCCATGAGATTCGCCAGCACTTCAAAGATGTGGGCCTCCGCCAGCAGTCCCCGCTCGGCAACGAGCGCGGTGTGCATTTCTCGTGCTAAGGACCGCAAATCATCGCGCACCCCTGTGTCCTGCACGATACTCAACAGTGGCAATAGAATTTGGTTGAGTTGGGGTTCGATCGCTGGATCAATCAGGCTTTCGTTGAGTTTTGTCTCGAATCTCCGATGGAAGCGATATAGGAGCAGCTTGTTGCGTAGCAGCCGAGCCTCTTCCTTGAACGAAGGGGGGAGATTAATCGGGATATTGGTGCGCAGCAGGCGTCCGCCCATCTCCTCGGTAATGAAGCGGCTTTCGAGGCCCTTGTCCTCGTAATAGCCTCGGGTGGCCACGATCTTGGGGCCAAAGACCTGGAACGCCTGCGGGTTAAACTCCCGCTGCCGGTTCACCATGGTGCGAAGCAACGGAATGCCACGCACGTTGCCGTTGTTGAGAACCTTCACAATCTCTGCACGTTCGTCGCTGAACCGGAAGTCGGCTTCGTCGAAAATGAGCGTCCCTCGGAAGGCGTCAAGTGTGTGGAATATGGGCGAGACAGTCGAGGCACCACTCGCGAAAAATGCCTTGTAGCAAAGCGACCCGAGGGTCAGGAGTGTCCTGGTCTTACCGGTGCCGAAATCTCCGCGCAGCCGAAGGTACGGCAGTTCGTTGAACGCGTCGTGGAGCCACGTGAGCAGAACGTAGTAGCTGGAGATCGTCTCGAACGTTGGGCTCAGATCAACATATCTGTGAAGGAATTGCCGAATATCTGTGAGGAGATGCTTCTCGTCTCCATACTCTACGGGTTCTGATGGGAGTAGGACCGCTTCGTTTTTGATGAGATTGTTATCGGGGGCAAAAGGCACGAGCCGCTCGCCCTCGGGCGTTTGGACCTGTCGTTCAATTGCCCACTGTCCACCATGCCAAATCGCGAGCGCCGTTGTATGCGCGTTTGGGTCATACAGCAGTTCTACGAATGCCCCGTTGGACAGGATGCATGAGGCCGTAGGCTTGCCGCCCCGCTTCTCGGCGGCGATCGGTCCTGGTTGTTCTTCGCTCACCGCCAAATCGTAAAGCAGCGCCCGATTATAGGTAGACGTGGGATCGTGCCACAACGACAAAAATTCCGGTCTATGGAGAGAGCTGCTATCTCGGTACGCTCACCTTTATGCCGAGCGGACCCAATGGCGAAATTCCAAAGTTCATCCGGCGACTCATGCCGACCGCAAGTGAGGTGGAGCTTCGCGAGGCCACGGAGACGTTTAAGCAATACTTGGCCGTGGTGCGACGCATTTATGAGCGGGTCACCCTGGAGAGCATTAAGGCCGATTTGTCAGATCGGTAATAGTGCGGTAGAGTCCAAAATATCCACCCCAATGTATGAAATCGTACTTCGCGTACATACGCGTTTCGACCGTCAAGCAAGGAGAGCACGGCTCGTCTCTGCAAGAACAGCGTGACGCCATTAAGGCTTTTGCAGTCCGGAACGGTTTTCATATTGCTGCGTGGTTTGAAGAACGGGAAACCGCCGCCAAGGTCGGCCGTCACGAGTTCTCACGCATGGTCGCTGCGCTAAAAAAGGGCAGGGCGGCCGGCGTCATCTTCCACAAGATTGATCGCAGCGCACGAAACTTGAAAGATTGGAGCGCGGTTCAAGATCTTGCAGAGCAGGGCATCGATGTGCGCTTCACCCAGGAAAGCATCAATCTCGGTTCCAATGAGGGAAAACTAACCGGTGATTTCTTGGCAGTCATTTCATCTCACTACATCCGCAATCTTCGAGAGGAAGTAAAGAAAGGCATTCAGGGCCGCCTTAAGCAGGGGCTCTATCCGTTAGCCGCCCCGCTCGGGTATCTCGACCAGGGCGGCGGCAAGCCAAAAATTCCGGACCCAAGCCGGGCTCCGTTCGTGCGCGATGCTTTTGAACTATATGTCTCCGGGCTATCACTTCCTGCTCTTAGCGATGAGCTGTACCGGCGTGGCCTGCGCAGCAAGATCGGCAAGCAGGTGGGCATCAACCGGCTGTCAGAATTGCTCCATAATCCCTTCTACGTGGGAATCATTCGGATGAAACGCTCCGGCGAACACTATGCCGGCGTGCATCGGCCAATCGTCACAAAGCACGTATTCGATCAAGTTCAAGCGATCTTGGCCGGCAAGGCTAACACCAAGGCGATCAAGCATGAATTCCTGTTCCGCCGCCTGATCGCCTGTGTGCAGTGCAAATACCATCTGATCGGAGAGAAGCAGAAGGGCCATACGTACTACCGCTGCCACACCGCCATATGTGCAATGTGCGCAGTCCGCGAAGAGATTGCAGCGGAAGCGGTAAGAGCGCGCCTGCAGCCGTTTTGCTTCACCGAAGAAGAGCGTGCAGAGCTGCGCCAAATGAATGCGGCGCTCAAAACTGAATGGACAAGCAAGCAAAGTTGGTATGAGCATGCAATTGGATTGCAGCTAGAGAACCTCAATAGCCGGATCTCTCGGCTCATGGATGCCTATCTCGACAGTGCTGTTGACCGTCACCTATTCGAAGAGAAAAAGGTCGGTCTCCTCATGGAGCGCAAAGCGCTAGAGGAACGGCGCCAGGAGATTGCCGGCGGAGGGCAGCGTATTATGCTGGATATTTCCGAATTCCTCGAACGCGTGGATACGTTGCCGTTGAGCTACGAAATGGCAACCGTGCAGGAAAAGCGAGATATTCTCAAAACCGTTACCTCGAACCTGACGGCAGAGGGAAAAAACGTTGCCGTTAAGCTGCGTTCTCCCTTTCAAGAGATCGCAATCTTGAAGTTAGTTCCGACTGGTGCACCAGTTCGGGGCACACCTCGAACTCGGGCAAAGAAGATTTTTAAACTTCTCGTCAATTACTTTACCGCGCAGAACGAACAACGCCAGCGGCGGGAGAAATCGTTGCCCGCAACAGCGTAGGAACTAATATTTCTTTAGATGTTGGCAGAGTGCACGACCAGAGATTTTGCCGAGTTGGCAAAATTAGACACGTCTATAAGGTCCATGTCCAATTGGAGCCGTATATCGTCTGATTCCCCATTTGGTTCCATGTATATTTTTCCCACATGAGCTTGTTTTCAGTGCTGCCGTATTTTGCAGATTTATCTAAATGGTTAAACACAGCTTCGGTAATCCACGTGACTTTGTCTCCATCCATACTTGCCAGCTTGGCCGCATAGTTGGCCGCCCGGCCGACCCAAACCAAATCATTGCCACCTCTTACTCCAGTTCGAGCAGCTCGAATTTCGCTAGTATCAATTCCGATCGTTTGTTTTGCCTCATAGTCACTTTGCGGATATTGGGCTTTGAGAGCCGGGTTGATAATGCTTTTAACTGCATAATTGATCTTAAGAGCACAGCATGCGGCGGGCGTCGATTGTGAGTCCCCGACAAAAATTCCCATTACACGATCACCGTCATAGGCAGTTACGACCCCGCCCTCTTCGCGTATCAGCCTAGCTGCGCAATAGAGATAGGTTCGATATATCTCAGCAGCAAAATTCCATTTGTATGAATTGACCAGCGCCGTGGAGGCTGCAAGGTCCGCATACAGGACGGTTGCGCGGTCAAATTTTACCGCCTCGTTACTCAGCGAAAGGTCTTCAGGTTCAGGAACTACGCGACCATCACGCGTCTGCCATGTTTCAGCAAAGATGCGCCGGACTTCAGTTTTTAAATCGTCCGCAAGAGCCATTGCTATTTGATAACAAATCCCGAGGAGTGAAAAAACGCGGCAAGGACCAAGAACACTCCCCACGGGACTAGAGCCAAGACCGTGAGGAGGAAAGCGACCTTCACCGCAGCGTACTTGGTCGTTAGAATTTCCGAATTCCGCCATATCTGGCCGAGCAAGTCGCGTGTGTATTTGTCTCCGGTCTGATTGAGACTTCTCCTCGACAAAATTTGCCTCTGTACGCGCGGCGATAGCGCGAAAATAGATCGAAGAGGACGCGTCACCCTTCAGTTGAGGAAAATGACACCGATAAACAAAATAAAGACTCCCCGACACTAATCCGACTGCCAGCGCTGCCGGAAGTGCGAGGTACCACTTTAAAAAATCTGCGATTTCTAAATTAAGTACCAAAATCGCCAAAAGCCCAGTGTTCAAAGCGAATAAAAAGGACGCTTTAGTCTCTACTCGCGGGAAAAACGCTAGGACGCGGTCCAGTTGCTTGGCAGCAAATTCTTGAGTCATTTCCTTGTCCATAAGCACATTTTATTACTTTGGTGGAATATCACAAGATTCGTGGGCGCCCCCGGAGCGCTGGTCGAGCCATTATCAGTCAATCGCACAACACATATGGACCTGGAGTTGGATTTTGACAGTCCCATTTGGAGGAAATTTGTACTTGGGGTCTGCCGGCGGCGCTGCCCTAAGCTGTCAGAGGAGGAACTAGCCGAGGCAACGGAAAACTTCCTCAACTACATGAGGGTTATCTGGCGGCAGCACAGACGCATGGAAGCAGACGGCTCAATACGCGAGTGGGAGGAGTGCCTGAAGGGCGAACGAATGAATGCGACAAAGCAAGAGCTCTTGGCCGATTTCAGAGACCTGTTACTTTGCCGAATTGCAGTGAAAAAACATGAACTGACGAATCACGCACTTCGGTATCATGGTTCTTGAAACGGTCAGATTAGGAGGGACAATGTCATGAATGAAGCCGGTCACCATCTGGGTTTCCTGCGAGAACTGACCTGGAGCCACATTCTTCTCGTCCTTGTCGTTCTGATCACTTGCCGTCTGCTCGTCATGGCGGTGCGCCGGATCGTCCGCCGCGCCGCCGAGAGTGCACCCTCGCATCGGCGCCTCTTGATCTTGCGGATGACGCCTATCGCCCGGCTACTGATCTGGATCGCCGGCATCGCGATCATCGTTCCGCTTCTGGTCGAGCCCACCTTCGAGAATGTCGTAGCCCTGGTCGCAACCCTGGGCCTGGCGCTCGCCTTCGCGACACAAGGATTACGTGAGCTGCCTGATCGCCGGGGTCGTGACGATCCTCGAGAACATCTACCAACCGGGCGACTGGATCGAGGTGGACGGCAGTTATGGCGAGGTGAAGACAATCGGCACGAGGGCCGTGCACATCGTGACGGCAGACGACACCGAAGTGATCATTCCGCATTCCCGGCTCTGGTCGGCGAGCGTATCCAATGCCAGCAGCGGCAAACGAAGCCTGCTATGCGTGACCAACTTCTACCTTCATGCCGACCATGACGGCATCGCCGTGCACCAGAGCCCTGACCGAAATCGGCGAAACCAGCAGCTACCGGAAGCCGGAAAGCCCGTGAAGGTCGTGGCGGCGGAAATGCCCTGGGGCACGCGCTACAAGATCAAGGCATACGTGACCGACAGTCGTGAGCAGTTCGCCATGATCACCGATCTGACGATCCGCGGCAAAGAGCGGCTCCGCACCATGGGCATCGCATTCGCCCAGGCGCCCTATGCCGAAAGCCGGAAGCGGCTGAGCACCGTTGCCGGCATGCGTTCGCCAGAGCGGCCATGCATGCAGTCCTGACCCCAGCGACAGCGTCCATGTCCCAGGCTGGACACTTACGCCGTTGCCTAACGACGACGCTTAATTACTTTACCGGGCGGCGGCAAAAAATTGCGAGCTGATGAGCCACGCAGTTGAGCCACGGAATCGCTAAAAGTTCAATTCCTCTCAAGTGTTGTTCTGAGTTTGCCAAATCGGCAAACCTGCGAAAATGAAAAAGAGCCCTTGGTTAAGGGCTCTTTTTCATGACCACAATTTTATTGTCTGTCTAGACCTGATGAGTGCACCAGTCCGTGGGACACCTCGAACTCGGGCGAAAAAGATATTTGATCTTCTCGTTCAGCATTTTACCGCGCAAAACAAAGAACGCCAGCGTCAAGAAGATTCCGTACCTGCCGTAGCGTGAATATATCTTCTACGGGATACATTCCAACTTAAAGACATGAAAATTTGCCAACTTGGCAAAGCTTTCTGGCCTGCACCCGGTTTGGTTGACACTCGCCTGGCGCCATAGGTCCGATCACTCGCGAGGAAGCTGGCCCGCACTTTCGCACCGAGCTCTTCATCGCTCCGGCTGCGCCGACTGCGCGGTTGTGTCAGCCAGGCATAGAAGCCGCCTCGCGAGACACCGAGCGCCCCGCACAACCAGTCCGCCGGCCAGATCCCCCGGTACTTCGCAATGAAGGAGAACTTCACGTCGATTCCTTCGCGAAGTAGGCCGCGGCTTTTTTTAGGATGTCCCGCTCGGCCTTCAGCTTGGTGACCTCGCGCTTGAGCCTGGCAATCTCGGCTTGTTCTGGCTTCATCTGCCCTGGACCCGGAAAGGCATATTGCGGGTCGTGCGCAAATGCCTTCACCCAGCTGCGCAGTTGCGACTCGTGAACGCTCAAGTCTTGCGACGCCTGCGCAAACGAGACGCCACGCTCCTTGATCAGCCGCACCGCCTCAAGCTTGAACTCGCGTGTAAACTTCCGCCTCTCCATGACGCACCTCCCGTTCCATTAAAACACCTAACTCGGTGTCTTCGGAACCGGGTGCAGGCCATTCCGAATGGTTGTCTGATCAATCAACTCTCTGTGCAGTTGCACTCGTTCATACTATACTATGAGTGGGAACCCAGACTGTTGTTGGGAGAGGCAAATGGATTGGCTTAAATTCTTTTACGATCTTGCGGTAAGCTTCTTCAAAGCCTTTGCATACGCAGTGCAAGAGTATCCGCTTCCGACTGCGGCAGTATTCCTCGTTGCTGGGCTGATCTATATGGAACGCCAACGGAAAATGGGTCAACACGATCCGTTGTTTGCACTCGTTGTCTTCGTTGGCGGCGTAATTGCAGCAAATGTAGTAGGTTGGATTTTTAACGCTGTTCTAGGTGTTTTTCAAAAGCTGTTTGGATGGTCAGAGGTTTTCGTAGGTCCGTTTAGCAAAAATCCTGTTGCCTTTTTGCTATCGCTTTTAGGAACGCTGATCATTGGCTACTCTTATGTAATGTATCGATATAGATTTACGTTGCGGCAAATTCCAATTATTATTCATGCCGTGGTCGTCTTCACGGCTTTGGTTTTGGCTTATATTTTCACAAACGTGTACATTCAGATGATGGGGTAAGCGTGCGAAAGACCTTCCTGGAGTGTCCAGGGCTGATCATTGAGTGTCTACGCATCGAGAAAATTGCCCGCACCCTGATCCACGCAGTTGGGCCACGGAATGCCTCCATGTTGTGGTGGGCAATCTATCACCGCTTGGCATCCTAGAAGCGCCCGGGGTAAGTATACGAGGGCATTCATGCCGACGATGGGAAAAACCTGGACAGACTCAATGAAAGCTAAATCACCCGAATATCTTTAACAAGCCAAATTGCGTGTGAGCCAACGGCTCGACCTTCGATTTGAGCAAAAACTATTTTGTTCTTGGCGGTTTTCGGTAATCCAAGGCGCCGCGGCAGAATGCAGGTGTACGACAGGTTTGGGTGTCTCCCGTTGTCGACGAGTGTTATCTGCTCAAATGAACCTGATGGTAAATTCAAGAGCTTCGCACCGACACCTCCTAATGCTTTCATGCTTACGGTTCGATTTGTTTGTGTGTGCAACTCGCGGAGTACAGCGAGTAAAGAATGACGTGCGCGTCCCTTGGGCTTGACGGCCCGAATATCCTCTAAAACGGATTTTAGTGTCTGCTTTTTGGCAGCAGTTTTTGGGAAAACTTTGTCCAATATGCTTGGCACGATAGGGACGCCATGCGCACGCAAGATATCGACCGCTTCCCATCCGGAATACCCACTTCCTCCAATTCCGCTTACGCATTCATGCTTAGGCCACGGCGGCTGGCGCTCATCCAACAGCACGGCACTTCCGCAGGTGCATTGGAGAACATAGATGTGGCGACCGCAGTCCCGACAATTAGTCGCAAATGTCCACGTCTGACAGTCTGCCCGATGAGTAGGGATCGACACGGTTACCCCTCGTTAAAAAAGCGCTAGATACTCCCCGTGAGATAAAGGTGTCGGAAGTTCTATGCTCGTCGGGGCACTCTACTGGATCATATTGTGCGGCCGATTTTAATCCTTACAACGAGGATTCGTTAGTACCCGCACAACACCCTGCGGGGGTTGCAAGCAAACCCCCGGTTGCTGTATATCTTCGTCGTTAAAGGGAGGAGAAAAAATGCTTAGAAAGCTCTTTCTTATCCTGGCGCTGCTCTTAGCAATCAACCAAGTCACCCCATCGCATGCGGGAGTACCTGACCCTTGTAATTGCTCAAGCTGTTGTTAGCCGATGCGGGCCCTATTCCGTTTTTGGCGGAAGTTGCGGGGTCCAGAGTGGCGAAACGTTGCGTCTTTTTTTCAGACGGTGGGCTCGTTTTTAACTGTTATTGGTGTCATCTTGGCTGGACTCGAATATTTTTTACACAGACCAATTTTCTATAATCCATCCAAGGATTTGATTTTGAGATACAGCACTGATGTTCTTCCTCTAGTCGAATTGGCGGACCAATCAACACCAGAAATAATCAGCGCCATTAAAAGCAACGATAACCAAGCATTCCAAAAAGCGGTATTGGACTTTGTAGATCGCAATAAACTGCGGGGCAGGATTATTTTAGCCACTGAGACGGCTGAACGCATAATCGAATGTCATCGAAGTTATCTGTGCCTATTTGAGGGATACGGCGACTATGAACAGCAAATTAGAAGGTTTTGGTACACCTACAGGCCTGCTCTAACGATTATGCGGGGCAGTATTATCCCCACTTCCTTCGGTTCGAAATTAGAAGAAGAGGCTAAACGTATATTAGACGCGGATCGTAAACGTCACTATCTACCCAGTCCGTGAGTTGAGCCACGCAATAACAGCGTTGCGCGGGCGAGGAATCGTGCCGCGTTGATCCCGATCAATGCCGCAGCGACGATGGCCGGCTATTCGCGGATCGTGAATGCGAGGGAGGGTGCGTGTCCCGGCATTTCGATGCCATCGTTATCGGATCTGGTCTCGGCGGCTTGACCGCGGCAGCGCTCTATGCCCGCGCCGGTAACCGCGTGCTGGTGCTTGAGCGTAACGCGCATTGCGGCGGCGCGGCCACGGTCTATCGCCACGGCGCGCTTGCGATCGAAGCGTCGCTCCACGAGATCGATGGACTCGATGCCGGAGATCCGAAGGCGCCGATCTTGCGTGCTCTCGGGCTTGACCGCGACATCCCGTTCGTCGACGTCGGCGATCTGCACGAAGTGCGCAGTCCGCTGCTCGGCGAGCCGTTCGTGCTTCCCCACGGATTCGATGCGGCACTGGCGGCGGTCACGCGGCGCTTCCCGCAACAAGCCGAGGGCGTCGAAGCGTATTTCGAGCGCATCCGCGCGGTTCGCCGCGCCGTAGCGATGATGAGCGAGCATCGAGACGATGGTGCCTGGTGGCTGTGGAACGCGCCAATCCTGCCGATGCGGCTGTGGCCGCTCATCCGCGATCGCCACGCAAGTTTGAGCAAGGTGTTTCGGCGTCTTTTCGGCGATACGGAGGCGGTGAAGTTCGCGCTGGCGTCGAACCTCGGCTATTACACCGACGACCCCGACACGATGCCGTTCATCTGCTATGCCATACCGCAGGCGTCATATCTGCTCGGCGGTGGCCATTACATCCGCGGCGGCTCCCAGGTGCTGAGCGACCGGCTAGTGGCGATCGTGCGCGAGGCCGGCGGCGAGGTGGAGGTGAGCCGGGAGGTCGACGCCATCATGCTCGCGGAGGATCGCGTTTGCGGCGTTCGCCATTGCTCCCGGGACGGAAGCGAGTCAAGAGAGGAGCTAGCGCCGATCGTGTTTGGCAACGCGGCGCCCAATGTGCTCGGCGCCATGCTGCGCGAGGATAGACGCGCCGCGTTCCTGGAGCGCTACCGGCGGCAGCGATCGTCGATCTCGGTCTGGAGCATCTCGCTGGGCCTGAGCCGGCAGTCGCGCGAGTTCGGCGTGCGGCGCTATTCTACCAGCGTGCTGCCGGCGTGGTTTTCGGCCCTTGCCGATTTTCGCGAGGCTGCCGCCATACTCGGCGAGAACCCTGGGAGGCGGATGCCTCTCTACGTCTTCGTCGCCTATGATCAGATCGAATCCGGGCTGAACGAGAATGGTCCCTACCTTGCCTCTTTGGTCGGCATCGATCGGATCGAGAATTGGGCCGGGCTCGACCGCGATGCGAAACGCGCGCGCAAGGAACGTTGGATGGATCGGATCATCGCCGATCTCAACGTCCAGTATCCCGGAATTGCCGGTGCAATCGTGCACCGTGAGATGTCGACCGCCGAGACGTTTCAGCAATATCTAAACACGCCCGGTGGCGCGATCTATGGCTTTGCACCGGAAACGCGCGGCTTCCGGGCGGTACCGACCACCGCGATCGATGGGCTCTATCTCGCTTCCGCATTCACCGGTGGCGGCGGTTTCACCGGCGCGATCATGGGCGGCGGCTGGGCCGCGCGGGCTGCCATGAAAGCGCAGGCGCAACATTTACATTGATGCTTTCATAAAACGGTCATCACGCTGCCCTGATTTTGGTTTCACTTACATTCCTCAGGTGAATCTCCTGGGACCTAGACCCTCCTAGCGAAGCAACCCCGGTCATGGTGGGTGACCGGGGTTGTCCTATGAAGCCACCTCATCGGCGCATCGAAGACCACGCCAATACTCGGCGCCGGCAGCATCCCATCCATTCCAGTATGCGGTATATAAGCCGAAACTTTTCACGCGGCTGTACGGGCAAGAGTTTGTCGCAGGGTAATCCTCGTGCCCCAGTTGGCAAGGATATTGCCGTGCAAGTTCTTCAATCGTGAGCATTGGCGTCGTGATTCTCTTCAATTTTTTTGAGACGGGCGCAGAGTAACAGAACGCCTTGCCAGTATTATGACGAGTGCAGATCAAATCGGCGCCCTGATGGCCGCGTTCATCCTCCAAGAATGCAACTACTTTATGCAGGTAGGCTACGCTTCTATATGATCATATCCGCTTTAATGGTGACCAATTACATGCCGTGATCCTTAAGCCATTCATGAATAATTTCTGCTGCTTTTCTCCAGGATGCATCCAACATGATTGCGTGCCCGGATGGTTTAACGATCCGCAACCTCGCACCATGGAAAACGGCCGTGCGATGAGCCATTGAACGCTCGATAATGCGATCGCCGTCCGCCGCTAGAACAAGCGAAGGGATCCGAACGCTTCGAGCCGGTAGGACCGGACCTGGTACACGAGCATCAGCCAGCGCGCGAGGACTCTCGGGTCCGAGACGAGCTGCAAATGCGACGACTTGCTTGGCAGGCAGTTCCTTCGAAAATAGTGCCCGCCGCCATAGGTCTGCGACCGGCATTTTTCCGTCCAATCTCGTTTGTAAAATATTTTCCAGCAGGGCTGTTGGATGTGGCAATATTAGGCTGTTACCAGCAAGAAAGGTCCCCTCAGGGGGCGCTGACGCCATGAGAACCATAGCGCGCATAGGGACTAAGCCGATGAGCCTTTGTACGATAAGACCGCCAAGCGAGTGTCCAACCAATATGATTGGCGTCCCAATCTGCTCAACAACCTGTCTAACGTCTTCGGAATAATCTGAAAATCTCCACCTTTTAATTTGCTCACGTCCGTCGCTTCGTCCGTGGCCCCGCAAACTCAGGGCGTAAACTTTTCGGCCAGTTTTGCCGAAATAACGGAGAAAGTGCTCCTGCCACATCCAAGCACCGCCGAACGCTCCGTGCACAAAAAGAATTGCAGTGTTCCGGTTATGCCAAAGTTTCCCCGCGCTGATGACTTCAAGGCACTGGCCCCCGCGAGAGCGATACCGGCGTAAAAAGTTCCGAGAAACAAAAGACGACAGTGATCCGATTTGATTGGAATGTAATGCCCGATCAAGAAACGATCTTTGAGATGGCTTTTCTCGATTGGTGGAGCGCATATCAAAACCCGATGTCTTAAACCATTGATATACAAGCAAATCCAACGGTTTCGAGCACAGTTTAATTTCAGCCATCCGCGCGGATTTTGCGATGGGTATATTGGGCCGGGCATGCGCAATTGCGACCGCGACGAATGTACTGAAGCGCATAATTATTTCTGTCATTTTTATGTCTTGGAACCTGGTCAACAATTAAGTGACGTTGCTCGGGGGGCGACGGCATGCCGCGATATTTTTTTCATTTTTCGGACGGAAAGCGCCAGTTCACCGATACTGCGGGCATTGAATTGAGCGGACTCGCGGCTGCTCGCGCGCATGCGATGGTGCAAGTGCGCGATTTAAGGGCCGCCTTGTGCGAACCCCGCATTCAAGAATGGGCGGGGTGGAAGATGATCGTCGTCGACGCGAACGGAAAAGTCGTCTCTGAGATTGGCTTTGATCTTAAACCGCTACCGGCATAGGACATTAGCGGGCGTCTCGTAGTGTTTACTATTTAAGGAATGTCGCGGTCAGGGGTCGAGGGAGGGTAAATGCCATATGAGTTCACACTGACAACTGTCATTCCCGCTTCTCCACGGGAGATCTATGACGCATGGCTCGATAGGCAAGCGCATTCGGAAATGACACAAGGCAAAGCTATAATGTCTGACGAGGTCGGCGCTGAGGTGTCTGCCTGGGACGAGTACATCACCGGCCGTAATCTTGAGCTCGTGCCCGGTGAACGCATTGTGCAATCATGGCGTACAACGCAATTTACTGACGAACATGCGGACGCGATTATTACAGTGACGTTCGAAGAGGTTGATAGCGTTTAGGCATGATTGCGTATTTATTGATTTTGTCGCACCATAAAGGGGATTGAAGCAAAGCGAACGAGAAAAACGTAATATTGCAATTGCACTTCAGCTGCTTCGAGACGAGTTTGCTGGTAGATTTTCATCTGCTTTATCAAAAATATCGCCGACCTACTCAATGACGTGGGTTTATCGGGCACCCAAGAGCGGCATTCTTTTCCCTCGGACCAGTCGTAAGAACGCCACGTTTAAAGAAACCCTGCGCGACATATATGCGATCAAGGGTCGTCAGTACGACGTGAAAAACATTGCGGCTGGGGGCAACGCTGTAATGATTGAGCTTGTCGAGAGTTATCCAGTCGGGCGTAGGCGATATCGAACGCCACTCGTTCTAGTACTTGAATTTTCGCATGGGAAGGTCCTAAATGGTCGCCACTATTGCGATCCGGACTTATCTCGTATGAAGCTTCCAAAACGCGTTGTTGAACAGGCATTTGCCTAACAACTCAACATCATTGGGTTTATCAGAGGATGAACCCGAAGAGGGAGATCCATTATGGGTGGACAAAATCACCAGCCAACCAGCAGCATTCGACTGCTTGGGCCATCAGCATGGCTGAGCCAGAAGCTTGGAGAGGGTTTCTCTGCCGTTCTCCAATCAAATAACGAGTTGGAAAATGCAATCATTACTGCTGCTGATCGGCTTCATGTCGAGGAACTTGCAAAGGATTTAACTCAGGCACCGGAAAGATACCTGAAGCGGGCTATTTCCGCTCTGCAAATGTCGCTCACTGCGATTGATCACATTCAGCATGGCTATGCGCACCTTCTCGATGCCGCGGCCGATGAGGGCTATAAAGGAAATCCTATTGCCTCGACGATTTCAGATTTACAATTAGCCGATCAATTTAACGGTACGTTGATTTTTCCGACCGTGAATAAAGACGCATGGAATTCTGTTGAATTGCGAGTTACTGGTATGAACGTGTTGGCAACATTGGAATGGGAGTTTTCACAGTTTGACTTGCTCCGCGACCCAACAATTAGTTTGATAGCTGCGATGCGCGAAGCGGCGACAATGCTAAAAACCGGTGGAAAGAGGTCATTCCTCGAAGCGGTAGAGTGGAATGAAATACCCCTTCGCCAGCGGTATGCGAAAGTATTCTCGCTCTGGAATCACCTGCATGCGATGTTCCTATACAGCGCCCTCATAATGACCGAGCTTTTCTATCGCGCCAACAGTTTCCCTAGCTTGCTTGAAGAGAAGCGAAGCATAGATGCAACTCAACGTGTGGCCTGAAGTTCGGTCAGGACAAGCTGCGTTGTTGCGGCTTTCTGAACGTTAAAATATCTGCGCATACAAAAAGAGCCGTCAACGGAGGGCTCTTTTTCGTATGACCCGTAATTTTGCCAATTTGGCAAGCGCGGTATCATAGCGAGATATGGATGTTAACCCGGAGTTATTTCAGCGAGCAAAAGACAAGGCGTATGCGATCTACACGGCCGAACGCGAGCTTTGGTGCCACTATTTCCAAACACGCATTATTTTGAACTCCGACGGCTTCCATCATCTGCAATTCTCAGCCCGGCGGGAGCGCAACAAGCGGGAGCAGCTGTTCAAATTTCGCTTGATGCCGCTGGCGCTGCAAATTATCAGGAAATCAGGCACAATCCAGGAATACCGCAAGCTCCTGACGCCGGTCGGCAAGCCGTCCAGCCGAGGCTCGATGCCGATGAAAGAGGTCGAGTACTGCGGCTTGGTCGCTGTCGTCGGCGAGAAGAAAATCAAAGTCCGGGCCGTGCTGCGCAGAGTGGGCACCGGCAATATCACGTTCTGGAGTGTGATGCCTTACTCCAAGATCAAGAACGGCATGCAGCGACTATACGCCGAAGGTATCGAGGACGAATAACAAACAAAAATACCGCCCAGAGGCGGTACCTTTGTTGTGCCTGCCTTCAGCTTTGGAAATCCTTAGCTGAACGGGGCTTGCGCCCACAGGCACGCATTCACTCTAACCCGCCGTTCCTAAACGCGCAATGAAGACGGGTGGACGAGAAAATGCCAGAATCCGTGACACATTCCTTACTAAAATCCAGTGGCAATAATCCTGCCATAGACTGAGTTGGGCCCGCCGTGTTATACTTTTCCTATTATCAAAGACTGCGATAGCAGCTCTCACGAGAGATCACCATGGGAATCACAAAGCACGACCGCATTGCCAAAGAGATCGCGGCAAAAAAACAGACGGACTACCATTCTGATAAAGGGGTTGATGTCCGTACATCCAGCCAGGCAATTGAAATTGAGGTAGACACTGCGACTTTTAAGGAAGGCGTCAGGCAGCTTCGAGGTACTTCCAAGGCGCGCTACCTAGCTGTACCGAATGAGCTTGTAAAAGATGCAATAGACTATACGAAAAACACTGGCGTAGGAGTAATGAACGAGCATGGAAAAATCAAAAAGCGTGCGCGGTAACCTAAGCAACACAGTTGAGCCACGGAATCGCTAAACGTTCGATTCCTCTCAAGTGTTCGCTCACCTAGCGACGCGCCATCATCCTCGCGGAAACGAAAAAGAGCCCTCAACCAAGGGCTCTTTTTCGTATGGTCCGAGATTTTGCCAATTTGGCAAATTCGGGTGCACCAGTTCGGGGGAAACCCGGGGTTGTTTCAGCGAGCAAAACACAAGGCGCATGCGATTTACACGGCCGAACGTGAGCTTTCGGGAGTTATCGGGGGAATGTCAGATGAAATCTTACAAAACTGGTGTGCAGATCTGGTCCTGTGCCGACGGTCCGCCAAAAATTACAGCGTGATATTGCCAATAAGCCTCATAACGTGATCGAAAAAGTGACCTCTGTCAAAGACCGCAATATAAAATATTCCGGTCGTACATATCGAATAGATAGAATAAGCGGCGATCATTCTGTGGTGCGCGCGTCGATTATAATAAAGAACAAGCCAGCAGCCTAATAGCGAAAACAATAGAGCGGGAATTACCTCTTCTATATCGATTACAAAGGCAGAATCCCTTATGGAAGACGGAAGAGCATTATCGATTGTGTCAAGCATTGGCCCGGTGAAAAATCCGAACCAGAAAATGCTAAGGAAATAAAAAATACCGGTGATGAGTAAACATGTGAAAATCGTAGCTGCATAGGAATTGATTTGCTCCAAGCTCCCTAAATGAAAGACCAGCAACAGCGTGCCGGCGACGATGTAGGTTGCCAAAAGGATTGTGAACGTAGAAATGAAATGTTGGGTGATGCCGTAGTCAGCGGTTCCATACATAGTTCTAATTAATGCGAAAACGGCTGATAGCAGTAGGAGAAGCGCGATGCTGACTGCTGGTGTTCCTCCCCGTGCATGTTCCTGTTGGCGCGACGCCAATAGCAAGGAGTGAATCCCCTTCAACAGGTCTTGCTTGAATATTTGAATAATTTCGCTCATTGCCGTCGTGTTTTATCTGCTTTGATATTTGACAGTGAATGTCGAGCCGGATTCACCGGTGAACGTTCGGGCTTCCGTGATGTCGATGGTAAAAGAGTTCAGCAAGGAAATCTGGTCACAATCTTCGTCACCCGATTGCGGATCACAGGCAGTCGCGAGATGCGGGCCAAGGGTGAAAGGCACACATATTTGGCTGTCATCGGACGTGCTAAATTTGATAGTGAGCAATCTTCTGACCGCAATTGGTTTCTGCTTTTTGAAGAGATTTTGAAACCATTCGGAATGGTTAAAAAGAAATGAATGCCTTGTTGAGTTCCGGCGTATCAGATCGGTCGCTATCCCAGTTGTGGTAATGTCTGAGCGTCCTTGAATTGTCAGTTAGGCCTTCGTGATATTGCTTGTATGTCCCGTATTCGACGTCTTTGGAGAAAGCCTTTTTCTGTTTTTTGAGGGCGACAAAATCATAATCGGCAACGCCAACCGATCGGGTTCTAATTGCGAGATATTGTGACTTATCGGCTTTTATGGGGCGAGGGGCGTAAAGAAATCTGAGTGCCTGCCCATCCCTGTATTCTGGTAGCTGAAAGTTGGGGGTCAAAAGCAAATCTTTAGAGACAGGAACAAATCCCTCTTTCTTTGTTAGTATGAAAAGCTTGCTACCGCCCGTTGCTGGCTCCGCAGCAAGAAATTTCGCGACCGGCGAGCAGCTAGGAGCTAAGGAAATAGCGTGCGCTGCCTTGTCCTGTGCAGATACCGAAGTGGCCCCTACGGCAGCAATTATCATTGCTATAGGTAAACGCATAACCTCCTCCCCCACGGAGGAAGAATGCCGCAATTGCACGTGGCACGCTAGTGGCTGGTTGTCAGCCATAAAAACACAAGTCACGACGGCCTAGCTCGTTCCTGCTTTTGACCAGGTTTTGCCCAAAAACGAATGATTTTGCCTTTGAACCCGGTATGGAAGTACCGCTCTTGTGGAAAGCCGATCTGAACCCAGACCGCGGGTATCCACAGTAGCAGCAGCGGTTGCGCTCCAGGACAAACTGATAAATCGTGATCTGCTTGTCGAAATTGACGTCATACTCGCCATTTCAGATCTCAATTGCACGCAAGGCTTGATATGGTGAAGCCGTTCTATGATCGAATAAAATGAAAAAGACCGCGACAAGATGATGTTGGAGGGGGGTAAGATGACAATTTCTTCAGGATACGACAAAGCGGAAGCACGAGAGATGCTGGCGCTGTGTGCCTATGTTGAAGCGGGCGTGCAGCAACCAATTCCCGATCCAAGAGCGCAGTGGGCTTTACTGTTCGATTCTCCGGTGATTGGCCCCTTCGAAAACAAATGGCAACTTTGGCAACGCGCCTCCGACAGGCGTTTCGCCATCGCGCTAAGGGGAACGGTGGCTCAGGCGGGCAGCATAATCGAAGACATGATCGCCATGATGATCAAGGCCGACGGAACGCTTTCCGTCGGTCAAATCGATTGTCCGTATAAATTCGCCGCCGATCCGGAGGCTGGCATCCATTTCGGCTTTTCCTCGGGCACATTGCTTTTGTTAACCGATCCGACGAGCGGGATTTTGGTTCAATTGCCCAAGAACGGCGTGCCGGCCGGCAGTGACATCTACGTGACCGGCCACAGTCAAGGTGCCGCGATGGCTACACTGCTCAGGTCTTATTTCGAGCACTCGGGTGGTGTGCCGGCGAATTGCTCGATCAAGACATATGTTTTCGCACAGCCAAAGCCCGGTAATCAGCACTATGCTGATGATTTTGAGGACCGATTTTGCAGTTCCGGTATGGCATTTCGGGTGACGAACACGCTCGATTGGGTGCCGCAGGTTCCGTTCACCCTGCAGTTTATTAACGATATCGATAAGCCAAATCCGTTGAGCGTTGTCGCCTCACCGTCTTTGCTGATTCAGCTCTTGGCGAAGACTTTGTCGGAAGTGCAGTCTCTTGTGGAAACGCACACGCGGTCGCGCCTCCAATCAACCGCTGTCGCACTGGCTCAGGCCAAAGCCCCTCAGCAGACGCGCGCCCAGGCGCTCCCAGCACTTTCAGCGACCCCTTTCACGGTCCCAGTCATGGAGACCTTGAATTACGCGAATGCAGGGACGGACATACCGATAGAGGGGGCGCCGTGCGTGGGTGTCCAATGTCAGGATTTGATTATTCGAACACCACGCAACGACATATTACCCGCTCGTTTGACGATGGAACGCGGTAGGGAACTTCGAACCGCCCCACGAGGTCAGCGATTGCTTTTCTGTCATGCAGATTTCGGTCGAAGGCTAACGCATGACTGATCGCTGCCAAGCGGGCGGTTTGTCAGACATATTTAGAATTGCGACGACGCAATCCTTCCTGGAGGAACGCGCCTCTCGGAAAACCGCCAGCAGCGCGCTAATTGCAAAACGCCCGCATGGTTTTTGCCAAGAGGATAGCTTATTCGAATGCTCTGTTACACGCGCTTGGTGGCTAATATACTGTGGCAACTCGAAAGTACCCTCGCATCGGATGCCACGCAAAGGCTCTTCGTTCCCACACACCATTCATGTAGAGGCCGCCAAATTCATTGACGCTTTTTTCTTATCTTGTTGGTTGTATTGCCAACGTCATGCAAGTGGGGTGGAGGAGATGAAGGCAAATCGCTGGGCGCAGATTTTCACTGGCTTGGCGATAGTGCTCTTTGTCGGCATGCTCGCTCGCTCATTTTATCTCGACCGGCAAGTTGACTACCTGCCTTGCGACAATAAATCCCTCGCCGGCAATTCGACCATGGCCGCCGGCCCGGCGCCGTCAGTCTTTAATTTTTTTCCAAATGATAAGATTGGCCTTGGCTCGCCGCTCTGTGTTGCGATAGCGGGACCCGCGAACGTCGCCATCGATAAGGACGGCAAGCCGACGCTACATCTCTTCCTCGATGACCTCGAACTCAAAGACTCTGTGGGCACGCTCATCGATCAGAAGAAAAATCTTGTGGTGTTCGATGTTGCGCGAACCTCCGATGATGCGGCGGTGTGGAGTAAGATCATCGGTCAGCTCGAGTGGGGGAAGTGGGGGGCTCGTGTCCCTGTCCACATCGGTGTCGGCACGAACGCAGGCGAATTTAATAACGCGAATCAGACACCTCTGGAACTGATAATCATCGATCCCTGGGCGTTCATCCTGGGTATTGCGGCGCTTCTCGCCGCCGTACTGGCTCTCTTCTTCGCGGCCCAAATAAGTGCGGTCCTGCGCGACGGCGACGCCAATTCCACCTATAGCTTGGCGCGCGTTCAGATGGCGTTTTGGCTCTACCTCATCACTGCCGCTTTCGTCTTTATCTGGCTGGTCACCGGCGACTACAACGGCGTCTTGACTAGCCAGGCACTGACGCTGATGGGGATTTCCAGCACGACGGGGCTGATGGCGATCTGCGTCAAGAATGGGGCCGCACCGACCCCGTCCGAGGGATTCTTGACGGACATTCTTAGCGAAACGGACGGCGTAGCATTGCATCGGCTACAAATAGTGGTTTGGACCTTGATCCTCGGCGTGGTTTTCTTCACCGAGATCTACCGCTCCTTTCGGCTCCCGACATTCGATTCCAACCTGCTAATCCTTATGGGGATCTCCGGGCTGACCTATGTCGGGTTTAAGTTCAAAGAGAAATGACACACCGTTGCAAAAACCACAGGGGCATGCAAATTTCAGAGTTTAAGAGCCGACTTAAGAAATGCGGGTTCATGGTCCAGCGTTTGTTCTAGTCAATCGGCCCGTGCAAGACTGCTTTACCTGCCGGAACATCCGCCGGGTATTAATATGATCGAGCAGGCCTTTAGCAGTTGGAGTGCAGCATCTTAGAAACCAACTATAACACTTGCTACTCCTTCGCCGGGTAAAATTTGCCGACAACATCATGGCCGCGGAGACATTCCGGGCGATATTGCTTCATATCGTCGTAATGGAGCACCTTCCCAGCTTCAAACCGTTCTAAGACAGTATCGTGCAACGATGCATCATGCGGCGGTTTACGGTCGCACTTTCCGGCATATTTGAAGAAACTGCTCTTACACTCGTCGTGCTGCATTCCTGCCGCTGATTTATTGCGTTTAAGAACGGTCGGGTCGATCAACAAACCGATTTTATCAGCTTCCATCACCATCCAATCCAGCGCAATATCGGATAGGCGTGACTCGTTCTCCGAATAGCCACCGCCGATGTCCGCGTGATTTCCAGCAAACCATTTTTGAACAAACCACTTGGGCTCGGGTTCATTCTCGCCCTTATCATCGCGGGGATCACCCCAATGCTCATGGGGAAACGTCAGGCGATCCTCGTCAATCGAAATCGCATGACGTGCAAATCCGACGCGCTCATTGAGATCCTGATCATAGAATTTCATTTTGGGTTCAGTTAGATGACATTTAGAGCCCAATTTACGGGGGCCAAGTGCAAAAGCTCTTAGGTGGGTTTCCAGATAGGCAATCACAGAACCACCACCTGTTATTAGGATGAGTATCGCAAACCACCATGTGAAAGACAGGGTCCAATGGCTTAAAACCCAAGCGACGATTGCGAGAATTAACGCAGCGCCGATGAAAAACATCCTCAACAACGCAGAATTCTGCTAGTGATGCGACGGTGTCGAAGGCCCCAATGAAATATGGAAGTTTGTTGGCTTCGCCATTTTCATTATTGCTTGAGTATTTCTCTCGAAATTGTTTCGCTAGCGCCTTACGCTCTTCCAATAATATCTTTTGTTGCGGAGTGGCCTCCGTCTCCTTCACTGAACTTGTATATTGATAGACAGTTTTTACTGCCTCCCTGGCAATACGTTTGGCCGTTACCGGATCACGCTTAAGGTCTTGGCCGCTTTCTTGTGTGGGAACACCGCACAGGGCTAGGACCCCGGCTAAGCAACGGACCATGTAAGCCCCTCTGCTAAATCCGAAAAGAAAGATCTTGTCATTGAGTTCACACATCTGAACGATCGCCGCGTAGCAATCGATCATATTTCTTGTCAGTCCAAGGCCGGTTGCTTGGCAAATTTTATTGTAAATCCAGTCAAAAATTGCACCAAACAAGCTAGCCCCACCCCGCACAGTTCCTATGCCAGGGTCGTAAAACGTCAACTGCCTTAACGGGTCAACACTAGAATCCGGCCCACACCTTGTTGCACGATAGAGTTTGAAGATGTTCGTGCGCGTTTCATCAAATAGCACGCCACCGCGCTGGCCCGTGCCGTCAGAGAAGATGACGATGTTTTTCCCCATGGCATTATCTAGACTAACGACATTCACATCCGATCAGACAACTCGTGACAACATATCATGTTGACGATGCGTGAGCTCGATGTAAGCAATGGCGCTTACTGCCGGCATGCTGGCTGATCATTGGAATCTGACCAAGGCGTTTCTCAGATTTTCCCGCTCAAGCCGACAGTGTATATGTTAGTCCACTGACCAGTATTGACATCCTCGCCTCGCTTGTACGTGCCTGTGATGCCAAGGTGGCCAGCCTTGTCAACATTAAACGTTAACGAACTTGCAAACCAATTGAGCCATGTTCCCGAATAAGCTTCATAGAATAAATCATACGTAACTTTGGCATTTAGGCGGGACTGAAAGTCAGACAGCCCCGGAAATGGTAGAAAATTTAATGTTAGCTCCGGTCCGAGACGCAATGACTGGGGTCGACCATTGAATGCCAAGGTCTGATTCTTCCCAACCGTTTCATCATAGAATGCTATCAGCTCGGGATCAAAGCGGGTAATTATAGGAAGTCCGAATGGCTGAATTCGTGGAACATGGATGAAAAGTGGATTATAGACTGGCAACCATTCGACCGTTATATTTCCAGCCGTCGTGTCATTAATACCGTCGTTGACACCGCCGCCACGCAGACGAAAGTAGTTGGCACCGTCGCGGTTGGTAAATCCAAACTCCAAAACGCCGCCGTAGGCTAGCGTATCAACATTTGATTTTGCCTTGGCGACCGCCGAATTTGTAGATTGGTTGATAGTTGTGTAAATGCCAAAGCTTGTCTCGTATGGCGTGATCTGACCGGGGATGTCGCCGGTGATGTTGTTGTAGATAAGAGCGGCCGTCCCATTAACTGCGACAATTCGATTATTTGCTACCCGATCATTTGTAAATGAAACTAGAGCGCCTGTCGCTTTATCAACGCTGTCCGGGCATTCCTTTCCTGCGATGATCCCGGTATCTTGCCAATTTTGCCTAAGTAGAAAATTGAAGCCCGGGCACGGGCTGTATTGTCGTTCAGCTGGCGGTTTTTTTTCGTTTTTGCTCAAGAGTGCGGTAATAGCATCAGGCTTGGGTGCGGGAGGTGAATTTGCGTCGGGGACAGATGCGGCTTTGTTAGTTGCGGCCGGTACAATTTTTGATGTTTCTGGAGATTTATTATTTCCCTGAATAATAGCAAGCGCTGCTTGCCGAGCTTTAGGGTCCGCACTGATTTCCTGTAGAACCTTCAATTGCTCCTGGGTAAGGACGGCCTGGTCCGCTAGGGAAGGTACTACGGAAGCCAATAGAGCAATTATGGAAACAACACACTCATGAGCGCGCATCGTGTACCTCACTGTTCAGCAGCCGTAACAACTTTGATGACATCGGCAATTGTAGTGCAGGCCTGTATTGCCCCTGTGTCGACGTGCACCCCGTGCCAATTTCGTCCATTGATATCCGCAGCAAGTCCCGCCAATGCGGCATCATCAAACCCCAGGTCAGATAAATTAGTAGTGGTCGGTACTGGCGATTGCAGCCCGTAGTCCGCTAAGCAGCTGTACACTAGCTGACTAGCCGTGGCCGGAGGCGTGGTCGCAAGCGCCGTAGCGTGTGCGTTCAAGGCTGCAGTCAATGCATCCATCGAGGATGCCGCGGCTTTAAGACTTTCTGAGTGTTGAAGAAGAGCGCCTGTGTGTTTTTGCAGAGCTGCGGTGTGGTCTGAAAGAGCTTTGCTAGTCGGTGATGATTGTTTCGCCATTATGATCACCTCTATCTATATTACGGAGCTAACCTGGTCTTATAGTAGAGCGGGCGCGCTTATTTACGCATCAGACTATTCTATCAACCTGTATTGTCACGCAGGCCTTGGCGGCAGATGCTCGCCGGGACTCGCGATGGCCATAGCGGCTGTAACGCGTGCTATCAGGTCATACTTGTCAACGTTCTTGCCCGGGCATTGTTTGTGCGTGGTTTTCGGATCCTCTTTATGAAAATGAATCGATTGTGGATCGAGGCCGCGCAATGTGTGTAACGTCGCGAGTGCTGATACTGCATTGTCACGCACATCTGGATCGAAGGGTTCAACTTCATATTCGCCGATCATTTCGATGCCCCAAGAGACCGCATTCCAGCTCGGTGAGTGGACCCCGGGCATCGTAAGTGGCGTGAAGCACCAAATCTTATCATCGCCAATGAAAAGATGTGGCCCGGCCGACCAACCCATCTGATCACGATAGTACCCAACCAGGTTTCGCAACCACTGTTCGCCGCTAATTCCACGATCGCTGAAGCCGTGATATTGCGCTAGCGTCGGCGAGGAAGTGTTATGCACGACAACAAATTGCGGCTGCCAAATGCCAAATTGAAGGGTACCTACATAAGCGGTGAATTCTTCTGGCGTGTATCCCTTGTCTACAATGTCCGTCCAAGTCATGGGTGCCCCCGAAATTCGTCGGCGAAAGTTAGATCTGTTGTCTTAGTTTTAGCCATGCGCTTTTTGCCTGGGAGAACGTGGCGTGACCAATTTCGCAACGAAAGGTGTCAGAATCGGAGCGAATAGGTTGATTTGCTACTCTGTCTGCCATCCACTGAATTGCAAGATTTTGGATTTTTAAGACGTCCGCCTGTTCGATTGCGTCCATATTGATACTTGCGATCGCGTTAAAGTCGACGACTGATAATCCAATAGGAGGTCCCCAAGATTTATCGGTTCTTAGAACCGGCTGAATCATGGGGCTCATTCGAACGATATTGCCTGAAGTTGGTGTGGGCCGGTTCGAATTCAGGAATGGGCTGCCGCAAGGCGACGTGAGCAATGAAACTGGCAGCGTCCGGGGGATCATCAATGATGCTTCCCGCGAGCTCCTCGAGATCGCTTGTCGGACTTGATTGCTGGGGCCGTTGCATCACCCCCGAAGTCATCGATGCCATCTTTCGGAATAATTGGACGGCGCACCGATGCCGTGCCGATCGATAGGACTTGAATGTCCTCCGCGGGGACCTGATTGGCCAAAGCCTCCACCACAGCGCCGAGTACTGGATTGTTATAGCCGGCAATCGCACCATCCCAAAATCTATTTGGGCCAACATCCGCCGGAGCATCAAAGTATTTGACTGGTGCCGTCGACGACGCGTTGATGGCCTCTGCCAATGCTGGATTGATCGGCGAGGCAATGCTCGCTGCGTCACTCTTGAGGTTGGATCGAAAGAAGGTTGCCCGCCGACGGTCGTAGTCAAACCCAAATATGACAAAGTGCGGACTTCTCCCAACCAATTGGGCAATACGGCCGGGAATCGAAGCCATTTTTGTCGCGCCAAAATTGGGGAGCAGATTTTGCAGCGCAACTAGCTTGTCCGCGGTACTGTATTGTGGGGCTATTCCAGCGGCCTCATAAAATCCATCTTCAATTTTCTTAACGATACTAACGGTTGAAAACACTTGCTTCCGTTTGGCTTCATCCATGAAATACGAGGTCAGGAGCGCCTTTAGACTGAGGTTCTCAATCAAGCCGCCGAGCGCAATGCTGCCTCCGGAATTCGCAGCGACAAGGTCGAAGTCTTTCAGGACATCATGTCCCGGTGTATTCTCGGAATACAGCGCCTGCAGCGCCATGACCTGAATTAGCGCCCAAGAACCGCCCCCGTCGAGACTAAGAATTCGGAATTTTGCCATGGACCATGCCCCCGACGCTGGTCGCGACTAACGACAGCATACTCGAACGCGCCACAATGACAACTAGCGCGTGCAGTAATTCCGCTGTACGGTTTGACGACAAGTTGCCGCCACGGCCAGCCGAAATATGGGGGAGCAAATATGACAGCCAATCCGAACATTACCCAGCAGGACGCTAACGAAGCCGAAACCCAACCGCAAAACCTGGCCCGCCAAGGCGATCCCGTCAGCCGCACCGCGATTTTCACCTATGACCTTGTGCTCGTTGGGCTGCTTGTCCTGGTCGGCGCACTGTACATCAAATTTCCCGAAACGATGAAGTTTGGCGATGCCCTTTACAAACTGGCGATCGAAAGCATGTGGTTTGGCGCGCTCGGTGGCGTCATCATAAGCCTCAAGGGAATTTACGATCATTCGCAAGGCCCAGATGGATGGGACCAGTCTTTCAATCTTTGGCATATCGGTCGTCCGATCAGCGGTGCAATCGCTGGGTTAATGACTGTGGTGTTACTAAAGGCGATCAACGGTGAAGGGCAATTGACCACGCCAGTCGTCTACGCAGCAGCCTTTATCTTCGGCACACAAGAGCGTCGTTTTTTCAATTTCCTATACGAAGTGGCCCGATTGATCGTGCAAGTTCCCGAAGATGCCAAAGCCAAGGGTCTCCGTGTGACTGACATCCAACCAGCTGAAGGCACATCGGGAGACGTTGTGGTGATCACCGGGCAGGGACTCAGCTCCAGCAGCACCGTCAAATTAGGCGGTGCGGCGGTCGAGAAACTTGCTATCTCCGCCGACGGATCATCGGCGGCAGGTATTATACCGGCTCGCCCTTTGGGCGCGGATGCCGTCGATGTGGTCGTTGCCGACAATACTGGGATGAGTTTTACCTTGCCGAAGAAATTCAAATTCACGGCTTAGCAGCGGGCGAACTTAAGAGCGACGGTGGCTTCTTAAGCGGCTCTCGTTTCTGACTCTCCGGGGATTCCGTCGCAGGCGGTTACTGATTCATTGGCGCGAGGTCGAAAGGGGTCCCGACAGAGACGCAAACGTGGTCGTCCGTTGGCGGCGCATTGCTTGATCTCAAGCGCGTCATCGCTGTGCAGTTCGGATTCGAATTTTATGACTTACAATCCTTGACCAAGGTTCCTCTAGCGCCTTCAGCTCGCGCACCTGTATTGATGTCCACGCGCGTCTCTTTGTTCCGGTTTTCATATAAATATCTCCGTGTATATGCGCCGGTCTTGTAGCTGCAAATTTGTTCGAAAAAAAGCCCCGCACACGTCTGTTGCGGGGCTGAGTTTTGCAGCGTAGCTCGGGTGCGAGCTGCGAAGTTCAAAGAGCTATTTATCTTTGCGGCAATCGCGAGTGTTATCGCGGCGCGGGACCTCTAAAGTGTCGGGTGTGGGCGACTATGGAATCAGGCGGCGCCATAGATGCCGCCAACGCGGAGAGTACTTCTTTACAATATCGTCAACCGCACTGTCCGTGGGTTTTGCGTGGACCGTGTCGAGAAAATCAAGAAATGGGTTGCCATGTAATCCTGGTTGCCTTTTCCAGTCTTGCCAGCCTTGCGCATAGGAGAGCCCAGTCACATCCGATGCACCGCGAAAGTCGTGCCAACGCCATCGCATCCACTCCGTGAATGCATAGTGGTCAACCAATCCAGCTCGAAAAAAGCCAAACTCGTTCAACATCAAGTCGAAAAGTCGCCGGTAGAGATTGTCGGCGATGTGTTTGTCCTTGTGGGTCGGTGCCGGGGCCGGATTAATCCGCGCGCCGTTATTGTCAAAATAGAATTCCTCATTGAGCTTACTCTGTGCGTCGAGAAATTCTTGATAGCGCTTTCGAAATTCCAAGGTAGCCTCGATTCGCTTGATCCGCTGTGTGAAGCGTCTCGCGATCCAGATTGCAGCGATCGCCGTGATAAGCGCGGCGATGATAGGGCCGAAGGCTGGGTGTACTGTGATGTAGTCGACGAATTCGTTCCACATGACTACCACTCCCCAATCGAGAGGCCTAATATCGCGATTGCCCACTAAGGGCGTAAGCGAGGGCTGCCGATCGCACTAACGGTGCCCATTAGTTACAGACAGAGAATTCAGCACGTTCACTTGGAAGACGACTTTAAGAAACTACACCATTCGACCATACAATTGGAAGTGGTGGCTTTTATGCAATAAGCCCCGCGCACGTGAGTGGCGGGGCTGAGTGCAGCGTAGCTTCACGCAGAGCTGCGAAGTTCAAAGAGCTGTTATTTTTTAGCCCGCTTCACCGACGCGGGCAGTGCTTGCGGCACTGTTTTAAGTGCACTGTTTCAGGGGCACTTGACAAAGTGCGGACGTCGTTGCGTTGCCGCATCCTAGTTTTCTAGAAATTACTTGTCGCGGCGTCTTTCGGTGCGTCGCTCTGCCGGTTTGGCCGGCGGCTCGTCGCTCTGCGCCTTTGGCGGACGCAGCACGATTTTGTTATTAATGGGCCACAGCGGATTTTATATGTGCCTTGATCTCAATCGAGAAAATCATCTTTGTTCTTTTTGTTGGTATGGGGTTCACCCACCTCGCGCAATCGAGTGCGTGGTTCGTTCTCTCCTATTTCATCGTCTTTCAATTCTGACATTCCGGCTCTCGAAGTTGGATGGTCATACATCGCATACAAGCGCCGCTTGCCGTCTCTGAAATTCCAAGTATCCGAAGACGGGTCTTGACCGAGCACTCCAGCGTCTTTGAGGCGGTGCATCTGCGGACGAAGGCTTGACGGCTGAATAGGACGGCCATAAGCGTCGCGCATGAAGTCGCAAATCTGGGCAGCGGTGCCTCCATCCGGAAATGCGTCAAGCAGAGCTTGGATTACGCACTCCTTGATGGTCATCTGGGCGAACCTTTGAGCGACCTCAGGCGGTAATGGGCGATTTGCAACGCCGCCTTGGGTGGTCGCATTGCTGTCCGCTTGCGGCAGGTTGGCGACGCCTAGGGCGTCTTCGATGATGTCGGTAGCTTTGATGTGCGTGATCCGAACTAGCTCATACTCCCGCTGGGCGAGCTGCCCTTGGATCAAGGCGAGCTGGCCTTTGAGCCCAGCGATCTGATGCCGTAGTTCACGCTCGCGGCGGCTGATAAACGCGTAAAGGTTTTCGTCGGTCATCGGAGTGCACCACACTTGGTATGGTCTTCGGCCTTGAGCCGAATTAGTGCCCGCCGCTTTTGGAAGGCGGCGGGGCTTTGAAGCAGAAAGTTCCGTCTTTGAATGACGAAACGGCCCATTCTGCAGAATGGACTGTTCTCATATCCACCGTTTCTCATCCCGTGTCAAGTAGCGTGTCTGGCATAGTGTCTAAAGCAGCCCAAATAAACGAAAAACCCCGCACGCGTAAGTGGCGGGGCTGAGTTTGCAGCGTAGCGCTGATGCGAGCTGCGAAGTTCAAAGAGCGGTTATTTGTTAGCCCGCTTCAGTGAAGCGGGCAGTGCCTGCGGCACTGTTTTAGGTGGGCTTGACAACGTGCGGATTGCGTTGGGTTGCCGCATCCTCGTTTTCTAGAGATTACTTGTCGCGGCGCGTCGTGCGCCGCCCGGCCGGCTTGGTTGACACCTCGTCTGTTTGCGCTTTCGGGGGACGCAGTACGATTTTGCCGTTTATGGGCAGCGCTTGCAGGATGACGTTGTAGCCATCGCCATCCTGGTGCATGAACGCGGCTCCGATGTTGAGCCAGAAGTCATCTTGACCTTTGCGTTTGACGACCGTGTACGCCTGGTAGCTCGGCTGTTGGGTAGCCATGGTCAACTCCTTTGAGGTTGGTGGGGGAGTCAGTACTCGTCGGCGCACATGATGGTGAGCACGCGCGTCGTCACGTTCGGGTCGGCGGGGTCTTCGGAACCGCACTGCATGTCGAGGGCGTAGTAGTCGATCTTGAAGAAGTACGTCTCGCCCGCAACTATGAAGCTGCCGAAGTCGTGCTCGCCGTGCGGGTCATTGTCCTTCGTGAAATTGCTGAAGGACTGAACCGCCAAGAGCACGCGGGCTTTGGTATCGAGCGGAAGTTCAGCGACGCCCTGCGTCATGACCACCTGGCCGCCGACGAAGGTGCTGCGGAAGTTATCGTTCAGCACCCGGATGCGGTCAGACTTTGAGAGGGGTCCGGCGATTTTATTCATCGCCATCCTCCACATCGTCACTCTTGTACGGCGACATATGCCGCGCACCGCAGTGCGGACAATCGTCGTCGCATGCGGCAGACCACTCGTCGGTCCATGTCTTGCCGCAGCGAGTCCATCGGTAGAAGTTACGGAACTGCATGCCGGCCTCCTAGATTAGGCCGGCAAGCACGAGCGCCGAGGTGACGGTGTTACCGCCACATGCTTCACAATAGCCGCGGTCTTGGTCGGGCTCGATTTCGGTCGTGTAATCGCAGCCCTCCGTCATACAGATGGCTGGACACACACTGTCGGTGGCGACATGTCGCAGTAGCTGATCGAGGGTCTTGAAGCCCTCCATCTCACAAAGCTTCATGAGCTTTGTGGCCTTATTGGAAAGAACAACGGTGGACATCTTCTCCTCCTAGCTACCGACATCCAAATCATTCAGGTGCCGGATAGCGAGGCGGAGGTTCCGTTACTGATACTCGCTCTGGGTTCGATTGAGATATAGACCCGCGATTTTGCCGAATTGGCAAATTTACAGCTCTACTCGTCGACCATATGTCTTGAGAAAATCTGCGGTGAGATGCCCGATAGCCAAATCACACAAATCGGGCGAGTTGATTTCCGAAGCGACGACCGTCTCTTCGGCATCAAGGACGAAGATCGCTTCTCGCATATCTACGTCATCGGTAAAACCGGCACCGGTAAATCAACGCTAATGGAATTCATGGCGCTCCAGGATTTGGAGCGCGGAAACGGCTTCGCCCTTATCGATCCGCACGGTGATTTGGTCGAGCGCGTCGCCAATCGCATTTCGGCATCCCGCAAAGATGATGTGATGTATCTAAATGCGGCCGACCCCTCACAGCCCTACGGCTATAATCCTTTGCGGCACGTGCGAGCAGATCGCATCCCGCTCGCAGCCTCGGGGCTCATGGAGGTGTTCAAGAAGATGTGGCCGGACGCCTGGGGCGTGCGCATGGAGCATATTCTGCGCAACACCCTCATGGCGCTCCTGGAGCGGCCTGATGCCACCATGCACGATATCCTACGGGTCTTTTCGGACAAGGAATTCCGCAAACAGGTGGTTGCATCGCTCAAGAATGAGACGGTGAAGCGCTTTCTGGAGAAAGAATACGAACGGTTCTCATTTGGATACCGGGCCGATGGCATTGCGCCGATCCAAAACAAGGTCGGGGCGTTTCTGGCAGACCCAACGCTTAATCGCATCCTCACGTCGCCCACGACTGACCTTCACATCCGCAACATAATGGACGAGGGCAGGGTACTTCTGGTCAACCTTGCAAAAGGCCGCCTCGGTGAGGACAGCTCTTCCCTGCTGGGCGGGTTGCTCGTAACGACGATCGGGCTTGCGGCTTTTAGCCGTGCCGATACGCCTCAGCCGCAGCGTCGCGATTTCTTCGTCTATATCGACGAGTTTCAGAGCTTCACGACGCTGGCGCTTGCAAACATGCTCTCAGAGCTGCGCAAATACCGTGTCGGGTTCACGGTCGCTCACCAGTATCTGCATCAGCTTGAGCCGGACGTTCGGCATGCAGTGCTCGGTAATGCCGGCACCATCATTTCATTCCGCGTCGGCGCCGAAGACGCTTCCTATGTCGCGAAGGAATTCCAGGCCCGGTTCGAGCCGCTCGACCTTATGCAGCTTGAGAACCACCACGTGTACATCAAGCTTATGATTGACGGCATGCCCAGCAAGCCGTTTAGCGCGGTCACCATTACGCCGTAGTCAACAACCTTCGCAAATACAGTGGGCCAACAGGCCCAGCCCGCTTGCTTAGTCCGATACACGTAGTAGTGTTTCGTTAGGATACTTTGCCCGCAACAATTGTCATTCGCGCTCGTATTTGTTTTCAAAGATCAGTTAGTCGGGATGTTCATGGCAGTCTCGTCTGGCGCATGGTCGGTAGCAGCTCGGGCGTACGACGCCATCACGATGCGGTAATCTAGAATGCCGCTGCGCGGCGTTCCATTGTTGTTCCCTAAATGGCGCTACGCCAACAGTATGGAGAATGTTTTCAAGACGGAAGAGCCCCGGCTTGGACACCGGGGCTCTCACCCTTCAAGAAGGAGTTGTCGTGTCGCGGTTAGCAACGCGCTCGTCTATCCAGCTCTGTACCTCTTCGCACAACCACGCCACCCTGCAAGCGCCGAGCCGTACCCGCTTGGGGAATTGGCCGGCCGCTTCAAGGCGCGCGATGTGCGCGAAGCTGTACGGAACTCCATAGACAGATTTCAGCTCTTTCTTGCTCACCAGTATTCTGTGTCATCGGACACTCCCTTCGAAAAGGGAGCATCGCGATGCTCGCCAGATAACCAGCTAGCGGGCAGATGCAAACATAGCGCCAAATGGGTGCACGTACAACGTGCACATACGCGCACATAGCATCACGTGGAAAGGCGATCTGCCTCAATCAGCCAGCGCAACTTCGTTTCCCATCGATTAATGGCATCGCGCATTTCGGGCAGATACTCATAGCGATTATAAATCGCTGCAACTTCGGAAATGCTACTGCCGTGGACTGATCCGGTGACATGGTTGAGAAGTTTATCAATGATGTGCGGCGGAATTTTCAAACTCGCCCAATTGGTCGCACAAGTGCGCCGCAAGTCATGCAGCGTCCATGGTGCAACCGGGGACACTTGCAGGTCGCCCGTGATTTTGGCATCGAAGTTGCGCTTGCCCTTGGCCCAACCGCTAAATGCCTGGTCTCCAGTGTAGCGACCGGGAAACAGAAAACCTTGCTCAGGTAGCGCATGGAGAATGTCCGCGGCCAGATCGCCATAGGGGATGGCGTGCTCGCGCCCATTCTTCGCGATGTGTGCTGGCAGCGTAATGGTCCGCTCATTGTGATCGATGTATTCGCCACGCAATTGGCCGATTTCGCCGCGGCGCTGCCCAAGCAGAGTGCAGAGGCGAACTCTCTTGTGAAAATGAAAATCTTGATCGGCCGCCCGCCAGACCGCCACCAGTTCGGCATCGGTGAGGTGTCGTGTGCGCGGCGGCCCCCTGGTCACCTCCATGCCATCGCATGGCGAGCGCTCGATGTAGCGGGGCTTGCCCCAGTTGAAGAATATTTTGACCACGCGAAGCGCATGGCTGCGTTCCGAAGGGGTAGAGATCAGTTGGTCGAGCCGGCGATGGATTTCCGTCGGTGTGATTGCGGCGAGTTTGGTGGCACCGAATTTGAAATGGCACGCCAACAGGCGCTTGTAGTCGGCATAGGTGCGGGGCCGGTTTTTTTGCGCGCAAGCGGCGAGAAAAAGCGCGACGGCATCGTCCCAAGCAATTTTCTCAGGCTGGTGCTTGCCAAGGGTGCGCTCGGCGAGGATGCGTTTGGCTTCAGTGCGGGCCTGCGCGAGCGAGATGATGGGAAATCGCCCGATGGTGATGAGCTGGCGGGTGGGGCCATGCTGCACGACGAAGCTCTTGCTGCCGCCTTGCGAGACGCGGCAGCCAAATCCGGGCAAGGTGTCGTCGAAATAGGCGCGGCGACCTTTTTCCGGAGGTGCCAATGCGCGTATTGAGATGTCCGTTAATCTCATTTTCCGAGCCTCGCCTTAGCCTCAGTCCGCGAGCAAAAGTGAAACCACGGACTCAAAGTCAGTTGATCCTTAGCCTCGCCCTGGCCTCAGGCTCGGGGCGCGTAGCGGCGTTCGTCCATGCTTTGCAGTGTTGCTGTAGAGCACTGTAAATGCAAGCGAAAATAGAATTTGGCGAAACGCATGTGCAGCTATGAAAAGCGCCAAATACTAAGTCAGAGTCCGATGTTCTACCGTTGAACTATCCCCCAGCAAAACTGGGCACGGCGCGATCAAAATAGCCTGCGCCAGCGGCCCTCACATGGGGCAATTCGGCCGATTTGACAAGTCCGCCTCGCTATCCGGCGGTAGCGCGGATCAGGCCGCCGGCTTCGGCCGCGTTACCACCGTCACGACGGCGATCAGGCTGAACGCCGCCACCAGCACGAACACCAGCTTGGGGCTGCCGTGGTCCATGATGGCGCCGAAGATCAGCGGCGAAATAATGCCGCCGATATTGAAGCCGGTGGTGACGAAGCCGAACACCTTGCCGAACGAACCGGGCGGGGTGACCTCGCGCACGATCATGTCGCGCGACGGCATGATGACGCCCGAGCAAAAGCCGGCCGCCGACATCGCCACGATTAGCGCCAGCGAGCCGAGGTCGAACTGCGCGACCAGCGCGATGAACAGCGCGATCCCGGCCAAGCCGGCGGTCGCCACCAGGCCGTGCCGCGTGGTGCGCCCGACCAGCACGCCGCCGATCAGCACGCCGATCGCCGACAGCAAGAGGTTGCCGGACAGCGCCGCGTTGGCGGTGGTCACCGCCGTGCCATAGAGCGCGCCGAACGCGACCACGGAAAAATTGTTGATGCCGCCGCTCATCAGCGCCAGCAGCACAAAGAAAACGAGATTGAGCATGATTGGTGGCGACAGTAACAGCCGCCAGCCGACCGCGCTCGCGGCATCCGCCGCGCGCGGCGCGGGGACAGTTTTTACTTCCGCGGTTTCGCGCATCGCCAACAGCAGCGCCGCCACCGCAAAGCCGAGAACGCCGGCGCCGATGAAAGCGCCGCGCCAGCCCCACAGGCTTTGCATCATCAAGAGGCTCGCCGGCGCCACCGCCGATCCCAGCATGCCGGCAAAGGTGTGCACCGAGAAAGATTGGCCGATGCGGTCGGACGGAACATGATGCGAGAGCAGCGCATAGTCGGCCGGGTGGTAGACCGTGTTGCCGACGCCGGCGAGCGCGAACATCGCCACCAAGAGCCAGTAAGAATGGGTGAGCCCGACGACCAAGAAGGCGAGGGCGCCGGTCACCAGGCCCGCGATCAAAAGAATGCGCGCGCCCAGCCAATCGACCAGGAACCCGGCCGGCGTCTGCAGCGCGGCCGATACGACGTTGAAGGCGGCGAAGGCGAGCCCGATCTCGGTATAGCTCACGCCATAATCGGCGCGCACGAAGGGGAGCAAGGGCGCCAGCAGCAGGATGTAATAATGCGAGACGAAATGCGCCGCGCTCACTGCGCCGACGATGCGCGTGTGCGGTGCGCGGCTCACGGCCAGGAGGTCGGTTGCTTGACTCATCGTGTGCGGGTTCCCGGCAGGGGGCGGACTATGGCCCGGCTTGCCGCGCCAATCCAGTTCATTTCCAGTGGGTTGGCCATGTGCTTCGGGCAGGGCGGCCGGTAAAACATCGCATGGCTTAACAAGAACTGAACGCCCCCGCGCTTGGTGCCTTGGTGCTAAGATACATCAATTGATCATCCGGCGGGTGTGGTTCTCCGGGCGCCGACCACCTGCTGAACGGGAATGAGGCGCCGCGGGTATCGCCATGATCTCCATCACCGTCAACGGAAAGCTGCATCTGCTCGATGTCGAGCCGGAGACGCCGCTGCTCTGGGTCATCCGCGATGAGATCGGATTGACCGGCACCAAATTCGGCTGCGGCATCGCACTGTGCGGCGCCTGCACCGTGCATGTGAACGGCGAGGCCGTGCGCTCGTGCGGCATTCAGGTCGGCGACGTCGCCGGCAAATCCGTCACCACCATCGAAGGCCTGTCGAGCGACAGCAAGCATCCGGTGCAGCAGGCCTGGTTGGCTGAAGATGTGCCGCAATGCGGCTACTGCCAGTCCGGCCAGATCATGGCGGCGGCGGCGTTCCTGAAGGAGCATCCCAAGCCGAGCGACGCCGACATCGACGCCAATCTCAGCAATATCTGCCGCTGCGGCACCTATGTCCGCATCCGCCGCGCGATCCATCGCGCCGCGGCCATGATGAAGACGTGAGGGGGCAGCCGTGAACCAGATCGTCCAAACATCGCTCACCCGCCGCCAATTCGTCGTCGCCTCGGCTTCTGCCGCCGGCGGCCTTGCCATCAGCGTGGCGTTTCCGGGTCTGGCCGACGCCGCCAGCATCGGGCCGCAGGCCTGGGGCCCCGACAATGCGCCGAACGAGGTCAACGCCTTCTTAGCGATCGATCCCGACGGCGGCATTCTGATCCGCTCGCCGCATCAGGAGATGGGGCAGGGCGCCATCACCGCGCTGCCGATGATCGTCGCCGAAGAACTCGAATGCGACTGGTCGAAGGTGAGGGTCGAATACGTTTCGCCGGCGCGAAACTTACGCGAACACAATGTCTATGGCGATATGCTGACCGTCGGCAGCCGCGGCGTGCGCACCTCCTGGCAGATGCTGCTGCAGGCCGGCGCCAGCGCGCGCGAGCGGCTGATCCAGGCTGCGGCGCAACGCTGGAGCGTGCCGGTTGCCGAATGCGAAGCGGCCAACAGCAAGGTGGTGCACAAGGCCTCCGGCCGCACCCTCGACTACGGCGCGCTCGCCGGCGAGGCCGCCAAGATCAAGCTCGACCGGGAGCCGGCGATCCGCACGCCCGATCGGTTCAAGCTGATCGGCAAGGCGCTGCCGCGCCTCGACACGCCGCTCAAGATCAACGGCTCGGCCAAGTTCGCCATCGATACGCAAATTCCGGGCATGGTCTATGCGGCGATCTCCGCGTGCCCGGTGTTCGGCGGCAAGCTCAAAAGCGTGGACGACACGCCCGCGAAAGGCCGGCGCGGCGTGCTGCAAGTGGTCAAGCTCGACAACGCGGTCGCGGTCGTCGCCGACCGCTTCTGGCGCGCCAAGGAAGCGCTCGCGCTGCTCAAGCCGGAATGGGAGGTGGGCGCGGCCGGCCGGACCGACAGCGCGCAATTCGCCAAGATGTATCGCGACACGCTCGACGGACCGATGGTGAGCGCGCGCAACGACGGCGATGTCGATGCGGTCTTCGCCGAAGGCGGCAAGATCGTCGAGGCGCTGTACGAGGCGCCGCATCTCGCGCATGCCACCATGGAGCCGCTCAACGCGACGGTGAACCTGCAAGCGGACAGGCTCGACGTCTGGCTCGGCTCGCAGACGCCGATGGGCTCGATCCGGCTGGCCGCTTATGCGTCGGGCCTCAGGCCCGAGCAGATCGATATCCATAACTGCTTCCTCGGCTGCGGCTTCGGACGCCGCTCGATCAACGACGAGATGCGGCAGGCGATTTTGGTCGCCAAGCAGGTCGGCAAGCCGGTGAAGCTGGTATGGACCCGCGAGGAAGACATGACGCAGGACCGCTACCGCCCGCAGGCGGCGGTGCGGCTGAAGGCGGCGCTCGGCGCCGACGGCATGCCGACGGCGTTCGACGCCCGGATCGCCGTCGGCTCAATCCTGCGCTCGACCGGGATCAACAGGGTCGAGGGCGGCGTCGAGCCGCAGGCGGTGGAGGGCTTTTCCACCACCGCCTACAATATTCCCAACCTGCGCGTCGGCTGCATGCTCAAGAACACCCATGTGCCGGTGATGTTCTGGCGTTCGGTCGGCTCCTCGCAGAACGCATTCTTCATGGAGAGCTATATCGACGAACTGGCGCAGGCGGCGGGGAAGGACCCCTATAAGTTCCGCCGCGCGCTGCTGGCGCACCGGCCGGACTTCATCGGCGTGCTCGACAAGATCGCGGAGAAAGGCGACTGGGGCAAACCGCTGCCGGCCGGCCGCGGCCGCGGCATCGCCGTCCACGAATGTTACGGCACCATCGTCGGCCAGGTCGCCGAGGTGACGGTCAGCCACAAAGGCGAGGTCAAGGTCGACCGCGTGGTCGCCGCGGTCGATTGCGGCCATGTGGTCAATCCCGGCATCGTGGAGGCGCAGATCGAGAGCGGCGTGATCTACGGCCTCTCCGCCGCGCTCTATGGCGAGATCACCATCAAGGACGGCCGTGTCGAGCAGGGCAATTTCGACAGCTACCAAGTCGTCACTCTGGCCGACGCGCCGAAGATCGAGGTCTATCTCGCGCTCTCCGGCGGCACGAAATGGGGCGGCATCGGCGAGCCGGGCACGGCGCCGACCGCGCCGGCGGTCGCCAATGCGGTGTTCGCGGCCACCGGACAGCGCGTGCGCTCGCTGCCGCTCAAGAACGTGAAGCTCGCCGGTCCGGCCTGACAGCCGCGCCGACCGAATAACCGCGGGGCCGCCGGCAATGGCGGCCCCGTTTGTTTTCGTTGCGGCAGGCTGGCGCGAATCACGGGATGGCGCGCGTGTAACCGAAGCGGTCGAAATCGCGCTCATAAGTACGATAAATCCGGTCGGCGAGTTCGAGCGTGTAATACAGCGGCCAGTCGTGGTGGTGAGATTTGTTGATCGCAACGGCCGCCTCGCGGCGGATATCGTCCGCGGCATTTAAAAAATCGAGCACGCCTGCGAAATCGGCGTTGAAATTCTCCAATTTGCCGATCAGGTTAAGTTCAATGCCCGGCATGCTTATAATATCGTCTTGCGCCTGCAGATGAATATCGTGGCAGGATTTCGCGGTGGCGGCGGCAAAGATCGTGAACTCGGGAAACGACAATGTGCGCTCCGGCCCGGCGGGGAGGCCTGCGTCAATCTCTTGCCGCATCGCCAGATAGGAATCGATGAAGTCGTCGCCGGGAACGAGCGGCTTGTCCGCGAATTTGTCGGCCCAACATGACACGGCGCGCGCATAGGGGTTGCGGACAAAGGAAAATCGCAACGTGTCGGGGTTGCTCGCTATCCGAAAGAGCGCATCGATGGTGATATTACGCGGTCCATAGGGGCCGCGAAAACGCAAGCGCCGGGCCGGTTGCAGGGTACGCGAATGCCGGCCGTCAATCCTTGCCAATGTCTTTCGGATTCGCGTCGAGCCGGCCTTGGGCACCGCGATGTAGATAAGATTGTGCCTCGGCATGACATTGAGCAGCACATCCGGTCGATAACCGTTTGCCGTCAAGGTGCTATGGAATTGAAACGCCGCCGGATTGCGAACGCGCGCCAGAGGCTGGCTGGCAATCCACGGAATCTCTTTTATGGCCAGCTCGAGCGGCCGAAATAGTCGCATGCGCCTCGGCCTCGGTCGAGTCGCCCCGCGCCTTTATACGGTTCTCCGCCAACCAATCGTATAAACACGGAATAAAATCTCCGCAAAATTATTTTACGAAAATTTCGCAGGGATTTATGGCCGGTGGCGTTGAGCATCTTGAATTGCCTGCCAAATGCGCGCCGGCGTCATCGGCATTTCCACATGCCGAATGCGGTATTCCGAGAGCGCGTCGATCACCGCATTGGCGATCGCCGGAAGCCCGCCCGACGTGCCAGCCTCGCCGCAGCCCTTGGCGCCGATTGGATTGGTCTTGGTCGGCACCGGGTGGTTCGCGACCGTGATCATTGGCGCATCGTGCGCGCGCGGCATGGCGTAATCCATGAACGAGCCGGTGACCAACTGGCCATCGACGTCGTAAACCGCGCCTTCGAGCAGCGCCTGGCCCAGCCCCTGCACCACGCCGCCCTGGATCTGGCCCTCGACCAGCATCGGATTGATCACGGTGCCGAAATCGTTGACCGCCGTGTATTTCACCGCGTGGGTCAAGCCGGTGTCGGGATCGACTTCCACTTCGGCGACATGAACGCCATTCGGATAGGCGCCGGGGACGGCTTCGGTGACATGCGTCACATCGAGCGAGGCGGGCACGCCTTCCGGCAGCTTCATGCCGCCGCGCAACCGTTCCGCCAGCGCCATGATGTCGATCGAGCGGTCGGTGCCGGCGATGACAAAGCGCCCGCTCTTGAACTCAATGTCTCCCGCGGACGCTTCCAGCACATGCGCCGCGATCTGCTTGCCGATCTCGATGACCTTATCGGACGCCTGCGCGATCGCCGTTCCGCTCAGCATCGCCGAGCGCGAGCCGCCGGTGCCGCCGCCGGTGACGAGCTGATCGCTGTCGCCTTGCACCAGGCGAATGCGCTCAAACGGCACGCCGAGCTTTTCGGTCAGCACCTGCGCAAAGGCCGAGGCATGTCCTTGCCCGTAATCGAGCGTGCCGGTGACGATCGTCACCGTGCCGTCGGCGTTGAAGCGGACGGCGGCTTGCTCAGTGGTCATCGCCGCCGTGGTCTCGACATAGCAGGCGACGCCGAGCCCGCGCAGCTTGCCGGCGCGCTTGCTCGCGCGCTTGCGCCGCTTGAAGCCCTTGACGTCGGCGCGCGCGAGCGCGTCCTTGAACAGGCCCGGAAAATCGCCGCAGTCGTAAGTCACGCCCGAGGCCGCTTTGAACGGCATCTCGCGCGCTTTGATGAAATTGCGCCGCCGCAGCTCGAACCGGTCGATGCCGAGTTCGGCGGCGGCATAATCCATCGTGCGCTCCATGTTGAACGCGCCTTCCGGCCGCCCGGCGCCGCGATAAGCCGACACCAGCGTCGTGTTGGTGAACACGCATTGGGTCGCCACTTCGAGCAGCGGCGTGCGGTACATGCTGACGATGTTCTTGGTCACGTTGAGGGTCGGCAGCAGCGGCCCGAAGGCCGCGCAATAGCCGCCCAGATTGCCGTAGCCGGTGAGCCGGATCGCCTGGATCAACCCGTCTTTGTCGAAAGCCACTTCGACCGTCATGTCGTAATCGCGGCCATGATGGTCGGACAAGAAGCTGCCGGAGCGCTCATCGGTCCACTTCACCGGCCGGCCGAGCGCGCGCGCGCCATGCAAGATGCAGACATATTCGGGATAGACCGATGCTTTCATCCCGAACGAGCCGCCGACATTGCCGGTGAGCACGCGAACCTTGTCGGCGGGTGCGCCGAGAACGTCGCGCAGCGCGGTCTTGAGACCGAAGACGCCTTGGCTGCACGAATGCAGCGTCCATTTTTCACTTTTGGCGTCGAACTCGCCGATGGCCGAGCGCGGCTCGATCGTATTCACCACCATGCGCTGATTGACCAGCGGCAGACGCACGACGTGCGCCGCCTTGGCGAAAGCCTCGGCGACCTTCTCGCTATCGCCATGGTGATAATCGAGCGCAATATTGCCCGGCACGTCGTCCCAGAGCTGCGGTGCGCCAGGTTTTGCCGCCTCGCGCGCGCTGATCACCGCGGGCAGCGGCTCGATGTCGAGGGCGACCGCTTCGGCGGCGTCCTTGGCCTGCGCGACCGTCTCCGCGATCACGCAGGCGACCGGATCGCCGACGAAACGCACCTTGTCGCCGGCGAGCGCCGGCCGCGGCGTATAGCGGATCGGCGAGCCGTCGCGGCTCTTGAGCGGCAGATTGCATTTGAGCCCGCCATAGGCGGAAAGATCGGCCGCGGTTAAGACCGCGAGCACGCCCGGCATCGCCTTGGCGGCGGCGGTGTCGATGCCGCGGATGACGCCATGGGCGACGCTGCTGCGCACCATCACCGCATAGGCCTGGCCGGGCCGGCTGACGTCGTCGGTGTAGCGGCCTTCGCCGCGCACCAGCGTCGGATCCTCGCTGCGCAGTACGGGCTGGCCGATGCCGAATTTGGTCAACGACAGCGCGTTTTCGGTGGTTTGGTCATCCATGCAGGAGCTTTTGCGGGTCGTTACGCGTGGAAATCACCAAATAAGACAGGGGAGCCGCTTCTACAAGAATAGCTTTTAGGCATGAGGGTTGCGTGGGCGACTGGCGCTGTTAGACTTTTCGCGATCGAGGGAACAATTTGCCGCGCCCTAGAGCGCTGGGAGGCGACCGGGGGCGGCAGGAAGGTTTGACGGTATGAGCGGCGAGGCCGGGGACACCCCGGGCCTCGACCCCGCTATGGATCGGGCATCGCCAGGGCGGTCCCGATGGGGTCGGCGGTCGCCTGGACGGCTCGACGGCGGCGTGGGCAGCGACCGCGGCGGGGCGAGTCTATGCCGCGCTCGATCTCGGCACCAATAATTGCCGTCTTCTGGTGGCGCGGCCGGCCGGCGACGGCTTTCGTGTCGTCGACGCCTTTTCCCGCATCATCCGGCTCGGCGAAGGCGTCTCCAGTTCGCGGCGCATCAGCGAGGCGGCGATCGGGCGCGCCATCGCCGCACTCACGATCTGCCGCAACAAGATGAAGAACAAGGGCGTCACCCGCGCCCGCCTGATCGCGACCGAAGCCTGCCGTTCGGCCGAGAATGGCGAGGATTTCCGCGCTCGCGTCGCGCAAGACGTCGGGCTCGAACTCGAAGTGATCGATCGCGAAACCGAGGCGCGGCTCGCCGCCACCGGCTGCACCACGCTGATCGATCCGCAGGCCGACGGCGTCGTGCTGTTCGATATCGGCGGCGGCTCGTCGGAATTGGTGCGGCTCGAGCGTTCGCAACAGAGCCGCGGCGGGCCGCCGTTGCCGCAGATCCGCGGCTGGATCTCGCTGCCGTACGGCGTGGTGACGCTGGCCGAACGCCACGGCGGCATTATCGTCTCGCCGGAAACCTACCAGGCGATGGTGGCCGAGGTGGCGGCGATGATCGCGCCGTTCGCGCGCGAACACGGCGGCGACGTGCGCGGCATCCATATGCTCGGCACCTCCGGCACCGTGACAACGATCGCCGGCGTGCATCTTGATCTCAAGCGCTACGACCGCAACCGGGTGGATGGCTGCTGGATGAGCGCGCAACAAATCACCGCGGTGATCGAGCGGCTGCTGGCCATGAGCTACCAGGAGCGCGTCGCCAGCCCGTGCATCGGCGCCGAGCGCGCCGATCTGGTGCTCGCCGGCTGCGCCATCCTGGAAGCGATCCGCCGCGCCTTCCCGTGTCCGCGCCTGCGCGTCGCCGACCGCGGTTTGCGCGAAGGCATGCTGGTGCAGATGATGCGCGAAGACGGCGTGTGGGGCGGCGGCAACCAGGCGGCGGTATCGTGACCGCACAAAGGCAGCGGCTCGCGCGCGTTGAAGGTGCGGGTCAAAAGCCGCAAGGCCCGTTCCTTGTCGTCCAAGCTTTGGCTGGAGCGTCAGCTCAACGATCCTTACGTCGCGCGCGCCAAGCGCGAAGGCTTTCGTTCGCGCGCCGCCTACAAGCTCATGGAAATCGACGACAAGGCGCGCTTCCTCAAGAAGGGCGCGCGCGTGATCGATCTCGGCGCCGCGCCCGGCGGCTGGAGCCAAGCGGCCGCGAAACGCGTGGGCGCGCCGCAACAGGGCCGCGTCGTCGCCATCGATATATTGCCGATGGAGGCGGTCGCCGGCGTCGATTTCGCGCAGATCGATTTTCTCAGCCACGATGCGCCGGCCAAACTGAAATCGATGCTCGGCGGACCGGCCGATGTGGTGTTGTCCGATATGGCGGCGAACGCCACCGGCCACGCCAAGACCGATCACCTGAAGATCATGGCGCTGGTGGAAGCCGCCGCCGACTTCGCCCGCGAAGTACTGGCGCCGGGCGGCACGTTTCTCGCCAAAGTGCTGCAAGGCGGCACCGAAGCCGCGCTGCTCGCCGCTCTCAAGCGCGACTTTAAAAGCGTGAAACACGTGAAGCCGGCGGCAAGCCGTTCCGACTCGGCCGAGCTCTATCTATTGGCGACGGGTTATCGCCGGTCGTTTTGATGCCATGAGCCCTCGGGCCAGACATCGGTAAAGAGCAGGCCGCGGCGCGGCGGCTCGTAGCTGCGGCGCACCTCTTCGTCGTAATAGGCGCGGCGGCGCGCCTCCTCGGCGCGGGCATAGTGCCGGCGCCGCTCGGCCGCGCGACTGACGTGCCGATTGCGTTCGTGGCGCCGCAACGAATGCGCCGTCTTTTCCTCCGGCGTGGCGTCGATTTTACGCTCAGGCTGATTGTTCGATAGCTGTTCGTGCTGTTGCGGTGTCGCTGCCGCTTGCTTGAACGCGGGAGCTTGTGGCGCCGCCGGCTGCTCGGCAATGGCAGCGGTCTTGCCCGGCTGCTTCGCGGATTGATCGGCGGCAACGTTGGAATCCACAGCCGCCGTTTGGGCGGGGGCCTTGGCGGCCGCTTCCGCCTGCAGCTTCTTCTGCGCCGCGAGCCGCTGTTCTTCCTGCTTCTTCTTCTGTTCGGCCAGCTGCATGGCCTGCCGCTTTGCATCGCGCTCGGCCATTTGCCTTTCTAGCTGCTGCTTTTCTTCTTGGGCCAGTTTCAGTTCCTGCTGTTTCTTTTGTTCGGCGGCCAGCCGGAGCTCTTCCTGCCGCTTCTGCTCAGCCAGTTTTTGTTCTTGCTGCTTTTTTTGCTCCGCGGCCAAGCGAAGTTCTTCTTGCTTCTTTTGCTCAGCCAATTTCTGTTCTTGTCGTTTCTTCTGCTCTTCCGCGAGCCGGATTTCTTCCTGCTTCTTTTCTTCGGCCAGTTTCTGCTCCTGCCGCTTCCTTTGCTCTTCGACGAGCCGGATTTCCTCCTGCTTTTTCTGTTCGGCTAGTTTTTGTTCTTGCTGCTTCTTCTGCTCTTCGGCCAAACGAAGTTCTTCCTGCTTTTTCTGCTCAGCCAATTTCTGTTCTTGCTGTTTCGTCTCGGCCAATTGCAGTTCCTGCTGCTGGTGCTGCTCGGCGTTCGCATGGGCGAGCGCTTCGCGCGTCTCGGTCATGCTGGCGTCGCGCGCGATCGCTTTGTTGTAGTCGTCGATGGCCTTGGCGCGCTCACCCTGCTGTTCGTAGGCGAAACCGCGTTGGTAATAGGCTTGCGCGTTCTTCGGATCGATCTGGATGACGCGATCGAGATCGTCGATCGCCTTGGCGTAGCGGTTGGAGCGGATCAGCACCGTGGCGCGCGCGCTCAGGGCGGCGACGTTTTTCGGCTCGCGCATAAGCACGGCGTCGTAATCGGCGATGGCGGCGGCGGTCTCGCCCCTGGCCTGCTTGATCTGGCCGCGTTCCAAGAGGCTCGCGACGTCGTTCGGTTCGCGCGCCAGCACCATGTTGAGGTCGGCCAGCGCCAGATCGGTATCGCCCTTGGCCTGGTAGATCGCGGCGCGCGCGCGGTAGAGCTCGGCGCCGGTCGCGCCGAGCGCGATGGCGCGGCTGAGATCGGCGAAGGCATGGTCGCTGTCGGATTTCGCCAGATAGATTTTTCCGCGTTCGGCAAAAGCCAGCGCGCTCTTCGGATCGGCCTTGATCGCCCGGTTAAGATCGGCCAGCGCGCGGTCATATTGCTTCTTGCGGGCGAAGGCCGCGCCGCGCAGCGCCAAGGCGGTTGGGTTGTTGGCGCTGAGCTTGAGAACGGCGTCGGCGTCATGCAGCGCGCCGTCGATGTCGCCGTCCTGCAGCCGCAGCGTTCCGCGCAGATTCATGTAATCGGCCTGTCCGGACAATTTGATCGCGCGGCTGATGTCGGCCATGGCGCTGTTGCGGTCGCCTTTCTGATCGTAAGCATGCGCCCGCAAGGCATAAGTCGCTGCGCGCTTCGGATCGGCGGCGATGGCGCGGTCATAGACCGCGATGGCCTTGTCGAAATCGTCCTTCATCGTCCAGATCGCGGCTTGCGCGCTATAGGCGGCGATGTTCTTCGGATCGAGCCGCGCCGCTTCCGCGTAATCGGCGAGCGCACCGTCAAAGTCGCCGTTATCCTGTTTGGCGCGGGCCCGCTGCATGTAATTCGCCGCGCTCGGTTCCAGCTTCAAGGCACGATCGAAATCGGCGAGCGCGCGGGCGTAGTCGTGCTGGCGCAGATAGAGCTGGGCGCGGCCGCCATAGAGGCGGGCGTTGTCGGCGCCGAGACTGATCGCCTTCTGATAATCCTCCAACGCGCCGTCCACATAGCCGAGGTCGCGCCGGACGGTGGCGCGGTTGACGTAAGGCGAGGGCGAATTGGGATCGAGCTTGATGGCGGCGTCGTAGTCGGCGATGGCCTGGCCGTAATTGCCGCGCGCATACCAGGCATTGCCGCGGTTCTGATAAGCCGGCGGAAAATCGGGCGCCAGCGCGATCGCCTGGTTGAGGTCGGCAATGGCGTGGGCGATGTCGCCGCGATCGAGATAGGCGAGCCCGCGCAGCTCATAGGCGACGCCTTCCTGCTTGCCGTGCAGGCGTCCCGAGCCGAGCATGCTGGAACAGGCCGCGATGCGCTGATCGGCAAGGCTTTCGGTCTGGGTGGCGCATAGGCGCGCGTCGCGCGACTGCGCCTGGGCGGCGCCGGCAAACGATAAAGCGGCGGCCATCGCCGCGAACGAAACGGCTGCGAGCAGCCGCGCCGGCCGGGTCCCACGCATAAACCTTACCCCTCCGCCAAACCCCCTGTGCACGGGAAAATACGAAGTGCAGCAACGGGTTGTCCAAGCTTTAGGCCATAAATCATTAATTTGTAGCGAATCGTTGACCTTAGCCGACCCGCTGGTCGGACGTTTCGGTCGGGGCAGGGACCCGATCCGCCATTTCCGCCCCGGCGTCGGGCGAAAGGCGGACGAAAATGAACACCGACAGCGCCGAAATGACCGCTACCGCAAGGAAAGCGGGCGGAAAATCGTTCGCCTGCAAAGGCGCGTTGCCCTTGAAATGAACCGTGAGTTCCACCACGAGCGCGCCCAGCGCCACGCCGCTCGACACGGCCAGTTGCTGGGCGACGCTGACCAGCGCGGTCGCCCGGCTCACCCGGCGCGGCTCCACGTCGGCATAGGCGATGGTGTTGATGCTGGTGAACTGCAGCGAGCGGAAGAAACCGCCGACCAGCAGCAGCAGAACCATGATCGCCACCGGGGTGGTCTGGGTGAAGCCGCGCACAGACGGCGAGGAAGGCCGAACTGATGACGGCATTGGTGATCAGGATGGCGCGGAAGCCGAACCGGCGCAGGATGGTCGCGGTCGCCCATTTCATCCCCATGGCGCCGAGCGCGCGTGGCAAAGGTGACCATGCCGGACTGGAACGGCGTCATGCCGAAGCCGACCTGCAGCATCAGCGGCAGCAGGAACGGCAGCGCGCCCAGGCCGAGCCGGAAAATGAAGCCGCCGGTCACGCTGGCGAAAAAGGTCGGCACCTGAAACAGCGTGAGATCGAGCGCCGGATTGGCGGTGTGGCGCGCGTGCACCAGATAGGCCGCGATAAAGCAGGTGCCGCCCACGATCAGCGCCGCCACCACGGTCCAAGGCAGAAAATTCAGCCCCAGCACCGATAGCCCGAAGGCGACGCCGGCGATGCCGAGGCCGGCCAGCACCATGCCGACAATGTCGAAACGCTCATGCTGCTCGGCGCGCAGGTCCTCGATGTAGCGGGTGGCGAGCACGATGCCGAGAAGACCGATCGGCACATTGATGATGAAGATCCAATGCCAGGTCGCGTAAGTGGTGATGAAGCCGCCGACCGGCGGCCCGAGCACCGGTCCGATCAGCGCCGGCGTGGTCACCCAGGCCATGGCGGCGACCAGCTCGCGCCGGCTGATGGTGCGCACCAGCACCATGCGGCCGACCGGCGTCATCATCGCCCCGCCCATGCCCTGCACGATGCGGGCAATGACGAAGTCGGTGAGCGAGCTCGACAGCGCGCAACCGATCGAGCCGAGCACGAACACCGCGATGGCGGCGCGGAACACCGTGCGCGCGCCGAAGCGGTCGGCGGTCCAGCCGCTGGCCGGGATGAAGATCGCGAGCGAGAGCAGGTAGGAGGTGATCGCGAGCTTGAGCGCCAGCGGATTGGTGCCGATGTCGGCCGCAATCGCCGGCAGCGAGGTGGCGATCACGGTCGAATCCATGTTTTCCATGAACAAAGCGACCGCGATGATCAGCGGGACGATGCGGTCACGGCGCATGGCGCGTGACCCCGAAAAGTGGCAACCGGTTTTCGGATAAAGTCGCGCGCATGTAAAAAGCAAACTCGGCAGGCCTTAAAGGTTGGCGGAGTAAAGGTCTTCAACAGCAAAGCGGTGGCGGAAGGAAGGCCGATTCTGCCAGGTCATAACAGCCATCCGCGAATGCGCTTGCCGGATCGCGATGCGCTATCCACTTCGTCCGACAACGCCCTAGGAATCGGCGCCCGGGCGTGCTAACCACCGGCGCCAACCCAAAAGCGGGCCGTGACGTCGGGCGAGGAACCCCTCGCAGCAGGCATCTTATAAGCCTTCGGCAGCCGGCCGCGTTCTCCTTTTCGGGTGAGACGGAGTTGGCGATGGCCGGACAAAATCAGGGCAGCCCGCGCGAAGGGCTCACTTTCGACGACGTGCTGATCAGGCCCGGCCTGTCCGAGGTGCTGCCCTCCGACGTCGATATCCGCTCCCGCATCACCCGCTCGATCGCGGTCAACATCCCGATCATCGCCTCGGCCATGGACACCGTGACCGAGGCGCAGATGGCGATCGCCATGGCGCAGGCCGGCGGCATCGGCGTCATCCACCGCAATCTCGAGCCGGACGTACAGGCGCTGCAGGTGCGCCAGGTCAAGAAGTTCGAATCCGGCATGGTGGTCAATCCGCTCACCATCGAGCCCGGCGCCACGCTGCAGCAGGCGCTCGACCTGATGAAGGAGAACCGCATCTCCGGCGTTCCGGTGGTGGAAGGCGGCGGCAACGGCAAAGCCGGCAAGCTGGTCGGCATCCTGACCAACCGCGACGTGCGCTTTGCCACCGATCCGGGCCAGCGCGTCGCCGAGCTGATGACCAAGGACAAGCTCGTCACCGTGCGCGAGGGGGTGAGCCAGGACGAGGCCAAGCGGCTCTTGCATCAGCACCGCATCGAGAAACTTTTGGTGGTGGACGGCCAATACCGCTGCGTCGGGCTGATCACGGTCAAGGACATGGAAAAGGCGGTGACCAATCCGAACGCCTGCAAGGACGAGCAGGGCCGCCTGCGCGTCGCCGCCGCCACCACGGTCGGCGACAAGGGCTTCGCGCGCACCGAGGCGCTGATCGCGGCCGGCGTCGATCTCATCGTGGTCGACACCGCGCACGGCCATTCGCGTTACGTGCTCGACGCCGTCGCCCGCATCAAGAAGCTGTCGAACGCGGTGCAGGTGGTGGCCGGCAATATCGCCACCGCCGAGGGCGCCAAGGCGCTGATCGATTGCGGCGCCGACGCCATCAAGGTCGGCATCGGCCCCGGCTCGATCTGCACGACACGAATTGTAGCCGGCGTCGGCGTGCCGCAGCTCACCGCCATCATGGACGCGGTCGAAGTGGCGAAAGCCTCGAACACGCCGGTGATCGCCGACGGCGGCATCAAATATTCCGGCGATCTCGCCAAGGCGCTCGCCGCCGGCGCCGATTGCGCCATGGTCGGCTCGCTGCTGGCCGGCACCGACGAGACGCCGGGCGAGGTGTTCCTCTACCAGGGCCGCTCCTACAAGAGCTATCGCGGCATGGGCTCGGTCGGCGCCATGGCGCGCGGCTCGGCCGACCGCTATTTCCAGCAGGACATCAAGGACGCGCTCAAGCTGGTGCCGGAAGGCGTCGAGGGCCAGGTCGGCTACAAGGGCCCGGTCGCCAATGTGCTGCATCAATTGGCGGGGGGCCTGCGCGCCGCCATGGGCTATGTCGGCGCAACGACGCTGGACAGCTTCCACGGCAAGGCGGAATTCATGCGCATCTCGGGCGCGGGCCTGCGCGAAAGCCACGTGCATGATGTGACGATTACGCGCGAGAGCCCGAATTATCCGGGCAGTGTTTAAGGTATTCTGCCTTCCCTGATCGGGAAGGTTCGTTATGACCAAGACTTCCCCCGACTCTTTCGCCGTCGTGCGCGAGGCGACGCTTAAGCACCGCGTCGAGCATGGCTGCGGCGCTTATCCGTATGACAACGGCGCGCTGCTCGGCGCGCTGGCGGCAGCCGCCAATGCGCGGCGCGTGCTCGAGCTCGGCACCGCGCTCGGCTACACCGCGCTGTGGTTCGCCAAGGGCGCGCCGGACGCGGTGATCGACACCGTCGAGCGCGATCGCCGAGCACGTGCGGCTGGCGCGCGAAAACGTCGAAGCGCACGGCATGGCCGGCCATGTCGTCGTGCACGAGGGCGATTTCGCGGCCGTGCTGCGCACGCTCGACCCCGGCTACGACGTAGTGTTTTTCGACGGCTCCGCCCCGTCGCGGCCGCTGCTCAAGGAAATGCGCCGGTTGATGCGCGCGCGCGGGCTGCTGATCAGCGCCAACCTCACGCATATAGGGGCAGAGGCCTATCTTGCCGGCTTGCAAGACAAGAAGAGCTGGCTTACCGCATTCATCGACGAGGAACACGAAACCGCGCTGAGCATCAAGCTCTAGCCCCCGCTCGTCAGGATACCCGAACATGTCGATCCAGTTCGTTCTGCTGCCGCTCTTTGTCGAAGTCGCGCTGACGCTCGGCCTGCTGGTCTGGCTGTTTCTGTTGCGCCGCAACGATTTGGTCAGCCGTACGGTACACCCATCCAAGATCGCCCTGCGTGAGCCGAACTGGCCGGTGCGCACGCAGCAGGTCGCCAACAGCTTCAGCAACCAGCTCGAATTGCCGATGCTGTTTTATGTGTTGACGATCCTTGAGATCGTCACCCATCACGCCGACGTCGTCTTCATCGTGCTGGCCTGGATTTTCGTCGTCGCGCGGGTGGGCCAGGCTTACGTGCACACCACCAGCAACCGGGTCATGCGGCGCGGCAGTTGGTACGGCATCGGCGCGCTCGCGCTGATCGTCATGTGGATCGTCTTCGCCGTCCGTATTCTCCTCGGCCTGCCATGACGCCGGCCGCGCGGCTCGCCGCCGCCATCGACGTGTTCATCATGATCGAGCGCGAGCGCCGCCCGGCGGCCGACGCGCTCAAGAGCTGGGGGCTGGCGCATCGCTTCGCCGGCTCGGGCGACCGCGCGGCCATCGCCGGCCTCGTTTACGACGCGCTGCGCCGGCGCGCTTCGAGCGCTTTCATCATGGGTGCCGATAGCCCGCGCGCGATCCTCCTCGGCATGCTCAAGCGCGAACGCGGGCTCGACAGCGATGCGATTGCCAGACTGGCGAGCGGCGAGAAATACGCGGCGGAGGCGTTGAGCGACGACGAGCGCAAGCGTCTCGATGCGGCCGACATGACGGGCGCGCCCGCTTATATCGCCGGCGACTATCCGGAATGGCTCGATCCGCATTTCACGCGCGCCTTCGGCGAGGCGCGGGCGGAAGAGGGCGCGGCGCTGTCGTCGCGCGCGCCGCTCGATTTGCGGGTGAATACGTTGAAAGTGGAGCGCGAAAAGGTGGCCGGCATGCTGTCCGACTTGAAGCCGGAACCCGCGCGCTGGTCTCCTTGGGGACTGCGTGTGCGGCTTGCCGCCGACGCCAAGAGCCCGGCGATCCACGCCGAGCCGGCGTTCCTCAAAGGCATGGTCGAATTGCAGGACGAGGGCTCGCAATTGGCCGCGCTGTTTTCCGGCGCCAAGCCGGGTGAGCAGGTGGTCGATCTGTGCGCCGGCGCCGGCGGCAAGACATTGGCCTTGGCGGCTATGATGGAGAACAAGGGGCAGATTTTCGCGACCGACGACGACAAGCGTCGGCTCGCCCCGATCCACGACCGCCTCAGGCGCTCGGGCGCCCGCAACGTGCAGGTGCGCACGCCGAAGTCGGTCGGCGGCGAGCTCGCCGATCTCCTCGGGCGCTGCGATCTGGTGCTGATCGACGCGCCCTGCACCGGCACCGGCGCTTGGCGCCGTAATCCGGACGCCAAGTGGCGCATGCGCCCCGGCGCGCTGGAACAGCGGCAGAAGGAGCAGGCCGAGATTCTCGAGCGCGCGGTGCCCTTGCTCAAGGCCGGCGGGCGCATCGCTTACGTAACCTGCTCGGTGCTGGAGGAAGAAAACGGCGCCCAGGTGCGCTCTTTCCTCGCGCGCCATCCGGAATTCTCGATAACGCCGCCCGCCGATGTCACCAATGCGCTGGGCGAGCGCGCCTTCATGTTCGTCAAGGCGGCGCGGCTCTCGAGCGAAGGCCTATTGATGACGCCGCGCACGACCGAGACGGATGGCTTCTTCGTCGCGGTGCTTCATCGCGGCAGCTGAGGGTTCGGAACTAGAATTAACGCTTGAATTACGCGAAAACCCCGTTTGCGCCGCAATCCCGGCCCAATTTCTCCCCGAAAATCGCGTGACTGGAAGCCTCGATCCCCCCGAACGAGGTTTCCCAATATGCTGGTGGCGAGGCGCGATCCCTTTCATCCCGGCGCGCACGATATTTCATACGATCAGGGTAGCGATGCCCTCATCGGCGGTGCGCCGAGGCTCGCCCGCACCGTCAGCATGCTGCAGGTCGTCGGTTCGCTGCTGGCGATCCCAGTGGGCTTGGCCAGCGGCTATTCGATCTACCGCGCGAACTTTTCGCCCGAGACGACCTGCCACAGCCTGCGTGGCAGCATTGTCGCGATGATCGACAAGAACATCGACGCCGGCACAAGGCGCATGCTGGTCCGCCGCGACGTCGAGAAGTTCGAGCAAGACTGCGGCGGGATCGATCCGGACGCCACGGCGGCGTTCAAGGCCCTGCTGGCAGCCGACAAGCCGGTCGCGCCGGTCGCGCGCCGCGTCGATATGCCGGCGATGGAACAAGTCCGCAAAGCCGATCGGCATCCGCTGGCCGCCGCCGGACTGCCAGCCGCGGCTGCACCGGCCGCCGCCAACGAGCGCGGCCGTAACGAGGTGGCCGTCACCGACGTACAGTGGCTCGATGCGGTCCGCCATGCTTTGGTGCCGCATGACGCGGAGCCGCCGGCGGATGCCGTCGCCAAGACGCCGGATGCCGTCCTGCACGCGCAATGGCCCGGGCAGCAAGAGGCGGCCTTGCCGCCACGCGCGGCTCCGGCGCCAGCCGCGCCTATTGCTGCGCCGGTTGCGCCGGCGTTACCGCCCGCGGCGACGGTCGCGACGCCGGTCGTGCCGCCGGCCAATCCCGATCATCCGGTACCGCCGGCGGCAATTCCCGATCCGGCCGACGATGGCTGTCGCCGGACCGGGCGAGCACCATTCGCGCATCGGCCGATGGATCGCACGGGTGCCGCTGCTAGGTTCGATGTGGGAAAACGGACGGCGCTGATCCGGCCTATTGCGGCTGCCAGCGCGACACGGTGTCGAGATCGGCCTCGACCTGCCAGCGCCCGCTTTTGCCCGGCAGGCGCACCGCATCCGACAGCAGCGCCAGAAATTCGCGCCGCGGCAGGTCGCGGAAGCCCATGTTTTCCCACAGCGGTCCGATCAGCTTGCCATCGTTGTAGCGGTAGCCCCACTTGGCGAGGTGCCAGTTGAGCACGGCAGCGCCGATGCGCGAGGCATTCGATTCATGCGTGAATTGCGATTCGAAGGTGAAGCTTGCGCCGATCGCCATGCCGTAGCCGCCGGCGACCAGCGCGCCCGCCTGGTTCCACACCTCGAAGGAATGGGCGTGGCCGGCGTCGAAAGCCGCCGCATAGGCGCGCATGATGCGCGGCGTGATCCAGGTGAGGTGCCAGCGCCCTTGCCGGCGTCCGGCGCAACCCGCGATCACGGCGTCGAAATCGCGGTCGAAGGTCACGCTGTAGCGGCCTTGCCGCATCAGCCGGCGCAGATTGTTCGACATGTGGAAATTCTTGAACAACAGCACCGAGCGTAGCGGCGGCGACCACCACTTGAGCGGCGCGACATGAGCGAGCGGGTAGAGCCCGCGCCGATAGGCGGCGAGCAGCGTCGGCAGCGAAAGATCGTGCACGATGCCGGCAAGGCCGGGCGGGTTGGCAAGCGCGCGCTCGGGATCGGGCAGGGCGTAGTCGGGGGCGAGCAGCTCATGAAAGCAGAGCCGGGCGATGTTCGGCAGCCCGCCGATGCGCCTGGGCGCCAGCGCCCAGGCGGCCGCCAGCACCCAGCGCTCGGCCACCTCGCCAAGGCTCTCGCGGAACAGCGCGGCGCGGCGATCGGCGGCGGGCGGCGCGGAAAGCGCCATGTGATCGGCGTGGTAGGCCAAACTTAGGTTCCAAACGTGTGGAAATGGCGAATTTCTTGCCTCTTATCTCTCACGCGCGGGCTAATGGAGGGTTATCTGAATGTGTCGAAATCTGGCTTAGTTAACCGGAGCCTGACGCCGCCTTGACCTCGCCCAAGCTCAATCCCACAAAGCCGCCTCGAACGGAGCCGATTCCGGACCCGTTCGCGGCAAAGCCGCCTATGCACGACAAGGTCCTGATCGTCGATTTCGGCTCGCAGGTGACCCAGCTGATCGCGCGCCGGGTGCGCGAGGAAAAGGTCTATTGCGAGATCGTGCCCTACCAGAAGGCCGAGGCCGCCTTCCGCGACATGAAGCCGAAGGCGGTGATCCTGTCGGGCGGGCCGGCCTCCGTGCTCGACAAGGACGCCCCGCTGGCGCCGCAGGCGATCTATGAGGCCGGCGTGCCGGTGCTCGGCATCTGCTACGGCGAGCAGGCGATGGCGGCGCAGCTCGGCGGCAAGGTCGAGGGCGGGCACCATCGCGAATTCGGCCGCGCCGAAGTGGAGGTCGTGGCCGACAGCCCGATCTTCGAAGGCGTCTGGAAGAAGGGCGAGAAATATCCGGTCTGGATGAGCCACGGCGACCGCGTCACCAAGCTGCCGGAAGGCTTCAAGGTGCTCGGCGTCTCGCCCAACGCGCCGATCTCCATCATCGGCGACGACGCGCGCAAGTTCTACGCCACGCAATTCCATCTCGAGGTCATGCACACGCCGCACGGCGCGGCCTTGCTGCGCAATTTCGTGCGCAAGGTCGCCGGCCTTTCCGGCGACTGGACCATGCGCGCCTTCAAGGACGAGGCGATCGAGAAAATCCGCACGCAAGTGGGCAAGGGCCGCGTGATCTGCGGATTGTCGGGCGGCGTCGACTCGGCGGTCGCCGCCGTGCTCATTCACGAGGCGATCGGCGAGCAGCTCACCTGCGTTTTCGTCGATCACGGCCTGCTGCGGCTGGCCGAGGCGGAGAAGGTCGTGACGCTGTTCCGCGACAGCTACAACATCCCGCTGGTGCACGTCGACGCCGAGCGAGACGTTCCTCAAGGCGCTCGAAGGCGTCGAGGACCCGGAGCAGAAGCGCAAGACCATCGGCAGGCTGTTCATCGACGTGTTCGACGCCGAGGCGAAGAAGATCGGCGGCGCCGACTTCCTGGCGCAAGGCACGCTCTATCCCGACGTGATCGAGAGCGTGTCGTTCACCGGCGGGCCCGTCGGTGACCATCAAGTCGCATCACAATGTCGGCGGCCTGCCCGAGCGCATGAACATGAAGCTGGTCGAGCCGCTGCGCGAACTGTTCAAGGACGAGGTGCGCGCGCTCGGCCGCGAGCTCGGCCTGCCGGAGGCTTTCGTCGGCCGCCATCCGTTTCCCGGGGCCGGGCCTTGCCATCCGCTGCCCGGGCGCGATCACGCGCGAGAAGCTCGACATCCTGCGGCTCGCCGACGAGATCTACATCGAGGAAATCCGCCGCACCGGGCTATACGACAACATCTGGCAGGCCTTCGCCGTGCTGCTGCCGGTGAAGACCGTCGGCGTCATGGGCGACGGCCGCACCTACGATTACGTCGTGGGCCTGCGCGCGGTGACCTCGACCGACGGCATGACGGCGGATTTCTATCCCTTCGACATGAAGTTCTTAGGCATGGTGGCGACGCGCATCATCAACGAGGTCAAGGGCGTCAACCGCGTGGTCTACGACGTGACCAGCAAGCCGCCGGGGACGATTGAGTGGGAGTAGGTATATTTTTTTAGAGAGATGCGGACATAACGCGCAGGAATTCAAAATCATCTTTCGGCAACACGTCTGCATGATAAAGCATGACTTTAAGCATTTGCCTGCGTAGCGCTTGGTCAGCATCTAGTTTCTGAAGGCTCATTTTTATCTGTCCTCCGCCTGAAATATTTTCCCATTTAATGTAGTTAGGATGTGCAACAGCAAACCACCTTCCATATGTATCCATAGAGTTCGTGCTATTTGAAAATATTTTCCGATAGCCGGCAATTAAAATTCCGAGCAGCAACTCATTTAGTTTGTGAATTTGTGCAGGATCAACGTCCAAAACAGCATCGATGGCTCGATCTGCATGCTTGAAGAAATTGTATTTCTCGCGCATCTTTTGCAGATACTCAACTTGATGCTCGTCCTTGACATAAAATCTGTAATCGAATTCAACAAATAAATCCCTCTTCACGTAAAGAGTTCTAAAAAGTTCTTCGGCCGCCATTATTATTGTATGCGCCGCAACGAAACCGTCTTCGAGCGACACCAGAAAGATTGCACTTTCTAAATGTGAGCGCAGAATGGCGATTTTGTCGAATGGCTCAGTCATGTTAATCTTCGTATCAGTGAGGATTGAGGCGGAATAGAGTTATGCCCATCACCATCTACGGCATCAAGAACTGCGACACCATGAAGAAGGCGCGCGCGTGGCTCGACAAGCAGGGCGTCGCCTACGATTTCCACGATTACAAGACCGAAGGCATCGAGCGCGCCAAGCTCGAAGTCTGGGCGAAGAAGGCCGGCTGGGAGACGCTGCTCAACCGCGCCGGCACCACGTTCAAGAAGCTACCGGACAAGGACAAGGACGGCGTCACCGAGAAGAAGGCCATCGCGCTGATGCTGAAGCAGCCCTCGATGATCAAGCGCCCGGTGCTCGAGCTTTCCGGCGGAAAATTGTTGGTCGGCTTCAAGCCGGATGATTACGCCGCCACGTTCGGTGAGGCGGCAATGAAAACCTACAAGAAGCAGGACTTCCCCGTCTCCGACATCCGCCGCTTCCTCGAGCCCGGGCCGGTGGTGCTGGTCTCCTCGGCTCACAAAGGCGAGCGCAACATCATGACCATGGGCTGGCACATGGTGATGGAATTCGTGCCCTCGCTGGTCGCCTGCCTGATCTCCAGCGGCAATCACAGCTATGAGCTCATCAGCCGCAGCAAGGAATGCGTGATCAATATCCCGACCGTGGAGCTTGCGCCGGTCGTCGCGAAAATCGGCAATTGCTCGGGCGCCAGCGTCGACAAGTTCGCCATCTTCAAGCTCACCGCGCTCCCCGCCGAGCAAGTCCGGGCGCCGCTGATCGCGCAATGTTACGCCAATCTGGAATGCAAACTGGTCGACGGCCGGCTGCGCGACCAATACAACGTCTTCATTTTCGAGGTGGTGAAGGCGCACGCCGCGCCGAGCCCGAAATACCCGAAGACCATCCATTACCGCGGCGACGGCATGTTCATGGTCGCCGGCCGCTCGCTCAATCTGCGGCGGTATTTCCGCCCCGGCATGCTCTAGCGCCGCGCCCCTTGATTAGCCGTGTTTTCCCTGCCACATGCGCCCCATGAACAAGCCGGTGCTTCCCGCCGATTCGATCCCGCTCACGCCGCTCGCGGCGGAAGTCGAGCGCCGGCGCACCTTTGCCATCATTTCCCACCCGGACGCCGGCAAGACCACGCTGACCGAGAAGCTGCTGTTGTTCGGCGGCGCCATCAATCTCGCCGGCCAGGTCAAGGCCAAGCGCGACCGCCGCGCCACGCGCTCGGACTGGATGGCGATCGAGCGCGAGCGCGGCATCTCGGTCGTCACCTCGGTGATGACCTTCGACTACGACGGCCGCGTCTTCAATCTGCTCGACACGCCGGGCCACGAGGATTTCTCCGAGGATACCTACCGCACGCTGACCGCGGTCGACTCGGCGGTGATGGTGATCGACGCCGCCAAGGGCATCGAGGCGCGCACGCGCAAACTGTTCGAGGTCTGCCGGCTGCGCGACATTCCGATCATCACCTTCATCAACAAGATGGACCGCGAGAGCCGCGATCCGTTCGAACTGCTCGACGAGATCGAGAAGACGCTGGCGCTCGACACCGCGCCGATGACCTGGCCGATCGGCCGCGGCCGCGATTTCGCCGGCACGCTCGACATCGCCAGCGGCGAGATGCGGCTGTTGAGCGAGGACGGCAAGACCGCCACGCCGCAGCCGCTCGATCTCGCCGCGCTCGCCGCGAAAAATCCCATGCTCGACGCCAAGGCGATCGAGGAAGAGCTGGCGCTGGTCAAGGACGCCTGCCGGCCTTTCGATCTCGATGCCTTCCGCGAGGGCCATCTGACGCCGGTCTTCTTCGGCTCGGCGCTGAAGAATTTCGGCGTCAAGGATCTGCTCGATGCGCTCGCCAGCTTCGCGCCGCCGCCGCGCGCGCAGGTGTCGAACAAGCGCACCATCGACGCGCACGAGAGGCGCCATGACCGCCTTCGTGTTCAAGATCCAGGCCAACATGGATCCCAACCACCGCGACCGCATCGCCTTTGCGCGGCTGTGCTCGGGCAAGCTGCGGCGCGGCATGAAGGCGAAGCTGGTGCGCACCGGCAAGCCGATCACGCTGTCGGCGCCGCAATTCTTTTTCGCGCAGGACCGCGCGCTGGCCGACGAGGCCTATGCCGGCGACGTCGTCGGCATCCCCAACCACGGCACGCTGCGCATCGGCGACACGCTGACCGAGGGCGAGGACATCGCCTTCCTCGGCGTGCCGAACTTCGCGCCGGAAATCCTTCGCCGCGTGAAACTCGGCGATCCGATGAAGGCCAAGAAGCTGAAAGAGGCGCTGCAGCAGATGGCGGAGGAGGGCGTCGTGCAGGTGTTCCGCCCGCTCGACGGCGCGCCGGCTTTGGTCGGCGTGGTCGGCCCGCTGCAGCTCGACGTGCTCAAAGTGCGGCTGTCGGACGAATACGGCCTCGACATCGGCTTCGAAACGCCGGAATTCCAGCTGGCGCGCTGGATTTCCTCTGCCGACGGCAAGAAGCTCGACGACTTCGTGCAGGCGAATTATTCCAGCGTCGCCGAGGATCTGGACGGCGATCGCGTGTTCATGGCGCGCAACCAGTTCATCCTCGACTACACCGCCGAGCGCGCGCCCGGCATCGTTTTCACCGATATCAAGGACGTGAAAAATAAAGCGGCCGCGGCGGCCTAGGCGCGCTCTTGCGCCACGCTTAGGCTTCGCCTCTACTGCAAGAATTCAATGCCGGGAGTTGTGTATGGGTCTGCTTATCCTCGTCGTCGGGTTGCTGGTATTTTTCGCCACCCACGTCTTCGTGACCTTCCGCGGCGCGCGCGCCGGCGCCATCGATACACTGGGCCAGTACGGTTATCGCGCGCTGTTCGCGCTGGTCTCGACCGTGGGCCTCGCGCTCATCGTCTGGGGCTACGGGCAATACCGCGCGCATGAATTGATCCAGGTCTGGTCGCCGCCGGCCTTCATGCGGCACATCACCGTCGGTCTCATGCTGTTCGCGGTCATTTTCATCACCGCCGCCTTCATCCCCAGCCACATCAAGGCCAAGCTCAAGCATCCGATGCTGGCGAGCGTGAAGACCTGGGCGCTGGCGCATCTGTTGTCGAACGGCGACCTCGGTTCGATCCTGCTGTTCGGGGCGTTCCTGGCCTGGGGCGTCTATGCCCGCATCGCCGCCAAGCGGCGCGGCGACCTCGGCACGACGACCGCGCCCGACAGGCTGGATCAACGACGTTATCGTCGTGGTGATCGGCATCGTCATCTATCTCGCGCTCGGCTACGCCTTCCATCCGATGATCATCGGCGTGCCCGTATTCGGGAGGTAACCCGCAAGTGTCGGTTCAAGACGAAATCAGGCGGCTCACCGCCCCGGACATTTTGGCCCGCAAGGGCGGCGCGCCGATCGTGTGCCTCACCTCGTATCACGCCCATACCGCGCGCCTGGTCGACAAATATTGCGACGTGATCCTGGTCGGCGACTTCGCTCGGCATGGTGATGCACGGGCTGGAAACCACCGTTCCGGTCACGCTCGAGATGATGATCCTGCAGGGCCACGCGGTGATGCGCGGCAGCAGGCGCGCGCTGGTGGTCGTCGACATGCCGTTCGCCTCCTACGAGGCTTCCAAGGAACAGGCCTTCATGAACGCCGCCCGCGTGCTGAAGGAGACCGGTTGCGGCGCCATCAAGGTCGAAGGCGGCACGCGCATGGCGGAGACCATCGCCTTCCTGGTCGAGCGCGGCGTGCCGGTGATGGGGCATGTCGGCCTAACGCCGCAGTCGATCAACACGATCGGATCGTTCCGCGCGCAGGGACGCGAGCAAGCCGACTGGGGGCGCATCGAGCAGGATACCATTGCGGTGGCGCAGGCCGGCGCCTTCGCGGTGGTGATCGAGGCGGTGGCCGAGCCGCTCGGGCGCAAGCTCACCGCCGCCGTGCGCATTCCCACCATCGGCATCGGGGCGAGCGTCGCCTGCGACGGGCAGATCCTGGTGCTGGAAGACATGCTCGGCCTGTCGCCGCGGGTGCCGAAATTCGTCAAGCGTTACGGCGAACTTGGTCCCGGCATTGAGAAGGCGGTGGCCGACTATGCGGCGGACGTGCGCGCGCGCGCCTTTCCGGGCCCCGAGCACGTCTACCCGATGAAGGGCAAGAAGGCTTAAATCTTCTGAATCTTAACGATTGTCGGCCGCAAGCTTTGCCTTGGACCCGCCACATCGCTAGGTTACGCCGCATTCCGCCCCAGGACGGGCGTTAGCGGGGCTGGGAGCAGTTCGTGGCCGATATTTTTCACGAAGTGGACGAGGAAGTCCGGCGCGAACGGCTGCAGAAGCTGTGGGAACGCTACAGCATTTATATCATCGCGCTGGCGGTCCTGATCGTCGCCGCGATCGGCGCCTGGCGCGGCTATGACTACTGGCAGGCCAAGAAAGCCGCCGCCGCCGGCGCCGCATTCGAGTCCGCGCTGGGCTTGAGCGAAGCGGGCAAGCACGCCGAGGCGGAAGCCGCCTTCGCCAAGATCGCCGCCGAGGCGCCGGCCGGTTATCGCATCCTGGCGCGTCTGCGCGCCGCCGCCGAACTTGCGCAAACCAAGCCGGCCGAAGCCGTGAAGGCCTATGACGAACTGGCCGCCGACGCCTCGCTCGGAACCACTTTGCAGGACCTCGCCGCCGTGCGCTCCGGCATGCTGATGGTGGACAGCGCGTCGCTTGCCGACATGCGGCGCCGGCTCGATTCCGTTGCCGAGCCCGGCCACACCTTCCGCCACAGCGCCCGCGAATTGCTGGCGCTGTCGGCCTGGCGCAATCACGACTTCACCGCCGCGCGCCGCTATATCGACATGATCGCGGCCGACGGCGAAACGCCACCGGGCACCCGCGCACGCGCCGATGTGCTCTCGGCGCTGATCGCCGCCGACGGCAAGAGTTGAGGGTTATCGTATGCGCCGCATGCATCGTATCGTGTTGCTCGCCGGGCTGATCGCGCTCGCGCCGGTGCTTGCCGGTTGCTCGGACTTCGACATGGACAAACTCGACATTTTCCATCTCAACGACAAGAAGAAGCTGCCGGGCGAACGCAAAGAGCTGTTCCCGGAGGGCGTGCCGGGCGTCACGCAAGGAATTCCGCCCGAATACCTGAAAGGCTACCAGCCGCCGCCCGACACCGCGCAAGCGCCGGCGCCGGATGCCGCCGCCGCGGCGACGCCCGGCGACAAAACCGCCGCGCCCGCGCCGTCGGCCAAGACCGCCGCGATCGAGCCGGCGGCAGAGCCCAAGCCGAACGTCAAACCGAAGCGCAAGCCGAAGCCGCACACGGCGGCGCATCCGCCCAAGCAGATCACCGTGCAGCCGGTGGCCCAGGGCCAGAGATAATGGCCAGCAGCAGCTGGAGCCCTGGCCGACACAGGCCCCGCGGCAGCCGGCGCCCGAGTACGGCCACCGCCCCCTGGCCTTCGGCGCCGCCGCCGCCCCCGTCCTCGCACTGACGCCCCTGTCAGGTTAAGAGAGCGTCGCCCGCTAAGTGCGGGCCGGATCGCTGCCCATGAGCTTCACCGTCGCCATCGTCGGCCGTCCCAATGTCGGCAAATCGACGCTGTTCAACCGGCTGGTTGGACGGCGCGTCGCGCTGGTCGACGACCGGCCGGGCGTGACGCGCGACCGCCGCGAAGGCGAAGGCCGCCTCGGCGATCTCGATTTCACCGTCATCGATACCGCCGGGCTCGAGGAGTCGGCGCCGGAAAGCCTCAGCGGCCGCATGCGGGCGCAGACCGAGACCGCGATCGCTCAGGCCGATGCGATCTTTTTCATGATCGACGCGCGCAGCGGTCCGACCGGGGTCGATCGCGTGTTCGCCGAGCTCGTGCGCAAGTCGGGCAAGCCGGCCGTGCTGATTGCCAACAAGATGGAAGGCACCGCCGGCGAAGCGGGAAGGCTGGACGCCTATGCGCTCGGCCTTGGCGACCCGGTGGCGATTTCCGCCGAGCACAACGAAGGCTTGGCCGATCTTTACGACGCGCTGCGCGCGGCTTTGCCGGAACGCACCGCGGCGCAAATCGAAGCGGCGGCCGAGCCATCCGGCCCGCATCCGATCCGGGTCGCCATTGTCGGGCGCCCGAATGCCGGCAAGTCCACGCTGGTCAACCGGCTGATCGGCGAGGAGCGGCTGCTCACCGCGCCGGAGGCCGGCACCACGCGCGACGCCATCGCGGTCGATCTTGACTGGCACGGACAGAAATTCCGCATCCACGACACCGCCGGTCTGCGCCGCCGTTCGCGCGTCGACGAGAAGCTGGAGAAGCTGTCGGTCGCCGACGCGCTTAACGCGGTGCGCTTCGCCGAAGTGGTGGTGGTGCTGCTCGACGTCGAGAACGCGTTCGAGGAGCAGGACCAGCGCATCGCCGATCTGGTCGAGCAGGAAGGCCGCGCCGTCGTCATCGCGGTCAACAAATGGGATCTGAAGGAAAAGACCGCCGGCGCCATCGGCAAGCTGCGCGAGCAGGCCGACGAGAAGCTCATGCAGATGAAGGGCGTGCCGCTGGTGGCGGTGTCGGCCTTGACCGGCGAAGGCCTCGACCGGCTGATGCAGGCGATCGTCGACGCCTTCGCGGTGTGGAACAAACGCATTCCCACGGCTGCGCTCAATCGCTGGTTCGAGCAGGCGGTCGAGGCGCATCCGCCGCCGGCGGTGTCCGGGCGCCGGCTGCGCCTCAACTATATGACGCAGGCGAAAAGCCGGCCGCCGAGCTTCGTCCTGTTCTGCACCCGCGCCGACGCGCTGCCCGACGCCTACAAGCGCTATCTGGTGAATTCCCTGCGCGAGAGCTTCGAGCTGCCGGGCACGCCGATCCGCCTCACGCTGCGGGAAAAAGACAACCCGTTCAAGGGCCGCGCCAAACGCAAGCACTAGTCCCACGTTACAGGAAATTAATATCTCGATTTCGGGCACAAAGCCGCCATCGATGCGTGCATTTTTTCGACAATGTGCGGAACGTTCTTCAAACCACGGCGCTTTGTTGATATCGTAACTGGGAGCTCGGGGGCGGCGCCCGCAGCAATTGCTTGTAGTCGCCGGATATAGGGCCTCTGGGGTGACGCTATGAAGATGGGCAAGCTCGGCTATTTTTCCGAGTTTCTGCTTTTTCCGCCGCTGGTTCTTGTCGCCGCGCTGCTCGCGTTTCGCAGTTCGACGCCGCCGCAGCCATTGATCTGGGCGATCGTCTTCATCGCGGGACTGATTGCCTGGACATTGATCGAATACATGCTGCATCGCGTGCTCTTTCATCACGCGCCGGTGCTCTCGCAAATCCACGATCGCCACCATCAATCGCCACACGATCTCATTGGCACGCCGGCGTGGGCGAGCGCCGTGGTCGGCTTGGTCGCGGTTGCAGCCCCGTGCTGGGTGGCGCTCGGTTTTGACCTCGGTACCGCGGCGACGGCTGGCCTTGTTACCGGCTATCTTTGGTATGTCTTCGTCCATTACGCCACCCACCATTGGCAGCCGCGGCGGGGTTCTTATCTTTACCGGGCGCGGCTGCGCCATGCCCGCCACCACCATTTATCCCACAGCGGAAACTTCGGCGTGACGACGGCCTTGTGGGATCATGTCTTCGGCACGGCGCTCGAACGGCGCGCGCCGCAGTTCGGCCGCAAGCTTTAGCCGGGCGCCCGGAATTCCAAGAATTTCCCCGCGCGGAAGTCGTAGATTTTTCCGTTTTCGGTGCAATCGGGCAGGCACAGCGGCACGATTGCTTTCGCGACCTCGGTTCGGCGTCGGCAGCGTTTTGGGATCGGCGCCGGGAAAGGCGCCGAGATACATGCGGGTGCGGGTCGGGCCCGGCGCGAACAGATTGGCGCAAACCTTCGTGGTCTCGCACTCCGCCGCGTAGGCGCGCACCAGCGCATCGAGCGCGGCTTTCGAGGCGGCATAGGGGCCCCAATAGGCGCGGCCCTTGTAGGCGACGGCCGAGGTGAGAAACACCGCGCGGCCGGCCGGCGCCTGCTTGAGCAACGGGTCCATGCAGCGGATGAGCTGCCAGTTGGCCGTGACATTGACCGCGAACAGATTGTCCCAGTCCTTCGGCTCGACATGGCCGAGCGGCGACAGCGGTCCGAGCACGCCGGCATTGCCGACCAGCACGTCGAGGCGGCCGTAGCGCTCGTTGAGCGCGAGCGCGAGCCGCCCGATGCCGGCCGAATCCTTCACGTCCAGTGGCACCAGCGTCGCCGAGCCGCCCGCCGCTTTGATCTTGTCGTCGAGTTCCTCCAAGCCCGCCCACCGTGCGCGCCACCGCGACGATATGCGCGCCGGCTTCGGCAAGCTTTAAGGCGAGCGCGGCGCCGATGCCGCGCGAGGCGCCGGTGACGAGCGCGATACGGTCGGAGAGGGGTTTCGACATCGGGTAACGCTAGCGCAAAAGCCTAGATGGCTTCGGCCAGCAGCGACAATTGCCGCGGCGAGGCCTCGTGCGCGGCCTGATCGGTCAGCGGCGTCGGATAGTCGCCGGTGAAGCAGTGGTCGGTGAATTGCGGCCGCGCCGCATCGCGCCCGGGCAGACCCATGGCGCGGTAGATGCCGTCGACCGACAGGAACGCCAGCGAATCGGCGCCGATGAACTGCCGCATGCCTTCGAGATCGTGGGTGGCGGCGAGCAGCTTGTCGCGCTCGGGCGTGTCGATGCCGTAATAGTCCGGATGCGTGATCGGCGGCGAGGCGATGCGGAAATGGACTTCGCTTGGCGCCGGCATCGCGCATCATTTGCACGATCTTGCGCGACGTGGTGCCGCGCACGATCGAGTCGTCGATCAGCACGATGCGCCTGCCCTCGACCACGGCGCGGTTGGCCGAATGCTTCATGCGCACGCCCTGGTCGCGGATCGCCTGCGTCGGCTGGATGAAGGTGCGGCCGACATAGTGGTTGCGGATGATGCCGAGCTCGTAGGGAATGCCCGACTCCTGCGCGAACCCGATCGCCGCCGGCACGCCGGAATCCGGCACCGGCACCACGACATCGGCCGGCGCCGGCGATTCGCGCGCCAGCTCCGCCCCCATGGTCTTGCGCACGTCGTAGACGTGGCGGCCGCCGACGATGGAATCCGGCCGCGAGAAATAGATGTATTCGAAGATGCACGGCCGCGCCGCCATCGGCGGGAACGGCTTGTGCGACTGCACGCCGTCCTCGTCGAACACCACCACTTCGCCGTTCTCCACGTCGCGCACATAATGCGCGCCGATGATGTCGAGCGCGCAGGTCTCCGAGGCGAGAATCGGGCAGCCGTCGAGCTTGCCGATCACCAGCGGGCGAATGCCGAGCGGGTCGCGCGCGCCGACCAGTTTCTTGTTGGTGAGGCCGACAAAGGCATAGGCGCCTTCGAGCTGGCGCAGGCCCTCGATGAAACGATCGACGAAGCGGTTGCGGCGCGCGCGCGCCACCAGATGCAGGATCACCTCGGTGTCGGTGGTCGACTGCATCATGGCGCCTTCGTGCACCAGGTTCTTGCGCAGCGCGATGCCGTTGGTGAGGTTGCCGTTGTGGCCGATGGCGAAGCCGCCGCCTTCCAGTTCCGCAAACAGCGGCTGCACGTTGCGCAACACCGTTTCGCCGGTGGTCGAATAGCGCACATGGCCGATGGCCGCGGTGCCGGGCAGGCGGTCGATCACTTCGCGCCGCGCGAAGGCGTCGCCGACCAGGCCGAGCCGGCGCTCGGAATGGAAGCGCTTGCCGTCGAAGGAGACGATGCCGGCGGCTTCCTGGCCGCGATGCTGGAGCGCGTGCAGGCCGAGCGCGGTGATGGCGGCGGCGTCGGGATGGCCGAAAATACCGAACACGCCGCATTCCTCGCGCAGCCGGTCGGCGTCCGGATCGAAATCGGCGCCTGCCGTCTGCACGAGGTCCTGCGGCTGCTGCTGCATCGCTATCGCGTTCCGGTCCGTGGGCTGAGCTCCGACTTCTGGTCGGGGCTTGCATCCGGCGGTTCCTGGTCTTCCGGCTTCTGCCGCTTCAACCGCTTCAAGATGGTGCTTTCGGGGTCATCCGGCAACATGGACATCAACCATTGTCCCGTACTTTGCAACACGACCTTCGACTTGGCGCCGCGCACCCATTCCGGCTGGCTGCGATCGGGCACCAGCCAGGCGAAGAACAGGAAGGCGACCACCACGATGATCAGCCCGCGGCCAAGCCCGAACAGGAAGCCGAGCGTGCGGTCGAGCGCGCCGACCCGGCTGTCGAGCACCATGTCGGAAATGCGCACGGTGATGATCGAGACCACCAGCAGCGTGACCAGGAACACCGCCGCCGATGCTGGCGCCGGCCGCCACCATGTCGCTCGCGACGTATTGCTTGGCGATCGGCAGCACGCGCGAATAGGAATAGAGCGTGACCAGCGCGGCGACGCCCCAGGCGCCGATCGACAGGATCTCGCGCATGAAGCCGCGGATCATGGCGAGCAGGCCGGAGATCAACATGACCACCAGGAGGATGATGTCGAGCAGCGTGATCGGCATCGGGGCTCATGCACTCCGCGGGTAGGGGCGGCGCTCATCACGCGCGTGGCGCAGCGAATCCGGGAGTGCCATAGCGTCTCCCGGACAGGGCGGCAATGTCGGCCTTAAGTACTTAATTTTACGTCCATTTCTGCTCTCACGGCGTCCCGCGAGATTGGCCGCTGGTGGCGGTTCGCTGCGCGTCCCGTGTATAGCGGGGCGGCACGGTGCCGTCACCCGTCTTGTCCACGGGTTTTAGCACCCGTGCCCTTGGTGCCGCGGGCGGCAATGTCGGCGACCAGATTGGCGAGGCTTGCCGACATCGGTGACCTTGAGGCCGGGCTCGGCCGTTTCCGCGCGCGCGGCTTCCGGAACGACGGCGCGGGTAAAGCCGAGCTTTGCGGCTTCTTTGAGCCGGGCCGCGCCTTGCGCCACCGGCCGGATCGCGCCGGACAGCGACACCTCGCCGAAATAGACCGCATCGGCCGGCAGCGGCGCATTGGCGAGCGAGGAGACGAGCGCGGCGGCGGCGGCGAGATCGGCCGCCGGCTCCTGGATGCGCAACCCGCCGGCGACGTTAAGGTAAACGTCGTGGCCGCCGAGCTTGCACGCCGCAATGGGCCTCCAGCACCGCCAGCACCATCGACAGCCGGCTCGGGTCCCAGCCGACCACCGCGCGCCTGCGGCGTGCCGAGCGAGGTCGGCGCCACCAGCGCCTGGATTTCGACCAAGAGCGGCCGCGTGCCCTCGATGCCGGCGAACACCGCGGTGCCGGGCGAGCCCAGATCGCGCGCCGACAGGAACAGTTCGGACGGATTGGCGACTTCGCGCAAGCCCGCACCGGTCATCTCGAACACGCCGATCTCGTCGGTCGGGCCGAAGCGGTTCTTCACCGCGCGCAGGATGCGGAACTGGTGCGAGCCTTCGCCCTCGAACGAGAGCACGGCATCGACCATGTGCTCGACCACGCGCGGGCCGGCGATCTGGCCGTCCTTGGTGACATGGCCGACCAGGATGATGGCGGCGCCGGAGCGCTTGGCGTAGCGGATCAGCGCCTGCGCCGAGCCGCGCACTTGCGTGACCGTGCCGGGCGCGGATTCGACCAGTTCGGTCCACATGGTCTGGATCGAATCGATCACGATCAGCCGCGGCGTCTTGCCGTCCGACAGGGTGGCGATGATGTCCTCGACCGAGGTCTCGGCCGCGAGCTCGACCGCGCGCCTCGCGCAAGCCCAGCCGCTCGGCGCGCAGGCGCACCTGCGCGACCGCTTCCTCGCCCGAGATATAGACCGCGCGCTCACCGGCGCGCGCGAGCGCGGCGGCGGCCTGCAGCAGCAGCGTCGATTTGCCGATGCCAGGATCGCCCGCCATCAGCAGCACCGAGCCGCGCACGAAACCGCCGCCGGTGACGCGGTCGAATTCGGCGACGCCGCAGGGCAGGCGCGGGGCCTCATGCGCCTCGCCGGTCAGCGGCTCGAGCGCGAACAGCCGGCCTTTGCCGGCTTTGCGCCCCGGGCCGGGGCGCTCGGCGCCTTCCTCGGCGAGCGTATTCCACTCGCCGCAGGCCTCGCACTTGCCCTGCCAGCGGGGCGCCGCCGCCCCGCAGTTCTGGCAGATGAAGCTCAGATTGCGCTTGGACACGGGAATCGCCCTCGGAATGCTGCCCAGGCAGGCTAAAGCGGCCATGAGAACATTACAAGAACATTGTTTAAGAAAGTGCTGATTTTGGGGGATTTCCCCATCAACCCCGGTAAACCCGGTGATAGCGCTTGCCGAGGCTGGTGAGCACCTCGTAGCCGATGGTGCCGGCCGCGCTGGCGAGCGCTTCGACGGTCATTTCGCCGCCGATCAGGGTGGCGAGGTCGCCGCGTCGGACGGCGTTGTCGGGCAGGTCGGTGACGTCGATCGCCAACAAATCCATGGACACGCGGCCGGCGAGCGGACAGCGCGCGCCGGCAACGATGGCCGCGGCGCCCGGCGCCTCGTCGGAGGCGCTGGCCGCGCGCAGATAGCCGTCGGCATAGCCGACCGCAACCACCGCGACGCGGGTGGTGCGCTTGGCGGTCCAGGCGGCGTCGTAGCCGACGGTTTCGCCGCGCGGCACGGTGCGCACCTGCACGATATGCGCCTGCAATTCGATGACCGGCTGCATCGGATTTTTCTGCCCCGGGGTCGGATTGACGCCGTAAAGCGCGACGCCAGGGCGCACCACGTCGCAATGGGCTGAACCGCCGAGGAAAATGCCGGACGAATTGGCGAGCGAGGAAGGGATGCCGCGATAGAGGATGCGGACCTCGCGGAAGGCGGCGATCTGGCGCTCGTTGAGCGGATGCTCGGGCTCTTCGGCGCAGGCGAGGTGGCTCATCAGCAGCGTAATGCCGTGGTTTTCCGTGCGGATGCGCGGCGCCAGCGCGGCGGCGTCATTCAGCGAAATGCCGAGCCGGTTCATGCCAGTGTCCACGTGCAGCGCGGCGCCGACGCGCCAGGCTTGGGCGGAGCAGAAGGCGTCCCATTCCGCCTGCTCGACCATGCTGCCGATCACCGGCCGCGCCCGGATGTCGGCGTAGGATGCCGCGGTCTCCGGCAGCAGGGAGTTGAGCACATAGATCGCCGGCTCCGCTGCGACGCCACGCACCCGCCGCGCCTCGGCCAGATCGGCGACAAAGAAGGTCTTGCAGCCGGCCTTGGCCAGACGAGCCGCGACCGGCTCGATGCCGCAGCCATAGCCGTCGGCCTTGATCACGGCGGCGCATTCCGCCGGCATGGCGCGGCGCCCGAGCGCGCGCCAGTTGGCTTCGATCGCGCCGAGATCGACGGTGAGGATGCCGCCCGCTTGCGCCGCCGGCGGCCCGGCGGTGACGAGCTTGTCCGCCGGGGGCTCGTCCGGCGGGCTTGAATTCTGTTGAACGGCGGGTTCTGCCTCGGCCATGGGCTTGGGGTTTAGCCGCCTAAGCCTTTGCAGTCCATGTGCTCGGCGGCCATGCGCCGTCAGCCCTGGACAATCAGCATCAGGAATGCGGCGAAAAGCATCACGTGCACGGCGCCCTGCAGGATGTTGGTGCGGCCGCTGGCAAAGGTCACGACGCAGACGGCGAGCTTGAGCAAAAGCAGCACGTCGTTCGCCTTGTCGAGCCCGAGATAGACCTCGTGCTTGGTGAAATGGCTGATCGCCAACATGGCCGGCACCGTGAGCCCGATGGTCGAGAGCACCGACCCGAGCGAAATATTGATCGACCGCTGCAGCCGATTGGCCATGGCGGAGCGCGTAGCGCCGATCGCCTCGGGCGTCGCCACCAGCATGGCGATGGCGATGCCGCCAAGCGCCGTCGGCGCCTTCAGCGTTTCGATAAAATAATCGATCGGATGCGCAAGCTGTTCGGCCAGGAATACCACCGGCGCGATATAGGCCAGCAACAAGGCCGCGTGCCAGCGTAGCGATGGCGCCGCCCGCGGCAATTCGGGTGGCGGCGTCGGGTCGTCTCCATCGCTGACGAAATAGCCGCGATGCCGTCCGGTCTGGATGGCAAGGAACGCGCCATAGAGTCCAACCGACATCACAAATAGAAATGTCTGTTGCGCGAAAGATAGCGTCGGCCCGGGGGTCGTGATGGTGAAATCGGGCAGGGTGAGCGTGAGCACCGACAGCGGAATGATCACGCCAAGATAGGCATTCGCGCTCTGCAGGTTGTAATGCTGCTCGCGGTGGTGCCAGCCGCCCAGCAGCAGCGAACCGCCGACCATGCCGCCAAGAATAATCATGACGATCGCGAACAGCGTGTCGCGCACGAGCGTCGGGTTATTTTCACCGTGCAGCATCACGGCAGAAATGCTCAACACCTCGATCACGGTCACCGACAGCGTCAGGACAAGCGTGCCGTAAGGCTCGCCGAGGATTTCGGCGACACGGTCCGCGTGGCGCACGACCGAGAGGGAGGAACCCAGCACGACGCCGAAGAGCCAGATGAAAATGAGCGCGAGCCCTAGTGGGTTGGCCAGCGTATCGAACAGCGTCTCGCCGAGCAGGGCGAAGGTGACGACGGTCGCCAGGCTTATGCCCAAAAACCATTCGCCCGCGATTGCTTTGCGCAGTTGACCCGGGGTTTTTGGCTTCACGCGCGTTCCACCAGGCAAAAGGGTCGATCAGTAAAGTAATTCGTCAGCCAAGATGCAATGCGCGCCCGATCGTTTATCCCATCCGCTCCGGCAGATGGTCGGGTTTCGCCAAGGTCGAGAATTTCGTGATGGCGCCTTCGAATTGCAGTTCGACCGTGCCGGTCGGGCCGTGGCGCTGCTTACCGATGATGACCTCGGCGCGGCCGTGCACCTTTTCGCCCTCCGCCAGCCATTCCGCGAATTTCTCGCGGTTGGTCTCCAGCGGCTTGCGCATCTGGTGATAGTACTCGTCGCGGAACACGAACAGCACCACGTCGGCATCCTGTTCGATCGAGCCCGAATTCACGCAAATCGGAAAGCTGCGGGCGCTTGTCGTCGCGGCTTTCCACCTGGCGCGAGAGTTGCGACAGCGCCAGCACCGGCACGTTGAGTTCTTTCGCCAGCGCTTTCAGCTTGGTGGTGATCTCGGTGATTTCCTGCACGCGATTTTCCGCCGAGCGGCGGGTCGAGCCCTGCAGCAATTGCAGATAGTCGATGATCAAGAGATCGAGGCCGCGCTGGCGCTTGAGCCGGCGCGCGCGGGCGGCGAGCTGCGCCACCGACAGGCCGCCGGTCTCATCCACGAAGAACTGCAGGTTCTGCAATTCGATCGAGTGGTCCTTGATGCGCTCGAATTCCGCCTCGCTGATGCCGCCGCGCCTGATCTGGTTGGACGGGATGCCGGTCTGCTCGGCGATGATGCGGGTGGCGAGCTGCTCGGCCGACATTTCCAGCGAGAAGAACCCGACAATGCCGCCATTGGCGGTGACCGTATGCCCGTCGGGCCGCACCTCGCCGCGCCAGGCGCGCGCGACGTTGTAGCCGACATTGGTGGCGAGCGCGCTTTTGCCCATGCCGGGACGGCCGGCGAGGATAATCAGGTCGGACGGCTGCAAGCCGCCCATCATGCGGTCGAGATCGTCGAGCCCGGTGCCGATGCCGGAAAGCTTTCCGTCGCGCTGAAAGGCGTGCGCCGCCATGTCGATGGCGGTGGTGAGCGACTGCGCGAAGCGCTGGAAGCCGCCGTCGTAGCGCCCGGTCTCGGCCAGCTCGTATAGCCTTCGCTCGGCGTCCTCGATCTGGCTCTGCGGCGATAAGTCGACCGGTGCGTCGAAGGCGACGTTGACCATGTCCTCGCCGACGATGATCAGCGCGCGGCGGATCGACAGATCGTAGATGGTGTGGCCGTAGTCCTCGGCATTGATGATGGTGGTCGCTTCCGCTGCGAGCCGCGCCAGGTACTGGCTCACCGTCATGCCGCCGATGTCGATGTCGGCGCCGATGAAGGTCTTCAGCGTGACCGGCGTCGCCACCTTGCCGGCGCGGATCAGATCGCGCGCAAGCTGATAGATTTTCTGGTGAATCGGCTCGAAGAAGTGCTCCGGATTGAGGAAATCGGAGACCCGGTAGAAGGCTTCGTTGTTGACCAGGATGGCGCCCAACAGCGCCTGCTCCGCCTCGATATTGTGCGGAGCGGAACGAAAGTTCTGGGCAGGTTCTGCAACCTGCTTGCGAAGGGCCGAATCGAGAGGGGCCATGGATGTCTGTGCTTACCCTGAAATTGTGGCATAGCACGGACTTTTCAAATGGCGTGGCCGCCGTGTGCAGTTCCCCGCAATTCACAAGGGCAAATGAGCGGTGAACAAGATCGGTTTTTTCTTGACCGCTGCGGCGTGCGCGCGGCGGTTTTCGCTGGCCTATTCGCCGGCGAGCCGCAGCGGCGGGTGACGCTCGCCTTCGGCGCCGCGCAACCGGCGTTCCTCGCGGCTGATATAGTCGCGCATCATCGGCACCACGTCCTGCCGCTTGGTGAGCTGCACCTGGAACACCATCAAATTCTGCTCGCGGAACGACATTTCGGACGGAAGCCAGATAGAACTCCCACATTCTGACAAAGCGCCGGTCGTAGATGCGCTCGACCTCCTCGCGGTGGGCGAGGAAGCGTTCGCGCCACGCTTTCAGCGTTTCGGCGTAGTGCAGCCGCAGGATTTCGATGTCGGTGATCAACAGCCCGGACTTCTCGATGTGCGGGAGCACCTCGGACAGCGACGGGATGTAACCGCCGGGGAAAATATATTTCGCGATCCACGGATTGGTCACGTTCGGCCCTTCCGAACGGCCGATCGAGTGCAGCACCATGACGCCGTCGTCGGCGAGCAATTGCGCGCTCTTGCGGAAGAACGTGTCATAGTGATTGACGCCGACATGTTCGAACATGCCGACCGAGACGATGCGGTCGAACGACCCCTTAAGGTCGCGATAGTCTTGCAGCTTGAAGCGCGCGCGCTCGGCTAGGCCCTTTTCCGCGGCCCGCTCGTTGGCGATGGCGTGCTGCTCGTTGGACAGCGTGATGCCGGTCACGTCGGCGCCGGCGACCTCGGCAAGGTACAAGCCCAGCCCGCCCCAGCCGCAGCCGATGTCGAGCACGCGCAAGTCTCGTTCATGGCGGTTGCGGCCGAGCAGCAGTTTGGCGGCGAGGTGCCGTTTCTTGGCGAGTTGGGCGTCGTCGAGCGACTGCTCGGGGCTGTCGAAATAGCCGCAGCTGTATTGCCGGTCGGCGTCGAGGAACAGCGAATAGAGCCGGCCGTCGAGATCGTAATGATGCGCCACGTTGTGGCGCGCGCGCCGGCGCGGATTGAACTGCTGCAAGCGGCGGTAAAGGTAACGCAGCAGCCACTGCGGCCGCGCCCAGTGCGGCACGTCGGAATTCTGGCCGAGCATTATGGCGAGCACGTCGGCGATCGAGCCGCGCTCGACCACGAAGGTCCCGTTCATATAGGCTTCGCCGAATTTGAGTTCGGGATCGAGGAGAATTCCCCACTCGGCGCCGCGGGTGCCAAAGCGCACCCATACCGGCTGGCCGGTCCCATCGCCGAAGGTTAAGACCGTTCCGCGCGAGGTGGTGACCCGGAACGTTCCGCGCTTGATAAAGGTCTTGAGCAGAAATTGAAGCAACCGGTCCATCGGCCGCCCCCATCACCCAACTATGCGCGCGCTACCTGCTTTGATTTCCCCGTCACCCACCTAACCCGATGGGCGCACGGTCATTTAACGGAGGTATTCAATCAAAGTTCCGTCGGCCCAGCAATGCCACAAATTGGATGCAAACCATGCAATTCCAACCAGGGTCACAACCCCGCGATAATAGGCTATCAACTCAGCGACCGGCGAGCTGGGGTCCGGTGCTGGGCGATGTAAGGCAAGCTATTGAAAGGTTTATGGTAATGACGGGTTTTGGTCGCGGCATCGGGCTCACAATGGCGGTTTTGGCGCTCGCGCTGGCCGCGCCGGTGGGCGCGCAGGAAAACCTGGATTCAGGCAAGACCGGCGCGCAATTGTTCGCCTCTAACTGCGCCATCTGCCACAAGAGCGCCCAGGCCCTGAACAAGTCGGGCGGCCTGCTCGGCCTGTCCAGCTTCCTGCGCGAGCATTATACCGCCAGCCGCGAATCGGCGGCCGTCATCACCACCTATCTGGAGTTGGTTGGCAGCGCGCCGGCGCCGGGCAAGCGCACGGGCGCGACCCGGCGCACGGCCAAGAGCGACGAGAAGGCCAAGGGCGACGAGAAAAAGGCCAAGCCCGGCGAGGTCAAATCCGAAAAACCCGGCAAACCTGCCGAGGCCAAGACCTCGGGCCCGAAAACCCCCGCGGCGACGATCGAACCCAAGCCGTCCGAACCAAAGTCGGGCGAGGCCAAACCGAAGGCGAAGGATGCCAAAGCTTCCGCGTCGAAGACGGCCGAGACAAAAGCGAGCAAACGGAAACCGAAAGCCGCGTCAGCCGCCAAACCGGACAAGCCGGCGAAGCCCGACTAGGGCGTGCGCCCATAAAATGCAACTGGCTGATTGGCAAACGCCGCCCAAAGTGCGATGGCTGAGTCGCATTATTGATCCAGGTCAATGGGTTAGTGGCGGAACAAACTAATCAAGAGTAGCAATTGCCCTCGCGCAACGGAGCGCCATCTCATGGCATTCTGGACCAAAAAGGCTGCTATAGCGCCGCTGCAATGTTGGGCATGTGGGGGGCAAGTCGGCCTCACCGATAACTTCTGCCCGCATTGCGGAACTTGGAATCCGCTTCACAAAAGTGAAAGCATTCATGCACGGCTGGTATCCATTGAAAAATTGATGCTGAAAACGATCATTGGCGTTGGTGCGCTTATTTTTCTCGTCGGATGGGCCATCCTGCAAATGTTTCATTTCGAAACCTACTACCGCTGATCTTCGCGGGCTTTTGAAAAATTGCGATTGATGCAGCAGGACGATGAATCGACAGAATCCGCAGCAAGGAAAGACCACCGCGCGGCGGTCTTTTTCTTGCGTCGGATGATCGTTCAGACTGCATAGCTGCGGCAGCAATTGTCCGCTTGGGCTCAAATCCAGGCCCTAGGCGTCGGCGCCCTCTTCATCGGTTTTCTTCTTCTTGGCGGCTTTGGCGGGCTTTTTCTCTTCGCCCGCGGTTGCAGCCTCGGCACCGGCTTCAGATTCCGGCTCACCGGCCTCGCGCAACGCCTTGGCCGCTTCCGGCTCGAAGAAGGCTTCCGCGGCTTCCAGCGCCGCCGCTGCGTCCTCCTCGGCCTGCTCGCGCCGCACCGTGACGTCCTCGCCGCGTGCGACCCGCTCGGCCTCGCCGGCGCTGCGGGCGACGATGACGGTGATGATGGTCTCGACTTCCGGATGCAGCGCCAGCGGCACCTTGTACTGGCCGATGGTCTTGATCGGCGCGTTGAGCACGACCTGCGAGCGGTTCACCTCGGCGCCGTCCGCGTTGAGCATGCCGGCAATGTCGCGCGGCGACACCGAGCCGAACAACTGGCCGGCTTCGCTCGCCTGGCGCAGCACCACGATGGTCTTGCCGTCGAGCGTGGCGGCGATTTTCTCGGCGCCGCCCTTGAGCTCGAGATTGCGCGCTTGCAGCTCGACCTTCATGCTTTCGAAGCGCGTCTTGTTGTCCGCCGTCGCGCGCAAGGCCTTGCCGCGCGGCAGCAGGAAATTGCGGGCGAAGCCGTCCTTCACGCGCACGACGTCGCCCATTTGTCCGAGCTTGCCGATGCGCTCGAGCAGGATCACTTCCATGGTCGTCACTCCTTGATCTGTACTTGGTTGAACTGAATCCGAATCCTTGGCGGAAGTCTCATGGTCAGGTGATGGCCGGCGGCCCGCGGGTCGGGGAAATGCGCGCGCGCAAGTCGATGGTCGCCTCGATCAGGCCGAGCAGACAAAGCGCCAGCACCGGCCAGCCCAATACCAGCACCGCCATGTAAACGCCGCCGAGCAGGAAGATGCGGCTGGCCATGCCGCGGGTGAGGGCGTGCAGCACCGCAAAGCCGAGCACGCCATAGGCCATCAGCAGGCTGGCCGAGAACACGCCGGCAATGATACCGACCAGGCTACCGACAAAACTCAAGGCGATGGCGATCGCCAGCGCCACCGTGAGCAAACGCGGAAACGTCATGGCCGAAAGCAGCGGCCACGGCCGCTTCAACCGGCCGGAATACTTCACGACCCAGGCGGCAAGCCACAGATTGAGCACATTGGTGATGGTGGCGAGCACCGCCGCTGCCGGCGGAATCGCGCTCACCAGGAAATCGACCAGCCGGTCGGCACTGGTGACGCCGGGCATGGTGAGCGGAGCATTGGCCGGCAGGTCGGTTTCCACGCGCAGGATATGCGTCAGTGCGTGCCGTAAGCCGGCGTGGAAGCTCTCGGCATCGAAGCCGAAATTGGGGATCGCGGCCACCACGACCAGCCCGCCGAGGATGGCCGCCCACACCACCAGCCGGCCGGGCGGATACCATTCGAGCGCGGCGGCGCCGTTACCGGCCGGACGCGCCAGCATCGCGAGATAGGAAAGCCACCATGCCGGCAGCCCGGCGCCGGCCAGGAACGAGAAGAAGAACACCGGGCCGAAAGCGACGCCGAGCGCCAGCGCGCCGGCCAGGGCGGCGACCGATGCCGCCCAATGGCTCCAGCCGAGGCCGGCGATCATGATCGGCAGCGGCGCCAGATAGAACAGCGGGATCGACAGCCACGCGCCCGAGGTCACCGACGCGAACAGCAAAGCTGCCGCGGCGCCGGCACCAATACCGATAATTGCGAATTGCATCATCACGAGCTGTCCCGCTCCTTTCGAGCGGTTAGAGACGGAACGCCTCCGTCCCAACCATCGGCTTAGCGGGTGTCCCCGCAAGCCTCGTTCACTGTTCGTCGCGTCACTTAATTACATATGGCAGTAACCCGAGGAAGCGCGAGCGTTTGATCGCCTGCGCCAGCTCGCGCTGCTTTTTGGCCGACACCGCGGTGATGCGGCTCGGCACGATCTTGCCGCGCTCCGACACGTAGCGCTGCAGCAGCTTGACGTCCTTGTAGTCGATCTTCGGCGCGTTGGCGCCGGAAAACGGACAGGTCTTGCGCCGGCGGAAGAACGGACGGCGGGCGCCGCCGCCTTGGGACGATCCGAATGCCATGGTCTATTCCTCCACCGCTGCGGCCGCAGGCCCGGCGTCGATCGGCCTCGTCGCGCCGCGGGCGGCGTTCGCCGCGTCCCCGGTCGCCGCGATCGCCTCGATCGCCACGCTCGCCGCGATCGTCGCGGTCGGATTTGCGCATCATGGCGGAGGGGCCGTCCTCGTGCGCCTCGACGCGGATGGTGAGGTAGCGCAGCACGTCTTCGTTGATCCGCTCCTGGCGCTCGACCTCGTTGAGCGCGGCCGGCGGCGCGTCGACATTAAGCAGCGTCATGTGCGCCTTGCGGTTCTTGCGGATGCGGTAGTTGAGGGACTTCATCCCCCAATATTCGGTCTTGGTGATTTTGCCGCCGGCCTCGGCGATGACGCCGGAGAGCTTGGCGGTCAATTCCTCGACCTGCTGCGCGGATAGATCCTGGCGCGCGAGATAAACGTGTTCGTAGAGCGGCATGAAAAGCCTTTCCTTGTTTCGCCCATGTCCTCGATCCTGGCGCCTAGCCCCTCGAGCCCTTCGGGAAAGGCTCGAATGCTCTGAAGGCGGGAACACGGGACGACGGGCCAGCAGGCCCTACCGTTCATGACCGTGGGTCATGAAGCGGCCGTCCGTTCAGCTCCCAACCAGGATCGACGGAGCGCGCGGGTTATAGGCGGATTAGGCCGGAAAAGGCAAGCAAAAGTGCCCGCTCGCCGCGCCGCGGCAGGCCGCCTACAGGCCCTCGTTTTTGGCCGCTTGCTGCAGCCGGTCGGCGAGCTTGACTGCGAGATCGACGCCTTCGCGCATTTGGCGGGCCGATTGCGGGCTGGTATCCTCGGCCTTGCGCATCCGCTTGAGCGCTTCCAGCAGCCGGTCGAGGCTGCCGGCCATCAATTGCAGGCGGAAGACGGCATCGCCGCGGGCGCGTGCGAGGTCCTGCTCGCTAACCAATCCGGGCATGAAATCGACCTTATCGGCAATAACGCCGAACCATAGCCGATTGAGTCTTTTCGCTTCGTTACCGGAGGGTCATAACTTGACAGGACCCGTCTTGCGGTGTCTTTCGGCCCGATTCCGACAAAAAATCGAGTTTCCAGCAATGTTGTGAGGGGGCATGGCGGTCGCTTTTGTATTTCCGGGCCAGGGCAGCCAGGCGGTCGGCATGGGCAAGGCGCTGGTCGCGAATTTCTCGCCCGCCCGGCAGGTGTTCGACGAGGTGGACGAGGCGCTCGGCAGCAAGCTCTCCACCATCATATTTGAGGGCCCGGCCGAGACGCTCACGCTGACCGAAAATGCCCAGCCGGCGCTGATGGCGGTTTCGCTCGCCGCTCTGCGCGTGCTGGAGCAGGAGGCCGGTCTCGATCTCAAACGCGACGCGCAATTCGTCGCCGGGCACTCGCTTGGTGAATATTCCGCGCTCGCGGCCGCGAGCGCCTTTACCATCGCCGACACCGCGCGGCTGTTGCGCACGCGCGGGCAGGCGATGCAGAAGGCGGTGCCGGTCGGCGTCGGCGCCATGGCGGCGCTGCTCGGGCTTGAATTCGAGGCGGCGGTCGCGGTCGCAGCGCAAGCCGCGCAAGGGCAGGTCTGCCAGGCCGCCAACGACAATGGCGCCGGCCAGGTGGTGGTTTCGGGCGACAAGGCGGCGGTCGAGCGCGCCGTCGAGATCGCCAAGGCCAAGGGCGCCAAGCGGGCCATGCTGCTGACGGTGTCCGCGCCCTTCCATTGCGCCTTGATGCAGCCGGCCGCCGACGTCATGGCGCAGGCGCTGGCGCGGGTGAGCATCAAGCCGCCGGTGGTGCCGGTGGTGGCGAATGTGCTGGCCAAGCCGATCAGCGAGCCGGCCGAGATCGTGCAAGCACTGGTAAAACAAGTCACCGGCACCGTGCGCTGGCGCGAGTTGGTCGCCATGATGGCGGGCGCCGGCGTCACGACCTTCTACGAAGTGGGAGCCGGCAAGGTGCTGAGCGGACTTATCAAGCGCATCGCCGACGGCGCGAGCGCGACTGCGCTCGGCAGCCCTGAGGACATCGCCGCGTTCAAAGCGGCGCGTGCTGCGCAAACGAGTTAGGAGTTGGACGATGTTCGATTTGACCGGCAAGACCGCGCTGGTAACCGGCTCAACCGGCGCCATCGGCGGCGCAATCGCCCGCGCGCTGCACGGCCAGGGCGCCACCGTCGCGCTCTCCGGCACGCGCCGCGACGTGCTCGAAACGCTCGCCGGCGAACTGAAGGATCGCGTGCATGTGCTGCCCTGCGATCTCGCCGACAAGGACGCGGTCGAGGCCTTGGTGCCGAGCGCGGAAGAGAAAATGGCCAAGCTCGACATCCTGGTCGCCAATGCCGGGGTCAACCGCGACAATCTGTTCGTGCAACTGCGCGACGAGGACTGGGAAAAGGTGATCGCGGTGAACCTGACCGCGACATTCCGGCTCACGCGCGCGGCGGTGAAGACCATGATGCGCCGGCGCTGGGGCCGCGTCATCGGCATCTCGTCGATCGTCGGCTATACCGGCAATCCGGGGCAGGGCAATTATACCGCCTCGAAGGCCGGCCTGGTCGGCATGCTGAAGTCGGTCGCCGCCGAATACGCCAAGCGCAACGTCACCGCCAATTGCATCGCCCCCGGCATCATCGCCAGCGCCATGATCGACAAGCTCAACGACAAGCAGCGCGAGAGCATTATGGCCAGGGTTCCCGCCGGGCGGCTCGGAACGCCGGCCGACGTGGCGGCGGCGGCGGTCTATCTGGCCTCGGAGGAGGCCGGCTATGTCACCGGGCAGACCATTCACGTCAACGGCGGAATGGCGATGATTTAGCTGGAATTGCTTGGCTTTTCGGGGAGCATCCGGTTACGCTGCCCCGCGCTAGTCAACGCATTTGAAGTATGGTAACCGAAATTCGGCCCGGCTGGGGCGGCCGATGGCAGACGTCGCACCCGATGCTCTGCGATTGATGGTCGTCACACCACCGTCAACCACGACGAGGCCTTACGCGATGGTTGCGATCCGGTCCTGGCCGCAGCCCAATCTAAAAAGCACGAGGTTGGAACGATGAGTGATATTGGCGAGCGGGTTAAGAAGATCGTCGTGGAGCACCTGGGGGTAGAGCCCGACAAGGTGACCGAGCAAGCGAGTTTCATCGACGATCTTGGCGCCGATAGTCTCGACACCGTCGAGCTCGTGATGGCTTTCGAAGAGGAATTCGGCTGCGAAATTCCCGACGATGCTGCCGAAACGATCCTGACCGTCGGCGATGCCGTCAAATTTCTCGAAAAGAACGCTAAAAGCTGAGCGAAAGCCTGCGCGGCTGCTCGATCGCTTCCTTAGTCGCTGACGTGTGGGCTATGCCCCGGTGGAGCATAGGAGCGTAGTGTTTGGCTCGGAGCCGCAGATGAGACGTGTCGTCGTCACCGGAATGGGGATGCTCACGCCGCTCGGCTGCGGTGTGGAGACGACATGGCAACGCCTGCTCAAGGGCGAGAGCGGTGTGAAGAAGATCGAAAGCTTCGACGTCTCCGACATCTCCTGCAAGATCGCCGGCGTGGTGCCGCGCGGCGACGGCAGCAACGGTACCTTCAATCCCGATCATTGGATGGAGCCGAAGGAGCAGCGCAAGGTCGACGATTTCATCGTTTTTGGCATGTGCGCGGCGCGCCAGGCGCTCGACGATGCCGGCTGGCGGCCGCAAAGCAGCGAGGAGCAGAATTCCACCGGCGTGCTGATCGGTTCGGGCATCGGCGGCGTCGAAGGCATCGCCGAAAACGCCATTATTCTGCACGAGCGAGGTCCGCGCCGGATTTCGCCGTTCTTTATCCCCGGCCGCATCATCAATCTCGCCGCCGGCTATGTGTCGATCGAATTCGGCCTCAAGGGCCCCAACCACGCTGTGGTCACCGCCTGCTCGACCGGCGCCCATGCCATCGGCGACGCGGCGCGCATGGTGGCGCTGGGCGATGCCGATGTGATGGTGGCGGGAGGCACCGAATCGCCGGTCAATCGCCTCGCGCTATCGGGCTTTGCGGCGTTGCGCGCGCTTTCCACCGGCTTTAACGATGAGCCCAAGCGCGCCTCGCGCCCCTACGACAAGGACCGCGACGGCTTCGTGATGGGCGAGGGCGCCGGCGCGGTGGTGCTGGAAGCGCTCGATCATGCCAAGGCGCGCGGCGCCAAGATCTATGCCGAGCTCACCGGCTACGGGCTGTCGGGTGACGCCTATCATATTACCGCGCCGTCGCCGGACGGTGACGGTGCGTTCCGCTGCATGAGCATGGCGATCAAGCGCGCCGGAATTTCCGCCGGCGATATCGACTACGTCAACGCGCACGGCACCTCGACGCCGCTTGGCGACGAGATCGAGCTTGGCGCCGTGCAACGCTTGGTCGGCAATGCCGCCGGCCGCATCTCGATGTCCTCGACCAAGTCCTGCATCGGTCATCTGCTCGGCGCCGCCGGCGCGGTCGAGGCGATCTTCTCGATCCTGGCGATCCGCGACCGGGTCGCCCCGCCCACCATCAATCTCGATAACCCGTCGGTCGATACGCCGATCGATCTGGTGCCGCATGTGGCGCGCAAACGCGACATCGACGCGACTTTGTCGAACTCGTTCGGCTTCGGCGGAACCAATGCCTCGCTGATCTTCAGCCGCTATACCGAATAGTCGGCCATGCCGCTCCCCAAGCTTTCGCCATAATTCTTCCTAACCTGCGAAAGCTTCTGAGAATTTTCGATTGCGCCGCGGTTGGAAAACGCGGCGCGTCCGACCGTCGGGGCAGGGTGCGCGACCGATCGCCGAACTGGAGTGTGTCGAAGGTGAGCTTGCAGGTCGCCATAACGGGAGCGGGTGCGTGAGTTCCATTCCGCCGCATAGCGGCGCGGGCCGCGGCGGCGCGAGCCGGCCGGGCCCCGTGCCCGTGCCGCCGCCGCCGCCCAGCGGCAAGCCGCCGCGCTCACCGCGCGCCGCGCTCGAGCCGGAGCGCGTGCCGGTCCCCAATCGCCGCTCCAAACGCGTACGCCATCCGCTGGTGATCGCCGGCAATGCGATCTTCACCGTGCTGATCGTGGTCGCGGTCGCCGTCGGCGGCGCGCTTTACGTCGGCAAACAGCGTTTCGAAGCGCCCGGGCCGCTCGCCGCCGACAAGGTGGTCAATATTCCGCGCGGGCTCGGCATCCGCGATATCGCCGACCTGTTGACGCGCGAAGGCGTGATCGACCAGCCCTGGGTGTTCATCGGCGGGGTGCTGGTGCTCAAAGCGCGCGGCGACCTCAAGCACGGCGAATACCAGTTCAGCAAAGCTGCCAGCCTTGCCGACGTGGTCAACACCATCGTCGAGAACAAGGTGGTGCAGCACACGCTGACGATCCCCGAGGGGCTCACCTCCGAGCAGATCGTCGCCAGGCTTTTGGAGAACGAGGCGCTCTCCGGCCAGATCAAGGAAATCCCGCGCGAGGGCACGCTGCTGCCGGAAACCTACAAATTCACTCGCGGCATGGCGCGCGCGCAAATCATCCAGCGCATGCAGCAGGCGCACCAGCATCTGTTGCAAGAGATCTGGGAACACCGCACTCCGGATCTTCCGGTCAAGACGCCGGAGCAGCTGGTGATCCTCGCCTCGATCGTGGAAAAGGAAACCGGCAAGGCGGATGAGCGTTCGCGCGTCGCCGCGGTGTTCGTCAATCGCTTGAAGAACAAGATGCGATTGCAGTCCGACCCGACCATTATTTACGGCCTGACCGGCGGCAAGGGTTCGCTCGGCCGCCCGATCCTGAAAAGCGAGATCGATCAGCCGACGCCCTACAATACCTACGTGATCGACGGCCTGCCGCCGGGGCCGATCGCCAATCCGGGCCGCGCCTCGCTCGAGGCCGCCGCCAATCCGGCGCGCACCAAGGACCTCTATTTCGTCGCCGACGGCAGCGGCGGCCACGTGTTCTCGGAAACCTACGAGCAGCATCAGAAGAACGTGGCGCGCCTGCGCGCGCTCGAGAAGAACGCCGTCCCCGACCCGGCAGCCGCGAAGCCGTAATCTTTTCGTCATTCCGGGACGGCCCGCCGATCCAATGACGGTCTCTTGTGACGAGCAAGCCTCGCCGCTAAGGTCGCCGCGACTTTAGAACCGCCTCGCAACACGAGATCGGACTCCGATGGCCTTGTCGAGCATGACCGGCTTCGCGCGCGGCCACGGTGTCGCCGGCTCCTATGCCTGGAGCTGGGAGCTCAAATCGGTCAATGCCAAGGGCCTCGACCTGCGGCTGCGCCTGCCGCCGGGCTGGGATGCGATCGAAGTGCCGGCGCGTGCGCACGGGGCGGCAAAGCTGTCGCGTGGAACGGTTTATGCAAACCTCACGATCGAGCGCAGAGGCGTGGCGCCCGCCGTCAAGGTCAACGAGGGCGTACTCAACGCGGTGCTGGCGACGCTCAAAAGCTTGCGCGGCAAAGTCGAAGCCGCGCCGCCCACGCTCGACGGCATCCTGTCGCTGAAAGGCGTGATCGAGGTCACCGAGGAGGACGAGCGCGAGGAGGACCGCCGCGCCGCCGAGGCCGCGATCCTGGCCGGCTTCGACAAGACGCTGGGCGAGCTTGTCGCCATGCGGCACGAGGAGGGCGCAACGCTCGGCCGCCTGCTGTCGGCGCGGCTTGCGGAAATCGCCGCGCTCGCCGCGCGCGCGGAGGCCGCCCCCGGCCGCAAGCCGGAAGCGATCAAGGCGCGGCTCGCCGAGCAGGTGGCGACGCTACTGGCCGCCTCGCAGCGCTTCGACAGCGACCGCCTGCACCAGGAAGCGATCATGCTCGCCAGCAAGGCCGATATCCGCGAGGAACTCGACCGGCTCGCCTCGCATGTCGCGCAGGCGCAGAAGCTTATCGCCGACGGCGGGCCGGTCGGCCGCCGGCTCGATTTTCTGGCGCAGGAACTCAACCGCGAATCGAATACGCTCACCGCCAAGGCCAACGACGTCGACCTCACCAATATCGGCTTGGAATTGAAGAGTGTGGTCGAGCAGTTCCGCGAGCAGGTGCAGAACCTGGAGTGACGATGGCGCACGACGCGACGAACAGGGATCGGGCCCCGCCCGGCGCGGGCTGATGCTGGTGCTGTCATCGCCCTCGGGCGCCGGCAAGACCACGCTGTCGCGCCGCCTGCTCGAGCAGGACAAGGGCGTGACGCTCTCGGTGTCGGTGACGACGCGCAAGATGCGCCCCGGCGAAGTGGATGGGCGCGACTACCGGTTCATCGACCGCAAGCAGTTCGACGCGCTGATCGAAAACGACGCGCTGCTGGAATATGCGGAAGTGTTCGACAACTATTACGGCACGCCGGCGAAGCCGGTGATGGATGCGCTCGCGCAAGGCCGCGACGTGCTGTTCGACATCGACTGGCAGGGCACCCAGCAATTGCGCGAGAAAGCGCGCGGCGATCTGGTCAGCGTATTCATATTGCCGCCTTCGGTGCCCGAACTGGAGCAGCGGCTGCACAAGCGCGCGCAGGACGATTACGAGACCATCCACCGCCGCATGGCGAAAGCCGCCGACGAGATGAGCCACTGGGCGGAGTACGATTATGTGGTGATCAACCACGATCTCGATCAGGCCTTCGCCGACGTGAAGGCGATTCTTTCGGCCGAACGGCTCAAGCGCGAGCGCCAGCCGGGCCTGTCGGACTTCGTCAGAGGCTTGCAGGCGAAGCTTTAAGCCAAGTATTTACAATTCGCCTTGGCGGTGTCCCACTATTCAGGCGCCATGACGCGCTTGATTCACGATCAGTGTGAACCGACTTGCCCGATTTGCGGGACGCCGATGGTGCTTGTTCGCATCGATCCGCGGGTTGCGTCCTTTTCCGAGCTGCGCACATTCCGGTGCTTTGCCTGCGACGACGTGCGTACGACGGAGCGGCCGACAATTCTGCGCACGCGCGTGAGCGCGATTGCTCCGCGCGTGCTCACGCGGGCTGCCTAGTTCGTTCTTACGCCGTCAGCACCACCCGCCCGACGATTTTGCCGGCGCGCAGGTCGTCGAGCGTTGCCGACGCCTGGTCAAGAGGCCGCTCGGCGATCGGCGGGGCTGCGATGTTTTTCGCGCGCACCAGATCGATCAGCTCGCGCGCTTCGGCCAAGGTGCCGGTCTGCGTGCCTTCGATGGTCATCGCCTTGAGCGCGAACATGGCGACGGCGGTCGCATAGCCGCCGCCGAGCAGGCCGGTCACCACCACCTTGCCGCCTTTGGCCAGCACGCCGGTTGCGAAATTGAGCGACTTGTCGGAGCCGACGAAATCGACCGCCGCATAGATGCCGCCGCTCGCCTTCAGCAGCGCCTTGCGCGTGTTCGGATCGGCTGGATCGAACACCTCTTTCGCGCCCGCCGCCAGCGCCGCCTCGCGCTTCTTCGCATCGATGTCGGCGACATACGGCGCGCCGTACATCGCGCGCGCGAGCGCCAAGCCCATCAGCCCGACGCCGCCGGCGCCGACCAGCAGCAGCGGCGCGCGCGGAGCGCGATCCGCCAGCCGCTTGAGCGCGGCGTAAGCGGTCAGCCCCGAGCACATCAGCGCGCCGGCGTAGGACGGCGAAAGCGGCGCGTAATCGATCAGATAGCGCGGGTGCGGGATCAGCACATGCGTGGCATAGCCGCCGTCCACCGTGATGCCGAGATGGCGCGGCGCCGAACAAATATTCTCCTCGCCCACCTTGCAGGCGGCGCATTGCCCGCAGCCGATCCAGGGATAGACCGCGGCCTTGGTGCCCGGCGTCACCTTGGCCTCCGGCCCTGCGCTTTCGACCTCGCCCGCGATCTCGTGGCCGAGGGTAAACGGCAGCGTGCGGCCACCCCGCACGTCGAGCTGCTTGCCGTCGCCGAGCCGGAAATAGCCGTCCTGCATATGCAGGTCGGAATGACAGACGCCGCAGCGCGCGATGCGCAACAGCACTTCGCTGCCTTGCGGCTGCGGGGCCTCCACCACCGTTTCGCATAACGGGGCGCCATAGGCGGTGAGGGATTGGCGGTGCATTTGCATAGGCAGTCCTCGGCTGTCATCATCCGCGAAAGCGGATGATCCAGTAATCGCAGGCGTCGCGGTAATTCTCAAGCACTGGGGTTACTGGATGCGCGCCTTCGCGGGCATGACAGCATCACTTAAGCGCCCGCGCCAGTCTCACAAAACCCTCGACCGGAATTTCCTCGGCGCGCGCGGTCGGCGCGATATCGGCGGTGGCGAGCAGCTTAGCCACATCCACGCCGAGCGATTTGAGGCTCTGGCGCAGCATCTTGCGGCGCTGCCCGAACGCCGCCTCGGTCACCTTCTGCAAGGCGGCGGCATCGCAGACAAGCGGCTTTGCGCGCGGCACCAGCCGTACCACCGAGGAGGTTACCTTGGGAGGCGGCACGAAAGCCGACGGCGCCACGTCGAACATGATCTTGGTTTCGCAGCGCCAGTTCGCCAGCACCGCCAGCCGGCCGTAGGTCTTGCTGCCGGGCGCGGCGGTGATGCGCTCCGCCACCTCGCGCTGGAACATCAGCACCAACGCGTCGTACCAGGGCGGCCACGGCTCGGTCAGCCAGCCGATCAAGAGTGCGGTCGCGATATTGTAGGGCAGATTGGCAACCACCTGCGCACGCTCGTGACCGAGATGCGCGCGTGCGTCGAAATGCAAGGCATCGCCGGAAACGATCTCCAGCCGGCCCGGATAATGCGCGGCGATTTCCGCGAGCGCGCCAATCGCGCGCTCGTCGCGCTCGATGGCGATGACGCGCCGCGCGCCCGCCGCCAGCAAGGCGCGCGTCAAGCCGCCCGGCCCGGGGCCGACCTCGACCACCGTCACGCCCGCAAGCGGGCCGCCCGCGCGCGCGATGCGCGCGGTCAGATTGAGATCGAGCAGGAAATTCTGGCCGAGCGATTTCTTGGCGGACAGACCATGCCGGCGGATGACCTCGCGCAGCGGCGGCAGGTCGTCGATTTGCGTCATGTTCGTTTGCGCATGATCTTGTCCGAAAACCGGGTCCCACTTTTCGGGATCATGCGCTACTTCGCTGGCACGAGCGCCGGCGTGTTGGCCGAAAGCCGCGCCGCCAGCGCCAGCGCCGCCACCAGGCTAGACGGATCGGCTTTGCCGGTGCCGGCGATGTCGAAGGCGGTGCCGTGGTCGGGCGAGGTGCGCACGAAGGGCAGGCCGAGCGTCACGTTCACCGCGCGCTCGAAGGCCAGCGTCTTGATCGGGATCAGCGCCTGGTCGTGATACATGCACAGGGCGACGTCGTAGCCCGCGCGCGCTCGTTCGTGGAACAGCGTGTCGGCCGGCAGCGGCCCGATGGCGTCGATGCCGTCCGCGCGCAGCCGCGCGACCGCGGGCGCCACGATGACGCGATCCTCCTCGCCGAGCGCGCCTTCCTCGCCGGCATGCGGATTGAGCCCGGCGACCGCGATGCGCGGGTGGGCGATGCCAAAGCGCGCGGCGAGATCGCGCGCGACGATGCGGCCCGTTTCGACGATGAGCGCGCTGGTGAGCGTGGACACCACGTCGCGCAACGGCAGATGGATGGTCACCGGCACCACGGCGAGCTCCGCCGACCACAGCATCATCACCGGATGCGCCGCTTTGCCGGTCGCCTCGGCGGCGAGTTTGGCGAGGAATTCGGTATGACCGGGCTCGGCAAAGCCGGAGCGATAGAGCACGTTCTTGGCGACCGGATTGGTGACCAGGGCGGCGGCGCGGCCGTCGAGCACATCGGCGACCGCGCGGCGGATCGAGGCGATCGCCGCCGGCGCGCTGCTGGCGTCGGGCTGGCCGGGCGCCGCGGTGATCGCCAAGCCGAGCGGGACGACCGGCAAGGCGCGCTCGAAGGCGGCATTCGCCTCGTCGGGCGCAACAACGGCCAGCGGCACATCGAGGCCGAGAAGACGCGCGCGGCTGCGCAGAAAATCCGGTTCGCCGATCAGATAGAAGGCCGGCAGGTCGAGTTCGACCCGCCGCTGCCAAACGGCGAGCGTCAAGTCGGGGCCGATGCCCGCCGGCTCGCCGAGCGTCAACGCCAGAGGAAGCCGGGCGCGCGTGCTCATTTGTACTCGATCATCGCCTGTTTGCGGATTTCGTCGAGGTATTTCTGGGCCTCGACACTGTACCGCTTGGCGAACAGCTCCTGGCGCACCTGGCTTTTGAGCGGAGAGTCGGTCTTGCTCTCCTTCTTGTCGCACAATGCGAACATTTGCAGACCCTGCTCGGTGACCTCGGGATTGGTCAGATGACCGACCTGGATGCTGGCGAGCACCTCGCGCAGTTGCTGCGCGAGATCGGACGAGCTGCGGGTGATCGGCTCGCGCACCGCAACGTCGCGCAGCGCGCGCGAAAATGCCAGGCCCTCGTTGCAGGAGACGAAGCGGGCGCGCAGGTTTTCCGCCTCGTGGCGCTTGGCTTCGACCACGGCCGGGGCCGATCCGGGCGGCACCAGGACCATGACCGGATAGAGCGTGTAGATGTAGCCGACCACGTCGCCTTGGGCTTCATTGCGCTCGCGCATTGCTTTGGCGATATCGGATTCGCCGACTTCCAGTGATGAGCTGAATTTGCCGCGCACCAACTGGCTCCAGGTCAGCTCGGCGCGGATACGCGCCTTGACCGTAGTTGGAGAAATGCCGGCATGCTCTATGACCTGGGAGAACTGCGGCACCGACATGTGCTGGGCCTTGGCCATATTGGCGAAGGACTGGTCGACCTCGGTATCGGGTATTTCGAAGCCATAGCTCTTGGCCTTCGCGATCTTGATGCGATCGTCGATCAGTTCCTGGATGACTTCCTGGCGTGTGGGACTCTTGTGGGTCGATGTCGTGATCAGTTTGGTGCGCTGTTCGATGTCGTAGGCCGTGATCGGCGAGCCGTTGGCGACCACCACCACCTGCGCGACCGCTGCGGACGGCACCGCAACGGCCACGGCGAGCGCGGCGCTTGCCACCCAGCGGCGGAATGAACGAAATCTCACGCTAGTCCCTGGCATCGCGATATCCATTGCAGCCGGCGGTCGGATGCATCGTCCGCGGTTGGTATCAATGCGAGTTTGCGTTTGCGCCAACGTTCTGGCTCACCGATGTATCGCCGAGCGTGCGCAGGCTCAATTGCAGCATGATCGTATTGTTGAGCACCGGCGAGCCGGTGCCGTAGCTGTAACTAGTCATATAATTTAGGCCCAAAATTAGGCAATCGTTGACATAGGCGATGCCGATTGTGTCCTGGGCGATTTTATCGGTTTGCAGGTCGTACAGCACGGAGGCGCGCAGCACCCAGTTGGCGTCGAGCTTGACTGATCCGGTGGCATTCAAGCCCTGGCGGCGGGTCAGGAAGCCGATATCGGGCTGGGCTGCATAGTCGCCGTAGAGCAGGCTGACGCTCCAGCGGTCGAAATTGGCGGTCGATTCGAGTTCGACCCGCTGGACGGCGAAGGTGTCATTGTCGAAGCGGAAACGCGAGCTGAATTTATAAGTGCTGTTGGGCTGATACGTCGCCCGCGCCACATAGTCGGAGCGGGTGGTATCCAGCCCGCTGTCGAGGCCGGCATTGGCGATGCCGGTTTGCGCGAAAGAATTCTGCCCGAACAGGCTATAGGACTGGCCGAACAGCGCGTTGAAAGTGCCGCCGCGATTGAATTGCGCGGTGTAGCTCACTCCGTAATTGGCGCGTCCGCCGCCCTCGACCCGGTCCCAGCCGGAGAATTTGTCGATCTTGAACAGATTGGTGTCGTCGAAGATCAGGCTCTGCGCGTCCTCGTTCGGCCACTTGCCGATCTGCGGCTCGTTCGGCCGCGCGATCACCTGGGCGATCGGCTCGAAGGTCTGGGTGCCCCAGGATTGGACGTTGATGAACGGATAGCGGTATTCCAGGCCGACGGTCGGCATGGCGCGCAACAGATTGGTGTCGCCGGTGTTGATATAGTTCGACACACCCGGATCGTTGTCGATCTGCATGGAGGCGGCGTCGGCGCGCAGCGACATGAACGGCGTGAACACCTGGCCGAACGAGTTGGTGAAGCTGCGGCGCCAGTGGGCTTCCGCCGAAAAGCGGCTGTAGGTGCCGGGAATGCCGCGCAGCAGGCAGTTTGCCGGACGTGAGCATCGCCGGATCGGCGGTGTTGGAGCAGGCGTTGGCGTTGGCCGCGGTCTGGCTGATGGCGTCGAACTCGGCCTGGCTGCGTGTCAGGCTGGTGAAGTTGAAGTTGTAGCCGAGCTCGCCGCCCATTACCGGATGGTTGACAGTGTAGTCGTAGTCGATCACCGGATGGATGACCGGGATCTGAGTCTGCACGTCCGCCGTCGAGAAACCGTAGTAATAAATCGAGCGGATATCGAAATAACTGCGGTCGCCCTTGCCGGAGAGATAAATCTGCGAGATGCCCGAATTGGCGGCGGCCCCGAGGGTATTGGTATAGTGATACGCCGATAGACGCGGATTGTAGTCTGACAGAAACGTCTTGTCGGTCAGCAGCACGCTGTCCCAGCCCCACACCCATTTGTCGTTGATGGCGAACTGGCCTTCGCTTTCCACGCTGCCGCGGAAATTGCGGTCGCCGGGCGCAGCTACGCCGCCAGAATTGGCAAAGTAGCCGGGGTCGAGCTGGTAGATGCCGGCGGCGCGGATCGAGTAGGCGCCGGTGAGCAGGCGCTGACGGAATTCGCCTTGCAGCAACGGTCCCTGCTTGGTGGTGATCATCGGCGAAAAGGTCGCGTCGTAGTCGGGCGCCAGCGCCCAGTAATAGGGGACCTCGACCGCTTGTCCGTAAACGGTGGTCGACGTTATCGAGGGCGTCAGCACGCCGGACTTGCGTTTGACGGTCGGATCGGGGGCCGAGAAGTAGGGCATCCAGGCCAGCGGCTGGCCGAAGAATTCGAGCTGCGCGTCCTCGAAATAGATCATCTTTTCGCTCTGGTCGTGGATGATGCGCGCGGCTTTGACCTGCCACATGGGCGGTTTCTTCGGATCGTCCTTGCAAGGCAAGCAGGCGGTGTAGACGCCGCTATGGAAGACCGTGATGTTTCCGTTGGTGCGCTCGGCGCGGGCCGCCGCCATGCGCGTCTGATCGGGAGTGTCCAGACGCAGCGAATTGACGAACCCGTCGCGATAGTCATCCGACAGGTCCATGATCGTTCCGTATGTGACCTTGCCGTCCGCTTCGGTGAGCCGGACATTGCCTTCGGCGTGCAGGCGCTTGCTGGTCTGGTCGTAGATCACCTTGTCGGCTTCGAGCGTCGAATTGCGATAATAGATCTGCACGCTGCCGACGGCGGAGACGCGGTGATTGACGTAGTCGTAGTCGATCTCATTCGCCTTCACGAGCATCGGCTGCTGCGTGTCGGGCTTTTCCCGCTCGAGAGCGATCGCGGATTTTGGTTTCGGCGGCGGGATAGGCGGGAAATTAAATATCTGTTGGGCGAGCGCCGGCGCGCACGTGAATAGGCCACCGCAAGCCAGCATGGCGAGGACGGCAACTAGCCCTGCAAAGCCACGGCAATGGGGCCGGGGCACTGGTGGACGAGCGCAAACCGGCCCCGCCATCACCCGTCCTCCTGGTACAACAACGCAATAAACCCCGTCAGGCCCCCGGCAAGCACGGGCAGCCAAGCCGCTGCCGCAGGGTGCATCAGCTCGGCCTTCGTCATATCCTCAGTGACTTTCGACAAGACATAAAGCAGAAAGCCCGATGCCACGCCACTTAAAATCATCTTTTGCACCCCGCCGAAGCGGAAGAAACGTAGACTGACGGCGGCGGCAAGGAAAACCATGGCTGCCAGCAAAAATGGCTGGGCCAGAAGCTTCTGGAATTGAAACCTATAGCCTGCGGCGACAAGTCCGGCATGGTCCGCGATCGTGATATACGTTGGAAGGTCCCAAAACGGCACAGTCTCGGGCGTGGCAAAGCTTTCGCGTGCTTGTTCCGGCGTCAGGCTGGTCTTGAGCAGGTAGACCGCATGGTCGACCGGCAAGACGCCCAGCGCGTTGACGCGGGCATTCATGAGCCGCCAGACCCCGGGTTCCAGGGTGGCGGAGCGCGCCTCGATGCGCTGCTTGAATTGGCCGGCATTGTCGAAGGTGAAAACCGTCACGCCGTTGAGATTGACGCCCTGGTTACGGCTGGACTTGGCGTTGATGATGGCTTGGCCTTCGCTGCTGCGCTGGCTGGTCCAGAACGGGCCGCCGCTGCTCAGGCCCTCCGATTTGTCTCCGAACAGCATGGCCTCATAGCGCTTCGATTGCTCCTGCAGGATCGCCGACACCGGATTGTAAATGGTGGTCGCGGCGATGCCGAGCAGGAAGGCCACGATCACCGCCGGCGAAACGAATTGCCAGGCCGACACGCCGGCCGAGCGGGCGACCACCAATTCCAGCCGCCGCGACAGGTTGAGATAGCAGGCCATCGCGCCAATCAACACGCAGAACGGCATGATCCGTTCGGCAATCTGCGGGACGCGGAAGAACGAGGCCTTCGCCACCAGGATCGCCGAGACCTGCGGAATGTCGCTGGCGCGGCGCATCATCTCGATGTAGTCGACCAGCGCGACCAGCACGAAGATGCCGCCGAACACCATCAACGCCGCGCCCAGAAAACGCCTGCCGAAATAACGCGCGAGTGTTCCACCGATCATTGGCATGACCAACTCATTGCGTGGCGACGCGCCGGACCACGCGCTCGGTGAGCACGGCCAGCCAATTTTCGATGAAAGCAGGCGGCTCCAGAATGAGGCCGCGGCGGATTACGTAGAGGCCGCCGCCGAAGGCGAGCGCCAGCGCCACATATTGCAGCGACAGCATCCACGGCTGGGTGGCGCCGAACACGGTGGAGACGAATCCTGCAAAGCGGAGCAGCGTCACGCCGCCGACGGCGCCCAGCATCGAAACCGTGCGGCTTTGCCGGTTGGTGCGCGGCGCCCCCAGATAGGCGAAGGCGATCACCGCGAAGGCGAGCGGATAGATCGGCGCGATCAGCCGATCATGCAATTCGGCGCGGAATTGGTTGGGCTGCTCGACGTAAAGCGGGTCCTTCGGATCGGGAAACAGCAGTTGCCACAAATAGCGTTCGCGGATCGAATATTTCGTCGCTTGCGGCCCCGGAACCACGTGCGAGAGGTCGAAGGCATAGCGGTCGAACGCCACCATCGTCGGATCGCGCTCTTTGGCCTCGAAGCGCTGCAGCATGCCTTTCTGCAGGACCAGAAAAGTGCCGTTGGCATTGTCGAGCAAATCGCCGACATCCGCGACCATGGTGACGCGTTGCGCCGGATCGCGCTGGTCGTCGAGGAAGATGCCGGCGAGCTGGCCGTTGCTGCGCCGCTCGCGGATGCGCATGGTGACGCCATTCTCGACGTTGACGAAGCGGCCCGGCTGAACCAGATTGGTCACCACGTCGGCGCTCACCTCGGTCAGCCAATCGCGCAGCATGCGCAGCCCCTTGGGCGCGAAATAGGCGCTGATCGCTGTCACCATGATCGACACTACGACCGCCACCGACAGGAAGGCGCGGAACAGCAGCCACGGCGACATGCCGGCCGCGTTCATGACGATGATTTCGCTGTCGGTGGACATCTTGTTGAGCACGTGCGCGATCGCGATCAACAGCGCGATCGGCGCGATCACCAGGATGAGCAGCGGAATGATGAGGCCGGTGATGCCGACGAAAACCAGGATCGACTGACCCTGGCTGGTCACCAGGTCGATGTCATGCAGCGCCTGCGTGACCCAGATCACCGCGGTCAGGCTGACCAATACGACCAGGAACGCACTAAACGTCGTGCGGAAGATATATCGGCCGATCGACCCCATCCGACGCGTCGTCCCCAATTCCAACATGCCCCGCCGTCCGCCCGGTACCTGCCCCGGACGCGAAGCGCAACCAGCCTAATCCCACCCCCCGTATGTTTACCTTGATCCATCCACAAAGTGGCCGCGCAAAGGCAAAGCCGTTGAACATGCACAACAAATAGTAAAAACCGCCGCCGCGATCCGTGCCTCCGCGGGAGCTTCCGGCAGCCAAATCGGGTAGCAAACAACACCGTGGCGCAGGGGCCGCTCGGCGGGGGCGGTGAAAAGCCTGGAAACCGGGCGATTTGGGGCTTTGCAGAGGCAGCGGCGGCGGGCCATATGGGGTTGGCGCAGCCGCACGCGCCGAGATCTACCTACCTACCGCCGAACACCCCAGGATTAAGGAGCGTGCCCATGTCCGATGCCCTGCAGCTCGGGTTTGCACCCTTCGCCCCGGCCAAAATTGGCGCATCGGGCGTGCTCATCGTGTTTTGCGGCGACGGGCTCAAATTCGGCCGCGCCACGGTCAGCACATTGGGAGCCGCCGCCGCTCTGGTGGCGCGCGCAGCCAAGGCCGAACGCTTCACTGGCAAAAGCGGCACTGCGCTCGAACTGGTCGTGCCGGAGGGGCTCAATGTCGCCCGCCTGGTGGTGATCGGCGCCGGCAAATCTGCCACCGGAAAATCCGCGGGCCTCGAGCCGAAGGACATGCTCAAGCTCGGCGGGCTCGCCATGGGCAAGCTGCCGCTCGCCGCCAGCAAGGCGACCGTGTTCGCCGAATTGCGGGGCGGCGCGCTCAAGGCCGAACAGGCCGCCGATCTCGCGCTCGGCGTGGTGCTGCGCGCCTACGCTTTCGACCGCTACAAGACCAAGCGCAAAGACGACGAGAAGCCGCCGGAAAAGCGCAGCGTGACCATCGCGGTCGGCGACGTCGCCGCCGCGCGCAAAGCTTACGCAACGCGCGAGGCGATTTCCGGCGGCGTGCTGATGGCGCGCGATCTGGTGAACGAGCCGGCCAACGTGCTCTATCCGGAAGAATTCGCCCGCCGCACGGCCGCGCTGAAGAAGGTTGGCGTCGTGGTCGAGGTGCTCGACCTCAAGGCGCTGAAGAAGCTCGGCATGAACGCGCTTCTCGGCGTCGGCCAGGGTTCGGCGCGCGAGAGCCGCGTCGTGGTGATGCGCTGGAACGGCGGCAAGGCGGGCGATGCGCCGCTGGCCTTCATCGGCAAGGGCGTCTGCTTCGATACCGGCGGCATCTCGATCAAGCCGGCCGCCGGCATGGAGGACATGAAGGGCGACATGGCGGGCGCGGCTTGCGTCACCGGCCTCATGCAGGCGCTCGCCGCGCGCAAGGCGCGCGTCAACGCGGTCGGCGTCATCGGCCTGGTCGAAAATATGCCGGACGGTAACGCGCAGCGGCCGGGCGACATCGTCACCTCGATGTCGGGCCAGACCATCGAAATCATCAACACCGACGCCGAAGGCCGCCTCGTTCTGGCCGACGTGATCTGGTACGCGGCCAAGCGCTTCAAGCCGAAATTCATGGTCGATCTGGCGACGCTCACCGGCGCCATCATCGTCGCGCTCGGCCAGGAATATGCCGGCATGTTCTGCAACGACGACAAGCTGTCGGACCGGCTCACCAAGGCCGGCCTCGCCACCGGCGAGCTGGTCTGGCGCATGCCGCTCGCTGCGGCTTACGACAAGATGATCGATTCCAAATTCGCCGACATGAAGAACACCGGCGGCAGCCGCTGGGGCGGCGCCATCACCGCGGCGCAATTCATCCAGCGCTTTGTCGCCGACAAAACGCCGTGGGCGCATCTCGACATCGCCGGCACCGGCTTCGATAGTCGCCAGACCGACATCAACAAGAGCTGGGGCTCGGGCTGGGGCGTGCGGCTGTTGGATCGGCTGGTGGCGGATTATTACGAGCGGTGAGCGGCGGGGCAGCCACGTTGGTCTTGCTCTGGGATTATGTTAGTCTGCAACCATGACAAAGGTTTTGCGAGAAGCGATCGCGAAGGTCGAGGCGCTGCCCGAAGCAGAACAGGACCGCATTGCCCGCGAGTTGATCGATTACCTCGATAAGCTCAATGCACTACGCAGCGAAGTCCAGATTGGCCTCCGGCAACTCGATGCCGGTGAGGGGCGGGAACTCGATATCGAAGACGTCATAACGCAAGCCCGCGAAGAACATGGCCGGGGGGCATAGAAAGTTCATTTGGGCGCCCAAGGCGCGACGCGACTTGATCGATATCTGGAAGTATTTTGCAAATGCCGCATCGCCCGAGATTGCGGATAATTTGCTTCGCGAGATTATTCACGCGGTTGACCGGCTGAGGGAGCGCCCGTTTTCCGGTCGGCCCCGCAACGAGATCGCTCCCGGCCTTTGTTCTATTCTCGTTCATCCGCACTTGATCATTTACCGGCCAATGGAAACAACGGTCGAAATTATGCGAATTTTGCATGAGCGCCAGGATTATTCGGCGGCATTTGCAGAGGACTCGAATTGATGACTGAAGTTCTGTTCTACCACCTGCAAGGCCAGAAGCTGGAAGGCGTGCTGCCGGGGCTGCTGGAGCGCTCGCTTGAGCGCGGCTGGAAGGTGATCGTGCAGGGCGCCTCCGAAGAGCGCATCGAGGCGCTCGACGCGCATTTGTGGACCTACCGCGACGAGGGCTTCCTGCCGCACGGCACTTGGCGCGAGCCGGACGCTGCCGCGCAGCCGGTACTGCTCACGGTCAATGACGGCAATCCGAACGCGGCGAGCGTGCGCTTTTTGATCGACGGCGCGCCGGTGCCGGCCGACGCCGCGGCCTACCAGCGCATCGTGCTGCTGTTTAGCGGTGAGGACGAAGACGCGGTCGCCGCCGCGCGCAGCACGTGGAACGAGGCTAAGGCCAAGGGCTTCGAGGCGACCTATTGGCAACCGGACGAGCAGGGCCGCTGGGCTAAAAAAGGCTGAGCTGGGCCAATGGCCGATCAGCCAATGCCCCATCGGCCAATGGCGTGGTTAACCCCTTGGCCAGCCTCGGCTTGTGGCCGCCATCGTGATGACGCAAAATACATATTAAGGGACAAGCGGATAGGCCGCCCGGGGGACACCATTTTGCGCCGTCGCGCCGTTTTCAGGATTGCGCTCGTTTTGGGGGTCGTGGGGTTCGCCCTCGCCGGCTGCAAGAACTCGCTGCAGCTATTTGAGGACCAGAACGAGGGTGGCTTGTTCTCCAAGCCTATGGACGTGCTCACAAAGCCTAGCTGGGCAAGTGCCAGTGTCGATGACGTCAATGTCCGACTCACACGCGGGCCGGTCACGCCTGAGGAACTGGTCGGCGCCGACGGCCGCTGCGGCCCGGCGGCCGTCCAAGCTGCACCGGTGCAGGCCGCCGCGCCGGCCCCGCCGCCGGTCCGGCCGGCCGACCGGCCGGTCGGCTCCGTAGCCGGCGATCTCGCCAGCGCGCCGATGCCGGCCGCCACCCCGGCCTCGGCCAATCCCAACGCCGGCCTGCCGGAACAGCCGGGCGGCGGCTCCCTGACCATGGGCGGCATCGCGCTCGGCATGAGCGAATGCGACGTGGTGCGGCGCGCCGGTCTTCCCGGCAACGTCGCCATTAGCGCCGGCGACAGGGGCGAGCGCAAGGTCGTGCTCACCTATCTGACCGGCAACTGGCCCGGCATCTACACTTTTGACGCCGGTCGGCTGAAGATCGTCGACCGCGCGCCCGTGCCGGAGACCCCGGTCAAGCCGCCGGCGAAAAAGAAAAAAGCCAAGAAATCGACGAAGCCGAAAACCGCCAGCCGCGAGACAGAGCGCAGTTACGTGCAGTAACGCGGCCGTCGGGCCGCTCAGGTCGTCTCCAGCGCCGAGCTGGCGGCGAGCCATTCCTCTTCCGCTTTGGCAATCGCGGCGACCACCTGCGCGCGGGTCTTGGAAAGCTCGGCGGCGCGCGCCGGGTCGCTGGCAAACAGCGCGCCGTCGGCGAGCGTGGTGTCGAGTTTGTGAAGCTGGCGGGTGAGCTGCGCGATCACGGTCTCCGCTTGCGAAATCCGCTTGCGCAGGGGCGCGGTTTCCGCGCGTTTGCCGGCGGCGGCGCGGCGCGCTTCGCCCGGATCGGCGCGCGCCGATGATTTTGAGCCAACCGTAATTCCTTGGCTTTCGCCGGCCAGCACCATGCGCCGGTAATCGTCAAGATCGCCGTCGAACGGCGCGACCTTGCCGCCCGTGACCAGCCAGAGCCGGTCGGCGCAGGCCTCCAGCAGATAACGGTCGTGCGACACCAAAATCACCGCGCCGGGGTAGTCGTTGATCGCCTCGATCAGTGCGCCGCGGCTGTCGATATCGAGATGGTTGGTCGGCTCGTCGAGAATGATGAGCTGCGGCGCGCCGAAGGTCGCAAGACCGAGCAGCAGCCGCGACTTCTCGCCGCCGGACAGCGTCTTGACCGCGTGATTGGCGGCGAGCCCGGAAAAACCGATCATCCCCACGCGCCCGCGCACTTTCGCCTCCGGGGCTTCCGGCATCAGCCGGCGCACGTGATCGTAAGGGCTGGCATCAGGTTCCAGTTCGTCAAGCTGGTGCTGGGCGAAATAACCGACGCGAAGGGTTGCCGCGCGGGTGACCGTGCCCTGCATCGGTGTAAGCCGGCCGGCCAAGAGCTTGACCAGCGTCGACTTGCCGTTGCCATTGGCGCCGAGCAGCGCGATGCGGTCGTCATTGTCGACGCGCAGCGAGAGATCCGACAACACCGCATGCCCGTCGTAGCCGACCGCAACGTCGTCGGTGGCGATGATCGGCGGCGACAGCAGCTTGTGCGGCGCCGGAAAATGGATCGGCCGCACGTCCTCGGTGACCAGCGAGGCGATCGGCTCCAGCCGCGCCAGCATTTTCAGCCGCGATTGCGCCTGCCGCGCCTTGGTCGCCTTGGCGCGGAAGCGGTCGACGAAGGCCTGCAGATGCTTGCGCTGCGCTTCCTGCTTCTTGGCGAGCTTGGCGTCGAGCGACTGCCGCTCGCGCCGCTGCCGCTCGAAGGCCGAATAGCCGCCGCGGTAAACGCTAAGCTTCTGGCCTTCCAGCGCGAGAATATGGCCGACCGCGCTGTCGAGCAGGTCGCGGTCGTGGCTGATGACGATCAGCGTGTGCGGATAACGCGCAAGATGGTCCTGCAGCCAGAGCGTGCCTTCGAGATCGAGATAGTTGGTCGGCTCGTCGAGCAGCAGCAAATCCGGCTCGGCGAACAAAGTGGCGGCGAGCGCGACCCGCATGCGCCAGCCGCCGGAAAATTCCGCGCAAGGGCGCAGCTGATCGGCGGCGGAAAATCCCAAGCCGGCCAGGATCGAGGCGGCGCGCGCCGGCGCCGCATGTGCGCCGATATCGGCGAGCCGGGTCTGGATCTCGGCGATGCGATGGGGATCGTGCGCGGTCTCGGCCTCGGCCAGCAGAGCGCTGCGCTCGCCATGCGCGTTGAGCACGACATCGAGCAGGCTTTCCGGGCCGTTGGGCGCTTCCTGCGCCAACCGTCCGACGCGCCAGCGCGGCGACATCAGCACCTCGCCGTGCTCGGGCGAGATGTCGCCGGCGATCACGCCGAACAGCGTGGTCTTGCCGGTGCCGTTGCGGCCGATAAGGCCGACGCGGGCGCCGCTCGGAATGCTGGCCGAGGCGTTTTCCAACAGCAAGCGGCCGGCAATGCGGACGGTGAGGTCGTCGATGACGAGCATGGCCCGCGCCTTTTGGCCGAGCTTGGCGCAAGAGGCAATCCTTCTTTCTGTCATTCCGGGGCGCGCCAAAGGCGCGAACCCGCAATCCAGAAGCACATTCCGAGTCTACATCTGGATTGCGGGTCCGGCGCCAAAGCGCCGTCCCGGAATGACTGCGAAAATGCTCAACCCAACTTGCGCAAACCGCCTTGCCCGGTTTCGCGCTGGTAGACGATCAGGTCGAAGCTCGGCGTCGCCTCGTTGCCGATCACCGAGGAGAGCAGGGCGTGCGCCTGGCCGCGGTGATGCGTCTGGTGATTGAAGAAGTGGTCGAGCGCCGGCGCCAGCACCTGCTCGATATCGGCCGGGTTGCTGAAGGTGCGGTAGCGGATTTTGCGGCTGAGGTCGTCTTCGCTCAAGGCGTCCACATAGCCGCTGATGCGTGCGTCCTCGCTGCGGCGCGCCGCGCGCAAGGCGGGGAAATTGTCGTACAGAATGGCATCGAGACTCTTCGGCACTTCGCCCTTGCCGGTCAAGCGCTGCATCCAGATGCGGTCGCCGACCAGCAGATGATTGAGCGTGCCGTGCATCGACTTGAAGAAGGCGCCGCGGTCGGCGTGATAATCGGCTTCCTTGAGCTTGGCGGCGGCGGCATAGAGCCGCTCGTTGCACCAGACATTGTAGCCGGCGAACATCTGGTAATGGGATTTCATGGATCGCTCCTGTGTCAGGCCAAATCATAGCAAATCCGCAGTGCAAACGGGGCCGATCTTGCCGCGCGAAAGGGCCCCCGGTATAAGCCCGCGCAACTTAGCCGCTCCGATCAATCTCAGTGAAGGATGACCCGATGGCGCTCGAGCGCACCTTTTCCATCATCAAACCCGATGCGACCGCGCGCAACCTGACCGGCGCCATCAACGCCATGATCGAGGCCGCCGGCCTGCACATTGTCGCGCAGAAGCGCCTGCGCATCTCGCTGCCACAGGCGCGAAAATTCTATGCCGTGCATCGCGAGCGGCCGTTCTTCGGCGAGCTGGTGGATTTCATGGTGTCGGGGCCGGTGGTGGTGCAGGTGCTCGAAGGCGATAATGCCATCGCGAAATACCGCGAGCTGATGGGCGCCACCGACCCGGCCAAGGCCGCGCCCGGCACGATCCGCAAGGTGCACGCGCAATCGATCGAGAAAAATTCCGTGCACGGCTCCGACGCCCCCGATACCGCGGCGCGCGAGATCGCGCAGTTCTTTTCGGAGAATGAGATCATCGGCTAGCGCGCTCGCGCGCAGCGGGAGACCGGGTGCATTCATTCGCACAGATACTGAATCCGGCCGCGTGGTCCGCCATGTTTTTGAACGGCTGGGGCGGTATCGACCAGACCGAATTCTGGCTCGCGCTCGCCAAGATCATCTGGATCAATATTCTTTTGTCCGGCGACAACGCCGTGGTCATCGCCATGGCTTGCCGCGGGCTGCCGTACCGGCAGCGGGTCTGGGGCATGACGCTTGGCGCCGGCGTCGCGGTGTTGCTACGCATCGTGTTCACTGGCGTGGTCGCCTGGCTGATGACGCTGCCCTATTTGAAAATCGTCGGCGGGCTGGCGCTGTTCTATATCGCCGCTAAGCTGCTGGTTCCCGAGGATGAAGACGAGAGCGAGACCGAGGCGGTCGAGCATCTCTGGCGCGCCGTGCGCATCGTCGCCGTCGCCGACATCGTCATGAGCCTCGACAACGTCATCGCCATTGCGGCGGCGGCCGGCGGCAACATGGCGCTGCTGGTATTGGGGCTCGCCATCAGCATTCCCCTGATCGTTGCTGGCGCGGCCTTGATCATGGCGCTGCTCGATCGTTTCCCGATATTTGTCTGGGCCGGTGCCGCGCTGCTCGGCTGGATCGTCGGCGAGGTGATCGCGACCGATCCGGCGGTGACGGCCTATCTGATCCAGGCCTATGGCGTTGCGGTTGCGCACACTGTGACATATGCGTCGGCCGCGGCCAGCGCTTTGCTGGTGCTGATCGTGGGCGGGCTGTGGCGGCAGAACAAGCTCGCGAAGGCAAGTGACGTCTGAGAAATCGCGCTATACTGGAAGCGCGATGAATCAGGCGGTCAAGCTCTCCAACGCCAAACGGATCGGCTACTCCGCCTGTCCGCACGATTGCCCGTCGACCTGCGCGCTCGAGGTCGAACTGATCGACGAGCGCACCATCGGCCGCGTGCACGGCGCCAAGGACAACGATTACACCGCCGGCGTGATCTGCGCCAAGGTCGCACGTTATGCCGAGCGTGAGCATCACAAAGACCGGCTGCTGCATCCGCGGCAACGCGTCGGCGCGAAAGGCGCGGGCGCATGGCGGCAAATCTCCTGGGACGACGCGCTCGATCTGGTCGCCGAGAAGTTTCTGCAAGCCGAACAAAAGCACGGCGCGCAAGCCGTGTGGCCTTATTACTATGCCGGCACCATGGGCCTGGTGATGCGCGACGGCATCAACCGGCTGCGCCACGCCAAGAAATATTCCGGCTTCCACTCCTCGATCTGCGTCAACCCGGCCTATGCCGGTTTTGCCGCCGGCACCGGCACCGTCGCCGGCGTCGATCCGCGCGAAATGGCGAAATCCGATCTGGTGGTGATCTGGGGCACCAACGCGGTCAACACGCAGGTTAACGTGATGACGCATGCCGTGCGCGCGCGCAAAGAGCGCGGAGCCAAGATCGCGGCGGTCGACATCTACATGAACGGCACCATGGAGCAGGCCGATTTGGCCGTGCTGGTGAAGCCCGGCACCGACGGCGCGCTCGCCTGCGCGGTGATGCATTGCCTGTTCCGCGATCGCCACGCGGACTGGGATTATCTCGACAAATGCACTGACGCGCCGCGCGAACTGGAAGCGCATCTGCGTACGCGCGATCCCAGATGGGCGTCCGAAATCACCGGCACGCCGGTCGAAACGATCGAAGAATTCGCGCGCCTGATCGGCGAGCGCAAGCGCGCATTCTTCCGGCTCGGCTACGGCTTCTCGCGCTCGCGCAACGGCGCCGCCAACATGCACGCGGCAAGCTGCATTCCGGCGGTGACCGGCGCCTGGCAACTCGAAGGCGGCGGCGCTTTCCATATCAGCGCCGATATTTTCAAGCTCGACAAGACGCTGATCGAAGGGCTCGACGTCTGGGACCGCAGCGTGCGCATGCTCGACCAGTCGCGTATCGGCGCGATCCTGACCGGCGACGCCAAAGCGCTGGCGCACGGGCCGCCGGTGACGGCGATGATCGTGCAGAACACCAATCCGCTTTCGGTCTGTCCGGATCAGAACAAGGTGAAGCAGGGTTTTGCGCGCAAGGATCTGTTCGTCTGCGTGCATGAGCAGTTCATGACCGAGACCGCGCAAATGGCCGACCTGGTGCTGCCGGCGACCACGTTCCTGGAGCACGACGACATCTATCGCGGCGGCGGCCATCAATACATCATCCTCGGGCCCAAATTGGTCGAGCCGCCGGGCGAAGCCCGCAACAATCATGAGGTGATTTCAGCGCTGGCCAAGCGCCTTGGCGCCGAGCACCGCGGCTTCACGATGAGCCCGCGCGAGCTGATCGACCAGATGCTGCGGGTTTCCAAGCGCGGCACGCTGGCCGAGCTCGAGGCCAACCGCTGGCTCGACTGTCAGCCGCCGTTCCGCAAATCGCATTTCCTCGACGGCTTTCGCTGGCCCGGCGGCAAGTTCCGCTTCAAACCGGACTGGAAAAACGTGCCGTTCCGCAGCCCCTATCACGGCGGACCAATCGATCAGATGCCGAAGCTGCCGGATCACTGGACGTCGATCGAGCAGGCCGACGACGAGCATCCGTTTCGGCTCGCCACCTCGCCGGCGCGCGGCTTTCTCAACTCGACCTTCAACGAGACGCCGACCTCGCTGGCGCAGGAACAGCGGCCGACGGTGATGATCCATCCCGATGACGCCGCAGCGCTCGGCATCGGCGAGGGCGATGAGGTCGTGCTCGGCAACACGCGCGGCAAGGTGCGGCTGCACGCCAAGCTGTTTACCGGCGTGCGGCGCGGGGTGTTGATCGCCGAATCGATCTGGCCGAATTCGGCTTTTCCCGACGGCTGCGGCATCAACAGCTTGACCGGCGCGGATTCGATCGCGCCCTATGGCGGCGCGGCCTTCCACGACAACAAGGTGTGGATTAGGTGCGCGCCCTGAGCTGCTTCAATCTTTGTCCGCCAGAATATGATCGACGCTGAAACGGCCGCCGCCGGTCACGAACAGTGCGAGCGCACCACCGGCGATGGCGAGGTCCTTGCTGAGAAATATGTATTGCAGGGTTTGCGCAGCCGCCGGAAATTGCCAATAGAGATGCGCGGTCACAAAGGCGATCACCACGAAAGCGAATGCGAGCAACGCGCCGTAACGTGTCGCGATCCCCAGGATCAGCGTGACGATAATGATCCATTCGACGACGTGCGCGAACGGGCTCATGAATTCGGGGGCAATAAAGTTGATGGATTTGAGATAGGCGACGCTCGGGCCGCCGGTCGTCACCGTCATTAAGAATACGGCTGCCATCAGCAGGCGGCCGACGAGCAGCAGCGTGTCGCCCATGCCTGTGGCGATGCCGTCGGTGCAAGACAACAGTCGATGCGATGAATTTGCCATTGGTTTCCCCCGGGTTGATTTATTTTTTCAAACTATAGTCTGCCACGCGAGCGCTCGGAAGGCGCTACCTTGGATCGCCGAGCATCTGCAGCATTTTGTGGGCAGGTGCCCCACGGCCGTTCGCGCAAATCAGAGTTCCTTGCCGATCGCGCGGTCGAGCGAGTAGGGGCCGCCGCCGCGCAGCGCGATGGCGAACAACAGGATGCCCCAGATGAACGTCTCCTCCATGCGGCCCCAGCCTTGCGGCCGCATGACGACGAAGCAAATCAACGCCATCTCGATGGCGAGCGCGGCCGCGAAAAAGCGCGTGAACAATCCGACGATGATGCAGGTCGCCCCGACCGATTCGAGGAACATGGCGGCGTAGGCAAAAAAGAGGCCCGGATTGAATCCAGACTTGGCCATCGAGCCGGCGATCACGACAGGCCCGGCGTGAAACTTGGGCCACACATGCGCGTAAAGACATGCGCCGGCGACAATCCGGATCATCGGATACCAGAGTTTGGAGACGGTGGCGTAGAACCCGGCCAGCCCCGGGAAAAGCAGTTTCGGCTCGCTGCCTGTCGGTCCATTCATGGCGTCGCTCCTACCTTGTTTGCGGCCGCTCTGACCGGCGGCATGCAACCGTACTAACACCGCGCGCGCGATGAGCGTCCAAATTATTTTCTCGAACGATTCTAAGCCGAGGGAACGAGCGAGGCGGCATCCGGCACCGGCACGCCGTCGATCAGGCAGCGGCCGTTTTCGATCGCAATGCGGCCTTCGGCCAATAGTTTGAGCGCCAACGGATAGATTTGATGCTCGACCTTGAGCACACGCGCGGAGAGCGTCTCTTCCGTGTCGCCATCGTGCACTGCAACAGCGCCTTGCGCCACGATCGGCCCGGAATCCAGCTCAGCGACGACGAAATGCACCGTGGCGCCGTGCACCTTTGCGCCCGCTGCGAGCGCACGCTTGTGGGTGTCGAGGCCCTTGAACGCCGGCAGCAGGGCAGGGTGGATATTGAGCATGCGCTGCGGCCATTGCGCGACAAAACTGGGCGTGAGCAGCCGCATGAAGCCGGCGAGACAGACAATGTCGATGCGGTGCTTCACGAGCACTGCTTGCATCGCAGCATCGAACGCGGCGCGGTCCTTGCCGAACGGCGTGTGATCGATGACTTCCGTGGCGATGCCGGCTGAGCGCGCAACCAGCAGCCCGCCGGCGTCCGGCCGGTTCGACAGCACCAGCGCGATCTCGGCCGGATAATCCTTGTCCTTTGCCGCCTCGATCAGCGCCGCCATGTTGGAGCCGCGGCCGGAAATGAGAACGGCGACGCGTTTACGGCTCATGCTTCACCCAAGATCGAGTTTGCCGTCATAGTCGACGCGTGCCGCGCCCGCCGCGCTCACCACGCTGCCGATAGTCACCGCCTTCTCGCCGGCTTGCGTGAAGGCCTGCGCCACCGCGGCGGCGTCCTTGGGCGCGGCGATCGCGATCATGCCGATGCCGCAATTGAAGGTGCGCAGCATTTCGTTTTGCGCGATCTTGCCTTCGCGCGCCAGCCACTTGAACACCGGCTTGACCGGCACTTTGCCGAGATCGATGCGCGCGCCCAAGCCCTTCGGCAGCACGCGCGGGATGTTGTCGGGAAAGCCGCCGCCGGTGATATGCGCGAGGCCTTTCACGCCTTGGGTCGCGCGGATCGCGGCCAGGCACGCCTTCACATAGATGCGGGTCGGCGTGAGGATCGCTTCGCCGAGCGACTGATCGGGCGCAAACGGCGCCGGCGCGGACCATAGCAGGCCGCTCGCCTCGACCACCTTGCGCACCAGCGAAAAGCCGTTGGAGTGCACGCCCGAGGAGGCGAGCCCGATGATCGCGTCGCCCTCCGCGATATCGCCCCGCGGCAACAGCGCGCCGCGCTCGACGGCGCCGACCGCGAAGCCGGCGAGATCGTAATCGTCGCCCTGGTAGAGCCCGGGCATCTCGGCGGTCTCGCCGCCGATGAGCGCGCAGCCGGCCTGCTTGCAGCCGACCGATATGCCGGCGACCACGGCGGCGCCGATTTCCGGCTCGAGCTTGCCGGTCGCGTAGTAGTCGAGGAAGAACAAAGGTTCGGCGCCTTGCACCACCAGGTCGTTCACGCTCATGGCGACCAGATCGATGCCGATGGTGTCATGGCGGCCGGTGTCGATGGCGATCTTGACCTTGGTGCCGACGCCGTCATTGGCCGCCACCAGGATCGGATCTTTGAAGCCGAGAGGTTTGAGGTCGAACAGGCCGCCGAAGCCGCCGATTTCAGCGTCCGCCCCGGGGCGCGCGGTTGCGCGCACCAGCGGCTTGATCAGCTCCACCATCCGGTTGCCGGCGTCGATATCGACGCCTGCTTGCGCGTAAGTGAGGCCGCGCTCCTTTTCTGCCATGATGGCCCTTCTGAACGGGTCACGCTCTAGCGCCCGGGGTCCTACGTGGAAATCGCAAGTCGCGCAATGGTCGAAGCGCCGTTATACTCTGCCGAGAATGATGCGTTGCCGGCGCAACAGGCCGGGACGCCTCGACAAGCCGGGATTGCCTTGAGTATTCCGAACCTCATCACGCTGGGCCGTATTCTGCTGGTGCCGATCGTCGTCTGGGCGATCGCGACGCCCGGCGCCATGTGGATCGCCTTCCTGCTGTTCGTGGCCGCCGGTGTCAGCGACGCCGTCGACGGCTATCTCGCCAAGCGCTTCGCCATGACCACCGAGCTCGGCGCCTATCTCGATCCGCTCGCCGACAAGGCGCTGATCGTGTCGATCTACCTGACGCTCGGCATCAACAACCTGATCCCGCGCTGGCTGGTCATTTTGGTGGTGTCGCGCGACATCTTGATCGTCGGCGGGATTATCTTGGCCTGGCTGGTCGGCAACCCGCTCAAGATCAAGCCGCTGCTGGTGTCCAAGCTCAACACGGTGGCGCAGATCGTGTTCGCCTGCGTGGTGCTCGGCTCGCTCGGCTTTAATTATGAGTGGCCGACGGTCACGCTCGTGCTCATGGGCCTGGTGGCCGTCTTGACCTTGCTGTCGGTGGCCGCCTATGTCGCCGAATGGGTGCGGCACATGAACACGACGGCGAGCGGATCGTGAACCCGCGCGCCCGCTCCCGTCCGCACCGCGATCGGCCCGAGGGCGGGGGCATGACGTTTGAGCGGCAAGTCGTATTCTGGCTGGCGGCGCTCGCTGCCGTCGTGCTGCTGCTGTGGCTGCTGAGCGGGATCCTGCTGCCGTTCGTCGCCGGCCTCGGCATCGCCTTTCTGCTCACGCCGGTCACCGACCGCATCGAACGCCTCGGCGTCAATCGTTTGGCCGCCGCGCTGTCCATGATCACGCTGGTGGTGATGGCGATCGTTCTCTTGATCCTGCTGGTGGCGCCGATCCTGGGCGGCCAGCTGTCGTCCTTCATCGACAACATCCCCGGCTATGTCATGCGGCTGCAATCGCTGCTCAGCGATCCGAGCCGGCCGTGGGTCCATAAACTTTTGGGCGCGGGCTTCGATGCCGACAAATCGATCGGCGATCTGGTGACGCAAGGCGTGGGTTGGCTCACCTCCTTCCTGCAATCGCTGTGGTCGGGCGGCCGCGCGCTGGTCTCGCTGTTCTCGCTGGTGGTCGTGACGCCGGTGGTCGCGTTCTACCTGATCTACGACTGGCACCGCATGATCCGCATCGTCGACGGCTGGGTTCCGGTCAACCAGCGCGAAACCGTGCGCCAGCTCGCGCGCGAGATCGACGCCGCCATCGCTGGCTTCGTGCGCGGGCAGACCGCGGTCTGCCTGATCCTCGGCTCATTCTACGCGGTCGCGCTCACGCTCAGCGGGCTCAATTTCGGCCTGCTGATCGGATTGATTTCCGGCGTGATCACTTTCATCCCCTATGTCGGCTCGATGACCGGCCTGGTGCTCGCGCTCGGCGTGGCAGTGGCGCAGTTCTGGCCGGACTACAGTTCGATCCTGATGGTGCTCGGCATCTTCCTGGTCGGCCAGTTCGTCGAGGGCAACCTGCTGGCGCCGAAACTCGTCGGCGAGAGCGTCGGCCTGCATCCGGTTTGGCTGATCTTCGCGCTGCTCGCCTTCGGCTATCTGTTCGGCTTCGTCGGCCTGCTGGTGGCGGTGCCGCTCGCCGCCACCATCGGCGTGCTCGTGCGCTTTGCGTTTAGGCGCTACCAGGAAAGCTCGCTCTATACCGGCGAGAAATCGGGCTGAACGCATGGGCGGTCCGCGTCAGCTCGTGCTCGCGCTCGATCATGCGACAAGCTTCGCGCGCGAGGATTTTCTGCGCGGGCCGTCGAATGCGGCGGCGCTCGCGCTGATCGATCGCTGGCCGGATTGGCCGGATCGGATCGTGGCGCTGATCGGGCCGGAAGGCGCCGGCAAGAGCCATCTCGCCGCGATCTGGGCGCAAGCTTCGGGCGCGCGCGTGCTGGCGGCAAAACTGCTCGAGCATGGCGAACTGCCGGCGGCCTTGGCCACCGGCGCGCTGGTGCTCGAAGATCTGGAGTTTGCCGGTCTCGACGAACGCGCGCTGTTTCATCTGATCAATCTCGCGCGCGAGGAGGGCGCTTTTGTCCTCATCACCTCGCGCTCGCCGCTGGCGAGTTTTCCGGTGGCGATCCGCGATCTCGCTTCCCGCCTGCGCGCGCTGCCGAGCGTGTCGCTTGCCGCCCCCGACGATGCGCTGCTGCGCTCGCTGATCGTCAAGCTTGCCGCCGACCGCCAGCTCGCCGTCGACGAGGCGCTGGTGAACTATCTGGTCAACCGCATCGAACGATCCTTCGCCGGCGTGCGGGCGGCGGTGGCCTTGCTGGACGAAGAAGCCATGCGCCAGCACCGCCCGGTGACGCGGGCGCTGGCGGCCGAACTTTTCAAGGACACCACGGCTTAACGACGCAAGCCACATTGGCTTGACGAAACGGGTCGTTCCGGCGCGAACTGTCATCCGCCGGCCACTTTTATCGGTTAGGGACTAGGCCTTTCAGGCTTCCATTAAGATGGCAGATCGCGCACAAGCTATTGCATCGGTTGAGGAAATCGCTCCGGTCGCCGACCGCGACGAACGCCCTTCGGCTCCTGCTGCGGTCTCCGAAGCGAATTTAAGATCGCAGCCGCAGCGGTTCATCAATCGCGAACTGTCCTGGCTGCACTTCAACCGCCGCGTCCTGGAAGAAGCCGCCAACGAAAGCCATCCGCTGCTCGAGCGGGTGCGCTTCCTGTCGATTTCGGCCAACAACCTCGACGAATTCTTCATGGTGCGCGTCGCCGGCCTCAAGGGCCAGGTGCGCCAGGCCATCACCACCCAGCAGCCCGGACGGGCTTACCCCCACCGAACAGCTCGCGCGCATCGGCGAGGCGGTGTCGCAGCTCGCCAGCGATCAGCAGAAGCGCTGGCTGGACTTGCGGCCGGCGCTGGCCGCCGCCGGCGTCGTTCTGGTGGATGGCGCGCGATCTCAAGAAGGCCGAGCGCATCTGGCTGGAGGAACGCTTCCTCACCCACGTGTTCCCGCTGCTCACCCCGCTCGCCATCGATCCGGCGCACCCGTTCCCGTTCATTCCCAATCTCGCCTTCTCGATCGCGCTGCAGCTTGCGCGCGCCAAGGACGGAAGCGCGATGAACGCGCTGATCCGCATGCCGCAGAAGATCGATCGCTTCATCCGCCTGCCGAGCGAGCGCCGACCAGGGCATCCGGCTGATCACGCTGGAGGAGGCAACCGCGCTGTTCATCGGCCGGCTGTTTCCCGGCTATACGGTCAAGGGCCAGGGCGCCTTCCGCGCCATCCGCGACTCGGAAGTCGAAATCGAGGAAGAGGCGGAAGACCTGGTGCGGCTGTACGAGACCGCGCTCAAGCAGCGCCGGCGCGGCTCGGTGATCCGGCTCGAGCTCAACGCCACCATGCCGGCGGAGTTGCGCAGCTTCGTGCAGCGCGCGCTGGCGGTGGCCGACGACGAGGTTTTTCTGGTCGACGGCGTGCTCGCGCTCAACGATCTTTCCCAGCTCAACAGAACTCGACCGTCCCGATCTCGAATTCGTGCCGTACAATCCGCGCTATCCCGAGCGCATCCGCGATCACGGCGGCGACTGCTTCGCCGCCATCCGGCAGAAGGACCTGATCGTCCATCACCCGTACGAATCCTTCGACGTGGTGGTGCAGTTCCTGCAGCAGGCGGCGCGCGATCCCGACGTGGTCGCGATCAAGCAGACGCTCTACCGCACCAGCGCCGAATCCCCGATCGTCAAGACGCTGGTGGAAGCGGCCGAGGCCGGCAAATCGGTCACCGCGCTGATCGAGCTCAAGGCGCGCTTCGACGAAGAGGCCAATATCCGCTGGGCGCGCGATCTCGAGCGCGCCGGCGTGCAGGTCGTCTACGGCTTCATCGAATTGAAGACCCACGCCAAGCTGTCATTGGTGGTGCGGCGCGAGGGCGGCGCGCTGGCGACCTATATTCATGCCGGCACCGGCAATTATCACCCGGTGACCGCGCGCATCTACACCGATCTGTCGTTCTTCACCGCCGACGCGGTGATCGGGCGCGACGTCGCGCGCATCTTCAACTACATCACCGGCTATGCCGAGCCGGCCGAGCTCGAAAAAATGGCGATCTCGCCGATCAACCTGCGCCAGCGCATTCTCGACCACATCGCGCAGGAGATCGCCAACGCCAAGGCCGGCAAGCCGGCGGCGATCTGGATGAAGATGAACGCGCTGGTCGATCCGGGTATCATCGACGCGCTTTACGATGCCTCGAGCGCCGGCGTCGACGTCGATCTGGTGGTGCGCGGCATCTGCTGCCTGCGCCCGGGCGTGCCCGGCCTGTCCGACAATATCCGGGTCAAATCGATCGTCGGCCGCTTCCTGGAACACGGCCGCATCTATTGCTTCGGCTCGGGCTACAAGCTGCCGCACGCCAAGGCGGCGGTATATATTTCCTCCGCCGACATGATGCCGCGCAATCTCGACCGCCGGGTCGAGGTGCTGTGCCCGATTCTCAATGCGACCGTGCACGAGCAGGTTCTCGGCCAGATCATGGTCGCAAACTTCAAGGATAACGAGCAAAGTTGGACGCTCTTGCCGGACGGCAGTTCCACGCGCATAAAGGCCGCGCCGGGCGAGGAACCGTTCAACGCCCACAAGTATTTCATGACTAATCCGAGCCTGTCGGGCCGTGGGAAATCGCTCAAGGAATCCTCGCCGCGCAGCCTTGTACGCCGCCTCGTCGAAGGGGCGTAAGCGTTCGCCCGCAATCTTGCATCCGCACGCGATAGCCAATTCGGCCAAGGGCCGGCTCGATCACGGGCCGCCGATCGCGGTCATCGATATCGGCTCCAACTCGGTCCGCCTCGTCATCTACGAGGGGCTGACGCGGTCGCCGACGCCGATCTTCAACGAAAAAGTGCTGGCCGGCCTCGGCCGCCAGGTGCAGACGACCGGCCTGTTGGCGCCGGCCGCCATCGACAGCGCGCTCGACGCGCTCAAGCGCTTCCGCGCGCTGTGCGACACCCTGCACGTGCGCAAGATCTGGGCGATCGCCACCGCCGCCTGCCGCGACGCGCGCAACGGCCGCGCCTTCATCGACGAGGCGGCGCGCATCAGCCGCACGCCGATCGCGATCCTGTCGGGCAAACGCGAAGCCCGTCTCACCGGGCTCGGCATCGTCTCCGGCATCCACAAGCCGGACGGCATCGTCGGCGACTTGGGCGGCGGCTCGCTCGAGCTGATCGACGTGCACGGCGCGCGCATTCGCGGCGGCATGACGCTGCCGCTCGGCGGCCTCGCCTTGCAGGACATCGCCGGCCGCTCGCTCAAGAAAGCGGAAAAATTCGTCGAGGAGGCGTTCGAAGAGCTCGACATGCTGCACGACGGCGAGGGCCGCACCTTCTACGCGGTCGGCGGCACCTGGCGCGCGCTGGCGCGGCTGCACATGTGGCAGACCGGCTATCCGTTCCACGTCATGCACAACTATCGCATCTCCGCGCGCGAGGCGCTCGAGTTCTCGCGCCTGGTGCACCGGGTCGACACCGAGACGCTGTCCAAGATCGAAGTCGTCAACGCCGCCCGCCGGCCGCTGCTCGCCTATGCCGCGCTGGTGATGGAAAACCTGGTGCGCACGATCAAGCCCAAGCAAGTCATCATCTCGGTGCTCGGCGTGCGCGAGGGGCTGCTCTATTCGCTGCTCAAGCCGGCCGAACGCGCGCGCGATCCGCTGATCTCGGCGGCCGCCGACCTCAACGTGCTGCGCTCGCGCTCGCCGCATCACGGCGAGGAGCTGATCGATTGGACCGATCGCTTCATGGCGTCCTCGGGCCTGGACGAGACCGCCGACGAGCGCCGGCTGCGCCATGCCGCTTGTCTGCTGGCCGATATCGGCTGGCGCGCGCATCCCGATTATCGCGGCGAGCAGTCGATGAACATCATCGCGCACGGCGCCTTCGTCGCCATCGACCATCCGAGCCGCGCTTATCTCGCGCTCTCGGTCTATTTCCGCCACGCCGGCTTAAGCGAAGAGGACCTGTCGCCGCGCCTGCGCGAGCTTGCCACCACGCGCATGCTGGATCGTGCGCGCGTGCTCGGCGCCTCCATGCGGGTCGCCTATATCATCACCGCAGGCCAAGGCGGCGTGCTGCCGAAGACGCCGATGCGGGTGCGGCGCGGCAAGCTGGTGCTGACTTTGCCCGGCAAATTTGCGCCGCTCGGCAGCGATCGGTTGTTCAACCGCCTGCGCCAGTTGGCGCGGCTGGTCGGCCGCGAGCCGGTGATCGAGACTTAAGCCTTTTCCACCGTCACCACGCGGCCTTTGTCGACGGCGAGCGCGAGCTTGCCGTGCTTCAAGGCCAGCGCCTTGTCGCCGAACAGTTCGCGCCGCCAGCCTTTGAGCGCCGGCACGTCGGCCTCGTCGTCGGCGGCGATGCGGTCGAGTTCGTCGACGGTGGCGATCACCTTGGCGGCGACGCCGTGGCGCTCGGCGGTCATGCGCAGCAGCACCTTCAAGAGTTCGACCGTGGCGGCGCCGTTCGGCGCGGGCTTAAAGCGCTCGATCCGCGGCAGCGTCTTGGGATCGCGCTCGATGCCGCGCTTGACCGCCTCCACGATCGCCTCGCCCCAGCGCGAGCGCTCGAAGCCCTTCGGCAGCGAGCGCAGGTGGCCGAGCCGCTCGATCGTGGTCGGCGCCTGCACCGCGATGTCGCCGACCGTGTCGTCCTTGAGCACGCGCGAGCGCGGCACGTCCCTCGTTTGCGCCTCGCGCTCGCGCCAGGCGGCGATCTCGATCAGCACGGCGAGTTCCTTCGGCTTGCGCACGCGGCTCTTGAGCCGCTCCCAGGCGCGCTCGGGCTCGGCGCGATAGGTCTCCGGCGAGGTGAGCACGGCCATCTCCGCCTCGACCCAACTGGTGCGTTCGCGTTTTTTAAGATCGGCGGCGAGCTTGAGGTAGACCGCGCGCAGATGCGTCACGTCGGAAAGCGCATAGGAAACCTGCGCGTCGGAAAGCGGCCGCCGCGTCCAGTCGGTGAAGCGGTGCGACTTGTCGAGCTGGTCGCCGGTGATGCGTTGCACCAGCTGGTCGTAGGAGATCGAGTTGCCATAGCCGAGCACCATGGCGGCGACCTGGCTGTCGAAGATCGGATGCGGAATCTTCTTCGCCATGTTCCAGACGATTTCGATGTCCTGCCGCGCGGCGTGGAACACCTTGATCACTTTCTCGTCGGTCATCAGCGCGAACATCGGGCCAAGATCGATATCCTTGGCCAGCGCATCGACCACTACCGCCTCGTCGGGCGAGGCCAGTTGCGCCACGCAGAGCAGGGGATAATAGGTGGTCTCGCGCAGGAACTCGGTATCGACGGTGACGTAAGGGTGCCGTGCCATGCGCGCGCAGACCTCGGCCAGTTCCTCGGTGGTGGTGATCAGATCCATGCTCGCCGGCAACCTAACCCGATCCGGGCCGGTCATGGCAACTGCCTTAAATCCCGCGTACCGGCGGCATGTGGATGAATTCCCAAGGGGACGGCAGCGGTCCGACCGGCACCTCGATCAGTGTCGGCTCGCGGGCGGCAAAGGCCGCCTTGAGCGCCGCGCCGAGCTCCGCCGGGTTGCGCGCGCGCCGGCCGGCGGCGCCGAAGCTTTCGGCGTATTTGACGAAATCGGGATTGGCGAGGTCGGAGGCGATCACCCGGTTGCCGAACAGTTCCTGCTGGATGCGCCGCACATTGCCGAAGGCGCCGTCCGCGAATACCACCGCCACCAGCGGAATGCGGTGGCGCATGGCGGTGGCGAGTTCGTTTCCGGTGTAGAGGAAGCCGCCATCGCCGTTGATCGAGAGCACCGGCACGTGCGCGCACGCGTGCTGCGCGCCGAGCGCGGTGGCGTAGCCCCAGCCGAGATTGTCCTGATAGCCGGGCGAGAGAAACGTGCGCGGCTTGTAGACCGGAAAGGCAAGCCGGGCGGCAAAACCGACTTGCGTGACCTCGTCCACATAGATACCGTCCTCCGGCAGTTCGGCGCGGATGGCGTCGACGAAGGCAAGCTGCGGGCTAAGCTTGCCGAGGCGCTGGCGCAGCTTGGCCTGGCGCTCCTGCATCTCGTCGCGGCGCGAAGCGCGGCGCGTATTATGTTTCGCGAGCGTCGTCGATCAGCCGCCTTAAGATCGGCGCGGCATCGCCGATCAGCGCCACCTTCGGCTTGCGCAGGCGCGCGGGTTCTGCGCGGTCGGCATCGACGCGCACGATTTGCAGGTCGCGATCCATGCCCCATTGCGTCATCGGATTGAACAGCCGGGTGCCGATGCCGAGCACCGCGTCGGCCTCGCCCCATAGCTCGCGCCCGAGCGGCAGCGTGACGCTGAACGGGTTGCGGCCGTCGAGCACGCCGCGCCCGCGCCGGTAGGCGAGCACGGGCGCCTGCAGCATGTCGGAGAGCAGCGTCACCTCGGGCGAAGCATCCTGCGCGCCGCCGCCGACGACGATGAGAATGCGCTTGGCTTTGCCCAGGAGCTTTGCCGCCGCGCGCACGGCATCCTCGTCGATGCGCGGCGCGCGCGCGCGGCAGCGGCGCGACCGGCGTCACCGCGCCCGCTTGCCCCACACGTCGATGGCGCATTCGAGCGCCGCCGGACCGCGGCCGGCCTTGCCGCATGGAGGCAATCGCCTTGGCGACTTTCGCGGCGCTTCGCCAGGCGCATCGAATATGCGCGGCGTGATCGACCAGCCGCGCGATAATGCCGGCCTGGTCGCGGATCTCGTGCAGATGACCGAAGCCGCGGCCGATCGCCGCCGCCGGAATCTGCCCGATCAGCGCCAGCACCGGCGCATTCATGCCATAGGCGGTGAGCAGCGCCGCGCCGGAATTGAGCAGGCCCGGACCCGGCACCACGACATAAGCCTGCGGCTTGCCGGTCGCCAAAGCCGCGCCCAGCGCCATATAGGCGGCGCCCTGCTCGTGGCGGGTGTGGATGACGCGCAAGGCGTCGCCGGCGCGCTGGAAGGCGTCGAACAGATGGTCGTTGTGCACGCCCGGCAGCGCGTAGACGGTGTCGAGCCCATGCGCGAGCAGACTCGCGACCGTGGCTTCGCCGGTGGACATCTCGGCGGCGGCGGGCGTGGGTTTCTTTTTGGAACGTTTAGCCATGCAGCCATCGGATACGCGACCAAGCGCGACTGTGCAAATAGAGGCGGGCGCAGCCGGGCCGCCTTGCCTTGACAAAGCCCACCCCCCATGCGCTTTTCGCGCGCCTTTCAACCTTGACTGAATTGCCTGCCGGAACAGCCCGATGCATCGCTATCGCTCCCACACCTGCGGCGCCCTGCGCGAGGCGGATATCGGCAAGGCGGTTCGCCTGTCCGGCTGGTGCCACCGCATCCGCGACCACGGCGGCGTGCTGTTCATCGATTTGCGCGACCATTATGGGCTAACCCAAGTGGTGGCCGATCCCGACAGCAAGGCGTTCAAGCTCGCCGAGACATTGCGCGCGGAATGGGTGGTGCGCATCGACGGCAAGGCGCGCAAGCGGCCCGCCGGCACCGAGAACCCGGAGCTACCGACCGGCCAGGTCGAAGTCTATATCGACGAGATCGAGGTGCTCGGCCCCGCCGCCGAATTGCCGATGCCGGTGTTCGGCGAGCAGGAATACCCGGAGGAAACCAGGCTCAAATACCGCTTCCTCGATCTGCGGCGCGAGAAGCTGCACGCCAACATCATGCTGCGCGGCAAGATCATCGACTCGCTGCGCGCCCGCATGAAGGCGGGCGGCTTCTTCGAATTCCAGACGCCGATCCTCACCGCGTCCTCGCCGGAAGGCGCGCGCGATTATCTGGTGCCCTCGCGCATTCATCCGGGAAAATTCTACGCGCTGCCGCAGGCGCCGCAGCAGTTCAAGCAGCTCATCATGGTGGCGGGCTTCGACCGCTATTTCCAGATCGCGCCTTGTTTCCGCGACGAGGACGCGCGCGCCGACCGTTCGCCCGGCGAGTTCTATCAGCTCGATCTGGAGATGAGCTTCGTCACGCAACAGGACGTGTTCGACGCGGTCGAGCCGGTGATCCGCGGCGTGTTCGAGGAATTCGGCGAGGGCAAGAACGTGACGCCGAAGTTTCCGCTGATCCCTTATGCCGAAGCGCTGTCGCAAATACGGCACCGACAAACCGGACCTGCGCAACCCGATCGAGATGCAGGATGTGAGCGAGGCCTTCCGCGGCTCCGGCTTTAAGATTTTCGCGCGCATTCTGGAAACGCCCGGCAAGGCGCGGTGTGGGCGATCCCGCGCCGAAGGGCGGCGGCTCGCGGCCTTCTGCGACCGCATGAATTCCTGGGCGCAGGGCGAAGGCCAGCCGGGCCTCGGCTATATCTTCTGGCGCGAGGGCGAGGAGGGCGGCGCGCGGTCCGCTGCGCCAAGAACATCGGACCGGAGCGCACCAAGCAAGATCGCCGATCAGATTGAAACTCGGCATCGGCGATGCCTGCTTCTTCGTCGCCGGCAAGCCGAAGGACTTCGTCAAGTTCGCCGGCCCCGCGCGCACGAAAATCGGCGAAGAGCTTGGGCCTGATCGCCAAGGACTGTTTCGACATCTGCTGGATCGTCGATTTCCCGATGTACGAGTGGAACGAAGAAGAAAAGAAGATCGACTTCTCGCACAACCCGTTCTCGATGCCGAACTTGGGCGTCGAGGAATTCCTCGCGCTCGATGCCAATGACCAGGAAAAAATCCTCGTCTCAAGGCTATCCAATACGACATCGTCTGCAACGGCGTCGAATTGTCGTCCGGCGCCATTCGTAATCACCGCCCCGAGGTGATGAAGAAGGCCTTCGCCATCGCCGGCTATCCGGAAGAAACGCTGGAACAGAAATTCGGCGGCATGTTGCACGCGCTCTCGCTCGGCGCGCCGCCGCACGGCGGCATCGCGCCCGGCATCGACCGCATCGTCATGCTGCTGGCCGGCGAGGAGAATTTGCGCGAGGTCGTGCTGTTCCCGATGAACCAGCGCGCCGAGGACCTGATGATGGGCGCGCCGTCGGAAGCAACCCCGAAGCAGCTCAAGGAGCTGCATATCCGGCTGGATTTGCCGAAGAAGTAAATCCGTCACCCTGAGGTGTGCGAGCGTAGCGAGCCTCGAAGGGCGACGGCCCGGGCTGTCATCCTTCGAGGGCCGCTTTGCGGCCACCTCTGGATGACGATCACTACTTCTCCGGCAGCGGAATGAACTCGATCTCGTCGCCCGGCACCTTGCCGAAATTGCCGGCCGCCCATTCGGCCTTGGCCTGCTCGATGCGCTCCTTGCGCGAGGAGACGAAGTTCCACCAGATGTGGCGCGGGCCGTCCATGGCTGAGCCGCCGACGATGACGAAATGCGTATCGGTTGCAGCCGCGATCGTCACCCGGTCGCCCGGCTTGAACACCAACAGGCGTCCCGGCTCGAACTTGTCGCCGGCGATATCGACCGTACCGTCGATGACATAAACCGCGCGTTCCTCGTGATCGGCATCGAGCGGCAGGCTCGATGCCGGCTTTCAGATGCACGTCGCCGAAAATCGTTTCGTGCACCACCGGCACCGGCGATTTGGCGCCATAAAGCGCGCCGACCACCACGCGCACGTTTTTGCCGTTGTCGCGCACCGACGGGAAATTCCGCCGTGTCGTGATGCGCAAAGCCCGCCTCCATCTCCTCCTTGGCGGCTCGGCAGCGCGACCCACATCTGCAAGCCATGGATCGGCGATCCGGTCACGCGCTTTTCCGCGCCGGTGCGCTCGGAATGCACGATGCCGCGCCCGGCGGTCATCCAATTCACCTCGCCCGGCTTGATCGCCACCGCGGTACCGAGGCTGTCGCGGTGCATGATCTCGCCGTCGAACAGATAGGTGACGGTTGCCAAGCCGATATGCGGATGCGGCCGCACGTCGAGCCCGTTGCCGGCGCGGAATTCCGCCGGTCCGAAATGGTCGAAGAAAATGAACGGCCCGACCATGCGCGAGCGCGCCGAGGGCAGCGCGCGCCGCACCGAAAAGCCGTCGCCGAGATCGACCGTGCGCGGCACCACCACGTGCGCGATCGCCTCGCAGGCGTAAGTGTCGCCCGCCTGCGGGTCCTTGCCGGGAAAGAAACTCATGCGCCGCTCCTTTGCCGCCCCCGATGCGCTCAGTTTTCTCGCATGATCTTAACCGAAAACCGGTTCCCACTTTTCGGGATCATGCGCTACGCCAGCGTGACGAATTTCTGTCCCTTCACCGCCTCGCGCAATCCGTCGAAGGCCTCGTTGATCTTGCCCCAGTTCGGCAGCTTCTTCATGGCGGCGAGCCAGCGCGTCACGTTCGGATAAGGCGAAAAATCGACGCCGATGATCTCGCCGAGCGTCACGATGCCGGCGCCGAAATAATCGGCGATGGTGATCGTGTTGCCGACCAGATAGGTCTTGTTCGGCCCGATCCAATAGTCGTTGAGCAGCGTGAGCCAGCGCTTGGCGTTCTCCTTGCCGAATTGCAAGGTCGCGGCCTGCGCCTCGTCGCTGCGCCGCTTGAGATGCGGGAACAGTTGCGGGTAGCAGAGATTGTAGCCCCATTCGCGGTAGAAATTGGTGTTGATCCAGTCCATCACCTCGTTGACCTTGGCGCGCTGCTTCAAGTCTTTGGGATAAGCCGGCGAGCCGATCTTGTCGGCGAGATATTTCAGGATCGCCGAGCTCTCGGTGAGCTTGAGATCGCCGTCCTCGATCATCGGCACCAGGCAATTCGGGTTGATGTCGGAATAGGGCGGCTGCATATGCGCGCCGGTCATCAGATCGATGAATACTTCCTCGGCCGCGATATTGTTGTCGGCCATGAACAGGCGCACCGGCCGCGTGGTCATGGAAACCGGGTGCATGTAGAGCTTCATTCGGGTCCTCCCCCTCATTGTCCTGATGGATTGTTGCGCCAATTGGCCGCAGGCCAGGTCGGCCAGCCGCGATTGTCCCGTGTGGGCGGCATGGTAGCGGAACAAGCACGCGTTGATCCATGCCCCCGGCTGTCAACACTTTGTTAACCATGCACGGCCGCGTGGGCCCCAGTTGCGCGCTTTATGGACGCACCCCGTCTTGGGCTTAAGCCGCCCTTTACGGCGCCGTGGCTCACTAACAGGGCACCAGAAGGGGGTGCGAGCTGGGCGCCAGGATGGGTCTGATTGTGCGCGTGCTTACGCGCAAGAATGTCTTTGCGATCGTCGCCGGCGTATTGCTCGCCGGCGCTCCCTTGCTTGCGTTCGATTTCTGGCTCGGCGGCTTGATCGATCGGCAGGGCCAGGAGGAAGTCGGCACGTCCGCCAAGCGCGCCATCGCGCTCGCCGAATCTCGCGTCACGCAGACAATCGCCACGCTCGACGGTTTGGCGGCGCGCGGGGTGGATAGCTGCCAGCCGAATGACGTCGCGGCCATGCGGCAAGCCGCCTTCGATACCATGCCGGTCAAGGAAATCGCGATCGTCGGTCCCGACGGGCAGACGCTGTGCACCCATCTCGGCCTGCCGCTCGGCCAGCGCAAGCTGGTCGCCTCCGAGCCGCTGGTCGGCGCCAACTGGTATTCGCTCGACGTCATCCAGCTCGAGGACGGCCAGCCCATGGTGCGGCTCCGCCGCAAGGTCGGCGGCGGCCCCAACGAGGTTGCGGCGCTGGTGCCGGCCGTTCTGTTCTTGCCGCAGGTGTCCACCCACGGCAGCCCGTTCCACGCCTATGCCCATATCGCCACCGCCGATGGCGTCACGATCGGCAATATCGGCGGGCGCCCCGATGCCAGCGAGGCCGCTTTTGTGGGCCAGACGAAATCCGAAAAATTCGGTTTTGACGTCGAAGTGGCAATGCCGCGCAGCCACGTGATTGCCGGTCACGCGGAGCTGCGGTGGCTCGGCCTGTTCGCCACCGGCTCAATCATCCTGATCCTGGGCGTGTTCTCCATGCTGATGCCGCGGCGCGCTCCCGGCAATCCGGTGGCCGAAATCGAACGCGCGATCCAGGCCGGCGAATTCGTGCCCTATTACCAGCCGATCGTCGATATTCGCTCCGGCCAATTGCGCGGCGCCGAAGTCCTGGTGCGCTGGCGAAAACCCGACGGCACGCTGGTGCTGCCCGGCGCCTTCATTCCGCTCGCCGAGTTGAGCGGGCTGATCCGCGAGATGACCCGCGACCTGATGCGGCGGGTCTGCGCCGAAGCGGGCGCCGCCGTCGGCCGCCGGCCGGCACTGAAGGTCTCGTTCAATTTCGCCGGCCAGCTGTTCTGCGACGAGACGATCGTCAACGACGTGCGCAAGATCTTTTCCGGTTCGCCGATCAAGCTCTCGCAGGTGGTGCTGGAAGTGACCGAGCGCGATCCGATCGAAAATTTCACCGCGACGCGGCAGACCATCGCGGCGTTCCAGGGGCTTGGCGTGCGCATCGCCATCGACGACGTCGGCACCGGCCACAGCGGACTGTCCTATATGCTCAAGCTCGGCGTCGACATCATCAAGATCGACAAGATGTTCGTCGACGCCATCGGCACCGACCGCAACTCCACCACCATCGTGGAGACCTTGGTCGACCTCGCGCACAACATGCGCATGGACATCGTGGCCGAGGGCGTGGAGAATTTCGAGCAGGTGATGTATTTGCGCGAACTCGGTATCCGCTCAGCGCAAGGTTATGTGTTCGCGCCGCCGCTGCCCGGCAAAGCCTTCCTGCAACTGGTCGAGGCGATCGATCCGCTGCCGGCCGCCGCGCCGAAAGCGGAATTGGCCGAGGTCGAGTCGAAGGCGGAACCGGCCGACGTCCAAGTCAACGCCGCCTGAGCGCCCAAATCCGTCGTGTCCGGAAACGAAAAGGGGCGGCCTCGCGGCCGCCCAGTCTAAACGCCACGCGGGAGGAACCTCGTTCCGGGTCGGCGATCGGATGCCGGCCCACGTGACTAAAATTGCGTCATGACTTCGTCATGCGCAGGCTGATTCGTCAATCTGAAATTTATCGGATTTGTGACGGCGGCAGCGGAATGTGACCGGCGGGCAACAATTTCCCCAGCTTTATTCCGCGGCCAATTCCTGCTCGATCGCCGCGATCAGGCGCGGATCGGTGGGTTCCACGGCGGAGGTGAAAGCCGCCTTAAGCTGGCCGTCGCGGCCGATCAGGTATTTGTGGAAGTTCCAGCGCGGGGCCTCGAGCGGGCGTTGCTGCGCCGCCCATTTGTAGAACGGGTGGGCATCCGCGCCCTTGACCGCCACCTTTTCAGTGAGCGGGAAGGTGACATGGTAGTCGCCTTGGGCGGTCTGCAGGATCTCGGTTTTGCCGCCCGGCTCCTGGCCGCCGAAGTCGTTGGACGGCACGCCAAGAACAATGAGCCCCTTGGCGCGATAGCGCGTCCACAGCGCCTGCAGGCCGGCGTATTGCGGCGTGTAACCGCACAGCGAGGCGGTGTTGACCAGCAGGATCGGGTGGCCGGCAAAGGACGCGAGCAGGATGTCGTTGCCGTCGAGGCCCTTGAAGGTGAAGGCATAGGCGGTGACGCGGCTCATGGTGGCCGCCTGCGCCAGGCGAGGGCCCATCGCCGCCAGCGCGGCCCCCAGCATCAGATGTCGGCGGTCGATCATGCGCACAGTATAATCGCCAAGCCCGCCCGCGGCGCGCAAAATTGCGTGAGCGGTGGCGCTTGCTAAGCCGCTTCCGCGAAGCGGACGCTGGTTTCGAACGCGTAGCCGCAGGCGTCGCATTGCCACAGATGGCGCACGCGGCGGTCGTCGACCAATTCCGACCATTCCGGCATGAACAGGCTGTTGCCGCATTGCGCGCATTCGAGCTGCACGCGTGCATGGGAAGATTTTGCGGCGCCGCGGGTGTGAAGATCCATGGGCATCCTCCGATCTTCTTTGTCTTCTTCTTCTCTGCCTCGTCCCACCCCGACTTTTTGTTGCGGCATCTGAGCGCGACGCGCGCGGGAGTGAAGCAGCAAGGCTGACGTAACAAGCCATGAGTCCGATGAAATTTTTAAGACGGAACGAGACAGATTGAGTCAAAGTTGCGGCGGAGCTTGTGCAACCGGTCTGGACGCCGCGCTTGATCGTCCCGGCACGCATGGCTGGTGCGCGGCAAAATCGTCCCTATTTACGTTTTTGTGATGTGTGCGGGCGGGCGGCTTTGGTTATACCGCGCTGCAACCATCGAACGCGGGGATTAACCTTGCTGCACGTCGAACGACACAGTGCGCCGCAAACCGCCGCGCGCCAAAACATCGCGCGCTACGCACCTTACGTGCTCTCCATCGTCCGCATTGTGGTGGCGCTGCTGTTCTTCGAGCACGGCCTGTCGAAAATGTTCGGGTTTCCGCAAGGTCCGGCGCTGCCGGTCGATTTCAGCCTGCATTGGTTTTCCGGCGTGATCGAACTCGTCGGCGGCGCGCTGGTCGCGCTCGGCCTGTTCACGCGCGTCGCAGCCTTCATCGTGTCGGGCGAGATGGCGTTCGCCTATTTCCTCAGTCACGCGCCGCACGGCTTCTTCCCGATCCTCAACCGCGGCGACGGCGCCATCCTCTATTGCTTCATATTCCTCTATATCGCCTTCGCCGGCGCCGGCCCCTGGAGCCTGGACGCGCTGTGGAACCGTGGACGCGATTAGCGCCAAGCAACCGGCTTGCCTGAATTGACGATGCGTTGAATCATGGTCGTCGCGCGCCCGCCCGCCGGGCGCCAGGACGGCCGCGATGAGCCCGACCCTCGTCAAACCGCGCACGCAGACCAAGACGATGACGCAGCGCCCGCCGCTGTGGAAGGTGATCCTGCTCAACGACGACTTCACGCCGCGCGAATTCGTCGTGCAAGTGCTCAAGGCGGTGTTCCGCATGAACGAGAGCCAGGCCTATCGCGTGATGATGACCGCGCACCAGAAAGGCGCCTGCGTGATCGCGGTCTATACCAAGGACGTCGCCGACACCAAGGCGAAGGAAGCAACCGAGATGGGCAAGGCCAAGGGCTATCCGCTCTATTTCACGACCGAGAAGGAAGAATAGCGCCGCTTCGGATCGTTTGAATTTTCCGCAAAATGTGCCGCCCGCAATAGGTATTCCTATACACACCCACCGCAGGATACCGCCCGCGTTCTTGCGAGGGCGTACCCATGCGAGAGTGGTTTTGGCCGGTGGCCCCGGTGGCGGCGATTTTGTATTTCACGTTCTATCCGGAGCAGTTCACGGCTTTCATCGTTTGGGCGGAACGATTTGTTCGATAAGGGGGTAGGGGCTCAGTGGGAAGTGCGCCGCACTTTGCGCGCGCGGCCGCCGCTATTGCCCGCAATTCCACATGTGCCGATCGGCGTCTGCGTGTAGCACGGCCCGAAGCCGCCGCCGTTCCAGCGCCCGCGGTAGAAGCGCGGCCAGGCCGGCCCGTAGTAATGCGGGCCGTACAGCCGCTCGTAATGCTCCCAGCGCTCGCGCGCGATCACTGCGGGCGGGCGGTAGCCGGGCAGGAAGCCGTAGCCGTGCCAGTGGCGGGTGACGTGCTTCTTGTGCAAGGGCGCGGCGGACGCGGCGCTCATCAGCGACAGCGCGAGCGCGACGGCAAGCGATAAGAGTTCGCAACATGCGGGCCTTCTAGCACGACAGTGCCGCGCCATTGGCGGCGGCGTTCGTGGTGAAACTGAGACGCCGGCGACGCGGTTGTCCCGCCGCGGCCGCCATGGTCTGATGGCGCGAGCAATCGAGCGCAGGAGAAGCCCATGATCACCGCCGTCGTCACGTTCAAGATTCCGGCCGGCACCACGCGCGAGCAGTGGCTCGCGCAGACCAAAGAGGCGGCCGGCCGTTTCCAGAACATGCCCGGCCTGATCCGCAAGCAGTTCCTCTACAGCGACGGGCTGTGCGGCGGGGTCTATCTGTGGGAGACGCGCGCAGCGGCCGAGGCCTGCTATCGCGGCCCCTGGCGCGACAATGTGCGCAAAGCCTCCGGCGGCAACGAACCCGACATCGCCTGGTTCGAAACGCCGGTCGTGGTCGACAACGAGAGCCACCAGGTCAAATTCGCGGCCTGAGCCGGCCGCGCGTCGCGGGCTTTCGCGCCGGATTTGATCCAAATCATTGCGCCGGCTCGCGAATTGGTCTTGAAAAGACGCATGCTGTCGGTGTCCCGCTGCCAAAGGGGTGTCCCATGATCAGCCATGCCCAGCAAAATCCGACCGAACACGCCTCGCGCGGTTTTGGCCGCGCCGGCGCTTATGCGCTCATCGTCCTCATCGCGGCCTTGTTGCTCGTCGCGCTGCTGACCAATCCGGTGCTGCCGTAAAAGCCGGTTCTAGTCGGCGCGAGGCGGCTGCGGCGGCTGTTTTTCGATCGTTTCGACGTGGCCGCAGGCCGGGCACTGATAGGTGACGAGTTCGGGCATGGCGCCGAGGCGCGGCACGCGGCTGACCGGCGCCGGGCCTTCGCCCAGGCACGTGCAATCCTCCGGCAAATCGTGAAACCTGACCGCCATGCGGCAAAATTGGCGGTATCGCGTCGAGCGGAACAATTCAGGAATGTTCCTTATAGAACACCTTATTGTGTCAGAAATACTGACCTTTTTGCCGGAAAGCCGGCGCTTTCGGCATCGGCCGCCCGCCAATTCTGCAGAAATTAACTGTGCCGGTTAAACGGGCCGCAAGGCCTGCGGCGTAGGACATTGGCGGCGGCAGCTTGCGTTTTGCCGCGCCAAAAGGGGGACCGCATGCCAAACCCTAGTCAGAACAACGGTCGCGCGCGCGAGGGCTATATCGTCGAAGTCGGCGGCAAGTTCGACTCCGAATATGGGAGCATCACGGCGGCGCTGCGGGCGGGCCTCGAACTCAAGAACAAGAGTTCGCAAGCCCAGGTCAAAATCTACGACAGCAAAGAGCACGCGTAGCGCCGGACGCGCGAACGGACGAAGGCACAAGCTACGGCGTGAGCTTTCCATCGTGACTATGGTGACGCCGCGCGCGATGGCGGCGGCGAAGTAGCGGCTACGCTTGCGCATCCCATGGTTGCCGCGCGGCGTGACGGATATGCAGAATCTCCACCGTGTCGGTCGTGACCCGATAGAAAATCTTGTAGGGATAGTGGCCCAGCGGCACGACTCGTACACCTTCACGCCAGGCGGAGCGTGGCGCGCTTTCGGGTCAACGGCCGATATGCGCGACGACATCGCGGATGCGCCGTTCGACGTGGGGCGCAACGGTGGGATAATGCGCCGCCAGCCACTCGCCGATTTCGCGCAGGTCATTCTGTGCCGCCGCGGCGTAGACGACCTTCATGCGCCGCGGAATTTGGCGAAGGCCTGCTCCACCTCTTCATCCGTCGCAAACCGGCCTTGCTCGGCGTCGCGCAAGCCGCGATCGATGCCTGCAAGCTCTTCCGGTGTCGGGTAATAGACGCCGCCCTTGAGCCCGGCATCGATGTCGAGCGCGATATCCGCCAACTGCTCCTGCCATTCCGCAGGCCAGTTTTCCACCCGCTCCAGCACGTCTGTCAGCCGCTTGGTTTTCATGGCGTCAATATAGGCGATTTGAAGGGTCGGGCAAAGTCGCGTGGCCCGCATGGAGCGAAGCGCAATGCGGGGTCATATGTCGCGATGTCAGCCCCGGATTTCGCTTCGCTCTATCCGGGCTACGCTTGCTCAAGGTTTGAGTTATCCCACTCCGAGTTCGTGCCTTGATCTCAGCTTCGTGGCTCGTTCGATTTGTCTCCGTCCTGGAGCTGGTCACCGCTGAATCCGCAGGTTTCGCAGTGCACTTTCGGACCGAGCAAAATCAAGGTCTCTTTTCCGCACGCAATGCAAACATCAGGCAGATACTTCGGAATCAAGGCAGTGACGCTTTGCGTGTCCACCTTCGGCGCATGCCGACCGCGTAAGATCGCCTTTGCCTCCTCGGCCATTTGGCGAACGCGTTCGGCCGAGCGAGCCTTTTCCGCTTTTCTTATGAGTCTTTGAAACAAATTTCAGCAGCTTGTCCTTGCTTACGCCGAATTCGACCGAAATTTCGTCGGCACTGCGCATCTCAGCCGCGTCTTCGTCGTGAATCAAAAAGGCTGCAGCAAATTCTTTTGCTTGGTGTTCGGCCAACTCTATACCCTCTCGCCTGCGCGAGCGCAGTTGCGCCCGCCGCACCGGCCCGCCGATACTTCGTATGATCGTGATGCATCACGGCGTGTGCGAGTTCATGGGCCAAAGTCATGCGGGCGCGGCCTTCACCGATTTCCGCATGGTCTCGAATAGTGCGTTTGACCGTTATGGTCACCACGCCATCTGAAAATTCAGTCTTGGCGTCAGCCTTGCCAAGCTCGGCGTCGTTGACGACGCGGAAAATAAGCTTCTTTCGGCCGTAGATGGTCGGAACCGTTCCCGACTCAAGGCAGCGCAAGATATTAACGGGCCGACGACGGGAAATCCCGAGTTCTGCCTTCGTGCGTTCGGCTATTGCCCGGACCTCTTCATCAGAACGCCCGGTTACGCGCCAATCATCAGACACAACACACTCTCCTGTTATTTGGTTACGACCCCCCAAATTGCTGTTCACAGATGCCGCGGCCCTTACGAGCAGCCGGTGGTGCTCCCACACGTATCGCATACATGGCTCACATCCTTTCGCAAACCATCGCGAACGCGAAATCGCGCCCCGCAAGCTTTCTTTCGTTCTCGCTCACGAGCACCCCGTCGTTGACCCACACGTATCTTCATGCACGTGCCATTCCGCACCAGCGTGAAGTTGCCGCATTCGCCGCAGGCCTCGCCTTCGTAGCCTTTTGCGCGAGCTTCGGCGCGCTTCTCGGAGGCCGCCTGCTTGGCGTGCACGCGCGCGTCCGCGGGTCGATGCGCAGGTCGAGCTGTTCGGCCGGCGAGAGCTTGGCCTCCGGCTCGGCTTTGAGCGCGGTCGCGGCGCCGGCAAAGGCGGTGACGTTGCCCCGCCCGCTCGCGCGCGCGCATATGAGCCGCCTGTCGTCGCGCGGCGCCGCTCACCACCGCACAGCCGGTCGGTGCGCGAGCGCGTCAGCCCGCGCGAGACGAAGTTCTGCGCCGGCGCCGGCTTGCCTTCGTGTTCGCCCTTGCCGAGCGCATCGAACCCGCCGGCCTCGCTCGGGTCGACATGGGCGAGATCGAAACGCTCCAAGTAAGACACCGCCAGCTCGCGGAACACGTAGTCGAGGATCGAGGTGGCGTATTTGATCGAGTCGTTGCCCTGCACCGGGCCGGCCGGCTCGAAACGGGTAAACGTGAAGGCGTCGACATATTCCTCGAGCGGCACGCCGTATTGCAGGCCGAGCGAGATGGCGATCGCGAAGTTGTTCAGCAGGATGCGCAAAGCGGCGCCTTCCTTGTGCATGTCGACGAAGATCTCGCCCAGCCGCCCGTCGTCGTATTCGCCGGTGCGCAGATAGACCTTGTGGCCGCCGACCACGGCTTTTTGCGTGTAGCCCTTGCGCCGGGCGGGCAGCCGCTCGCGCTCGCGCAAGCACCGTGATGCGCTCGACGATCTTCTCCACCACCTTTTCGGCCAGGCCCGTGGCGCGCGCCGCCGCCGGACGCTCGATGAAAGCCTCCACCGTCTCGTCCTCGTCCTCCTCATCGGCGATGAGTTGCGCATTGAGCGGCTGCGACAGCTTGCTGCCGTCGCGGTAGAGCGCGTTGGCTTTGAGCGCCAGCTTCCAGGACAACAGATACGCCGCCTTGCAATCGTCGACGGTGGCGTCGTTCGGCATGTTGATGGTCTTGGAGATCGCGCCCGAGATGAACGGCTGCGCCGCCGCCATCATGCGGATGTGGCTTTCGACCGACAGATACCGTTTGCCGATCTTGCCGCACGGGTTGGCGCAGTCGAACACCGGATAATGCGCGGGCTTCAGATGCGGCGCGCCTTCCACCGTCATGGCGCCGCAGACATGGATATTGGCGGCCTCGATCTCGCGCTTGGAGAAAGCCGAGCGCGGCGAGCAGGTCGAAGGTCGGAGAGCGCCAGGTCCTCGGCCGAGATGCCGAGCTTGTCGCGGCAGAATTCCTCGCCCAGCGTCCATTTGTTGAAGGCGAACTTGATGTCGAACGCCGTCGGCAGCGCCTTCTCGATCTTGGCGATGGCCTCGTCGGTGAAGCCTTTTGCCTTAAGAGTTGTGTGGTTGATGCCGGGGGCCTGCGCCAGCGAGCCGTGGCCGACCGCATAGACCTCGATTTCGGCGATGTCGGCTTCGCTATAGCCGAGCGTGCGCAAGGCCTCGGGCACGGCGCGGTTGATGATCTTCCAGTAGCCGCCGCCGGCGAGCTTCTTGAACTTGACCAGCGCGAAGTCGGGCTCGATGCCGGTGGTGTCGCAATCCATCACCAGGCCGATGGTGCCGGTGGGCGCGATCACGGTGGCCTGCGCATTGCGGTAGCCGTGCTTTTCGCCGAGTTCGAGCGCCTTGTCCCAGGCGGCTTTGGCATGCGCGACCAGGTTCTGGTCGGGGCAGGCCTGGTGGTCGAGCGGCACCGGCGGCTGCGAGACCTTCTCGTAGCCGGTGCGCTCGTTGTAGGCCGCGCGGCGGTGATTGCGGATCACGCGCAGCATGTGCTCGCGGTTTTTCTTGAAGCCGGGGAAGGGCCCCAGCTTTTCCGCCATTTCGGCAGAGGTCGCGTAGGAAACGCCGGTCATGATGGCGGTGAGCGCGCCGCCGATGGCGCGGCCGGCGTCCGAGTCGTACGGAATGCCGGAGGTCATCAGCAGGCCGCCGATATTGGCATAGCCGAGGCCGAGCGTGCGGAACTCGTAGGAGAGCTGCGCGATCTGCTTGGACGGGAACTGCGCCATCAGCACCGAGATTTCCAGGACGACGGTCCACAGCCGCACCGCGTGCTCGTAGGATTCGACGTTGAAATCCATCCCCGTCCATTAAGCGGGCGGTGTAGAGTCTCTACACTGCCCCCTCTTCGGAAGGTGAGCAGGTTCAACGACGCCAGATTGCAGGCGGTGTCGTCGAGGAACATGTATTCCGAGCACGGATTGGAGGCGCGGATTTCGCCCGAGGCCGGGCAGGTGTGCCAGTCGTTGACCGTGGTGTGGTATTGCAGGCCCGGATCGGCGCTCGCCCAGGCGGCGTAGCCGATCTTCTCCCACAGCGCGCGGGCGTCGAGGGTCTTGGCGATCTTGCCGTTCTTGCGGAAGGTCAAGTCCCACTTGGCGTCGCTCTCGACCGCTTTCAGGAAGCCGTCGGTGACGCGCACCGAATTGTTCGAGTTCTGCCCGGAGACGGTGAGATAGGCCTCCGAATCCCAATCGGTGTCGTAGATCGGGAATTCGATGTCCTTGTAGCCCTGGCGGGCGAACTGGATCACGCGCTTGATGAAATTGTCCGGCACGTAAGACCGGCGCGCGAGCTTGATCTCGCGCTTTGAGCGCGGGGTTTTTCTCCGGCGAGAAGCAATCGTCGCCCGAGCCCTCGCAGTTCACGCAAGCCTTGAGCACCGCCTTGAGGTGCTTCTGGTTGATCCTGGAGCCGGTGACCAGCGCGGCCACCTTCTGCTCTTCCTTCACCTTCCAGTCGATATAGGTCTCGATGTCGGGGTGATCGACGTCGACGATCACCATCTTGGCCGCGCGCCGCGTGGTGCCGCCCGACTTGATGGCGCCCGCCGCGCGGTCGCCGATCTTCAGGAAGCTCATCAGGCCGGACGACTTGCCGCCGCCGGAGAGCTTTTCGCCTTCGCCGCGCAGCGCCGAGAAGTTGGAGCCGGTGCCGGAGCCGTATTTGAACAGGCGCGCCTCGCGCACCCACAAATCCATGATGCCGCCTTCGTTGACCAGGTCGTCTTTGATGCCCTGGATGAAGCAGGCGTGCGGCTGCGGATGCTCGTAGGAGGATTTCGATTTGGTCAGCTTGCCGGTTTCGAAATCGACGTAGTAGTGGCCCTGGCTCGGGCCGTCGATGCCGTAGGCCCAGTACAGGCCGGTGTTGAACCATTGCGGCGAATTGGGCGCGCACATTTGCGTCGCCAGCATGTAACGCAGCTCGTCGAAGAAGGCGCGCGCGTCTTCCTCCTGGTCGAAATAGCCGCCCTTCCAGCCCCAATAGGTCCAGGTGCCGGCCAGCCGATCGAACACCTGCTTCGAGGAATGCTCGCCGATATAACGTTCTTTCTCGGGCAGCGCGGAAAGCGCCGCTTCGTCGGCGACCGAGCGCCACAGGAAGGAGGGGACCGAATTCTCCTCGACCTTCTTCAGCCGGGCGGGCACGCCGGCTTTGCGGAAATATTTCTGCGCCAGCACGTCGGAGGCGACTTGTGACCAGAATTCGGGCACTTCCACGTTGTCGAGCTTGAACACCACCGAACCGTCCGGGTTGCGGATTTCGCGATGTGGTGAGGCGGAACGCGATGCCGCTGTAGGCCGGTCGTCCTGGGTGTCCTTGGTGTAGCGCCGTTCGATCCGCATTTTCGTCTCTTGCCCCTTCAATGCCGGGCGGCTGGCGGCCGCCGCGATTATCCCTGACGGACCCTGTCTTGTCCGCCTGTTTTGCTCGGCACGCTGCTCGACTACCCGTTACTCACTTAAGTGGGCCCGGCACCTTTATCCGGCACCGGTGGCTCCCGGTTTTTTGACCCCCGGCGCAGCGGTTCCCTATGCCCGAAACGCCATTTTCCGGCGCGGGTGCGTCTTACGACTTGGAGTCGTTTGAAAGCTCGGAGGGAACCGAAAACGCAACTGCACCGAACGCACCAAAGCTAGGAGGACTCGTACCCGTCGTCAACAACAGATAGTGATCAAATCTGAATCAAACACTAAGTCTTGTGGTTAAGCGGCTAACTTCGGGGATAACCCGCCGAAAACCAGCGTCAGTATTGAGCGATCCGCGGGTCGCGGAAAGCGTTTTTATCGGGACGACGACATAGGGCTTAATTCCTTGCCGCCATGACGGAAAAATGACGCAAAATCGCGCTTTCGCGATTATCCGCAACAAAATGAGCCGGCCGGCGCGGCCGGGGATAAGGCTGGGAAAAGCCGCCCGATCGGCTGCGGAGAGTCGCTGATTCTCAAAATAGGGTCAGTGCGTTAGCGCCAATGCGGCGACGCTGGCGGAGGGTGGCGACGTTACCCAAGCCTGTGCATGCAATTTTCCGGCGCGAAACGTCCTCGTCCGCCGGCGGGCGGTTATTTTTTCCAACGAAAAAGGCGGACCCGCGAACGAGCCCGCCTTTTTGACCGGCACTGTCAGCCTAAATTTCAGCATCGGGAGCCCAACAAGGCGACTCGAACCGATACTGATGAATTCCTAGGCAGGATAGCCGGGGGATTTAAGAAAACGCAACATGCGCTGCAACATAGCCTGAACTAGCTTTGTGCAGCCCCGCCGGCGGCAGCCTTACGGATTGCCTTGGCCTTCGCCGATTTGGCGTTCGGGATATCGGAAACGGCGACCTCCGAACGCTGGCGCGGCAGCGCCTCCGGGTGGCGCTTCTGCAGGAAATCGATGAGCTGCTCGCGTACCTCGCAGCGCAGGTTGAAGGCCTGGCCGGCGCTACGCGCGCTCATCAGGCAGCGCAGTTCGATGGTACTTTCCCTGGCGTTGGTGACTTGCAGGTTCACGACATTGCCATCCCAGTTCTTCGAGTTCTTGACGATCTCGGCAAGCTTGTCGCGGATGACGCCGACCGGCGCGCGGTAATCGACATAGATCATGGCGCTGCCGATCAGCGCCGAGCCCTCGCGCGTCCAGTTCTGGAACGGCTTCTCGATGAAATAGGAAAGCGGCACGATCATGCGCCGCCAGTCCCATAGCCGCACCACGACATAGGTCGAGGTGATTTCCTCGATGGTGCCCCATTCGTTTTCGACGATCACGGCGTCGTCGATGCGGATCGGCTGCGTCATCGCCAGTTGCACCCCGGCGAACAGGTTGCTCAGCACCGGGCGCGCCGCGAGACCCGCGACGATGCCGGCGACGCCGGCACTGGCGAACAGGCTCACGCCATATTGCCGCACCGGCTCGAAGGTCATCAGCGCGGCGCCGAGGGTGACGATCACCACCAGCACGTTACCGGCGCGCAGCAGCACGCGCACCTGCGTGATGTGCTTGCGCGCCAGCAGGTTGTCTTCGACGTCGAGCCGAAATTGCCGCAGATAGAGGTCGGCGGCGATTTTGAGCGCGGTGATCGCCGCCCAGCCGATCAGCCCGATCACCCCGACCAGCAACAGCCGCGCAACCCATCCGGCGAATTCGGGACCGATCGGCGCCAGCGGAACGGCGACGATCATGGCCAGGATCAGCAGCGCCAGCTGGGTCACGCCGCGCATCTGGCTGAAGATCGAAAACATGAACGGGTAACGCTTGGCCAGCAGCCGGCGCATGAGCTTGCGCACCATCCGGTGCAGCGAAAAAGCAATCGCCGCCGCCACTACCAGGATGATGATCGCGACCGCCGGGGCGGGCAGCCAGGCGAGCAGGTTTTTGATGGCGGTCAGGGCGTTTCGGATCGAATCCATGCGGATTTAGAGGCCTTCATGCCAGCGGGATGAGCATGGCAGTCTAGCAAAAGTGCGCGCTGGACAGGAGCCCAGCGAGGTGGCAGAACGCCGCCAATTCAACGTCTTTCAATGCGCGGTCGCGATGAAGACTTTCCTGTTGAAGCTGTTCACCTGGTGGAATTCGCAGACCTTCGGCACCCAGTTCTGGACCTGGATGTACGGCGAAAAGGTCGGCGAGGACGAATTCGGCAACCGCTACTACCGGACCCGCGGCGGCAAGATCGATCCGCGCATGCTCAGCTTCGAGCGGCGCTGGGTGATCTTTAACGGCTACATGGAAGCCTCGACCATACCGCCGTCCTGGCACGGCTGGATGCACCACACGGTCGACACCCCGCCCACGCAAGAGACCTACAAGCCGCATGACTGGCAAAAGCCGCACCGGCCCAATATGACCGGCACGCCGGGCGCCTATCGGCCGCCCGGCTCGACGCTTGCCGCCAACCGCCGTCCGAAAGCGACCGGCGACTACAAGGCTTGGAGCCCCGACAGCAGGGACTAGTGGCCGGCCGGGCCCGCCCTTTCGCCGCCGTATTCGCCGTGTTAACCGGGCACGGCCGTGGGCGACGGCGAATCCGCGCCGTTCCCTAGCGCATGATCCCGAACAGCCTGTCCTTGCCGCGATCGGGATGGGTGCCGAAATTCGGATAAGATCATGCGCCAACAAATGTGCGCAAACATCCGGTTCATGGCGCGAACTTCGCTCACCGCTTGCTGGCTTGTCGTGGCGGCGCTGCTGGCGTCGCCGGCCTTCGCGCAATCGATCTTCAGCGATTCTCCGCCGCGGCCGCCGGCCGACGTGCCGAATGTACCGCCGCCGCCGCCGCCGCCGCCCTATTACCCCGGCCGCGACGCCCCGCGCCCGCCCGGCGCCATCCGCTCCGATCAGCCGCCGGCGCAGCCGCTGCCGGCGCCGATGAGCCTGCCGCCGTCGAGCCGGCCTGGCGGCGGTATCATCCAGTCGGAGCCGCTGGCGCCGCCGCCTGGCACCGCGCCGCCGCCGCGGGCGACGACAGTGCCACCGGAGCAACCGCCGGCCGGCGCCGCCGGCCCAATCCAGGCGCTGCCCGGCCTGCCGCCCGGTCAGCGGCAACCGCGCGGGGCGCCGGCGCAACCGGCCGATACCGCGCCGCAACCCGGCGACGAGATCGTGGTCGAGCCGCCGCCGCAGCGCATTTCCAATCCGACCGCGGTGTTCTCCGGGCTCGACAAGATCACCGGCCGCATCATCTCGTTCGACGTCGCCATCAACGAGACCGTGCAGTTCGGCGCGCTGCAGGTGACGCCGCACGTTTGCTATTCGCGGCCGCCGACCGAGACGCCCAACACCGACGCCTTCGTGGAAGTCGACGAGGTGACGCTGCAGGGCGAGATCAAGCGCATCTTCACCGGCTGGATGTTCGCGGCCAGTCCCGGCCTGCACGCGGTCGAGCATCCGATCTACGACGTGTGGCTGACCGACTGCAAAGGCGGGCAAAATCCGAACGTGGCGGAAGCCCCGCCGGCGCCCAAGCAGCCGACGCGCCTGCCGCCGCGCCGCCCGCCCGCGCCGCGCGCGCAGCAACCGGGATTCTTGCCGCCGCGTTAGCCTAAGCGCGCCAGCGCCTCGGCGGCGCTGAGCGGGCGGTCGAGCGGCAGCGCACCGAAATCGGCCTCGCCCATGAGGGCCTCCTCCAACAGCCGGTGATAGCGCCGCTTGCCGACCTCGACCGCGCCAAAGATCTTGAGGTGATCGGTGACATATTGCGTATCGAGCAGCCGGTAGCCGCCGGCGCGCAGCCGCGCGATCAGATGCACCAGCGCGATCTTGGAGGCGTCGCGCGCGCGGTGGAACATGCTCTCGCCGAAGAAAGCGCGGCCGAGCGAGACGCCGTAGAGCCCGCCCACCAGTTCCTCGCCGTCATAGACCTCGACGGAATGGCAATGACCGTGCTCGAACAAGCTGCGATAGATCTTGCGGATGCGGGTGTTGATCCAGGTGCGGGCGCGGTCGGGCTTGGCCTCGGCGCAGCCGTCGATCACCGCGTCGAAATCGCGGTCGATCCAGACGGTGAACGGGCTCGTGCGCACGGTGCGCTTGAGCCGCGCCGGCAAATGGAAACCTTCGAGCGGGATGATGCCGCGCATGTCCGGCTCGATCCAATAGAGCGCCGGATCGTCGGCGCTTTCCGCCATCGGGAAGATGCCGCAGGCATAGGCCTTGAGCAGCACCTCCGGTGTGATCTCGATCAGGGTGGTTTCGCGGTTGGCCATGCGGACCGGTTACCGGTGATGAAATATCCATTCTAGGCGCCGGCGGCTCGGCTGGGGAGCGCAGAATTTAGCCGGCCGATGACCATGATCTGGCTAAATTGGCGAAAGATTGAACACAAATCGCCGCCGCGCCTTGGCGCGTCGCAATCGCCGATTTTGACGTCTTCGGACCTATGAACGGCTCGAGGCCGGCGCGCGGGGCGCACACGGCGTCCGGAATTGCCGAGAACCGCACGGCACGATTGCGTGCCGGGATAAACTTATCGCAAACGAATAACGCAACCTCGCAGCGTCGACCGGAGTTCCGCCTAAATAAAGCGATCAATGGCCATAGAAATATGCTGCCAGCATCACGAGGCCAGCCGCTATGATCAACAATGTCAGTATCCCCGCTACGCTGCCGGTTATGTAGTCGTGGTGCTCGTTAGGCATCGACATCGGCACTTCTCCTTGGGCATTTTTTTACCCGCGAAGACCGACACCTCAGATCAGGGGCTGGATCGCCCCGCCTCAGGGTCCCAGCATCCGCAGTTTCGTTGATTTTCGTTTAGCCTAAGGGGGCATGCATGCATTGCGTTAGATCAATGCGTCGGCCAAATCGCCCATAATTTCAACTGATAAGCGGATAAGCGGCGGCTATGCGCGGCCGCCGTCTAGCTCTCCATGCCGCCGCGGGCGAGAAACTGCTCGAGCCAGTGGATGTGATAGTTGCCATCGATGATGTCTTTTTCGCCGACCAGCGCGCGAAACAGCGGCAGGGTGGTCTCGATCCCGTCCACCACCACCTCGTCGAGCGCGCGCTTGAGCCGCATCAGCGCCTCGGTGCGGGTCTTGCCGTGTACGATCAGCTTGCCGACCAACGAGTCGTAGTAAGGCGGGATGGCGTAGCCCTGATAGACGGCCGAATCGATGCGCACGCCCAAGCCCCCCGGCGCATGATAGTGCAGGATCTTGCCGGGCGAGGGGCGGAACGACACCGGGTTCTCGGCATTGATGCGGCACTCGATGGCGTGGCCGCGGAATTCGATGTCGCTCTGCTTGAGCGTGAAGTCGTTGCCGGCGGCGGCGCGGATCTGCTCGAAGATCAGGTCGATGTCGGTGATCATCTCGGTCACCGGATGCTCGACTTGGATGCGCGTGTTCATCTCGATGAAATAGAATTGGCCGTCCTCGAATAGGAACTCGACCGTGCCGACGCCGAGATATTTGATCTCGCGCATGGCTTTGGCGACCGTCTCGCCGATTAAGTCGCGCGCTTGGCGGTTGAGCGCGGGCGAGGGGCTCTCCTCCATGATTTTCTGATGGCGCCGTTGCAGCGAGCAGTCGCGCTCGCCGAGATGGATGGCCTTGCCGTTGCCGTCGCCGAGCACCTGGATTTCGATGTGGCGCGGCTTCTCCAGAAATTTTTCCAGATATAGCGCGTCGTCGCCGAAGGCGGCCTTGGCTTCCGTGCGCGCGGTCGACAGCGCTGAAGACAGATCGGCCGCCGTGCGCACGACCTTCATGCCACGGCCGCCGCCGCCGGCCGCCGCCTTGATCAGTACCGGATAGCCGATGTCGCCGGCGATTCTGGCGGCCTCGGCATCGGATGCAACACCACCGTCCGAGCCCGGCACCACCGGAATGCCGAGCTTCCTGGCGGTGCGCTTGGCCTCGATCTTGTCGCCCATCAGCCGGATGTGCTCGGCCTTGGGGCCGATGAAATGCACGTTGTGCTCGCCGAGGATTTCGGCAAAGCGCGCGTTCTCCGACAGGAAGCCATAGCCGGGATGCACGGCGTCGGCGCCGGTGATCTCGCAGGCCGCAAGAATTGCCGGAATGTTGAGATAGCTTTCCTTCGCCGCCGGCGGGCCGATGCACACGCTTTCGTCGGCAAAGCGCACATGCATGGCGTCGGCGTCGGCGGTGGAATGCACCGCTACCGTCGGGATGCCGAGTTCCTTGCAGGCGCGGATCACCCGCATGGCGATCTCGCCGCGATTGGCGATCAGGATTTTATCGAACATGGCCACCTAAGGAGCGAATGGCGAATAGCGAATAGAAAAAATTAATTTCCTCACCATTCGCTATTCGCTACTCGCTATTCAATGATCACCAATGGCTCGCCGAACTCGACCGGCTGGCCGTCCTCGAACAGAATTTGGATCACGGTGCCGGCGCGCGGCGCCTGGATCTGGTTCATGGTCTTCATCGCTTCCACGACCAGCAACGTGTCGCCGGCTTTCACCTGGGCGCCGATCTCGATGAACGGCTTGGCGCCAGGCTCGGGCGCGGCATAGGCGGTGCCAACCATGGGCGAGATCACCACGCCCGGATGCTTCGACGGATCGAGCGGCGCCGCGACCGGCTGCGGCACGGGCACCGCCACCGCGCGCGGCGCGGCGGGCTGCGGCGCGGCTGCGTTGCGGGCGACGCGCACGCGCTGGCCGTCCTGTTCGATCTCGATTTCGGTCAAGCCCGTTTCTTCCAGGAGCTTGGTCAGTTCGCGGATCAAATCATGATCGACGATCGGGGCTTTCGGCGCTTTTGCCATCGAACCTGTCCGAATTTATTTCTTGGCCTTGGCGCCGATCATGCCGGCAAGCCCGGTGACGGCAAGCGCATAGCCCTGGATGCCGAAGCCGGCGATCACGGCCTTGGCGGCCTTGGAGACGTAAGAGTTTTGCCGGAAACTTTCGCGCGCGTGGATATTGGTGATGTGCACTTCGATCACCGGCATTTTCAGTGTCAACAATGCATCGAGAATGGCGATCGAGGTGGTGGTGTAGCCGGCCGGATTGATGATGAGGCCGGCGGCCTTCTTGGCCTGCGCTTCCTGGATCCAGTTGACCAACTCGCCCTCGACGTTCGACTGCCGGAAAACGATCTCGATCCCGAAGCGCTTGGCGGTTGCGCGGGTGAGCTTTTCGACGTCGGCGAGCGTGGCGCGGCCGTATTTTTCCGGCTCGCGGGTGCCGAGCAGGTTCATATTCGGTCCGTTGAGGACGTAGAGCGTCTTGGGCATGGGGTCCCGGCGGCTGGCGCGCGTTTTTTCGATCGATGCGCGTTAAGCCTCGGCACTTTATAGGTGGCCCGGGCGGGAAGGGGAAGCCCGGAAGGCGTTTGGATTTACGGCCTTTTGGCGTCGAGGGCTTGGGTTTCGTGCGCCGCCCAGTCGATCACCTCCTTGATTGCGGTTAACCTGCGGCGGCCGGCGGCCTTGGCTTTGGTGAACAGGTCGATCTGGCGGTCGGCGCTGGTGCCGTCGGCGGCGATGCGGTGCAGGCGCCGGATGTCAGCCGCGCAGTCGAGCGCCTCGATGTCCTCGGCGATGAAGTCGAACACCTGATCGAGCCATTGCGGAAGCGTGAGCGGCGAGCGCGAAAACGGATCGACGAATGTGGCGGTGATGCCGTAGCGCTGGGCGTGCCATTTGTTCTCGGCGGTGATGGCGCGCCCAACGCGGTCGAAACCGGCATTGAGCGCGCGGTCGCGGTCAAGTGCGCGCACCAGGCAGCGGAACAGCGCGGCAATCGCGACGGCATCGTCGAGCCGCGTGCAACTGTCGGCGACGCGCAATTCGACGGTCGGGTTTCCGAGCGACGGCCGCAGCGCCCACCAGATATAGCTGGCATCCGGGATGATTTTCGCCCAGGTGAGCGCGGCGACGAATTCGCGGTAGTCGTCGTTGGTACGGAACAATTCGGGCAGGCCGGTGCGCGGCAGCTCGTCATAGGCGGCCAGGCGGTAGCCGCATAGGCCGGTGAGGTGGCCCTGCCAGAACGGCGAGGAGGTCGACAGCGCCAGCAGCAGCGGCAGATAGGGCGTCAGCCGCATAATCAGATTGATGCGGGTGTCGACGTCCGGCACCTCCACATGCACATGCATGCCGCACAGCATGTTGCGGTACCCGATCATCTGCAGGTCATCCAAGATCGCGCCGTAGCGCGCCTTCGGGGTGACGATCTGCTCGGGCCAGAACGCGAGCGGGAAGGTGCCCATGGCGGCAAGGCCCAGCTTGTGCTCGGCCGCGGCGTGGGCGAGCGTGCGGCGGTAATGCACGAGATGCTCGCGCGCCTCGTTCATGGTCGCGCAAGGCGGCGTCGCCACCTCGATCTGCGATTGCAGCATCTCGGTCATGACGCGGTCGCCGAGTTCTTTGCGGGCAAGCGCGAGGAATTTCTTGTCGACGCGGCGCACCGCCCGGCGCGTCTTGCCGTCGAACACGAAATATTCCTCTTCCATGCCGACCGAGTACATGCGCGCGATAACCCGCCTGGGTGACAGCGGTTCCCGGCGCTATGGTGACGTAAAAACGGCCGCCGGGCGAGTCGGCGGCCGATTGTCGGTTTAAGCGATTAGCAGCGAATGCTGCGCCGCGGTCAACAGGTCGGCTTGCCGCAGCGCGCGGTGTTGACCTTTTCCTGCAAACCGGGAAGGCCGATGGCGCCCACCACCACGTCGGAGCCGATCACGTAGCTCGGCGTGCCGTTGAGGCCGAGCGCCTCGGCGAGCTTGAAGTCCTCGTCGAGCGTGGCCTTCACCTCGGGGCTTTGCATGTCCTTTTCAAGCTGCGTCATGTTCAAGCCGATGTCCTTGGCGACCGCGAGCGCGTGCGCCTCGTCGGCCGGACCGCGGCCGCCGAGCAGCTTGGTGTGGAACTCGAGATACTTCTTCGGATTCTGCATGCGCACGGCGACGGCGACGCGCGCGGCTTCCAGCGAGCCCGGCCCGAGTACCGGGAACTCCTTGAGCACGACCTTGAGCTTGGGGTCGTTCTTCAGAAGCGTGAGCATGTCGGTCATGGCGCGCTTGCAGTAGCCGCAATTGTAATCGAAGAACTCGACGAAGGTGACGTTGCCGTTCGGATTGCCGAGCGTGACCTGGTTGGGCGAGGAATACAGCTTCTGCGCATGCTCCTTCACTGCGATCTTATGTTTTTCGGCTTCCGCGGCGGTCTGGCGCTTCTCCAATTCGGTCATCGCCTCCTGGATCACTTCCGGATGCGCGACCAGGTAGTCGTGTACGACGCGCTCGATCTCGCCGCGCTGGGTGCTTGAGAGATTCTGCGCCCGCACGGCTTGCGGCGCGGTGGTAATCAGCAACGCGGCACAAACGGCGGCGATAAGGCGCGGGCTCGGTGTCATCGGTTTTTTCCTTGCTGTGGTCATTTGTTGGCGGCGGTCGGCGGTTTGACGCTGACGATATCGTCGGCGCGCACCCAGGCGGGCGAGCCAACGGGCAAGCGGGTCTTGGCGCGCGACGCAAGCATGCGCGCCGTCTTGACGTCGCCGCGCATGAAGGCGGCCTGCGCGGCGGCGAGGTCGGCCTGGGCGAGATCGCCCTTGCGGCCGTAAGCCATGGCGAGCTGGGTATAGGCGTCGGACGATTCAGGTTCGCGGCTGAGCGCCGTGTGCAGCAGCGGGACCGCTTCTTCGGCGTTCTTGGCGTTATTGGTGGCGATCAACGCCTGGCCGAGCATGATATCGATCAGCGGGGCGCCATGCGCGAGCGCCACCGCGCGGCGCAGCGGCGCGATCGACTCGGCCGCGTGGCCGGCCTCCAGCAGAGCCTGGCCCTTGAGCTCATAGAAATACGGGTTGTTCGGCTGGGTCTGGATCAAGCCGTCGATCTGCGCGATCGCGTCGCGCAAATCCGAATGGCGGTAGGTCGAGATGGCGCGGGCATAGCGCGCCGGCAGGCTGTGGTCGCTGAGCGGATAGCGGCGATAGACCGTGTCGGGCCGATCCAGGAAGCCGGACAACTTCGCCCGCATCATGTCGTGGCGAAGTTGCAGTTCGGGCGGGTCCTTGACGTCCCAATAAGGGCTGGCCCTGGCCATGACCTCAAGCGCGGCGACGCGGTCAGGCGGCAGCGGGTGCGTCTGCAAATAGGGATCGGCTCTGCTCAATCCGAACAACATTTCGTCGCTCAGGCGCTTGAACAATTCGAGCATGCCCCTGGCCGATTGGTGGGTGGCGGTGAGGAATTTCACGCCGGCGTGGTCGGCCTGATCTTCCTGCGTGCGCACGTAGGCGAGCAGCGAATGCTGGATCGCCGACTGCGGCGCCATGAGCGCCGCGACACCGGCGCCAGCGCCGCTGCCGCCGGAGCGCGCGCCGGCGACCATGGCGCCGACGCCGGCCAGCATGGCGACGATCGAGGCGGTTTGCGCCTCGGCGAGCTTCTCGCGCAGCTTGATCAGATGGCCGCCGGCCAAGTGGCCGGTCTCGTGCGCGAACACGCCGATGATCTCGTTCGGCGTCTTGGCGTCGAACAGCGCGCCGGCATTGATGAAGATATGGCGCCCATCCATGACGAAGGCGTTGAAGGCGCGGTCGTTGAGAATGACGATGCGCACGTTCTGCTTGGCGAGGCCGGCGGCGCGCAGGATCGGCGTGGCGTAGTCGCGCAGCAATTGCTCGATCTCGGTGTCGCGGATGACCGGCACGCCTTGCGTGACCTGCTCCTGCGCCCGCGCCTGCTGGAGCGCCGGCCCGCCGCCGGCCGCCGCTACCGCAATGGCAGTCGCAAACGCAAGCGCGCGCCCCGCTGGCGCCATGCGCCATGCCCTGATAGGTGTCCCGTTCTCGATCATGCCGATTTGCCGCCGGATAGCGTGAACCTAGTGACGGCCTTTAGGGCGGTCAACGCAGCTTGCGATCACGTCTGAGTCATGAAAAACGCAAGGTGCCCTAGCAAGCCGGGAAATAGGGCAACAGCGGGGCGGGGGTAGCGCCCGACGGGCCGATGATGATGCTTGAGGCGGCAAAACACCTGCTAACACCCTCCAAACGCAGCAATGTGCCGCCGTTCATCGTCATGGACGTCATGGCGGCGGCGGCGCTTTTGGAGGCCAAGGGCGCCCGCGTCGTGCACATGGAGGTAGGCCAGCCGGCGGCGCCGGCGCCGGCAACGGCGATTGCCGCTGCGCAGGCCGCACTCGTGCACGGCCGCATCGGCTATACCGAGACGCTCGGCATCCCCGGCTTGCGGGCGCGAATCGCCCGCCACTACGCCGACACCTATGGCCTTGCGCTCGACCCGGCGCGCGTGGTGGTCACCACCGGTTCCTCGGGCGGTTTCGTCCTGGCGTTCCTGGCGCTGTTCGAGCCGGGCGACCGGGTGGCGCTGGCCAATCCCGGCTATCCGCCCTACCGGCACATCCTCTCCGCGCTCGGCTGCGAGCCGGTGCTGATCGAAACGTCCGCCGAAACGCGCTGGGCGTTGTCGGCCAAGGCACTGATCGCGGCGCACCGCGCGGCGCCGCTCGCCGGCGTGGTGGTGGCAAGCCCGGCCAATCCGACCGGCACCATGATGGATGCCGACGCGCTCGCGCGCCTGATCGCGGTCGCGGAAGCTGAAGGCATCCGCGTCATCTCCGACGAGATCTATCACGGCCTCGACTACGCATTTGCCGCCGAGACCGCGGCGAACCTGTCGCAGCGCGCGTTGGTGATCAACTCGTTCTCGAAGTATTTCTGCATGACCGGCTGGCGCGTGGGCTGGATGGTGGTGCCGGAAAGTCTCATGCGCGCGGTCGAGCGGCTGCAGGGCAATCTCGCGATCTCGGTGCCGACGCTGGCGCAGGTGGCGGCGGAGGCCGCGTTCGACGGCCGCGCCGAAATGGAAGCGGTCAAGCACGGCTATGAGGAGAACCGGCGCATTCTGACGGAAGGCCTGCCGAAAGCCGGGCTCGATAAATTTTTGCCAGTCGACGGCGCATTCTATCTCTATGCGGATATTTCAAATTTTTCCGACGACAGTCTGGATTTCGCCAAGCGCATGCTGAACGAGGCGCACGTGGCGGCAACCCCCGGCATCGATTTCGATCCGGTCAATGGTCACAATTTTTTGCGCTTCTGCTATGCGGGCGCTGCGGCCGAGATGCACGAGGCGGTGGAGCGGATCGGGAATTGGCTTCATTCACGTTGAAGGGGCGTAAATGACGTCACGACCGAGAGTGACTACAAGCTGGCTCGACGTATTGGTCGCCAGTCTCCGCCTCGGTCTCACCTCGTTCGGTGGCCCGATCGCGCACCTCGGTTATTTTCGAGAGGAGTATGTCGTTCGCCGCCGCTGGCTCGACGAGAAGACCTACGCCGACCTGGTGGCGCTTTGCCAGTTCCTGCCGGGTCCCGCCAGCAGCCAAGTCGGCATCGGCGTTGGCCTCATTCGCGGCGGCACGCTCGGCGCGCTGGCGGCCTGGATCGGATTTCACGCTGCCGTCGGCGCTGGCGATGGTGCTGTTTGCCTATGGCGTCGATGCCGTCGGCGGAGCGGTGGGCAGCGGCTGGCTGCACGGGCTGAAAGTCGTGGCGGTGGCTGTGGTGGCCAATGCCGTGCTCGGCATGATGCGCACGCTCGCCCCTGATCGGGAGCGGGCGACGCTCGCGGTTGCCGCCGCCGCGATTGTGCTGGCGGTGCCAGGCGTAGGGGGCCAGCTCGGCGCCATCGTGCTTGGCGGCATTGTCGGGCTGTTTCTTCGCAGGAACGATAAACCGGTCAGTCATGTCAGCTTGCCGCTCGCCGTCAGCCGGTGGACCGGCGCTGCCCTTTTGATTTTGTTTTTTGTGCTGCTCATCGGCCTCCCGTTATTGGCGGCCGCGTTGCCGAGCCAAGGCCTGCAGCTGTTCGACGCGTTCTATCGTGCCGGTTCGCTGGTGTTCGGCGGCGGCCATGTGGTGCTGCCGCTGCTGCAGGCGTCCGTGGTGCCGCCCGGATGGGTGAGCAACGACGCGTTTCTCGCTGGCTATGGTGCGGCGCAGGCGGTGCCCGGACCGCTGTTTACCTTTGCCGCCTATCTCGGCGCCGTGATGAATCTGCCGCCGAATGGCTGGATCGGCGCGCTCATCTGCCTGGTGGCGATCTTCCTGCCGTCATTCTTGCTGGTCATCGGCACGCTGCCGTTCTGGGACTCGCTGCGCCGGTTGCCGGCGGCGCAATCCGTCCTGCGCGGCGTCAATGCGGCGGTGGTCGGACTATTGCTTGCCGCGCTCTATCATCCGGTGTGGACCTCGGGCATCGAGAGCGGCGCGGATTTCGCGCTTGCCGCTGCCGGATTTCTGCTGCTGTTCATGTGGCAGGTGCCGCCCTGGCTGGTGGTCGTGCTGAGCGCGATCGGTGGGGCGGCGATCGCCAAGATCTAACGCCCGATCAAAACTCCACGTCGAGTTCGACCACCTCGTCCGGCTCGGCTTTCGCCGCCGCGATCCATTCCTGCATATGCGGCATGGCCATGACCGCCTGGCAATAGCCGGCGCAATCGGACTCGAGCTTGACGTCATAGGTGAGGAAGCGCGTCACCACCGGCGCGAACATGGCGTCGGCCATGCAGGGCTGGTCGCCGAACAGGTAGATGCCGCCGTGCGTGTCGAGGCATTCGCGCCAGATGAACACGATGCGGTCGATGTCGGCCTGCGCGCCGGCCCACACCTTGAAGCCGGGGTGATGCGCCTTCAGGTTCATCGGCAGCGCCGAGCGCATATTGGAAAAGCCGGAATGCATCTCGCCGCAGATCGAGCGGCAATGCGCGCGCGCGGCGCGGTCCTTCGGCAGCAGTCCGGCGTCCGGCAGGATCTCATTGAGATATTCAGCGATCGCCAGCGTGTCCCAGACCTTGATGCCGTCATGCGTTAGGCACGGCACTAGGAACGAGGGCGACAGCAAGAGCAACTCGGCGCGCGTCGAAGGATCGTCGCTCGCCACCGGCTGCTCGTCGAAATCGAGCCCCGCCATCTTGCACAACAGCCAGCCGCGCAGCGACCATGAGCCGTAATTCTTGCTGGCAATGGTGAGGGTAGCCTTGGCCATGGGGCGCAATTATCCCTGTTTCAAACGGCCCGGCATCCGGCAGCTTAGACGAAAGTTCTGCCGGTTCAATACCTTCCCGTGGCGCAAAAAAGCATGGCAGACTGCTTGTCCCCAGGCTAGCCTGTGCAGAATATTATCTCGCACTGCAACATGAAATGAACTAGTTTGCCCCTGCGGTCCGCCGGGGCCGCCGGGGAATGGATGCTCTATCAGGCGTATCAGGCGCATTCCGACATCATGGTGCCGGTGCGTGCGCTTGCCGGGATGGCGGCGAGGACCGTGGGCGCCAGGCTCAACGGCTCGTTGCGGCCGTCGGCGCTCAGCAATCTCACCGCCGCCTATGAGCTGATCGCGCGTGCGGGGCTCACCCACGCCCGCCCGCCTTACGGCATCGACACGGTCATGGTGGGCAACCGCGAGGTGGCGGTCACCGAGGAAGCCGCCGACGTGACGCCATTCGGCACGCTTTTGCATTTCAAGAAGGACATCGACCAGACGCAGCCGCGCGTACTGTTGATTGCGCCGCTGTCCGGCCATTTTGCCACGCTGTTGCGCGCCACCGTGCGCACCATGCTCGCCGAACATGACGTCTACATTACCGATTGGCACAATGCGCGCGACGTTTCGACCGAGCACGGCCGCTTCGGCTTTGACGACTATATCGGCCACCTGATCCGCTTCATCGAGATCATGGGGCCGGGCGCGCATCTGGTGGCGGTGTGCCAGCCATGCGTGGCCGCGCTGGTGGCGGCGGCGGTGATGGCGCAGAGCGACAATCCGGCGCAGCCGCGCTCGATGACGCTGATGGCCGGACCGATCGATACCCGCGTCAACCCGACCAAGGTCAACGAACTCGCCAAGGGCAAGCCGATCGAGTGGTTCGAAAAAAATCTGATCGCATCCGTGCCCTACCGCTACGGCGGAGGCGGACGCAAGGTTTACCCGGGCTTCGTGCAGCTCGCCGCCTTCATGAGCATGAATATCGACCGGCACGTAAAGGCGCATCAGGAGCTGTACGAGAACCTGGCGCGCGGCGAGGAGGCCAAGGCCGCGCAGACCAAGGCGTTCTACGACGAATATTTCGCCGTGCTCGATCTCACCGCGGAATTTTATCTTGAGACCGTAAAGCTGGTGTTCCAGGAACACGCGCTGCCGCTCGGCACGCTCACCTATGAGCGTGAGAAAGTCGAGCCGAAGGCGATTAAGCGCACCATGCTGTTCACGGTGGAAGGCGAGAAGGACGACATCTGCGCCGTCGGGCAGACGCTGGCCGCGCACGACCTGTGCACGAGCTTGCGGCCCTATCGCAAGCGCCACCACATGCAGGCCGGCGTCGGGCACTACGGCGTGTTCTCCGGCCGCACCTGGCAGCACCAGATTTATCCGATGGTGAAGAACGTCATCCTGCAGAGCGATTGACGCGCCGCCTGCGTTTTATTTCTCGTTCGGCGGCTTCACGCGGACGTTCAGCATGATGGGCTTCCACTCGCCTTCGGACGGCATGAAATCAAGCTCGTAGCTGACGCGGCTTGGCTTGGTGTCGAAGTAGCCGCGCAGGAGCAGCGCGCCGCGCTTGTCGATCGTGGCCGCGCTGGAGACGATCGGCGGCTTTGTCGCAATGAGCCCAAAATCGACTTTCTGATCGGCGAAGGTCTTGAACCCCTTTTTCAGGCCGTCCGGCGTGATTTGGTCGCGAAACGCTTTCGCCAGCTTGGCGTGCAGTACGGTGTAATTGCCGGTCAGGTTTGCGTCGTTAAGCGTGAGCAGCGAAGTCTTGATCAGGATTTCCTGAAGCTCCGCGCTTGGCACCGTATTTTCCGCGCGCGCCGGCGCCGCCAGCAGCAGCGCACCCAATATGGCCCAGCAAACAAACGATCGCATCGTCTTCTCCGTCGCTGAAACCTAAGCATCGTAGCATGAAAACGGGTCAGCGGCACTGTCTGATCCAAATCAAGGACGTCGGCTCGGATTCAGGATTTGCTGCTGTGTCTATTGGTGAGGTTTGCGGTGGAGGAGCTCCGCTGCTTCGTCGATACGCACAACGAGGGTGCTCTTGGGCACGGAAAGATCCTTTACCCTGCGCGAGGGCACCCGTCGTGCCTTGGAGTTTGCGCTAGGCCGCTATCGGCACGCCTTAGTTCGAAAAGCCCTTCGCCATTTTCTGCGTCTCCGCGTGCATGACGTCCCAGGGCTGCGCGCTGGTCGTGAAAAGGTCCAGGCCCGGCTTGTATTGCTTGGGATCGTCCAGGCTTGCCGCCTGAAATCCGATCGCGTCGGGAAACCGCTCGAGCTTGACCGTTACCGGGCTGCCGCAGACCGCGCAGAAGCCGCGCTCGACCCATTTTCCCGCCTCGCCGATGGTCTTGAAGTAGCGCGGCTCGCCGCGCAGCGTCACCACAGCCGCCGGCACCACCATGACCGCGGCATAGGCGGTGCCGACGGCGCGTTGGCAGTCGCGGCAATGGCAGTTCACCATGACGATCGGATCGGCCTCGGTCTCATAACGGATGGCGCCGCAAGCGCAGCCGCCGGCGATTTTTTGGATCATGGCTTGGTTCCTCCCATCTCGATTTTGCGATCGTCTCCGTCGGCGGGAAAAATTTCAAGCGGCGAACACATAGATGCCGGCCGCGACGACGCCCAGCACGGCCAGCACCAGCAGCATGATGGCGGGGCGTCGCCCGGCGGTGCCGCCGAAGCTGATGGCGTAAGCCGCCTTGGCGACATTGTTCGACGACGCGGCGATCAGCACGGCGGCACAGAGGCTGGCGATCGACATGCCGCCGATGCCGCCTTGCGCGATATTGAGCACGAAGGGATCGATGTCGGTTAAGCCCACGACCGCCGACAAAACCAGGATGCCGCTTTCGCCGAACGCGCCTTTAACCCAGGCCGAAATCACCGAGATGACGACGATGAGCACCGCGAAGATGAGCGCGGTCGGAATCTGCAGCGGGTTTTTCGGCGGTACGGCCAGATTTGTCCGCCCGGCTTGCGCCCGCGGCCGGCGCCATTCGTAGATCGCCAGTGCTGCCCCGATCGCGCACAAAGCCGCCAGTCCCGGCGCCAGCGTCAGCGCGAAAGGCGTGTCGAACACGGCTACCACCAGGCCGAGCCGGACATACATGATCGCGGTGGCCGCCACGATGCCGGCCGAGATATCCGCCGGCGCCTGCTTGGCCTCGCGCAGGCGCTTGGCGAATACGACGGTGGTGGCGGTCGAAGAGTAGGCGCCGCCGAGCACCGCCGGCAGCAGCGCGGCGTTTTTGATCGGGGCGTAGCGCTGCAGCAGATAGCTCAAGTAGGAGAGGGTGCAGACCGTCACCACCGCCAGCCAAACCCCGTAGGGCGTGAGCGGCGTCAGGCTGCTCACCCGCTGGTGCGGCACCAGCGGCAGGATGATGCCGACCAGGATCAGGAACATACCGAGGGTCAAGAGTTCGTCGCGCGGCACGATATGAATGAGCCGGTGCAGCCGCTCGCGCGCGCCGAGCAGCAGCACGGCCGCGACGGTGAGTGCGACCGCCACCCACGGCGACTGCGTCAGGGCGATCGCCCCGATCACATAGGCGAGCAGGTTCGACGCCGGGATCATGAAGGTGGGCGCTTCGCGCGAGGCCGGCGCGCTGCGCAAGAAAGCGTGCAGCCAGGCGGCCAGGCCCACCAGCCCGGCGACAAAGGCGATCGCATGCGCCGGCTCGATCAGATAGAGCGTGGCGCCGCACATGGCGAGCATCGGGAAGGTGCGGATGCCGCCCGGGCTCGACCGCTCCTCGGTCTTATAGGTTTCCTCGAAAGCCAGCCCCATGAACACGGCCAAGCCGACGGCCAAGGCCAGCCGTCCGGCCAGTTCCCACGGGGCAAGCGACATCGTCATGGCGGCATCTTAGCGCGGACGCAGGGGCATTATCAGGGTGGCTGTTCACCCACTATTCCTTTTTGTCAGGCCGATACCCACATAATGGGTCAGCAACAAAACCCCGTTACCATTCATGCTCGATTTTGCTTCGTCTTCCGATGTCATGGACATCGGCGAGGTCGCCGCGGTGGCTTCGTCCGATGCCGAAATCCTCGACGCCTATTCCAATGCGGTGATCACCGTGGCCGATGCGGTCGGCCCGGCCGTGGTGCGCGTGGAAACCCGCGGGCCCAATGGCCGTTCCGGCGGGGTCGGTTCCGGCGTGGTGATCGCGCCGGACGGCCTGGTGCTGACCAATTGCCATGTGGTCGAGGCCGCCAAGGAAGTGCGCCTGCAAGACGCCGAAGGTCGCGTCATGGAGGCGCGCAAGCTCGGCGAGGACCCCGACACCGACCTGGCGCTGCTGCGCGCCGGTTCCGCGCGCGACTTGCCGCACGCCGCGCTCGGCGACTCCAAGGGCCTCAAGCGCGGCCAACTTGTGGTCGCCATAGGCAATCCGCTCGGCTTCGAGTCGACCGTCACCGCCGGTGTCATCTCGGCGCTCGGCCGTTCCTTGCGCTCGCGCAACGGCCGGCTGATCGAGGACGTGATCCAGACTGACGCCGCGCTCAATCCCGGCAATTCCGGCGGGCCGCTGGTCTCCTCGCGCGGCGAGGTGATCGGCATCAATACCGCGGTCATCATGGGCGCGCAGGGCATCTGTTTTGCGGTCGCCAGCAATACCGCGCAGTTCGTGCTGAGCGAGTTGATCAAGCATGGCCGCGTGCGGCGCGGCTATATCGGCGTGTCGGGACAGACCGCGGCGGTGCCGCGCCGGCATGCGCGCAATGCCGGGATCGACAACGCCGCCGGCGCCATGATTACCGCGCTCGAGCCGAACGGTCCGGCGGCGCTCGCCGGATTGATGACGCTCGATACCATCGTGCGGGCGGACGGCGAGCCGGTGACCGGCGTCGACGATCTGATCCGGCTGCTCAACAGCGAGCGGATCGGCACGCAAGCTCGCCATCGACGTGCTGCGGCGCGGAAACTTGCGAACGTTCGAGGTGACGCCGCTGGAGCGGCCCGCGGCGCGGGCCGCTTGAGTCGCTCGACGCTATTTCCCCAGGCGTTTCGTTTCGACACCGGCGGCGAGATAATAGACGGTGTGAATGTTGCACACCGCGCGCGCCCGCGTGAGCTGCTGTGCCGCGGCCGCATTGTCCTTTTTGGCCAGCGCTTGCTCGGCGGCGAAGAACGATAGACCGCATTCGCGCGCATGACCCATGGCGCCGTGGCTCGAGGGCGGCGTCAGATCGTCGAGCTTGGCCTCGCCGCGGAAATACGCGATCAGCGTGCCGGGCCATTGCTTGACGTTGATCTTGCCGGCGTTGCGCGCCAATTCGTCGGCGTCGTTCTGGCCGGCGCGGGCGCGGGCGATGTGCAGCCATGCCGCCTGGTAGGGGAGCCACAACACGTCACCGGCGCGTGCGGCCGCGCCGAGCGTGAGCGCCTTGTCGAAATCGGCGGCGGCGTCGGAATAGTGCGCGGCGATAAATTGCGCGTAGCCGCGTTCGCTATAGATATCCAAGGCGTCGATGCCGGCGTCCTTGGAATCCTTGCTGACGAGGGCGATTGCGGCAGTGTAGTCGGCGACCGCGCGGTCGTAGTCGCCCTTGGCGCTCTCGCTGCCGGCGCGCTGAACCAGCGTGAGCGGTGCATTCTTTAGCTTGAGCGCCGCATCGAAATCGGCGATCGCGGAATCGTATTGGCCGTTCAAGTCGTAGACCTGTCCGCGTGCGACGTAGAGGCTGGCGTCGTCGGTCTTGCTGGCGAGGGCGGCGGTGAAATCGGCGATGGCGTCGTTTCGCAAGGCCCGCGCCTGGTCGAGCCGCTCGAAGGCGTCGGCGATCAGGCTTTTGGAGGTGTATTCGCTGCCGCGGCCCTTGCGGGCGGCGAACTGATCGGCGGGCGAGAGATCGCTTGTCCCGAGCGCCTGGGTGAACAGCCGAATGGCGTCGTCGACCTTGCCTGCTTCCGCCGCCGCATTCGCCGCCTTGAGATCGTCGAGGCCGCCGGCCTGCGCGAGGGCTGCAAAGAACACCAGGCACACCGCCGCCGATAGGACTCTGATCATGACTACTCCAGTACGCTGTTGTCGCTGGTCGCGTGGCGGGGTGTCACAAGCGGCCGGTGCGGAGTCAAGTCCACGCCTTTACTTAGCCTTCGGCCTTCAGCGCGGTGTAGATCTCCAGCGCGTCTTTCGGCTTGGTGTCCTTGTGCACCACCGCGTTGACCGCCGCGATCATCGCCTTGGGCGCCTCGGACTGGAAAATATTGCGGCCCATGTCGACGCCGGCGGCGCCTTGCTGCACGGCGTTGTAGGCCATGGTGAGCGCATCGAGCTCGGGCAGCTTCTTGCCGCCGGCCATCACGATCGGCACCGGGCAGGAGGCGGTGACGGTCTCGAAGCCGTCGTCCACATAGTAGGTCTTGACGTATTGCACGCCGAGCTCGGCGATGATGCGGCAGGCGAGGCGGAAATATTGCGCATCCCGCACCATGTTCTTGCCGACCGCGGTGACGCCCATCACCGGCATGCCGACGCGTAGTCCCGCGTCGACCAGCCGCGTCATGTTGTGCACCGAGCGCGTCTCGTGCTCGCCGCCGATGAACACCTGGATGCCGACGCCGGCGGCGTTGAGCCGCACCGCGTCGCCCATGTCCATGGCGATCTCTTCGTCGGAGAGTTCCTCGCGCAGGATCGAGGGCCCGCCGCTCGCCCGCAGCACCATCGGTTTCTGCGAATCCGCCGGGATCAGCGAGCGGAGCACGCCGCGGGTGCAAAACAGCGCGTCGCATTGCGGCAACAGCGGCACTATCGAGAGGTCGATGCGCTCGAGCCCGCTGGTCGGTCCCTGGAAATAGCCGTGATCGACCGCGAGCATCACCGTTCGCCCGGAGGCGGGATTGAACACGCGGGCGAGGCGGTTCTTCATGCCCCAATCGAGCTGGTGCGAGCCTTTCAGGAAAAAGCCGGGCGCGGCCTGCGGCCGCTCGGCCTGATAGCGTTCGCCTTCCTTGTCGGCCTCCGGCATGGGCTAGGGCGCTACTGCCTGGGCGCCGCGGGCGCCGCGTCCGCAGGCTTGTTATCCATGGGCTTCGTCGCCATCGGCTTCTTGGGCGCCGGCTTCTTGGCGGGCAGCTTCATGGCCGGGCCACGCTTGTCGTTCCGGTTGGACATACACTTTGCGATGAAGACCTTGCGCTTGGCGCCTTCGAGCTTCTGGTCGTCGGCACCGAATTTGCAGGTTTCCATCTTCTGGGCCTTGGTGAGCGCGGAGGCCGGCATTGCCGTGAAGAGGAGAGGGATCAGGCCGACGAGGGCAAGTTTTCGCAGCATCGTCATCGCTCCTTTGCGGGTCTCGATTGGAATCACGATAGCACGCTTCGCATCCGGTGGTGGCACCGGCAAGGCGGCAAAGCGCCGGCGCTACCCTGGCAGATTGCAATTTTGATCGGCACTCCAGAATATTGCACGACGGGCTATTTGCGCGCTATACTTGTATATTGACATCGATCGTCGAATGTCAGGGGGTAACGATGGCATACAAAATCCAGAAGTACGGCTGGCTACCCGATCTTCCTGATGCGCGCGACCATCTCTACGCCGCGCCGATGGCGACGCTGCAGAAGCTGCCGGACAATGTCGACCTTCGCTCGATATGTCCGCCGCCCTACGATCAAGGCGCTCTCGGCAGTTGCACCGGCAATGCCATCGCGGGCGCTGTCCAATTTGGCAGGCGCAAGGAAAAGGAAAAACCCGATTTCGTGCCGTCGCGGTTGTTCATCTATTACAACGAGCGCGACATTGAGCACACCGTCAATACCGACAGCGGCGCGCAGATCCGGGACGGGATCAAGGCCGTTGCGAAATTGGGCGTCTGCTCCGAAAAGACCTGGCCCTACGACATCAAACAATTCACGGTGAAGCCGCCGCCGGCGGCGTTTGCGGAAGCCAAGAAATATCTGGTCACCGCCTATAGCCGAGTGACGCAATCCCTCCCGCAACTCAAGGGCTGCTTGGCGCACGGCTATCCTTTCGTCTTCGGCTTTACCGTCTACGACAGCTTCGAAAGTCCGGCGGTCGCCAAGACCGGCGTCATGCCGATGCCGGGGCCGGCCGAAAAGGTGCAGGGTGGCCACGCCGTGCTCGCCGTCGGTTACGACGAAAAGTCGCAACGCTTTATCATCCGCAATTCATGGGGCAGCGGCTGGGGGCAGAAGGGCTATTTCACCATGCCCTGTGCCTACATCACGCAGTCGAATCTCGCCGACGACTTCTGGACCATTCGGGTGGTCGCGGACTGACGACGACGCGTGCGGTCAGCCGCGCACGCGCAGCCCGAGATTGAACGTGCGGGCCGGCGGCGCGTCGCTCTGCCACGGCCGGCGGTAAGCAATCGCTATCCGGCAATCCCCGGCGCGCGCCGCCTTCAACCGCCACACATGTGTGCCGGGTGCGCCGGGAACGATTTTATCCGGCGCGTGACGCTCGTCCGCGATCATCTCACAAACCGACTTGTCGATGGTTTCGAGCATCCAGCGATAGCCCGCCGTTGCATTCTCCGGCAATTGGATCTCGACGGTATCGCCGGCCGCGACATCGACCGTCTTGTCCGCATCGGCCTCGGTCAGCGCCAGCATTGAGGTAACTCCGTTCAGCGCAGCGCCGCTGCAATATTCCCGCCGTCCACGGTGGTGACATCGGCCGTCGTCTTGAGCGCCAGCGCCTGGGCGAGGAAGGCCTGCGCCACGTCCTGCGCGGTGACCTCGCGGCCCAACAGATTGCCGCTCATATAGGCTTGCTCGCTGAGCCCCCGCGCCTTGGCGCGCTGTTTGATGAAATTGTCGGTGAGGATGCCGGAGCGGATGCGGTCGGCGTTGACCGCATTGGCGCGGATGCCGTCTGCGCCATAGTCGAGCGCGTATTGCCGCACGAGGAATAATGTCGCCGCCTTGGGCAGCCCGTAGGGGCCGAAATTGGCGCCCGGATTTACCGCCTGCTTGGAGACGTTGAACAACAGACAGCCGCCGGTGCCCTGCGCCAGCATGACTTTCACCGCGGCCTGCGCCACTTTCTGATGGGCGAAGAAATTCAATTCGAAGCTCTCACGCAGGATCGCCTCGTCGACTTCGCCGATTTTTCCTTGCCAGGCCGCACCGGCATTGGAAATCGCGATATCGACGCCGCCGAATGTCGCGACGACCTGATCGAAGGCATCGCGCACCGAAGCGGCATTGGTTACGTCGCATGTCAGCGCGATGGCCGAGCCGCCGATCGGCTTGGCTCGTTCGGCTGCGGCCTTGCCATCGACGTCGAGCAACGCCACTTCGGCGCCGGCCGCCGCAAATGCATCTGCGGTCGCCGCGCCGATGGCGCCGCCGGCCCCGGTGACGACCGCGACCTGACCGGCGAGCGGCGATTGTTTGCGCGGGCCGAGCTTGGCCAGTTCCAGCGGCCAATATTCACAGTCGAACATGTCGGCTGGCGAAATCGAGGTGAAGCGGCCGATCGTCTCCGCATCGGTGATGCCTTCGACCGCGGCCTGCGCGATATCAGCGGCGATGCGGGCGTCCTTGGCGCTTGCGCCCAGCCCGAACAGGCCGAGACCCGGCACCAGCACCACGCGCGGCGCCGGGTCGTGCATCACCGCGCCGTTCGCGCGCTTTTTATTCTGGGCGAAATAGCTTTTGTAGTCGTCGGCAAATTTTTGCGCGGCCGTGTGCACGGCGCTTTTGAACGCGTCGAGTTTGCCGGCCGGCGGTGCCGGCACGATGAGCGGCCAGGGCTTCACGCGGATCACGTGGTCGGGCGTGATCACGCCAGCGCGGGCATAGCGCGCGACTTGCCTGCCGTTGACGTAATTCAAGATCGCGTCGCCGGTGCGGAATTCCAGGATCGGGCGCTTATGCGCGCCTTCGCCTTGCGTATCGCGCAAGGTGCAAGCGCCGCGCAAGATCGGCGCGACCTCGCCGGCGACCGCGATCTTTTGCGGCAGCTTCGCGCTGACGAAGACCGCTTTGCGGTTTTTCTTGAGGCGGTTTTCCGCGCGCGTGACGAATTCGATCATGCGCTCGTACGCTTCGCGCGCGGTTTCGCCGAAGGTAAAGATGCCGTGCTTGTCGAGGATCAGCCCTTCGACGTTCTTGTCTTTTTCGAACACCTCGGCGGCTTTTTTGGCGAGGCCGAAGCCGGGCATCCGATAGGGCACGAAGCCGAGCCGGCCGCCGAACACGTCCGCGCACAACTCGGCCGCGTTCGGCTGGTCGATCAGGCTGAGCACCGCGGTGGCGTGGGTGTGGTCGACGAATTTAGCCGGCATGAAGGCGTGCAGCAGCATCTCTACCGAGGGCGAGGGCGCCTGCGGATCGATCAAATAGGCGCGCTGCGCCTTCGCCATCTCGCCATTGGAAAGTCTTTTGCGCGCGCGCAAGGCGCGCAGCGGCTCGATCCGCACCGCCGGAAATCCGGCAGGTTCGATCGAACCCATATCCCAGCCCGATCCCTTCACCCGCAGCACTGCGGTCTCCTGGTCGGCGAGGTCGGGTTCTTTCGTTTTCAATGAGCTATTGCCGCCGCCATGCAACACCAGCTTGGTGTTGCGGCCGAGCAGGCGCGTGGAATAGATCCGCAGCGCCAGGTCGGCGGAAATGCCGGCCTTGCCATAGCGTTCGACCGCTTGCTTGGCCTCGCGCTCGACCCAGGCCGATTTCATATTTGTCCGCGCCCGTGTCAGCCCTTGTCGCCCAACAGGCGCTTGGCCCACCAGCCGCGCTTGGGCTGGCCGGTATCTTCGCTTGCCGTCGATGAGATTACCGGCGTCGGCGGCGGAATGACCGGCGTCGGCGGCGGCGGGGCGCCCGCAATGCCAATCGGCGCCGGTTCGCGGATGGTCGAGCGCCGACGCGGCGGCTCCGGCTCGGCTTGAACCGGTGCAGCGGCTTGCGGTGGCGCAGCCGGCTGCGACTCGGGCGCCGACACCGGCGGCTGGTTGTAAGGTCGGTCGATGATCGGCCGTTCCATGGCGGGCCGCGTCTCGGCGGCCGGCGGCGCAACGGGCTCGTCAAACGGGGGCGCGATGGCCGAAGCGTCCTCGTCGCTCACCGGCGGGAAATCCACGCCGGTGGGCTGCATCCCAGACTCCGGTGCGCCGCCATTGCCGGCTTGGAAGGGCGCATCGCCGTTGCGGCCCTGTCGATTGCGGCGCCCGCCGCGGCGGCCGCGCCGTCGCCGGCGGCGGATTTCACCGCCTTCGGCTCCCTCCGGAGCGCCGCCTTGACGCGGTTGCTGATGGTCGAGACCGACTTCCTCGGGCGAGCCGGCGTCGTGATCCTCGTGCGCGATGGCATGTTCGGGCACCGTCTCGCGGGTGAACTGCGGGGCGCCGATCTCGCGCGGTTCGCCGCCACGACCGCGACCACGCCGGCGCCGCCGACGGCCGCCTTCGCGCTCGCCATCGCCGCGCGGCGCTTCGCCACGGCTGTCGATTTGCGCGAAATCCGGCGTCTCGGGTTCTAGGCCGGGTTCAATTTCACTCTCGGCCTCATCCTCGACGTCAGCCTCGGCCGCGGCGTCGAGCACGTCTTCGTCCGCCTCGACGGCTGAGGGCAATGGCGGTTGCGCCGCCGCCGCCAGAAGCTTGGCGGCTTCCGCCGTGTGCACCTGTTCGCCGCGGTCGACGATGTAGGAGACCTGGGCGTTCACCGTGGCGTCGGCGGAAATGGTAATCGTGATGCGGAAGCGGTCTTCCAGATCGCGCAGGTGCGCGCGCTTGTGGTTGAGCACATAGAGCGCGACTTCCGAGCGCGTGCGCACGATCAGGTTATGCGTGGCACCCTTGATCAGCGTCTCTTCGATGGCGCGCAGCAACTGCAGCGCTACCGACGACACCGAGCGCACGTGGCCGGAACCGCCGCAAACCGGGCACTTTTCGGTCGAAGATTCCAGCACGGAGGTGCGGATGCGTTGGCGCGACATTTCGAGCAGACCGAAATGCGAGATGCGGCCGACCTGAATGCGGGCGCGGTCGTGCTTGAGCGCGTCCTTGAGCCGCCGCTCCACGGTGCGGTTGTTGCGGCCCTCGTCCATGTCGATGAAATCGATGACGATCAAGCCGGCGAGATCGCGCAAGCGCAACTGACGGGCGATTTCTTCCGCCGCCTCGCCATTGGTCTTGAGCGCGGTGTCCTCGATATGGTGCTCGCGCGTCGCCCTTCCTGAGTTTACATCGATGGCGACTAGCGCTTCGGCCTGGTTGATCACGATATAGCCGCCCGAGCGCAGCTGCACCGTGGGCGAGAACATGGCGTCGAGCTGACTCTCGATGCCGTAGCGGGTGAACAGCGGCTGGGTGTCCTTATAGAGCTTCACGTGCTTGGCGTGGCTCGGCATCAGCATGCGCATGAACTCGCGCGCTTCCTTGTAGCCTTCCTCGCCGGACACGATAATCTCGTCGATGTCCTTGGTATAAAGATCGCGGATCGAGCGCTTGGTGAGCGAGCCTTCCTCGTAGACCAGCTTGGGCGCCATCGATTTCAGCGTGAGGTCGCGCACCGTCTCCCACAGCCGGAGCAGATATTCGAAATCGCGCTTGACCTCGGTCTTGGTACGGCTGGCGCCGGCGGTGCGCAGGATCACGCCCATGCCGGGCGGCACTTCCAGATCCTGGGCGATTTCTTTCAGGCGGCTGCGATCCTCGCCTGAGGTGATTTTGCGGGAAATGCCGCCGCCGCGCGCGGTGTTCGGCATCAGCACCGAATAGCGGCCGGCAAGCGAGAGGTAGGTGGTCAGCGCAGCGCCCTTGGTGCCACGCTCTTCCTTGACCACCTGCACCAGCATGACCTGGCGGCGCTTGATCACCTCTTGAATCTTGTACTGGCGGCGGAAGCGCGGCATGCGCTCCTGCACTTCCTCCATGGCGTCGGCGCCGCCGACCGATTCCACCTGCTCGTCTTCGTGCTGATCTTCGCTGTTGCCGTTGCTCGGCTCGCCGGGTGCGCCCGGCTCGTCAGACGGCGCCGACTCGGCGGGGGCGGCGAGATGATCGCCAGTCTCGCCATGGTCTTCGCCGCCTTCCGGCATCGGCTCGAACGCCGCTTCGCTTTCCGCCGGCGGCAGCTGATCGGCCGCCGCTTCGCCGTCGGGGATTTCGGCGGCTTCGCTGAGCAGTTCTTGCGCTTCGCGTTCGGCCGCTGGCGTCGTGGCCGCCATCACGGCGGCTGTCGCTTCGATCTGCTCGGGCGAGGGCTGCTCGGCCGCGGCTTCGCCGGCCGCAATGTGGGCGGCTTCGCTGCCCAGTTCTTGGCGCGTGCTCTCCTCGGCAGCGAGTTGCTCGCTCGGCCCGGCGGCGAGTGGCTCGCTCTGCACCAGATCGCGCGGGCGGTCGGCGCCGCGCTGGCGGTGACGATGGCGCCCGCCACGCCGGTTGGCGCGGTGATCGGCGTCGGCATCCGCCGCGCGGTGGTCGCGCTCTTCTTCGGCGATCAATGCCTGCCGGTCGGCGACCGGAATTTGGTAATAGTCGGGATGGATTTCGGAGAACGCCAGGAAGCCGTGGCGGTTGCCGCCGTAATCGACGAAGGCCGCCTGTAACGACGGCTCCACGCGCGTGACCTTGGCGAGATAGATGTTACCGCGCAGCTGCTTGCGGTTGGCGCTTTCGAAATCGAATTCCTCGACGCGATTGCCACGCAGCACCACGACCCGGGTCTCCTCCGGATGAGTCGCGTCGATGAGCATTTTGTCGGCCATTGGATAATCTCACTGAGGCGGACCGGCCCGCGTGTTCGCGCACTGTGGACGGCGCAAGACGATGCATGGGGCGGTCGGCCAATTTGTTGTTAAGGGAGGTGTTGAGGGAAAGGGGCGCGTTTTCACGCGAAAGCTCGGCAAGATTCGAAATTTGGCCCATAGCAAGCCGCGCGCTCACGATTGTCTCGCGAAAGCGGGGAACCTCGAATTGCCTTTGCTGCAACCTTGGCAGCATGAAACTTGCGACCCGTAGCGCTGCGGCTGCGCCTTAACGGCGCCGCCGAGGTTTCTCGTCGCTGGCGGTCTGAATGCGAACGGCCCGTTTGGCCGCGCGCTGATCCGGAAGTCCAATCACTAAGGGTTTCGGCTCGCTTCGCCGTCCGTCCGCCCGGCTTCCTCGAGGGGGCGATCCTGGACTGGCGGGCCGGGGCCCGAACGCGGCACAACCGGAACTTTAACCGTCAGCAGACCCTACATACGGTCCAAAACCCGTGCTGGCAAGGGAGCTTGTGCAGGCGTGCCACACCGCCGCGCGGAACGGCGCGTTTGCTCAAGTTCCGTTAACCGAAGCACCCCCTAATGGAGTAAAAAGGGGCGGAAAGGGTCCGGATTCGTGACTGTCCGCGCAATCACACTTGTGCTCGGCGTAAGCCTTTTATGCGACTCGGCCGCGCTCGCGGCTGAGCCGAGCGTGACCGCGCGCGCGCTGGCGCCGGTCGCGGAATCCACCTCGTTTCCGGTCGCTACCGACGTGCGCCTGGGCGGCGACGACAAGCAGACGCGTTTTGTGGTGGATCTGAGCCAGAAAATCGATCTGGCGGCCTTCACGCTCGCCGATCCCTATCGGGTGGTGATCGATTTGCCGCAGGTGACCTTCAAGTTGCCCCCGCAGGCCGGCGAGCACGGCCGCGGCCTGGTCAAGGCGTTCCGCTACGGCCTCATCATGCAGGGCGGCTCGCGCATCGTGCTCGACACCAAGGGGCCGGTGCGGGTGGACAAGGCCTTCGCGCTTGGTCCCGCCGGGGACCAGCCGGCGCGGCTGGTGCTCGATCTCTCCGCCACCGACCGCGAGAGTTTTTTGCGCAACATCACCATGCAGGACCGCACCTTGCGCACCAAGACCGGCAAGACCGTGAGCGTGCCGGAAGCTGTCGGCGATGCGCGGCCGCTGATCGTGGTCGATCCCGGCCACGGCGGCATCGATAGCGGCACCAAATCGGGCAGCGGGCAGGACGAGAAGGACGTCGTGCTGGCGTTCGGCCTGATGCTGCGCGACAAGCTGGAAAAAACCGGCAAGTATCGCGTGGCAATGACGCGCAGCGACGACACCTTCGTCCCGCTCGACGAGCGGGTGCGCTTCGCGCGCGCCCACAAGGCTTCGTTGTTCATCTCGATCCATGCCGAACTCGATCCCGCGCAGCGAAGGCCAGGCGGAGGGCGCTTCGGTCTATACGTTATCGAACCACGCCTCCGATGCGGAAGCGGCGCGGCTCGCCGAAGTCGAAAACAAGTCCGACGTGATCGCCGGCGTCGATTTGAGCGCCGAGCCCAACGATGTCGCCAACATCCTGATCGATCTTGCCCAGCGCGAGACCAAGGCGTTCTCGCTGCAATTCGCCCGCGATCTGGTCGGCGAGTTCAAAAGCACCACGCGATTGCATTTACGTCCGTTGAAATCGGCCGGCTTCATCGTGCTCAAGGCGCCCGATGTGCCCTCGGTGCTGGTTGAGCTCGGCTATATGTCGACCAAGGACGATCTGGTGCATCTGATGTCGCCCGAGTGGCGCGCGCGCACGGTGGATTCGCTGGTCCATGCCGTGGACGAGTTTTTCGCGCCGCGCATGGCCGGTGCGGCCGCAGGAGCCAATTGAGATGAGCGCCCGGCCTCAGTTTCAACATAAAACCGCGCCACCAAAAGAGCGCGCCGCAGCCTTGGGCGGAAGGCCCGGCGACGGTGGCAGGCCCATGAAAGTCCTGTCAGTTTCGCGGGCCGCGATGCCGGTTAGCGGCACGGACGGCCGCTGCCGGATGCCAGGCGGGACGGTTCATTCATGAAGCTCATTTTACGCTTCTTCGGCTTCCTGTTCGCGGCGGGCACCATCCTGTTCGTGGTGGGCGTGGCCGCGACCGCCGGTCTGCTCTGGCACTATTCCAAGGACCTGCCGGACTATTCCCAATTGCAGGATTACGAGCCGCCGGTGATGACGCGCGTGCACGCGGCCGACGGCTCGCTGGTTGCCGAATATGCCCGCGAACGCCGGCTCTATATCCCGATCCAGGCGGTGCCGAAGCTGGTGATCAACGCCTTCCTCGCCGCCGAGGATAAGAACTTCTACGAGCATGGCGGGCTCGATTTCTTCGGCATCGCGCGCGCGGCGCTCAACTATGCGCAGAATTTCGGCTCCAGCCGCCACCCGCAGGGCGCTTCAACCATTACGCAACAAGTCGCCAAGAACTTTTTGTTATCGAACGAGGTTTCCTTCACGCGCAAGATCAAGGAGGCGCTGCTGGCGCTCAAGATCGAGCGCACTTACTCAAAGGACAAGATCCTCGAGCTTTACTTGAACGAGATCTATCTCGGCCTCGGCGCTTATGGTATCGCCTCCGCCTCGCTCACTTATTTCGACAAGGGCGTCAATGAGTTGACCGTGCCGGAAGCCGCCTATCTCGCCGCGTTGCCGAAGGCGCCGAACAATTATCACCCGTTCCGGGCACGCGAGCGCGCGCTCGAGCGGCGCAATTGGGTGATCGATCAGATGGCGCAGGACGGCTTCATCACCGGCGCGCAGGCCGAAGTCGCCAAACATACGGCGCTCGGTGTGACGCAAAAGCCGACCAGCACGCACACCTTCGCTGCGGAATATTTCGCCGAGGAAGTACGGCGCGAGCTCTACGAACGCTATGGCGAGAAGAAACTGTACGAAGGCGGCCTGTCGGTGCGCACCACGCTCGACACCAAGTATCAGGTGCTGGCGCGCCAGGTGCTGAGCGATGGCCTGGTGCGTTTCGACGAGGCGCAAGGCTGGCGCGGGCCGGTCGCCAAGATCGACATCTCTGGCGACTGGGGCGTCAAGCTCGCCGACGTCAAGGCACTGGCCGACGTAGCACCCTGGCGGCTCGCGGTGGTGCTGGAGACGAACGACCAATCGGCCCGCATCGGCTTGCAGCCGGGGCGCGAGCCGGGCGGCTATGTCAGCAAGGAGCGCGACGTCGGCATCGTGCCGCTGGACGGCATGAAGTGGGCGCGCACCGGCGGTCAAGGCGGTGACCAAGGTTGGCCAGGTGCTCAATCCCGGCGACGTGGTCTATGTCGAACCGGCCAAGCTCGCCGGGCAATACCGGCTGCACCAGGTGCCGGAAGTGTCCGGCGCGATGGTGGTCGAGGATCCCTGGACCGGGCGCGTGCTCGCCATGGTCGGCGGCTTCTCCTACGACCAGAGCCAGTTCAATCGCGCGACGCAGGCGCTTCGCCAGCCCGGCTCGTCGTTTAAGCCGATCGTCTACGCCGCAGCCCTCGACAACGGCTACACGCCGTCGACTCTTGGTGCTCGATGCACCGATCGAGATCGACCAGGGACCGGGGCTCGGTGTTTGGAAGCCGGAAAACTACGAGAACAACTTCTTCGGGCCGTCGACTTTACGCTTCGGCATCGAGCATTCGCGCAACGTGATGACGGTGCGGCTGGCGCAAGATATCGGCATGCCGCTGATCGCCGAATACGCCAAGCGGTTTGGCGTCTATGACGAGCTGCCGCCCTATCTGTCGTTCGCGCTCGGCGCCGGCGAGACCACGCTGCTGCGCATGGTCACGGCTTATGCGATGTTCGACAATGGCGGCCGGCGCGTGAAACCGACGCTGATCGATCGCATCCAGGATCGTTACGGGCACACCGTCTACCGGCACGACGAGCGCGAATGCATCGGCTGCGATGCCAAGAAATGGGCGAACCAGCCGGAGCCCTCGCTGATCGACCGGCGCGAGCAGGTGCTCGACCCGATGACCGCCTATCAGATCACCTCCATGATGGAAGGCGTGGTCCTGCGCGGCACCGCTGCGGGCGCGGGCTTCCAAAAGGAGTTCGGCAAGCCGATCGCCGGCAAGACCGGCACCACCAATGACGAAAAGGACGCATGGTTCATTGGCTACACGCCGGACATCGTGGTCGGCGTCTATATGGGCTACGACAAGCCGCGCCATCTCGGGCGCGGCATGACCGGCGGCCGCCTGGCGGCCCCGATCGTGAAGGATTTCATGAAAGTCGCGCTTGCCGACAAGCCGGCGGTGCCGTTCCGCGTACCGCCGGGGATCAAGCTCATTCGCGTCGACCTGAAGACCGGCCAGCGCGCCGGACCAGGTAGCGAGAAGGTGATCCTGGAAGCGTTCAAACCCGGCACCGCGCCGCCCGATAATTATGCAGTGGTTGGTTACGGCGATGGCGGCGACCAGGGCCAGCCGGGCCGCCGTCCGCCCGGCTTCTTCAGCACCGTTCCGCCCGACGCCGACCGCGCTGTACGCTCGGGCACCGGCGGGCTGTATTGAGCTTTTGCTATCGGCATTGATAGTTGCGCCGGCGCGCTTGCGACGTTAAATCCCCCTCCCATCGACTCATATCGCCGCTTTAGCGGCATCGGTTTGAACATGCGCGCGGAAACCCAAAGCCTCGTCGAAGAGATCAAGCAGTCGCTGCGGCTGCTGAGGAGGCATCTTTGACGTCGAGACCGCGCAACGCCGCCTCGCCGAGCTGAACAAAGAGGCCGAGGACCCCGCTCTCTGGAGCGATCCGACGCGCGGCCAGCGCGTTATGCGCGAGCGCGACGCGCTGGACGACCGGCTCAATGCCATCGGCCGCATCGAGCAGGAGCTCGCCGACCAGCTCACCATGATCGAGCTGGGCGAGGCCGAAAAAGACGACAAGACCGTCGTTGAAGCGGAAGCAGCCCTCAAACGCCTGAAGGCGGAAGTGGCGCGGCGCGAGCTGGAAGCGCTGCTCTCGGGCGAGGCCGACGCCAACGACTGCTATCTCGAAGTGCATGCCGGCGCCGGCGGCACCGAGAGCCAGGACTGGGCCGGCATGCTGATGCGCATGTATGTGCGCTGGGCGGAAGCGCACGGCTACAAGGTCGAATGGATCGAGGAGACCGAAGGAGAGGGCGCCGGTATCAAGTCGGCGACCGTGGTGATCAAGGGCCACAACGCCTATGGCTGGCTCAAGAGCGAGAACGGCGTGCACCGGCTGGTGCGCATCTCGCCGTTCGATTCCAATGCGCGCAGGCATACCTCGTTCGCTAGCGTCACGGTCTATCCAGTGGTCGACGACCGCATCAAGATCGACATCAATGAGAACGACGTACGTACCGATGTCATGCGGTCGGGCGGCGCCGGCGGCCAGCACGTCAACAAGACCGAGTCGGCGGTGCGCCTCACCCACATTCCGACCAATATCGTGGTGAAGTGCCAGCAGGACCGCTCGCAACACCGTAACCGCGCCATGGCCTGGGACATGCTGCGCGCCAAGCTGTTCGAAGCCGAGATCAAGAAGCGGGAGGCGAAAGCGGAAGCCGATCAGGCCGCCAAGACCGATATCGGCTGGGGCCATCAAATTCGTTCGTATGTCTTGCAGCCTTATCAGATGGTGAAGGACCTGCGCACCGGCGTCTCCACCTCCAACACCGGCGCGGTGCTCGACGGCGATCTCGACGAATTCATGCAAGCGGCGCTGGCGCAGAAAGCCTTCGGCGGCGGACCAGAGACGGTGGATGACGTCGAGTAGGGCCTAGCCCGACAATGCGCTGCCGAGGCGCACGCCGGCGCGTAAAAACTTCTGCGGATCGACTGCCTCGCCGTTGATGCGGGTCTCATAGTGCAGATGCGGGCCGGTCGAGCGCCCGGTCGAGCCGATCTTGCCGATGACCTCGCCGATGCGCACGGTCTGGCCGACCTTCACGTCGATTTCCGAGAGATGGCCGTAGCGGGTGGCGAGGCCGTTGCCGTGGTTGATCTCGACCATGTTGCCGTAGCCGCCCTCGCGGCCGGCGATGCTTATCTTGCCGGCGGCGGTGGCGTGCACGGGTTCGCCCGTTTCGCCGCGCAGGTCGATGCCGGTATGGATGGCGGGCCGGCCCAGAAACGGGTCGAGCCGCATGCCGAATGGCGAACTCATGTCGACCTCGCCGGCGACCGGCTTGCGCACCGGCACGGCGACCAGCGTGTGGGCATATTGGTTGATCTCGGCGCGCGCGACATTAATGCGGTAGAGCTGGCGGTCAAAGGCACTGGCGCCCGAGCGCGGCGGCTTCAATGGCACGAACGGCCCGCCGACGCCGGCGCCCGCCGGCGCCTTGGCAGGATCGACGCCGAGATCGCTGAGCACACTGCGCATGCGGCGCGCCTTGGTGTCGACGCGCTCCTCCAGATCGGTCAGCACGGCGGTCTGCCGATGCTCGACCTTGTCGAGCGCGGCGGAAATTCGTCCGAGCATGCCGTCGAGCCCGCCGGCGTCGCTGCGGCTGGCGATGCGCGACATGCTGGCCGGCAATTCACGCGATTCAAGCCGGGCCTCGCGGTCGGGCGGCGCGGTGAAGATCACGGTATCACTGATCGGGGAGGCTTTGATCGGGCTCTCGGCCGGCAGCGCATTGTGCGCGGGCCGGATCGAGCCGGTGGTGGCAAGATCGCCGCCGAGCGCCGCGGTGCGCTGCTCCAGCGTCGCCTGCCGTTGCAACAGCGCGCTGAGCTTCTGCTCGAATTGCTCCTGGTCGAGCAATTGCCTGCTGGTGATGCGATCGACCTGCGCGCGTAATTCGGCGATGCGGTCCTCATAGGCGAATTGCATTTCGGCCTGACGGCCGATCAGGCGGGTAAGCACGTCCTCGCGGAAGGCGAAATAGGTTCCGGTGGCGATCGACCACACGGCCATGACGACCAATGTGCCGACCACGATCCAGAATGCGACGGGGCCGATGCGGACCTGGCGTCCGCCGTGCGCCAGTGTGTAGCCGCCGTGGGCACGGTGCAGGTGGCGGGACACAGTGGCGGCCGATTGCACGCGGGGCTGCGGATTGCGGCCGGCGTGAGCGGCGGTCGGATAGTATGATTGGGACGATTGCGACATCAACGCTCCGCGCCGGTTCGGCCGCGGCCGGAGCCGGTTGACCAGCCCGTCGATATCAATCGTTTATGGTTAAAAAAGCGGAAATTCGCGCGGTTTGCTTATACAATTGCGCAAAGAAGTCCGGAAATTACAGACCTTTCGCGGCTTCCAGTACCTCTTTGGCGTGTCCCGGCACACTCACCTTCGGCCAAATGCGTATGATACGGCCGTCGCCGTCGATCAGAAAAGTCTTGCGGATGACGCCCATGTATTTGCGCCCATACATCGATTTCTCGCCCCAAGCGCCATAAGCTTCCAGTATCTCCTTGGCCTCGTCGGAGGCGAGCGCGATTTTGAGCTTGTATTTGGATTTGAATTTGTCTTGCGCCTTAACCGGATCGGCAGAAACACCGAGAATTTCGGTGCCGGCTTTGGCAAAGGCGGCACGCAAGCCCGAAAATGCGATGGCTTCCTTGGTGCAGCCTGGGGTGTCAGCCTTGGGATAGAAATAGAGGACGAGGTTACGACCTTTGAAATCCTTCAACGATAGCGTTGTTCCGCCGTCGCGTTGCAAGCTGAACGGCGGCGCCTTCGAACCCGCGACAAGTTCGCGTCCCATATGCCTTCCTTTCGTCGTTTTCGACCGGTCAATGATGGAACTGCCAGTTGCGTCGGGTGGGCGCAAGCGGTTCCAGGGACACGTGCCAGTGGCCGCGCTGGACCAATTCCGGGCCGGCGGCAATATACGCTCAATGCGCCGGACGAGGGGCGCCCCATAGCGCATGACACCGAGCGACCACGATCATAGGCACCCGGCCCGCCGTGCGGCGAGCCATCGACCGCATCATGATCGCCATCATGCGGCGCACCGTTCAGGTCGCCAGCAGCGGAACATGCTGCGCCGCGGCATGGGCAGGCTTTTGCGCCAGCCATGGGTGCGGCGGATGTTTTGGAGCGCGGCGCTCACCTTCGCGGTGGTCGCGGTCGCCATTGCCGGTCTGTGGTGGCGTCTCTCGATCAGCCCGATCGAACTCGACGTGGCGACGCCGTGGCTGAAAGCGGCGATCGAGAAGAATTTCGGCGGCAAACAAACCGTGTCGGTCGGAGGCACCCAGATCGAGCGCGACGAGAACGGCCGCACCTCCTTACGCTTGCGCGACATTGTCGTGCGCGATGCCGACGGCACGGTGGTCGCGAGTGCGCCGAAAGCCGAAGTGGGCATCTCCGGCGCCGGCCTGCTGACCGGCAATGTGCGCGCGTCGAGCCTCAATCTGGTCGGCGCCGAACTGTCGGTGCGGATCGAGACGGACGGCCGGGTCACCGTATTCGCCGGCGCCAACAAGCGTCCGATCGCTACCGCGTCGCCGACATTGCCTGTAGCCCGTCCCGGCGGGCTACCCGGCTCCGTGCCGCAGGAACCGTTGCGCGCCGGTGCGCAGGACATCGCGGGTATCCTCAGCTGGATCGACGGCCTGGGCGCGACCGGTCTCGACGGTCATGATTTGCGCGAACTTGGTCTCAAGAACGGCAATCTGATCGTCGACGACCAGCGCAACGGCAAGCGTTGGACGTTCAACCGGATCAATGTGAGCCTGACCCGGCCGCACCAGGGCGGCGTGATCTTTCGCCTGGCGTCGGACGATCCGGAGCGGCCATGGGTGATGAGCGCCGCGATGCGGCCACTCGGTGATGGCGTGCGCGCGGTCGGCATCGAAGCGCGGCATGTTTCGTCCAAGGATATTCTTCTTGCCATGCGCCTCAACGAAGGCGATTTCGACGTCGACTTGCCGCTGTCGGCGAGCGTGCGCGCGGAAATCGCATCCGACGGCACGCTGCAGCGGCTGCAGGGCCAGGTGCTCGTGGATGAGGGCACCATTATCGATCGGTTCGGCGAAAATACCAATGTGAAAATCGATCGGGCCGATATCCGGTTCAATTGGGATGCGCAGCAGCGGGCTTTGGTCATTCCGTTTCAGATCCAGTCGGGCGGCGATCAGTTCACGCTGCGCGCCGCGCTGGAAGCGCCCGCCGACCGGAACGGCGTCTGGCTGTTCAACATGACGCGCGGCGATCCTGTGATCGACCCGGTGATCCTAGCCTCGGCGGGGAAATCGGACGAGGAGAGCTTTGCGCTCAACCGGGTGGTGGTGCGCGGACGCATCGACACGGTTCGCCGCCGCGTCGATCTCGAACAGGGCGACTTGAGCCGCGTCGATACGCGGCCTTCGCACAATATTGCCGTCGCGGTGACCGGCAGCCTGGATTATTCCGGCGCCGAGCCTCATCTGGCATTCGGTGTCGCCGGCACGCGCATGCCGTCGGAGGTGTTGATGCGCATGTGGCCGGTGTTCACTGCCGTCGAGGTGCGCCAATGGGTCGCGGAGCACATGTCGGGCGGCACCGTCGAGCGCGTCGTGATCGCCGGCAATGCGGCGCTGCCGGACTTCAGGGCCAATGGCCCGCCGATGCCCGATGAAGGCTTGTCGGTCGATATCGAAACCAGCGGCACGAACCTGCGTCCGCTCGCCAGCTTGCCGGCGATCCGCGATGCCGATCTTACGGCGCATATCACCGGCAGCTTTGCCAATGTCAGCCTCGGCCGCGGCACCGTGGAGGTGACGCCGGGGCGCAAGCTCAATATTGCGAATGGAGCTTTTGTAATCCCGAATACCCACCTCAAACCGCAGCCGGCGCGGGTGAACTTTCGCATCGACGGATCGATGCCGGCCGTGGCGGCGCTGCTGGCCAGCGACGAATTGCGCGATAATGCGGGCATTGCGCTCGATCCGGCGGCGAGCCGCGGCTCGGTCGCGGCACAAGTCACCATTAATCTATTGGTTGGGCACGACGTTCCGAAGGATTCCGCGACCTATACCGTCACCGCGGACCTGACCAATTTCGCCGCCGACAAAATGCTGATGGGGCAAAGGGTCGAAGCGTCGGCGCTACGGGTGACTGCGTCCAGCGACGGCTACCACATCACCGGCGACGTCAAAATTAACGGCACGCCGGCCGCCATCGATCTGAACAAGCGAAAAGGCGCCGCGGACGCCGAATTGCGAATGCAGGCGATGATCGACGAAACCGCGCGCCGCCGACTCGGCATCGATTTGGGCGGCGCGGTCACCGGCACGATCCCGGTCAAGGTCGTCACCCGGACCAGCAGCGACGGCGAGGACCCGCCGATGACAGTGGACGCCGATCTCACGCCGGTGAAGATCGACAACCTGCTGCCGGGGTGGGTGAAGGCGGCCGGCAAGCCGGCGCATGCCACCTACACGCTGGTCAAGACCCGCCAAACCCTGCGCTTCGAGGATCTCACCATCGCCGGCTCGGGCACGAATGTGAAAGGGTCGGTCGAACTCGACGCCGCAAGCGACATCGTGTCGGCGAATTTTCCGGTGTTCAGCCTTTCGGACGGCGACAAGGTCTCGCTCACGGCCGACCGCGGCAGCGACGGCGTGCTGCGCGTGGCGATGCGCGGCGACGTTTTCGACGGAACCAATTTCGTGAAATCCTCTCTCGCCGGCGCGGTGCCGGACAAATCCAAGAAAAAGCCGACGGATCTCGACCTTGACATCAAGCTCGGCACCGTCGTCGGCCACAACGGCGAAACGCTGCGCGGGCTCGATCTCAAGCTCGGGCGCCGGGGCGGCCGCATCCGCAATTTCGTGATGAGCGCCAAGATCGGCCGCGACACGCCGCTCAACGGCGACCTGCGCGTGCGCAGCCGCGACAATCACCAAGTCATCTATTTCGAGACCGACGACGCCGGCGCATTGTTCCGGTTCACCGACATGTATCCGCGCATGTTCGGCGGGCAGATGTGGGTAGCGATGGATCCGCCGACCCCGGAACACTCACCGCAAGTCGGCACCCTCTATATCCGTAATTTCGTCGTGCGCGGCGAACCCGTGCTCGATCGCGTGGCCTCCGGCGCACCCGGCCAAGGCAATTCCGGCGTGCAATTCAGCGAGGCGCATTGCGATTTTACGCGGGTGCCCGGACGCATGGCGGTGAGCGATGGCGTCGTGCGCGGACCGGTCGTGGGTGCGACCGTCGAAGGGCAGATCGACTACGTCAAGGACGACATGCATCTGCGCGGAACCTTCGTGCCGTTCTACGGTCTCAACAACATGTTCGGGCAGATCCCGATCGTCGGGCTGTTTCTCGGCGCCGGTAGCAACGAGGGGCTGCTCGGCATCACCTACGAGGCGGTCGGCCCGCCGGGCGCCCCGCGCATCACGGTCAATCCGGTGACGGCGATCGCGCCCGGACTACTGCGCAAATTCATCCCGTCGCCGGATACGATGGATCGCAACTTCATTCCGCCGTCGCGCTAAGTTAGCGCGGGCGGAGCAGGACGTGGCGCTTCTTACCGAGTGAAAGCTTGATCACGCCTTCCGGCGTTAGGTCGCGTCCGCTCAATACCATCTTTTCGTCGGTTACAGTGACGTCGTTGACTTTCAAGCCGCCGGCCTTGACTTGACGCCGCGCCTCGCCGTTGGAGGCGACGAGAGCGGCTTTTTCTGCGAACGCAGTGAGCACGCCGAGGCCCTTGTCGAGTTCGGCGCGGGGGATCTCGACCGTCGGTAGCGTATCGGCGAGTGCACCTTCCTCGAATGTCTTGCGCGCGGTGCCGGCCGCCTCGTCGGCGGCCTGACGGCCGTGCACCAAAGCGGTCGCCTCGGTGGCGAGTACCTTCTTGGCCGCGTTGATGTCCGCGCCTTTGAGCGCGCCGAGTTTGGCGATCTCGTCGAGCGGCAGCACGGTGAACAGCTTGAGGAAGCGTACCACGTCGCCGTCCTCGGTGTTGCGCCAGTATTGCCAATAGTCATAAGGGCTCACGAGATCGGGATTGAGCCAGACCGCGCCGGCCGCGGTCTTGCCCATTTTGGCGCCGGAGGAGGTGGTGATCAGCGGCGAGGTGAGCGCGAACAATTGCACGTTCAGCATGCGGCGGCCGAGATCGATGCCGTTGACGATATTGCCCCACTGATCGGAGCCGCCCATTTGCAGGATGCAGCCGGTGCGCTTGTTGAGCTCGACGAAGTCGTAGGCCTGCAACACCATGTAGTTGAATTCGAGGAACGACAGTTCTTGCTGGCGGTCGAGCCGCAGCTTGACCGAGTCGAAGGCGAGCATGCGATTGACCGAAAAATGCCGGCCCACGTCGCGCAGGAAGTCGATGTAGTTGAGCTTGTTGAGCCAGTCGGCATTGTTGGCCATGATGGCGTTGCCGCCGGCGTCCTCGAATTTCAGAAACTTGGAAAAGATCGCGCGGATGCCTTTGAGGTTCTGCTCGATCATCTCGTCGGTGAGGATACGTCGGCTCTCGTCTTTGCCGGATGGATCGCCCACGCGGGTGGTGCCGCCACCCATCAGCGCGATCGGCCGGTGTCCGGTCTGCTGCATCCAGTAAAGCATCATGATCGGCAGCAGCGAGCCGACATGCAGCGAGGCCGCCGTGCAATCGAAACCGATATAGCCGGTGATCGTGGCCGCCGTGGCGCGCGCGTCCAGCGCGTCCGGCTCCGACAGCTGGTGGATGAAGCCGCGCTCGGCCAGAATATTAAGAAAGTCGGATTTATAGGCGCTCATTGACGGTGCTCTGGATGCGGCTTGTCGCCTGCATGGGGCGGTGGTGTAACAGGTCCGGCGTTGGATTCAACTGAAGGAGAGGGCGTTGGGGGCGGTGCGGGCCATTGGGCTGATGAGCGGGACCTCGCTCGATGGCGTCGATGTGGCGCTAATCGAGACCGATGGCGAGCGCATCGCGCAATTCGGGCCGACCGGCTACCGGCCCTATTCGGACGACGAGCAGGCGCTATTGCGGCAGGCGCTGCAAGAGGGCGTCGCTCTGACCGACCGGGCGGCGCGGCCGGGCGTGCTGGCGCAAGCAGACGCCTTCGTGACGCGTGTCCATGCCGAGACGGTGGAAGCCTTTCTCGCCACTGAGCATATCGACAAATCCGGCGTCGCCGTTGTCGGCTTTCACGGCCAGACCGTGCTGCACCGGCCGACGGCGCGGTTGACCGTGCAGCTCGGCGACGGCGCAGCGCTGGCGCGCCGGCTGGACATGACCGTGGTTCATGATTTTCGCGCCGCCGATGTCGCGGCCGGCGGGCAGGGCGCGCCGCTGGTGCCGCTGTTCCATCAGGCGTTGGCGCGCGATCTTGCCCGCCCGCATCCGATCGCCGTGCTCAATGTGGGTGGCGTCGCCAACGTGACCTTTGTCGACGGCGGCGATCCAATTGCCTGCGATACCGGTCCGGGCAATGCGCTGATCGACGATTTCATGCGCGCGCGCACCGGCGCGCCGCTTGATCGCGATGGCGACCAAGCCGCGAGGGGCCGCGTGGACGAGGGTTTCGTCGCGCGCGTGTTGGCGGATGACTTCTTCGGGCGGCCGTATCCGAAGTCGCTCGACCGCAATGCCTTCGCCTTTACCAATATCGGGTTACCGGATTTTTCCATCGCCGATGGCGCGGCGACCTTGTCGGCGCTGACCGCGGCGTCGGTCGCCCGCATCCTGCCGCATTTGCCTGCTGTTCCACGCGCCTGGATCGTGGCGGGAGGCGGCGCACGCAATCCGACGTTGATGCGCATGCTGGCCGAGCGGCTAAAACCGGCGAGCGTGGAGACGGCCGACGCGGTCGGCTGGTCGGCGCAGGCAATCGAGGCGCAAGCCTTCGCCTACCTTGCGGTGCGCACGCTCAACGGCCTGCCCATCACCTTCCCCACGACGACCGGCGTTCGACAGCCTTTGCCGGGTGGTATCGTCAGCAGCCCGCACAGTTGACCGGATAGCCGATCTAGCGCAGTTTCGCCCCGACAATGATCTTTCGCCGCTATTGGCGCGGCTAATTACCGGAATTTACGACAGAAATTCATGCTAACTAGGGACATCGCACAGGCGCTCGGGGGCCGGCTGGACGGCGATGGAGCAATCGAAATCGGCCGCCTCGTGCATCCGGCACAGGCCGAGCGCCCGTCCGATCTCGCTTTGGCGATGAGCAAGGACGCGGCCGCGGCGCTCGCCGGCAGCCGGGCGCAAGCGGCGGTGGTCTTTGAAAAAAATCCCGCCCCGACGGGCTCCTTCCGTGCGCTGATCGCGGTCGGCGAGACCCGGCTCGCGCTCGCCAAGCTCACCGAATTGTTCGCTTCCGGGCCGGCGCACGACAGCGGCCTGCACCCGACCGCGGTGATCGCGCCGAATGTCGTGCTGGGCAAGGGCGTCAGCATCGGCGCCTATACGGTGGTGGGCGCCCGCAGCCGTATCGGTGCGGGCACGATCCTGCTACCGCACGTGACGATCGGCGCCGATGTCGCGGTCGGCGCGAATTGCCAGATCCATCCGGGCGTCAGCATCGGCGACCGGGTCACCATTGGCGACCGCGTCATCATGCATGCCAATGCGGTCGTCGGCTCCGACGGCTTCAGCTATGCGCCTGACCTTATGTCGGCAAAGGCCTTCACGCCGGGCATCAAGCTGACGCGCATCCATTCGCTGGGAACGGTCGAGATCGGGGATGACGTGGAAATCGGGGCGCACAGCGCCATCGACCGGGCCACGCTCGATGCAACGCGCATCGGCAGCGGGACGAAAATAGACAATCATGTGCACATCGGCCACAATGTCAGCATAGGCGAAAGTTGTCTGATCTGCGGCAAAGTTGGTATTTCCGGGAGCGTGACGATCGGCGATCGGGTTCGGATCGGCGGTGGGGTTGGGATCGGTGACCACGTGCGGATCGGCGATCAGGCCATCATCGGGGCCGGATCCGGCGTCCCAAACAACATCGACGCCGGCGCCTATGTCTGGGGCACTCCAGCGATGCCTAACGCACGGGCGACGGAGACATTTTTCTACTTGTTCCGCCTGAAACGAATGAATAACAAACTGACGGAATTGGCATCCCGCGTGGGGCTTTTGGAAAAATCAAGCAACAAAGCTTGACAGGGGCAGATTCGGATGACTGACGTTAAAAGCGGTGTGATCGAAATCATTACGAAGAAGAAGCGGGTCGATAAGCCGACGGTCGAGCTTACCGATCGGCTGGAGGACTTGGGCTTGGAATTGCTCGACGCGGTCGAGATGATTTTCGATCTCGAAGAAAAATTCGACATCGAAATTCCTTACAACGCCAACACCAACAATCCGCGCACCGAGTTCGATACGGTCGCCGCCGTCGTGAAAGCGGTCCAAGTGATCGTGGACAAGAAAGAATCAAAGGCATCGTGAGCTGACGTGCATCGGGTTGTTATCACTGGGCTGGGCGCGGTAACGCCGCTGGGCCACACCATCACGGACTATTGGTCGAACCTTAAGCAGGGGAAATCGGGCCTTGGCCCGATCTCGTCGGCTGTCATTCAGTCGGAAGGGCTGCAGCCACTGATCCAGAAGGTCGCGGCGGAGGTCAAGGATTTCGATCCGCTCAAATATTTCGAAGAGCGCGAGCTTTCCACGCTCGACCGCGTCTCGCAGTTTGCGGTGGTGGCTGCGCGCGAGGCGATTTCGCAGGCGGCGATAACCTTCGACATGCCATTGTCGCTGCGGACCGCGACCATCATCGGCACCGGCGTCGGCGGGCAAACCACACTTGATGAGAGCTTCCGTCGCGTCTACCGGGAAAACAAGTTACGCGTTTTCCCGCTCACCATTCCCAAGCTCATGGCGAATGCACCGGCAAGCCAGATCTCCATGTTTTGCGGATTGCGCGGACCGGCCTTCGCGGTGGCGAGCGCCTGCGCTTCGGCGACCCACGCGATCGGCCTTGCGTTCCACATGGTGCGGTCGGGCCAGATCGACTGCGCGGTCGCCGGAGGCACGGAGGCCTGCATCACGTTCGGAACGCTGCGCGGCTGGGAAGCGATGCGGGTGATGGCGCCCGATGCCTGCCGTCCGTTCTCCAAGGACCGTAAAGGCTTAATCCTCGGGGAAGGCGCGGCCGCCCTGGTGCTGGAGCCGCTCGAGCGGGCGCGCGCGCGCGGTGCCGAAATCCTCGGCGAAATTGTCGGTTTCGGCATGAGCGCGGATGCCGCCGATCTCACCGCGCCCGATCTGGGCGGCATGACGCGCGCAATGGAAGGCGCGCTCGCCGACGGCAAACTGGACGTGCAGGACATCCAATACATCAATGCCCACGGTACCGGCACGGCTGCCAATGACGTGACTGAAACACTTGCATTACATCAGGTGTTTGGCGAGCACGCCCGCAAGCTGGCGGTGTCGTCGACCAAATCCATGATCGGGCACGCGCTCGGTGCGGCCGGCGCGCTTGAATTGGTGGCGACCCTGCTGGCGATGCGCGATGCCATCGTGCCGCCGACCATCGGCTATCTCGGGCCGGATCCAGCCTGCGATCTCGATTACGTGCCGAACGAGGCGCGCGCGATGACGATTGAGGCCGCGCTGTCGAACTCTTTCGCGTTCGGCGGACTCAACGCCGTGCTGGCAGTGAAGAAGTTTTCTTGATGCTTTATGCCGCGCTCGGCTTGCGGTCAGTCTTCAGCCGCTTGTCGAGATAGGCGCAGATGTTGGTGAGCAGCGGCTCGACCTTGCCGTCGAAGAAATGGTTGGCGCCGGGGATCACCTTCTGCTCGATCACGATGCCCTTTTGCGTCTTCAGCTTGTCGACCAGCGTAGTCACATCCTTGGGCGGCACCACCGCGTCTTTGTCGCCGTGGATGATCAGGCCGGACGATGGGCAGGGCGCCAGGAACGAGAAGTCATAGAGATTGGCGGGCGGTACGATCGAGATGAAGCCCTCGATCTCCGGCCGGCGCATCAGCAATTGCATGCCGATCCAGGCGCCGAACGAGAAGCCGGCGATCCAGCAGCTCTTGGCTTCCGGATTGATGGTCTGCGCCCAGTCGAGCGCGGCGGCGGCATCGGACAATTCGCCGGTGCCATGGTCGAAGTTGCCCTGGCTACGGCCGACGCCGCGGAAATTGAAGCGTAGCGCCGAGAAGCCGCGGTGCACGAAGGCGTAATAGAGTTGGTAGATGATCGGGTGGTCCATCGTCCCGCCGAATTGCGGGTGCGGGTGCAGGACGATGGCGATCGGCGCGTTCTTCTGCCGCGCCGGATGATACCGGCCCTCGATCCGTCCGGCCGGACCGGTGAAGATGACCTCAGGCATTGCTATCGACCTCGAACTGGGCTGGCCGCTACTAGCTCGCGGCATTGGATTTTGGTCTCGACGCCTAGTGAAACTTGCCGACCAGGCACTAGTTTAGAATCATTCTAAATATATTGAATTCCGCTGTTCACGGCCGCAACACAGGCTATAAGTTGCCGCGTGATGGCGGCTTCTAACATGATCCCTAGGGCAAAAAGCAAGCTTTTTACGGAGTCTAGGGCCATTACGGTATTCAGATACTGGCAGAATCCATGAGCGCGCGGGACTATTTCGACTGGAATGCCACCGCCCCCCTGCGGGAGGAGGCGCGTGCCGCCATGACTGCCGCTCTCGCGCTGACCGGCAACGCGTCCTCGGTGCATGCCGAGGGACGGGCGGCGCGCCAGGCCGTTGAAAGGGCAAGAGAACAGGTTGGCAATTTAGTGAGCGCGGAGCCGAAAAGCGTCACCTTCACCTCGGGCGCCACTGAAGCCAACATGCTGGCGCTGACACCGGCGATTGAAATCGACGGGCGCAAGGAACCGCGCGACCGACTGTTTGTGTCGGCCATCGAGCACCCTTCGGTGCACAGCGGCGGGCGTTTTCCTGCCGATATGGTCGAGGAATTGCCAGTCACCGGCGACGGCGTGGTCGATCTTCACGCCATTAGAAGTGCCCTTGCTCGGGCCGAGCGCCCGCTTGTTTCGGTGATGCTCGCCAACAACGAGACCGGGGTAATCCAGCCGATCCGCCAAATCGCCGACATCGTCCACGCCGCCAATGGCGTGCTGCATGTGGACGCGGTGCAGGGGCCGGGCCGCATCGATTGCCGCATCGGCGAACTCGGCGCCGACCTCATGAGCCTTTCCGCCCACAAGCTCGGCGGGCCGCAGGGCGCTGGCGCGCTCATTCGCCGTGGCGATGTCCGCATCGCGGAGCCGCTGATCAAAGGCGGCGGCCAGGAGCGTGGACAGCGCGCCGGAACCGAAAACGTCGCGGCCATCGCCGGCTTCGGCGCTGCGGCAGCGGTTGCCGCAACGCTGGGGGACGCTTCCCGCATGGCGGCATTACGCGTCCGCATCGAAACTGGCATCAAGGTGGCAGCGCATGAGGCGGTCATTTTCGGGGCGAACGCGCCGCGGTTACCCAATACGACACTGTTCGCGGTTCCCGGCATGAAGGCAGAGACGGCGATAATCGCATTCGATCTCAATGGGATAGCGGTATCCTCCGGTTCCGCCTGCTCGTCCGGCAAGGTGCAGCCATCGCACGTTCTGGCGGCCATGGGCGTGGAACCCGCGCTGGCGCAAGGAGCGGTGCGCGTCAGCTTGGGCTGGGCCACGAGCGATCGCGATATCGAAAATCTGCTCAGTGCTTTGACTAAAGTGGTTTCGTCCTTACGTAAGAGGCCTATCAATGCAGGCTTGGCCGCCTGAGACTTCACCAACAGGAATGATCGCAACGCGATAAGCGCACCGACCATAACCGACAAATCCAACCCGCGGTCCTTGAAACCGTAGTGGAGGAAAAAATGCCGGCCGTACAAGAGACCGTCGAGCAGGTCCGCAGCATCGACGTTGATCAATACAAATATGGGTTCGTAACCGATATCGAATCCGAGAAGGCCCCCAAGGGTCTTTCGGAAGATACCGTGCGCTTCATCTCGGCCAAGAAGAACGAGCCGGCGTGGATGCTCGAGTGGCGGCTGGAAGCCTTCCGGCGTTGGCTGACCATGCGCGAGCCGACCTGGGCGCGCGTCGACTATCCCAAGATCGAATACCAGAATGCCTATTATTATTCGGCCCCGAAGCGGAAGGCGCTCGCCTCGCTCGACGAGGTCGACCCGGAAATCCTCAAGACCTACGCGAAGCTCGGCATTCCGCTCAAGGAGCAGGAAATCCTCGCCGGCGTGCGCAAGCAAAGCGAGCCGAGTACGCTCGACGACGAGACGACCGGCGGCGATTTCCGTTCGGGCGGGGTCGCGGTCGACGCTGTGTTCGATTCGGTTTCGGTCGCCACTACCTTCAAGGCGGAGCTTAAAAAGGCCGGCGTGATCTTCATGCCGATGTCGGAAGCGGTGCGCGAACATCCCGAACTGGTGAAGAAATATCTGGGCTCCGTGGTGCCGGTCACCGACAACTTCTTCGCCACGCTCAATTCGGCGGTGTTCTCCGACGGCTCCTTCGTCTACGTGCCGCCGGGCGTGCGTTGCCCGATGGAATTGTCGACCTATTTCCGCATCAACGAGGCGAACACCGGCCAGTTCGAGCGCACGCTGATCATCGCCGACAAGGGCGCTTACGTGAGCTATCTCGAAGGCTGCACGGCGCCGATGCGCGACGAGAACCAGCTGCACGCCGCCGTGGTCGAGTTGGTCACGCTCGAAGACGCCGAGATCAAGTATTCGACAGTGCAGAACTGGTATCCGGGCGACGCCGACGGCAAGGGCGGCATCTTCAACTTCGTCACCAAGCGCGGCGACTGCCGCGGCGCGCGCTCGAAGATTTCCTGGACGCAAGTCGAGACCGGCTCGGCCATCACCTGGAAATATCCGAGCTGCATCCTGCGCGGCGACAATTCGCGCGGCGAGTTCTATTCGATCGCCATTTCGAACGGCCGCCAGCAGGTCGACTCAGGGACGAAGATGCTGCATCTCGGCAAGAACACCACGAGCCGCATCATCTCCAAGGGCATCGCGGCCGGCAAATCCAACAATACCTATCGCGGGCTGGTCTCCGCCCATCGCAAGGCCAAGGGCGCGCGCAACTTCACCAATTGCGACTCGCTACTGATCGGCGATCAATGCGGCGCCCACACCGTGCCCTATATCGAGGCGAAGAATTCCTCCGCCGTGTTCGAGCACGAGGCCACCACCTCGAAGATCTCCGAAGACATGCTGTTCTACTGCCGCCAGCGCGGCATGTCGGCGGAGGAGGCGACCGCGCTTGTGGTCAACGGCTTCGTCAAGGACGTGTTGCAGCAATTGCCGATGGAATTTGCGGTCGAGGCGCAGAAGCTGATTTCGATCTCGCTCGAAGGCAGCGTGGGATGACCGAAAAGCCCATCATCAACATCGACGCGGTGCCGCTCGTCGAGCGCGGCAACGGCAAGTCGTTCGCGGTGAAATGGGGCCGCGTCGGACCGACACTTGGTCTCAACGCGCTCGGCTGCGCGGTACACGTGGTGCCGCCCGGCAAGAAGGCATTTCCCTTCCATCGCCATCACGCGATGGACGAGTTGTTTTATGTGCTCTCGGGCGAAGGCCAATATCGCTGGGGCGAGGAAACGCTGCCGGTGAAGGCGGGCGACCTGGTGGCGGCGCCAGCCGGCGACAAGGCGCATCAACTCATCAACACGGGCAATACCGACCTGCGCTACCTCGGCATTTCGTCAATCTCCGGCACCGAAGTCGTCGATTACCCGGATTCCGGCAAGCTCGGCGTCACCGCCGGGGTCAAGAACGCCGATTTCAAAACCGCGACCTTTCTCGGCATGGGGCGCATGGAAAAGGCCGACTATTACGACGGCGAAGAGAAATAGGACGAAAAATAATGTCATTGCTTGAAGTCAAAAATCTGCATGTCGAGGTCGAGGGCAAGCAAATCCTCAACGGCCTGACGCTGACCGTCGAAAAGGGCCAGGTCGCGGCCATCATGGGCCCGAACGGCTCGGGCAAATCCACGCTCGCCTATGTGCTGGCCGGCAAGGACAATTACCATGTCACCGAAGGCGAAGTGCTGCTCGACGGCGAGAGTATTCTCGACATGGCGCCGGACGAGCGTGCCGCCAAGGGTGTGTTCCTCGCCTTCCAATATCCGGTGGAAGTGCCGGGCGTCGCCACCATGACGTTCTTGCGCACCGCGCTCAACGCGCAGCGCAAACATCGCGGCGAGCCGGAATTTTCCACTCCGGAATTCATGAAGCGGGTGCGCGAGACCTCCAAACTTCTCGGGATCGACGCGGAGATGCTGCGCCGCGCCGTCAATGTCGGGTTCTCCGGCGGCGAGAAGAAGCGCAATGAGATCCTGCAGATGGCGGTGCTGGAGCCGCGCCTTGCTGTGCTCGACGAGACCGATTCCGGCCTCGACATCGACGCGCTCAAGATCGTCGCCGATGGCGTCAACCGGCTGCGCTCGCCCGAGCGCTCGATGGTCGTCATCACGCACTATCAGCGGCTGTTGAATTACATCGTGCCGGACGTCGTGCACGTGCTGGCCAAAGGCAAAGTGGTGAAGTCGGGCGGCAAGGAACTGGCGCTCGAACTCGAAGCTTCCGGCTATGCGCAATTCGCGGACGAGGCGGCGTGATGAACGTGGAACTGCGCAACACCAAGACCGCGGCCGAGCAGGCGCTCAGCGCTGCCTTTGCGGCGACGCGCGACAAGTTGCCGGGCCAGGGCGCGGTCGGCAAGCTGCGCGAGGACGCGTTCAGGCGTTTCGACGCCAACGGCCTGCCGCACCGGCGCGTCGAGGAATGGAAATACACCGACCTGCGTGCGCTGATGCGCGAGGCTAAGCCTTTGGCGGGCCCGGCCGGCGCCAAGCCAAAAGGCGACATTGCGCCGATGGTGAGCGGCGTCGATGCCAATCACATCGCTATCGTCAACGGCCGCTATGAGCCGGGCTGGAGCAATTTCATGGCCGGCGATCCGGCTATTGCGATCGAAGAATTGTTCAAGTTTCTCGCCGACAATCCGGACTTCCGGCTGGGGCAGGTGCCCGGCACCGACGATCCCGCCTATTGGCTCAACACCGCCTTCATGAGCGGCGGTGTGGCGCTGCGCGCCAAAGGCAGCGTAGCCAAGCCGGTCCACATCGCTCATTTGTTTTCCGGCGATGCCGCCGGCGCGGTTTATCCGCGCTCGGTGGTGATCGTAGAGCCGGGCGCGCAGCTGACGCTGATCGAGATCGTACTCCGGACCGGACGGCATCGACTATCAGGTCAATTCGGCGCTCGAAATCGTGATCGGCGACAACGCGCGCCTCGACCACATCAAGATCGGCTGCGACGGCGGCGCGGCTTTGCGGGTCTCGACGCTTGGCGTCAGGGTCGGCGCCAAGGCCACCTACAAGGATTTCGCCTTCACCCTCGGCGGCGCGGTCGTGCGCAATCAGACCTTCGTGCGCTTTAATGGCGAGGGCAGCGAAGGCGCGATCGATGGCGCCAGTCTGCTCAAGGGCCGTCAGCACGTCGACAATACGCTGGTCATCAATCACGCCGCCGGCGGTTGCCTGAGCCGCGAGCGCTTCAAGTCGGTGCTCGACGGCGAAAGTCACGGCATCTTCCAGGGCAAGATCATCGTCGAGCCGCACGCGCAGAAGACCGACGGCAAGATGATGACGCGCGCGCTGCTCTTGTCGGACGAAGCGGAGGCCGACAACAAGCCGGAACTGGAAATCTTCGCTGACGACGTGGTCTGCGGCCATGGCGCCACCGCCGGCGCGCTCGATCCGGGGCTCAAGTTCTATCTGATGTCGCGCGGCATTCCGGCGCCGGAAGCCGAAGCTTTGCTGATCGAGGCCTTCATCGACGAGACTATCGAAGAGATCGCGCACGAGGGCATTCGCGACGCGCTGAAATTCGCCGCGCTCAAGTGGCTGGGGAGCCGGTCATGATCCTGCATCCGGCGGTGAGCAACGGCTCCTACGACGTCGCCAAGATCCGCGCGGATTTTCCGGCGCTGGCCATGCAGGTCTATGGCAAGCCGCTGGTCTATCTCGACAATGCGGCCTCGGCGCAGAAGCCCAAGCAGGTCCTCGACCGCATCCAGAAGGCCTATATCGAGCAATACGCCAACGTGCACCGCGGGCTGCATTATCTGGCGAACGAAGCGACCGAGGCCTACGAGGGCGCGCGCGAGACCGTTCAGCGCTTCCTCAACGCCGCCCGGCCGGAAGAGATCGTCTTCACGCGCAACGCCACCGAGGCGATCAATCTGGTCGCCTACACTTTCGGCCGCGAGCGCATCCAGGCGGGCGACGAGATCGTGCTCTCGATCATGGAGCACCATTCCAACATCGTGCCCTGGCATTTCCTGCGCGAGCGGCAGGGCGCCGTGATCAAATGGGCCCCGGTCGACGACGAGGGCAACTTCCTGATCGACGAATTCGAAAAGCTGCTCGGCCCGCGCACCAAGATGGTCGCCATCACGCAGATGTCGAACGCGCTCGGCACCGCCGTGCCGGTGAAAGAGGTGATCAAGCGCGCGCATGCGCGCGGCATTCCGGTGCTGGTCGACGGCGCGCAAGGGGCCGTGCATCTTGACGTCGACGTGCGCGATCTCGATTGCGATTTTTATGCCTTTACCGGCCATAAGCTCTACGGGCCGACCGGAATCGGCGTGCTGTACGGCAAATATGATCTGCTCGCGGCCATGCCGCCGTTCAACGGCGGCGGGGAGATGATCCAGGACGTGTTCCAGGACCGCATCACCTATGGCGCGCCGCCGCACCGCTTCGAAGCCGGCACGCCGGCAATCGTGCAGGCGATCGGGCTTGCCGCCGCCATCGATTACGTCAATTCCATCGGCAAGCCGCGCATCCGCACGCACGAGGGCGCGCTGGTCAAATACGCGCAGGAGCGGCTGGGCGCGATCAATTCGTTGCGCATCATCGGCACCGCGCCCGACAAAGGGCCGATCGTCTCCTTCGAGATCAAGGGCGCGCATCCGCACGATGTGGCCACCATCATCGATCGCGCCGGCGTGGCGGTACGCGCCGGCACCCATTGTGTGATGCCATTGCTGGCGCGCTTTGGCCTCACCGCCACGTGCCGCGCTTCGTTTGCGATGTACAACACCAAGGACGAGGTGGATGTGCTGGCCGCCTCGCTCGCGAAGGCGCAGGAATTCTTCGCATGACCGACAACACGCCCGTCACCGATAACGCCCCCGCCGCGGAAAAGCCGACCGGAGAACGCCGCCGTCACCGGCTCCTCCGCGCTGCCGCAGGACGAACTCAACCGGCTGACCGACGACATCATCGCCGGCCTGAAGACCGTCTACGACCCTGAAATTCCGGCCGACATCTATGAGCTCGGCCTGATCTACAAGATCGATATCGGCGACGATCGGGCAGTAAAGATCGACATGTCGCTGACCTCGCCCAATTGCCCGTCGGCGCAGGAGCTGCCGGTGATGGTGGAGAATGCGGTGGCCAGCGTGGCGGGCGTGAAGGACGCCAAGGTCGAGGTGGTGTGGGATCCTCCTTGGGACCCGAGCCGGATGTCGGACGAGGCCCAACTCGTGCTCAATATGTGGTGATTTGCGTTTGCGCGGCTGAGACTTCAGATTGGAATTCAAGAGGACTGCCATGGCTACGCCCCGACCCCGACCCCAGGTGATGCGGCTCACCGACGCCGCCGCGCTGCGCATCAAGGACGTGATGGCGCGGGCCGACCGGCCGGTCGCCGGCGTGCGCGTCGGCGTCAAGAACGGCGGTTGTGCCGGCATGGAATACACCATGGAATATGCGGACGCGGTGCAGCCGACCGACGAGGTGGTCGTGGACAAGGGCGTCAAGATCCTGGTCGATCCGAAGGCGGTGCTGTTCCTGCTCGGCACCGAGATGGACTACAAGGCCGACAAGCTGTCGGCGCAGTTCGTCTTCAACAATCCGAACCAGACCGGCGCCTGCGGCTGCGGGGAGTCGGTGCAACTCGCGCCGGCGAAAGCCGCGGACTAGCAATCCACCGGCCTGCCATCACGACGATTTACGCGACCTGCGCGGCGGTGCCGCCGGCGGTGACTTCGGGGTCGGTCTCGCACATCACGCGGTTGCGGCCGTGCCGTTTGGCGGCGTAGAGGCAGGCGTCGGTGCGCTCGATCAGCGACTGCAAGGTGTCGGTGTTGTGCAATGTTGCAACGCCGATCGAGACGGTGACGCGGCCGAGATGCTCGCCGGTCGAGCGCTTCATCAGTTCTTTGGTCATCACCGCTCGCCGGATGTGATCGGCCACCGTGATCGCCGAGCGCAGCACCGTGTTCGGGAGAATGACCGCGAATTCCTCGCCGCCGTAGCGGGCGGTGGTGTCCTGGCCCTTGACGTTCTGTTTGAGCGACATCGCCACCAGGCGCAGCACCTGGTCGCCGGTGAGATGGCCGAAACTGTCGTTGAAACTTCTTGAAATGATCGATGTCGGTCAGCATCAGCGACAGCGCTTCGTTCCTGGCGCGCGCCTCGGCAATGGAATTCTCCAGCGTGCTGTCGAAGAATTTGCGGTTGGAGAGCTGGGTAAGCGGATCGGTCAGGCTTTCGCTGCGCACCGCCTCGAGATGGGCGTGCAGGTCGAGGATTTCCCGTTTCGAGGCGTTGAGCCGCTCTTCCAGCTTGACATTGGAGACTTCCATCTCCTTGGCGGTCTGCACCAGACTTTCGACGATCGAGCGCAGCCCCTCGCGGTCTTTCGACTGGCCGATCTTTTCGGACATGCCGGCCAGGCTCTCGGTGTAGGTTGAGGCGGAGCCGGCGGCGCTGTCGATCATCGACATCACCTGCTCGATCTCGCCTTTGACCTGGCTACCGACTTCGTCGATCCGCTCGGTCAGCCGCGTCGGCGACAGATAGGTCGCGTAGATATTCTCCAGATTGTTCTCGGCGAGAACGCCGCTGTTCTTGAGCGTCTCGTTGATCTTCTGATTGAGCGAGGGATGATAGCCGGTGGCGTAGGCGTACCAAATCTCGAAGTTGCGCGGCGTGGCCGCCTGACGCAGCGCCTTGATCTGGCCGAGTGCGATCTCCGCGAACGCCATCGTGCGTTCGTGTTCATCAGCGGCCTCGGCCATCGCCAACCCCCGAATGCGGGCTTTCTGCCCAAAAATCTGCGCGCGCACGGCCGCATGGCCGCGCCGCGCCCCTTTTGGGGACGGTAGGTCAGGGAGGTGAATCGGCGGTAAATTTGGAACCGGTTGCAGCGCAATATTTCGCTGCGGGAGTGGAACTCCGGTTCCGAAAATAGGCCTTTATCAGGCCTTGACCGATACCGGGCGCAACAAGAAAGCGGGCAGATGGCTGCCGTCGAAGTCTTCAGCCGGCTCGCGCGGCGGCTGCGGGCGCGGGGCGTGCGGCTTGGCGGCGCGCGGGGCTTGCTGCTCCGGACGGGGTTGCGGTTGGCGCTCGCGGCTGAGGCCGCGCTGGCGCCCGCCGCGATGGCTGCGCTCGCCCTCACGCGGCCGGCTCTCGCGGGCTTCGGCCGCTGCCGGCTCGCCCATCCAGGGGATGGTCTGGCCAATCAGCCGCTCGATCGCGGATACCGCTTTGCCGTCGCTCGGCGCGACAATGGTGATGGCGGTGCCGCTCAAGCCGGCGCGGCCGGTGCGGCCGATGCGGTGGACGTAATCGTCGGGGTGATGCGGGACGTCGAAATTGAAGATGTGGCTGACCGCCGGGATATCGAGGCCGCGCGCGGCGACATCGGAGGCGACCAACAGCGAGACGTCGCCATTGCGGAACGACTCCAGCGCGGCGGTGCGCGCCGATTGGTCCAGGTCGCCGTGCAGCGCCGCGGCATTGAATTTGTGCTGCAGCAGCGAGCGATGCAGTTGCGCAACCTCGCGCTTGCGGTTGCAGAATACGATGGCGTTCTTGAAGCCGTCGGCGGAGCGGATCAGCCGCCGCAGCGTCTCGCGCTTGGCGGCCGGATCGCGCCCGGTTGCCACCAGCAACTGGGTGATGGTGGTGGCCGCGGTCGCCGGCCGCGACACTTCCACGCGCACCGGATTGTGCAGGAAGGTATCGGCGATGCGCTGGATTTCCGGCGGCATGGTCGCCGTGAAGAACAAGGTCTGGCGCGTGAACGGCACCAGCTTTCCGATGCGCTCGATGTCGGGGATGAAGCCCATGTCGAGCATGCGGTCGGCTTCGTCGATGACCAAGAGTTCGACGCCGGAGAGCAGCAGGCGGCCGCGTTCGGAATGGTCGAGCAGGCGGCCGGGCGTCGCGATCAGTACGTCGACGCCGCGGATCAGCTTGGCATCCTGGTTGTCGAAAGAGACGCCGCCAATGATGAGCGCGACATTGAGCTTGTGGTTCTTGCCGTATTTTTCGAAATGGTCGGCGACCTGGGCGGCCAGTTCGCGCGTCGGCTCGAGAATGAGCGTGCGCGGCATGCGCGCGCGGGCGCGGCCCTGTTCCAGCATGGTCAACATCGGCAACACGAAGGCGGCGGTCTTGCCGGTGCCGGTCTGGGCGATGCCAAGCACGTCGCGGCGGGCGAGAACGTGCGGGATGGCTTGCTCTTGGATGGGGGTCGGGGTTTTGTAGCCGGCCGATTCAATGGCGGCGAGAACTTTGGCGGATAAGCCAAGATGCGAAAAAGACATATACCTCTAATAACCTTTAGTTGGGACCGCCCGGCGCCCGCGCCGGAATTTGAAAAACGGGTTTCGATGCGCGGGATTGGACGGTCGAATCTTAGTTCGAAGCCGTTTCACGCGGAACATAGGCGCAAAGGCGCGAAAGTCAATGCTACGACAGTGCAATAAGTCGCGTTAAGGCTTAATCCTTTGCCTATTGGAGCGTCACAATGGTGCAATCTTTACCGCTGGTTTTAGTGCCCGGCCTGACCTGCACGGCGCGGCTTTACGGCCCGCAGATCGAAGCGCTTTGGCCGTTCGGGCAGGTGACGGTCGCCGATCACCGGCGCGACGGCGAGATCGGCGCGGTCGCCAAGCGAATTCTCGACGACGCGCCGCCGCACTTCGCGCTCGCCGGTCTATCGTACGGCGGTTACATCGCTTTCGAGATCATGCGGCAGGCGAGCGAACGTGTCGTCAAGCTCGCGCTGCTAGACACCTCGGCGCGCGCCGACACGCCGGAGCAAACCGCGGGGCGCAACACGCAGATCGCGATGGCGGAAGGCGGCCGCTACGACGAGATTCCGGATCTGTCGATCCCGCGCTATCTGAATGCGAAGCATCAGCGCGACGAACGCCTGACGGCGATCGTACGGCAGATGATCGCGGAAACCGGGCCGAAGGCTTTCGTGCTTCAGCTCAAGGCGATCATGTCGCGGCCGGATTCGCGGCCCTCGCTGGCGTCGATCCGCTGCCCGACATTGGTTTTGGTTGGCGATGCCGATGTCGCGACGCCTCCGGAACTCAACAAGGAGATTGCCGACGGCATTTCGGGCGCCAAGCTCGTAATTGTGCCGGACAGCGGCCATCTCACCACTATCGAACGGCCGGACGCGGTGAACGCGGCGCTCGCCGAATGGTTGGGGGGCTGGCCTTGATCAGCATCCTAGCGGAGCCATAACAATGACAGGAACGAGCGACAATGCCGGCGTCATCGCGCCGCCGCCGCTCATTGCGCTGGCTGCGGTGTTGCTGGGTCTCGCGCTCGATTGGCTGCTGCCGGCCTATGTGCTCACGGTGCTGCTGACGCTGACGGAACGCCTCGTCATTGCCGCTGTTCTTTTTGCGGCTGGAACTGCGCTGGCCTTTCCCGCACTTCTTGGCTTTCGCTCCGCCGGCACCCATGTCGAGCCGTGGAAGCCGGCGACCGCACTGGTCACCGACGGCATATTCGCCTGGCTGCGCAATCCGATGTATGTCGGTCTCACGCTTTTTCTCGTTGCGTTGTCGCTGGCTTTGGCCTCCGACTGGATGCTGGCAATGACGATCGGTTTCGTGGCGGTTATCCATTTCGGCGTGGTCAAGCGCGAGGAACGCTATCTCGAGGCGAAATTCGGCGATGCTTATCGCGCCTACAAGGCGCGCGTGCCGCGCTACGGCATCCCGATCTGAGGTGAGCGAAATATCCAAGTCTTTCTGGCAATCGTCCATTTGCGCCGCGCGGGCGTTGCTTCTATAGGACGGTTGATCGTCCGCCGGGAAACCAAGGCATGCGCACGCAGGTCGGCATTCTCGGAGCAGGGCCGGCTGGGCTGATGCTGGCGCGTCTCTTGCACCTTGCCGGCATCGAGTCCGTCATCATCGAGGATCGCAGCCGCGATTACATCGAGAACCGCATCCGCGCCGGTCTGATCGAGCATTGGGCGGCCGACCTGCTGACCGATCTGGGCGTCGGCGAGCGCATGAAGCGCGAAGGCGTTTTCCACCACGGCATCAATATCGGCATCAACGGCGCGCTGCACCGCATCGATTTCAAGGCGCTGGTCGACAAGCGCGTGACCATCTACGGCCAGCAGGAAGTGGTGAAGGATCTGGTGGAGCGCCGGCTTGCCGATGGCGGGCCGCTGCTGTTCGAAGTGGACGGCGTCAGCGTGCATGACGTGACGTCGAAACAGCCGAAGATCCGCTTCACGCACGCGGGCAGGGCGCAGGAAATCGAATGCGATTTCATCGCCGGCTGCGATGGTTTTCACGGCATCTGCCGGCCGAGCTTTCCCGACGGCGTGCTCAGCGTGTTCGAGCGCGACTATCCTTTCGGCTGGCTCGGCATCCTGTCGGAGAGCCCGCCGCCCGATCACGAGCTGATCTATTCGCACACCGACCGCGGTTTCGCGCTCTACACCATGCGCTCGATGACGCTGGCGCGGCTCTATCTGCAATGCGACCACGACGAGGAAATAGAAAATTGGTCCGACGCGCGCATCTGGGACGAGCTGCACAAGCGGCTGGGCGGCGCGCGCAAGCTCACCGAGGGCCGCATGCTGCAAAAGGGCATCACGCCGATGCGCAGCTTCGTGGTCGAGCCGATGCAGCACGGGCGGATCTACCTCGCCGGCGACAGCGCGCATATCGTACCGCCGACCGGCGCCAAGGGCATGAATCTAGCCTTTGCCGACGTAGTATTCCTCTCGCGCGCGCTCGACGCTTTCTACAAAGCCAAGCGCAACGACCTGCTGGACGGCTATTCGGCGACTTGCCTGCGGCGGGTGTGGAAGGCACAGCGCTTCTCCTGGTGGATGACGCAAATCATGCACCGCTTCCCGCACGAGACCGCGTTCGACCGCCGGCGCCAGCTCGCCGATCTCGATTATCTCGCCACGTCGGAATCGGCCAAGCGCTCGCTCGCCGAGCAATATGTCGGCTTGCCGCTGGATTAGTCCTGCAAGATTGCGCGCAGCGGGCGGATGAGCAGCGCAATCATCAGACCGGCCGCGGCGGAAATGACCGCCAGCATCAAAAAGAATTCGGTCTTGGCCAGGCCCGACCAGAAGGTGCCGAGATAACCGGCAAGAAAGCCGCCGATGAAACTGGTCGATAACCACACGCCCATCATCATCGACAGCAGGTGCAGCGGCGCGACTTTGGTCACCAGCGAAAGGCCGACCGGCGACAGATAAAGCTCGCCGACGGTGATGACGACGAAATAGCCGAACAGCCAGAGCCAGCTTGCCGGCGCGCCGGTGGCATGCGCGGCGGCGGCAGCCATGACAAGATAGGCCGCCGCGTTGAGCAAGCAGCCGATCGCCATCTTGCCGACGGTGGACGGCTCGTGGCGACCCTGCCGCCGCCAGAGCGCGACGATGAACGGCGTAAAGGCGAAGATCATGAACGGATTGAACGCCTGGAACCAGGTGACCGGAATTTCGCGCGCCGAACACATGACGGTCGGTATATTGCGCGGCAAACAGCACGATGGTGTTGCCCTGCTGTTCGTAGGTCCCCCAGAACAGGCTGACCGGCAGCATCAGCGCCATGAGGGCGCCGATCGAGCGCCAAGCCGCGCCGCTCATGGGCCCGGATACCGCCTCGCGTTTGGCGAAACTGTCCTTCGGCAAGGCCGGCGTGGCGCAAAGATAGATGATGAGCCCGGTGGTCATGCCGACGCCGGCGGCGGCGAAACCGTAGTGCCAGCCGAGTTCCTCGCCGAGCGTGCCGCATACCAGCGGCGCCAGGAAGGCGCCGAGATTGATGCCGACATAGAAGATCGAGAAGGCGCGGTCGCGGCGGCGGTCGCCGGGCGCATAGAGCGCGCCGACCTGGGTCGAGATGTTCGGCTTGAAGGCGCCATTGCCGAGAATGAGAAAGCCGAGCGCGAACAGGAACAGATGCTCGAAGGCCATCATGAAATGACCGATCGCCATCAGCGTGGCGCCGATGATGACGGTGCGGCGTTGGCCGAGCACGCGGTCGGCCAGCAATCCGCCGAGGATCGGCGTCAGATAGACGAGGCCGGTGTAGAAGCCGTAGATCTGCGAGGCGAATGGTTGCGTGGCCAGAGGGCCGAACACGAATTCCAAAGCGTGCCGGAACGGCTCGAGGCCGAGCACTTGACCGGCGCGCTGCGGGTCGAGCAGGTATTTGACCATGTAGAGCACGAGCAGCGCCCGCATCCCGTAATAGGAGAAGCGCTCCCACATCTCGGTCGCGAACAGATAGGTGAGGGCGCGCGGATGGCCGAAGCGGTCGGGCCGCGCGCCTGCGAATTGCCGGCAATGTCGGGGGAAGCTGCGGTCATCCTGGCTCGGCGGGATCGTTGCGTGGGCAACGATAGCATATCGCCACGACGACATTTCCCAATGGCGGCGGCCGGTGTAGGCTTTGGCCGATACGTTCCGGCAGAGAACGGCGGGAGGGACGACGATGAGGGTTCGCAGCTATTTTGCTTGCATCGCCGCGGCGCTGGTTTTGACCGCCGCGGGCGCGGCGCGCGCGCAAGACGCCTATCCCGACCGCGTCATCCGCTTCATCGTCGGTTTTGCCGCCGGCGGCGGCAACGATCTGTTTGCGCGGCTGGTGGTGAACAAATTCCAGCAGAATACCGGCGCCACCACCATCGTCGAGAACAAGCCGGGCGCCGGCGGGCGGATCGCCTCCGACTACGTCGCGCATCAGGCGCCCGACGGCTACACGGTGCTGGTCGGCGCCACCGGGCAGATGTCGATCGCCGCCGCCATCTATCCCAATCTCAGCTATCATCCGACCAAGAGCTTCATCCCGCTCAACATGATCGCCTCGTTCCCGCTGGTGCTGGTGGTGCCGGCCGATCATCCGGCCAAGAACGTGAAGGAACTGGTGGCCTGGGCGAAGGCCAACCCCGACAAATCGAATTACGGCACGTCGTCGCCGGCCTTCACCATCGCCAGCGAAACGCTCAAGCTGAAGACCGGCATGCCCGGCGTGGCGATCCCGTTCAAGGGCAGCAACGAGTTGAATCTGTGCGTGGTGAGCGGGCAGTGCTTGTTCACGATATCCGACGGCCCGCCGGCGATCCCGCTGGTGAAAGGCGGCAAGACCCGCGCGCTGGCGGTGACCGGGTCCGAGCGCTCGCCCGAGCTTCCCGGTGTGCCGAGCATGGCGGAAGCCGGCTATCCGGAAGTCGATACCCAATTGTGGAGCGGCTTTTTCGTGCCGGCCGGCACGCCGGCGCCGATCGTCGCCAAGCTGACCAAAGAACTCGGCCGCGCGCTTGCCGACCCGGGCGTGCGGTCGGGCTTGCAGAAGATGGCGGTGAAGCCGGGCGGCCCGACCGGCGACGCGTTCAAGCAGCGCATCGATGCCGACATCAAGACTTTCGGCGATGTGGTGCAAGCGGCGAAACTGTCGTTCAAGTAACAAAAGCGTCACGCGGCGATTGCGCGCGCGATTGCCGCCGCGCGGCGCGCTGCTATGGTTGCAGCAGTGGATTGCGAGTCGGTGGAGCGGCAAAGTGATGCGGATTGTGGCGGTTCTGTTGCTTGCGGCCGCGGCCGCCATGCCCGCCGCCGTCCAGGCCGCACCGGTCGACGCGCTGTTCCGTGAGTTCGGCCTGTTCGGCACCTGGGCGGCCGATTGCGGCGCGCCGGCCTCGCCCGCCAATCCGCATGTCAGCATCAGCGAGCCGAGCCCGGGGCTGGTGCTGGAGAGCCACGATCTCGGCCCCGATTACACGATCAACCGCTACAGCTTCTTGTCGGCGGAGCGCCTTTCCGCCGAGCAATTGTCGGTCGAGGTGATCTTCCAGCCCGGCACCGCCGCAGAGGAACGCCAGAAACTCACGTTCCTTGTCCGTAAAGCTACGCGACGCACAATGTTCAACCAGGCGGAGGGCGGGCCGGTGCGGGTCAAGGACGGCATCGCGCTGGCGCGCGGCAGCAAGACGCCGGTGCTGAAGATGTGCGAGTAGGGTGCTTTCCTGATCCCTCCCCGCTCCGCGGGGAGGGTGGCCGCGAGCGAAGCGAGCGGTCGGGTGGGGTGCGCTCTCTTTCAATCTCACGCGTGACCCCATCCCCGGCGCGGAGCCAGTCATCGGGCCGCGCTTCGCGCGGACCCGTTGGCGCCGGACCCCCCCTTGCAGGGGAGGGATAAGAAGCCAACGCTCCGCCGCCCGTATTCTTGAGCGGCCCCGGGCAGGCCGTCGTGCCTACCCGCTGGGCGGGGCCTTCCCTTCTCCCCTCGCACAATGCGAGGGGACGGAGCGCCGAGCGGCGCATCCTTAGTCAATGCACGCCTTGCGGCGCGGGCGCCCTTTGGCGAAGGGCGCGCGCCGATCGGCGCTCCATCGCGGCGTTCTCACTACGGCACCGGGCCGCGCTTTCGGTCAAGCTCTTGGCGTGCCTTTCGGTTTCTTGGCGCCAGTCCCCTCATCGGGTGCTCGCGCCGCCAAACCTCCGGGCCGGCCGAGCCGGCTGCCGTCAGCCAAGCTCCTGGCGGGGGTCCCTAGTGACCCCGGGCGGAGCCCCGGTGCCGCCCGAGTGCGCGAGGAGCGTACCCTCGCGCCCGCGGGCGCCGCTCCGCGTTCCGCTTAATGACGCCTCATGAAGCGCCCTCACGAGCGAGGATGTAGGGATATTATCCCAAGGAATATATGCCTGTCAAGCGCTATTCCCCGCCGGCGCCCGCTCCATCCTTCGAGCCGCCCGCCTTCGCTCAAGCTTCGGCGAGCTCCTCAGCATGAGGCGGTGAGAGGCTGCGGCGCATGGGTCCCCACCTGCGCGGGGACGAACGGCAGAATTACACGTCCAACAACGCCTCGCTGGCGAATTCCGCGTTCTCCTGAATAAAATCGAACCGCGCTTCGGCTTTGTTGCCCATCAGCCGCTCGACCGCCTTGGCGGTCGGTTTCATTTCCTTCTCGGTCAGCACCACCCGCAACAGCGTGCGCTTGCCCGGGTCCATGGTGGTTTCCTTCAATTGCGCCGCCATCATTTCGCCGAGGCCCTTGAAGCGCGACACCTCCACCTTGGCATTGGCATTGAACTCTTTCTTGAGCAACTGCTCCTTGTGCTTGTCGTCGCGCGCATAGACGATCTTGCCGCCGTGCTGCAGGCGGTAGAGCGGCGGCACCGCGAGATAGAGCCGGCCGGCCTCGATCAGCTTCTGCATCTGGCGATAGAAGAAGGTGATCAACAACGAGGCGATATGGGCGCCGTCAACGTCGGCGTCGGTCATGATGATGACCTTCTCGTAGCGCAGGTCCTTTTCGTGGAAATGCGCGCCGGTGCCGCAGCCGAGCGCCTGGATCAGATCGGCGAGCTGCGCGTTCTGCGCCAGCTTGTCCTTGCCGGCGGAAGCGACGTTGAGGATTTTGCCGCGCAAGGGCAGCACCGCCTGCGTGCGGCGGTCGCGCGCCTGCTTGGCCGAGCCGCCGGCCGAGTCGCCCTCGACGATGAAAATCTCCGAGCCCTCCGAAGCCGAGCTCGAGCAGTCGGCGAGCTTGCCGGGAAGCCGCAGCTTCCTCACCGCGGTCTTGCGCGCGATGTCCTTTTCCTGGCGGCGGCGCAGCCGTTCCTCGGCGCGCTCAATGACGAAATCCAGCAGCTTGTTGGCCTGCAGCGGGTTGCCCGACAGCCAATGGTCGAACGGATCCTTGATCGCGTTTTCGACGATCTTCTGCGCCGCCGCGGTGGCCAGCCGGTCCTTGGTCTGGCCCTGGAATTCCGGCTCGCGGATGAACACCGAGAGCATGCAACCGGCGCCGGTCATGACGTCTTCGCTGCCGACCGGAGCGGCGCGTTTTTCCTGGCCGGCGCGGGCGGCGTGATCCTTCAACCCGCGCAGCAGCGCGGTGCGCAGGCCGGATTCATGCGTACCGCCGTCCGGCGTCGGGATCGTGTTGCAGTAGGATTGTAAAAATCCATCGGCATCGGCCGTCCAGGCCACCGCCCATTCGACCGCGCCGTGACGGCCGGTCTTGCCGGCGGAACCGGTGAAGATGTCGGGATGCACCAGCGTGGCGCCGGAAAGACTGCTGGCGAGATAGTCCTTCAGCCCGTTGGCGAAATGGAACGTGGCCTTTTCCGGCACGTCGTCGATGCCCTTGAGCAGCGCCTTGTCGCAATGCCAGCGGATTTCGACGCCGCCATAGAGATAGGCCTTGGAGCGCGCCATCTTGAATACGCGCTCAGGCTGAAACGCGGCCTTGGCGCCGAAAATTTCCGGATCGGGGCGGAAGCGGATTTTGGTGCCGCGCCGGTTGGGCGCGCGGCCGGCCTTTTCCAGCTTGCCCTTCGGCTTGCCGCGCTCGAACGCCATCTTGTAGAGCTGCTGCTCGCGCGCGACCTCGACCTCCATGCGCTCGGACAAGGCATTGGCGACCGAGACGCCGACGCCGTGCAAGCCGCCCGAGGTGTCGTAGACCTTGGAGTCGAATTTCCCGCCGGCGTGCAGCGTGCACATGATGACTTCGAGCGCCGACTTGTTTTTGAACTTGGGGTGCGGATCGACCGGAATGCCGCGGCCGTTGTCGGTCACGATAACGAAGCCGTTCGCCTCCATCTCGACTTCGATCCAATCGGCGTGGCCGGCGAGCGCCTCGTCCATAGAATTGTCGATCACCTCGGCGAACAAATGATGCAGCGCCTTCTCGTCGGTGCCGCCGATATACATGCCGGGGCGGCGGCGCACCGGCTCGAGCCCCTCCAGCACCTCGATATGCTTGGCGGTGTAGCCGGACTCAGCGCTTGAACCGCGCGTCGGCTTGGCGCGGCCCGCGGCCTTGGCCGCGCCGCGTGCGGCCGGCTTGCGCGCCGCCGATTTCGCCGGCCGCGGGGCAAGGTCGAACAAGTCGGGCTGTTTCGACGGGTTCTTCTTGGTCGCGGATTTGGCCATGGACGTTTTCAGATAGGAATGCGCTGATTCGTTTGCCACTCACTATGCCATGATGGCGGTGCCAGCGTGACAGGGCTGCTGCTAACCGGGGATTAACGGGAGGGTCGGCTACAGGCTGGGCAGGAAGGTGGCAAGCTGCGGAAACGCCGCAAGGGCTACGACCACCACCAGCAGCACGATCCAATAGGGGATGGAGCCGCGGAAAATCTCGGCCAGTGTCACACTTTTGTCGGGCACCGCCGCCTTCACCGTGAACACCAGGATGCCGAACGGCGGGGTGAGCAGGCCGGTCTCGATCGCCAAAATGCCCATGATGGCAAACGCCAGCGGATTGAAGCCTAGATGGCCGGCGATCGGCGCGAAGATCGGCACCGTGAGCAGGATGATGGAGATGGAATTGATCAGGCACCCGAGCACGAACCAGATGGCGACCATGACCGTGAGAATTCCCCAGGGGCCGACCCCGGTGCTCAACAGGAATGCCTTGGCCGCCTCGGTAAATCCGGTCATGGCCAACACGCGCGAATAAAGTTGCGCGCAAAACAGCAGCAAAAGCAGCGGTCCGCAGGTGCGCCCGACATCGAGTACGACATGCCAGGTTTCGCGCGGTTTGATCCCCTTGATGAGCGCCAGAATGAGCGAGCCGATCGCTCCGACGCTGGCACCTTCGGTCGGCGTGCAGACGCCGAGCCAGATGGCCCCGAGCGTGCCGGCAACGAGCAAGATAACCAGCGTCGTACTAAAGAGCAGGGCGCCGATCGGTTGCTCGTCCTGCGGTAGCGTAACGGTTGGCGCCGCGCTGACATCGGCGCCGACCGCGCCGGTCGCCAGCGGCCGGCGGGCTTCGCCGACCAATTCGGGTTTCAGGATGGCCGCGATCACGACATAAACGATCATGCCGCCGGCGGCGATGAGCCCCGGGATCACGCCGGCGAGAAACATCTTGCCGATGGAAATTTCGGTGAGCACGCACCATACGATCATCAGCACCGAAGGCGGGATCAGCATGCCCAGGCAGGCGCTGCCGGCGACCGCGCCGAGCGCGAAATCGCGCCGGTAGCCGTAGCGGCGCATTTCCGGATAGGCGATGCGCGAGAACGCCGCGGCGGCCGCGATGCTCACGCCGGTGACGAAGCCGAACAGCGCATTGCTCAGGATGGTAGCGACTGCGAGCCGGGCGGGCAGCCAGCCGCTCAGCCGGTTGGCGAGCGCATAAATGTCGCGGGCGGCGCCGCATTTAGCCAGAAAGTCGCCCATCAGCATGAACAGCGGGATCACTGCAAACACGTAGTCGCGCAGCGCTTCGTATGCCGTATTGGCAACGAAGTCGCGCACCACATCGACATCGCCGGTCATAAGATAAATGCCGAGCGCGGCGGTGATGCCGAGGGCAATGGCGATATGGACGCCCGCGAATACCAATGCGAGCACAACGACCACGATGGCAATCATATCGGAATGGCCGAGCATGGTGCCCTGGTCCTAGACTTTCGGCGGCGCCGAAATCACATCGTCCTCGGCCCGGCCGGTTATGAGGACACGCACCGCGCCGATCGCGTGCATGACATAACTGAAGACCACGAGCGCCGAGCCGACCAGCACGGTGATCCGGGCCGGCCAAGCCGGCACCCGCAGCGCTCCCTCGCCCTGGTACTCGCCGCTGATCACGGCGTTCAGCGCGAGCCCGTAGCCGCCCCATACGATGATTCCGAAGAACAAGATGCCGAGGATTGCCGACAGCAACAGAGCAAAGGCTTGTCCGCGCGCGCCGAATCGAGGCCAGCACGTCGGTGTAGATCATGCCGCCGCTCTGTACCGAGTAGCCGGCGAGCAGGAAGCAGATGATGACGATCGACATCGACACCATCTCCGGCGTGCCCTTGAGCGGAGAGTTGAAGACGGTGCGCCCGATGACGTCGGTGCAGACCAGGAAACCGAGCAGAAAAATGAACACGCCCGCGGCGAGCAGCAGGGCGCGTACGATCCAGGCATTTATGTCACGAAGCACGAGCAGCCCTCGCCCGAACCAAAGAAGCGGGCGGCCGACGATGACGGCCGCCCGTTTCGCCCTCTATTTGATCTTATAGCGAACCGGCCATTTGTAGCCGTTGTCCTCGGCGGCCTGCAATGTCGGCTTCCAGCACCTGCGTTGCCGGCAAGCCCTTGGCATCGAGCTCCTTGGCCTTCTGCGCCGGCCAGGCGGCGAGCAATTCCGCCCATTCCTGGCGGACCTTCTCCGGCAGCGTGCGCACGATTCAGCCGTGCGCCTTGAGCTCGGCGATCTGCTTCGGATAGTCCGCCTTGTTCACCGTGCCGGTCTTGAGCTCGTATTCGTGGGCGACTTGCAGAATGATGTCCTGCACTTCCTTTGGCAGCTTGTTCCAGCGCGCCAGGTTGACGGTGAGCCCGTGCCAGGTGATCGCGCCGAAGCCGATCTCGGTGTAGTACTTGCCGACTTCATAGAGCTTGAAGTTGGCCCAGCCCGACGGGAACATGATCCAGCCGTTGTAGACGCCGGTCTTCATCGAGGTATAGGCCTCGGGCAAGGACGATTGCACCGGCGTTGCGCCGGCGAATTCCAGCCATTTGAGATTGAGGCCGGCGCCGGCGATCTTCTGGCCCTTGAGATCCTTAACGGAATTCCATTCGAAATTGGTGCCGAGGTTGTAACCGTTGTCGGCGATCAGCGCGAGCAGCTTCTGCTTGAACTTGTCCTCGAACACTTTCGACATGTACGGGACCTTGGCGTAGACCGCGCGCGCAATCTTCAGGCTCATGACCGGGTCCATGGTGCCGAACGGCAGCATCACCTGGAACGAGTGCAGCGGCAGGTTCGACGGTTCGAAGCCGAAGTTATACCCGCCCATATCGATGATGCCAGACTGCACGCCTGCGAGCGTGTCGGAGACTTTCACCATCGAGCCGCCGTAGCCCTCGACGAACTCGACTTTGTATTTGGTGTTGGCGGCGACCCGCTTGGTCACCTCCGGCACGAAAAAGTCCTGCAACAGGGCGACGTAGGTGTTGGCCCGCGGATGCCCCGAGGCGATGCGCAGGCGGATAGTCTCTTGCGCCATGGCGGCAGTGCTGGCGACGGCCAGCGCCATAACCGCAAGAGCGCGCAGCATGGTTCGCAATGTCATGGTGTTTCCCCCAAATTTGCCGGTGGCCGGCATCGTTATTATGAGCGCCGACCATCGGGCGCAGCGGCGCCCGCTGTCAATCCCTGCGGCGCGATTGCCGCCGATGGCAACGCGCGCCTCGCCGCCTGCGTTCGACGTAAGGCCGGCAGCCAAACTGCGCATTGCTTTTTGTCAAGCGGGCCTGGCCTTTCGCGATCTGAAAGCGGGGTGCAGGCGGGAACACCGGCTTAAAAAATCCGCCGGGATTTTCGTCCCGGCGGACTTGGCCCAGTCGATCAACCTTACTTCGGCAGCTTCGCAATGACGTCCGGGTTCTGGGCATAGACGCCGACCAGTTCGCCCTGCGCCAGCACCTTGTCTTTCATCGCCGCCATCATGTCGGTGCCGTTGAAATCGCCCTTGAGGTCGAGCTTCGGCACGCTCAGCGCGTAAACGGTGAAATGATAATGATGCGGGATTTCGTCGTTCCACGGCGGGCACGGCCCGTCATAACTGTAATATTTTCCCTTCATCGCCTCGCTGGCGGCCGTCGCAGTCGTGTAGTCGTTCAGGCCGGGCACGCCGACTTTGACGGCCGTTGCCGGTTTGCCGTGAACGACGCGGGCGTTTGACGCGCCGCCCTCCGCAAGCGAGGTGACCTTCGGCGGAATGTCGGCGAGAAGGAAATGGTAAAATACCCGGCGCGGCATCGAAGCGGACAGTGTCGCGCCTTCCTTGTTCATATTGTCGCGGATCGTCGGCACATCGGGATCGAATACGATGATGGCGTAGGACTTGGTACCGCGCGGGCCTTTCGACCACTTGATGCTGGGGCTGACATTGGCGCCGGGACGTGTGTGACCCTGCGCGGCCGGAACGCAGAACGCATATTTTTCATTAATTCTTCCGCCCTTATTGAGTTTGTCCACGCTCACCTTCAACGCTTTCGAAGCCGCTGAAGCGGTCGCGAACGGCACTATTGCGAGGCATGTTCCCAATGCCAGACCAAATGCGATGTTTTTGATCATTATGTTCCTCCCTCGAGACGCGAGAAGCCGCCGGGATTTTCATCCCGGCGGAAATTGTCGTCATTGCTTCTTATTATTTCAAGCCGGCGACGCCGGCCTGCGAGATCGTGTCATCCTGCGAACCGGTGCCGCCGGAGACGCCGATGGCGCCGATCACCTTGCCGCCTTCCATCAACGGATTGCCGCCGCGCGAGGCGATGAAGGCATCACCGAGCGTCGGCAGATAAGCGAAGAACCCACCCTTGGCGAGCAAGCGTTCGAACACCACGGTCGGACGGCGATAGCGCGCGGCCGCGCGCGCCTTATGCTGCGAAATGTCGATCGAGGCGTATTGGCAATAGTCGTCCTTCTCGAAATAGACGAGATCGCCGGACGGTCCGACCACCGCGATGCACATACCGCGCCATTTCCGCTTTTCGACTTCCGCGCGCGCAGCCGCGGCGACTTTCTTGGCGGTCGCAAGATTGATTGGCTCGCCATAGGCCGGCGGGGCCATCGTGTCCGGAACTTTTTCGTTCGGATTGTTCGGATCGGGCGGCACCTGCGCGAAGGCGCCCGAGCTCATCAGCAGCGCGACGCCCAAGGCGCCCGCCATCATCGTCAAACGACGCATCTTAAATTCCTCCCAAGTGTAAGCCGGTCGTTGCCGGCATTGCTTGATCCGGCGCTGTTGGCGCTGGATCGTCGACGGGAGCAGCTTAGCCAACAAGTGGGCGCTCGCCTATATGGGTCGCTCGCCGTCATACGCGGCGACCGCACTGCGGAAAAATGCCGGCGAGGGGGCTACCCGCGCTGGCCGAGCGCCTGCGAAGCGGGTAAAATTCTTTCCCGCCGCTGCGATCGGGACTTTTCATGTGACCGAAACGGTCTTCGAACAGGCGCTGTCCTCCCGCACGGCCGCCATGCTCGATGCCTGCACGAAGTGCGGCAAGTGTGTGGAGATTTGCCCGGTGACGGGACCGGCAGGCGTCGGCGAAACGGCGCCGAAGGCGGTGATTGCCGGCGTGCTCGATATCGTGCGCTTCGGCGATGGCCCGCAGGCTTCCAAGGCCTGGGCCAAGGGTTGCGCGCTCACCGGCGATTGCATCGCGGCCTGTCCCGAGGGCGTCAATCCGCGCTTCCTGTTGGCGATGGCGCGCGTGAAAATGGCGCGGCAAACGGCCGAGCCGCGCGAGCAGCGCAAGAAAGGCGTGGAAAATTTCCGCCTGGTCGCCAACGGCGCCAACGTGCTCGCGCGCATGCAACTGTCGGCGAATGAATTGACGCGGCTCGGCCAGAAGGTGACCGAGCGTCTCGAATCCGGCTCGACCGTCAAGCCGGGCGAACGGCCGGATTTCGTGTTCTACACCGGCTGCAACGTGCTCAAGACGCCGCACATCGCGCTGCTCGCGCTCGACATCATGGATGCGCTCGGCGTTACCTATAAGGTCATGGGCGGGCCGAGCCATTGCTGCGGCATCGTCCAGGCGCGCACCGGCGACCTTGAAGTGTCCGGACGCGTCGCCACCAATTCGCTCGACAAGCTGGCGGAAGGAAAAGCCGGCGTGATCTCGTGGTGCGCGAGCTGCCATGTGCAGTTCACCGAGACGACGCTGCCGACAATTGAGAAGGTACGCGGATCGCGGCCGTTCGAGATGACGCCCTTCATGCTGTTCCTGGCGACGCGTTTCGACGATCTGCGGCCGCTGCTGCAGGCAGCCGGTGCCGCTGAAGATCGCGCTGCACAAGCATCCGGGCGTCAAAGGCGTGGTCGAGGCCGCCATCGCGTTGCTGCAAATGGTGCCCGGCATCGAGATCGTCGATCTGCAGCAGCCGGCAGTCGGCCTGATGAGCAATTTCCTCAACGCGCTGCCCGAGTACAAACGCGGGCTGCATCGGGCCGAGCTGGAGGCGGCGCAAGCCGCCGGTGTAGATGCGCTGGTCGCGATATACCACCCCGACCACCGCGACCTGTGCGCGCATGAGCGCGACTGGCCGTTCAAGATCATCAACATTCTCGACATTGTCGGCGCCAGCATGGGCCTGCATCATGACGACCACTTCAAGCGTCTGAAGATCATGCAGGACGCCGACGCGATCGTGGCCGACTGCAAGGACCTGATCGCCGCCAATGGCGTCGACCCGGCGATGGCGCGCGATATGGTCGTCAAAGTCATGCTCGCCGAGCAGCCGCTGCCTTTGGGGCGGCCGCCGTCTTGACGCCGGGGTGCCGGGGGCCTATCTCACGCGCCCATGACGACGCTATTTGCACCAGCGAGCCTCCGCCGCCGCCGTATCGCCACGGCACGGGCGCGCTTTCGCGTTTAAGTCGTCACCCGTGCCGCCGGACTTGGCCCGCGGCACTTTTACAATCGATATCCGCGCTGTTGGCCTTGCTCCGGTAGTCATTTAAGACTCTGGATGAGGATCGACTCATGGCTACAAAGGCGAAAATCGGCGTGCTCGGCGCCTCCGGTTACACCGGCTCCGAGCTGGTGCGCATGCTGTTGCGGCACCCGCGCGCGCAGATCGTGCTGCTCACCGCCGAGCGCAGCGCCGGCAAGGCGATGCGCGACGTGTTTCCGCAGTTCTCGCCATATGAGCTGCCGAAACTGGTCGCCATCGCGGGGCTCGATTGGGGCAAGGCCGGGCTCGATCTCGCATTCTGCGCGCTGCCGCATGCCACCACGCAGAAGGTGGTCAAGGAATTGCTGGCGCAGGCGCCGACAACGAAGGTGATCGATTTATCCGCCGATTTCCGGCTCGGCGACCACACCGCCTATGCTCGCTGGTACGGCCATGAGCATCACGCGCCGGAGCTGCAGACTGAGGCGGTCTATGGGCTCACCGAGATCCATCGGCGCGAGATCAGACATGCGCGGCTCGTCGCCAATCCGGGCTGCTACACATCCTGCGCGCAACTGCCGCTCATTCCCCTGATCAAGGCCAAGGCCATCGAGCTCGACGAGATCGTGGTCGACGCCAAGTCGGGCATGACCGGCGCGGGCCGGGCGGCCAAGGAGGCCATGCTATTTTCCGAGGTGTCGGAAGGCTTCCACGCCTATGGCGTCGGCCATCACCGGCACATGGCCGAGCTCGACCAGGAATTCTCGGCCGCCGCCGGGCGCGCGGTGATCGTCAGCTTCACCCCGCATCTGGTGCCGATGAACCGGGGCATTCTGTCGACCATCTATGTGCGCGGCCGGCGCGGGCGGAGCCCTGAGGACCTTCATGCGGTGCTTTTAAAGTTCTACGCGAAGGAGCCCTTCGTGCATGTGCTGCCCTTCGGCGAAACGCCGCAAACCAGGCACGTGCGCGGCTCGAACATGACGTTCATCGGGGTTGCCAAGGACCGCATTCCCGGCCGCGCCATCGTGATTTCGGCGCTCGACAATCTGGTCAAGGGCGCTTCCGGCCAGGCGATCCAGAACATGAACCTGGTGCTTGGCTATCCGGAGGCCATGGGGCTGGAGCAAGTGGCGCTGTTTCCCTGACCGTCATTCCGGGTTCGCGGGCTTTAGCCCGCGAACCCGGAATCCAGATACAATTGTCCGAGTCTGCATCTGGATTCCGGGTCCGCCGCCATAGCGCGTCGAAGACGCGCGTAAACGCACTTATGGCGGCGTCCCGGAATGACGAGGCAAATGATGTTCGAGGTCAGCAACCAGCCGCCGCCGCTCGAGCCCTATAATCTGTTCGCCAGCGATACGGTGCTGCGCGAGGCGGTGCGCCGCGAAGGCGCCGGCTGGGCGCAAGATGGGCTCAACACGCTTGGCATAACCCTCGGCAAGCCGGAGACCATCCAGCTCGGGTTCGACGCCAACAAATATACGCCGGTGCTGCGCACGCTCGACCGCTACGGCCATCGCCTCGACGAGGTGGAGTACCATCCGGCCTGGCACGAGCTGATGGCGATCGCGCTACGCGCCGGCTTGCATTCGAGCCCCTGGGCCGATCCGAAAGCGGGCGCGCATGTGGCGCGCGCGGCCGGCACCTATATGCTCAACCAGATCGAGAGCGGGGTTTATTGCCCGCTCGCCATGACCTACGGCTCGGTGCCGAGCTTGCGCTTTGCGCCGGCGATCGCGGCGCAATGGCTGCCGAAGATTATCGGACGCGATTACGACAAGCGCTTTGTTCCGCTGCGCGAAAAATCCGCCGCGCTCATCGGCATGGGCATGACCGAGAACCAGGGCGGCTCCGATTTGCGCACCAATTCGACGCGCGCGGAGCCTGCCGGCGACGGCAGTTTCAGCCTCACCGGCCACAAATGGTTCCTGTCGGCGCCGATGTGCGACGCCTTCCTGGTGCTGGCGCAATCGGGGAAGGGTCTGAGCTGCTTTATGCTGCCGCGCTGGACGCCGGACGCGGAGCGCAACGCCATTCACATCATTCGTCTCAAGGACAAGCTGGGCAACCGCTCCAACGCTTCGAGCGAAGTGGAATTCGACGGCGCCTATGCGCAGTTGGTCGGCGAGGAGGGCCGCGGCGTCCCCACCATCATCGAGATGGCGGGCCACACCCGGCTCGACTGCTGCATCGGTTCGTCCTCGTTGATGCGGCAGGCGGTGGCGCAGGCGGTGCATCACGCGCGCCATCGCACCGCGTTCCAGAAACGCTTGATCGACCAGCCGCTGATGACCAACGTGCTGGCCGATCTCGCGCTCGAATGCGAGGCGGCGACCGTGCTGAGCATGCGGCTAGCGCGTGCCTATGACGAAAGCGACGAAACCTCCACCGTATTCCGCCGCGTGGTGACGCCGGCGGCGAAGTTCTGGATCTGCAAGCGCGCGCCGGCGGTGACGCTGGAGGCGATGGAGGTGCTGGGCGGCTCCGGCTATATCGAGGAAAGCATCCTGCCGCGGCTTTATCGCGAGGCGCCGGTCAATTCGATCTGGGAAGGCTCCGGCAATGTCATGTGCCTCGACGTGCTGCGCGCGATCGAGCGCACGCCGAAGGCGGCCGAGGTGCTGCGCCATGAACTCGCCGAGGCCGGCGACCCGCGGCTAAAGGCTTTCGCCGAGCGGCTGCAACAGCGGCTGCGCGCCGCCGACCGCAATGACGAGTCGCAGGCGCGCGTGCTGGTGCGCGATCTGGTGCTGGCGCTGCAGGGCGCACTGCTGATCAAGCATGCGCCGGCAGCGGTGGCGGATGCGTTCTGCGCCTCGCGGCTGGCGCAGGAGGGCGGCGGCGCCTTCGGCACGCTGCCGCGCGGGCTCGATCTGCGCGCGCTCGCCGAGCGGGCCGCGCCGCAATAGTCGTCATTCCGGGACGGCCGTAAGGCCGGACCCGGAATCCAGATGCGATCGCAGAATTCGTTTCTGGATTCCGGGTTCGCCGCTTCGCGGCGCCCTGGAATGACGCAGAATTAAAGCTTGCCGAAAACCGCCAGCACCAGCGCTACCTGTGCCGCGAAGCCGACCGCAAAAGCGAGCGTGCGCAGCACCGGAATGCCGAGCGCGTAGATGATGGCGTGCGCAAGGCGCGCCCAGAAATAGACCGCGCAGGCGATCGCCGTGCTTTGCGTGGAGTGGCCCTGGGCCTCGAGGATCAACACCAAGGTCGCGAAGATGACCAGGTTTTCCACCGCGTTGGTGTGGGCGAAATAAAGCCGCTGCGCCCAGGGCGATTGCGGCTTGTCGTTGCGCGAGGGATTGCCCATCGCGCCCATCAGCCCGCGCACCGCGATGCGGTCGAGAATATAGGGTATCCACATGAGCCCGGTCAGGATGACCGTCAGCGTCAGCCACATCAGTTCCTTGGACATCGCCATCCCCTGTCTTGAGTGAGGCAAACGGCCGGCAGATTAGTGGATACGCGCGCCGCTGTCGCGCCCGGCGGCATCAACAGGCCGTCATCGGCTTAAGCCAGTATCGAGCGGGCGATGACGTAGAGCCCGACCGCTATGACGATGCCGGAAAAGGTGAGCGTAAGCACGTGCTTGTATCCGGCGGCGAGATGATGGGCGAGGCGGATGCCGAGCAAGCCGCCGAGCGCGCCGCCGACGATGAACAGAAAGGCCAAGGGCCAATCGATAAGGCCGGACCAGGCATAGCTCGCCGCCGTGGTCAGCCCGAAGGCGGTAACCGAGACCAGCGAGGAGCCGATGGCGTTGATCAGCGGCATGGCAGTGGCGCCCATCAGTCCGGGCACGATCAGGAAGCCGCCGCCGATGCCGAAAAAGCCCGACAGCGCGCCGACCGCAATGCCGATGCCGATCAGCAGCGGCAACAGCTTCGGCATAGATTCGCGCGTCAACATGACATCCGGATTGCCGCCCGACTTGCGCGGGCGCAGCATCGTCAGGCCGACCACCACCATCAGCACGCCGAACAGCATCAGCAGGCGGGAACCGTCGACCATCTTGCCGAGCTGCGCGCCGCCGGCCGCGCCCGCGATGCCGGATACCGCAAATACCAGCGCGCAGGGCCATTTCACCGTGCGCGCCCGCGCGTGGCCGGCGAGATTGGCGGCCGCGCTGGCGGCAACGGCGATCGCGCTGGTGCCGATGGCGATGTGCGGCGAGCGGACGCCGACCACGTAGACCAGAAGCGGCACCGCCAGGATCGAGCCGCCGCCGCCGACCAGGCCGAGCGTGAAGCCGACCAAGCTGCCGGAGGCGATCGATAAAATCGCATGCAGGATCGTCATTGAGCGGCGGCGGCCGGCATCGGCTTTACGTCCAGCTTTTCACTTTCACATAAGACCCCGGCGCGTCCTCGATTGGCTTGAGCTTGCCGCCGCCGATTTCACGCGCCGGCACGGTCTCGGCGCCCTGCGCCTTGAGCCATTCCAGCCAATCCGGCCACCATGAGCCGGGGTGCTCGGTGGCCGAGGCCAGCCAGTGGTCGACGTCGGAACCGCTCGGCTTCTTGCCGGTCCAGTACTGGTATTTCGGCTTATCGGGCGGGTTGACCACGCCGGCAATATGACCGGAGCCGGCGAGCACGAATTTCACCGGGCCGCCGAAAAAATGCGAGCCGTAGAGCACGGATTTGGCCGGCGCGATGTGGTCCTCGCGGGTGGCCAGATTGTAAATCGGGACCTTCACATCCTTGAGATCGAGCGTGACGCCAGCAATCTCCATTTTCTTGCGGCTGAGATTGTTGTCGAGATAGCAGTTGCGCAGATAGAACGAATGGTTTGCCGCCGGCATGCGGGTGGCGTCGGAATTCCAAAACAGGATGTCGAACGGGAACGGCTTCTTGCCGCGCATGTAGTTATTGATGACGTAAGGCCAGATCAAATCATTGGAGCGCAACAGATTGAATGCATTGGCCATGCTCGAGGCCTCGAGATAGCCCTGCTCGTTCATGTGCTCTTCCAGCTGCGCGACGCGTTCCTTGTCGACGAACACCATCAGGTCGCCGGCATAGGTGAAATCGACCTGCGCCGTGAACAACGTGGCGGAGAGCACGCGGTCGTCTTGCTTGGCCGCGAGATAGGCAAGCGTGATCGCGAGCAGCGTGCCACCGACGCAATAGCCGATCGTATTGATCCGCTTCTCGCCGGTCGCCGCCTCGACGGCATCGAGCGCGGTTATCACGCCTTCGCGCATGTATTGTTCGAAGCTTTTCTCGGCGAGTTTTGCATCCGGGTTGACCCAGGACACCACGAACACGGTCACGCCATTGTCGACGCACCACTTGATGAAGGACTTCTCCGGCGTGAGATCGAGAATGTAGAACTTGTTGATCCACGGCGGCACGATCAGGAGCGGAATCTTCAGCACTTCAGGCGTGGTCGCCTCATATTGAAGTAGCTGAATGAGCTCGTTCTGAAAAACCACCTTACCGGGCGTCAGCGCGAGGTTGCGGCCGACCTCGAACACGCCGGCGTCGGACTGGCGGATCCTGAGATTGCCATGCCCGGCTTTGATGTCTTCGGCAAGCATTTGCATCCCGCGCACCAGATTCTCGCCGTGCGCGGCGAGGGTTTCGCGCAGAAGCTCCGGGTTGGTGAGCACAAAATTCGAAGGCGCGATCGCATTGCCGATCTGCTTGACGTAGAACGCCGCCTTCTGACGCGTTTGCGCGTCGATCTCGGCGTCTCTGACCAGCCGCTCGCCCCACTGCACGGTCAGCAGATAGACCTGCTTGAGGAAGTCGAAGAACTGGTTCTGCGACCATTCCGGGTCGGCGAAGCGCTTGTCCTTGGGGTCGGGGGTGGCCGCCGGTTCGGCCGGTTCGCCGGCCAGCCGCTTGGCCGCGCTTGCCCACACATCGAGATAGGCGCGGCCGAGACTGGTCTGCAATTCGAGCGCGCGCTGGGGGTCCGACAGCCAGTATTCCGCCACTTGGCCGACGGTCTTGACCACGTCGGTGATGCTGTCGGCCAGTTCGGTTTTGATCTTGCCTTCCTCGCGCGGCTTCAAATAGGCGGCGAGCGCCTTGCCGCCTTCCTCGACTAGGCGGGCGATATTATGCGCGAAGGCCTCGACCTCGACCGAGCCGATCTTCGCCTGTTCCTTGACCGGCTCTTTGGCTGGCTCGGTGGTTGCCTTATCCATCAGCGTCATGTCGGTCCTCGCCGTGAGAATTGGCCCGGACCGCGCCCTCCCGCAAGGTGTGTTTGCGTCTATGGCTTTACCCACGTGCGGCTTTCTGCGAGCCGATGAGCGGACGCTTAACCTTGCTCCGGCCATAATAGCCGGTTAGTCGGGTTATGATATAATTCATTGAGTTCGCTTTGATTTCCCGTCTCAAGCACAGGTTTTGCGGGGCATGGTGCGAGCCTTCGACCGATCGATTTTGGCGGCCTTGGCCGCCCTGGCGCTCGCCGCGGCGCTTTCCGGCTGCGCGCCGGGGTCGGTGATCGACAAATTGCCGGGTGATCTGGGACTGCCGGCCGGGACCCCGGAGCGGCCGGTAGCGCCCTACGTATACCCGGCGGTTCACGACATGCCGCCACCCCACGAGGTGCCGACCATGACCGAGCAACAGCAGGTAACGCTGGAAAAAGAGCTGACCGCGGTGCGTGACCGGCAGGAGACCCTCGAGAAGGCCGCAGAAACGCCTGCGCCGCCCGTGGAAAAAAAGAAGCCCGCGACCGCCAAAAAAGACCAAGCCGCCGGCACCCAGGATGGCGCTAAGACCAACCCGTGATAAAAGCCTGCCGGGGTAATGCCGGCCGGCTGGATAGGGCAGCCGAGCTAAAGGTTTGAGACTATGGAAGACTTCTACCGCATCCGCCGCCTGCCGCCTTACGTGTTCGAGGAGGTGAACCGGGCCAAGGCGCGCGCCCGCAATGCGGGGGCCGACATCATCGATCTCGGCATGGGCAATCCGGACTTGCCGGCGCCAGCGCATGTCATCGAAAAGCTCAAGGAGACCCTGGGCAAGCCACGCACCGACCGTTATTCGGCCTCGCGGGGAATCCCCAAGCTTCGCCTGGCGCAGGCGAAGTATTACGAGCGCCGCTTCGGGGTGAAGCTAAACCCCGAGACCCAGGTCATCACCACGCTCGGTTCCAAAGAAGGTTTCGCCAATGTGGCGCAGGCAATCACCGCGCCCGGCGATGTCGTGCTCGTTCCCAATCCGAGCTACCCGATCCACGCCTTCGGCTTCCTGATGGCAGGCGGCGCCGTTCGCTCCGTTCCCTCGGAACCGACGCCGAATTTTTTCCACACGCTGGAACGCGCGATCATCCACTCGATTCCGAAGCCGACCGCGGTGGTGGTGTGTTATCCGGCCAATCCGACCGCTTACGTCGCCTCGCTCGATTTCTACAAGGACCTGATCGCCTTCGCCAAGAAGCACGAAATCCTGGTGCTGTCCGATCTCGCCTACGCGGAAGTCTATTTCGACGGCCAACCGCCGCCCTCGCTGCTGCAGGTGCCGGGCGCGATGGATATCGCGGTCGAGTTCACCTCGATGTCGAAGACGTACTCGATGCCGGGCTGGCGTATTGGCTTTGCGGTCGGCAACGACCGGGTAATCGCGGCGCTCGGTCGGGTGAAGTCCTACCTCGACTACGGCGCCTTCACGCCGATCCAGGTGGCGGCCATCGCCGCGCTCAACGGCCCCGACGATTGCATCAAGGAAATGCGCGAAACGTACAAGCGCCGCCGCGACGTGCTGGTGGAGAGCTTCGACCGCGCCGGATTTCACGTGCCGAGCCCGCGCGCCTCGATGTTTGCCTGGGCGCCGATCCCGGAGCCGTTCAAGAGCCTCGGCAGCGTGGAGTTTTCGACCCTGTTGGTGGAAAAGGCCGATCTCGCCGTCTCGCCCGGCATCGGCTTCGGCGAATACGGCGAGGGCTTCGTGCGCATCGCGCTGGTGGAGAACGAGCAACGCATCCGCCAGGCCGCACGCAATGTCCGCCGCTTCCTCGAAACCGGGCCGGAAAAACTGCACAACGTCGTCCCGCTCGCCACGCGCCGCTGATTTCATGGCTCAACCTCTCAGAGTGGGCGTCGCCGGATTGGGCACGGTCGGCTCAGCCTTGATCGCCCAGGTGGCGCGTCAGCAGCAAGCGCTCGCCGCACGGTGCGGCCGCGCCATAGACATCGTCGCGGTCTGCGCGCGCTCGCGCGCCAAGAATCGCGGCATCGATCTCAGGAAAACTAAATGGTTTTCCGATCCCGTGGCGCTGGCGCGCGACCCTGGCATCGACGTTTTCGTCGAATTGATCGGCGGCGCCGGCGATCCCGCCAAGCGCGCGGTCGAGGCGGCGTTGGCGTCCGGCAAATCGGTAGTTACCGCCAACAAGGCGCTGCTCGCGAAGCATGGCGTCAAGCTCGCTACGCTGGCGGAAAAGCATCACGTCGCGCTTAATTTCGAGGCCGCGGTCGGCGGCGCCATTCCGATCGTGAAAACCTTGCGCGAAGGAATGGCCGGCAACTCGTTCGAGCGCATCTACGGCATCCTCAACGGCACCTGCAACTACATCCTCACGCGCATGGAACAGGATAAGATGCCCTTCGCCGCGTGTCTGAAGGAAGCCCAGCGCCTGGGTTACGCCGAGGCCGATCCGAGCTTCGATATCGAGGGTCACGACACCGCGCAGAAGCTGGCGATCCTGGCCTCGCTCGCCTTCGGTACCAAGGTCGACCAGAGCGCGATCTATGTGGAGGGCATTTCATCGCTGGCGCCGGCCGATCTTTCCGCCGCCGACGAGCTCGGCTATCGCGTGAAGCTGCTCGGCGTGGCGGTGAAGACGCCGCAAGGCATCGAGCAGCGCGTGCATCCGACCATGGTGCGCAAGGACTCGGCCATCGCCCAGGTGATGGGCGTGACCAACGCGGTCACCGTCGATGTGCAGGGCATTAATCCGCTGACGCTGATCGGACCCGGCGCCGGCGGCGCGGCAACCGCCTCGGCGGTGCTGTCCGATATCGGCGACGCGGCGCGCGGGATCAGAACCGCGCCGTTCGGCCGGCCGGCGACGCTGTTGCGTAGCGTGCGCAAGGCGCCGATGCAGCGGCACGAGGGCGGCTACTACATACGGCTGCTCGCGCGCGACAAGCCGGGCACTGCGGCGACCATCGCCAGACGGCTCGCCCAACAGGAGATTTCCATCGAATCCATTGTGCAGCGCCACCAGGCGCATGCCGATACCGACGCCAAGGCCGGTTCCGTCCCCGTTATCCTCATTACCTATGCGACAACTGAGGACGCCGTGCGCAAGGCTCTTGCGGCGGTGGGGCGCGATAGGGTGATCTCCGGCAGGCCGCAGGTGATCCGAATCGAGAAGAACTGACGGCCGGCTTTGCAAGCCGGGTTCGTGTAAAGGGGGGCTTAAGAGATGGCGTCGGCGACCGAGACCTCGAAACAGGCCATGGACCGCATCCTGTCGATCGAAATCGTACGCGTGACCGAGCGCGCGGCGGTTTCGGCGGCGCGCCTGCGTGGACGCGGCAATGAAAAAGAAGCCGACCAAGCCGCCGTCGACGCCATGCGGCGCGAACTAGGCAAGCTGTCGATCGCCGGCACGGTGGTCATCGGGGAGGGCGAGCGCGACGAAGCCCCGATGCTGTTCATCGGCGAAAATGTCGGTACCGGGAAGGGGCCGAAGGTCGACATCGCGGTCGACCCGCTCGAAGGCACCACGCTTTGCGCCAAGAACATGCCGGGTGCGATCGCGACCATGGCGATGGCTGAAACCGGCACGCTGCTCAATGCGCCCGATGTCTACATGGAGAAGATCGCCATCGGCCCCGGCTATCCGAAAGATTTGGTCGATCTCGATGTCTCGCCGGCCGAGAACATCATGCGGCTGGCCAAGGCCAAGGGCGTCAAGCCCGAGGCCATCACCGCGCTTATCCTCGACCGCACGCGGCACGCCGACATGATCGAGGCGGTGCGCAAGACCGGCGCAGCGGTCGCGCTGATCACTGACGGCGACGTCGCCGGCGTGATCCACACCGCGCAACCGGACGCAACCGGCATCGACATCTATATGGGCGTCGGCGGCGCGCCGGAAGGCGTGCTGGCGGCGGCGGCACTTGCCTGCATCGGCGGTCAAATGCAGTGCCGGCTGGTGCTCGACACCGAAGAGAAACGCACGCGCGCCGCCAAAATGGGCATCAAGGATCCGCGCAAGAAATACGGCATCAGGGACATGGTGAAAGGCGATTGCGTGTTCGCGGCCACCGGGGTCACCGACGGCAATATGCTGCGCGGCGTCAGGTTCCGCCCTAACGTGATCGAAACCGAAACCGTGGTGATGCGCTCGGTCACCGGCACGGTGCGCTGGGTGCGCGCCGAGCACCGGCAATTCGAGAAGTTTCATTTGGATTAGCGCATAATCGCCGCCGATCCGGTCGGCGTCGGGTAATGGCCGGGCAATGGAGGATCGCATGCAGCGACTTTTCGCACTGGCGTTGCTTTGCAGTTGCCTCGCAATTCCAACCGCTCAGGCCGAGGATGCGCCGTCGCCGGAGGCGCTGCGCGCGGCGCAGGAACTCTCGGCGATGGTGAGTGCCGACACCGTCAACAAATTGAGCGGCGCGATGACCGCGCAGATCTGGCCGAGCATCGAGAACAGCCTGGGCTCGAAGGTCGACGCCGCGACATTGTCCGACTTGCGCGGCGAATTCGAGCGTTCGGTGGCCGCGTTCGCCGGCGAAACGATGAAATATTCCCCGGCGGTGTATGCGCGCCATTTCAGCGCACAGGAGCTGCGCGAGATCGTCGCCTTCTACCACACGCCGACCGGCGCCAAGGCTTTGCACGAGATGCCGAAAGTCATGGGCGACGTCCTGGCAGAGATGGGACCGCGCATCCAGGCGTTCCAGCAGGAGCTCAACACCAAGATCGTCGCCATCCTGCAGAAGCACGGATACAAGAACTGACGCCGGTAGTGCACGACGATGACGGCGATGCCCGCAACAGCGATGCAGCCAACCGAGCGCTTCTTCCTCGGCGTGGAGAAATCTGCCACCGGCCAGGCGTGGCGCGATCGCTTGGATGAGCGCGCACGGGCGCGCGCGCTCACGATTGCGCAGCGGCATGGCGTGCCGGAACTGCTGGCGCGCGTGCTCGCCGGCCGCGGCGTCGAGCCGGGCGAAGTCGCGGCCTATCTCGATCCCAGCATCAAAGGCTTGATGGCCGATCCGCACGGTCTCACCGACATGGAAGCGGCCTCCGCGCGCCTCGCGCACGCCGTCATCCACGGCGAAAGCGTCGCGATTTTCGGGGACTATGACGTGGACGGCGCCACCGCCGCGGCGCTGCTCGCGCGCTATCTGCGGCACTGCGGGCTCGCTCCGCTCGTGCATATTCCCGACCGGATTTTCGAAGGCTACGGGCCGAATGTGGACGCGATACGCGCGTTTGCCGAGCGCGGCGTCAAGCTTCTGGTCACCGTCGATTGCGGGACAACCAGCCATGATGCGCTCGTAGAAGCGAGGAAGCTCGGGCTCGACGTTGTCGTGCTCGATCATCATCAGGCCGACGAGGAATTGCCGCCGGCGCTGGCGATCGTCAATCCGAACCGCGCGGACGATCTCTCCGGGCTCGGGCATCTGGCCGCCGTGGGGCTGGTGTTCCTCACGCTGGTCGCGCTGACGCGGGAGCTGCGCCGGCGCGATTTCTGGAACGCCACGCGGGGCGAACCCGATCTGTTGTCGCTGTTGCACTTGGTCGCGCTCGGCACCGTCGCCGACGTGGTGCCGCTCAAGGGCCTCAACCGCGCCTTCGTCGCCAAAGGTTTGATCTCGCTACGCCGGCGCGATCACGTCGGGCTGACCGCGCTGATGGATGCATCGCGCCTTTCCGGCCCGCCCGAACCGTGGCATCTCGGTTTCCTGCTGGGGCCGCGCATCAATGCCGGCGGCCGCATCGGGCGCGCCGATCTCGGCGTGCGGCTGCTGCTTGAAGACGACCCGAGCGAAGCCGCGCGCATCGCCGCCGAGCTTGACCGCTTGAACCGCGAGCGCCAGCAGATCGAGCTCGCCACCGTGGCGCAGGCGGAGGCCGAAGCCATGGCGGCGCTCGGCCTGGAAGAAAAGGGCGCGGTAGTGGTGACCGCGGGCGAGGGCTGGCATCCCGGCGTGGTCGGGCTGGTGGCGGCGCGGCTGAAAGAACGCTACGGCCGGCCGGCCTTTGCGATTGCGCTCGAGCCGGGCGGCGCGGGCACCGGATCGGGGCGCTCGATCGCCGGCGTCGATCTCGGACAAGCGGTGCGGCGCGCGGTGCGCGAGGGCCTGCTGCTCAAGGGCGGCGGCCATGCCATGGCGGCCGGCATCACACTCAAAAAAGATACGCTCGCCGCGTTCCGCGCATTTCTCGAAGACGCGCTCAGCGCCCCGGTCGAGGCGGCGCGGCGCGAGCGTGCTCTATTGATCGACGGCGCGGTGAGCGCCGGCGCCGTCAACTTGGCGCTCGTCGACCTGCTGGCGCGCGCCGGACCCTATGGCGCCGGCAATCCGGAGCCGCTGCTGGCGCTGCCGGCGCACACACTCGCCTATGCCGATCTGGTCGGCGAAGACCATATCCGCGCGCGCTTCAAATCAGGCGACGGCAAAATCGTGAACGCGATCGCGTTCCGCGCAGCGGGAAAGCCGCTCGGCCAAGCGCTGCTCGACAATCGCGGCCGTGCGATGCATGCGGCCGGCAATCTCGCCATCGACCGTTGGCAGGGCGAGGAACGCATACAGCTGCGGCTCGCCGATGTGGCGGCAAGCTAGCGCGCCGCGGCACTATCCGCCTACTGCCCTACTTTAAGCGTACGACCTGAGATGCACAGACGAAGCCGTTGCGTGGAGCGTATGGCTTATGCGGGGACAGCTTTTTCGGGAAATGTGAACGCGAACGAGGCCGGCCCCCCAACAAAAAACAAGGCAACACGCAAACGGGGATAACGTCCATGACGGTAATGACGGCCAATACCCACCGCGAAGGCGGGATGACATCCGAGGAGCGCAAAGTCATCTTCGCCTCATCGCTCGGCACTGTGCTGGAGTGGTACGACTTCTACATTTACGGAACGCTCGGTGCGTTCCTGGCGAAATACTTCTTCTCCAATGTGCCGCCGAATGTGGGCTTCATCTTCGCGCTGCTCGCCTTCGCCGCCGGCTTCGCCGTGCGTCCGTTCGGCGCGCTGATCTTCGGCCGCCTCGGCGACACGATCGGGCGCAAGAACACCTTCCTGCTCTGCATGACCCTGATGGGCCTCGGCACGTTCTTCATCGGCGTGCTGCCAAGCTATGCCTCGTGGGGCATCATGGCGCCGGTCGTGCTGATTGCGCTGCGCCTGATCCAAGGCCTCGCGCTCGGCGGCGAATATGGCGGCGCGGCGATCTACGTCGCCGAACACTCTCCGCCGAACAAGCGCGGCTACTACACCTCATGGATCCAGACCACCGCGACCATGGGCCTGTTCCTGGCGCTGCTGCTGATCCTCGGCATCCGCACCTCGATCGGCGAAGAGGCGTTCAGCAGCTGGGGCTGGCGCATTCCGTTCCTGGTCTCGGCCCTGCTGCTCGTGGTGACGATCTGGATGGGCATGAAGCTGAACGAAGCCCCGCTGTTCCAGAAGATGCTGGACGAAGGCAAGCAGTCCAAGCGCCCGCTTGGCGAGGCCTTCGGCGAGTGGGGCAACCTCAAGATCGCGCTCGCCGCTTTGTTCGGCGCCACCGCCGGCGAAGCCGTGGTGTGGTACGGCGGACAGTTCTACGCGCTGTTCTTCCTCACCCAGACCCTGAAAGTGCCCGCTGTCACCGCCTGGATCCTGCTGGTGGTCTCGCTGGCGATCGGCACGCCGTGCTTCATCCTGTTCGGCTGGCTGTCGGACAAGATCGGCCGCAAGCCGATCATGCTCGCCGGCTTCGCGCTGGCGGTGATCACCTACTTCCCGATCTTCCAGGGCATCACCCACTTCGCCAATCCGAAGCTGGAGCATGCACTCGCCGCGGCGCCGGTGGTCGTGACCGCCGACCCGAACCAGTGCTCGTTCCAGTTCAAGGCGACGGGCACGGAGAAGTTCACCACCGCTTGCGACATCATCAAGTCGACGCTGGTGAATTTGTCGGTGAACTACGAAAACGTCGCCGCGCCGGCTGGCACCAAGGCGAGCGTGAAGATCGGCGACACGCAACTCAACGCCGAAACCGCGAACCTGCCCGCCGCCATTGCTACGGCGGTGAAGAATCACGGCTATCCGGCGAGCGCCGATCCGAACGACATCAACTATCCGATGACGGTGCTGCTGCTCGCCATCCTGGTCGTCTATGTGACCATGGTGTACGGGCCGATCGCCGCCTGGCTGGTTGAGCTGTTCCCGACCCGCATTCGTTATTCGGGTCTCTCGCTGCCGTATCACATCGGCAACGGCTGGTTCGGCGGCTTCCTGCCGGCGACCGTGTTCGCCATTGTGGCGGCGACCGGCAACATCTACTCCGGCCTCTGGTATCCGATCGTGATCGCGGCGATGAGCTTCGTGGTGGGGCTGATCTTCTTGCCCGAGACCAAGGATCGCGACATCACCACCATGTGACAAAACGGTGGGGCGGCCGCAGCCGGCTGCCCCACCCACTTGCAACTTTTGCGCCCCGCGCTCCCGTGCGGGGCGTCTTTCATTGGGGGTATGACCGCGCGGTACGGCCAACAATTTGCGCCGGCGCCGGCCCACGCGGCAAAATGCCGAGGTGACTAGGTTGCCGAATGCCCGTTATCGGGGGTAAACGGCACACTTCATGCGACCGATGGTCAGGCGAGCCTCAAGAGAGGGCCCAATAATGACTCAGATCCGCACTTCAATTTTGTCGCTAGCATTGCTGCTGCTGGTCGCGACGGCGTCGGCGTTCGCACAAGATCAGGCGCCGCCCAAAACCACGGCAAAGCCAGCGGCTGTGCTGGCGACGAAATTGGAGGACATTTCGAACTGGACCAAAAAGGAGTGGTACGCCGCGAAGGCGAAATGGGTCAAAGAAAAGGTAAAATGGGCCGATTGCCAAAAGCAGGTCGTTGAAAAACAGCTTTACGGTCGTAAAAGCTGGCCGTTTCTCTATGGCTGCATGACAAAGTAGCTCTCGGCGCGCCGGTGACGCCTAAGGCTGCTTTTTGATGCACTCGCGCATAAACCGGCGGCGCTTTAGAAAAGATAGTTTTTGCTGTTTTGCCTGAAGGCGGCAGTTTTCGTTTTTCTCCGCGAGTAGCCTGCTGGCGGCGGCAATCTCCGCAGGATATTTCGGCTTTGCCGACGGCGACTGCGCGAACGCCGAAAATGTACCCGCTGACACAAATGCAGCGAAAACGACAGCCGCAATAGCAATCCGACACATAGGTTGCGACCTTCAGCATGCGAGCAGCCGGCAGCGGTTTCTAGCACAAGTTAAGCGTGCTGCCGCGCAGATTGAGCCAGTAGCGACAGTGCAACTTTCTATTTGATCTGTTCCTCCGGCCGGTCGGCGCATGCCGAGTTGAAGCGGACCTTGCCGATATTGATCAACTGTACGCGCCGATTTTCCGCGGCGGTGGGGTGGGCCCGATCGAGCAACTGTTCCTCGCCGAGGCCGACGGCCTCGATGCGTCCCGGATTAATCGCGAACGGATTGATCATCGCCGCCCGGATGGCATCCGCGCGTTCCTGGCTAAGCTTGAGATTGTATTCGCGGCTGCCGACGGCATCGGTATGTCCCACGATGAGGAAGCAATATCCCTGCAGATACGGATGATACAAAGCGTCCGCCATCAGGCCGATGGCGCGGAACGAACTTGGACGAATGCGCGCCGAGTTAAAATCGAACTGGATGGCCAGCGTCAGCTGGGCGAGATTGCCGAGCTGTTCGGACAACGGCGCCCGGTTCAGGCGGTTGGCGCGGGCGGGATCGTAGATCGCTTGCGCGGCCAACCTGCGCAGTCTGGCCGCGCTAATGCCAGGGGCGGCGGCCTCGACTCCCTGCAGGCTGCTGACGATATCGGTCGTATTCAAATGGAGCTGAGCCGACACCGGGCCGGCGGTGATAGCGGCCAGGTAGCCGGCGTCGGCAATGGCCTGCAGGCAATTCGGGTTTATGTTGCGCCGCGCTTTATAGAAGCACCCGATGAGATTGCCGTCGCCCGGTTCGATCCCGCCGCAGAATTTCAGCCGGTCCAATTCGCAGACGCGGATGACGGCGGCGCGGGCGGCGGCTCGTTTCTGCAACAGCGCAGCGGTCTCGAATGCGGATTGCTTGCAGCGGGGCGAGACGTTGGCGCTGTTTCGCTCCAGGCATTCCGCGATCTGCCCGCCGCCAAGATTGATCCGCCTGCAGTATTTGTCGATATCCTTGCCGCAACTTACCGCAAGCTCGCCGAGAGCCTCGGCATAGCCGATGGTCTGCGCATTCGAGCGCTGAGCGCTGGCAAACAGGAACGATGCCGCGAGCGCAAGACACGTAACCCTGGAGCCGATCATTTTCCCCCTCCGTGGCTGTCGATTGCCCGCGTGGATTCCGACGCTTGCCTCCCAACTTAGCCGGGAGTCCTCGGATGCTCCCCGGAATAGCCTCGTAGCAGCGTCTCCACCTGCGCAAAGCTTGTCAAGCCGCTGGCGGAGTGGAACAATTCGTCCGTCCGCGCCGGCATCAGCAATCAGAACAATCGGGCGCGCCGGGAGGATCGATATGCCGATTAAGCTGTTTTTCAAACACGCCGTCGTGGCACTAGCCGCACTCGGCGGCGCGCTGGGCGCGACCGCGGCGGGTGCGCAGCCTTATCCGGCGCGCGATATCACGTTTATTGTCGCCTTCGCGCCCGGCGGCGTCGCCGATACGCTGGCGCGCTTCGTCGGCAAAGGCTTGAGCGAGCGCCTGGGGCGCACGGTCGTCGTCGAAAATCGCGGCGGCGCCGGCGGCAACATCGCGGCCGCTACGGTTGCGCGCGCGGCGCCCGACGGCTACACGCTGCTGGTCACGACCACGGCGGTGGCGATCAACGAGACCTTGCGTCCGAACAAGGGATTTGCGGCGAGCGACCTGAAGCCGATCGCGATCGTCGCGTCGAGCCCGGAGGCGCTGGTCGCCAGCCCGGGCAATCCGGCCGGCAACCTCGCCGATTTCCTCAAAGCGGCGAAGGGCAAGAGCGTGACCTTCGCGTCGGCCGGTGTCGGCAGCGGCTCGCATATCGCGGCCGAATATTTCTTCAAGGAGATCGCCAAGATTTCCGCGGTGCATGTGCCGTTCCAAGGCGGCGCGCCGGCGATCGCCGCCACCATCGGCAACCAGGTCGATCTCATGGCGACGACCTTGGGCGGCGGTGCGGCGGCGCAGATCGAGCACGGCAAGCTCAAGGGCCTCGGCGTCGCCAGCGCAAAACGCGCGGCGGTCACGCCGAACGTGCCGACTTATGCGGAGGCCGGCTATCCCTTCGAAGCATCGTCCTGGGTCGGCGTGTTCGCGCCAGCTGGCACCAGCCCAGAGATCGTTGCCAAGCTCAACGCCACGATCGAACAGGTGATGAAGGATCCGGCGCTGCAAAAGAAACTCACCTCGATCGGTTTCGATCCGATCGAGGGCTCGCAGGCGCAGGCGGAGACTTACTTCAAGGCCGAAGTCGCGAAGTGGGGCAAGATGGTCAAGACGCTGGGCTTGTCGATCAAGTGAGGCATCCGGCGCGGCCGCTGTAATTGGCGGGCAGGTGCGCCGCGCGGCCGCTACCGCTGCGATCGCTTTTGCCCGTTTCTTAGTTTGGATTAAGTAATTTATTCGGCTTGGATTAAAGGTTTTATACTACCATTTTAGAAATTGACTTAAAAAGTGCCGGAGCGTGGCCGCGCGACGGCCGCGCGTAACCATCGCGCCTGTCGCACCCCCGCAAAATCCAAGGTTGTCTCAATGAAGACGATCATCGCGCCGACGAACACTGAAATCTTCTTTGAGGAAGACGACATCATCGTCTCCAAGACCGATCTCAAGGGTCGCATCACCTACGCCAATCAAACGTTTTGCCGGATCGCCGGCTATAGCGAGGCCGAGTTGCTCGGGCAGCCGCACAGTATTATCCGCCATCCCGACATGCCGCGCGCCGTGTTCAAGCTGTTGTGGGATACGCTGTTCGAGGGCCGCGAGATTTTCGCCTACGTCAAAAATATGGCCAGGAGCGGCGATTTTTATTGGGTGTTTGCGCATGTCACGCCGTCGTATGACGACAATCGCAATGTCACCGGATTCCATTCAAGCCGCCGCTCGCCCGATCGCAATATCGTCCAGAACACGATCATCCCGCTTTATTCGGAAATCCTGCGCGAGGAGAAGCGGCATCAAAACGGCCAGAAGGAGCTGGCGGCCGGATTCGATTTCGTTGTCAATTTCCTGAAATCGAGGAACACGTCCTATGACGCGCTGGTCTTTTCGCTTTGATGCCGTGTCCCGCGTGGCGACGATCGGCGCTATCGCGCTCGCCGCATCAGCGTGCGCGGCGATTGCCAGAGTTTTTGGCTATAATTTTGTCGAAGATGCCGCACTTGCGTCATCGATGATCGCCGGCGTGTGCTTGCTTGTTGTCATGGCAAGGGGCGAACGCAAGGAGACGAAGGGCGAGAGCCTTGAGACCAATGTCATCAACAAGATTGCGACGGTCTGCGCGGCGATCAGCAAAGGAGATTTCGAGGCGCGGATCGTCGATATTCAAGAACCCGGCAGTTTGGCCGACGCCCAGCACAAAGTGAACGACATGATCGATCGGTGCGACGCGTTCGTGCGCGAGGCGACGGCCAGTCTCAAGGCAGTGTGCCGCAATATCTATTACCGGCGCATTTTCTACGGCGGGCTGCAGGGCTCGTTTCGTGTCGCCGCCGAGATCATCAATAATTCGGTGAAAACGCAGGAAAAGGCCGTCGAGAAAGCGCGGCTTGATGCCGCCGCAGAACAGGCAAGCCTGATCGGTTCGCTGGCGGGGGGCCTCAAAAACCTGGCGGAGGGCGACCTGACGTTCCGTCTGGGCGATTTTCCGGATGCCTACCGGCAGATTCGGGACGACTTCAATAGCGCCATGACGGGACTGCAGGAGACAATCAAGGCGATCATGACGGCGACCCGTGAAGTCTCGAGTGCGACCGCGGAAATCGCCACCAGCACGACCGACCTGTCGCAGCGCACCGAAGAGCAGGCGGCTTGTCTGGAAGAGACCTCCGCCTCGATGGAGCAGATCGCGGCAACGGTGAAGCAAAATGCCGAGAATGCCCAGCATGCCAATCAATCGGCAAGCAATATGCGCGATGCCGCCGATCGCGGCGGCCAGGTGGTCGGCAAGGCGATCGACGCCATGGCGCGCATCGAGACGTCGTCACGCAAGATTTCCGACATCATCGGGGTGATCGACGAAATCGCCCGGCAGACCAATCTGCTCGCGCTCAATGCCGCGGTGGAGGCGGCGCGCGCAGGCGAATCCGGCCGCGGCTTCGCGGTGGTGGCCTCGGAAGTGCGCAGCCTGGCGCAGCGCTCCGCGCAGGCGGCGAAGGACATCAAGGATCTGATCAGCAATTCGAACGGGCAAGTGAAAGAGGGTGTCCATTTGGTCAACGATGCCGGCGCCGCGCTGCACGAGGTTGTCGAATTGATCAAGGGGGTGGCCGAAATCGTGTCCGACATCGCCAGCGCCAGTATTGAGCAATCGACCGGCATCGAGCAGATCAACAAAGCGCTCACCCAGATGGACGAGGTGACGCAGCAGAACTCGGCCTTGGTCGAGGAGAACGCGGCGACCGCCAAGACGCTGGAACAGCAGGCCGGGGCGATGGACGAGCGCATCGCGATCTTCAAGATCGACACCGCTGCGGCGAAGGGCCGGTTCGTGAAGCAGGCAGTCGGCTAAAGCCGCCGCTTTTAAATGCGCTCAGATGTGGGCTGGCGGTAGTTTGCCGCGCTAGCGCTTACGGACCTTCTTGCAAAATACGTCGTAGATCGCGCCGATGATGGTGCGCGCCTCGTCGCTGGCCAAACTGTAATAGATGACCTTGCCGTCGCGCCGCGTGGACACCAGGCCGTCGGCGCGCAGCCGCGCCAGTTGCTGCGACACCGTCGGCTGGCGCAGGCTGAGTTCATGCTCCAGTTCGCTCACCGACTTCTCGCCCTCGGCGAGAATGCAAAGAATGACCAGCCGGCTTTCGTGTGCAAGCGCCTTGAGGAAATTGCTGGCGCGCTTGGCGTTATCGACCATGCGATCGAGCTCGTGCGGACGGCCGCGGGATTCCAGACGCTGCAACTCCATTCCTGCCCCCATCATCGCGTTCACGCGACGCACGACTAGAGACGATCAGTCGTTCGCGCGCAATGTATTTCTGAATAGCTGCGCGCGTTCTTCTCCAGTTCCAGGTGCGTCTAACTTTTTCATTAACACGTCGAGCAAGCCCCAGAAAAAATCCTCGCCCGGATAGCCGCGAATGCGGCCAACCTCATGGCCGCGGTCGACCAGCACGAACAGCGGCGTCAGGCGTTCGGTTTCGATGAACGCCAGGTCCGGCGGCAGACGCTGCGAAATATCCACACGGCGCAGCGGCGCGCGCAAGCCTTCTTCTGTCTTGCCGTAGATCGGCGCGATCTCGCGATCGAAGGTTTCGCACCAGGCACAGCCGGCTTGCTCGAACATCACCAATTCGGCCGCGCGCGCATTCGACAGGCTCAAAGCAATAAACATGGCGCCGAACAGGGCGGCGCGAGAAAAAAATTCTTGTGTGCGTGGTTTGCGCGCCAACTTCATTCTCTTGTCGAAAAAGCGGGCTTTAAATCGCCGGCAAATATATCACAAAAATAGAATATGTCGATGCTGGGCGGCGCTATCCGAAGCGAAACGCCAGCAAATTATCGAACGAGCGCAGTTCGATCAGCACGCGATGCAAAAGTTCGCTGTCGCGGGTGGCGATGGCTTTCGGGATCAGCGCCAGGCCGGCCTTGGCGCCGTCGACCAGGCGGCGGAATTCCGGCGTCTTGTGCACCGCGTCGCTCGCCATGCCGTCGCAACGCTCGAGCACATAACCGTAGATCGAAGCCTTGTTGGCGATGCCGAAGCGCGTCGCCGATTTAGTCCAGTCGAGCGCGCGGTCGTTGTAGACCATCAGCGCGTCCATGGCGGTATTGGCGTCGCGTACGCAATCGGCCAGCACCGCGATACCGGCGGCCTTGCGCAAGTCGTAGAGATCGCCGCGGATGGCGTCGAGCGATTGCTGCGCGGCATCGGGGCGGCCGCTCTTAAGCATGAGATCGGCGGCGACCAGGCGCGCATTCACGCCGGTCCACAGGAGGCCGTATAGCGCGACGCCGTCGAAGGCGTCCGGCGGCTTGCCGGCGAAGCGTTGCTGCAACGCGCCCCAGGCCTCGCGCAGGCGATCGAGTTCGATTGAGGCGAGATCGATATTGCCAGTGCGCAAATAGCCGATCGCCACCCGGTTATGGGATTCGGCTTGCTCCACCGCGGCGTTGAAGTCGGCCAAGTTGCCGGCCAAGGCCGGGCCCGCCAGGAGGGCAAGCGCGAGGCATGCAGCGCGGGCAAGGCAGGACAGCATCGATCTTCACCGGATTTTGACGCGATAATATATATAAACAAGAATATAAGCGGTGCGGGGCAGGGCGGCGAGGGCGCTTTTCGCACGTGGTTTACGAGATCAACGCCATGACAACGCGGCGAAACCTGCTGATTGGCGCGGCATCTCTTGCATTGCTCGGACGCGCGCGTGCCGAGCCGATGCTGACCGACGACGGGCTCTACAAGGAGCCCTGGTTCCTGGAAAGCTTCCTCGAACTCGCCGACGATCTGGAAGCCGCCCACAAGGAAGGCAAGCGCTTCGCGATCATGTGGGAACTCAAGGGCTGCCCCTATTGCAAGGAAACGCATTTCGTCGATTTCGCGCAGCCGCGCATTTCCGACTACATCAAGGCGAATTTCGAGGTGCTGCAACTCAACATCATCGGCTCGCGCAAGGTGACCGATTTCGACGGCGCGGAACTCTCGGAGAAGGCGTTGGCCGCGAAATATGGCGTGCGTTTCACGCCGACCTTTCAGTTTTTCCCGGAACGGGCCGGCCCGCTCAAGGCGCTGGAACCCGCCAAACGCGAAGTGGCGCGCCTGCCGGGCTATATGCGGCCCGAGGATTTCCTCGCCATGTTCCGCTACGTCCGCGAAAAAGCCTATGAGAGCAAGAGCTTCCGCGACTACGTCAAAGCGCTGCCGAGTTGATCCACGCATCCCGGGCGCTGCGGAAAGATATTCTTTTTTGTGAATATGATTTGAAACGGGCGCCGCCCGCCGCTATGGTCGCGGCTCGGGCGGGGCCTCGTTGGGCCGCCCCAAAACGAGACGCAGGGAGGATTGACCGATGCGACAACTTTCCCGTCGCGCAACGCTTGTGCTTGGTGCCGGCGGCGCGGCGCTCACCGTTCTCGGCTGGAGCGGCCGCGCACAGGCCGACGCCAAGGCAGCGGCGGAACAGATCGCCAAATTCACCGGCGGCAAAACGGCCGAGAAGGGCAAGGTCTCGATCGAACTGCCCGAGATCGCCGAGAACGGCAACACCGTGCCGTTGTCGGTATCGGTCGACGCGCCGATGACGGCCGACGACTATGTGAGTGAGGTGATGGTGGTGGCCGAGGGCAATCCGAACCCGGGCGTCGCCACGTTCCACTTTTCGCCGATGTCGGGCAAGGCGGAAGCCTCGACCCGCATCCGGCTTGCCACGACGCAGAACATCGTCGTGGTCGCCAAGACCAGCAAGGGCGCGTTCTACACCGGCCAGAAGCTGGTGAAAGTCACCATCGGCGGCTGCGGCGGCTGATCCAAAACGAATAAAAAATCAGGAGGGAAGCATGGCGGAAAAGCCGCGGCTGAAATTGCCCAAGGAAGCCAAGAAAGGCGACGTCATCGAAATCAAGACGCTGATGCCGCACATTATGGAATTGGGTCAGCGCAAGGGTAAGGACGGCAAGCTGATCCCGCGCAAGATCATCAACAAGTTCACCTGCGAGTTCAACGGCAAACCGGTGTTCAGCGCCAATCTCGAACCGGCGATCGCGGCGAACCCTTATATGGAATTCTACGCCAAGGTGGAGGAGAGCGGCACGTTCAAGTTCACCTGGACTGACGATGACGGCACGGTCACCACCGCGGAAGAAAAAATCACCGTGGGCTGACGAGCGTTCCGCGCCGCGTCGGCGCGGCACGGAATAACGACAACAATTCGTTCGGGGAGGAACCGATGACCCGTGGAGGGATTCTGGCGAGCAGCGCCGCCGCCATTGCGTTGATCGCGGCCGGCGCGTTTGGTCTCACGGCCGACGTCCAAGCGCAGGCGCAGGGCAAACAGGCGCCGCTCGAGCTCAAGGGCGATGCTTCGGTGCGGCCGTGGAAGCGATATTCCGGTTGGCCGGCGCGCGATGAATTGAAATGGAACACGCTCGCAAACCTGGCCTCGCCGCCGGCGCCGACAGCGCCGCGCAAGCTCAGCGGCCCGATCACGGGCGATGCGGCCAAGGGCGCGAAGCTGGTGGCCGACCGAAATCGCGGCGGCTCGTGCCTCGCCTGCCATGTCATGGGGCAGGCCGGTGGCGCCGATCAGCCGGGCAATGTTGGCCCCGATCTCTCCGAAATCGGCAATGCTGGTCTCTCCGACGAGCAGTTGTTCAATTTCATCTACGACGCGCGCGTCTATAACGCCGAAACGGTGATGCCACCGTGGGGCAGCCATGGCGTGTTCACCGACGCCGAAATCAACGACATGGTCGCTTTCTTGAAGACATTGAAGAAGCCGGCCGTGTTCAAGGTCGAGGTCGACGATCCGAACAAGCGCGGAACCCCGGTCGAGAAGCGTCACAATCTCGACCCGATGGACAATCCAGGCATGTGGGCGCTCGACAAGGCGGCCGTGTTGTGGAAGACGCGCGGCAAGGACGGCTTCTCCTGCAGCACCTGCCACAGCGATCCAAAGACCGCGTTCAAGACTTGGGCCGCGTCGATGCCGAAATGGGAGCCGCGGCTCAACAAGGTGCTGGGCGTCGAGGAATTCATCTACCGCCACGCCAAGGCGACGACCGGCGCGAGCTATCTGATGGAGACCGAGCAAAACCGCGATCTGTCCATCTATTTGCACAATCTCGCCAATGGCGCTCCGATCAATGTCGATACGACCAGCCCGGAAGCCAAGGCGGCGATTGCGCGCGGGACTGAACTTGCCAATCGCAAGCTCGGCGAACTCAACTTCGCCTGCACCGACTGCCACGGCAAATCGGCCAATCATTGGATCCGCGGGCAATGGCTGGGCGCGCCGAAAGGGCAGTACGATCATTTCCCGACTTGGCGCACCAGCCTGCAGACTGTCTGGGACATTCGCCAGCGCTTCCAGTGGTGCCAGGTCAACATCCGCGCCGACGAGCTGCCGCCCGACGCCAAGGAATATGGCGACCTTGAGCTCTATCTGGCGTCGCTGAACGACGGGCTGAAGCTGAGCGTGCCGGGGATCAGGCACTGATCTAATGCGATGATCACCCGTCGTGAAATACTCCAGGTCGGCGCCGCCACCGCGGCGTTGACCCTCGGCGGCGGTTTTGCCCGCGCCATGGCGCAGCAGCGCCTGACCGAGACGGAGCTGTTGAAGTTCGACGCGCTCGGCAATGTCACTCTGCTGCACGTCGCCGATATCCACGGCCAGTTGGTGCCGGTCTATTTCCGCGAGCCGTCGATCAATCTCGGCGTCGGCGAGGCACGCGGGCAGCCGCCGCATCTCACGGGCACGGATTTCCTCAAACACTTCGGCATCGCAGCGAAATCGGCCGCAGCCTACGCGCTGACGTCGGAGGACTTCTCGGCGCTGGCGAAAAACTACGGCCGCATCGGCGGGCTCGACCGGCTCGCCACCGTGGTCAAGCGCGTGCGCGCCGAGCGCGGCGACAAGGTGCTTTTCCTCGACGGCGGCGACACCTGGCAAGGCTCGCTCGGCGCCAACGCCAGCAAAGGCCAGGACATGGTCGACTGCATGGCGCTCATCAAACCCGACGCCATGACCGGCCATTGGGAATTCACCTATGGCGAGGCGCGGGTCAAGGAGTTGATCAAGTCGTTGAGTTTCCCGTTCCTGGCGCTCAACGTGCGCGACACCGAATGGAACGAGCCGGTCTTCCCGCCGATGAAAATGTTCGAGCGCGGCGGCGTGAAGATCGCCGTGCTCGGCCAGGCATTTCCCTATACGCCGGTCGCCAATCCGCGCTGGATGATGCCGAAATGGTCGTTCGGCATCCGCGAGGAGGACGTGCGCGCCAATGTCGAGAAGGCGCGCAAAGGCGGCGCGCAACTGGTCGTGCTGCTCTCGCATAACGGCTTCGACGTCGACCGCAAACTGGCCGGTCGCGTGCCAGGCATCGACGTGATCCTCACCGGGCATACGCATGACGCGATCCCGGAGGCGATCAAGGTCGGCAGCACGCTGTTGATCGCGTCCGGCAGCCACGGCAAATTCGTCTCGCGGCTCGACCTCGACGTGCAGAACGGCGCGGTGAAGGGCTTCCGCTACAAGCTGATCCCGCTCTTTGCCGATGCTATCAAGGCGGACGCCGAAATGACGGCGACGATCGCAAAGGCGCGGGCGCCTTATGCCAAGGACTTGGCGCGGGTGGTGGGCAAGACGGACTCGCTGCTCTACCGGCGCGGCAATTTCAACGGCACCTTCGACGACGTGATCTGCGCGGCGCTCTTGCAGGAGCGCGACGCCGAGATCGCACTGTCGCCCGGCTTCCGCTGGGGCACCAGCGTGCTGCCGGGGCAGCCGATCACGGTCGAGGACATCCACAACGCCACGGCGATCACCTATCCGCAGGTCTATCGCATGAGCATGAGCGGCGAGCGGCTGAAGGAGGTGCTCGAGGACGTGGCGGACAATTTGTTCAACCCCGATCCCTATTACCAGCAGGGCGGCGACATGGTGCGCTGCGGCGGGCTCGGCTACGCCATCGACATATCGAAACCGATCGGCCAGCGCATTTCGGCGATGACGCACCTGAAAACGGGCAAATCGATCGAGCCAAAGAAGGACTACACCGTGGCCGGCTGGGCCAGCGTGAACGAAGGCACGCAAGGCCCGCCGGTCTGGGAGCTTGTGGAACGCTATGTCGCGGCCGAGAAGACCGTGCGCGTTGCGCCCAATGCTAGCGTCAAAATTTCCGGGACCTAAGCGGTATTCGCTATTACATTCATGAATTAGAATGTGATAAGAGCGGGTCTGGAAGGCATCCGCCGGGAGCTGCCGATGACAAAGCCGACCGACAAAACACAGGCCTCGCGCCGCCGTTTTCTCGCGGGCGCTGCGGGGCTTGCCGCCACCAGCGCGGGCATGCGCGCCGCGCTCGCCGATAACGCCAAGAACCTGCCGCCGAACGTGCCGGACTGGACGCGCTCGCTCGGCGACGGTGTCGGCACGCGCCCTTACGGCCATCCGTCGAAATATGAAAAGGACGTCATCCGCCGCACGGTGCCGTGGCTCACCGCGACACCGGAGTCATCGGTGGCATTCACGCCGCTGCACGAGCTCGACGGCATCATCACGCCGAACGGCCTGTGTTTCGAGCGCCACCATGGCGGCATCGCGGAAGTCGATCCGCATGATTACCGGCTGATGATCCACGGCCTGGTCGACAAGCCGCTGATCTTCACGCTGGAGGACATCAAGCGGCTGCCGCGCGTCAACCGCATTCATTTCCTCGAATGCGCCGCCAATACTGGAATGGAATGGCGCGGTGCCCAGCTCAACGGCTGCCAATATACCCACGGCATGGTGCATTGCGTGCAATACACCGGCGTGCCGCTGAAGCTGCTGCTGGAACAGGTGGGGCTCAAAGCCAACGCGAAATGGATTCTGGCCGAGGGCGCCGACGCCGCGGCGATGACGCGCTCGATTCCGATGGCCAAGGCGCTCGACGATTGCCTGGTCGCCTATCGCATGAACGGCGAGATGCTGCGGCCCGAGCAGGGCTATCCGGTGCGCCTGGTGGTGCCGGGCTGGGAAGGCAATGTCTGGGTGAAGTGGCTGCGCCGCCTTAAGGTCGGAGACCAGCCCTGGTACACGCGCGAGGAGACGTCGAAATACACCGACCTGTTGGAGAACGGCAAAGCGCGCAAGTTCACCTTCGAGATGGACGCCAAATCGGTGATCACTTCGCCTTCGCCGCAGGCGCCGCTCAAGCAAAAAGGCTTTACGGTCATTTCCGGGCTGGCCTGGTCGGGCCGCGGCAAGGTCAAGCGCGTTGACGTTTCGCTCGACGGCGGCCGCAACTGGCGCACCGCGCGCATCGACGGGCCGGTATTCGACAAGGCCTGCGTGCGCTTCTACGCCGAGATCGAATGGAACGGCGAGCCGCTGCTGCTGCAATCGCGCGCCATGGACGAAACCGGCTATGTGCAACCGACCAAGGAGAGCTTGCGCAAGATCCGCGGCGTCAATTCGATCTACCACAACAACGGCATTCAGACCTGGTCGCTTAAAGCCAACGGGGAGGTGGAGAATGTCGAGGTGGGTTAGTCTCGCGCTTCCCGCGCTCCTTCTGCTCGGGACGCCGGCGCTCGCGCAAAACAAGGTGCGCAACTACGGCATCGGCCACGTGGCAACGCCAGCCGAGATCGCCGGCTGGGACATCGACGTACGTCCCGATGGCCAGGGCGCTCCTCCGGGGCACGGCTCGGTGAAGGACGGCGAGAAGGTCTACATGGACAAATGCGCCGCCTGCCATGGCGAATTCGGCGAAAGCGCCGGGCGCTGGCCGCAGCTCGCGCAAGGCAAGGGCACGCTTGCCTCCAACGATCCGGTCAAGACCGTCGGCTCGTATTTCCCCTATCTGTCGACCGTGTTCGACTATGTGCGCCGCGCCATGCCGTTCGGCGACGCCGAGTCGCTTACCAATGACGAGCTCTACGCGGTGGTCGCTTACGTGCTCAACCTCAATGACATTGTCGACGACAAATTCGTGCTGTCGAAGGAGACTTGGGCGCAGGTCAAAATGCCCAACGCCAACGGCTTCTTCGACGACGACCGCGAGAAGGCCGAGAAGGCGTTCTGGAACGCCAACCCCTGCATGAAGGACTGCCGGGGGCCGGTGAAGATCACCGGGCACGCGCAGGCGGTCGATGTGACTCCGGACGACAAGGGTAAGAAGGGCGGGTTGGAGTGATGCCCCCGCTCATTCCCACGTAAGCGGTAATCCAGCCTTGTTGGGTCCCCGCTTTCGCGGGGACCAACGGATCGTTTTGCGTCGCCGCGGCCTTTCGCCTATGACATAGGCGGGAATATAGCCGGAACCTCGCATGGCCAAACTCAATCTCTCCGTCGCGGTGCGCGACTACGACCGCACCCGGCCCTTGTCCGACGGGCTGGTGCAGATCGACGGCGTCGATCCGGTGTTCATGGCGCTCGATCCGGAGGAAATCTTCTTCCGTGCCTTCCGGCACGCTGAATTCGACATTTGCGAATTGTCGATGTCGAGCTTCACGGTCAAGACCGCGCAGGGCAATTGCCCCTATGTCGGCGTGCCGGCCTTCGTGTCGCGCGCCTTCCGCCACACCTCGATCTATGTGCGCACCGACCGCATCAAGAAGCCGGCCGACCTCAAGGGCAGACGCGTCGGCGTGCCGGAATATCAGTTGACGGCCAATGTCTGGGCGCGCGCAATTCTGGAAGACGACCACGGCGTCAAGCCGGCCGACATGCATTGGATTCGCGGCGGGCTGGAAGAAGCAGGAAGGGTGGAGAAGATCGCCATCACGCTGCCGAAGGATGTGACGCTCGAAAACGCGCCGGAAGGCCGCACGCTGTCGAGCATGCTGGAATCCGGCGAAATCGACGCCTTTATCGGACCGCGCGTGCCGGTGCCGTTCGAACGCGGGCATCCCAACATCGGCTGGCTGTTCGCCGACCCGGTGGCGGCGGCCAAGGATTATTTCAAGCGCACCGGCATATTCCCGATCATGCATCTGATCGGTGTGCGCCGCGAACTGGCCGAGGCGCACCCTTGGCTGCCCGGGGCGGTGCTTAAAGCGTTCGAGCGCGCCAAGACGATCGCGCTGGAAAAGCTGTCCGACACTTCATCGACAAAGGTCACGCTACCTTTCGTCGAGGAGCGGTTGATGGAGGCGCGCGCCCTGATGGGCCGCGACTTCTGGCCCTACGGTCTCGACATCAACCGCAAGACGCTGGAGACTTTCCTGCGTCACCACCACGCGCAGGGTCTGTCGTCGCGGCTGTTGAAGCCCGAGGAGCTCTTTCACGCGGGCACGCACGAGACGTACAAGCTCTAACGCCAGCGAGGCATTGCATCGATGGCAACCATTCGGGTCATGAGCGGCGGCGCGCCGAAAGAAGTGTTCGCGCAACTGACGCCTCAGTTCGAGCGGAGCTCCGGCCACAAAGTCGAGTTCAGTTACGCAGTGATGTCGGCCTTGCGCAACCGGCTGGCGGGCGGCGAAACGGCCGACGTGCTGGTGATGCCGACCAACATCCTGGACGGCTATCAACAGAGCGGCGTGGTGCGCGCGCAAGGCCGCGCCATCCTCGGGCTCGTCAGCATCAGCGCGGTGGTGCGCAGCGGCGCGCGCAAACCGGACCTGTCGACGACGGACAAGGTCAAGCAAACAATCCTCAACAGCCGCGCGATCACGCACGCGACGCCAGGCGAGACGCCAAGCGGCACGCATATGGGCGCGCTAATCGAAAAGCTCGGTATTGCCGACGCGATGAAAGGCAAGATCATCCACCGTCCCGCGCTGGTAGGCGGGGTGCAACTGGTTGCGAGCGGCGAGGCCGAGATCGGATTCTATCCGAAGAGCGAGGTGATCAACACCGAGGGCCTTGCCGTCGCTGGGCCGCTGCCGGCCGATATTCAACTTCACGACCATCTACGGCGCAGCCGTGACCGCGAGCAGCGCCGCGCCGGACGCGGGTGCGGCCTTCGTCGGCTTTATGGCCGATCCGGCGCATCGCGCGGCATGGACGCATGGCGGTTTCGATCCGCCCGGCGGCTGAACGGCTTTAGCTGCGTTTGATGCTGTCGAGCCCGCCCAGGCGGCCAACCAACGCGTTGGCGCCGATCGCCAGCACGAACAGCACGATCAAATTGGCATACATGCGCGGCATGTCGAACACCGAATAGGCGTTGATGATCAAAAATCCGATGCCCTTGTTCGACAGCTTGGTCTCCGCCAGCAGCGTGCCGATCAGCGCGACGCCAAGGCCGAGCCTAATGCCGTTGATGATCGGATGGCGCATGGCGGGCAGATAGATCTTTACCACCATCTGCCAGGCGCTGGCGCGGAAGCTGTTGCCGACACGGATCAGCACCTTGTCGATGCCGCGCATGCCGGCGGCGACGCTGAGCGCCACCGGAAAGAAGCAGGATAGCGTGCCGAGCGCGACTTTGGATTCGGGGCCGACGCCGAACCACATGATCATGACCGGGAAGAAAATAATCTTGGGCGTCGGCCCGAGATAGTAGATGTAGGACTCGAACGCCTTCGACAGAAATCGGTTGGCGCCGAGCAGGATGCCGACCGCAAGCCCCGACAGCCCACCGATCAAAAGTGCGGTGCCGATCTCGGCCATCGTGACGCCGAGATTGAAATAGTAGCTGGGGCTGGTGAGCAGCCCGATCAGCGCGCGTCCGATCGAGAGGAGAGAAGGCACGACATCGCGGTAGAGCCAGCCGGAATGGGAAAGAAATTCCCACACCGCCAGCAGCGCCAGAATGATGGCGAGGCGCAGCAGCGTCACCGGGCTTAACGCCAGCAGAGCAACTGGCGCGCGTGTCAGTCGACCGGTCTCAGCCATCGCTCGATCTTTTCTAGAGCCATAAAGAACAGCACGCTCACCAAAATCACGAAACAGATCGCGGCATAGGTGCCGGGGAGATCGTAGCGCTCGGCCAGGTCTTCGATGAGCTGGCCAAGCCCGCCGTAATTGATCAAGAACTCGACGCCGACGACATTGATCAGCGCGAAGATCAGCCCGAGCCTTATGCCGACGAAGATGGTCGGCAACGCGGCGGGAAACAGAATCTTCCAGAACTGCTGGGTCGGCGTCAGATTGAAGCTGCGCCCGACATTGACCAACACCTTGCGCGTGCCGGCAATGCCCTCGATCGTCTTCAGGATCACCGGCGGCAGCGCGGCGACGAAACCGATCATGATAATGGTCCAGGCATTGCGGCCGAAGATGACCATGAACAGCGGATAGCACAGCACCACCGGCGCCGAGGCCATAGCGGCGACCCAGGTCTCGCAAGCCTGTTGCAGCAGCTTGAAGCGGTGCATCAGCACGCCACCGGCGATACCGAATACCGTAATCATGACGCCGGCGGTCAGGCATTCACCGGCGGTGAGCAAAAAGCGTCGAATACGTGTTCTTGGGCGACCACGCGGTAGAAGCTGCCGATGATTTCCGAGGGCGGCGGCACGATAAAGCGGTTGATGATGCCGGTTTGGATCAACAGTTCGGCGAGCAGAAGGAACACAACCACCGTGCCAATCCCTACGGCCGCCGGCGCCCAACTGCGGCGCTGCGAATGCAATACTGGCGCGCTAGCGGTCACGACGATGCGCCCTCGTGATGCAGCACGTGGGATTCCTCGTCCTTCATGCCGCGGCTCGCCTCTTCGCGCAGGTCGCTCCAGATTTCCGCCACGTAACGGCCGAAGGCCGCGCTGGAGACGATCTCCGAAGTACGCGGGCGCGGCAGATCGATATCGACGATGCGCTTCGTCTTGCCGGGCCGGTAGGTCATCACCAGGATGCGGTCGGACATCTGCACCGCTTCGGTGATGTTGTGGGTGATCAGCAGCGTGGTTTGCTTCAACTGCTGCTGAATCTGCAGCACCTTGTCGCCGAGCAAAAGCCGCGTCTGCTCATCGAGCGCGGCGAACGGCTCGTCCATCAGCAGAATTTTCGGCTCGGAGGCGAGCGTGCGGGCGAGCGAGACGCGCTGGCGCATGCCGCCGGAGAGTTCGCCGGGATAGCGGTTCTCGAAGCCGTCGAGCCCGACCAGCGCGATGAAATGCTTCGCGCGCTCGGCGCGTTTGGCGCGTGGCATGCCGACAAGCTCGAGCGGGAAGGCGACATTGTCGATCACCGTGCGCCAGGGAAAGGTGGATTCCTCCTGGAACACCATGCCGATCGAATGGTGCGGACCGGAAATGGTTTCGCCGCCGACGCTGACCACGCCCTGATGATGGCCGAGCAATCCGCCGATCACGTTGAACAAAGTGGATTTGCCGCAGCCGGAAGGGCCGATGACCGAGAGAAATTCGCCCGGCCTGACCCTGAACGACACGTCGTCGACCGCGGTAATCGGACCTTCGGCCGTGTCGTAGCATACGACGATGTCGTCCACCACCAGGATGGCTTCATCGGCGTTCTGTGCGCCGGCGGGCATTGTCAATCGCTCTTGCGGGTCATCGCCGCGGTCATGGCGGCGGTGTAGCCCGGCTTCGACCCGCACATCGACGACCGCCACGTGACCCGCATCCACTGCCGCGATGGCTTTGGCGAAAGTGTGCGCAAGATCGCCGCTCGCCGTGATCGGCCCAAAGCCCTGCGCGCCCTGCGCGCGAGCGATGCCCGCGATGTCGATATCGGGCTCGGAAATGCGCTGGCCGATCCAGCGGTTTTCGACCGGCCGGTTGCGCGCGCGGGCCATGCGTTCCTGATGCAGTTCGTCGTTGAAGAAGGAACGATTGTTGGCCACCACGATCAGCAGCGGAATCTTGTAATGCGCCGCCGTCCACAGCGCGGTGCAGCCCATCATGAAATCACCGTCGCCGCAGACCGCGACCGCGAGGCGCCCCGAGCCTTTGAGCGCAAGCGCGGCGCCGACCGAAATTCCAGGCCCGCCGCCGACGCCGCCGCCGCCGTCGGAGCCGAGATAATCGAGCGGGTGGCGGAAATGCCAACTAGCACCGTTCCATGACAGCGAGACATGGGTGAGCGAAGCAGGCCGCTCGCCGACCGCGCGGCGGAGCGCGTCGGCGAGATGATCGACGGTGAGCTTGCCGTCAACCAGCTTGGGAAATTCCCGTGTGACCGAGGCGACTGCGCGCGGACCGCCGGGGCCGAGTGCCGCCAGCAAAGCCGGCACCGCGGCGTCGGGCTCGCAGGCGATAAAGACGTCGACCGGCGGCAGGCCCTGATAATCCATGCTCCAGCCGCTGTGCAGGCGATGATCGACCGACACCTGAACGACCTTGGCCGCGATTTTGCCGCCGGCATTCTTGAAGGTGCCGGCGATGTCGACCCAGTCGAGGCTGAGGATGACGTCGGCCGAGCGGATAGCCTCGGCCGCCTCGGGCGTCAGCACGCTGCCGGCGGGATTGCCGGCATGCAGCGCATGATCGGTCGGAAAGGCGGCGCCGACTTTCATGTCGGTGAGGACGCGCGCATTGAGCCGCTCGGCAAGCGCGACGCGCGCGTTCCAGGCATCGAGATCGCGCGATACGCGGCCGGCGAGCATGACCGGATGTTTGGCGCCGCGCAGCAGGTTGGCCGCTTGCTGGACGGCTTCGGCGGGAGCGGCGCTCTCGACGTCTGGCATGTAGCGCTTGGCATCGATCGGGGCGACCGGTTCCGCCAGTTTGGATTCCTGCAGATCGACGTCGAGATTGACGTAAGTCGGCCCGCGCGGCGCGGTATTGGCGATCCAGCCGGCGCGCAGCACGGCTTCGCGCGCGGCGACCGGCGAGCCCGGCTGGTCGTCCCACTTGGTGTAGCCGCGCACCAGCGCGCCCTGGTCGCGCGCGGTATGGATCCAATCGATCCACGGCCGCCGTTTGGTTGCGTCCACCGGTCCGGTGGCGCCGAGCACGACCATCGGCATGCGGTCGCACCAGGCGTTGAAGAACGCCATGGTAGCGTGCATGAGCCCGACATTGGAATGCACCGCCGCCGCCATCGCCTTGCCGGTGACTTTGGCATAGCCGTGCGCAATGGCGACCGCGCTTTCCTCGTGCAGACAAAGCAGCATCTGCGGCCGCTCGTTGCCCAAGTAATTCACCAGGCTGTCGTGCAGGCCGCGATAGCTCGCGCCCGGATTGAGCGCGATATAGGGGATGTCGAGCGCGCGCAGCGCGTCGGCCACCACGTCGCTGCCGAAACCGGCGGCGTTGACACCGGCCGGAACCGGGCGGTCGAGCGCGGCGATGGCGGCATCGCGCGCGGGCGGCTGTTGGGCGCTATCGCGTTGGGAATTCGGCACTGTTTGATCCTGCGGTCGCCCGCCCATGCGGGAAGCGGCATTTGAACCGGATCACGAGCCCTGACGCAACCGGGCCAGCACCTTGAGGCCGGCGTAACCGTCGGCCGGCTGCATGCCGACCTTCCTTTCGAAGGCCAAAATGGCCTTGACCGTGTCGCTGCCGGTGCGGCCATCGATGCCGTCGGTCGGAAAGCCGCGCTCGTTGAGCCGGCGCTGGATTTCCTTGACCTCATCCAGCGTCGGCACCCGTTCGCCGCCGGGGAACTGCTGGCGGAACGGCGGGTCGCCGCGGATCAGGTCGCCCAGGTGGCAGAGCGCCAGCGTATAGCTGGTGGACGGGTTGTAGGAATAGACGGCGTAGAAATTCTGCCCGACCAGGAAGGCCGGCCCGCCGCGCACCGGCACCCACAGTTTCACGCGGTCGCCGGGACGCGCGAAAGCCTTGCCGTCGGCGCGTTTGACGCCGAGCGCTTGCCATTGTTCGTAAGTGCGCCAACCGCCCGGCGCGCGGCCGCCCGGTTTGACCTCGCAACCCCAGGCTTCGCCGCGCCGGTATTTTCCGCGCTCGACCAGATAGCGGGCGGTGCCGGCGAAGGAATCGTCGGGATTGCCGAACGGCGTGATGCGGCCATCGCGGTCGTAATCGACGCCCATGTGCAGCCACACCTCCGGCATCCACTGGGTGTGACCCATGGCGCCGGCCCAGGAGCCGATCATGTCGGCCGGTTGTCCCCAGCCGCGCTCGACGATGGTGAGGGCGTTGAGCAGTTCGGCTTGCCAATAAGCGCGCCGGCGCGGCTCGCCCCAGGCCAGCGCAGCCAGCGCCGGGATCACCGGCCGCATGTATTTGCGGTTGACGATGACGTCGCCGAACGACGATTCCATGCCCCACAGGCCGAGCATGAGGTAGCGGTCGACGCCGTAGTCTTTCTCGATCCTTGCCAGCAGGCCGGCATATTCCTTGGCGCGCGCCTTGCCGGTGATGACGCGCCAATCCGAGCAGCGGCGGTTGATGTATTGCCAGACCTGCTCGGTAAATTCCGGCTGCGCGCGATATTGCTCGAGCACGCTGGTATCGGGCGTGACCGCATTCATCACGCGGTCATAGGTAGCCTGCGAAATGCCGCGCTGAAGCGCGCGGGCGCGGAAACTTGCGACCCAGCGGGCGAAGGCGGCCGATTGCGCGGCGAGCACCGGGCGGCCGAGCGCCAAGGTCGCCGCCGCGGCGAGCGCGGCCGACAGCCAAGTGCGGCGGGTCAAAGCAATGATGGATCGGGTGGCGTCGCTCGGAGCGATTCGCAGCATGGCGGCAGTCTATGCACCGCCGCGACGGCTCAACAGCCCGTCGCTCATTTTCGCCACGAAACCGTCAGTTCCGCGCCTCATGCCGGCGCCGGTGGCGGATGCGGTGGACGTGTCGGCGCCGGTGCGGCTTGGCGCGCTCGGAGGAGGCTTCTTTCACTTTGGCCGGCGGTTCCGGCGCGGCCGAGGTGGCGGGCGCTGGCGAGGCCGGCAGCGGCGGCAAGATCACCGGCAGCTTGACGGGAACCGGCGGCGCCGGTTCGCCCGGGGTGATCTCGCTGCCGCGGCCGCCGATCAATCGCTCATAGGCCGCGACCAGCGTCATGTAGGGATTGACCCAGACCCAGCCGATGGAGGTGAAGACCTGAATGTTGAAATGCAGGTGGTAGGAGGTGCCGTTCTTGAAGTCGCCCCAGGTCGCGACCTTGCCGATGATCTCGCCTTCGCTCACTTGCCGGCCGTTGAGCAACCCGTCGGCGTCCATGAATTGCGGATTCATGTGCAGGTAACGAAAGCGCACGTGTTCGTTTTCGTTGTTGGTCACGATATAGGCGCTGAGAAAGCCGGGCATGCGCCGGATGATGCCGTCATGCACGGCGGCGACGTAATCCTGATAGGGCAGGCAGCGGTCGGCCTCGGCGTTGTTGAGCACGCATTGCGCCGGGCGAATGTCCTCGCCTTGGTGGCCGTAACCGCCGGGACATTGGCCGACCAGATAATCCCGCTGTTCGCAGAAATTGTCGCGCCACGGATAGGTGAAATTTTCCGCGGCCGATTCATCGAATACCAGCGGCTTGTCGTTGACCTTGCAGCGGTACGGCGCGCCTTTCTTGCCCAAGTGCCCGATCATTCCGGTGCGGTAGCAATCGCCCCACGGCATGAACGATTGCGACTTCACGTAAGCCGGCGCAAACGCGATCGGGAACCGCATGCGCGCATAGACGTGATAGTCGACGCGCCCCGGCATTTTTCGCCAGCCGGTATTCTCGATCAGGTCGCCCGGGCTGTAATAGGTGAAGTCCGATTTGGCCGCCGGCCGGCTGAGGTCGACCGTCGGCTCCTTGAGTTTCGCCGGCATGCCGCCGGCGGTGCGCAATTGGCGCAGGAAAGCGAGCGCGATGGGTTCGGCTTCGTTGCATGACAAGCGCCAGTGCCGCCCCGGCTGATCGTAGCACTGGATCGACACCACATAAGGCACGCCGAAGCGTTCGAAGGCGTAGCGCAGATGCGCTTCGCTCAAGATGCGCCGGATGCCGGGAAACGCGTCGGCCAGTTCCTTCGGCGGCGGCAATTCTTTTTCGATGTGACTCGGTCCGTCGAGCGCATAGACGAAAGCCGCGCCGGTGATCTCGATCACGATCGGCTTGCTGAAATGGGTGTCGAAGCCTTCGGTCGTGAAGGTCGCGTCGTAGCCGGCCGGGCCCGGCAGGAAGAATTTGGTCGGATGGAATGGCCCGAAATATTTGTCCGAACTTGCGGCGTCCTGATTGCCGTCGGCGACGTCCTTGCGGAATGCGTCGACGTCAAACGGCAACAACACCGGGACCGTGCTCTTGGCAATGCCGGCAAAGCGCTTGGAGGTGAGGGCGTTGAGGCGGGCGAAGGCTTCGACGGGCGGTTGCGTCGCCGGGCCGGTCGAACTCACCGCCGCCGCGTCCCAATTGACGTCGCTCAGGGTGATGACGGGGCTTTCCATCTCGCCGGCGGCCACCGGGCCGCCAGCGAGCAACGCCAGGCTTACAAGAACGGCACGTTTCAACAAGCGTCCCTCTCCGGCCCGCCAGCCCGGGCTGCAAGGTCGGTTTGCCGGAGTTAACGGCATCGCTCACCGGCATACAAGGGTCGCGTGCTGGTGTAGGGTGCGGCGCTGCGTGTGAGGCCCGGAAAAGTCGAGGGAGATGTGTCGCGGTATGACGGTCAATGAAGCAAGCAGGCTGGGCGGCGCCGAGCGCGAGCCGGAAATCGTCGAGAGCGGTGGCACGGCACGGCTGCATCTGACGCTCGCCACCACCGATTACGACCACGTGCGCGACGTGATCAACGGCGTGGTGCGCGCCGACGGCATCGTGCTCACCGGCTTCGTGCTGCCGGTGGAGGAGATCTTCTTCAGGTTTATTAAAAATCGCGAATGGGACGTTTCCGAAATGTCGTTCGGAAAATTCATCGGTTATGCCTCGCAGGGCCATTCGCCTTTCATCGGCATCCCGGTATTTCCCTCGCGCGTGTTCCGCCACTCGGCGTTCTATGTGCGCGCCGATCGCGGCATCAACTCGCCGAAGGATCTGGAAGGCAAGACCGTCGGTATTCCGGAATGGGCGCAGACCGCCGGCATCTACGCGCGCGGTTTCTTAAGCGAGACGGCGGGCGTCGATCTGCGCAAGATCAAATGGGTGCAGGCCGGCATGAACGAGGCGGGCCGCGAGGAGAAGGTCGAGTTCACGCTGCCCAAAGGCATCCAGTATTCGCAGCGGCGCGATGCAAGTTTGAGCGCCATGCTCAAGTCGGGCGAGCTCGACGCGGCGATCTCGGCGCGCGTGCCGGATGCGTTCATGACCGGTGGTCATGAAATCGTGCGGCTCTATCCGGATTATCGCCGCGACGAGATGCGCTATTACGAGGCGACCGGCATTTTCCCGATCATGCATGTGATCGCCATGCGCCGCGCCGTGTTCGAGCGCTACCCGTGGGTGGCGATGAACCTGTTCAAGGCGTTCGAGCAGGCCAAAGAGCGCAGCCTCGAACGTATCCAGGACCTCACGGCCTCGCGTATTCCGGTGCCGTGGGCCTCCGCGATTGCCGGCGAATGGAGCAAAGGCTTCGGCTCCGATCCGTTTCCCTATGGGCTCGAAGCCAACCGAAAGACGCTCGACGCCTTTTGTCGCTTTTCGCACGACCAGGGCGTCACCGCGCAGCGGCTGACGCCGGACGATCTGTTTCCGAAAGAAGTGCGCGCGAGCGTGAGGGTTTAAACGAATCCCTATCATGGCCGGGCTTGCTAGCCACCGCCATGCGCGAGTTTCAACACCCTCGACCAATGTTTTTCTGCGCTTGACAGGTATTAAAACCTATGTATTAAATCCTGTTACCTGCTCGATGAGGGGCGCTTCATGAGGCGTCTTGAGGTGGAGCAGGTGCGGCGCCCGCGGGCGGGGGACGAAACGTACCCCCCGCACTCGGGCGGCGCCGGGGCTCCGCCCGGCGGCCACTACGGGCCGCCTGCCAGGAGCTGGCTGACGGCGAGCCGTGAGGCTTGCCCGAGGTGCGGGCGATGCGGCCACCCAGAAGGGGTCGCGGAAAACGTGCCGAAGGCAGGACGAAGCGAGGAGCCGAAAAGCGCGGCCCGGCGCTGTAAGGAAGACGCCGCCATGGAGCGCCGAGAGGCGCCCGCATCCTTCAAAAGAGGATGCGGACAGACGGAAATACGGACGCGCCTCGCGGCGCTCCATTCCCCTCGCTTTGCGAGGGGACGAAAGGGGACTACGGCGTACCCGGCGCCGCAAACAATACGGGCGCTGGCGCTTGGCTACTCGTCATTCCGGGGCGCGAGTGAAACGAGCGAACCCGGAATCCAGATGCCAACTCGGAGACTGTTTCTGGATTCCGGGTCCGGCGCAAAAGCGCCGTCCCGGAATGACAAAGTTAGGGCTGTTTGAAAACTTAATCCTTCGCCCGCTCGACGTAAGCGCCATCGGCGGTCATCACCACCACACGGGTGCCCGGCACGATGTGGGTCGGCACCATGGTGCGCACGCCGTTCGACAGGATCGCCGGCTTGAACGAGCCCGACGCGGTCTGCCCCTTCATCGCCGGCTCGGTTTCGACGATTTCCAGCGTCACCTTCTGCGGGATTTCGATGGAAACCGGAATGCCCTCGTGGATGGCGAGGTTCACCTTCATGCCCTCCTGCAGATAAACCGCCTGATCGCCGAGGAGGTCGGCTGGCAAGGCGACCTGATCGTAGGTCTCCCCGTTCATGAAGTGGAAGCCGTCGCCGTCCTGGTAGAGGTAGGAATACTCTACGTCCTCGACATGGGCGCGCTCGACCTGGTCGGTGGTCTTGTAGCGCATCTGGGTCTTCACGCCGTCGGAAATCCGGCGCATATCGACCTGGGTGGTGGGGGTGCCCTTGCCGGGATGAAAATTTTCCGCATTAAGGACGACGTAGAGCTTGCCGTCGAGATCGACGATGTTGCCTTTGCGGAGCGAACTGGCGATGACCTTCACGTCTAGCTTCCTTGAGTTTAGGGCGGCACGGAACCGCGGTTTCGGGCCGCACCATAGCGATCTTGGCGCGGGATGCCAGTCTTTCTCATGTTCGGTTTTCGCCCGGATCCCTTGAGGTAAATGTGCGAGAAAGCCCGCCATTTTGGCTGCCTGGCCCGCATGCCGCCCGCCGGCCTTTTCTTGCGGCGCGGGGCCGCATCGCTCACGCCTTGCGGACTTGGTTCGCCGGTCAAGGTTTCATCGAGGTTGAGACTGCCGCGTTGCAGGTCTCGCCCGGCAACGAGACCCACCTGCACGCCTTTACCACCGAGCTGATCTCACCCGGCGGGGAGCGGCACCCGGTCTACTTGCGTACCTCGCCGGAATTCGCCTGCAAGAAGCTGCTGGCTGCGGGCGAGACCCGCATTTTCGAATTCGCCCGCGTGTTCCGCAACCGCGAGCGGGGCGCCCTGCATCACCCCGAATTCACCATGCTGGAATGGTACCGGGCGAACGAGCCGTATCGAGACGCTGATGGACGACTGCGCGGCGCTGATGGCCGAGGCGGCGCGCGCGGCCGGCGCTACGAGCTTTACGTTTCGCGGCAAGAGCGTCGATCCATATGCCGCGCCGGAGCGGGTGACGGTGGCGGAGGCCTTCGAGCGCTACGCTGGCATCGACCTGCTGGCGACGGTCAGCGACGGGCAGGGCGAACGGGCAAAACTCGCCGCCGCGGCAGCCAAGGCCGGTGTTACGACCGCGGCCGACGATACTTGGGGCGATATCTTCAGCCGTATTCTGGCCGAGCGCGTCGAGCCCCATCTCGGCCTCGGCCGCGCTACCGTATTGTATGAGTACCCGCTGCCGCTGGCGGCGCTGGCACGGGCAAAGCCCGGCAGCAGCCGGGTCGCCGAGCGCTTTGAGCTTTATGCCTGCGGGGTGGAGCTCGCCAACGCGTTCGGCGAATTGACCGACGTCGCCGAGCAGCGCCGACGTTTTGAGGCTGCGATGGCCGAGAAGCAGCGCATCCATGGCGAGCGCTATCCGGTGGACGAGGATTTTCTCGCCGCGCTCGCGACCATGCCGCAGGCTTGCGGCATCGCGCTCGGCTTCGACCGGCTGGTGATGCTGGCGAGCGGCGCAAGCCACATCGAGCAGGTACTATGGACGCCGGTGGTCGAGCCGTGAACGAAGTTAGAAATAATGAGGATAAAATATGACGACGCTCCGCACGCCCGCACAATTGTGCGACCACGGTCTGGCATTGCCTGAGCAAACCGCCGCATTGGACGCGGTCGCCGCGCGCTACGCGCTGGCGCTGCCGGCGGCTTTGGCCGATCTCATCGATCCGCACGATCCGCACGATCCGATCGCGCGTCAGTTCGTTCCCGATGCGGCCGAGCTCGACGTGCAGCCGCAAGAGCTGAGCGACCCGATCGGCGACGATGCGCACAGTCCGGTCGAGGGCATTGTGCACCGCTATCCCGACCGCGTGCTGCTCAAGCTCACGCATGTCTGCGCGGTTTATTGTCGGTTCTGCTTTCGGCGCGAGACGGTCGGCCCCGGCAAGGCGAAAGCACTATCGCAATCGTCGCTGACGCGGGCGCTAGATTATATCCGCAGCCGGCCGCAGATCTGGGAAGTGATCCTCACCGGCGGCGATCCGCTGGTGCTGTCGGCGCGTCGCCTGCGCGCGGTGATGAAGCGAACTCGCGGCAATCGAGCACGTCAAGGTGCTGCGCATCCACACCCGTGTGCCGGTGGCCGAGCCGGCGCGGGTGACGGCGGAGCTGGTGCGGGCGATCAAAGTCAAAGGCAAGCCGACTTACGTCGCGCTGCACATCAACCACTCGCGCGAATTGACACACGCTGTGCGCGCGGCCTGCGCACGCATGGCAGATGCCGGCATTCCGCTGCTCGCGCAATCGGTACTGCTGGCGGGCGTGAACGATACGCCGGAAGTGCTTGGAGATTTGATGCGCGCGCTGGTCGAATGCCGGATCAAGCCGTATTACCTGCACCACGGCGATCTGGCGCCTGGCACCGCGCATTTGCGCACCGACATCGCGACCGGGCAGGACCTGATGCGTGCTTTGCGTGGTCGTTTATCCGGACTATGCCAGCCGATATACGTGCTCGACATTCCCGGCGGCTATGGCAAGTCGCCGATCGGCCCCGACTATCTCACGCGCACCGGGTCGAACGGAACCGCGCATTTCGTGGTCGAGGATTTCAACGGGCGCCGGCATCGCTATCCGCCGGCGGTTTAATACCGGCTAGTCGGCTGATTCAGTCAGATTGCAGGGTATAGATGCTTAAGTTTGATGCGGGCATTTTTGGTGGTGAAATGCCAGTCGGCCTTGCTGTGGTTGGCATTGCGGTCGTGCTCCCAGGCGGCGATTTCGTCGGTGAGGGTTTGTTTGTCGGGGATGCGGCGATCGAGGCACTGGGACGTCAGAGACGCCGAGTTCGGACTCGGCCAGATCGAGCCAGCTGCCGTGTTTTGGAGTATAGTGCCATTCGAAGCGCTCGACCAGGCGCCGGGCTTCGACGGCCGGAAAGGCTTCGTAGAGTGAAGCCTTGCTGTGGGTGCTGAGATTGTCCTGGACCAGAACGATGGTCTTGGCGTGCGCGAAGTGGGTGTCGGCCAAGTCTTTCAAGACGTGAGCGTAATCCACGGCGGTATGGCGATCTGTGACCTTGACATGGCGCCAGCCTTCAAGCGGAGCAAACATCATGAAGAGATTGGCGGTGCCGTTGCGCTCGTACTCGTAATCGAAGCGGGCCGGGCGTCCCGCTTTCATCGGGATCGGCGCGCGCGTTTCGGCAATGAGTTGCTTCGAGGTCTCGTCGAGGCAAACCAGCGGACAATCGCCGTCGCGTGGCCGCGTGTAGACGGCCAACACGTCTTCCATGGCGGCTACGAACGCGCTGTTGGCCTTCGGCGGGATGACCCAGTGCTGGCGGCGATGGGGCTGAAGAGTGTTTTTTTGAGCGCGCGCCCGATTGTGCTGTCGCTGGCACGATCGACGATGCCGAGTTCCACGACCTTGTTCTCCAACAACCGCAAGGTCCAGCGTGCGCGTCCCTTGGGCGGCTTGGAACAGGCCAAGGCAATCAGCTTGGCCTCCTTCTCGCCGTCGAAAATCCGAGCAACGGCAGGCATCGCGCGCGGCTTGCGGCTCAATACCGCCTCGAAGCCTTCTTCCACCAGTTGCTTGCGTACCCGGTAAACCATGGATGGGCTGGTTTCCAGAGCTTCGATGATCCGGTTGTCGCTCCACCCTTTGCCGGCTTCCGAGACATTGGCCTTCAATAAGATCCGCGCCTTCAGCACCCGGCGCGCCGGGCTCTTTCCCTTCCGGATCAGCGTTTCAAGCCGTTCGCACTCCTCGCCGCTCAGCCTCACAACATACTTCTTTACCGAAATCTCCTTCGCAGCCATGATTGCCTCCCTCGCCAGTCGTTGGCGACAAAAGCAAATCACCAAATCATTTCAAATTGGTTGAAGCGGGCGACTAGTGCCGGATCGCCAGCAGATCGAGCAGGGCTGCCGCCACCGCAACGCTGGCAAAGCCGATGAATACGACAGCGATGACGGCGTTCATGACGAAGTGTGCGTCACGCCGCAGCTCCGCCACCACATTTTTGCTTTTTATCATCGCCTGACGCTCCTGAGAGCCGCTTGCAGGGCAACCCATATGTAATCGCAAGAAATGGTCCGGCCCATAATTTCTACGTTAAATCTTGCATGAAATGCGGCGGATCTTCGCATGCCAGCCATGACCGCGAGATACGCCGAACTCTGGCGCGCCCTAGGGGATTCGAACCCCTGTTACCGCCGTGAAAGGGCTTTTTTAGTAACTACGGCAAACCACGACAGAGCGCTGAACCTCAACAAATACAATAACGATAGGCATTTCTAGTTTACCCTAGTTTTTGGCCGTTAACACCCGTATATTAGGTTGATATTAGGTCAACCGCTAGGAGGGGGCCACATGGCCCGCAGCGTACAGGACACAAAGCTCGACAGCCGCAACGCGCGCGACAGGCTGAAGCCGCGCGCGCGGCCCTATTACACGACGCTCATCCCCGGCGAGCTGCATATCGGCTACCGCCGCCGCCGCAAGGGCAAGGGTGCGCAGGGCCGATGGCTTGTGCGGCGCTATCTAGGCAAAGACGCGAATGGCGTCGGCCGCTATCAAGAGCGGGATTTAGGGCTCGCCGACGACCATCTCGACGCGGACGGCCAGAAGATTTTCGACTTCCGGCAAGCCCAAAAGCTCGCGAACAAGTGGCGGCGCGACAATGACGGCGGGCAGCCGTCGCCCGGTGGGCCACTGACCGTGCGGGACGCGATGCAGCGTTATTTCACCTACATCGAAAGCGAGGACCGCCCGACCCACGAATACCGCTTGCGAGCCGATCTGCATATCCTGAATGTGCTGGGCAATGAACTGGTTGATACGCTGACCACCGAAGGGCTGCGTACCTGGCTCGCTGACCTTGCAAAACGACCGGCGCAGCTGCGCAAAAAAGCCAACGCCACAGCGCCGCGCTACAAGGCCGCGCCGCAGGGCCCAGAAGCCAAGCGCAAGCGTAAATCAAGTGCCAACCGAGTATTGGCGCTCTTGAAAGCTGCGTTGAATCACGCGTTTGAGGAGGGCCACGCTAAATCAAACAACGCGTGGCGAGACCGGCTTAAGCCATTCAAGGGCGTAGATGCGGCACGGGTGGAAATCCTTACTGTCGCCGAAGCCAAGCGCCTCATCAATGCTGCCTCTCCTGACCTTCGACAGCTTGTGCAGGCCGGCCTGTCCACTGGCGCTCGCTTTGGCGAGCTTACCCGGCTTAAGGTCGCTGACTTCAATCCCGACGCTGGTACGCTTGCGGTGTGGCAATCAAAGTCCGGCAAGCCGCGGCAAATCTACTTGACCGATGAGGGCGCGGCGTTTTTCAAACAACTGACGGCCGGCCGCGCCGGCAGCGAAACGATGCTGCGCAAGGCGGACGGCACGGCTTGGCAGAAAAGCCAGCAGTCGCGGCCGATGGCTGCCGCGGTCGCGCGCGCAAAGGTTAGTCCAGCGATTTCTTTTCATGCGCTGCGCCACACCTACGCCAGCCTGGCGGTCATGGACGGCGTGCCGCTGCAAGTGGTCGGGCACAATTTAGGCCACGCCGATACGCGCATGGTCGAAAAGCATTACGGCCACCTGACGGAAAACTATTTGCGGGAGGCCATCCGCGAAGGTGCGCCTCGGTTTGGTTTCGCAAAGGCTGGCAAAGTGGTGGCGCTCGACAAGAAGAGCGCAGCGCGATGAGCGACGTCATACCGAAGGAGGGCTGCACCACTCTGCCAGAGGCGGTGAAACGAGTTGCCGCTGGCTTGGCAGATCGACACGTTTTTCTAAACAAGAATTGGCGAACTGGCGCTTGCGCTCAGGCAAGAAACCTACCGACCGGATCCTATCAGAAGAGTGTACATACCGAAGGCCAACGGCAAACTCAGGCCGCTGGGCATCTCGACCTTGCGCGATCGAGTTTGCATGACAGCAGCAATGCTGGTGCTGGAACCGATCTTTGAAGCCGATCTTCCACAAGAACAATACGCCTACCGTCGCGGGCGAAATGCCCAACAGGCGGTGGTCGAGGTGGAAGGGCTGCTGTTCCGTGGCCACCCGGAAGTCGTTGACGCCGACCTCGCGGACTACTTCGGAAGCATCCCACATGCCGAGCTATTGAAGTCGGCCGCACGCCGGATCGTTGATCGGCGCGTGCTGCATCTGATTAAGATGTGGCTGGAATGCCCCGTGGAAGAAACCGATGATCGAGGAAGGAAGACACGCACGACCGAAGCCCGGGATAACCGGCGCGGCATTCCGCAGGGTTCACCCATCTCACCACTGCTGGCGAATCTCTACATGCGCCGGTTCGTACTGGGGTGGAAGAAGCTCGGGCTGGAGCGAAGCCTCGGCAGTCGGATCGTGACCTATGCCGACGATCTCGTGATCCTGTGCAGGAAAGGCAAAGCCGATGAGGCGTTGCAGCAATTGCGCAAGATCATGAGCAAGCTGAGGCTCACGGTCAACGAGGAGAAGACACGAATTTGTAAGGTGCCGGAAGGAGAGTTCGACTTCCTGGGGTACACGTTCGGACGAATGTATTCGGCGAGAACCGGCCAGGTGCGCCTGGGATACCGGCCATCGAGGAAGAGCATCAAGCGCATGGTTGAGAAAATCCATGCACTGACGGACCGAACGGGGACATGGCAAGAAACCACAAAGCTGGTGGGTACGTTGAACCGCACGCTGCGCGGATGGGCGAACTACTTCGAAGTAGGTACCGTCAACAAAGCGTATCGGGCGCTCGACTCCTACGCAGCAATGCGGTTGCGTCGGTGGTTGCGCATCAAGCACAAGGTCAGGCAACGCAGGGGCGGGACTTATCCACTCTCGCACCTCTACGGGCACTTCGGGCTCGTACGCCTGTGCCGGCTTGGGCACGACGTGCCGTGGGCGAAGGCGTGATGTCTTGTCCGAGAGCCGGATGCGGGAGATCTGCATGTCCGGTTCGATGAGCGGGATGTGGAAACGGAGTCATGGTCGCACCAGTAAGGCACCGCCAGACGAAAGAGGCGGCAACAGATATGTTCGACCTACAGCCACCGCGCCACATCTCGACTCTACCCGATAGCGATCAGAGCATATTGCGTCGCGGCGAATGCAGCGATGTGCCAATCGCGTCCTTCGCTGCGACGCAAAAAACAGAAAGCCTTTTCGCCGTCTCCAACGAACCACGATGCGCCGCCAATACGTGTCAACGATAAACCCCGGGACATTTTGCCCGGGGTTTTTGTTTGATCTCAGATGCAATCGATCCGACTGCGATAGCCGCAATCCAAGCTTTCAAGGAGGGCAAACCGCAACGTTCCAGAACCACAGGCCGTCAACGTTGATCCAGCATGGGCCGACGCCGTATGCATACCAAGCGCCATGCCAGAAGTGGCGATTACGGCCGTACCAATAGTGGCCATTGTATGCTCTGCCGACGACGTAGTTTCCATGTACGGCTCTATTGACGTGGACGTTTCTATTGACGTGAACGTTCCTGTTCACGTTGACGTTTCTATTGACGTGAACGTTCCGGTTGACGTGAACGTTCCGGTTGACGTTAGCGTTGCGATGAACCGTGGCAGCGAAAGCTGACGCCGGAAGTATTAGAACACTCGCGATTGCAGCGGCAATCGTTAACTTGCGTAGCATCACATTTCCTCCATTTGTTAGAGTTTTCGTATTCTGTTCCTTTGTAACTGAACGCGGCGTGAACGGACCAATGTCGCATTTGCGACCGACACAATGCAGCAATTTGCACCTCTATTCGATCATCTCGCCGGCAGTAGCAAGCAGCGACGGCGGCATAGAGAACAAAAGCCCCGGGCAATCAGCCCGGGGCTTCAAATTCTTGCCCGATCGATCAGACTGGGTGTTTACCGCCTAGAAGAAACGATAGTTCACACCAACCAGGACATTGCTCTCGGTCGCTTTGGCGCTGATGGGACAGCCGGCCGAACAGGCAGTGAGGGCTGGGGTGACGACAGTCCCCGACTTCGTGCCAAAGTCCATGTAATTACCTTCGAGAAACGCCGACCAGTGCGGTGCGAACATCCACTCAACGCCGCCACCAATCGTCCAGCCGCTTCTGGTGTTGGAGGTCTGGCCACCAAATTGAGTACCACCAGAAATGACGGTTACGCTTGTAGTTGTATGAGCCCAGGCGCCGCCGCCCTGAAAGTAGAGCAACCAGTTGGGTTGCACTGCATAGCCAATGCGGGCCGTCAGGGTGTCGAACCATTGATTCTCGAAGTCGGCCGTGGCGGCAAGACCACCGAATGCAGTGGTTGCGAACGTCCCGCTTTTACTGTTGCTGGTCCAATCGAACAGTTCGCGGGCGCCGATCACAAATCCGCCGCCAAATTCGTAATCGCAGCCGACCTGCCCGCCACCGGCAAAGCCGGAACCGTCTCCGGAGACTTCCCCGCCAGTAGTACTCGCACTGGCGTTGCCAAATGCCCCGCCGATGTTGCCGCCCACATAGCAGCCGGTCCAGGTGGCCACCGGAGCAGGAGCCATCATTGGTGCTGCTTTGTACGCGGGCGGCATGTCGGCCGCCAAAGCGCTGGCCGAAGCAAGAGCCGCGATAGCGACAGTCGCCAACAGAATACGCTTCATTTTTACCCCCTTAGGATGGGTGCCAAATTTCAATTTCGCACCTGCTACGCCAATTACGGCCTTAAGACGAACGATCAATGAAAATTCCATTGACGCGCGCGTTTTCGTATTCGTGTGACATTAAAGATACAAGATTTTGCTATAATGTACCATTGGGTCATTCACGTCATAGCTGGCGCAGGCCAAAATCGAAGTTTGTCCGTTATTGTCTGAAAGCGACCCGTCAGCCGCGCCAATAGGCACCCGGCGCCCCCACTTGTCGCAGGCGACTTGCAGCAGCAGGTCGATTTCGCCGACCAGGTCGCTCAAGGTGCTGGCCACCTGTACCGGCCGCCTTCGGGGTGCAAGCTGCTGGGTCTATTCAGGCAGCTCACGAGGGGGACCGACCCAAGGCGACCGGCTGCCAATATATAAGAACCCCCCCTGCGTGTTCGCTCAGACAAGGCCGACGGCGCGGCACAGAGCGGCGCCGGCATGCAAGGGCGGTGGCGGTCTTGGTGGCCGTGGTGGCGGCGGCTTTGGTCATGGAAGTGGTTCCATGGCCTTGTCGAGCCTGCCGACTAGGTCGCCGAAAATGATTGCACTGTCGCGGCACTCAGGGCTGCGCAGCCTTTTTCGGTCCAGCCAAAAATAGCATGAAGACCGCTATCGGCACGTTGACCGCGGCGACCAGGGCGATGGCGCGCGCTGCATCGAAAGCGAACGTGGACCAGTCCATCGATTGTCTCCCCGATTGGGAACAAGGCGGATCGGTTGCGCTATTTTGCCCATCATACCGGATGACGGCATGACGAGGATATGGGGCGTCGACCGGCTGGGGCGACCCCGCATATTCGCCCAGGTAAGGCCGACGGCGTGGCGCAAAGCGGCGCCGGCGGTGATCTCGGCGAGCACCGCGGCAGTCAAGTCGGCGCGTGACCGCGACAACCCCGACAACCCGCGGCCGATCTCCGTCGGCGCGGCGGGCATCCCGTCCCGGCGGGAGCGGCCCGCGTCTGCGCCCTGCCGGCCCCGCGCCGCATGGCCCTGGCCGCCTCAGGGGCGGCCGTTGGTGGGTTTTGCGTGGCTGCGGTGGTGTTGGGTAGCACCGCCACGTGGCGCGCCGATATTAGGCCATTTTTAGGTCAGCAGCTCCATCCAAAAACGCCACTTCTGTAAGTTATTGTTTTTGCTTGCTTATAATGGCGCGCCCTAGGGGATTCGAACCCCTGTTACCGCCGTGAAAGGGCGGTGTCCTAGGCCTCTAGACGAAGGGCGCATGCGCGCTGGCCAGGCGAAGTGGGAACCGGTTCGGCGTCCGGCCAGCGCGTAACCTAAGCCGCACCGGACCGGCGCGTTTTCGGGACGTATAAAGAGCTTCACCGCCAGCGGCAAGCTGACGGTTGTGCGCTACCACTTGCCGGTATTGGGCATCGATTTCCACGGTTCCTGCGGCGGCTTGGCGGCGCCCTTCTGCAGCAGCTCGATGGAATGCTTGTCGGGCGAGCGCACGAAGGCCATGACACCGTCGCGCGGCGGCCGGTTGATGGTCACGCCCGCCTTCATCAGCGCTTCGCAGGTGGCGTAAATGTCGTCCACTTCGTAGGCTAGGTGCCCGAAATAGCGCGCCTCGCCATAGTCCTCGGTGTCCCAGTTATAGGTGAGCTCCACCTCCGGTCCAGGGCGGCCGTTTTTCTTGCTGTCTTCGACCAGCTTTTCGTCGTCCGAGCCGGCCAGGAAGACCAGCGTGTACTTGTTCTTCTCGTCCACCCGGCGGCGGGTCTCCTTGAGGCCGAGCTTGTTGACGTAAAAATCGAGCGCGGCATCGAGATTGCGTACGCGTAGCATGGTGTGCAGATATCTCATGGCTCAAACCTCATGAAGGACGGGCGGCCCGCCCGGACCGGAACGACTATATAATAATGATTGCTCCCGATCTTGAGATAGCGATTTTGCGCCTGCGTGACCTGATCGAGGATGCGCGCACCATCCTCCCGTTCACCGGGGCGGGGATATCCACCGAATGCGGCATCCCGGATTTTCGCTCGCCTGGCGGGTTGTGGACCAAGAACCAGCCGATCGCCTTCGATGATTTTATGGCAAGCGGCGACATGCGCAACGAGGCCTGGCGCCGGCGTTTCGTGATGGAGGCAAGTTTCGCCAAGGCGAAGCCGGGACGCGGGCACCGGGCGCTGGCGAGCCTCTATCGCGCCGGCAAGGTGCCAGCGCTGGTAACGCAGAATATCGACAACCTGCATCAGGCCTCCGGCATCGCGCCCGATGACGTCGTCGAATTACACGGTAACACCACCTACGCCGTATGCCTGCAATGCGATCAGCGCTACGAGTTGCCTTGGGTTCGCGAAAAATTCGAGGCCGCTGGCGAACGGGCGCCCGATTGCGCCTGCGGCGGCTACATCAAAACCGCCACCGTATCGTTCGGGCAGGCGATGCCGGCGGTAGCGATGCAGCGGGCCGAGCAGTTGACTCGCAATTGCGATCTGTTTCTCGCCATAGGCTCGTCGCTGGTGGTATGGCCGGCGGCGGGATTTCCGATCATGGCCAAACGTAATGGCGCTGCCCTCGTCATCATCAACCGTGAGCCGACCGAGTTCGACGAACTTGCGGATCTGGTGGTGCATCATGACATCGGCGACGTGCTCGGACCGTTCATCGCGCACTGATTCGCTTGCCGCTGCGCTGTGTATAGACCTGTGCGCAAGCCCATTTTGCACTTTGCCGCGTTCGGCCCGGTGTTATCTTGAAATCGACAGATTCGGTGCAGCGCCCTTGAAGAGGCGCCAAAAAAGCGGCGGCGTGCGGCGTCATGGCGTCGGACGGGGTTGAATCAAAAATGCCTGGAAGCAATCTCCGGCCGGGTGTGGTCAGAGAACTCGTCGACGAAACGGCGGCCAACCTCATCGAGGTGACGGGCGTCATCAAGTGGTTCGATGTCGCCAAGGGATTCGGCTTCATCATCCCCGACAACGGCATGCCGGACGTACTGCTGCATGTGACCTGCCTGCGCCGCGACGGCTACCAGACGGCCTACGAAGGGGCGCGGGTGGTATGCGAAGTGCTGCAACGCCCCAAGGGTTTGCAGGCGTTCCGCGTTCTATCGATGGACGACACGACCGCGGTGCACCCGGCGCAGATGCCACCGCCACGCACCCATGTCACCGTGACGCCGACCAGCGGGCTCGAGCGCGCCGTGGTGAAATGGTTCAACCGTTTGCGCGGTTTCGGTTTTCTCACCCGCGGCGAGGGTACGCCCGACATATTCGTCCATATGGAGACCCTGCGCCGCTACGGCCTGGCCGAGTTGCGCCCGGGTCAAACCGTGCTGGTGCGTTTCGGGCCCGGGCCGAAGGGCTTGATGGCGGCCGAGGTTCACCCCGACGGCGGATCGCTCGGCCCCGCCTCGCACTGATCCGCGGCCGGTTTCCGCCAAGGCTTTCGCCGATTTGCCCATTGCGGCACGGCATTCCTGCGCGTAAAGGCGAGCCCATGCGCGCCTTGCGTTGGACTGCCTTCGTTCTCTTCGTACTTGTTGTCGCCGCCGGGCCGGTTTGGCCGGCCGGGCTACAGACGCTCGAGATCGCCAGCAAAACCGGCGTTCATGCATTTACGGTCGAGATCGCGAACACCGACGCCGAACGCGAGAAGGGTCTGATGTTTCGCAAGGAATTGCCGGAAGGCCGCGGCATGCTGTTCGATTTCCACAATGACCAGGAAGTCGGCTTCTGGATGCAGAACACGTACATTCCGCTCGACATGATCTTCATCCGCGGCGATGGGCGCATCCTGCGCATCGCCGAAAATACCGAGCCGCTGTCAACGCGGATTATTCCGTCGAACGGGCCAGTGCGGGCGGTGCTGGAGGTGATCGGCGGCACTGCCCGGAAATTCGGTATCGCGCCGGGCGACCGCGTGGCTTCACCAATTTTCAACGCCCACTGAGGCTTGCTTGCTGGCTTCAGCGCAAGCGTGTATCGCGTCGTTCGTCGGGGCGTAGCGCAGCCCGGTAGCGCATCTGCTTTGGGAGCAGAGGGTCGCAGGTTCGAATCCTGCCGCCCCGACCAGCCAATTCACTGATTTTGTGTGACTTTTCTCGTCGTAATCGCATTTCGTCAGTGGCCGCGTTGCCAGGACCCAAACTCGGCCCTATACGGGTGCGCTTAGACCCCAAACCGGTTCTCCATTCATGACCGCACGCATTTACAAGCCAGCCAAGACCGCCATGCAGTCGGGTCTCGCCAAAACCAAGGCCTGGGTGCTCGATTTCGAGCCCGAAGCCCCGCGCACGGTGGAGCCGCTGATGGGCTGGACGTCGTCCGGCGACATGCGCCAGCAGGTGCACCTGAGCTTTCCCAGCAAGGAGGAGGCGATCGCCTATTGCGAGCGCCACGGCATCGCCTATCAGGTGTCCGAGACGGCGCCGCCGGCGCGGCACGGCCTGTCCTATTCGGACAATTTTTCCTTTAAGCGCCGCGACGCCTGGACCCACTGACGACGATTATCGGAAGTTGTAGTGCCGCGCCGTTTTCCCGGCGCGGATAGGCCTAATGCGTTGCCGCCGGTAGATCGCGCGCTGGCGTGCCTGATCGCTGCCGCAACAGGGCGATGAAACGCTCCTCCGGCATCGGCTGCCCGAGCAGGAAACCCTGACCAAAATCGCATCCCATGCTCACCAGCGCCACGGCGTCGGCGGCTTTCTCAATGCCGACGGCGACCGTGCTGCGCCGGTAATTGTGCGCGAGGTCGATCACCGACTTGCACAGCGGCATGTTGACTTTGTCGGTGCCACAGTCGGCGATGAATTTGCGGTCGAGCTTGAGCTCGACAAAGGGCATTTCGCCAAACCTCGCCAACGCCGAAATAGCTTGGCCGAATTCGTCGATGGCAAGCCGCACATTGTGTGGCGCCAAGCGCTTACTGAGATCGCTTGCCAGCGCAAGGTCGGAAATGATGTGTTCCTCACGCAGGTCGACGATCAGGCCTGGCCACTTGTCGCCGCTCGGTCGGTACGCCTTGATGATGTCGCCGATCGGCAGTTGGTCCAGCACGGCGGGGTAAATATTGACGGTGAGTGGAATATTGACGCCGAGCTTGGAAAAAATAACGCCGGTCTTGAGCGCGCTGGCCAGGGACAACTCGGACAATTTGACGACGCTCTCTTCCAGCGAGACCGGCATGAACGCGCTGGGTAGCAGCAGCCCATGTTGCGGATGCCGCGCGCGGGCATAGGCTTCCGCGCCGGCGAGCTGCTTTTTGCGCAAATCAATTTTCGGCTGGTACCAGAACTCGATCCAATTGTTGGCAAGCGCTTCCTTGAGCTCAATGCGGGCGGTGGCCGCCGCCATTCCAAGCTTGAGCTCCTGGATGATTTTGACGACCGCTTCGGTTTCGTACGGTTTCTTGAGTACCGGTAGCATCGTGAGCTTATGCTCGACGCCGATGCTTTTGACGCGATCGAGTACGGCGGCGCCGCGACTGCTGGTTAGTTGAACGGCGCCGCGAAAGCCGCGCGCGCCGAGGGCTGCCATCGATTCGATGGCATCGGCGGAGTTGAGTGCGACATCATGAAAGATAAGATCGGGTAGGCGCGTTTCGGCCGACCTACGCATCGCGGCGCCGTCGGGAAATTCCGCAGTGTCGATGCCGGAGCCGTGCAGCACCAGCGATAGAAAATTCCGGATGCTGGAATCCTCGTCGACCACGTAGCAGAGCGGGGCGGCGCCCGGCGCAAGCGGCGGGGCCTCGATAACATCGGCAGGTTTGGCGGCGGTCACGCTAGGCGATTTTGCGGGCGACACGGGCATGGACGTTAACGGCATTCCCATTGCGAATAGCGCTATTTCACTCCCTGCTATTGGTGTTCCAAACTTGTTAAATATGAGTTTCCCGCGCGCCCCGGTGGGCCGTGGCGGGGTGGGCTTAATCCCACGGAAGACTGGAGAAATTGGCGACCCCGGCTGGATTTGAACCAGCGACCCCCAGCTTAGAAGGCTGGTGCTCTATCCGGCTGAGCTACGGGGCCTTGCCTGATGCTGTGGTTTACCCGCGCCGCGCCCTCATTGAAAGGTGCGCGTGCGGAAATGCGCGGCTAACCTGCGGCCCCAGAGGTCCCGCGATGAGCGCCATTGGCGAGCTGACCTGCGATGATTTGACCGCGGCCTATCGGCGCGGCGCGCTCTCGCCGGTCGAAGTGGCGCGCGATTGTCTGGCCCGCATCGAGGCGAGCGCCGCGATCAATGCTTTTATGCCGATCGAAGCCGATGGCGTGCTGGCGGCGGCCGCCGAATTGGAAGCGCGTTGGCGGGCGGGCAACCCGCTCGGCCCGATCGACGGCGTGCCGGCCTCGATCAAGGATAATATCTGGGTCAAAGGTCTGCCCACGCGGCGCGGCTCGAAAACCAGCGATGCCGCGCCGGCAAGCGAAGATTCCCCGGCGGTTGCGCGCCTGCGCGAGCAGGGCGCCGTCATTCTCGGCAAGACCTGCATGCCCGAGCATGGCTGGACCGGCGTCTGCCATAGTCCGCTCACCGGCATCACGCGCAATCCATGGAATCCGGAACACACGCCCGGCGGCTCGACCGGCGGCGGGGCGGCGGCTGCTTCGCTCGGTCTGGGCGTGCTGCATCTGGGAACCGATGGCGCCGGCTCGCTGCGCATCCCGGCTGCCTTCACCGGCGTGTTCGGCATGAAGCCGAGCTTCGGGCAGGTGCCGGTCTATCCGGCGCTGATGCTCAATGTACTCTCGCACCAGGGACCGATCACCCGCACCGTCGCCGATGCGGCGCTGATGCTGTCGGTGATCGCGCAGCCGGATGCGCGCGATATGGCGGCCTGGAACACGCCGGCGCCGGATTTCAGCGCCGGTCTCGACAATGGCGTGCGCGGCTTGCGCGTGGCGTTTTCGCCGCGGCTCGGTCATGTCGCTGCGCTCGACCCGGAGATCGAGGAGGCCACGCGCCAGGCGGCGCGCGTGCTGGAACAGCAGGGCGCTCTTATCGAGGAGGCCGACCCGCCGCTTGAGCGCGCCCCCGATCTGATCCGCGCCATGTGGTGGCCGGTGGCAACGGCGATCGTCGATATGGTGCCGGCGGCGCGCCGCGCCGAAATGGATCCGGGCTTGCTGGCAATTGCCGAACGCGGGCGGGCATTTTCGGTCGGCGATTATCTTGCCGCCTATGGCGGCCGTGCCGAATTGCACCGCGCAATGCTACGCTTCCATGCGCGCTACGATCTGCTACTGACACCGAGCATGCCAGTAACCGCGCTCAAGGCGGGGCGCATGACGCCGGAGCGCGGCGATTTCGGCGACGACTGGATCAACTGGTCGCCCTACACCTATCCGTTCAATCTGACGCAGCAGCCGGCCGCCTCGGTGCCAAGCGGCCTGGCAAGCAATGGCCTGCCGATGGGCGTGCAGATCGTCGGCGCGCTACGGGCCGACAAAATGGTGCTGCAGGCGGCGCGGGCGATCGAAAAGGCGATGCCGATGCCGCCATCGCCCGCCCGCCGCCAAGAACATTTTCCGTAGATAAATTAAGGTGTTATGGTAGTTTATCGCAGCAATTAATCTAACTTCTCAGAATTTTCGACTAGCCGCTTGGTCAAACGTTTCGTTACGCTGTTGGCCAAGGCATTGAATCATTGAATGGGTTGGAGGGTCCGGCCGCGTCCGTGGCTATCCGTTCACGCAACGGCCATGACCTCGACACCTTCAAGCGCTGAACTAATAGTGGTGACCGGCGACTAACAAAGACGAGCCGTCGCCGCACTGGGAGGTTTCCTCGATGCTCATGTCAGTCCGCGCCGGCCTTGCCGCCGCGCTCATCGCCCTTGCCGTCATTCCGACACTGGCCGCCGACAAGGCCTTCAAGCGTAGTGATTTCGACGATGCGGCGATCAAGCTCGAGGCGCAGATCAAGAGCGACGCCGGCACGGTCACCAAGTCTGCCGCGACCTTGCGGCACGACGCCGACTTAGCCTTCCAGAAAAACGATTTCCGTACCGGCATGACGGTGCTTGGCCAGCTCGTCACCGTGGCGCCGACCGATGCGAGCAACTGGCTGCGCCTGGCGCGCGCGGTGCTGCAGATTTTCCCGCGCGACGATCGCGAAAAAGCGCTGCTGCTCGATCGCGCAACGACCGCGGCCTATATCGCCTACCAGCGCGCGAGCGACCGCAACCTGGAAGCCGACAGCCTGGCCGTGCTCGGCCAGACGCTTGCCGATCGTAAGCTTTGGCGGCCGGCGCTCGATTCCATGCGGTTGGCGCTCGATCTGCGCGAGAGCGCCGACCTGCGCGGTCAATACGAGCGGCTGCGCAGCGCGTACGGCTTCCGGATGCTGGACTACTCGGTCGATTCCGACGCCGTCTCGCCGCGCGCCTGCTTCCAGTTTTCGGAAGAACTGCCCGGCCGGCGCACCGATTTCTCGCCCTACGTTGCGGTGGCGGGCCAGGACAAGCCGGCAATCTCGGCCAATGACAAGCAGCTTTGCGTGGAAGGCCTCAAGCATGGCGAGCGTTACCAGATCACGCTGCGCGCCGGCCTGCCATCGGTCGTGCACGAGACGCTGACGAAATCGGCCGACTTCACCATCTTCGTGCGCGACCGCAAACCGTTCGTGCGCTTTTCCGGCAAGGCCTATGTGCTGCCGCGTACCGGCCAGCGCGGCATTCCCGTGCTCAGCGTCAACACGAGCGCGGTCGTACTGTCGGTCTATCGCGTCGGCGATCGCAATCTGCTCGACACCGTGCTTGGCTTCGATTTCCAGCGCAACTTGAGCCAATACGACGCCGAGCGGCTGGCCAATGAGCGCGGCGCCAAGGTATGGAGCGGCGAACTCGCCGTCGTGCCCAAGCTCAATACCGAAGTGGCCACCGCCTTTCCGGTCGACCAGGCGCTCGGCGATCTCAAGCCCGGCGTCTATATGATGACCGCAGCGCCGAAAGACCTGGTGTCGAACGATTACGACCAGCGCGCCAGCCAATGGTTCATCGTGTCCGATTTAGGGTTGACCGCCTATAGCGGCCATGACGGCATCGACGTCTTTATTCATTCGCTGGCGAGCGCCGAGCCGCTCGGTTCTGTCGCGGTGCGGCTGATCGCGCGCAATAATGAGGTGCTGGCGGCGAAGTCCACCGACCAGGACGGCTTCGTGCATTTCGAGGCCGGCCTTGCGCGCGGTGAGGGCGGAGAGGCGCCGGCGGCGATCGTCGCCGCCGACAAAGCCGACTATGCCTTCCTCAGTCTGAAAACGACCGCCTTCGATCTGTCCGATCGCGGCGTGGCCGGCCGCCAGGTGCCGACCGGCCTCGATGCCTTCGTCTATACCGAGCGCGGCGTCTACCGCAGCGGCGAAACCGTGCACGTGACTTCGCTCTTGCGCGATGCGCGCGGCATCGCCGCCGCGGCGCCGCTCACGCTGGTGATGGAGCGGCCGGACGGCGTCGAATATCGGCGCGTGGTGGCACCCGACCAGGGGCTGGGCGGCCATAGCTGGAGCGTGCCGCTGGTCTCCTCGGCCTCGACCGGCACTTGGCGCGTGCGCGCCTATACCGACCCCAAGCGCCCGCCGGTTGGCGAAGCGACGTTTCTGGTCGAGGACTACGTGCCCGACCGCATTGAATTCGACTTGACCTCGGCGGCCAAAATCATTCCGCGCGACGCGCCGGCACAGTTGGCCGTGGACGGACATTTCCTCTACGGCGCGCCGGCCTCCAATCTCGATCTGCAAGGCGCGGCGACCATCGCGGCGGCCAAGGAGCGGCCGGGATTTGCCGGCTATTCGTTCGGGCTGGCCGACGACGAGGTTACGGCGGTGCGCCAGGAACTCGACGATCTGCCGGCGACCGACGCGACCGGCAAGGCGAGCTTCTCGGTCAAGCTCGACAAGATTCCGACAACGTCGCGTCCGCTCGAAGCGACCATAACCGTGAGCATGGCGGAATCGGGCGGCCGCGCGGTCGAGCGCAAGCTTACGCTGCCGATCGCGCCCGAGGCAGCCATGATCGGCGTCAAGCCGGCGTTCTCCGGCCGCTCGCTCGCCGACGGCGCCAATGCCGATTTCGACCTGGTGATGGCCGCCCCCGACGGCAAGATGCTGGCGCAAAGCGGGTTGCGTTACGAGCTGCTGCGGGTCGAGACCTCGTATCAGTGGTATCGGCAGAACGGCAGTTGGGAATACGAGCCGGTCAGGCGCACCGAGCGCGTCGGCAACGGCACCGTGGATGTCGCGGCCGACAAGCCGGCGCGGATTTCGCTGCCGGTGAAATGGGGACGCTATCGGCTGGAAGTGTCGACGGCTGAGCCGAACGGCCGGGTCACCTCGCTCACCTTCGATGCCGGCTTCTATGCGGAATCAAGCGCCGACACGCCCGATCTGCTGGAAGTCGCGCTCGACAAGGCCGATTACAAATCCGGCGACGCCGTGACCGTATCGGTGACCGCGCGCACGGACGGCCGTCTCACGCTCAATGTGTTCACCGACCGGCTGGTGGCCTCGACCTCGCAAGACGTGAAGGCAGGCGCGGTGCGCGTGCCGCTGACCGTCGGCAAAGACTGGGGCACCGGCGCCTATCTGGTTGCGACCTTGCGCCGCCCGCTCGATGCGCCGGCGCAACGCATGCCGGGCCGCGCCATTGGCGTGCAGTGGTTCTCCATCGACCGCTCGGCGCGTACGCTCGCGCTCGACATGAAATTGCCGGCCACCATGCGGCCGGATTCCGCGCTCAATGTACCGATCAAGCTCGCCGGACTGACCGCCGGCGAGGAAGCGCATGTCGTCGTTGCCGCCGTCGATGTCGGCATTCTCAATCTCACCAATTACAAGCCGCCGGCGCCCGACAATTATTATCTCGGCCAGCGCCAGCTCACCGCCGAAATCCGCGATCTCTACGGGCAGTTGATCGACGGCATGCAAGGCGTGCGCGGGCAAATTCGTTCCGGCGGCGATAGCGGTGCCGAGTTAAGCGGCCCGCCGCCGACGCAGGCGCCGCTGGCGCTTTACTCCGGCATCGTGCAGGTCGCAGCCGATGGCACGGCGCAGGTGACGTTCGATATCCCGGCTTTTGCCGGCACCGTGCGCGTGATGGCGGTGGCCTGGAGCAAGGACAAGGTCGGCAGGGCCTCCGGCGACGTCATCGTGCGCGATCCCGTCGTGTTGACCGCGACGCTGCCGCGTTTCTTGCGCACCGGTGACCGCGGCGCGGTGCAGCTTGAACTCGACAACGTTGAAGGCGCGGCCGGAGACTACAATCTCGCCATAAGCAGCGAAGGCAGCGTCAAGCTCGACGGCGACAAGCCGTTCACGCTCAAGCTTGCCGAAAAACAGCGCGATCGCGTCTCCGTGCCGGTTTCCGCCGCCGGCTCGGGGCCAAGCACGGTCAAAGTGAGCGTGAGCGGGCCGAACGGCTTTACGCTCGAGCGCAGCTTTGCGCTCGACGTGCGACCGGCGAACCAAATTCTCACCCGCCGGACCGTGCGCGCGCTTGCGCCCGGCGAGACATTGACGCTGTCGAAGGACATGTTCGCCGATTTCGTGCCGGGAACCGGGCGCGTCGGCCTGTCGATTGCGATCTCGGCTTCCCTCGACATCGCCACGCTGTTGAGCGAGCTCGACCGCTATCCGTTCGGCTGTTCCGAGCAGATCACCAGCCGCGCGATGGCGATGCTCTATATCAACGAGCTCGCCGCGCAGGCCAAGCTCGCGCTCGACGGCGACATCGACCAGCGCATCAAGGACGCCATCCAGCGCCTGCTGGCGCGACAGGACTCGAACGGTTCGTTCGGCCTGTGGTCGGTCGGCGGCAACGATCCCTGGCTTGACGCCTATGTCACCGATTTCCTCACCCGCGCGCGCGAGCGCAAATTCGAAGTGCCGGCGGCGGCGTTCACGATGGCGCTCGACCGGCTGCGCAATTACGTGGCGAGCACGCCCAATCCGAACAAGAACGGCGGCCGCGATCTCGCCTATGCGCTCTACGTGCTGGCGCGCAACGGCGTGGCGCCGGTCGGCGACTTGCGCTACATCGCCGACACCAAACTCAACGACTTGGCGACGCCGATTGCCAAGGCGCAATTGGCCGCCGCCCTCGCCATGCTCGGCGACAAGGCGCGAGCCGACCGCGTCTATCTGGCCGCGCTCGATGCGATCGCGCCGCAGCCCAAGCTCGACCTTGGACGCGCCGATTATGGCTCGGCGTTGCGCGATTCGGCCGCGCTAGTGACGCTCGCCTCGGAAGGGCGCGCGACGCAAAGAACCATCGACGATGCGGTCGCGCGCGTCGATGCCGCCCGCGCGCTCACCGACCGGACCTCGACGCAGGAAGACGCCTGGCTGGTGCTTGCCGCGCGCGCGCTGGTCAAGCAGGTCAACGCGATTTCGCTGTCGGTCAACGGCGAGGCCCGGCAGGGTGCATTCTATCGCAGTTTGCGCGCCGCCGAACTCGACGCCCCGCTGGCCGTGAGCAACAAGGGCGCCGGCACGGTGCAGGCGGTGGTGTCGGTGAGCGGTTCGCCGCTCATGCCGGAACCGGCCGCCGAACGCGGCTTCAAGGTTGAGCGCAACTATTTCACGCTCGATGGCGAGCCGGCCAATGCGATAAACGCCAAACAGAACCAGCGCTTCGTGGTGGTGCTGAAGATGACCGAGCCGGAGCCGCAGTTCGGCCGAGTGATCGTCGCCGACTATCTGCCGGCCGGCTTCGAGATCGACAATCCGCGCCTGGTGTCGTCGGGCGACACCGGAACGCTCAGTTGGATCGCCAACGCGGCCGAACCGGTCAACAGCGAGTTCCGCGATGATCGCTTTACCGCGGCATTCGACCGCAGCGAGAATTCGCCGCCGGTGTTTACGGTGGCCTATGTGGTACGTGCGGTGTCGCCCGGCCACTACGTGCTACCGCAAGCGCTGGTCGAGGATATGTACCGGCCCGACCGCTTCGGGCGCACCGCAACGGGGACGATCGACATCACGGCGGCGAAATGAAGACCTGGCGATTTATCCTGGCGAGTTTTGCCGGCGCGGCTTTTCTGGCCGCGCTGGCCGTCGGCGCCTGGGTGTATTCGCTGGGACGGCCGCCGCTCGGCAAAGATCTCGAGACCTCGCACGTGGTGCTCGACCGCGAGGGCAAGTTGTTGCGCGCCTATGCCACCAGCGAGGGACGCTGGCGGCTGCCGGCGACCGAGAAAGACGTCGATCCGCGTTTCCTCAAATTGCTCTTTGCCTATGAGGACAAACGTTTCTGGACCCACCATGGGGTGGACGTGGCGGCTCTTGCTCGCGCCGCATTTCAATTCGCCACCAGCGGTCACATCGTCTCCGGCGGTTCCACCATCACGATGCAGGTGGCGCGGCTGTTGGAGCCGCGCGAGCACCGTAGCATCGACGCCAAGCTGCGCCAGATCACGCGCGCGCTCGAGCTCGAACATGCGCTCAGCAAGGTGCAGATTCTCGCGCTGTATCTGACGCTGGCGCCCTATGGCGGCAATCTGGAAGGCATCCGCGCCGCTTCGCTCGCCTATTTCGGCAAGGAGCCGCGCAAGCTGTCGCTGGCGGAAGCGGCGCTCCTGGTCGCGCTGCCGCAGTCGCCGGAATTGCGCCGCCCCGATCGCTATCCGCAAGCCGCGCGGGCGGCGCGCGACCGCGTGCTTGACCGCGCGGCGGCGGCCGGCGTGGTGCCGCGTGACGAAATCGCGCGCGCAAAGGCGGCAGCCGTGCCGCATGCGCGCAAGCCGTTGCCGGTGCTGGCGCCGCATGCCGCCGATCAGGTGGTCGCGGCCGAGCCCAGCCGCCGCATCCACCGGCTCACCATCGACGCCGGCTTGCAGAAGAGCCTGCAGGAACTGGCGCTCGAGCGGGCGCGCGCGCTCGGCCCGCAGATCTCGGTCGCCATCCTGGCGGTCGACAATGAAACCGGCGAGGTGCGCGCGCGCGTCGGCTCCGCCGATTATTTCGACGAGCGCCGCGCCGGCCAGGTGGACATGACGCAGGCGTTGCGCTCGCCCGGCTCGACCTTGAAGCCGTTCATCTACGGCCTCGCCTTCGAGGACGGCCTGCTGCATCCGGAAACGCTGATCGACGACCGGCCGGTGCGCTACGGCAGTTACACGCCGGAAAACTTTCGATCTCACGTTCCAGGGCACGGTGACCGTGCGCCGCGCGCTGCAACTGTCGCTCAACGTTCCCGCCATCGCGGTGCTCGGCAAGATCGGCGTCAGCCGGTTGAGCGCGCGGCTCACGCAAACCGGCGCCGCGCTGGTGCTGCCGAAAGGCGAGGCGCCCGGCCTCGCCATGGGATTGGGCGGCGTCGGCGTCAAGCTCACCGATCTGGTGATGCTCTATACCGGGCTGGCGCGCATGGGCTCGGCGGTGCCGCTGATCGAGCGCGAGGGCGAGGTCGCGCAGAACCCGCGCCGGCTGCTCGATCCGGTCGCCGCCTGGTATGTCGGCAATATCCTGATCGGCGCGCCGCCGCCGGACAACGCGATGCCCGGCCGCATCGCGTTCAAGACCGGCACCTCCTACGGTTATCGCGACGCCTGGGCGGTCGGCTACGACGGCCGCATGACGATCGGCGTCTGGGTCGGGCGGGCGGACGGGGCGCCGGTGCCTGGGCTGTACGGCCGTGGCTCGGCGGCGCCGATCCTGTTCGATGCTTTTTCGCGCAGCGGCAATGCGCCGGTCCCGCTGCCACATGCGCCCAAGGGCGCGGTCTTTGCCCCCACCAACAAGTTGCCGCCGCCGCTCCAACATTTTATTTCCGATGGGGATATCGGCGCTGCTTCCGCGCCGCCGCGCATCATGTTCCCACCCGATGGCGCGCGCCTCGAGCTCACCAAGGGCGCGAGCCCGGAGCCGGTCGCGCTCAAGATAACGGGTGGCGCAGCGCCGCTCACCGTCATGGTCAACGGCGTGCCGCTTGCCCCGCAAGGCGGCCGGCGCACTTTGTTCTTTGAGCCCGATGGGCCTGGCTTCGTGCGGCTCACCGTCATGGATGCCCGCGGCTCAACCGACAGCGTCAGCGTCCGGCTACAATAATATTACCGCAATTGCGCCGAATGACAGCGCGGGGGCTTGGGCTTATGGTCCGGGCCGAGGTGCAGAATCAGCACAGAAACGGTTCGATGAGCACGGCCACCAATGACGCGCGGCAATCGGTGCATCCGGCGCGCGGTCTATCCGCGGTGTTGGACTATGCCGGCGCCTCGCACCGGCGCGCCTGCGGATTGCTGATCGTCTTTTCGTTGATCGCGTTCCTGCCGGGCTTCTTCCAGATCCCGCCGGTCGACCGCGACGAGGCGCGCTTTGCGCAGGCCACCAAGCAGATGTTGGAGAGCGGGCAATATGTCGACATCCATTTCCAGGACGAGGTCCGCTACAAGAAGCCGGTCGGCATCTATTGGCTGCAAGCGCTGGCGGTGAAAGCGGGCGAGGCCGCCGGCGTCCCGCAGGCGCGCACAACCATCTGGCTCTACCGGCTGCCGTCGCTGTTCGGCGCGATCGGCGCGGTGCTGTTGACCTACTGGACCGCGCTCGCCTTTGTCTCGCGCCGCACCGCGCTCTTGGCGGCGCTGATGATGGCGAGTTCGGTCCTGCTCGGGGTCGAGGCGCGCCTCGCCAAGACCGACGCCGTGCTGTTGTTGACATGCGTGGCGGCGATGGGCGCCATGGCGCGCATTTACCTGATGAGCCGGCGCAACCCGGATATTGCCGTCGGCTGGCGTTTGCCGGCGATCCTGTGGACCGCGCTCGCGGCCGGCGTGCTGATCAAGGGGCCGTTGATCCTGATGTTCGTCGGACTTGCCGCGCTCGCACTGTCGATTGCCGACCGCTCGGGCCGCTGGCTATGGTCGCTGCGTCCGCTCGCCGGCTTCGCCTGGCTGATCTTGCTCGTGTTGCCCTGGTTCGTCGCCATCATGGTCAAGTCCGGCGGCAGTTTCATCGCGCAATCGGTGGGCGAGGATATGCTGGCCAAGGTGATCGGCGGCCAGGAATCGCACGGCGCGCCGCCGGGATATTATTTCTTGCTGTTCTGGGTGACGTTCTGGCCGGGCTCGGTGCTGGCGGGACTGGCCGCGCCGCGGGTGTGGCAGGCGCGGCGCGAACCGGGCGCGCGCTTTCTGCTCGCCTGGCTGTTGCCGTCCTGGGCGGTGTTCGAGGCGGTGGTCACCAAGCTGCCGCATTACGTGCTTCCGCTTTATCCCGCCATCGCGATCATGATCGCCGGCATTCTGGAAGGCGGCGGTCTGGTGACCAAGCGCTGGCTGGTGCGCGGCACCGTCGGCTGGTTCCTGTTTCCCGCGATAATCGCGATCGGCGTCGTCGTGATCTTCATTCTTGTCGGTCGCGATCTCGGCCTCATGGCCTGGCCAACCGCTGCTGGCGCGACGATCTGCGGGCTGTTCGCCTGGTGGCTTTACGAAGTGGACGGTGCCGAGCGCGCCTTACTGCGCGGCATGGTGGCCTCGGTGCTCATCGCCGTCACCGTCTATGCCATCACGTTTCCCTCGCTGCCCGCCTTGTTCCCGAGCGCGCTGATCGCCGACGAATTGCGCGCCAGCGATTGCGCCGATCCGAAAGTGGCTGCGACCGGCTATTATCAGGAGCCGAGCTTGGTATTCCTGCTCGGCACCGACACCCGCTTCACCGATGGCACCGGCGCCGCCATATTTCTCGGGCAAGGGCCGTGCCGATTTGCACTGATCGATACGCGCAATGTGGCAAACTTCGTGCAGCGCGCAAATCTGATCGGATTGCATTACGCGCTCAGTCAGCGCGTCGAGGGCTACAACATCAGCATCGGGCGGCCGGTAATGCTCACCGTTTTCCGCTCGATGGAAAAGCCATGACAACGGCCAACGGGATAGATCGCGACGCCGGCGCGGTGCTGGCGACATTGCGCCGCTGCGCCGGCGAATGTGGCCGCGGCCTTCGCGCTGCTGGCGCGACCGGTGCGCGTTCACCGGCAAAATCCGTGGCAGCTGGCGCCGCGGCAGATCGCCATCGCAGCCGGACTGGCGGTGGCGGTGTTCCTGCTGCTGATGTTTTTGATCGACGCCGCGGTGGTGAGGGGAGTGGGCCATCTGCCGGACTGGGTCGTATGGTCGTTCGACCAGATCACCGATTTCGGCAAGTCGGGCTGGTTCCTGTGGCCGCTCGGCATTTTGTTTTTAGGCCTTGCCGCGCTGCCGAGCTTGCCGCGCGTGCCGCAGCGCGTGCTCGCCGCGATCATGGTGCGGGTCGGATTCCTGTTCGTCGCCATCGCTGCGCCCAGCCTGTTCGACACTATCATCAAGCGCATGATCGGCCGGGCGCGGCCGCTGGTCGGCGGAAGTCTCGACCCCTATCTGTTCCGCCCGTTCAACTGGACCGCGGAATACGCCAGCCTGCCGTCTGGCCACGCCACGACGGCGTTCGCCGCGCTGGTCGCCTTCGGCACGCTATGGCCGCGCGCTCGCACGATCATGTGGATCTATGCCTTGCTGATCGCGGTGAGCCGCGTGGTGGTGACGGCGCATTACCCGAGCGATGTCTTGGCCGGCGCCCTGGTCGGCGTGGTGGGCGCGCTTTTGGTGCGCCGCTGGTTCGCGTTGCGGGGCTTGGGATTTTCCCTATCGCCGGACGGCGTTTTGCAGCAAAAGCCAGGCCCCTCGCTGCGGCGCATCAAATCGGTTGCCCGCGAGCTATTGGGTCAATAATAAGCACCCGGATGGACGGCCGCGCCGGCCGACGGGACCTCAAGAATGAACGCCAGCGATCCAGCGGTTGCCGTCGTGGTGCCGGTGCGCAACGAGGCCGGCAATATCGCACCCCTGGTGAGTGAAATCGCCAAGGCGCTCGACGGGCAATGGCGCTTCGAGATCGTCTACGTCAATGACGGATCGAGCGACGGCACCGAGGCCGAGCTCAAGCGGCTAATGGCGCAATATCCCTGGTTGCGCCGGGTGCGGCACAAGCAGTCCTGCGGCCAGTCGGCGGCGGTGCGCTCGGGCGTGACGGCGGCGCGCGCGCCGCTGATCGTGACGCTCGACGGCGACGGACAGAACGACCCGGCTTTCATTCCGGCGCTGTTGCGCGCGCTCGAAGCAGGCGCGCCGCGCATCGGATTGATCGCCGGCCAGCGCGTCAAGCGCAAATCGGGCGGCTTCAAGAAACTGCAATCGCGCATTGCCAATGCGGTGCGCGGCGCGGTGCTGCGCGACGGCACCCGCGACACCGGCTGCGGGCTCAAGGCGTTCCGCCGCGACGTGTTCTTGAGGTTGCCGTATTTCGATGGCTTGCATCGCTTCCTGCCGGCGCTGGTCAAGCGCGAGGGCTACGCGATCGGCTATGTGGACGTGGTGGACCGGCCGCGCGGCACCGGCGTGTCGAATTACGGCATGTGGGACCGGCTGTGGGTCGGCATCCTCGATCTTGCCGGCGTGTGGTGGCTGATCCGCCGTAGGAAACGTGTTCCAGAAATCGCGGAGGACTAGCGCGTGATTCCGAAAAGCTTGCCCTCGGACTTGATCCGAGGGTAGGGAACCGGTTTTCGGACAAGATCACGCGCCACTAAAGGAAGCTACAAATGCTCATCGATATCACGCGTGCCGTCGGCGGCTATCTGCACGACGTCTTTCTCGGCAATATCGATATTGGAATCCTCATCGGTTATATCGCGCAGGCGATGTTCGCCATGCGCTTCGTGGTGCAGTGGATCGCCTCCGAGCGCGCGGGCAGAAGCGTGGTGCCGACCGCATTCTGGGTATTCTCGATCGGCGGCGGATTGATGTTGCTCGGCTACGCCATCTATCGCAGGGACCCGGTGTTCATCATCGGGCAGGCGTTCGGCGTGTTCGTCTACCTGCGCAATCTGCAGTTCGTCATCCGCAGCGGCGGGCAGGGCGCGCCGGCCTAGAAATTATTTTGCCGCGGCCATCGCCGCAAAGCCGTGCGCGAGATCGGCGATGAGGTCGTCCGGATCCTCCAGACCGATGTGAAAGCGCAACGTCGGCCCGCCCGGCGCCCATTTGGTCGCGGTGCGATACTCGCTGCAATCGAACACGATCACCAAGCTCTCAAAGCCGCCCCACGAGAAGCCCATGCCGAACAGCGTCAGCTCGTTCATGAAGGCGTGCACGGATTTTTCGCTCGTCGGCTTGAGCACGACGCTGAACAGTCCGCAGGCCCCGGAAAAATCCCGCTGCCAGATTTTGTAGCCGGGGTCGCTTGCGAGCGCCGGATGCAGCACGCGCAGGACTTCCGGGCGTTGCTGCAGCCAGCGCGCGATCCGCAAGCCGGATTCGTTATGGCGTGCAAGGCGCACGCCCATGGTGCGCAAGCCGCGCAGCGCGAGATACATGTCGTCGGGGCCGACGCAAAGGCCCATGGTAGTGACGACCGTTTTGAGTGCCGGCAGCGTTTTGGCGTTGGCCGACACGCAGCCGAACATGATGTCGGAATGGCCGCCGATATATTTGGTGCCGGCCTGGATCGACAAGTCGACGCCCTTCTCGAAGGCACGGAAATAAAGCGGCGTCGCCCAGGTATTGTCCATCAGCACCACCGCGCCCAGGTCGTGCGCGACCTTGGCGATGGCAGGAATGTCCTGCATCTCGAAGCTTTGCGAGCCAGGCGCCTCGACGAAGACCGCGCGCGTGTTCGGCTTGAACAGCTTGGCGACGTCGGCGCCGATCAGCGGGTCGTAATAGGTGGTCGTAACGCCCATGCGCTTGAACACGCCGTCGCAAAAGTTGCGGGTCGGCCGGTACACGCTGTCGGTGACCAGGATGTGATCGCCGGCCCCTGCGACCGATAGCAAAGCGGTCGATATCGCCGCCAGTCCCGACGGCAGCAAGGCGACGCCGGCACAACCGTCGCCCTCGATAGCGGCGAGCGCCTGTTCCAACGCCTCGGATGTCGGCGTGCCGCGGCGGCCATATTGATAGCGCGAGCGGTGCGCCACCTGATCCTCGGCGGTGGGGTAAAGCACGGTCGAGGCGTGATAAACGGCCGGATTGACGAAGCCGTGCTGGCCTTTGGTGTCGCGGCCGGCGGTGACCAGGCGGGTTTCCGGCTTGAGCGGGCTTTTGGGAGTCTTCGCCATGGCGATCGGCAGGTCCGGTCCAACGGCGCGCGGAACCGCGGCGCCGGGCGCCATATACGGCTGCATCGGCGGGAAGCGTCAACCCCTTGACCTGGGAACCCGATCGTCCTGAGATGCGGCCCATCGAGGGCTCGGGAAAAGGCCAGAAACTTACATTTTTTCCGCGGCGGGGCTCGGGCCCGGCGATGGTGGAAATGTTTGGCCAATCCGGACGATCCCGTAACCGAAATTGCGTCAAAGAGGTCGCGTCATGAAACGCTTCGCCAGCATGCTCGCTCTTGCCTTCGTCGTATTCGCGCAGAGCGCATCCGCTCAGACTCTCAAGGCGGTGACCGACCGCGGCATCCTCAATTGCGGCGCCAACGGCACGCTAGCGGGCTTCGGCTTGCCGGACGCGCAAGGCAAATGGACCGGTCTCGACGTCGACGTCTGCCGCGCCATCGCCGCGGCGATTTTCAACGACGCCAACAAGGTCAAGTTCGTGCCGCTGTCGGCCAAGGACCGCTTCACCGCCCTGCAATCCGGCGAGGTCGACGTGCTGGTGCGCAACACCACCTGGACCTCCTCGCGCGATAGCTCGCTCGGCCTGAGCTTCACCGGTGTCGATTACTATGACGGCCAGGGCTTTATGGTGCGCAAGTCGCTCAAGGTCAACTCGGCGCTCGAGCTTGGCGACGCCTCGGTATGCGTGCAGCAGGGCACCACGACCGAGCTCAATCTGGCGGATTTCTTCCACGCCCATAACATGAAGCTGAAGACGGTGACCTTCGCGACCGCGAACGAAGCGGTAAAGGCCTATGACGCCGGCCGCTGCGATGCCTACACCACCGACGCTTCCGGCCTCTATGCCGAGCGGCTGCGACTTGCCAATTCCAACGACCACATCATCCTGCCCGAGATCATCTCCAAGGAGCCGCTCGGTCCGGTCGTGCGTCAGGGCGACGACAAGTGGTTCACGATCGTGAAGTGGGTGCTGTTCGCCATGATCAACGCGGAGGAATTGAACATCACCTCCAAGAACGTCGATGACATGATGAAATCGACCAACCCGGACGTAAAACGTTTGGTCGGTACCGAAGGCAATTACGGTGAGCAGCTCGGCCTGCCCAAGGACTGGGCGGTCCGCGTCATCAAGCTGGTCGGCAACTATGGCGAGGTGTTCGAACGCAATGTTGGGCAGGGCTCGCCGCTCAAGATCGACCGCGGTCTGAACAAATTGTGGAACAAGGGCGGCATCCAATACGCGCCGCCGATCCGCTGACCGGGAATTGATGCCGCATCGCCGACGGCCGCGTGCGGCCCCGGCGGTTCGGCGGTCGACGCCGTCAGGGGCGTCGCAAGGCCGACGAGGGGTAAATGCCGATAGACCTTCCGACGGGGTCGCCCCCCGCGCGGGTTGCGTTCTACAACGACCCCAAGGTCCGCAGCATCGCCTATCAGGTCGCGCTTTGCGCGGTCATTGGCTTTCTCGTCTACGGCGCCGCCACTAATGCCATCGACAATCTGGAGCGCGCGCACATCGCCTCCGGATTTGGCTTTTGGCACAACACGGCCGGCTTCGACATCAGCCAGACCCTGATCAGTTTCGACTCGCAGACCTCCACCTATGGCCGCGCCTTCTGGGTCGGGCTGCTCAATACCCTGCTGGTGGCCGGGCTCGGCATCGTGTTCGCGAGCATCCTCGGCTTCATCATCGGCATCGCGCGGCTGTCGAAGAACTGGCTGATAGCCAAGGTCGCCACCGGATATGTCGAAACCATCCGCAATATCCCGCTGCTGCTGCAATTGCTGTTCTGGTACAATGCCGTGCTCAAGGCGCTGCCGGGGATCCGGGAAAGTCTTGTCATCCGGGGCAGCATCTATCTCAACAATCGCGGGCTGTTCATCCCGCTGCCGGTCTTCAAGAGCGGGTTCGGTTGGGTTCTGATCGCGCTTGCCGTCGGCATTGTCGGCGCGATCGTCTTTTATATCTGGGCGCGCAAGCGCCAGGAGCGGACCGGTGAGCAGGCGCCGGTGTTTTCGGTCGCCTTGGCGCTGGTGATCGGCCTGCCGCTGGTGGCGCTGGCGCTCGCCGGATTCCCGCTCGGGTTTGAATATCCCGAAGCCGGGCGGTTCAATATCAACGGCGGCATCGAGATTTTGCCGGAATTCGCCGCCTTGCTGTTCGGGCTGACGATCTACACGGCGGCGTTCATTGCCGAAGTGGTGCGCGCCGGCATCACCGCGGTGTCGCGCGGCCAGACCGAAGCGGCCTATTCGCTGGGCTTGCAGCCGGGGCCGACCTTGCGGTTGATCGTGGTGCCGCAGGCCATGCGCGTCATCATTCCGCCGCTGACCAGCCAGTATCTGAACCTGACCAAGAATTCCACGCTGGCCGTGGCGATCGGCTATCCCGATCTGGTGCAGGTGTTCACCGGCACGGTGCTGAACCAGACCGGGCAGGCGGTCGAAGTCGTCGCCATCACCATGGCGGTCTATCTCACCATCAGTCTGGCGACCTCGCTGCTGATGAACATCTACAACAGCCGCATCGCGCTGGTGGAGCGGTGAGGGCGGCGCCATGACCATGTCCGAAGGCGACCTCGCCGTCACCGAACTCAGATTTGTACGCGGCGCCACCATCGCGCCGCAGCCGCCGCCGGCGGCGATGACCGGCGCGCTCGGCTGGCTGCGCGCCAACCTGCTGTCGAGCCCGTTCAACATCGCCCTGACGATCCTGATCGCGCTGCTGCTGGCCTGGGCGATCCCCGAGCTGGTCAAGTTCCTGCTGATCGACGCGGTGTGGACGGGCACCGACCGCGACGCCTGCCGCGAAGTGGTGCAGCATCGCGAGATCGGCGCCTGCTGGCCGTTCGTCTACGAGCGCTGGTCCTATTTCGTCTACGGGTCGTACCCGATCCCGCAGCGTTGGCGCGTCGATATCTTCTTCGCCATGCTGGCGATCGGCGTGGTCTGGCTGCTGTGGCTGGAAGCGCCGCGCCGCGACCTCGGCTCCATCTATTTCTTCCTCGTGCTGCCGATTTCCTCGTTCATTCTGCTGACCGGCTGGCGCGCGATCGGTTTGCCGCCGGTCGATACCGCGCTGTGGGGCGGCATGCTGGTAACCATCGTCGTCGCCTCGGTCGGCATCGTCTGCTCGCTGCCGCTCGGCGTCCTGCTCGCGCTCGGCCGGCGCTCGCGCATGCCCGCGGTGCGGCTGTTCTCGGTGATCTTCATCGAATTCGTGCGCGGCGTGCCGCTGGTGACGGTGTTGTTCATGGCGAGCGTGATGCTGCCGCTGTTCGTGCCCGAGGAATACTCGCCCGATAAACTGGTGCGGGCGCTGGTCGGCATCGCGCTGTTCGCGTCGGCCTATATGGCGGAGGTCGTGCGCGCCGGCCTGCAGGCGATCCCGAAGGGGCAATTCGAAGGCGCCATGGCGGTCGGCCTCGGCTATTGGCAGATGATGCGGCTGATCATCCTGCCGCAGGCGCTCAAGATCACCATCCCGAACATCGTCAACACCTATATCGGCCTGTTCAAGGACACCACGCTGGTGTTCATCGTCGGCATCTTCGATTTCCTGCGCACGGTCGAGGTCGCCCGCATCGATCCGAAATGGGCGACGCCGGTCACCTCGACGACCGGCTACGCGGTCGCGGCGATCTTTTATCTGATCTTCTGCTACGCCATGTCGCGCTATGCGCGCGCGACGGAAGCCCGGCTCGCCAAAGCCGACAGACGCTAGCGCATGACCCCGAAAAAACGGAAACCGGCTTTCGGGTAAGATCATGCGCAACAAAATAGAGGCGCCGCCATGAACGCAACCGCCAACAATGCGCTCAAGCTCAAGCCGAGCCAGCTTAATACGCCGGTGGCGGTGGAACTCGTCGGCATGAACAAGTGGTACGGCGAGTTCCACGTGCTGCGCGACATCAATCTCAAGGTGATGGGCGGCGAGCGCATCGTGATCTGCGGGCCGTCCGGCTCCGGCAAATCGACCATGATCCGCTGCATCAACCGGCTGGAGGAGCATCAGCAGGGCAGGATCGTGGTCGACGGCATCGAGCTGACCAACGATCTCAAGAAGATCGACGAAGTGCGCCGCGAGGTCGGCATGGTCTTCCAGCACTTCAATCTGTTTCCGCACCTCACCGTGCTGGAGAACTGCACGCTGGCGCCGATCTGGGTGCGCAAGACGCCGAAGAAAGAGGCCGAGGATATCGCGATGCACTACCTCGCGCGCGTCAAGATCCCGGAGCAGGCCGCCAAATATCCCGGCCAGCTGTCCGGCGGCCAGCAGCAGCGGGTGGCGATCGCGCGCGCGCTTTGCATGAACCCGAAGATCATGCTGTTCGACGAGCCGACTTCCGCGCTCGACCCGGAAATGGTCAAGGAGGTGCTCGACACCATGGTCGGCCTCGCCGAGGACGGCATGACCATGCTGGTGGTGACGCACGAAATGGGCTTCGCCCGCCAGGTCGCCAACCGCATCGTGTTCATGGACCAGGGGCAGATCATCGAGGCCAACGTGCCGGAGGAATTCTTCGCGCACCCGCAGCACGAGCGCACCAAGCTGTTCCTCAGCCAAATTCTACATTAGTGGACGAGGGCGCCGCCGGCCCGCTTCCAGGCGTCGAGGCCGCCTTCGACATGCAGGGCGGCCATGAGGCCGGCGTCCTGCGCCGCCTGCACCGCCATGGCCGAGCGCTCGCCGTAAGCGCAATAGAACACGATGCGCTTGTCGCTCGCGCGCGCGAGCTCGCGCAAAATGCCGCCGGGGCCGATATTGTCCTGCAATTCGCCGTAAGGCGCGTGCAGCGCGCCCGGGATGCTGCCGTGCTTTTGCCGCTCGCCCGCCTCGCGCAGATCGATGAAGGCGACGTCCGGCCGCCCGACCAGCGCGATAGCCTGTGAGGCGCTGAGCGCCCAGCCGCGGCGGGCGATTTCCTGCTGCGCCATGCCGATCTTCATGTTGGACGGCACGGCCACGTCCATCATCTTCGGGTTCGGCAGATGCAAGTTGGCCATCAACGTCGACATAGTCGTCGATCGACTTGACCTGCAGGCGCGGATTGTAGCGTTTCTCCTCGCCGATGGTGGAGACGGTGTCGCCCTTGTAGTCGTGCGCGGGAAACACAAAAGTCTCGTCCGGCAGGCGCAGCAGTTTGCCGAACAGCGATTCATATTGCGCGCGCGCGTCGCCGTTCTGGAAATCGGTGCGCCCGGTGCCGCGGATCAACAGCGTGTCGCCGGTGAACACGCGGTCGCGCATCAAAAAACTGTATGAATTGTCGGTGTGGCCGGGCGTGTAGAGCACGTCGAGCGCGACGCCCTCGATGGTGAGCTTGTCGCCTTCGGCGAGCCGCATGGAGACGACGTCGGCCTTGGTGTTCTCGCCCATGACGGTGATGCAATGGGTGCGGTCGCGCAGCGCGCCCAAGCCGGTGATGTGGTCGGCGTGCAGGTGGGTGTCGACCGCCTTGACCAGGCGCAAGTCGAGTTCGCGGATCAGTTGCAGATAGCGGTCGACCTTCTCCAGCACCGGATCGATGATCATCGCTTCGCCGCCGGAGCGCGAGGCGAGCAGGTAGGAATAGGTGCCGGAAACGCTGTCGAACAATTGGCGGAAGATCATGGCGGGGCTCTATTCATTCAAGAAATAGAATATCACATTTTGGCCATTTGCGAGCCGTTCTCTGACCGTCATGGCCGGGCAAAAGGCGCGAAGCGCCGTCTTCGCGCCTGAAGTCCCGGCCATCCACGTCTTTCTTGGTGCATGGCCCTAAGGCGTGGATGCCCGGCACAGGGCCACGGCTGTCCGGTTTAAATTTGGCATAGATTGAAGCTCAACTGTCGCTGATTTTGTATGGGCGGTGGAGGGGTATCAAATAGGCGGTCGAGCGGTCGTCTGTGCATGAGATTTGCGCGCACGAGGCGGGCGAAGATAAGCAGACTTGGAATGGTGCGTTGAGCGACGTGTGCCAGACGTAACAGCAAGAAAGCGATCAGGGCGACGGCGATCTGAATGCGCACGGCGTTTTCCGAACGGCCGAGGAAGTGCCTGATCTTGAGCGTCTGCTTGACCCAACGAAAGAACAACTCGATCTGCCAGCGGCGCTTGTAGAGGTCGGCGATTTGCTGTGCCGGCAGGTCGAGGTCGTTACTGAGGATACGCAGAATCTTGCCGCTCTCGCTGCGCACACGGAGCTCGCGGACCGGGTCCTGGAACGGGTTGTTGCGGTTGCGCGCCAGGCGCTGCGGCAGATGGCCGATGCGGTCGGAGAGAATATTGGAGCCCTTTGCAACGGCGTTTTCGGTAACGACCTTCAGCTTGGTATTGACCTTGAGCCGCGTCACGATCAGGCAGCCCGCGGCATCGAGCTTGGCCCACCAGCCGTAATCGTAATAGCCAAGGTCGAAGACATAAGTTGCGCCGGCCGTGATCGGCATGGCCTTGGCGGCGGTGATGTCGTTGACATTAGCCGCCGTCACGGCGGCATAGATCGGGCAATCGGCATCTGGATCATAGATCACATGTGGCGGAATTAAGTCCTAAGGCAAGTTAGGCGGTCACGCACAAGAGTGCGTTGCGAGCGGCCCGGATGTGGTGAGATTGGAGGGCCTCAATCGCCGCGCTTGCGAGAGGCAAAATCCCGAAAGGCCGATTATCAAGGAAATACCGGAAGTACCTGGAAAAAGGGCTTCCGCTATTATTCCTGATCCTTTTTCGGGCGGCGGTGGCTTTTGGAGCGATTATGACTGGTTTGCACGCGGGGCGGCATTTGAACTGGTGGTAAGTCGTAAACCACATCTTCGTCTTGGCCGGGCTCGTCCCGGCCATCCACGCCTTTTTGTTGAAGCGGCGCTAAGAGTCCGTCCCATAAGTTCATCAAGGATTACAGAGTTTTCGGAGCATGAGGCGAATGGATGCGAAGCGCAGGAAGATCAGGCCGCTGAGGTTGAGATTTTCCCAATCCTTGGCCAGTCGGCGGCAACGGTTGAGCCAAGCGATTGTACGTTCGACGATCCATCGGCGCGGCAGAACGACGAAGCCTTTGGCGCAATCGGAACGCTTGACGATTTCGGTTTCGAGTTGCGTTCGAATCTTGGCCAGGGCCGCATGAAAGACAGGCCCCGCATAGGCGCTGTCGGCAAAGAGCCTTTTCAGAAAAGGAAAAAGGCCGAAAAGCGTGGACAGCAGCACGATGCCGCCGTCGCGATCCTGAATATCGGCCGGATGAACAATCGCGTGCAGCAACAGACCCTGTGTATCTACCAGGATATGCCGCTTCTTGCCCTTGATGAGCTTGCCCGCGTCGAACCCGGGCGGATCGATGCAGGGGCCGCCTTTTTCGGCGCTTTTCACACTCTGGCTGTCGATGATGGCGGCGGTGGGACTGGCTTCGCGTCCCGCCTGCTCGCGACACTTCTCGTAAAGCGCGTAGTGGATGCGATCCAGCGTGCCGTCGTACCCCCACAGACAGAAGTACCGATACACGGTGCTGCGCGGCGGCAAGTCTTTGGGGATGTAGCGCCATTGGCATCCCGTGCTCAGCACGTACATGATGCCGTCGACGACATCCCGCGCGTCCACTTCGCGCTTGCGGCCCCCGCGCTTCGCCGGAGGAATGAGCGGCCCGACATGCGCCCATTCTTCGTCCGTCACATCGCTCGGATATCGCAAATGATCGCGCTTGTAGCGCGCCCGGTTCTTGCTCGTCCACATCGGCAACCCTCCTCGCAGGCAGCCGATGTGTGAAACACAAGTGATTCATTTGATTCAACAACTTTCGAGACGGACACTAACATTACAGTTGCACTTTCTTTTTGAGGTGTGCGCGCCGCGCTTCGGCTTGGTGGGCGCGCCGCCAGGGCGACCATGCGATGACGTTGGCGGGCTGGATGCGCCGTTGTGCGAGCTTGATGGCGATGCGGCGGATTTCCTGGATCGACCAGCGGATCAGGAATGTTTGGTCCGCAGGCGCGGCAGCGTTTTTTTGGGCGCCGTGACATTTGCCTGGTGGCGGATGACGGCCATCATGGCGAAGGCGAGCATGACCAGCGAGACATGGCGGTGCCAGCCATGCCAGGAGCGCGTTTCGTTGTGATCGAGGCCGAGTTCGTTCTTGGTGGCTTCAAAACTGTCCTCGATGGCCCAGCGGCAACCTTCGACCGATACCAGCTTTTCCATGGGCGTGCCATTGGGGCACCACGTGGAGAAGAAGGCGAGTTCGCCGTCGGCGATGTTGCGGCGGATCAACAGACCTCGCGTCCATTCCCCCGTGAGGGCGCTGTTGTATTGGACGGCATCGAGATCGGCCAGTTCGACATAGGCCCAGTCATGCAGGCGCGGACCCTTGGTTCCTTCGCCCGCCGACAGGCGCCGCCAGGTGTTTTTGGGAAGAGTTTGCGCGATCTTGGCGGCGGTGCCGCCCACCATCTGCTTCTTGCCCCAGGAGTGGAACACGTGGTTGCAGGCGACGCCCAGGACATATCCCTTGCCGGCCTTGCGCAGGGTGGTCTCGATGTCCCCGGTACCATACACGCTGTCTGCCGCGACGAACGAGAACGGCACCTTGGCCGCGATCGCGCGCGCAATTATCCGGCGCGCGATTTGAGGCTTCGTCGCAAAGCCCACAGTCTTCGGCACATGCGCCGCCTTCAGGCGTGCGCGATCGTCCGTCCATTCCTTCGGCAGATAAAGCGCCCGATCGATGAAGGCGTGACCGTGACGCGACACATAGCAGGCGAAGACGCCGATCTGACAATTGGTGATCTTGCCCGCCGAGCCTGTGTACTGACGTGCAACTCCGCACGACGCCTTGCCCTGCTTCAAAAAACCGGTCTCGTCGATGATCAGAACCGCATCTTTATCAGCCAGCGTTTCCAGCGCGTAATCGCGCACGATGTCGCGCAAGGCATCCGCGTCCCACCGCCCGCGGCCCAGGATCGCCTGTTGACGCCACGGCCCGGGATCGCCCGCCGCTTCCGCGCGCATCCAGCCGGTCTTGCGCGGTTCGTTCCCCAGAAGCCCGTCGAGAAACTGTCCCGCCGAGGCCGCCACCCGCTTCTGACCGAACAACGTATGTATCCGCCCCTTAACATCCCGCAGCGATGATGCCCAAAGCTCCAGCGTCGTCTCGATCGATGCTCCCGCCATCCATGATCCTCCGAATCATGGTGGCACATGGATTCAGAAGTCAATATAAAATGCAACTGTAATGCTAAGAGGGATACGCGCGGCATGTCACCGCTTCCTCAACGAACCGCGTGGAGAAGGGCGCCATTTTCATCAACGAGACTTCGGCCCCGAGGGACCGGAATTTTTCACAGCGCTGGGTGAGTTTCGAGCAACAATAGGCGCATAGATAGCGTGCCTTGCGGTGCTCTACAAAATTGAATTGCAGCCCGAACTTTCATCCATCGTTCCTGCCGCAGATTCCGCCAGTGGACGAGAGCACAATTGATGCAATTTAATGACTCAACGGCATCACCAAAATACCGAATCCCGCGCTCCTTCAAGTGCCGCCACATACGAGCGCGCAAGACGTCTTGCAAACAAGGAAATGTGGACCATCGCTCTTCAGCGCCGCCGCCTGAAGACGGATGAACCTGAAGATGGGGACTTTCTTTTTCGAAAGTGGAGCGATTTTCAGTTTCTTATCGTTTCTCTCACACGTATCCGCCGCGCTGCAATTCTTGCCGCGAAAGTCCCTGAAATATCTCGTGCAATGCGAAATGCCCTATCTGATTTTGACGCTGCACTGCCAAATCTCAAAAGTATGAGGGATGTTGCCGAACACTTCGATGACTATGCGATGGATCGCGGACGTAATTCTGCTATCGGCCGAAGCAGTCTCGAAGTGGGTATAATAGGAGATTCAGTTTTTCAATGGCTGGGCTTTGAGTTGGATGCTGACAGCGCGTTATCTACGGCGCGCCAACTCTTCAAAGCGATCCAACAAGCGAAGGAGCACATTCCGGCCGAGAGATAAACTCGGTATAACTCCCGCCGAATCGCGCCCCCCTAATCCTTCACCACCGGCAAATCGGGCCTTCCGCCCCATTCCGCCCAGGAGCCGTCATAGATGCGCGGCAGCGGCTTGCCGAGCGCGTCGAGGCCGAGCGCCAGCACCACGGCGGTGACGCCGGAGCCGCAGGTGGTGATGGTCGGCTTGTCGGGATCGACGCCGGCTTTGGCGAAGGCAGCAGCGATCTTCTCGCGCGCGGCGAGGCGGCCGTTTTCGAGAATGTCGGCGAACGGCACATTGAGCGCGCCCGGCATGTGGCCGGGGCGCAGGCCGGGCCGCGGATCGGGATCGCGCCCGGCAAAGCGCCCGGCCGCGCGCGCGTCCACCACCTGCGCGCTGCCGTCGTTGAGCGCGAGCTGCACGTCGGAGACCATGGCCACCGTGCCGGTGTCCATCGTCGCCTTGAACGTACGCGCCGGCCGTTTCACCGCGCCGGCTTCGAGCGCGCCGCCTTGCGCCTTCCAGGCCGGCAGGCCGCCGTCGAGCACGTAGACATTTTTGGCGCCGAAGATGCGGAAGGTCCACCACACGCGCGGCGCCGAATAAAGCCCGGTCGCGTCGTAGACCACGATGGTGTCGGTGTCAGCGATGCCGAGCGCGCCCACGGCGGCGGCGAACTGATCGGGGCCGGGCAGCATGTGCGGCAGATCGGTGGAGCTGTCACAGATGCCGTTGAGGTCGAAGAACAGCGCGCCCGGAATATGCGCGGCGAGATATTCCGCCTTGGGGTCGCGCTTCTGCGTCGGCAGATAATAGGAGGCGTCGGCCACGACGACCTTGCCGAGATTGGCGGCGAGCCATTCGGCGGTCTTGAGCCAGCGGCTTGATGTTGAACCGGGCATTGCGCGCTCCATATGTAGGCCGCAAGCTTGGTCGATCTTGCGCCGATGTGCAACGGCTGGAACCGCGACCGGGTTGCATGCATGCGATGAGAAGGACACAGCCATGATCGCGCGACTATGGTACGGCTGGACGACCCCGCAAAACGCCGATGCCTACGAAAGCTTGCTGAAGACCGAGATATTTCCGGGCATTCTCGCCCGCAACATCGCCGGCTTCCGCCGCATCGAGCTTTTGCGCGCGCCCGCCGGCGAGGAAGTCGGTTCGCCACCGTCATGTGGTTCGACTCGATGGCGGCGATCAAGGCCTTTGCCGGCGCCGATTATGAGACGGCGGTGGTGCCGCCGAAGGCGCGCGCGGTGCTCAAGCGTTTCGACGCGCGCTCCAAGCATTACGAAGTGCGCGAAGCGTGCGACGCGAACTAAGCAAGCGCCAGCCGCACGCGCCGGTTCAATTTGCCCTTCTTTTCGATTTGCGTCACCCGCACGGCGCCGATTTCCTTCAAGCCGCGCACATGCGTGCCGCCGCAGGGCTGCAAGTCGAGACTGGCGATTTCGATCAGCCGCACGCGGCCGCTGCCCATCGGCGGCTTCACCGACATGGTTTTGACCAGGCCGGGATTGGCCGCGAGCTCGCCGTCGCTGATCCAGCGGCTGCTAACGGCGGCATCGCTGGCGATCATCTCGTTCACTTTCGCCGCGATCGCATCCTTGTCGAGGCCGGCTTCCGGAATGTCGAAATCGAGCCGGCTCTCGGCTTCGCCGACCGAGCCGCCGGTCACCGCATAAGGCAGCACGGCCGACAGAAGATGCAGCGCGGTATGCATGCGCATGCGGGCATAGCGCTTGTCCCAGTCGATCGCCGCGGTCACCGTGTCGCCGAGTTTGAGGGCAGGGGCGCCGGGCGCCGGCACATGCGCGATCTCGCTTTTGGCGGCGTCGGTATAGACCGCGTTGGCGATCGCAATGCGCGCGCCATCCGCCGCGATGAGCGTGCCGGTGTCGCCGGGCTGGCCGCCGGAATTGGCGTAGAACACGGTGCGGTCGAGCACGATGTCGCCTTGCGCGGTGACGGCAACGACGCGCGCCTCGCACTGCTTCAGATAGCTATCGTCGCGGAACAGGCACTCGGTCGCCATCGAATTTTCATTTCTTCTCGAATGGAACGGAAAGGTCGCTCTTGCGCTCCAGCCATTCCGGCACCGGGAGATTTTTCGAGCGCAGGAAGGCGGGGTTGAACAGTTTGGACTGATAGCGCGAGCCGTAATCGGCGAGCACGGTCACGATGGTGTGGCCGGGGCCGAGCTCCTTCGCCAGCCGGATGGCGCCGGCGACGTTGATGCCGGAGGAGCCGCCGAGGCAGAGGCCCTCGTGCAGAACAAGATCGAAGATGATCGGAACAGCCTCTTCGTCCGGCACGAGATAAGCGAGATCGACCTTCACGTCGGCGATGATCGGCGTCACGCGGCCGAGCCCGATGCCCTCGGCGATCGATGAGCCCTCGCTCGCTTTCGCCTCGCCATGAGCGAACAAATTGTACATGGCGGCGCCGCGCGGATCGGCCACGCCGATGACGATGTCCTTTTTCATCTCGCGCAGATAGCTCGACACGCCGGCGAGCGTGCCGCCGGTGCCGATGGCGCAAATGAAGCCGTCGATCTTGCCGTCGGTTTGCTGCCAGATCTCCGGCCCGGTGGACACGTAATGGGCCTTGCGATTGTCCAGATTGTTCCATTGATCGGCGAAGATGACGCCGTTCTGCTCGCTCTGCTTGAGTTGTTCGGCCAGTCTTTTGCCGACGTGCTGGTAGTTGTCCGGATTGCTGAACGGCAGCGCCGGCACCTGCACCAGTTCGGCGCCGGCGAGCCGCAACATGTCCTTCTTCTCTTCGCTTTGCGTCTGCGGCATGACGATCAGGGTGCGGTAGCCGCGCGCGTTGGCGACCAGCGCCAGCCCAATGCCGGTATTGCCGGCGGTCGCCTCCACCACCAGTCCGCCGGAGCGCAGCTCGCCGCGCTTTTCCGCTTCCAGGATCATCTGCTTGCCCGGGCGGTCCTTCACCGAGCCGCCCGGGTTCATGAACTCGGCCTTGCCGAGGATGGTACAGCCGGTGGCCGCGGAAGCGCGTTTAAGCTTGATCAGGGGCGTGTGGCCGATGGCCTCAACGATGCCGTCGCGGATCTGCATGGCGCGACCCTAGTGGACCCATTTTGGGGCGACAAGGCCGGGCTTGCTCGGTCATGGCGGCCGGTCCGGCCGGGCAGGCGGGTCGCAAAATCGACACCGATTGCAGCCGCCGGTGCGGGACAAAACGACAGGCGCGCGTTCCGCGTGCGTTATCGGCCGGTCAATTCAACTGCCGGGCTTTTCGGAAAGGTCCTTGAAACCATATCGGCGCATTGGCCGATGGTAACGGGGCCCATTCACGACTTTTTACCGCGCGCGCCCTAATCGTAACGGCAACGGGCGCAACAAAAAAAACAGGTCTCCAGCGGCGTTTGGGCGGTATCACTTGATGAACCTCGACATCAACACCCTCTTCATGGTGACGATCTATGTGGAGGCCATTCTCGGGCTGTTGCTGCTGTTCGCGTGGGTTCAGAACACCGCGATCCAGGCGGTCGCTTGGTGGGGCTTTGCCCATCTGATCCGCGCCGCCTCAGTCGTCCTGTTCGGCATGTACGGATCGGCGCCCGATCTGATCACCATCGATCTCGCCAACGCGCTGCTGTTCACCGCCTTCGCGGTGACCTGGACCGGCGCGCGCGTGTTCGACGGGCGCCCGGTAGAACCGGTCTATATGGTGACCGGCGCGGTGCTCTGGCTGCTGGTTTGCCGCTTGCCGGTGCTGGCGGACGCCGTTGACGCGCGCTCGCTCATCGCCTCCGGCATCATCACCGCCTATACCTGGTTGGCGGCGTACGAATTCTGGCGCGGCCGCAGCGAGCCGCTGGTGTCGCGCTGGCCGCTGATCTTCATGCTGTTCGCGCACGGTGCGCTGTTCCTGCTGCGCACGCCGCTCGCCGCCATGCTGCCGTGGGCGCCCGGCGACCGTATGCTCGGCAGCGTGTGGCTCACCGTGCTCTCGTTCGAAGCGCTGCTGTTCACGATCTCGATCGCTTTCATTCTGCTGGCGATGGCGAAAGAACGCACCGAATTGCGTCACCGTACCGCCGCCATGGTCGATCCGCTCACCGGCATCGCCAATCGCCGCTCGTTCATGCAGGACGCCGCGCAACTGGCGAAGCGCCATAGCGCCAATCCGCGCCCGACCGCCGTGCTGTTGATCGATCTCGATCATTTCAAGTCGATCAACGACCGCTTCGGCCATGCGCTCGGCGACCGCGCGCTGGAGATTTTCGCCGATGCCGCGCGCCAGTCGGTGCGTTCGTCCGATCTGCTCGGGCGTCTCGGCGGCGAGGAATTCGCCGCCGTGCTCGCCGACACCAGCCGCGACAAGGCGGTGGCGGTGGCCGAACGAATTCGCGCGAGTTTCGCCCAGGCTGCGCTCGAGGTCGACAACCGCCCGGTCGGCGCGACCGTGAGCATCGGGGTGGTGCATTGCCCGGATGGTGCGCTCGACGTGCCCGAGCTACTGGCGCAGGCCGATCAGGCGCTCTATTTCGCCAAGGAAAACGGGCGCAACCGGGTCGAGGTCGCGTCCCTCGATATGATGCGCGCGCGCGCGGACGAAAATGCGGCGCCGGCGCCGGTCGCCGCCAAGTCCGCCGCCTAGGCCCGTAGCGCCCAGCGCGAACGCGATAATTGCACCGCCGTTGGGGCACTGCCCACGCCGGCGGATTTTGCCCATGCATTGCGTTTGGCGCGCCGCGCGGGCATAGCGATTGCGGACATTTCCAGACAATCGCGTGACCCATGAAGCGAAGCCAAAGCCGCATCCTTACCAGCCATGTCGGCAGCCTGATCCGGCCGCCGGCTTTGCAGGATTTCCTGCGCGCCAGGCAGGCCGGCAGCCGTCGATGAAACAGCCTTCGCAGGTGCCTCGCCGACTCGGTCGGCGAAGTCGTGCGCCAGCAGGCGAGGCCGGCATCGACGTGGTGAGCGACGGCGAGTTCGGCAAGTCCATCAGCTGGTCGCAATATGCGCTGGAGCGGCTTTCCGGCTTCGAGCGCCGGCCGATCAAGCATGACGCCGCCAATCCGTTCGCGCGCGGCGCCGACCGCGAGCGTTTCGCGGAATTTTACGCCGAACTCGACGCCCGCGAAGGCGCCGCCACCACGACGGAAGCGGTTTGCGTCGGGCCGATCGACTATACCGGACAGGCGGAGTTGCAGCGCGACATCGACAACTTCAAGGCGGCGCTGAACGACGTGAAGGTGGAAGAAGCGTTCCTGCCGGTGGCGGCGCCGGCGAGCGTGATCCCCGACCGCAAGAACGAATTCTACAAGAGCGATGAGGATTGCCGGCGGCGATCGCCGAGGCGATGCGCACCGAATACAAGATGATCATCGATGCTGGATTCCTGGTGCAGCTCGACGATGCGCGCACTGCCGTCACCTACGACCGCATGGTGCCGCCGGCGAGTTTCGCCGACTACCGGCGCTGGGTCGGCCGGCAAGTCGAGGTGATCAACCGCGCTCGAAGGGCTTCCCGCGGACCGCGTCCGCTATCACGTCTGCTGGGGCAGCTGGCCGGGCCCGCACGTCAGCGACGTGCCGCTCAAAGACATCGTCGATCTGATCCTCAAGGTGAGCGCCGGCGCCTATGTGATCGAGGGCGCCAATCCGCGCCACGAGCACGAATGGAAGGTGTGGCAAGACGTCAAGCTGGCGCGGGGCAAGGTGCTGATCCCCGGCGTCATCAGCCACGCCACCAATATCGTCGAGCATCCCGAGCTGGTGGCCGAGCGCATCGTGCGGCTGGCCGACTCGTCGGGCGCGAGAACGTCATCGCCGGCACCGATTGCGGCTTCGCGCAGGGGCCGTTCCACCGCCGCGTCCATCCCTCCATCATGTGGGCGAAGCTCGAGGCGCTGGCCGCGGGCGCCCGGCTTGCGAGCCAGGAACTGTGGTCTTAGTCTCCTGGTTTAAACGGCGGGCAGAAGCCGGCGATCAGGGAGCTAGCCGATGAATGTCAGCGCTCAGCCGCGAGGCGGCCTCGCGATTCCGTTCGACCAAAGCCGTCTCGACCGGCTGATGGAGCAGGCCGGCATCGACCTGGTGATCGCGACCTCCAAGCATAACGTGCAGTATCTGCCTTAGCACACCAACTTCTCCGATTACATCGATGGTCCACCGGCGTCACCCGCTA
>CAVRUP010000008.1:0-60293 GCA_963724335.1 uncultured Alphaproteobacteria bacterium | reverse complement strand
GTAGCCGTGACGGTTCGAGTAGTACACCAGCGCCATCAGCACCCCGCCGATCAGCAGCGAGAACAGCACGCCGGCCGCCATGGCGACATAGCCGTAGAACGGGATGGCATCGCCGCCGAATCGCTGCCAGGCGGCGGCGGCGAACCATACCGCTGCCGCCAGCAAAGCGAACAAAGCGAGGATGATCAGCGCGCGCATGCGGCCGATATAGGTCGCGCCGGCGCCGTTGTCACGGCGGCGGGCGCGTTCGGCCAACCGGCCGGCCCTCGAATGGCGAGCGAATGCCGGCCTTGCGCCCGGCGTTGCGAACGTGGAGGAATGTTATGCTGCGACGCGGAACGCATTCGATGAGCATGGTCTGGTTTGAGTCCCCCTCCACGCAGCCGGCGTGTGCTTGGTCGCACGGGCGCTCGCTATGAGCATGGAGGGCGCAAACATCGGCGAGCCCGCCTATGCCTACCGGCCTTCGCTCTTGGGTGCGGCCTGGGAGTTCAAGCTTGCTGGCGACGGCATCGACTGGGCGGCCGGGCGCAAAGGCGGTCACATCCCGTTTCGCAAGGTCCGCCGCCTGCGCCTGTCGTTTCGGCCCGCCAGCATGCAATCGCAGCGCTTCATGACCGAGCTGTGGGCGGACGACGCGCCCAAGCTGGAGATATTGTCGAGTTCGTGGAAAAGCCTGGTCGAGCAGGAGCGGCTGGATAAGCCTTACGCGGCCTTCGTCGCCGAACTGCACCGGCGCATCGCGCTGGCGGCGGTGCCGGCGCGCTTCGAGCAGGGCAGTCATCCGCTGCTCTATTGGCCCGGGCTGATCGCCTTTGTCGGCGTGTCGTTTGGGTTGGCTCTGCTGGTCGTGCGCGCCTTGCAAGCCGATGCCAAAGGCGGCGCAGTCTTCGTCGGCGTCTTTCTGGTGCTGTTTTTATGGCAGGGCGGCAATTTCTTTCGGCGCAATCGGCCGGGTCTTTATCGCCCCGAGGCGCTACCGGCCGAACTGATGCCAAAAGGGTGAGGGGGCAAATGCCACCCCCGATCCGGGGATAAAGCCATTGATCGCTGTCAAAGACGCTTGATTAGCGGCAATGATAAAGGTTCCAAAGAAATGCCGGAATGGGTGCTTATCCGGGAACCAGAACCACCCCATCTGCGGTTATTGCGGACGACAGGCCGTTTTACCCGCACCATAACTTGAACAGGAATTTGCCCGTGCAACGCACATTTGGCCGAATATCGCTGGTTTCGCCCGCCGCTCTTCTCGGCTGCTGGCTTATCGCCCTGGTCGCGGCGTTTTCTACCCCGCTGCCGCCGGCACTGGCGGCTTCGGGACCCTTTGCCGATTTCAGCGGCAGCTGGTCCGGAACCGGCACCGTCCGGAGCGGCGGCAATGCCCCGGAACGCATCCGTTGCGTCGCAAGCTACCGGCCGCGCGGCAGCAGCCAGCATGAAGTCGATCTGCAACTGCGCTGCGCCAGCGACAGCTATAATTTCGATCTCGCCGGCCAGTTCACGGCCGACGAGCACAACCAGATCACCGGACAATGGACCGAACGCAGCCGCAATACCGGCGGCACCGCCAACGGCACTGCGCACGGCGACCGCCTGGACGTTCACGTTGAAAGTGCGGGATTTGCCGCCGATCTGGTATTAGTGACCCGCAACCGGCGGCAAAGCATCATCATCGACTCGCACGGCGGCGGACAGATTGTAAAGGCGACCATTTCCCTCAGCCGGAAATGATCGACCCGAGCGCGGCGCGCGCGGGCATAAGAGCCTCCACTGGATCGGCATCATGGAGACCCGCGCTCGCTACATCCTGATCGGCTCCTTTACGCTGGCCGTGCTGCTGGCCGGCTTCGGCTTTGTCTATTGGATCAAGACCCTCGGCGGTTTCGGGCAGCGGGCGCTCTACGATGTCCGCTTCGAGCAGCCGGTGTCGGGGCTGACCGCCGGGGCGAATGTTCTGTTCAACGGCATCCGCGTCGGCACCGTCACCCGCATCGATCTCGATCCCAACGACCCAAAGCGGGTCACCGCCGCCATCTCGGTCGATCCGCAGACACCCATCCGCGCCGACACCCAGGTCGACATCACGTCGCAAGGCTTCACCGGCGCCCCGGCGATCGGGCTCAAAGGCGGCTCGGCGCAGGCGCCGCGGCTGACGTCCGAAAACGGCCATCCAGCGGTGCTGGTCGCCGGCGCCGATGCCGGCCGCACCCTGACCGAATCGGCGCAGCAAACGCTGCACCATATCGACGATGTCCTGAACCAGAATGCCGAGGGGCTGCACACGGCGATTAGTGGGATCGCGACCTTCGCCGACATGCTCGGGCGCAATTCCAAGCGCGTCGAGGGCCTGATCGGCGGACTGGAGAACCTGGCCGGCACCGGCGCGCCCAAGCCGGGCCCGGCGATCTTCGACCTTGCGGCGGCGACCGCCTTTGCGCCGATCCAAAAGACCATCAAGGGCCAGCTCGTCGTGCCCGACCCCAGCGCCATCATTCTGTTCGACTCGCAAAAGATCCTGATCCGCAGCGGCGCCGGGACCTATTCGAACGTCAACAACGCGCAATGGGCCGACAACCTGCCGAAATTGATCGAGGCGCGGATCGTGCAGAGCTTCGAGAATGCGCATCAGCTCGGCGCGGTGAGCCGGCCGCTCGATCAGCTTGCGGCGGAATACCGGCTGGAGCTCTCGATCCGCAGCTTCCAGATCGCGTTGGAGCCGTCGCCGCATGCGGTGGTCGACCTCACGGCGAGACTTCTCAGCGACAAGGGCGCGGTCGCCGGCGCGCGCGCGTTCACCGCCAGCATTCCGGCCAAGAGCACCGAGGCGGCGGACGCGGTAGCGGCGCTCAACGCGGCGTTCTCGCAGGTGGAGAGCGAGATCGTGGCCTGGACGGTCGGGGCGATTTAGCGAACTCAGCCCTTGGTGTTGCGCACCACCAGCACCGAGCATTTGGCGTAGCGCACCACGTGCCCGGCATTGGAGCCGAGGAAATAGGTGCGCATGGCGGGCCGGTGCGAGCTCATCACGATCAGGTCGGCGTTGATCGCTTTGGCCTCTTCCAGCACCTCGTGATAGATGCCGCCTTGCCGCACCGTGCCGGTAATATGCGCGGGGTCGAGCCCGCTTTCGCGCGCGATGATGGTCATGGCCTCTTCCGCCGATTTGCGCTGCTGCAGGTCGAAATCCGCCGGCACGTATTCCGCCAGCATCACCGGCGTCATCGGCAGCACATTGACCAGGCGCACATGCCCGCCCGAGGAGCGGGCGAGCGTCACCGCGGCCTCGATGGCGGGTTTGGCCAAATCGGTGTCGGCAAGGTCGATCGGGACCAGGATCTGCTTGTACATGACAGCGCCCCTCTTTTTCGCCGCAGGGGCGCGATCATGGCATGTTTCAGGAGGCGAGTTGAGTGCGGCCTGGCGTCTTTTCTCGATTATGCGGGCGCTCGTTAACGGATTCCGGCGCGCAGGAAGCTCTGGATGAAGGCGCGCTGGAACACCAGGAAGGCGATCATCAGCGGCGCCGACGTCATCAATGCCGCGGCGCAAATGACCGACCATTCGACGCCCTGATCGACCGACGCGAAAACCTGCAGGCCGACCGTCACCGGCCGCGTTTCGACGGAATTGGTGACGATCAGCGGCCACAGGAAATTGTTCCAGTGATAGCTGACCGAGACCAGGCCATAGGCGACATAGATCGGGCGCGCGAGCGGCAGATAGACCCGCCAGATCGTCTGCAGGGTGCTGGCGCCTTCCATGCGCGCGGCGTCGTCGAGCTCTTTCGGGATCGATTTGAAGGCCTGGCGCAGCAGGAAGATGCCGAAGGCCGAGGCGACATAGGGAAGCCCGACGCCGGTCAGCGTGTCGATCAGGCCGAGCGCGTGCAGCGTGCGGTAGTTCTCCAGGATGAGGACGTCGGGCGTCACCATCAACTGGACCAGGATCAGCGCAAACAAAAGCTCGCCGCCGAAAAGCTTGCCGCGCGCCAGCCCGAAGGCGGCGAGCGTGCAAATGACGAATTGCCCCGCCATGATCCCTAGAACCAGCATCACGGTGTTGAGGAAGTAGCGCGCGAACGGCGCGGCGGCCCAGGCGCGGGCGAAATTGTGCAAGGTCAGCGGCGCGAACGGATCGAAGTTCGTCGCGAAGGCGGAAGGGTGGAACGCGGCCCAGAGCGCGTAGAGCAGCGGCAGTCCCCAGATCAAGCCGAACAGCCAGACGGCGATCGTGGCGGCGAATTCTCCGAGCCTGACCGACATGGGCGCCATGACCTTGGTCAGCGATAATGGATGCGGCGGTCGAGCAGAAAGAATTGCGCGAGCGCGACGGCGGCGAGTACGAACAATAGGACGGTCGACAAGGCGGCGGCGTAACCGACGTCCCAGAAGCTGAAGGCGACCTGGTAGATGTAGAACAGCAGCAGCGTGGTCGCGTTGTTGGGTCCGCCGCCGGTCATGGCGATCACCTGATCGACGACGCGGAAGGCGTTGATCAGCGCATTGATCGAAACGAACAAAGTGGTCGGCATCACCAGCGGCCAGGTGATGCGGCGGAAGACCTGCCAGCGGCCGGCATTCTCCATGCGCGCCGCCTCGTAGAGGTCCGGCGGCACCTGCTGCAGAGCGGCCAGAAAGAAGATCATGAAGAATCCGGCCTCCTTCCAGATCGTCACCGCCATCAGCGCCGGCAATGCGGTGGCCGGGCTGCCCAGCCAGTTGGTGCCGCCGAAGCCGAACGGTCGGCCGATCTGATCGAGCAGCCCGTAATCCGGCGTGTAGAAGAACAGCCAGATATTGGCGGCGGCGACCATCGGCAGGATGGTCGGCGTGAAGAAGGCAAGCCGCAGCGCCGCCCGTCCGCGGATGCGGCCGTTGACCCAGAGCGCCATCGCCAAAGCCAGGCCGATCGAGACCGGCACGGTGATCAGCGCGTAGAGCAGATTGTTTTCGACCGCCCGCCAGAAGATCGGGTCGGCCAGCATGCTGCGGTACTGGTCGAGACCGATGAAGGCGGCGGCTTGCCGGCCGTGCGGCGTGGAAAAAAAGCTGTCGACGATGGTCGACACCGCCGGCACGTGGGTAAAGGTCGCAAGCAGGACGATGGCCGGCAGCGCCAGCAGCCAGCCCTGCACGTGCATGTTCCATCCGGCGTTGCGCGCTGCGGCCATCGTCGCTCGTCGGTCAGCTGCGCCGGCGGGAACGCAATCGGCTCCCGCCGGCACGGTTTCAGTGCTGATAGCTGTGCAGAATACGCGTCGCTTCGGCCTGCGCCTGATCGAGCGCGGGCTTGGCCGGTTTGGCGCCGGTCAGGATCGCCTGCAGCGCATCGTTGAGGGTCTTGGTCACGCGCTGATTGTCGTGCGTCGAGAGTTCGGCCACGGCATCCTTGAGCTGGTCGCGCGCGACGGCCGCCGGCGGGAATTCGGCCGCATATTTCTTCATGACCGCGGTCTGCCAGGCGTCGGGGCGGGTCGCGATATAGCCGGTGGCGATGCCCCAGTCGGCCGCCTTCTCCGGCGTGGTGAGGAAGCGGGCGAATTCGAGCGCCGCCGCCTGCTTGGCCTTATCCTTGGTCTTGAAAATATAGATGTTGCCGCCGCCGGTCGGCGAGCCGCCGCGAAGCTTCGACGGCAGCGCCGCGACGCCGAAGGCGAATTTGGCGTTGTTGCGCACATTGGTCAGGTTGCCGGTGGTCGTCCACATGATGGCGGTCTTGCCCTCGAAGAAATCCTTCGGCGTCGTCCCCCAATCGATGATGCCTTTCGGCATGACTTGGTATTTCTGACCGAGATCGGCGAAGAACTGCGCGGCCGCGACCACCTTCGGATCGTTGTAGGCCACCTTGGTGCCGTCCTGGTTGGCGAGGATGGCGCCGTTCTGCGTGGTGAGCGCCTGGAACAGCCAATAGGGGAAGCCGGAGGAGGGGATTTCGATGCCCCACTGGCTGACATGGCCGGACGCATCGCGCTTGGTCAGCTTCTTGCCGAAGGCGACCATCTCGTCCCAGGTTTTCGGCGCCTGGTCCGGGTTAAGCCCGGCCGCCTTGAAGGCCTCCTTGTTCCAGTACTGCACGATGGTCGAGCGCTGGAAGGGAATGCCCCAAGTGTGGCCGCCGGCCTGGCTGTTTTCCATGAAGGCCGGATAGAAGGACTTGATCCAGGCCTGGTCGCTGGCCGAGGTGGCGATGGCGTCATAGGGCTCGATCAGGTCGTCGTCGATGAGCGTGAACATGTCGGTGGAGAGCAGCACCGCCACGTCCGGCGCATTGCCGGCCTTGGCCGCGGTCATCGCCTTGACCACCGAGTCCTGATAGCTGCCGGTATAGACGGGCTTCACGGCGATATCCGGATGCGCCTTGCTGAATTCGGCGGCATAGCCGTCGACGATTTTGGTGATCGGGCCGCCGACGGCGATCGGGTAATAGAAGGTGATCTCGGTCGCGCCCGCGGTCGATCCCGCCAGTAGCGTGGCCGCCAGCGTCGCGGCGCTGGCAATTCGGGCAAAGTTGTTCATGCGCAAATGCTCCCCTGCTGTGTGGTCGTGTGAAGATGCGGCGAAAGCGATCCGGCGCCGATGGCAAGGCGTTGTCCGCTCGCGCTATCGAAGACGTGCGCCGCCGAAGCCTCCCAGGCGAGGCTGACCGTGGCGCCGAGCGGCGGAGCGCCGCCGCCCGGCGTGCGTGCCAGGATCGTTCGCTCGCCGATCATGCAGGTCACCAGCGCCTCGGCGCCGAGATATTCGACCGCCGTGACACGGGCATGAAACCGGCCGGATTTGCCGCTGCTATCCACAGCCACGTCCTCCGGCCGCAGCCCGAGCACGCGGCCGCGGCCGGAGGCGGCGAACAGCTCGGGTCCCGCGCTGCCGGCGATGATCGCGCCGCGCGGGCCGTCGTCGAGATCGAGGAAGCTCATCGGCGCGGCGCCGACGAAACGGGCGGCAAACAAGGTCGCCGGCCGCTCATAGAGGTCGGCCGGCGTGCCGTTTTGCTCGATGCGGCCGGCGCGCATGAGGATGATGCGATCGGCCATGCTCATGGCCTCGGTCTGGTCGTGCGTCACATAGATCATGGTGATGCCGAGGCGCTGCTGCAAAGCGCGAATTTCGCGGCGCAGATCCTGGCGCAATTGCGCGTCCAGATTGGATAGCGGCTCGTCGAGCAGGCAGACCGGGGCCTCGGCGATCAGCGCGCGGCCGAGCGCGACGCGCTGCTGCTGGCCGCCGGAGAGCTGACCGGGCTTGCGGCGCAAAAGCGCTGCGAGTCCGAGCAGCGCCACCACCTTATCGAGCCGGCGGGCCTTCTCCGCCTGTGGCGTGCCGCGCACCGAGAGGCCGAAGGTGATGTTGTCGGCGACCGAAAGATGCGGGAACAGCGCATAGGACTGGAACACCATGGCGACGCCGCGCGCCGAACCGGTGAGGCCACGCACATCGCGCCCGTCGATTTCGATTGTCCCCGCGCTCGGCTCATCGAGCCCGGCGATCAGGCGCAGCGTCGTCGACTTGCCGCAGCCGGACGGCCCGAGCAGAACGACCAGTTGGCCGGGTTCCACCGTGAACGAAATGTCGTCGACCGCGCGGGTCTCGCCCCACGCCTTGGTCACTGAGCGGACGACGACGCTGTGCAAGATTTCGACCCACCGGCCGCCGATCGGGGCTGTCGAGCGGCGATATCAACGCGGCATGAAGGTTATGTGACATTCGAGCGCCGAACAAGGTCGCGCCGACGCTGGGCAACGTCCTGCCTGGTTGCAAACGTCAGTTCGCTTGGGCGGCGATCCAGCTCGCGATCGGCGGCCAGTGCTCCTGCAAGGTGTGCGCGCCCATGAACAGACCGATATGGCCGCCCGGCACGGTCTGCCGCACAATGCGATCCTTCGGCGTTCCGATATAGTTGGCGGCATCGAGCACCTGCTCGGGCGTCGTGATGTCGTCGCTCGCGCCGGCCAGCAGATAGGCCGGACATTTGATATTGCGCAGGTCGAGCTTGCGGCCGAGTCCGATGAATTCGCCCTTGGCCAGCCGGTTCTCCTTGAACAGCTGCGTGATCACCTGCAAGTACCAGCGGCCCGGCAGATCGATCGGGTTTTCGTACCAGCTGTTGAACGCCTCCTCCTTGGCGAGATAGGCCGGGTCGTCGATGTGCTCGTACAGATCGATCTGATCCTGAATGTAGTGCTGCTCGGGATGCATGTTCTTCCAGCCCTGCAGCATGTATTTGCCCTTCATCAGGCCGCCGCCGAGCGCCACCAGTTCTTCGTAAAACGAAGTCGGGCGAGTCGTGCACCATGCGCTTGATCGGCCCGTTGCCGGCATCGGTGTCGATGGGCGAGCCGGCGAGCACCAGCGCATTCACCTTGTCCGGGAAGCGCGCGGCGATCATGGCCGCTACCCAGCCGCCCTGACACAGGCCGACCAGATTCACACGCCCGCCGAGATCGTCGATGGCGACAACGATTTCCGCGAGATAGTTGTCGATCTCCAGATCCTTCATGTCGTCGGTGGCGGACTTCCAGTCAGTCAAGACGACGTGGTCGATGCCATTGGCCAGCAGCGTCTCCACCAGGCTCTGACCCTTTTGATAGTCCGCGATCATCGCGGTGTGGCCGGCATGCGGCGCGTCGACCAGTGTGGGGAATCCGTTTGGATTTCCGTAGTCGCGCAGCAGCATGGTGCGCAGGTCGAGGCGCACCGTATTCGCCGTGGCAAGCTTGGGCCGCAGCTCGTCGTTGATCTTGATCTCTTCCTCGGCGAATTTGACGTTCTTGGCGTAAAGCTCGGTTCCCTGCTCGATCATGGCGCTGGCCATCGCCATCGGCCAGAACGCCGGCACGCTCATCAGCGACAGTTCGGAGGATTTGACGGAAGACTTTTTCGACACGCGGGTTCCTTTCAATTCGGCGGATATCGGCATCGCCGTTGCACGCCGCCAGCCGTGCGCAGCCATAGGCAAGGCTGTGCTCATTGGCGATACCGACAATGAGCCCTTTTTTGCCGCGCAATGTGGTCGTGCGGGCATACTAGCAATTTAATGTGTTGCAAAAAATGACGGATAACGCCGACAACAAAAACGAGCTTAGCTGGCCGTTGCTTCCAGCGACTTCGGGCTCACGAAACGCTCCAGCCGGCCGGACTGCGGATGCAGCTTGCTCCAGTTGTCGAAGGCGAAATCGATGATGACCAGCCCGGAGGTCGGCAGCTTCTCGCGCAGCAATTCGCGCGCGTCGATATCGCCGGCGGCGACCAGCATCAGCGCGAGGTCGTGCAGGCCGGGATTATGGCCGATGACCATGAGGGTATGGACCGGAGTGGGCGTGTCCTTGATCACCGCCAGGATGCAATGCGGCGTGGCGTCGTAAATCCGTTCGGAAGACATCGCGGCCGGCGCGGGATGGAACGCGGTAGCGGCATACTTCCAGGTCTCCTGCGTGCGCGCGGCGGGCGACAGGATCACCCGGTCGGGAACCAGCGCATGGGCCGCCATATAGGCGCCGATCTTGGCGGCATCCTTGCGCCCGCGATCGATCAGGACGCGCGAAATGTCTTTGGTTCCGGGCTCCGACCGTTCGGCCTTGGAATGGCGTAGCAGCAAAAGACGGCGCATTGGTGTATCGGGATGGCTGGGCAGGGGGACGCGCAAGCGTCGATTTCGAATCTGCGGCAGTCTAGCATGCGCGCCGCCGCGGCTAGAGCCGTTGCGGCGATGTGAATAAGTGGGCCGAATTGGAACCATGAGCGAAGCTGAGAATGCGGCGGCGGGCTGGTACGAAGCGACGCGGGTGGCAAGCCCGCAACGCCTGCGCCTGAATTTCGATCTCGACGTCGATGTCTGCGTGATCGGCGCGGGGCTTGCCGGCCTGACGGTGGCGCGCGAGGTTGCGCGGCGCGGCTGGTCGGTGGCGGTGCTGGAGGCGAGCCGGGTGGCGGGCGCGGCATCCGGGCGCAATACCGGCTTCGTGCTGCCGGGCTTCCATGAAGATGTCGAGAGCATGATCGAGCGCATCGGGCTCGATCACACCAAACAGCTCTGGGCGCTGTCGGAACAAGGCCTCGATTACGTGCGGCGCACGATTAGTGAAACCGGCATGCCGGGCGTCGATCCGGTGCCCGGCTGGCTGCACATTTCCAAGACCGACAATGGCGAGGAGATCGACGCCGAGGTCGAGCGGCTGCGCTGGATCGGCGCCAATGTCGAAGCCTGGCCGACGCAGCGGGTGCGCGAAGTGCTGCCAAGCAAGCGCTATTTCAACGCGCTGCATTTTCCCGGCGCCATCCACATTCATCCGCTCAATTACGCGCTCGGTCTTGCCGCCGATGCGGAAAAATTCGGCGCCCGCATTTTCGAGGATACGCCGGCGACGGCGATCGACCCCGCCGGCGTGCGCAAGCGCATCGATACGCCCGGCGCGCGCGTGCGCGCAGGTCATGTGGTGCTCGCCTGCAATGTGCAGCTCGGCGAGCTGATGCCGCGGCTGGGCGCGACGCTGTTGCCGATTACGACTTTTGTGCTGGTGACCGAGCCGATCCCGCGGCTGACGGAGATCGTGCGCTATCGCGGCGCGGTCAGCGACACCAACCGCGCCGACAATCATTACCGCATCGTCGGCGGCGCAAATTCTGGCGGAGAAAGGCTGCAGTGGTCCGGCCGCATGCGGGCTTGGGCCGCCGATCCGCGCTGGGTCCGCCGCGGGTTGATCGCCGATATCAGGCGCAATTTTCCCGATCTCGGGACGGTCGAGATCGCGCATCTGTGGAGCGGCACGCTCGGGCGCGCGATCCACCGCATGCCGCAGATCGGCGAGATCGAGAGCGGATTGTGGGTGGCGAGCGGCTTCGGCGGGCACGGGCTCAACACCACGGCGATGGGCGGCGAGCTGATCGCGCGCGGCATCGTCGAGAACGACGCGACCTGGCGGCTATTTGCGCCCTACGAGCTGGTGTGGGCCGGCGGCATGCTCGGCCGCGTGCTGGCGCAAGGCATCTATTGGGGGACACGGCCGATCGACCGCATCGAGCAGGGCCTCTCGCGCTACCGCGAGCGGGTGCGCACGCGCAAAGCGGCGCGGCTTGCCGCCCGCAACGGGCATCGGCCGCCGCCCGCGCCTGAGACAACGCCGGCCGACATCGCTCCGGCGCCCGCCGAGCCGCCCGCCGTCCCGCCCACGTTACCGGCGGATTGAGGCGGCCAGCCACGCCAACTGTTCGTTTGGCCCATCGGGCTATGCTATGATTCGCCTCGCATGAATCTTTCGACTCCCCGTCTGATCGCCCTTGGCCTCGGCATTGCCGCGCTGGGGCTTGCCGGCTGTGCCGATACCGGCGCCACCAATGGCGCGTTCGGCGGCGCGGCGCCGAAGCCGAAGTCAGTGCTGGTGGCGGATTTCGTGGCAGCTCCCGAAGTGGAGGCGATCGACCGCGGCTTCAGCGCGCGCATGGACCGCAAGGGCATCAACTACCCGGTGCTGGAGCGCAAGCGGCGCACGCTCGCGCGCGTGAACGATGAGATCGTCGCAAGCATCGTCGCGACCTTGCGCGAGGCCGGGCTCGATGCGCAGCCCGGCAGTGAAGAGGGGCTCACGCTCAGCGACGAGGCGGTGGTGGTGAGCGGGCGGCTGCGCGCCGGCGAGCAGGGCAGCGCCGGCAAGCCCAAGCCGGTCGGCTTCGGCGCCGGCCATGGCGGCGTGGTGGCCGACATGACGGTGTCGTATTTTTCCGGCGGCGCCAAGAAGCGGCTGCTTACTTTCAGCGCGGACGCCAAGGATGCCGGCAAGCCGCCGGTTGGCAAGCAGGCGGCGGCGCGCAACGCGGCGATCGCCGCGGTTCTGGTGGCCGAAAAAGACGAGGTTAAGCTCTCGCCCGATGTGGAAGTGCAGGCGCGCCGGCTCGGCCGTGCCGCGGGCGAGAAGGTCGTGGCCTATGCCAAGACACAGGGCTGGCTCGGCGCGCCGGAAGCCGCCGAAGCCGAGCCGGCGGAACGGGTGAAGCTGCCGGAACCCAAGCCCCCGCAAAAGCCTGAGAAGAAGCCGGGCGCGTGAGGCGCGGCCCGCGCTTGCCGTCGTTTTCATTTTATGGCGAGGCGGGAAATGGTGCTAAAAGTTCAATTTTGAATTCGCGCAACGCCTATCCGCTTTTGTCTCGGGTCGCGGAATTCGCGGGAATTCACGATCGGGGACGCGAATGAAAGCGAAATTCCGCAGCAGGCTGGCGAGCGACAGGAGCAATCTGGGCGAGATCGCCCCGCTGGGGACGCCGTTCGTTCTGATCGTCGATCCGGCCAGCCATTGCAATTTCAAGTGCCGCTTCTGCCCGACCGGCGATCTCGAGCTCATTCAATCGACCGGCCGTTATCAGGGCGCCATGGCTTTCGATACGTTCAAGAAAATCATCGACGATCTGCAGGAATTCAGCGAGCCCGTCCGCGTGCTGCGCCTTTACAAGGAAGGCGAGCCCTTGATGAACAAGCGCTTTGCGGAAATGGTCGGCTATGCCCGGCAAAGCGACAAGATCAAGCGGATCGATACCACGACGAACGGGGTGTTGCTGACGCCGAAGACGAGCGAAAAAGTGATCGCGGCGGGCATCGACCAGATCAACATTTCGGTCAACGGGATCCGCAACGAGCAGTTCGTCGAATTGGTCAAGACCAAAGTCAACTTCGAGAGATACGTCGACAATATCAAATACCTCTACGGCATCAGGGGCGATTGCGAAATTTACGTCAAGGCGATCAAGGAGAATCTTTCCGAGGACGATCAAAAACGGTTTCTCGATATTTTCGGCGATATCGCCGATCGCGTGTTTTTCGAGCACCTGTTTCCGAATTGGCCGGGATTCGACGACGACATTATTCCGAAGGATTGCGCCGTCGGCCTTTACGGCGACGAAGTGATCGAGCGATCGGTTTGCCCCTATATTTTCTACAGCACGACGATCAACTCCGACGGTTCGGTCAGTCTGTGCGTGCAGGACTGGGCACGCAAGCTGGTCGTCGGTTCGGTGGCCGAGCAGTCGGTGAAGGACATCTGGCTGGGGCAGCGGATCAACGCGCACCGCCTGTCCCACCTCAACGGATGCCGCAAGACCAACGCGACCTGCGGACAATGCCAGTGCATGTCGCTTGGCGTCTTTGACAACATCGACAGCAAGGCGGAGGAAATAAAAGAGCGCCTGCTCGCCGCGAAATATCAGCACGATTAGGCAAGATGGAAATTCTGATCGTCGGCGGGACGGGAAATATCAGCTGGCGGCTGTCGCAGGCCGCCGCCGCTGCGGGCTGGCGGGTCACGCTGCTCAACAGAGGCGCGCCGGACCGCGTGCGGCGCCCGGCGCCGGCGGGATGCCAGCCGATCGTTGCCGATATCAATAATCGGGCGGCGACCGAAGACGCGCTTGGCGTAAGACGCTTCGACGCGGTCGTCGATTTCGTCTGCTATAATGAAAATCACGCGCGGCGGGCGGTTTCCTATTTCCGCGCGCGCGCTTCTCACTACGTCTTCATCAGCAGCACGGCGCTCTACGACCGCGCGATCGCGAGAACGCCGTTCGCCGAGGACGCGCCGATCGTCAAAAACGGCTGGGACTATGCGCTGGCCAAAGCCGCGGCGGAGCGCGCTTTCGCCGATGCCGCCCGCGACGGCTTTCCCGTCACGATCCTGCGCCCGGGCCATACCTACGATACGATCATTCCCGAAGCCGTCGGCGACGGGAACTGGACCAATCCCTGGCGCCTGCTCAACGGCAAGCCGGTCGTGCTGCATGGCGACGGCACGACGTTATGGACCGTCACGCATTCAGCCGATTTCGCGCAAGCCGTCGTGGAATTTCTGCAGTGCGGCCATGCGCCCGGCGAAACGTTCCACATCACGTCGGATGAAACCTATACCTGGCGGGAGATAACGGCGGCGGTTTGCCGGGAGATCGGCGTGAGGCGCCGCAGATTTGTTATCGCACCAGCGAAGAGATCGACAGCGTGGCGCCGCGCTACGGCAACGGCATCAAATGGCATAAAATGTGGTGCGATATCTACAACAACAGCAAATTCAAGGCGGCGTGCCCGTCCTGGCGCGCCGCGGTTTCGCTGCAAGCGGGGATAAAAGAAACCATCGGCTATTTTCGCCGCCACGCGCCGCTGATGGTGCCCAACGAGCAGCTTAACGCCATATTGGATGCGATCTGCGCGATGCGCTCAAAAACCGAAAGCGCCGCGTGATGCAGATATGCGGTCGAACGGCAAGGAATTGACGGCGGGTCTCAACGCCCCTCGCGCCGCGCCATAAACGCCAGCCGCTCGAACAGATGCACGTCCTGCTCGTTCTTGAGCAAGGCGCCGTGCAGCGGCGGGATCAGCTTCTTGGGATCGCGCTCGCGTAAGATTTCCGGCCCGATGTCCTCGACCATCAGCAGTTTCAGCCAGTCGAGTAGTTCCGAGGTCGAGGGCTTCTTCTTCATGCCCGGAACGTCGCGGATCTCGTAGAACAGCTTCAGCGCCTCGCTCACCAATCTTTGTTTGATGCCGGGGAAATGCACCTCGATGATCGCGGTCATGGTGTCGGGATCGGGGAAGCGGATGTAGTGGAAGAAGCAGCGGCGCAGGAACGCGTCCGGCAGTTCCTTTTCGTTGTTCGATGTAATGATCACGACCGGCCGGCGCCGCGCCTTGACCGTCTCAGCCGTTTCGTAGACGAAGAACTCCATGCGATCGAGCTCGAGCAAGAGATCGTTGGGAAACTCGATGTCGGCCTTGTCGATCTCGTCGATCAGCAGCACCGGGCGCTCGTCGGCGACGAAGGCGTCCCACAATTTGCCGCGCTTGATGTAGTTGCGGATGTCCTGCACACGCTCGTCGCCGAGCTGGCTGTCGCGCAGGCGCGACACCGCGTCGTATTCGTAGAGGCCCTGCAGCGCCTTGGTGGTGGATTTGATGTGCCACTCGATCAGCGGGGCGCCGATCGACTTGGCGATCTCGAGCGCCAGCACGGTCTTGCCGGTGCCGGGCTCGCCCTTGACCAGCAAGGGCCGCTCCAGCGTGATCGCGGCATTGACCGCGATCTTGAGATCGTCGGTTGCGACATAGGCTTTGGTGCCTTCAAAACGCATGTAAATCCTCATCTTTCCGCGCGACACTAGGCAGGGCCGGCGGCCTGGGCAAGCCGATTTGTGGCTCGCATCAACGTGATAGCTGAGTGATGGCAAGTTGAATGGCTATTATGCGCAAAGCGTATATGTCATGGCGCGAGAGGGAACGAATTCGGGAGGATTGGATGCGCCGTTTGCTGCTTGGCTTCGTTTTTATTCTGGCGGCCATCGGGCTCGCCAATGCGCAAATGGCGCCGTTGCCCAAGCCCGGACCCGGCCAAGCGGTGGCGACCTTTGCCGGCGGTTGTTTCTGGTGCACGGAATCCGACTTCGACCACGTCAAGGGCGTGATCTCGACCACCTCGGGCTATACCGGCGGGCACGTCGCCAATCCGGATTACGAGCAGGTCTCCTCCGGCGGCACCGGGCACGCCGAGTTGGTGCAAGTGATCTATGACCCGAGCAAGGTTTCCTACCAGCAACTGCTCACTTACTACTGGCACCACATCGATCCGACCGTGAAGGACCGCCAGTTCTGCGACGTCGGCCACCAGTACCGCACGGCGATCTTCGTGCACAACGACGAGGAGCGCAAACTGGCGGAAGCCTCCAAGAAGAAAGTCGAGGAAGAGCTCAAGAAGCCGATCTATACCGAGATCGTGCAAGCCGGCCCGTTCTATCCGGCCGAGGAATATCATCAGGATTTCTACCTGAAGAACCCGACGAAATATAAATTCTATCGGTGGAATTGCGGCCGCGACCAGCGGCTGGAGCAATTATGGGGCAAGGCGAAGGGAGACAGCTGATATGATCGACCGACGGGCCCTGTTGACGGCGGGCGTCGCGCTTGGCGCGCTCATGGCCGCGAGCAAATTTGGCGAGGCAGAAACAATGACGACGACCGACACGATTGACTGGAAGAACGTGAGCGACGCCGAGTGGCGCAAGCGCCTGAGCCCGCAAGCCTACGACGTGCTGCGCAAGCATGGCACCGAGCGCGCCGGCTCGAGTCCGCTCGATCATGAAAAGCGCAAAGGAACCTTCGCCTGCGCCGGCTGCGATCTGCCGGTGTTCTCCTCGGACACCAAATTCAACAGCGGCACCGGCTGGCCGAGCTTCTATCGGCCGCTGCTGGGCGCGATCGGCACCACGACCGACCGCTCGTTCTTCATGACCCGCACCGAGGTGCATTGCAGCCGCTGCCTCGGCCATCTCGGCCATGTGTTCGACGATGGCCCGCCGCCGACCGGCCTGCGCTACTGCATGAACGGCGTGGCGCTGAAATTCGAGCCGCAAACGCCCGGCCAGTCGTAAAGCCCCTTTTTGTAGGTCGCATTTGCTACGGCGAACCGGTTCCCACTTCGCCGGAAAATGCTCTGGACGACTCAGCGCGGCTTTTTTACCCCTCGGCAGGGGGAACCCTGCCGAAATGCCGCTTGCCGAGCCCAAACCGCAGCCGCTGAACGTGCCGCAGGCCTTTGCGCAGGGCCTCAAACTGCATGAACAGGGGCGTCTGGCGGAGGCCGGACGCTATTACGCCGCCGTTCTGGAGGTCAGGCCGGACCATTTCGACGCCCTGCAGATGATGGCGCTGGTCAAGCTCGCCGCCGGCCAGCCGGCCGAGGCCCTGCGTCTGGTGTCGATGGCCATGGGCGCGCGCAAGCCGTCGCCGCAAATCCTGCTCAACCATGGGCTGATCCTGGAAGCGCTCAAGCGCTACCAGGAGGCGATCGAAAGCTTCGACCAGGCGATCAAGCTGAAAGCCAAATTCGCCGAGGCGCATAACAACCGGGGCGCCGTGCTGACCACGCTCGGCCGCGACGAGGAGGCGCTGGAAAGCTGCCGCGCGGCGCTTGCGATCAAGCCGGACTATGTCGAGGCGCACTACAATGCCGGTACGGCGCTGCGCGCGCTCGGCCGCTACGAGGAGGCGCTCACGTGCTTCGACCGCGCGCTGGCGCTCAATCCGGATTATTTCAAGGCGCACAACAATCGCGGCGCGGTGCTGGAGGCGCTCAACCGCATCGACGAAGCGCTCGCCTGCTACGACCGCGCGCTGGCGCTCGCGCCGGACTTCACCGAGGCGCGCAACAATCGCGGCCGCTTGCTGCTGGGCCTCGAACGCGCCGACGACGCGATCGAGAATTTCACGATCGCGATCGGGATCAATCCGGGCGATGCCGAGGGCTGGTATCAGCGCGGCAGACATTTATTGGATCTCAGCCGCGTCGACGAGGCCGCGGCCGATCTCGCGCAGGCGCTGGCGCTGCGGCCGGGTCATGCCGAAACGCGCTTTGCCGCCTGTATCGCACAACTGCCGGTCGTCTACGGCGACGCGAGCGAGATTCCGCTGCGTCGCGCGGCCTATGAGCAAAAGCTGCGCGCTTTGAGCAGAGACGCCGATTGCGGGCTCCTGCAGGGAAATCTGTTCAAGGCCATAGGCGCCAACCAGCCGTTCCTGCTCGCCTATCAAGGCGGCAATGACCGCGCGCTGCAGCAGGTCTTTGGCGAGATGGTCAGCAGCATCGTCGCGCGCCAGTTTCCGCCCGCGCCGCTGCCGTCGCCGCCCGCGCCCGGCGAGCGCATTCGCGTCGGCATCGTCAGCAGCTTCTTTTACGGCCACTCCAACTGGAAAATTCCGATCAAGGGCTGGATCAGCCAGCTCGATCGCAGCCGTTTCCACGTGACCGGCTATCACCTCGGCATAATCCATGACCAGCAGACCGACGCCGCCATGAGCATTTGCGACGACTTCGTGCACCGCACACTCGACACGGCAGGCTGGCGGAGGAAAATCCTCGCCGATGCGCCGCATGTGCTCATCTATCCCGGGCTGCTGATGGACAGTTCCTCGCTGCAGCTCGCGGCGCAGCGGCTGGCGCCGGTGCAGTGCAATTCTTGGGGCCATCCGGAAACCAGCGGCCTGGCGACGCTCGACTATTTCCTGTCGAGCGAGCTGATGGAGCCGCCGGACGCGCAGGCCTATTACAGCGAAAAACTGGTCCGGCTGCCGAATCTCTCGATCTATTACGAGCCGGTCGAAGGCGAGACGGTTTCGGTCACGCGCGCGGAACTGGGCCTGCGTCCCGGGGCAACCGTATTCTGGAGCGCCCAGTCGCTTTATAAATACCTGCCGCAGCACGACGACGTCTTCGTCCGCATCGCGCGCGCGGCCGGCGACTGCCAGTTCGCGTTTCTGCGCCATTTCCGCGGCTCCAACGTCACCCAGGTCGTGCGCGAGCGGCTCAATCGCGCCTTTGCGGCGGTGGGGCTGCGGGCCGACAACTATTGCGTCTTCCTCGACCGCCTGAGCCAGCGCAAATTCGTCGCGGCGGCCGGAATTTCGGACGTCTTCCTCGACAGCATCGGCTGGTCGGGCTGCAATTCGGCTCTGGAATGCCTGCCGCAAAATCTGCCGATCGTGACCATGGCGGGCGCGATGATGCGCGGCCGTCACTGTGCGGCGATCCTGCAGATGATGGGTGTGACCGACACGATTGCCGGGACAGTTGACGACTATATTTCGATCGCCGCGAGCCTGGCGAACAATCCGGCGGAGCGGCTCGCGCTGCGCGAACGGATGAAGGCGAACGCGCACAAGGTCTATCGCGACCGCGCCTGCATCACCGCGCTGGAAGATTTCCTCGAACGCGCCGTGCGGTCAAACGACCGCAAGGCGGTGGCCGAGACGCCGCCGCCGTCCTGACGCGACCGGCAAAATCTGCCGGCTGGCGGCAGAAAGAACCCCTGGCGGCGGCCCAGCTTCGGCCGCCGTATTCATCTAAGCCATTGAAATATTGTTAGTTTTATTGTGGCACGGGGATTGCGATAATCTGGCCGCGGGATCATCCGCGCGCGCTATGCGCTGGCGTATTGCGAAAGTGGAGATCAGGTCATGGGTTTGTTCGACGCTCTTAACTCTGCGGTGAGTGGTTTGCAGGCGCAAGCCTTCGCTATGCAGAATATATCTGGCAACATCGCGAATTCTCAGACCATCGCCTACAAAGGCATCGACACAAGTTTTGAGGATCTTATTCCACCAAATGAGGGGACAATTCAACAGCAGAACGCCGGCAGCGTTACGTCATACTCCGTTGTCATCAAATACCGTTCAAGGAACTATTAGTACCGCTGCATCGCCAACAGATATGGCCATCAATGGAGAAGGCTATTTCATTGTGCAATCTCCAACTAGCTTTAATGGAAATACCCCGGTCTTCGGAGGTGCTGCTAACTATACCAGAGCCGGCGACTTTGCGGAGAATGCCAACGGCTACCTGGTCAATGGCAGCGGCTATTATCTCGAAGGCATACCGCTTGATCCAGCGACTGGCAATCCGATCGGCACTACTACCGTTCCATTGCAATTTCAGAATAATTTTCTGCCAGCCAGTTCTACAACTAAAATTACATATGGAATAAGTCTTCCAGTTACGCCATCAACAGCGGCGTATAGTGCTTCAGTACCTAACTCCGAACTTCTCAATACCGCAGATTTCACCCAAGACCCCACTATAGCCGGTACTGGGCAGGTTATTGGAAGTGACGCAGCGACCTTTGCGAACGAATCTGTCAGTGGTGGATCGGTAACTGCATATACTGCAAACGGAACGCCAGTTAATATCCAACTACAATGGGCTAAAACGGCCAACGCCGACCCCACCAGCACCCCTCCCGTCGACGATACATGGCAGTTATTTTATCAGACAAGCTCATCTGCGACTGGCACCCAGGTGGCGTGGCAAAATGTCGGTACCGCATTCACATTTGACTCAAGCGGCCAATTAGCTCCTCCCATTACCAATCTTACCCTCAACAACGTCACTGTAAATGGCGCCTCGCTTGGCAATCTCACGCTGAACATGCCGAATAACAGCATTACACAATTCGCAAATAATACCGGAACTCCGACAGTCAACACACTGCAACAGAACGGCTATGCGGCCGGCCAGTTACAGTCAATATCTGTTGGTACCAACGGCATAATTTCTGGTGCCTTTTCAAATGGGCAATCTATCAAGCTTGCGGAGGTCCCGTTGGTTTCTTTCAACAGTCCGGACAATCTGCAAAGTTTGAATGGTGGCGCCTACGAAGCGACGGAGGATTCCGGCCCAGCACTTGCCGGCGCAACCGGCACGATTGTTGGATCATCGCTAGAAGGTTCAAATACGGATATTGCCACCGAGTTCACCAAGCTGATCGTGACCCAGCAGGCTTATTCGGCGAATACGAAGGTAATCACGACCGCAGATCAAATGTCGCAAGACTTATTGAATGTCATTCGATAGCGCTCAATGAGCGCGCGATATAAATCAGCTGGGCGCGGCATCGGGGCTAGCATATGAGTCTGACGCAAGCGCTCGCCACATCATTGTCGGGGTTGCAGGCAACACAGACGAGCCTATCGGTTGTCGCCGGCAACGTCGCCAATGCGCAGACGCCGGGCTATATCGCCCAATCGGCGATTCAGGTCGCGACGGTATCCGGCGACGCGGGCACGGGCGTCAGCATTGCGTCGATCAACCGGCTCCTCGACCAATTCATTCAGCAGCAACTGCGGTCCGAGAGTTCCGGCGGCGCTTATGCCGACCTCAGTGCCAACTTCTACCAGCAGCTTCAGCAAATCTACGGTCAGCCCGGTTCCAACACCTCGCTCGATTCGGTATTCAACAACTTCACGTCTGCGGTCCAGGCATTGTCGACGTCGCCGAATTCGTCGGCGGCGCAGAGCCAAACGATTGGTGCGGCCCAAGCATTGGCACAACAGCTCAATAATGCGACCGACAGCATCCAAACGCTGCGTAGCCAAGCGGACCAGGGAATCGCGGGCGATGTTCAGCAGGCCAACAACGCGTTGCAGCAGATCGCGAGCATCAATCAGCAACTAGCGGGCAGCAGTTCGAGCGACAGCTCGTCGGCTTTGCTTGAAGACCAGCGCGATCAGTACATCGATCAACTGGCCACGCTGATGGACATTCGCGTCGTCCAAGGGGGCAACAACCAGGTCTCGGTGTTCACCGGCTCGGGCGCCCAGTTGGTCGGGACGCAGGCCTCACAACTCAATTTCAACTCGACCGGCACCATCACGGCGACGGAACAATGGAATGCCGATCCGAGCAAAAGCGGGCTCGGCACGATCACGCTGACTTCGCCCTCGGGCGACAGCGTGGATCTCGTCGCCAGCGGCGGAATACGCTCCGGCGAGATCGCCGGCTATCTCAATATGCGCGACAACGTTCTGGTGCAGGCGCAAGGTCAGCTTGACCAGATCGCCGCGCAAATGTCGAGCGCCTTGTCCGATACCACCACGGCTGGAACGGCGGTGGCGGGCGGCTTCGATGCCGATATCGGCGGCCTGTCGAACGGAAATACCATCCAAGTCAGCTATACCGATGCATCGGATGTTCAACACAACGTCACGATCGTGCGGGTCGACGACCCCTCGGCCTTGCCGCTGTCGAACACGGCGACAACGGACCCGAACGACACCGTTATCGGCGTCGATTTCTCAGGCGGCGCCGCGGCGGTGGCGACGGCGCTCAATACCGCGCTGGGCGCGAGCGGGCTGCAGTTTTCCAATCCATCAGGCACGTTACTGGAAGCCGTCGATAGCGGTACGCCCCCAATCACCGTAAATGCCATGTCGACGACGACCACCGCGACCTCCTTGACCGGAGGATCCGGAGCGCTTCCGCTATTCACTGATGGCACGACGCCATTTACCGGCGCGATTACGGGCGCCGGCGCCGAAAGCGTGGGTTACGCAGGACGGATTACGGTCAATAGCGCGCTGGTTGCTGATCCCTCGGAACTCGTGAGCTATTCGGCGTCGACGCCGGCCGGCGACGCGACCCGGCCGAATTTCATCTACAACCAACTCGTCAATGCCTCGCTCGAATATTCTCCTTCGGCGGGCATCGGCAGTACCGGCTCGCCGTTCCAAAGCACGCTACCGGGCTACATCAGCCAAATGATAACCGTGCAAAGCAACGCGGCAAACGCGGCAACCAACCTACAGGCCGGTCAGGATATTGTCGTCAACGCACTGCAAACGCGGTTCAATTCGACATCCGCGGTCAATATCGACACCGAAATGGCGAACTTGCTCACACTGCAAAATACTTACGGAGCGAATGCGCGAGTGATGACGACGGTGAAGGCAATGCTCGATGCCTTGATGCAAATGTGATGTGAGGATGTCATGACGGTTTCAGGCGTTTCTTCAAATATGGCGCCCCTTATTCAGTCGGTGTTGGATATCAACAATCAGCTCGACAATCTGCAACTGCAGCTCGCGTCAGGGCAAAAGGCGCAAACCTATGCGGGTCTTGGATCTCAAAGTAGTATTGCCGTGGCATTGAATGCACAATTGGCGGCGCTGAGCAGCTTTGATGATACGATGACGAATGTTGGAACGACGATCAGCCTGCAGCAGACGGTGCTCCAGCAAATCGCAAGCATCGGCAATACGGTTCAATCCGCCACGATTCAACCGAGTTATGCCATCGATAGTAGCGGGCAGACCGCGGAACAGACGACCGCCGAAAGTCAGCTCGACCAGATTCTTGGTATGCTTAATACGCAAGGCGGCAGCGGCTACCTCTTCTCCGGAAGCGGGGTGAACCAACCATCGGTCGACACAGCCGATCACATTCTCAATGGCAACGGGTCGCAGGCCGGTCTCAAGCAGGTTATTGCCGAACGCAATCAGGCCGACCTTGGCGCCGACGGGCTTGGCCGCCTCGTCATTCCGGCGGCTTCCGGTACAATCGTATCGGTAAGCGAGGACGCCGCCGGCTCGCCGTTCGGCATCAAGCTCGCGGCGGTCAATTCGAGCCTCACCGGCGCGACCGTGACGGGTCCTACCGGCTCGCCGGCCGCGATTTCCGTCGATCTCGGGGCGACCAATCCCAACGCCGGCGACAGCATCACCTACACATTCGCGCTGCCCGACGGTACCAGCCAGACGCTGCAGCTGCAGGCGACAACGTCGTCCCCGCCGGGACCCAATCAATTCACCATCGGCGCCACGCCGGCCGCTACGGCGGCCAATCTCCAGGCTGCCCTCACCGCCGGCGTGAGCCAGATTGGCAGCACGTCGCTGTCGGCCGCCTCCGCAATGGCCGCATCCAACGATTTCTTCGATGATCCGCCGCAGCGGGTCAGCGGCTCGCCCGCCACCGCCACGGCGCTGGTCGATGGAACGTCCGCCAATACCGTCATTTGGTACACTGGCACGGACAGCTCCGGTTCGGTTAGATCGACCGCAACAGCGCGCATCGATCCAACGACAACGGTCTCTTACGGGACGCAGGCCAACGAACAGGGCATCCGCTGGATCGTGCAAAATATAGCGGCGCTGGCGGCGACCACCTACTCCTCGAGCGATCCCAATGCATCCGCCAGCTATGCCGCGCTCAATCAACGTGTCTATTCGGCGCTCAACGTCCCGAACGGTGTTCAAAGTATCAGCGATATCGAAAGCAGCCTCGCCAATGCGCAAACGGCTGTAGCTTCGATGCAAAGTCAGCACCAGCAGACTTCGAATACGCTGACCAATATGTTGCAAACAATCGAGGGCGTTGACACGAACCAGGTCGGAGCGGAGATCTTATCGTTGCAGACGAGCCTGTCAGCGTCCCTGACGACAACGGCAAGGATGGCACAGCTCAATCTTCTGACCTATCTCGCGCCGGTAACGGGATAATTCGACCCGCTCCCCCGCCCAATAAAAAAGACCGCGGTCATGCCGCGGTCTTCTTGATTTAGGCGCCGCGGATCAGGCGCGCGTGAGCAAGCCGGCCGCCAGTTCGCGATTGATGTTGATGAGCGAGCCGAGATTTTCCGGCTTCGGATCGGCCAGGGTCTTGATCGTCTGCTTGAACACGAACAGCCCCAGATTGGCGACGTTCTGACGCAAGCTCGCCGGCAGCTGATTTTCCGGGCTGGTCGCCGAGGTGACGAAGATCGACCATAGCTTGCGATTAAACAGCAATGCGGCGCCGAGCTCGGGATATTTGTCGGCCCAGCCGTCGCGGATCGCTTGCAGGCGCGCAGCCGCGTTCAACAGCAAATCGGCTTCCAGCTCACGCGGATTTGCGGTCTTGCTCGCGATCTCGCCGTAAGCGCGTGTTGCTTGTCGCATGGTCGAGCAGCTCCTTCTCATAGGCAATCAGGATCTTGGCGCTCTTGAGCGCCTTGTACATTTGGCCAGCCATGATGTGGTTGCTGATGTCCTGCATGTGCGGCCATGAACTGGGGGCCGCCTGCACCAAGTCGCACATCAGCGCGAAATAGGTTTCATGATGCAGGCGCGGATCGCGCGAGGTGTACATGATCTGGACGCAAAGATAGATGCGCTTGGCCGGCGAGTCGGCCTGCTGCGGCGTCATGATGTCCTTTTCGCGCAGAATCGGCGTCTGCCCCTCGATCAGCAACCGCGTGCGCTGATCGCCATTGGTGACAAGGCATTCGCCGAGGATGAATCGCTCGCCAGGTTTCAGTTCGACCTTGAGGCCCATTCGATGCCGCTCCTTGCGGCCGCCGTTTTCCGCCGAAGGTTTCGCCGAAGCCTAGCTTTGGAACAGCCGCAGAACGTTTTGGTCGGATTGTGCCGCCAATGATAACGCGGTGGTCGACAATTGCTGGCGAGTCTGCAGGGCGAGAAGGTTGGCGCCTTCCTCGTTGCTGTCGGCCAGCGTGAGGTTGTCGGCTCCCGTCTGCAGTGTGTTGACCATGGCCGAAGTGAAATCCTGGCGGACTTGCACGGTCGACAGGCTCGAGCTCAGAGTCTGGGATTCCGCCTGCAGCGAGGTGAGCGCCGAGCTCAGAGCGGTCGCCGCCGCGGAGATATCCGTGCTGGTTGCCCAGTTGTTGGCCGCAGTGGCGATATTGAGGGCCGAGCCGCTGGCATTGGTGTAGTCGACACCGGTCACGCTGATAGACGAGTTGCCTGTGTCGTCGAGATTGACGGTGAGGGTGTTTCCGGCGAGCAGATTGACGCCGTTGTAACCCGAGTTGCCGGCGAGCTGGCCGATCTGAGTCAGCAGGCTGTCGAACTGGGTAGCCAGGCTCGCCTGGGTCGTAGTGTTGTTGGCCTGCTGAGCCTGGCTGACCAGCGACTGCGCCGACTGCACCAGCTTGGTGATCGCCGTGATGCCATTGTTGGCGGCTTGAATCGTGCTGACGCCATTGGACATGGTGTCGAGCAGGCTGCTCAGGTTGTTGGCACGAGTTGTGAGGCCCTGCGCGGTGAAGAAGCTGATGGCGTTGTCGAGCGCAGAATTGACCTTCTTGCCGGTGGCCAGATCCGTCTGCGTAGTATTGATCAAGTCCGTAGTCTGCTGCAGTTGAAGCAGGTTTGCACGGACACCCGCCGACAGCACAATGTCACTCATGGCAATCTCCTCCCTCGCTCGGGCCAATTCGCTTGCCCGGCATAATGAGTTGTTAGGGTTGACGTATGGTTAAAATTCGCGTGGTTTAAGAATTGGTTAACCATAATTTTAGCGGCAAAAAAACGGCGGCCCGAAGGCCGCCGTTTTCCGCCGAAGGTTTCGCCGAAGCTTAGCCTTGGAACAGCCGCAGCACGTTCTGGTCGGATTGCGACGCGAGAGAGAGCGCCGTGGTCTCCAGTTGCTGGCGGGTCTGCAAGGCGAGCAGGTTGGCGCCTTCCTGGTTCGAATCGGCCAGGGTGAGATCGGAAGCACCGCTCTGCAACGTGTTGATTGTTGCATTGGTGAAATCCTGGCGGATTTGCACGATCGACAAGTTGGCGCTGAGGGTCTGGGACTCCGCCTGCAGCTTGGTGAGCGCCGAGCTCAGAGCGGTCGACGCCGCGGAGATATCCGAGGCGCCTGCCCAGTTGTTGGTCGCAGCGGCGATGCCGAGGGCCCCGCTGGCATTGGTGTAGTCGACACCGGTCACGCTGGTGGTCGAGGTGCCTGTCTCGTCGAGATTGACGGTGAGGGTGTTGCCGGCGAGCAGATTGACGCCGTTGTAACCCGAGTTGCCGGCGAGCTGGCCGATCTGGGTCAGCAGGCTGTCGAACTGGCCGGCTAGGCTCGCCTGGGTCGTGGTGTTGTTGGCCTGCTGAGCCTGGCTGACCAGCGACTGCGCCGACTGTACCAGCTTGGTGATGGCCGTGATGCCGTTGTTGGCGGCTTGAATCGTGTTAATGCCGTTGGACATGGTGTCCAGCAGTGCGCCCAGGGAGTTGGCGCGGTTGTTGAGGCCCTGCGCGGTGAAGAAGCTGATGGCGTTGTCGAGCGCAGAATTGACCTTGTTGCCGGTGGCCAGATCCGTCTGCGTTGTGTTGATTAGGTTCGAAGTCTGTTGCAGTTGAAGCAGGTTTGCACGAACACCTGCCGATAGAACGATGCCGGACATTTTAAGGTACCTTTCTGGTCTGAATGCCGTACTGGCGGTTACACGTGTCGATCTAGTGGATCGGGACATGTCATCGCACACGGTCTCAAACAGGCCGTAAAAATTTATGGTTAACAAATCGTCGATTGTTTAGCGGATCGTTTCAGTTCAAATAGAATTGGAGCAGGGTTTTGCATCGACCCCATTATCGTTCGTATTTCGGCATAATGGGCAATGCCGTCGGCCAAATTCCGCTTAACAAACCGCTAATTGTCAAACTTTTTTAACCGTCTCGCGGTATACGGTTTTACCTTGTAATGACGCGGGTATGACGTCGATTGTTGGTTCAGCGACTGCCGGTATTTCGTACACGTCGCTTTTCAGCACGAGTCCGACTTCGAACTGGATCGCCGACACGATGACGGCAATCCAAAGCCAACAAAATGAAGGCGGCCTTCTGGGGATGCTGGACAATGCCGGCGGCGACGGCAGTATCAACTCTTTTCTGGGCCAAAGTACGAATATTGCGAACGCCTTGGCGACGATTTCACAAACCAGCGTCACCAATGCGGGGACCCTGTTCGCGCAGATCGCCGCAGCAAATCAGCAGCAGGCGGCGGCAAAGAAGCTGCAAGATGCGCTGGATCAGCAGCAGCAGACGGTGACGCCGAAAAACATGCTCGCCCCATTTATTTATTTGCCGGACGGCACATCGATCGACACCACCAGCAACATCATGACGATGCCGGATGGCACGCAATACGATACGACGACCGGGGCGAAATATGTGGATCCCAAGTCCCTCATCCAGATGGCCAACGGCGCCTATCTCAATACCACGACCAATATTCTCACCATGCCCGACGGCACCGAGATCAATACGGTGACGGGTTTGACGGTTTCGGTAACGGCTTAAGGCGCGCCGTCTTCAGCGACAGCATCGCTAGAGCGTGCGGCTGATCGCCAGCGGCTGGCTGGCCTTGGCGCCCGGCGAGTTGGCGCGGCCGGAGGCGCCGTAGGTCGAGGGCGTCCGCTTACGGGCGAGTTCGCCCGAGACGCCGCGGATGATACCCTCGGAGACCGCATGGGCGGTCGCCAGCACCGTCAGATTGGTTTGCAGCAGTGCCTGGAACGCCGCGTTACGCTTGCGCAATGCGGCGACCGCGTTGGGTAGCGCAGTCGGCGATCAGTTCGCGGGCGGCCATCACGCGCTCACTTTCGGCGGCATAGCGGCGGCCGAGATCGGCCTTGGCGTCGGCCAGTTTGGCTGCTTCGTGCAAGCGGCCGGCGCGCACATGCGCGGTCTCTTCTTCGATTGTTTCCATCAACCGGTCCATAATCGTATTCAGATTGGCGATTACGAGCTCGGCCTCGCCGGCGCTGGCTATCGGGGTGGCGGCCGAGCGCGCGTTCATGGGTGGACTTCCTGCTGCGCCATCAAGCTGCGATAGACCTGGGCGGCGATGCCGATGCCGCCGGCCTTGGCGATCGACTTGGCGTATTGGTCGGTGAGCACCGAACGCCAGACGCCGGTGGCGCCCTGGCCGCCGAACGGGCCTTCGCCCTCGATGCCGGTGAACATGTGCTGGAACATGGAATTGAGGAATACCGCCTCGAAATCCTGCGCCGCCGCGCGCGCCTTGGCTTTGCCGCCGGCGGCGAGCTTGCCGACGGCCGGCGGATTCATGTTGAGCATGTCGAGCGCGCTTAAGCCGGGCGCGGCCGATGCGACGGCGCTCGCCATCACATCACCTCGATGTCGGCCTGGATCGCGCCCGCCGCCTTGATCGCCTGCAGGATGGCGATCAGGTCGCGCGGGCCGATGCCGAGCGAATTGAGCCCGTCCACCAGCTGTTGCAGCGACACGCCGTCCTTGACCAGCGCCAGCTTCTTGCCGTCTTCCTGCACGCCGATATTGGTGCGCGGCACGGTTCTGGTGCTGCCGCGGCGCGAGAACGCATTCGGCTGGCTCACCTGCGGGGCCTCGGTGATGGTGACGGTCAGATTGCCTTGCGCCACCGCCACCATGGACACGCGCACGTCGCGGCCCATGACGATGATGCCGGAGCGTTCGTCGATCACGATCTTGGCCGCCTCGTCGGGCTCGACCTGCAGCTGCTCGATCTCGGTGAGCAGCGAGATCACGTTGCCGCGATATTGCTGCGGCACGGTGATGCCGATGGTGGCCGGATCGAGCGGCTCGGCGGTCGGCGTGCCGATGAAGTCGTTGATCGCCGCCGCGATGCGCTTGGCGGTGGTGAAATCCGGATTGCGCAGCGCCATGCGCAGCTGGCTCAGCTTGTTCAGGGTGAATTCGATCTCGCGCTCGATCAGCGCGCCGTTGGCGATGCGGCCGACGGTCGGCACGCCGCGCACGATCTTGGCGGCCTCGCCTTCGGCCTGGAAACCGCCGATCGCGACCGAGCCCTGGCCGACCGCGTAGACATTGCCGTCGGCGCCGAGCAGCGGGGTCACCAGCAGCATGCCGCCCTGCAGGCTCTTGGCGTCGCCGAGCGAGGACACGGTGATGTCGATGCGGGTGCCTTGCGTGCCGAAGGGCGGCAGGTTGGCGGTCACCATCACGGCGGCGACGTTGCCGGTGCGCAGCGTCTGCCCGCGGATGTTGACGCCGAGGCGTTCCAGCATCGCGGTGAGCGACTGCTTGGTGAAGGGAATGTTGTTGAGGGTGTCGCCGGTGCCGTTGAGGCCGACCACCAAGCCATAACCGATGAGCTGGTTCTGCCGCACGCCCTCGATATTGGCGAGGTCCTTGATGCGCGAGGTCGCGCCCGCGGTCGCTGTCGCGAACGCGGTCCATAGCACGGCCAGAATTACGGCTCGCAACGTCCTCGTCATCACTGCTCCCCAATGTGACGGTTGACTGACGCCTGTCATGCGAACGCCGTGCCAAGCCGGCCGTCCGACTCAAGACTCTGACAAGCTTCATGTTTTTGAATTGGCGCGGCCGCCGCGATACGCGCGCGGGCCGGCAGGAATGGTCGTGGGCGGCAATTTTTGCCGGCGCATTTACCGGGGATTAACCATAACGGCCCAGGTTTAAAGGTAATTGGGGACCGACGACGCTTCGGTTGGGGTTTTCAGCGATGCGCATTTACGGAACGAACGGAACTGCGCTGGCCACGGCGCCGGCCAGCGCGCGCCGCAGCAGTGCAGGCTCCTTCACCGTCAGCGAGCAGGAAACGCCGCGCAACGCCGCCGCGGCCGGTTCGCTGCGCTCGATCTCGACGGTCGATGCGCTGATCGCGCTGCAGGGCGTCGAGGATCCGCGCGAGCGCAAGAAACGCGCGGTGGCCAAGGGCCGCAAGGCGCTCGACGTGCTCGATACGCTGAAGCTTTCCTTGCTCGACGGCAGCGTGGACGGCTCGACGCTGGCGCGGCTCAAGGTCGCGGCCGAAGGGCTGGACGAGCAAACCGGCGATCCCGGCCTCGACACGGTCTTGAGCGAGATCGACCTGCGCGTCGCGGTTGAACTGGCCAAGGCCGGCGTCCGCTAAGCGCCGTATCCCGCTACTGTTCAAAATTGATCACCCGGCGCTTCCTGCCGCGGGCGCGCGTTTTTCGCTAATTCCGCCCAAGTCATTGATCTGTCATGTAAATATGGTGATTGACCGGGCCTTACGCAGATATTGTCCGCAAGCTGGCGCCCGTATATAAGCCTGCCCCACCGGGAGGGTGGACTTCACCGCCAAGAACATAAGAACACAGGGAGTTCAGTGGGAATGTTGGCCAAAACAAAAACCTATCGGCCATCCGACAAGGAACCGTTCATGAACGAGCGGCAGCGGGATTACTTCCGCATGAAGCTGCTCGCATGGCGCGAGGATATCCTGAAGGAAGCCAAGGAGACCCTGCTGCATCTGCAGGAGGAGAACCAAAATCACCCCGATCTCGCCGACCGGGCGTCTTCGGAAACCGACCGCGCCATCGAGCTGCGCGCGCGCGACCGCCAGCGCAAATTGATCGCCAAGATCGACGAGGCGCTCGGCCGCATCGACGACGGCACCTACGGCTATTGCGAGGAGACCGGCGAGCCGATCTCGCTGCGCCGCCTGGAAGCGCGCCCGATCGCCACGCTGAGCGTCGAGGCGCAGGAGCGGCACGAGCGCAGAGAGCGGATTTATCGCGACGATTGATCGCTTTCTTATCTCTCCCCCGCTTGCGGGGGAGGGTGGCGAGCGAAGCGAGCCGGGGGGCTGCGTAACGCATCAGACATGACCCCACCCCGATCCTCGCTCCGCTCGGATCGACCCTCCCCTTTCAGGGGAGGGATAAGCGCGCAAGCCTCTCGCGCGCCCTACACTTCCCGATTCATATTTGAAACAACCCATCCACTGTCATTCCGGGACGGCGCGTTAGCGCCGGACCCGGAATCCAGAGCCGCACGCAGTGTGGTCCTCCCCCTGAAAAGTGGTCCGACCTGAACTATGTCTTTTGACATGAAGGAGGACCGAGATGCCGAAGAAGAAGCACAAGCCTGAAGAGATCGTCGCGAAGCTACGACAAGCCGATGTCTTGATATCGCAGGGGCAGGACATTGCTGATGTCATTCGCCAGATCGGCGTGAGCGAGGTTGCCTGCGAGATGAACTGCTCGATGGCGAAATATTCTACACGCTGCGTGAGGCCCAAATCATCATCGAAAGTTGGCGGCGCCACTTCAACGCAATCAGGCCGCATGAATTGCTGGACTACAAGCCACCAGCACCGGAAGTGTTCGTGCCCGCCTTCGCTGCGTGGCCGGCTGCGCTACGTCGACCGGCTTCGCCGGCCACGCTGGCGCAACGGCCAACTCTCAACTAACATTCCACCTGGACCACTCGATGGGGGCCGACCAGTAGTGGAGGCGGACGGCGACCCGAGGCCTCCCGGTGCCGCGGTTACGAGCCGCAGCAGCGGGCGCCGCACCAACCGGCGGCGGTTTCCCGCTGCCGATCCGCCAAGGAGCGGCGCCTGTTCTCCGGCGCCGGCCCTCGGCGTGGCTCCATCATCGAGACGTCTCGCGACGACGCCCTCAACGAGCCAGGCGAAAGGAGGATGAAAGCGGAGTGTGGCGGAAGTGCGACTATATTCCTATAATTCGCTAGGACGTATTTATTTGCATTGCGGAGCGAGCACAACTTCAAATAGCGGGTATTATTTGATACTTTCTGCGAATCACCTCTTTTGGGGCGGTTGCGTTGGAGCTGGCCTTTGAAACAAAGCCGCTTCGCGAGTTGTGCGAGAGCGAAGAGAGGGCTAAGCGGACGCTAGGGGCAAAGGTGGCGAATCTGCTGAAGAGCCGTCTCGCTGACCTGCGAGCTGCAGCATCAGTAAAGGATTTGCCGGTGGCAAAGCTGCACAATAGTGTCGGTACTTGCGTCTTCGATCTAACCGATGGCTACCAGCTTATCGTCTCCCCAAACCACACGAACAATCCAGTGCACAAATCGGGCGTGCCCGATTGGGCGAAAATTACGCGCGTTAAGATAATTAAGATTGGGCTCAAAAATGAATGAGAAGAATTTCCAGCCGGATTGGATGTCGGCTCCTGGCGCTACTATTGCCGACATTCTAGAGCGACGAAAAATTTCGCCAGACAAATTTGCAAAACTTATGGGTTACTCACAAGAGCGGGTGAGCAGGCTACTCACGGGTCGAACAGCAATTACCATTGATGTTGCAAACTTGTTGCAAAAAACGATCGGAGGTTCAGTAGAATTCTGGATGTCGCGCGAGACACAATACCGCGATGATGTAGCAAGACTTCAGAGCGAAGGACGCCCGACCGCCGCTAAAGCGTGGCTGAGCGAACTGCCAATTCAAGATATGATAAGATTTGGGTGGGTAGAGCCGTCAGAGATAACTTTCGAAGCGAAGGTCGCGGCGTGCCTCGAATTTTTTGAGGTACCGAATGTTACCGCATGGCGAGAAAGATATAACGACGTACTTTCGGCCGTTTCATTCAGAACATCGCTAACATTCGAGTCTGAGCCAGGCTCCGTTCTAGCGTGGCTTCGATACGGAGAAATGAAAAGTGCCGAAATTGATTGCAAAGACTGGAGTGCGAAAGAATTTACAAATGCACTTCAAACAATTCGGCCTCTCACTAAAAACAAGGAGCCCAATTCATTTGTTCCTGAACTCAAAAGAATTTGCGCCGACTGTGGAGTAGCTCTTGTCGTCGTTCGCGCCCCTACAGGGTGCCGTGCAAGCGGTGCAACACGTTTCATCACGCCACAAAAAGCAATGATTCTATTGAGTTTCCGATATCTGTCTGACGACCAGTTTTGGTTTACATTTTTCCATGAAGCTGGACATCTTCTGCTTCACAGCCACAAGGCGCTATTTTTAGAAGATGGAAGTGATGTGACAGCAATGGAGGAAAATGAGGCAAATAGTTTTGCGGAAAATATTTTGATGCCGCCCGATGTCCGTAAAGACATCTTGACGATGAAATTGACTAAACATGATATAATGCGGATGGCTGTGAAGTTAGGCGTGTCGAGAGGGATTGTTGTCGGGCAACTCCAACATATGAAACGAATTGGCCCAGACAAATTTAATTGGCTGAAAAGGCGATTTGATCGAAGCCAGTTCGCGTTTTAGCTACCCACGAAACTACTTAAACTTCGCTGGGCTTTTTTGCCAATTGCATAATGAATCCTCTAGCGCCTGCATACCTACATTGAGATGCGCATCGAGATCGTTGAGCCAATTATCAAGTTGTTTTCCACTCAAATTGGCGGACGGGCTGCCTCCGAATAGCAAGCGAGCACCACGAAGCGGACCAGTGGCTCCGCTGAAGTAAGCTGAACCGGGCTCAATAGGGGCTAAGCCCAATTTTCCGAGCATTGTTAAATAGTCAAATTTTCCCAAGCGGCCAAACCGCTGCACGGCATTCATCGAACGATACAAATAGTCAAAAACTTCTTTTGCATTTTGCCCAACTACCTTGTTTGCATCTTGAATAAGTTGCTGGTGTGTTCGGGGCGGCGACACCCATTCAACATATGAATTCTATGGCAGTCGCAGTGCCTGCAGGTGATGACGCACTTAGGCTTTCATATTTTCGATGATTGCTAAAGCGGCGTGATATTCCGTCACCGCGCAATTTTTCTTCATTTTTGGCAAGCCACGCGCGGAAGGTTTTCGGCTTTGCGCTCACGCGCGCCCAAGTCCACGGACTATCGCCCAAGGCGCCGTAGATATCACGTGCAAGACGCCACCCGTCTTTTGAATGCTTACCAAAATGAACTGAAAGAAAAATAAGCCAAAATGCTTCATCAAATTCACCATTCCGCATTCTAAAGACAGCAGCCCTGATCGGGTCAAAAATAGCGCTCGTTGGATTTGCTCTATCAAAGTCAATTTTAGAAGTCACGTATAAAATGTGCGAATTCAATTCGGCGCAGGCTTTCTATAATCTGCTCAACGAGGACTTGACGGGCCATTTTGTCCTTTATGCCCGGTAATGTTCTAATATTGTAATCGTAGGCGGTCAGTGCTTCATCCAGATTCCTCGCACGTTGCTGATCACCGGGCCTCACCGCATCAACTCGCTTTCTTTTTTGGTGCTTTCAATTTGGCTCTTTTATCGATGTAAGCATTGTAAATATTGGAAGCCATTTGTGCCTTAATCCTCTCAATCATTTTCTTTTTTCCGGTGGACGAGTAAATTTGCAACAAGCGTGCTAGATCAACCCAGTAATCGGGGAAACTAAGTTTGTCGAGATTAGTTTGCTTTCCGTGCCGAATTTTCTCTTCAATCGTCGAGAAGCGCGATAATATTTTTCCAAGGATTGCCGTCTGGCATAGCGGGCATAGAAATCGTCGCTTGCCAAGCTTCCTCAATATACTGTCGAGCTTTTTGTCGGTCTTTGTCGTACAGATGAAGGCTGCCAACGGCGTGCTTATAAGTACCAAGTTGAACAGCGACGCTGCGAGCTACAATTTCCTGTAAAAATGTAAACGCAAATATGTCGTGAGGTAATCCGAGAAATGCATCATTAGATCGCATATGAGTAATTGCGTGTAGTTTGCCTTCGCGAATCAAAAATTGAACGGTACAAGTGCAAGGAACATCTTTATGTTTTTCGATGATATCCTCGGCATTGAAAATTTGAATTACCGCTTGGCGAGTGCTAGGCCTCTCTTTCAATAAGCGGATCACATTCTCTATTTGATTCACTTTCTCGCGCATCCGAAAAATCCGCGGCCCATAAGCGCCATACAAGGTACGCGCGTCATCGGAAAACTTGGCATATTCCCGAATGTAATATTTTATGAAATCCAAACTATTTGATTTGGCTAAATACCATAGGGATTCCCCAAGGCAGCTAAAAACAGTTCCTTTAGTCTCAGTTCGGCTTAATCGCGCCATCGGCTGAAGCAATTCAAGTATGACTCCCGATATTTCCGTATTTGCTCCTTTGCTCGGACTGACGCGAATTCCGCGCTTTAGAATCGCTGAAAAAACTGCGCGCATCAGATCATCGAGAGTTTTTTCCGAGATAAACATGCGGGTCCCGAATTTGCCGCAACCTCCGATAGCATAGCTGATGGATTCGTCCTCCTGAAATGGTCGGGCGGGGGAAAAGATTACAGATCTCGCCCCCCAAACGCACGCGGCCCCCGGCTGGGGAGCCGCCGGAGGCCGCGACGTTGACGCCGTTCACGCTCGCGAGACGAAAACGGCGCGGGAGCTCGACTAAACCCACTTTGTCATGCCCGGGCTCGACCCGGGCATCCACGATAATTCGCCACGGCAAGAAACTTACGCAACGCTGGCTTTGCCGGACCTCCGCATGGATTGCCGGGTCAAGCCCGGCAATGACAAAACAAACACGAAGCGACGCGACTAACTAGAACGGCAGCAGCACCTGCATCAGCTGTTGGCCGTACGGGTCCTGCTGGATATCGGTGACCTGGCCGTGCCCGCCATAGGCGATGCGCGCCTGCGCGATCTTGCTCGAATCGATGGTGTTGTCGCTCTGGATGTCCTCCGGCCGCACGATGCCGGCGACGACCAGTTCGCGCATCTCGAAATTGACGCGGATCTCCTGCTTGCCTTCGACCACCAGATTGCCGTTGGGCAGCACCTGCGTCACCACCGCGGCGACATTGGTCTGCAGCGCTTCCGAGCGGTTGATGGTGCCTTTGCCGTCGGCGGCCATGGCCGAGTCCGTTGTAAGTATGCGCGTGGGCACCGTGGAATTCATGATCGGCACTTTGGTCAAGCCGAAGAAATTGCTAATGCCGGAATCCTCCGAGGTCGTCCGCTGGCGCTGCGTCTCGTTCGACAGATTGGCGGTGTCATTGATGTTGACCGCGACCGTGAGGATGTCGCCGACCTGATGCGCGCGCTGGTCCTTGAAGAAGGCGCGCGAGCCGTTGCGCCACAGCGAATTGGGATTGTAGGAGGCCGGCTGCGCCGCCGGCATCGGCATCTGCACCGGCTTGTAACCCGGCCGCGCGGTCGGATTGTCGACCGTCGAGAGCGGCGGCGCCTGGCCGATGTTCTTGATGCGGTCGATGGCCGCGCAGCTCGACAGCAGCGCGGTAGCGATCGTGGCCAAGACCGCATGACGCGCCACGGTAAGGACTTTCATCGACATCACTTTCACAAAGGGCGCCGCAGCGCCGTTACGTTTCGGCATGCACGCAAAACTCGACGTTACGCTTCACATTTTTCGTTTCATGGGCTGGGCGGCAGATTGACGGCGAGCCGCGGCCCCTCGTTGCGGATGACGACGCGGCCGGGTCCCACCACCACGCCCTGCACCGTGCGCCTGGATTCTTCGTTGAGCACGCCGATGGTGTCGCCTTCGGCGCCGCCTTCGACCGCCTTGCCGCGCACGGTGAGGCGTATGCCCGGCAACTGATAGGTCAGCGTCACCGTCTCGTTGTGATGGACCAATTCCGGCTTCATCAGATCGGCGAAGCGCAGCGGCCGGCCCGGCTGCATCGCCGCGCGCACCGCCAAGCCGACCGCCAGGTCGGCATTGGTGATCATGTCGCGGCCGATCTCGCCGCGCGGGCGCCGCTCGATCAGCACGTCGGCGTGCTTGAGCACCTCGCCGTGCTCGACCGCGCGCGCCAGCGTCACGACCTCGGCGGTGGCGGCGGCGCGGCCGGAAAGGCGCAGCGCGCCGCGCGTGGTGCTGCCGGTCGGCAGGTCGAGGGTGACGTCGAAGCGGCCGTTGCGGCTGTCGTAATTGAGATAGGCGACGCGCGGCTCGCCCTTGGCGGTGGTTTCCACCTGGATGGCGCGCAGCTCGCGGTCGAAATTCACCACGATATCCTTGACCGGGCCGAGCGCGTATTGCGCCGACAGCGCCTGCGCCACGCGCGCCTCGATGTCGCTTGCCGGGATGCTGCGGCTTGCCCGCGTCACCACCACTTCGCCGACGTCGCCGGTGTCGAGCCCGATCAGCGCATAGGGGCGCACCGCCTCGACCACGGCCTCGGCCGACACCGTGCCGGTGGAGCCGAGATTGGGCGCGCGAAATATCGGGACCTTGGCGATGATGCCGGCGTGCTCGATCAGATCGCCGATGCGCACGATCGAGCCGGTGACGGTGGTTTCCGCTTTGAGCTTGGGCCGCTCCGGCTCGGCCTTTGCGGAGGCGCCGAGCGCGAGCAGGGCGGCGGCGGCGACGATGAAATGGCGGATCATGGTTTTTGCCTCAGCGCATCAGGCCGGAAGCCGATTGCAGCATCTGGTCGGCGGCGGTGATCACCTTGCCGTTCATCTCGTAGGCGCGTTGCGCGGCGATCAGATTGGTGATTTCGGTGACCGAATCGACGTTGGACTGTTCGAGGTTGCCCTGCAGTAGGTGCCGGCTCCATGGGTGCCTGGGGTGCCCGTCCAATGGCGCGCCTGATGCAGGTGTTTCTGCGAATTGTTATTGCCGATTGGCAGCAGGCCGGCCTCATTGATAAATCGAGTGAGCGTTAACTGACCGAGAATTGTCGGCGTCGTGGTGCCTTGCGGTATGACCGAAACCTGACCTTGCGAATTGATGGTCAGCCCGCTGGAGTTCGCCGGAATAGTGATAGCCGGCATCACCAGATCGCCTTGGGCGTCGACGATCTGGCCTTGCGCATTCATCTGGAACGAGCCGTCGCGCGTGTAGGCGTAAGTGCCGTCCGGCAGTTGAAGCTTGAAGAAGCCGTCGCCCTGCACCGCGACATCGAGGCTGCCGCCGGTTTGCGTCAGCGTGCCTTGCGTCATCAACCGCGGCGTGCCGACCGGCTTGACGCCGGAGCCGAGGTCGATGCCAACGGGCAGGATATTGCCCTGCGCCGAGGTCTGCGTGCCGATGCGGCTGACATGATCGTAAAGCAGATCCTGGAATTCGGCGCGCTGGCGCTTGTAGCCGGTGGTGGTCATGTTGGCGAGATTGTTGGCGATGACCTGGACATTGAGCTCCATCGCCATCATGCCGGTCGATGCTGTGCTGAGTGCGCGCATGGGTCTAACTCCCCTTCATCGTCAATTGGGAACTTCGGCGAGCTTGTCGAGCGCCGTGGTCCCGAGATCGCTCTGCTGCTGCAACAGGCTGCCGATCTGGGTGTAGCTGCGAGTGATTTCGATCATGCGCGACATCTCGACCACGCCGCGCACGTTGGATTTTTCCAGCGCGCCTTGAATGATGCCGGCGCCCTTCGCCGCGGGTTGCGGCTGCACGCCGTCGGCCGGATTGAACGTGCTGCCACCCTCTTTTTGCAGCTGCTGCATATTGTCGAAGGTGACCAGCTTAAGCTTGCCGCGTGCGGAATCGACGTTCGAGGTGCCTTCGCGCACGCTGATTGTGCCGTCGCGGCTGATCTGCACTTGCCTGTCGTTCGCCTGCAGCGTGATCGGGCCGCTGTCGCCGAGCACCGGATAGCCGTCGCTGGTGACCAACTGGCCGGTGGCGCCGATCTGCAACGCGCCGTTGCGGGTATAGCGTTCGCCGTTCGGCGTCTGCACCACCAAGAAGCCTTTGCCGTCGACGGCGACATCGAGCGGATTGCCGGTGCGCTCGATCGGCCCTTGGCTCATATCGTGCCAGACGCCGCGGTCGCGCACCAAGCTCACGCGGCCGCCGCTCTCGCCGCTGCGCGCGGCGCTCGACAGAAATTCCTCGAACAGCGACCCGTCGGCCTTGTAGCCGGTGGTGTTCATGTTCGCGATGTTGTTGGCGACCACGTCCATTTCGCGCGCAAGCCCGACTTGGCGCGACAGCCCGACGACAACCGTGTTCTGCATCGGCATTCTCCCCTTCTCATCCGGTAAGGCCGTACCCTCCCGAGGCCGGCCTTGCCGAAAGCGCGCGCCAGCTCTCCCAAGCCAGCGGCTGGCCAAGGCTTTGCAGCCGCCGTGCCAAGTTGAAAAGCTTAGGAAAATCAAATTATTAGTTAAAAACCGCGGGGCCGGTGGCGGGGCAAAAACAGCCGCTTGGGCAGCGCCACCCGGCAAAAGATTCCGCGCGCGGGAAGCCTCGAAAGCATCTGTTAACCATACGCACCTACCTTCGATCGCAAGGGGAGCGCGGGGGTCGCGCATCCGCGGTATCTCACGCGCGATACCCGTATGCAGGCCCGTCGGTTGCGATCGGGGTCATCATGGCTGCCAAGGCGAAACAAGCGGAAGACGAGGTCGAGGACGAGCCGGAAGAAGGCGAAGACGGGGCAGCGGAAAAACCAAAACGCAAACTGCTGTCGTTCCTCAAGCTGCCGTCGCTCAAACTGCCATCGCTCAAGGTGATGATCATCGCGGTAGCCGGCCTCTTGCTGGTCGGTGGCGGCGGCGGCGGGGCTTATTTCTACTTTTTCAAGGGTTCCGGCCACGAAAAGCCGAAGCAGGCGCTCGCCAAGCCCGCGATCTTCGTCGATCTGCCCGACGTGCTGGTCAATCTGTCGAATGTCGCCAGCGAGCGCACGCAATATCTCAAAGTGAAGATCGTGCTCGAATTGCCCACGCCCGAGGTGATGACGGAGATCCAGCCGCTGATGCCGCGGGTGATGGACGCGTTCCAGACCTATTTGCGCGAATTGCGGCCGACCGATCTCGACGGCTCCGCGGGCCTCTACCGGCTCAAGGAGGAACTGACCCGCCGGGTCAATGACGCGGTCGCGCCCAACCGCGTCACCGCCGTTCTATTCAAGGAAATCGTCGTCCAGTGACGATCTAATCGATGGCGACCAAAGACGAAATCAATCAAGACGCGCTGGCCGCCGAATGGGGCGTGGCGCTGGAACAAGAGGCCGCGGTGCCGGCGGCGCCCGCCGGACCTATTGCGACGCCCGGCACCGAAGAAGCCGCCGCGCAGTGGGCGGCGATGGCCGACGACGGCAACGGCGGAGTCCAGAGCAACAAGGGCGGCGCCGAGCGCATCCTCAATCAGGATGAAATCGACAGCATGCTCGGTTTCAGCCTGACCGACGTCTCGCTGAACGACAATTCCGGCATCCGCGCCATCATCGATTCGGCGATGGTGTCCTACGAGCGCCTGCCGATGCTGGAAATCGTCTTCGACCGCCTGGTGCGGCTGATGACGACAAGCTTGCGCAATTTCACCTCCGACAATGTCGAGGTCTCGCTCGATCGCATCACCTCGGTGCGCTTCGGCGACTATCTCAATTCGATCCCGTTGCCGGCGATCCTGGCCGTGTTCAAGGCCGAGGAGTGGGACAATTTCGGCCTCGCCACCGTCAATTCCAGCCTGATCTATTCGATCATCGACGTGCTGCTCGGCGGCCGGCGCGGGCAGAGCACGGTGCGCGTGGAAGGGCGCCCCTACACCACCATCGAGACCAACCTGGTCAAGCGCATGATCGAAGTGGTGCTGGCGGACGCCGAGCTCGCCTTCAAGCCGCTGTCGCCGGTCAGGTTCAACATCGACCGGCTGGAGACCAATCCGCGCTTCGCCGCCATCTCGCGGCCGGCCAATGCGGCGATCCTGGTGCGGCTGCGCATCGACATGGAAGACCGCGGCGGCAATATCGAGCTGCTGCTGCCATACGCCACCATCGAGCCGATCCGCACCGTTCTGCTCCAGATGTTCATGGGCGAGAAGTTCGGCCGCGACCCGATCTGGGAAAATCACCTGGCGACCGAGATCGGCCAGGCGCAGATCGCGGTCGATGCCGTGCTGTACGAGGCGCGGCTGCCGCTGCGCAAGATGATGAGCTTGAGCGTCGGCGACACGCTCGCGCTCGAGCTCAAGCCGGACGCGCTGGTCACCGTGCGCTGCGGCGACATCGCCATCACCGAAGGCCGCATGGGCAAAGTCGGCGACCGCGTCGCGGTGCGGGTCGCCAAGGCCTTGCGCAAACCACGGACCACGTTCGCCATGTTCGAGAAGGCGGACGAGCCGACCAATCGGATGGAGACGCCGTGAGCTATCATTATGGCTATTTGGTCGAGAGCATGGTCTCGATCCTGCTGCTGCTCACGATCCTTTATTGCGTGCGGCTCAACAAGCAGCTTCGGCTGCTCAAGGCCGACGAGCAGACCCTGCGCGCGACCATTTCCGAGCTGATCACCGCCACCGAAATCGCCGAACGCGCCATCGCCGGCTTGAAAGCGACCATGCGCGAGGGCGAGCAGAGCCTGGGTGCGCGACTGCAGCGGGCGGAAAACGTCACCGCCGACCTCGAACGCCAGCTCGAAGCCGGCGAGGACCTGCTGGCGCGGCTCACCCGCATCGCCAACGCCGCAAGGCCGGCCCCTGAGCCGGCCCCGGCTCCCGACGCCAAGGCGGTGGCCGCCGCGGCGCAAGCCTTCGCCGAGCGCGCGCGCGCGCGACTGCGCGGTCTCGCGGCATGATCCGCTGGGCGCGCGATTTCCGGCTGATCCCGGTCGTTCTGCTGGCGACGATCTGCCTGTTCGCGCTCAAGGTGTCGGGTCTGGTGTTCGACGGCGGCTATACGCTGGCCGAGCGGCTGCAAGGGCTCAACAAGAGCGGCATGCAGATCACCACGCGCGAGAGCGTGCCCGATTATCCGAAGATCGTCGTGGCCGACGCGCAAGCCCCACCGCCGGTGCCGGTCACGCCAGAGAACAAGCAACCCTGGGCGCGGGAAATGCTCAACTACGGCGGCGACAGCAGCGACGTCACCGGTTCGGTCGGCGGCGCCGAGCAATCGAGCAGCCCGACGCTCAAGGCGAGCAGCAAGCCGCCGGCCCCGCCCAAGCTGGAAGTCGGCGACATCACCGTGCCGATCGAAGCCGGCAAAATTGCCTCGGCCGGCGAACGCGCCATCCTCGGGCGCCTGCAAGACCGCCGCAAGGAGCTCGACTCGCGCAGCCGCGAAATGGAAATGCGCGAGAGCCTGCTCAAGGCCACCGAAAAGCGGCTGGACGCCAAGGTCGCCGAACTCAAGGACCTGGAGGCGCGCGTCAAAGCCGCCATGGGCAGTCGCGACCAAGCCGAGGCGAAGCGCTTCAAGAGCATCGTCGCCATGTACGAGAACATGAAGTCGAAGGACGCCGCGCGCATCCTCGAACGCCTCGACATGAAGATCCAGGTCGAGGTCGCGACCGAGATCAAGCCGGCGAAAATGTCGGAAATCCTCGCGTCGATGAGCCCGGACGCGGCCGAACGGCTGACCGTCGAACTCGCGCGCCGCGCCGACGGCAAGCCGCAGAACTCCGGACGAATTGCCGAAGATCGACGGCAAGCCGAACGGCAGTTGAGCGCATGATGGCGCAGATTATGCGCCTGGCACTATGCCACGGTTAACGCGACGTTAAACGCCAATCCCTAGGCTGTCGCAGCCGGCATTGCCGCCGGCTGGAACGGCTGCATGACGGCATCGCCCCTCAGCCCAATGGAGACCCGCGCGCGCGAGCGCCGGCGGGGGCGCCCGCTATGGCGCGGCGCGCTGGCGATCGTGGCCCTCCTGCAAATGCTGATGCTGATGGCGGCGCCGTTCGGCGGCCGCGCGCTTGCCGAAGAGCGGATCAAGGGCGACGTGAAGGTGAGCAACGACGGCGGCTATCTGCGCCTGGCGTTCCACTTCGAGAAGGAAGTGCCGGCCAATATCCAGATCACCTATCCGATCATGGTGCTGACGTTTAAGAGGCCGGTCGCCATCGCGGTCGATCGGCTCAATGCCGTCGCGCCCGACACGATCAGCGCCGCGCGGCTCGACCCCGACGGCATGTCGATCCGCATCGCGCTGGCGCGCAAAGTGAAAGTCAATTCGACGCCGGCCGCCGAGCGGCTCTATGTCGATCTGCTGCCGGAGACGTGGAGCGGCATGCTGCCTGGTCTGCCGCGCGAGGTGATCGAGGAACTCGCCAAGCGCGCGCTCGATGCCGAACACCAATTGCGCCTACAACGGGTCGCCGCCAAGATCCAGAAGCCGTCGGCGATCCGCGTCAAGGTCGCCACCGAGCCGACCTTCACCCGCTATGTCTTCCCGATGCCGGACGTGGCGAACGTCGTTCCGGAGAACGGCGAGGGAAAGTTGACGCTCGAATTCGACCAGGCGATCAAATGGGATCTGGCGGATGCCCGGGCGGCGATGCCGGCGACGCTGCGGTCGATCGACGCCGACGTCGAAGAGGATTCGGTCGCGGTCAAATTCTCGTTCAACGGCGCGCCGCATGTGCGCACTTTCCGCGAGGACCGCAGCATCGTGGTCGATGTCGGCCACGACGGCGCCAAGCCGAAGGTGGCGGAAGAGGGCGCCAAGCCCAAGCCGGCCGCCGCGGCGCCCGCCGCCGTGCCGGCGATTGCGCCGCCCGAAACCGTGCCCGCCAAGGATGCCGCGGCGGCGGCGCCGCCAAAGGGCGACGCCTTGCCGCCGATCGAGGCGGTCGCGCCATCCGTTGCCCCCGCTGCCGCGCCAGCGCCGGTGAAAGCGGCGGAAAAATCTCCAGCGCCGCCGGCGCCGAAAGACGCAGCGTCGCTGGCCGCGGCGCCGGCAATGGCCGAACCCAAGCGGCCGCCGCCCAATCCGAACGCGCCTGTCGTCGTCGAGCTGCGTCAATCCGGCGACACTTTGCGCGCCGAATTCCCGTTCGCGGTCGAGACCCCGGCCGCCGTGTTCCAGCGCGCCGACATGCTGTGGCTAGTGTTCGACAGCGCGGCCAAGATCGACCTTGCCGCGCTCAAAGCCGACACCAGTCACGCGCTCCGCGCCGCCGCGCTGGAACGCGGCGCCGACGGCGAAGCGATCGTGCGCATCAAGCTAGAACGGCCGCGGGTGGTGAGCCTGCAGGCCGACGGCCCGGGCTGGATCGTCATCATCGGCGACACCGCCGTGCTGCCGAAGTCAGCCGCTCGTCATCGCCCGCAATATCGTCGGCAACAACCGCGCCAGCCTCACCATTCCGTTCGATCATCCGCGCAAGATCCATGCCCTCACCGACCACGACATCGGCGACCGGCTGCTGGTGGTCACCGCGCTCGGTCCGGCGCGCGGATTCCTGCGCGGGCAGAATTTCGTCGAGCTGCGCGCGCTGCCGTCGACCCAAGGCGTCGTGTTGCAGCCGCTCGCCGACGACGTGACGGCGGAGCTTTCGGTCGACAAGATCATCGTCACCCGGCCGGACGGGCTGTCGCTCTCGCCGACCGCGCTCGTGCCGCCGGGGCAGCAGCTTGCCAATAATTTCCGCGCGCTGAGCTTCGACACCCAGCTCTGGGCCTACGACCGGCAGTCCAAGTTCAACGCCCGCCAAGCCGAACTGATCCGCATCGCCGCCATGGCGCCCGCCAGCAAGCGCAAAGAGGCGCGGCTCAATCTCGCGCGCTTCTATCTCGCCTGCGGGTTGTCGGCGGAGGCCAAGGCCGTGCTCAGCGTCGCGCTGGCCGGCAAGAAGGACGCCGACGACGTCACCGGCAGCGTGCTCAAGGGGGTCGCCGATATCATGCTGGAGCGGCCGGAAGACGCGCTCAAGGAATTGTCCAATCCGAACATCGGCGACCAGCTCGATGCGCCGATCTGGCGCGCGATCGCCAATGCGCGCCTGGGCAAATGGCCCGAGGCGCAGGCCGGCTTCAAGAACGTCGATAGCGCGATTGCCGCGCTGCCGATCGAACTCCAGCGCATGGCGCTGCGCAGCGCGCTGAGAACCGCCATCGAGCTGCGCGATTTCAGCGGCGCCGACCGCATCGTCAACGAGCTCATCACCATCGGCATCGCGCCGAAGTCGGACCCGTTCGTCGCCGTGCTGGTCGGCCGCCTGAAGGAAGCCCTCGGCCGCACCTCGGACGCGCTCGCCTATTACCGCGTCGCCGCGGCTTCGCACGACCGCCGCGCCGCCGCGCAAGGCCGCCTGCGCGAGATCCTGTTGCGCTATGCCATCGGCGACATGCCGCATAAGGACGTGATCGCCGCGCTGGAGACGCTTACCACGGTCTGGCGCGGCGGCGAGACCGAAGCGGAGGGCTTGAAGCTGCTCGCGCATCTTTATACCGAGGACAACCGCTATCGCGCCGCCTTCCACGCGATGCGCGTGGCGATGCTGGTGTTTCCCAATTCCGATTTCACCCGGGCGATCCAGGACGAGGCGGCGGTAACCTTCGACGGCCTGTTCCTGGGCGGCAAGGGCGACGCGATGCCGCCGATCGAAGCGCTCGGGCTGTTCTACGATTATCGCGATCTCACCCCGATCGGGCGGCGCGGCGACGAGATGATCCGCCGGCTCACCGACCGGCTGGTGGCGGTCGATCTGCTCGATCAGGCCGCCGAATTGCTGCAGCACCAGATCGATCATCGCCTGCAAGGCGGCGCGCGCGCGCAGGTCGCCACCCGCCTCGCCGTCATTTATCTGATGAACCGCAAGCCGGAGCGCGCGATCGCCACTTTGCAGGCGACGCGCACGGCGGAACTGTCCACCGAGCTGCGCGACCAACGCCTGCTCTTGGAGGCGCGCGCATTGTCGGAAACCGGCCGCCACGACCTGGCGCTGGAATTGATCGCCAATATCGGCAGCCACGAGGCGATCCGGCTGCGCTCGGACATCCTGTGGGCGGCGCGACGCTGGCGCGCTGCCGCCGAGCAGATCGAAACCCTCTATGGCGATCGCTGGCGCGACTTCACGCCGCTCTCCGAGACCGAGCGCTTCGACATCCTGCGCGCGGCGATCGGTTATTCGATCGGCGAGGATCCGATCGGGCTGGCGCGGTTCCGCGAGCGCTATTCCGCCAAGATGGCGGATACCCCGGACCGCCGCGCCTTCGATATCGTGACTGCGCCGGTCGGCAATAGCAGCGCCGAATTCAAGGACATCGCCAAGAAGATCGCCGGCGTCGATTCGCTCGAAGCTTTCCTGCGCGATATGCGCACGCGCTATCCGGATTCATCGGCGATCTCGCGGGCTGGCGCCGACACCGCCGCCCCGCCGGCTCCCGCACCCGCGCAACCGCCCGTACCGCCCGACCGGGCCGCGGCCAATGCGCCGGTGCAGCCGGATGATGCCGCCTCGCCGCCGCCGAGCGCGCCGGCCGGAGTGCCGCCCAAGCCCGACCGTACGCCGACCGGGTCGATCGGGCGGCATTAGGGCGTCCGCGTCACGTTCGCTTTACCCGATAGTGGACATTCGGCGGTTGAGCCGGCAGCCAAAAAAGGAACTAGGCCCGCGCGCCGAGCAATTTGATTAATTCGTCGTGCACGAAACGGGACTCGAAAAGTCTCAGCCCTGCCTCAGGGGCTTGCTTTTCGGTTTGCCGGTCGAAGCTGGCCCCATAGGCCCAATAGACCCACGGTTCCCAAACTCGCGTCATCGCTCGGCGGATGCGACTGCTTGGACGGGTATATTCAAGGCAACGAATAATGCCGCCGGGCTTCACTACTCGGCCTAGCTCGCGCATTCCAGCAACCTGCAATTCGTCGGGCAGCGTGCAGAAAAGGAAAGTGGCGACCGCGGCGTCGAAATGGCGGCCGGGAAAGTCCAATCGTGTTACGTCCATCAGCCGTAGCTCAACACTTGTCGACGCGGCGGGAAACCTTCGCTTAGCTCGCGCGAGCATGGCCGGACTAAAATCAATACCAATGACCTGAGAGTTGGCCGGGTAAAAAGGAAAATTCCTTCCAGTCCCGACGCCAGCATCTAATATGCGCCCTGAAAGGCCGCTAAACATCTGCGGCCTGATTTTGCGGTAGCGCGCATACTCAAACGGCAAGTCCAGAAGGTCGTAGGCCCATGCGATGCGCTGGTATCGATCGAAATTGGAAAGTGTCATCTGCTTTCTTTAGCTGATTCCAGCCTTATAAGGCCAAGCCGCAGCAACCTTTTTATCAAAGGGGCACAATGGATGGCAGAAATTCTTGATCACAAATACCCCGCTTCGCCATCGGTGTTTCGTGCAACCGCTTTGCTGCGCGAGGCTCGACGGCAGAAGGGACTGTCCACGGTTGACGTGCCGGCCGTCTGCATTCTCGATCCAGACGGCGACATCGCGCGCCGATTGCGTAAGGAGGGGCGTGCGAAGCCCTTTGGTGGATGGCCCTGTTATCACACCCAATTGGATACCTTCGACCTTGCCGGAAAGACGGTCGGTATCGTGGGCTGCGCTGTCGGAGCTCCTTTCGCGACTCTAATCGCAGAAGAGCTAATTGCGAGTGGTTGCCGGTTGATTGTGAGTCTAACATCTGCGGGGCAAATCGCTGCTGCTGGACCGACACCGTATTTTTTCATTATCGAGCGTGCCTTGCGCGACGAGGGGACCAGCTATCACTACGCTTTGCCATCTGAATACGCCGAGGCTGATCCGGCTTTGGTCGCCGCCGCCGATGCGGCGCTCAAGGTGCAAGGGCTGCGGGCCATTGTCGGCGCTAGCTGGACCACGGATGCGCCGTTCCGGGAAACCGCCGAAGCCATAGATGCTGCCAAGGCGCGCGGAATCTTAGCAGTCGAGATGGAAGCAGCCGCGCTCTACACATTCGCTCAGATCAGCCGGGCTCCTATCCTTTGCCTCGCGCACGTTACCAACGCGATGGCCCAGACCGGACAAGATTTTGAGAAGGGAGATGCAGCTGGAACCTCGGACGCCCTTGCCGTCTTGGAAACTGTTGTTAGCGCCGTTCTGAACAAAATCGGCGAATGCTAGTCACTTGTCCGCTTCGCTGTCATAGGCGGACATTCCGGCAAGTCCGCGCGATGTCCGCTTGCCCCCGGAGACGGACATTGAATGCCGCCGGAAGTGCGTATCGCGGCGGAGCAACGTCGCGCGTCGCGTCGCTAGATTTCCGCTGGAGCCTGCACCCGCGTAGGCGGGTGCGGGAATGAGCGGATTGGCGGCTTTAAGTCCCGTAGCTCTGGATGAGCGAGCCAGCGACCAGGCTCCAGCCATCCACCAGCACGAAGAAGATCAGCTTGAACGGCAATGAGACGACGACCGGCGGCAGCATCATCATGCCCATGGACATCAGGACCGAGGCCACCACCAAATCGATGATCAGGAACGGCAGAAACAACAGGAAGCCGATCTCGAAGGCGCGCTTGAGTTCGGAGATCATGAAGGCCGGAACCAGCACGCGCAGCGAGATGTCCTCGGGCTTGGCGGGCTCGACTTCCTTCGCCATGTCGACGAACAGCTTGAGATCCTTTTCGCTGACGTTCTTCTGCATGAAGGCGCGTAACGGCACCGACGAGCGCTCGAAGGCCTGCTCGGCGGTGATCTGATTGGCGACCAGCGGGCGCACGCCGGCGTCATAGGCTTTCTGCAGCGCCGGGCCCATCACGAAGGCGGTGAGAAAGAGCGCGAGCGAGACGATCACCGCATTGGGCGGGGCGGTGGCGGTGCCGAGCGCGGTCCGCAAAAGGGAAAGCACCACCACGATACGGGTGAACGACGTCATCATGATGAGGATGGACGGCGCCAGCGACAGCACGGTGAGCAGCGCGATCAGCTGGATCACGCGTTCCGTCAGTCCGCTGCCTTGCGCGAAATTGACGCTGATGTCCTGCGCGCCAGCAGGCGTCGTCGCCGCTGCGATCAGTCCGGCTACTCCGATCGCCACCGTCACAAGACGGACACGGCGGTCGGAAATGCCTATCACGTCTTTCCTGATGGACGGCCCAGCAAGTTGGCCATCTCCTCTTCGAGATTGTCCAACGGCGCCTTGCCGGGCGCGGGCTTTAGTTCGACCGCGGGCTCGAGCTTGGTCTCGAGCTTGGCGTCGCGCGTGGGTTCGAATTTGGGCTCGATGCGCGGCTTGAAATCGCGCACCGGCGCGGCTTTGGCCGGCGGCGCGGCGAGCGGATCGGTCACCGGCGGGCGGCTCTCCGGTATGGGCGCGCGGCGCAGCGCCGCTTCGAGCTGCTGCGCCATCTCGGCGAGGTTATGATCGGTTTGCGCCGGCGCTGCCGGCTCCGGGGCCGGCGGCGGTATCACGGGTGCGACGCTCGGACGCGGCGCCGGCTCGCTGCGTGCGACGGGTGCTACGACCTCGGGCGGCGTGAGCCGGGTCGACAATTCGGCCGCGAGCCCGGTCAGGCTGTCGGCCGGGCGCGGGCGCGCACCCGGTTCGGGCGGCAGCCACGGTTCTTCGGTGGCGGACGAACGCAAGGAGCGCGGCGCCGAGATCGGGGCCGGCTCGCTCACCGGCTGCAGCGGCCAGGCGCCTTCCCCATTGGTGGCTTGGCGTCCGGCGGGCTCGGTCGGGGCGGCGACCCGCGCCGGCTCGCGCGCTGGCTCGCGGGCGGCGGCTGCGCGCACGATATTGGGCTCGACCACGACATCGGTGGGGCCGCCGATCATCAGGAGATGCTCGACATTGTCGCGGCGCACCAGCACCAGGCGGCGGCGGCCGTCGATGGTAGCCGCGTCGATGACCGCCAGCCGCGGCTGCCGCCCGCGCGCGGCGCCGCCCAGGCGGTTGGCGCCGAAACGGCGCACCAGCCAGGCGGTCAGCCCGATCAGCGCGAGAACCACCAGAAACGCGATGAAAAACCGCGCGGCCAGCGGTATTTCCGAGCCAAACAGCGTCTCGAACATCAATGCGCTCCGTACTTGGTGCCGCCGCTCATGCGTCGGGAATCGCCCAAATGGTTAATTCCGTAAAGCACAATTTGCCGCCCGGAATACTAACAGAGCCTTAACAAATATTAGGCCTTTTGCCATCCCACCCGCCGTTCGGCGCCGTTTCGGATGGTAAACGGCGCCCGCGCCGGGGCGTTCCATCCTTATCCTTTTACCCGCCATTAACCATACGCCCGGCAAAGTCTGCCTAGTGCGGAGCTGCCGCAAAGGGGAGTTTTGATGGCGATCAGCAGCATTCCGATCCTGTCCATGCTGCGCACCCGGATGCAATGGGCGCAAGCGCGCCAGCGCGTGCTGGCGGAAAACGTCGCCAACGCCGATACGCCGAACTACCGAGCCCGCGATCTCGCGCCGCCGAAATTCGAGCCGCCGGCCACCGGAGGCGCGCCGCCGCTCGCCACCGTTTCGCTCGCGCGCACCGAGAGCGGCCATATCGCCGGCATCGGGCAGAGCGACGCGCAGTTCCGCATCGAGCGCAGCGCCGATTACGACGTGGGTCCGAGCGGCAACGCGGTGAACCTCGAGCAGGAAATGATGAAAGTGGCGGCGAACCAGATGGACTACCAGGCGGTGGCCGCGCTCTACACGCGCAGCCTCAGTCTGATCAAAACCGCGCTCGGCCGGGGCTGAGGTTCCGCCGCGCGCGCCGGCGCGCGTTTAACTGAAGGAGACCGACGTGGACTTCCTCAAGACCATGGCCATCGCGGCGAGCGGCCTGCGCGCCCAGGCCGGCCGCATGCGCATCATCTCGGAGAACATCGCCAACGCGGATTCGACGCCGTCCTCGCCCGGCGCCGAGCCGTATCGGCGCAAGATTCCGAGCTTTCAAACCGAAGTCGATCGCACGCTCGGCGTGAAGCTGGTCGAGCTCGGCAAGACGCGCACCGACAATTCCGAATTCCAGCTGAAATACGAGCCCGGCCATCCCGCCGCCGACAAAAACGGCAACGTCCGCTATCCCAACGTCAATCCGCTCCTGGAAATGACCGACATGCGCGAGGCCCAGCGCTCCTACGAGGCCAATATCAACGTGATCAGCGCCACCCGCCGCATGCTCCAGCGCACTATCGACATCCTCAAAACCTGAAGGACTGAACAAAAATGCCTTCACCGCTCGCCGCCGCCAGCGCCTATGCCAACATCGCGCGCCTGGCCACCGATCCGACGCGCGCCCTCGCAACCGCGCCGGGCGTCGCTACCGGCAACGACGCGACCAGCTTTGCCAGTTTGCTCAAAAACGCGATCGGCTCGGTCGTGGAAGCGGGCAAAAAATCCGATACGCAGGCGCAGGCCATGGCGAGCGGAAAATCCAACATGGTCGACGTGGTCACCGCGGTGGCGGAGACCGAGGTCGCCGTCGATGCCGTGGTCGCGGTGCGCGACAAAGTCATCGCCGCCTACGACGAAATCATGAAGATGCCGATCTAACGGTTGTCATGCCCGCGAATGCGGGCATCCAGTAAACACGGACGGCAAACGTTGGACGGACAATTTCAAGGCTTGCGTGTACTGGGTCCCCGCCTTCGCGGGGACGACGGCGGAGAGTGCAGATGACCGGACCCGAAGTTCTCGACGTCGCCCGCGACGCGATCTACACGCTCATCGTCGTCGCCAGTCCGGTCATGCTGGTGGGCCTGGCGGTCGGCGTGATCATTTCGCTGCTGCAGGCGGTCACGCAAATCCAGGAAATGACCATCGCCTTCGTGCCGAAGATCCTGGCGATCTTCATTTCGCTGTTGATCGCGCTGCCGTTCATGGCCGACCGGCTGCATGCGGAGATGCTGCGGATCGCCGCCCGCATCGCCAGCGGTTAAATATTATGCGCGTCGACGTTTCATTTTTGCCGGCGCTGGCCGCCGCATTCCTGCTGACTTTCGCCCGCGTCGGCACCATGGTCATGCTGCTGCCGGGCGTCGGCGAATTGAACCTGCCCGCGCGCGTGCGCCTGACCATCGCGCTGGTGCTCACCGCCATCCTGCTGCCGTCGCACCAGAAGGCCTATGCCGTCGACCTCACCGCGCTGGCGCCGGTGTTGACGATGCTGTTCCAGGAAATCGTGATCGGCGCGGTGCTGGGCTTGACCGCGCGGCTGGCGATCTCGGCGCTGCAAGTCGCCGGCTCCGTGGTGGCGCAGCAGCTGGGCTTGGGCTTCGTGACCGCGATCGATCCGACGCAGAACCAGCAGGGCATGCTGGTCGGCAATTTCCTCACGCTGCTCGGCATCATGATGATCTTCGCCACCAACATGCATCATCTGGTGATCGCGGCGATGAACGACAGCTATACGATCTTCCAGCCGGGCGAGATGCCGCTGGTCGGCGACGCGGCGGCGCACGTCACTCGCATCGTGGCGACCGCATTCCGCATCGGCATTCAGCTGTCGGCGCCGTTTTTGGTGTTCGGATTGCTGTTCAACCTGGGTTTGGGCGTGCTGTCGCGGCTGATGCCGCAAATGCAGGTGTTCTTCATCGGCCTGCCGCTGTCGATCCTGCTCGGCTTGCTGCTTTTGCTGTTGGTGATCGGCGCCATGATGGGCACTTTCGTCGGCTACATGGAAGACGTGCTCGGCGCCCTGGCGCCGCACGGTTGAGCGAACCCGCGCATGGCCGATAGCGAACCCGACACCACCGAGAAAACAGAAGATCCAACGCAAAAGCGCCTGGACGACGCGCTCAAACGCGGCGACGTGGTCAAGAGCCAGGAGGTCAATACCTGGTTCATCATCGCCGGCGCCACGCTGGTGCTGATGGCGTTTTCCGGCAGCATGAGCGCCGAGCTCAGCACCACCCTGCGCGGGCTGATCGCCAACGCGCACAATATAAGTGTGGACGGACCGGCGCTGCCGCGGCTGTTTCAGAAGATCGGCGTCGAAATGATCGCCGCCGTCGCCATTCCGTTCCTGCTGCTGATGCTGGCCGCGCTCGGCGGCAACCTGATCCAGCATAAGTTGATCTGGTCGCTCGAGGTTCTGGCGCCCAAGCTGTCCAAAATCTCGCCGGCCGCAGGCTTCAAGCGGCTGTTCTCGGCGCAGGCGCTGGCCAATTTCGCCAAGGGCCTCGTCAAGCTGGTGCTGATCGGCACCGTGCTCACCGTGCTGATGTGGCCCGAGCGCGGGCGCATCATGGCGCTCGAGCGCACCAACCTCGCGGCGGTGCTGCCGCTCGCCCAGACGCTGGCGCTGAAACTGATGGGCGCCGTGGTCGCCATGATGGCGGTGGTGGCGATGGCCGATTACCTGTTCCAGTACCGGCAATGGTACGAGCGGCAGAAAATGTCGCTGCGGGAATTGAAGGAGGAGTTCAGGCAGAGCGAGGGCGATCCGGTCATCCGGGGCAAGATGAAGCAGGTGCGCCAGACCCGGCAACGCCGGCGCATGATCGCCAATGTGCCGAAGGCGGCGGTGATCATCACCAACCCGACCCATTACTCGGTCGCCTTGCAATATGAGCGCGGCATGGCGGCGCCGGTCTGCGTCGCCAAGGGCGTCGACGCGGTGGCCTTGAAAATCCGCGAGGTCGCCGGCGAACATTCGATTCCGATCGTCGAGAACCCGCCGCTCGCCCGCGCGCTGCACGCCACCGTCGAGGTCGACCAGGCGATCCCGATCGAACACTACAAGGCGGTGGCCGAAGTGATCGGCTATGTCATGCGGCTGCGCCGGGCGGTGGCCCGGAAACCGTCATAAATCGCGATCATTCAAAGCATGGGATTGCCGCGCCCTGGCTCTTGCGCCGATAGGCCGGCTTAAGGCACTCAGGAGTCATGGCAGGCCAGGAACCCGCAGCACAAACTCCGGACCGCAGCAGCGGGCCGGGGCGGCAGACTTTCGACAAGAGCCAGAGCGCCCCGCGCTCGGGCTCGGTCGGACTGGTGCTGCTGGTCGCGCTGGCGCTGGTCGTGGCCGCCGCCGGCCTGTTCTATGTCGACCGCCCTTACGCCGGAACCTACATCCTGGCGCTGCTGGCCTTGCTCGGCACCATCGGCGTGGTGGCGCTGTTCGCCATAGCTTCCGGCATCATGCAGTTTTCCAGCCGGAGCGGGGGCAATCCGCTGCTCAAGACCGTGGTCGACAATGCCTTCGACGGCATCGTGGTCACCGACCATTCCGGCCGCGTGTTCTACGCCAACGCCACCTATCTCGAGCTGATCGGGGCGGCCGATAGCAACGATGTGCGGCCGATCGAACGGGTGTTCGTCGGCGATCCCGACGTCTCCGAATCGATCTACCGCCTGCTCAAAGCCGCGCGCGAAGGCCGCCGCCTGCAGGAGGAGGTGCGCGTTCCCGGCGCCACGGCGGAGGCCGCGCGCTGGCTGCGCCTGCGCGTGCGTCCGCTCGGCGAGAGCAAGCAGGACGCGCGCATGACGGTGTGGTCGGTCGCCGACGTGACGCGCGACCGCGAGCGCCAGGAAAACGTGTTCCAGGAGCTCCAGCACGCCATCGACTATCTCGATCATGCCCCGGCCGGGTTCTTTTCGGTCGATGCGGCGGGCGACATCGTCTATCTCAATGCCACGCTCGCCGCCTGGCTCGATCACGATCTCGCCCAGGTCGGCGGCGGTTCGCTCAAGCTGACCGATATCGTCGCCGGCGAGGGCGCGGCGCTGCTCACCACGCTCAATGCCGCGCCGGGCGAAGTGAAGACCGAGGTGCTCGACCTCGACCTCAAGACGCGCGGCGGCAAGCCGGTGCCGGTGCGCCTGTTTCATAATGTCGCGTTCGGCGCCGACGGCGCGGCCGGCGCCTCGCGCACGCTGGTGCTCAATCGCGCCAAGGACGACGGCAGCGATTCCGCCCGCGCGGCGGAAGTGCGCTTCATGCGCTTCTTCCAGAACACGCCGATGGCGATCGCCACCGTCGACAAGACCGGCCGCATCGCGCGCAGCAATGCGCGCTTCGCGTCCGCCTTCGAGGGCATGCTCAAGGGCGACGACCATTCGATCCTTTCGGTGGTGGCCGAGCGCGACCGCCCCGCGCTGGAGGCGGCGATCCGCAAGGCGGGCGAGGGCCAAGGCGACATCGCGCCGGTCGAGGCCGCGCTCGCCGGCGACAGCGAGCGCTGGGCGAGCTTCTTCGTTTCGGCGGTCGAAGAGGAGGATCGCGACGGCGAGGCGGCGATTGTTTACGCGCTTGAGACCACCGCGCAGCGCACGCTGGAAAACCGGGTCTATCAGCAGCAGAAGATGGAGTCGGTGGGCCAGCTCGCCGGCGGCATCGCGCACGACTTCAACAATGTGCTCTCCGTCATCATGATGGCGACCGATTTCCTGCTCAACGCGCACAAGCCGACCGATCCCTCGTTCCAGGACATCATCCAAATCAAGCAGAACGCCAATCGCGGCGCGGCGCTGGTGCGGCAATTGCTGGCGTTTTCGCGCAAGCAGACGCTGCGGCCGCAGGTGCTCGACCTCAACGAGACGCTCAACGATCTGACGATGCTGCTGCGCCGGCTGATCGGCGAGAAGGTCACGCTGATACCGGCGTTCAGCCGCGACCTGTGGCCGGTGAAGGCGGACATCTCCCAATTCGAGCAGGTGATCGTCAATCTGGCGGTCAATGCCCGCGATGCCATGCCGGACGGCGGCAAGCTCACCATGCGCACCGCCAACGTGCCGGCCAGCGAAAGCGACACGCTCGCGCAAAAGGGCATGCCGAGCGCCGACTATGTGCTGGTCGAAGTGGCCGACACCGGCACCGGCATTCCGCCCGACATTATCGATAAAATCTTCGAGCCGTTCTTCTCGACCAAGGAAGTCGGCAAGGGCACCGGCTTGGGCCTGTCCACGGTCTACGGCATCGTCAAGCAGACCGGCGGCTTCATCTATGTGGACTCAAAGCCGGGCAATACCTCGTTCCGCATTTTCCTGCCGCGCTACGTCGCCGGCGCGGAGCAGGCGTTGCCGCAGCTTGCCGACGCCGAGGCCCCGGCGATCGCGGGCGCCATGTTGGCCGCCGACGGCATGGCGCGCGCGGCCGCGGCCGATTTGACCGGGCAAGGCAGCATCCTCCTGGTCGAGGACGAGGAAGGATTGCGGGCGCTCAATGCGCGCGGCCTCGCCTCGCGCGGTTATACCGTGCACGAGGCCAGCAACGGCGTTGAGGCGATCGAGGTTTTGGAAAAGCAGGGCCACGTCGACCTGGTGGTGTCGGACGTGGTGATGCCGGAAATGGATGGGCCGACGCTGCTCAAGGAGCTGCGCCGGCGCGATCCGAACCTGAAGGTCATCTTCGTGTCGGGCTATGCCGAGGAAGCCTTCCAGAAAAACCTGCCCGAGCAGGAGCAGTACGAATTCCTCGCCAAGCCGTTCACGCTCAAGCAACTGGTCACCAAGGTCAAAGAGACCATGGCGGAGTGAGCGCAGGCGCGTTTGCTGAAGACAGAATCGTTAATTTCGTTTGCGCGCGCCGGCACGCGCGCGCGCCGATCAGGCGGTCTTGGCCGGCTCGGCGGCGGCCGGTGCGGATTCCGCCGTGGCGCCCTCCGGCTTAGGCACGTCTCGCGTGCCGGCTTTGGGCGTCTGCGCGGCTTCCGCCGCCTCGGCAAGACTGCGTTCGAATTGCACGCCCACCTGCGTGGGCTTGCGCCACACCACGCGGCAGTAGCGCCGCGCGGCGCCGCTGCTGGTCAACAGCAGGACAAATTGGTCGGGCAGGGCCGCGGAATCCTGCACGTCGATGCGTGCGCCGGTATCGGAAACATCGGAAACCACGCAACCAAGCCGTTGATTGGCGGTCACCGCCACCCACGCGGTGTAACGCAAAGGCTGTCGACGTGCGCTTCGTTTTTCCTTGATCATGGTGCCTCGTCGCCGCCCGATCGGGCGGGCGCGCTCGGGGATTCATAATCCGTTAACGCTCGCATTGTGCAGGGCGAAACTATACCGGCTTGCCATTACCAATTCATAAAGTGCTGTCTGGCGTCTGCACATCCGCCGCGTGTCGCCCCGCTTGGCCGTTGACCTTGCAGCGATTTCCGTCTATGCCGCGCCCCGCAACCTGGTTTTCGGCCTCATCTTGCTGACACGCTGCCGGTTTTGGGCCGCGACTCAAGTGATCTCCCAAAAACTCGGAGTGTTGCCGCCCGAGCGATGAGCGCTAAGGGCGTTCAACAAGAAGCGTGAAAGGAACTCTGATGCCCGTCGGAACTGTGAAGTTCTTCAATACCCAGAAAGGCTTCGGCTTTATTCAGCCGGAAGACGGCTCGAAAGATGTGTTCGTGCACATCTCTGCGGTGGAGCGCGCCGGCATGCGCTCGCTGGTCGAAGGCCAGAAGATCAGCTACGAGATCGTCACCGAGCGCGGCAAGCAGGCGGCTGGCAATCTGCAGTCGGCCTGACACCCGCATGATCCCGAAAAGTGGGAACCGGTTTGCCGCCTTCGCGAAGCCCGCTTCGGCGGGCGAAGCAAGGTCGGACAAGATCATGCGCAAGTAATAGGGCGCGAGAGTTTCGCAAAACGAAAGCCCGGCGGCGACGCCGGGCTTTTTGCATGCGCGCCCATCGTGTAAAAAGCGGGATGAGGATACGAACACAAATACGGGAGGGAACAACCATGGAAATCATTGCTTGCGGATCGCGGCCATCGCGCAAAGGGCCGGCGTCAAGCTTCACCGGAACGGTGTGGCAGGACCCGATCATCCAGGCGCCGGATCCCGCTTTGCTGCGCGCGGGCTGGGTGCGCTTCGAGCCGGGCGCGCGCACCTTCTGGCATACCCATCCGCTCGGACAGACTTTGGCCATCGTCTCCGGCATCGGCCATGTGCAGAGCTGGGGCGGTCCGATCCGCCAGGTGCGCGCCGGCGACACGGTGTGGATTCCGCCGGGCGAGAAGCACTGGCACGGCGCCACGCCCGAGCACGGCATGGAGCATGTCGCCATGCAGGAAGCGCAGAATGGCGAGCACGTGCATTGGCTGGAAGCGGTGACCGACGAGCAATACAAGGCAAGACCCGCGGGCTGACCCGAGGCGTCGCGTTCACCGGAGAGATGCCATGCGCTACCAGCTCTATTATTGGCCGGAAATCCAGGGCCGCGGCGAATTCGTGCGGCTGGCGCTGGAGGATGCCGGCGCCGCTTACGACGACGTCGCGCGCGGCAAAGCCGGTATGGATGAAATGATGGCGATGATGGACGGCGCGCGCGACAAGCATCCGCCGTTCGCGCCGCCGTTCCTCAAGGCCGGCAAGCTCGTCGTCGCGCAGACCGCCGAGATTCTGTTCTATCTCGGGCCGCGCCTGAAGCTCAGCCCGCGCGAGGAAGCCGGCCGGCTCTGGCTGCACCAGTTGCAGCTCACGGTGACGGATTTCGTCAAGGAAATCCACGATACCCATCATCCGATTTCCGGCAGCCTCTATTACGAGGATCAGAAGGCGGAGGCCAAGAAGTTCGCGCATTATTTCCTGCAGGATCGCGCGCCGAAATATCTCGGCTATTTCGAAAACGTGTTGCAGAAGAGCGGCGGACCTTACGGGCTCGGACGCAAGTTCAGTACTATCGATCTGTCGCTGTTCCAGCTCGTCGAGGGTCTGCGCTACGCCTTTCCCGGCGCGATGCAGCACATCGAGCGCAAAATCCCGCGCGTCGTCACGCTGCGCGACCGCGTGGCGGCGCGCCCGCGCATCAAGGCCTATCTCGGCTCAAAACGGCGCCTGCCGTTCAACGAGTGGGGTATCTTCCGGCATTATCCGGAGCTCGATCGATAAAGGCGAGCGCATCGGGGTTCGTCATGGACATTCCCGGATCGGCATATCTCTACACCGTGGCCGTGCTCGGCATGACGTTCATCGGCCTTTCCGCGATCGTGATGATGTTGCGGCAGACTTTGGGGCTGACATTGCGCCCGTTCGATATCTTGATTGCCCATATCTACATGGAATTCGGGCTCATCATCAGCGTTGGCGCTCTGCTGCCACCGCTGTTCGCGGCTTGGGGCTTGCCAGCGCCGATGGTCTGGCAACTGTCGAGCGCGCTTTTAGGCGTGCCGCTGCTGCTGATTGGCCTGACCTACCCCGCGCGTCGGCGCGCGGTGTCCGACGAGGCCATGCCTTGGTACACTCGACTGAACATCGCCGTTCTTATCGTGATCGGCATCGGTTTTCTGACCAATGCAAGCGGGCTCATGCACGATCGCGTGGGCCCAATATTCTTGACCGCGCTGACCGCGTTCATGACCTTCGCGGTCGCGACCTGGTTGCGGGCGCTCAGCATTATGTTTCTGAAGACGCCGCGCTGACCCGATTCACCCGTGCGCGGGAAGCGCCTTGCCGCTGGCGGTCACCGGCTTTGCCGAAACCAGCGTGAACGCGATCACGCACGGCGCGCTGCCTTTGTTCACCCAGTTGTGGATGGTGCCGCGCTGCACCAGCACGTCGCCCGCCTTCAAATGCACGCTGCCGATATCGAGCTCCATGTCGATCTCGCCCGACATCACCACCGCGTAGTCGATCGAATCGGTGCGGTGGTTGCGCGGGGTCACGCCCGGCCCGAAGCTGACGACGCGAAACACGGTGCCATTGTCGATGGTGGTGGCGATCTTCTTGTGCGAGGGATCGTGGTCGCCGTCATTGTCCACCGGGAAGCCGATGCTCGACCAGATCACCGAGGAATTGGCGCCCGGCCGCATCGAGACCACATTGCCGACCTGCTCGTCGATCAGCACCTTGGCGCGGCCCTGCTCGTCATGGCCGGTGACAACGCGGCGGATTTGCAAGCTCATGGTTTTGTCCTCCCTTTGGTTTTCATTCCACGACGAGCGGTCGCTTGCCGGTCTCATGCCAGAGCAGGAACAGGCCGGACCCGACCACCACGCCTGAGCCGGCGAGCAAAGCAAGCGTCGGGACGTCGCCCCAGAACAGGAAGCCGAGCCCGATCGCCCACACCAGCGAGAAATAATAGAACGGCCCGACGGCGGCTGGCGGGGCGAGCGACAGCGCGCGCGTCCACCAATATTGGCCGAATCCATTGAGCAGGCCATTCACCAGCATGGCGGCGAGGGCGAGGCCGCCCGGCCGCGTAAAGCCGAAGATGGGCATGGCGACGGCGAAGAAGGCCAACAGAAACAACATCTGGTACATGGTCAACGTTTCCGTCGACTCGGTCACGGTCATGCCGCGCACCGCCGCGGTGACGCTGCCGAACAGCACCGCGTTGCCGATCGCAAACAGCGCGCCGAGGCGGAAGCTGTCGGCGCCGGGCGCCGCCACCAGCAGCACGCCGAGGAAGCCGGCGGCGAGCGCGCCGCCGCGCGCAAGCCCGACTTTTTCCTTGAGCCAGAGCGCGGCGAACAGCGTGGCGAACAGCGGCGCGGAGAAATTGATGGCGATGGCGCCGCCGAGCGGCATCAGCGAGAAGGCGATGATCAGCAGGCTCTGCGCCACGGCTTGCGTCCAGCTGCGGCCGAGGTGGTCGCGCAGGCGCCGCGTGCGCAACACCGGCAGCCCGGTGCGCGGCAGGATCAACAGCGCGCAAACGGCGAGCGAGCCGACCGAGCGGAAGAACAGCACCTCGGCGAAGGAAAAGCTCGCCACCTGCCATTTCGCGATCGCCATGGAGACCGCGAACATCACGGTGGCGGCGAGCATATAAAGAATGCCGCGCGGGACGCGGTCGGCGCGCGCGGCGGGCAGGTGCTGGTCGAGGCTGTCGGAAGTCAAGGGCGCACGAGGCCTCTGGCGGCGGAGCAAGATGACCCGCCTAGCACGGCCCCAGACCAGCGGGCAGGGGCAAAACGGAATGGCGGCTTTGCGAAAGCTTTCCTCCGCCTCATCCTGAGGAGCCCGCGAAGCGGGCGCCTCGAAGGATGGGGCGACCTCATGGTTCGAGACGCGTCGCTACGCGACGCTCCTCACCATGAGGCCGCTATTTCCGCC
>CAVRUP010000007.1:0-158330 GCA_963724335.1 uncultured Alphaproteobacteria bacterium | reverse complement strand
GCTTGGCCCGCAGCCGCGCGGCCCGCCGCTTGAGCCGCGCGCGCCGTTCGCGCGCTTTCCTGGCGCGCCGCCGCCGGCAGCGGCCGCATTGGCAGTTCGAGCGCCCGATTACATTCCTGAGGTAGTCGATGCCGTAATCGTAAGTGATTTCCTCGCCCGGCTTGATGTTGCGCAGCGTCCGGATAAAGACCCGGTGCTTGACGTCGTATATTTCCGCGTTGGGATTGCAGGAATGATTGAAGTAGCGCGCGATATTGCTGCGCGGCGTGCCGTCGATGGTCCAGCGGCTGTTGATCTCATAAAGGTAGCGGTTGCCGCGCGCCTCGAGCTTGTCGGCTTCTTTGGTGGCGAGCTTGCGGCCCTTGTATTCGGCGATCCTCGATCGCTTGCGGATCGGCCTTATGGCGAACAGGCCGAGGCCGGTATGCGAGCGGCCGACGCGGAACGGTCGCCTGTTATTTTTCTTGGGCATTTTCGGAGATTCTAAGTCCAGCGAATGGGCGTTGCGGATGCCAGAAGGCCGCGCGCGCGTCAACGCCAAAAACTTTGGCCCGGGCGAGCCGGGCCAAGGTCGTGTCGAGCAGCTATCGGCCGGTCTAGTGGCGCCAGCCGCGGTCCCAACGGCAGTGGCCGTGCGGGCCGCGGTGCCGGTGCGGGCCGCAGCCGCCGCGCACCTGGATCACCCGGTCGGTGGATTTGGCGATATCCTTGAGCGGGGCGGCCGGCATGGCCTGGGCGCTGAAGCTCATGAACGCGAATACGGCGGCGACGGCGGCAAACAAGGCAAGCTCTTTGCGCATGCAGTTTCTCCCTGAATGTTTGTTTCAAAGCGCGCGGCGAACTGACCACAACCCCGGCGCATTGGCAACGCCCATTCCGGCGCCGCGGTTGCGCGCCCGCCGCGCACCAAGCCGCAATCCGTGCCGCCGCGTCAGGGCAGGTCGGCGATGATCTTTTGGTATTCCTCGGCCGTCCAGGCGCGGGCGGTGCGGCTGCGCACATTGCCGAGCGAGCCGAGCGCCAGCGCGAACTTGGCCTGGTTGTCGCCGTTCGCCGTTTCGGTGATGACCACGAGATCGGAATCGCCGGAGGTGAGATAAACGTTCTTGATGTCGACGCCCACTTTCTTGGCGAGATCGCGCGCCGCCTTGGCGCGCTTGGCGCCATCCTTGATGCCGCGGATGCCCTGATCGGTAAAGTTCAACGACATGATGAACAACATGAGGTTCCTCCCTGGGGACGGTTGCGCCCCACGGGCGGGATCATCGGGCAACGGCGAGGCGGCGGCAAGACGGGGGCAGAGCGACCCGCGTCGGTCCGGCGAAGACTTGGCCGCACTCTCTTTCCCGCTCCCCGCATTACGGGGAGAGGCGAACGGAGATTGCCGCGCCGCACGCGGCGCTTCATGATAGCGGGATGCCATCGCATCCCGACCGCTGGCCCGCACTGCCTTACGCCGCCTGGGCGGACACCGCCGCGACGCTGCAACTGTGGATGCAGATCGTCGGCAAGATCCGGCTGGCGCGCACGCCCTGGCTCAATCATTCCTGGCACGTCGCGCTCTATGTCAGCGCGCGCGGGCTGACCACCGGGCCGATGGCCGATGGGGCGCGCATGTTCGAGATCGAATTCGATTTTCTCGACCACCTGCTGTGGGTGAGGACGAGCGACGGCCATTTCCGCCAGGTGGCGCTGCGGCCCGTGAGCGTCGCGGAATTCTACGCCGACGTGACGATCGCGCTCAAAGAGCTAGGCATCGCCGTCGCCATCCGCACCATGCCGTGCGAAATCCCCGACGCCATCCCGTTCGATGAGGACACCGTGCACGCGTCCTACGATGCCGGCGCCGCGCAGCGCTTCTTTCGCGCGCTGCTATGCGCGAGCCGAGTGCTCGGCGCATTTCCGCACCGGCTTTCTCGGCAAAATGAGCCCGGTGCATTTCTTCTGGGGCTCGTTCGATCTGGCGGTGACGCGGTTTTCCGGCCGGCGTGCGCCGCGCCATCCCGGCGGCGTGCCGCATCTGCCCGACGCGGTGGCGCGCGAGGCCTATTCGCACGAGGTGTCGAGCGCGGGCTTCTGGCCGGGCGCGCCCGGGCCGGTGGAATACGCGGCGTTTTATTCCTATGCCTATCCGGCGCCGCGGGTTTCGCGGCGGCGAAGGTTACACCGGCGGCGGCGTTTTTCAGCAAGGACTTAGGCGAGTTCATTTTGCCTTATGACGTGGTGCGCTTGGCAAGCGACCCGGACGCGACGCTGATGGAATTTTTGCAGAGCACCTATGAGGCGGCGGCCGATCTGGCGCAGTGGGACCGCACCGCGCTGGAATGCGCGTTGGGCGAGGCGGGGAAGCCGCGCATGATTTAGCGGCATTCGTCGTTCCCCAATTCAAATGTCAAACAGCCGATTTTCTTCGTCATTCCGGGACGGTCCGAAGGAACCGGACCCGGAATCCAGAAACGGTTGCCGAGTCCACATCTGGATTCCGGGTTCGCTCGCTCGCGCTCGCGCCCCGGAATGACGAGCGGGCGTGCGAAACCGCCCCTATTCTTTGCGGCGCCGGGTACGCCGTAGTCCGTCCCCGCTGAGCGGGGCCTTCCTTGTGCCCCCGGCATAATGCCGAGGGGGTGGAGCGCCGAGTGGCGCACCAGTCTTCCGTCTTGCCGCGTTCTCTCATCGAGAACGCGGGCGCCTCTCGGCGCTCCATCGCGGCTTCGCGCCCCCGGCTTTCGCCTAAGACACAGGCCCCGGGTCCGCGCTTCCTGGGACGAGGCCTGCGCCAATCCCAGTCCAGCGAGCTCCTCGCGGAGGGGTCCTAATGCCCCCCGGTCGGTTCCCGGGCCTCCCGGGAGCGGGGGGTACGTCCGTCCTCGCCCGCGGGCGCCGCACCAACCAACGGTTTCCCGCCGGTCCTTTGAGGCGCGGCGCCGCATCTCCGGCGCTTCACCCCATCGTGGCTCCATCATCGAGACGTCTCGCGAAGACGCCCTCAGCCGAGCCAGGCGGGAGGAAGGATGCAAGGTCAATGTGGCGGAAATATGGAATTTATTCCTACATATCCACAAGCCTGTCATTGCCGGGCAAAAGGCGCCAACGGGTCCGCGCGAAGCGCGGCCCAATGACAGGCTCCGCGCCGTCTTTACGGCACTTGACCTGGCAATCCATCTCGCCAAGATTGCATCCGCAAGTTGTTATGCGTCTGGCTTGACGTTTATACGTCTATTAGTATATTGGTATGACAGAAGCGGTTAAACCCGTCGTCTGGATCGGTTCGAGCCTGCGCGACTTGCGGGCGATGCCGGATCAGGTACGCCGCGACATCGGCCAGGCGCTTTATACGGCGCAGCAGGGCGCGACCGATCCGGCGGCCAAGCCGCTGAAGGGCTTCGGCGGGGCGCGCGTGATGGAGATCGTCGAGCGCGATCCGACCGGCGCCTATCGCGCGGTCTACACCGTGCAATTCGCCGAGGCGGTCTATGTGCTGCACGTGTTCCAGAAGAAATCGAAGCGCGGCATCGCGACGCCGAAACAGGAGATCGATCTGATCCGCCGGCGGCTGGCCGAGGCGGAACGGGAGCATCGGGAAAGGCAAGGCTGAGATGGCCAAGAAAGTAAAAGTCACGCGCGGCAGCGGCAATGTATTTGCCGATCTCGGCCTGCCCAATCCGGAGCAGGAATTGCTGAAGGCGCAACTCACGCTGCAAATCTACCGGATCGTTAAGGCGCGCAAGCTGACGCAGGCGCAGGCCGGCGAGGTGCTCGGCATCAAGCAGCCGCACGTCTCCGCGCTGATGCGCAACCGCGCCGGCAATTTCTCGGTCGGACGGCTGATGGAATTTCTGACCGCGCTCGGGCAGGACGTGAAGATTACGGTGAAGCCGACAAGGAAGGCGGTGGGGGAGATGGAGGTGGTGCATTCGTAGGGCGCGTTAGCGCAGCGTAAGGTGCCGATTGGATGCAATAGCGGAATACGGTTCGCTAATCCGCACTATGGGCTATAAAACAAATATCGAATTTTAGCCCAAACAGGTTATTAACCCGGATCGATGTCGAAATCTTTGCTTCTGACGACTGACGTGTCGTCAATATCAAGTTGTTGAAACTTGAGATGTATCTCTTGAAGTACCCTTCGAAGTTTATGATTTCATCACTACGTCGCATGCGAGCACCCACTGTACAAGCAGATGTGCGTACTCGTTATATTCCTCCTTATCCAAATAAACGGTTGTGACATGGCTGATGACTTAAATCACAAACGGGTCCGAATTGTAGACCTTCTCAATGCACATTAAAAATACTTCGAGATACCTCGGCTCTCGAATAACCTTGTTGAAGAGCTCTGCGTATTCTTTAGTGTCATGATAATACAATGCAGTAAAAAATTCGTGGAAGGTGAGATGCGAAAAGCAGTACACGCCGGGTGAATATTCAATCAGCAAGCCGCTGTGACTTTCGATCTCCTTGAGTAAGGGGTCTGCTGATACGGCGTGGAGGTCGAGATGGTCAAGTTCTGCCTGGATGAGTTCGCGCAGCAAATTACCTTTAAAATAGATGATGTCCCTAGCGAACGCTCGATACGCAACGCGCGCTAAAAGCAGCTTTTTTCTAACTGGACCGAGCGCGACATCTATCAATGGGTCTCGATCTACTGATCGAAATGTATCCCAGCGAAATAAAAGTGCATCAACGCAAGCCTCATACAGCTCTGCTCGGTTTCCCGGTATGGTTCTGCGATATCCATAAAGCACGCATATCAATGTCAAAAGCAAAGGCGTCTTACATAAATCACTTGCTAGCGGTGAGCTCAAAATATCATTTAGAAGTCGGGTAGCTTCGTCGGATTCGCTTCCGTACCATTGCTTTACAAAAAGCTCTATGTCCGTTTGGTTAAAGTCATCAATCTCACAAATCTGAAAGCCCTCAATAGATCTATCAAAAGCGGCCGCGCGACATGTTATTACAATACTGTTGTCTCGATATTTAGATGCAAATGCTTTGATGCTTTGAAAGATTGTGCTCAGAAGTGCAATGGGGGCTTCATCAACTCCGTCCAGAAGTATTAGACATTTTCCGTTGGTGAGCGCGTCTTCCAGCCACTGCTTTGCAAACGTCTTTGACGTGACATCAGCCGCACAACTTATGGCTAGATCGCGAAGCCAGTCGGCGGTTGGGGTTGGCGCACCTATTCGCTTTACTTCGCGCAACGGCACAAAGATCGGAAGTAGATAATCAACGTCGGCGCTAACGGATAGGTGCCCCGAAAACACCAATGTCAGATACTTTAGAAATGTTGTCTTACCCGACCCTGGGGGGCCGAGGACTACTAACTTGCGATATTTAGTTACGAAATCGATTGCCTGAATTGATCGTACGTTGGTATCGGTTACATCGGCAACTTGATCAAGAGCCACTTCATCTATTTCGAAGTCCTCATCGTCAATAAGTGTTTTACCATTCTGACCGTCGAAAATATCATCGTAGCCTAACTCAGACACAAACTTGTCGATGTCAAACTTTTGCCTATTGTACAAAAATTTCCTCGCCTGAACGATAGTCTTTTCTTGTTTAGCGTCCGTCCCAACACTTCGTCAAGGATTACAAAGCTTTCGGAGCATGAGGCGGATGGAAGCAAGTTTCAAGAAGGCAAGAGCACTGCGGTTGAGATTTTCCCAGTCCTTGGCGAGGCGGCGGCAGCGATTGAGCCATGCAATTGTGCGTTCGACGATCCAACGCTTGGGTAACTGCACGAACCCTTTCGCGTGATCGGATCGTTTGACGATTTCGGTTCCGAGACCGGGCAGGATTTTCGCAAGCGCATTGCTGAAGATCGGGCCTTGATAGGCGCTGTCAGCAAACAGTTTCTCCAGGAATGGAAATTGACCGAACAGCGTCGCCAGCAAAATCATGCCACCGTCTCGATCCTGAATGCCGGCGGAGTGAACGATGGCGTGCAGCAACAGGCCCAGCGTATCGACAAGAATATGCCGCTTCTTGCCCTTGATCAGTTTGCCCGCATCAAATCCGTGCGGATCGATGTTTGCCCCCCTTTTTCGGCGCTCTTCACGCTCTGGCTATCGATGATGCAGGCGGTGGGGCTGGCCTCTCGTTCCGCCTTCTCGCGGCATTCAACGTAGAGCGCGTGATGAATGCGATCCAGCGTGCCGTCGCAATGCCACCAAACGAAGTAGTTGTGCACCGTGCTGCGCGGCGGAAAGTCTTTCGGAAGGTAGCGCCATTGGCAGCCGGTGCTCAGGATATACATCACCCCGTTCATGACCGCGCGCATGTCTGTTCGTCGCTTGCCGCCCCCCGGCTTCGCTGGCGGGATGAACGGTTCGACATGCGTCCACTCGTCATCCGTCAGGTCGCTCGGGTATCTCAGATGATCACGGTTGTATTTCGTTCGGTTCTCATTCGTCCTTGGCGGTCTCCTATCGAATCAGACTACCTTCCTTGAAATCACAACCGATTCAACCGATTCAAGAAGTTTTGGGACGGACACTTAGGCTTCCATTTGAGTAAATTCGGACGGCGCGTAAATTTTTTCATATCGGGTATAGCGCGCAAACCGACATAAATATTTTCAAGCTTCCGCGCTGACGGCATCCCCATGATTTGTACGTGCCCAAACGCATTAAGCAGGCCGTCACGATAGTCTTTTAGTTTTGTTCCTCCTGGGTCGAGTTTCGCATACCATTTCTTTGCTTCAGAGTAGAGATCGCCGACCACGGTCTTGCTCAATGGATCCGAGAACGGTGCGATGTAGTCTTTTGCCATGGGTACACTCGGCGCTAACGATCGCATGAGGCTAAAGCATCAACCTGGGCGTGCGCAATAGCGGTGCCCTTGTGCGGCGCATGAATCCCCGCTTTCGCGGTGACGAACGGGTCGCGTGACCGCGATATTCCTGTCGCGCACTGCCCAGGCTTCCCTCGTGCCGCTATAGTGATATGAGAACGCCATCTTCGGCTCATCGCGCGAGAACGCCCATGAACGCCCCCGTCACACCCCCCACCATCCCCCCGTACCACCACACGCCGCTGTTTCCGCTCGGGCCGGACAAGACGCCGTACCGCAAGCTCGAGGTCGGCGGCGTGCGCGTCGAAAAGGTCGATGGGCAAGGACATGCTGGTGGTCAGCCACGAGGCGCTGCGCGCGCTCGCCGAGGCCGCCTTCACCGACATCAATCATCTGCTGCGCCCGGCGCACTTGAAGCAGTTGCGCGCCATCCTCGACGACCCGGAAGCGTCGCGCAAACGACAAGTTCGTCGCCTATGATTTCCTGAAAAACGCCAACATCGCGGCCGGCGGCGTGCTGCCGATGTGCCAGGACACCGGCACCGCCATCATCATGGGCAAGAAGGGCCGCCTGGTGTTCAGCGACGGCTCCGACGAGGCCGCGCTGTCCGAGGGCGCGCGCGACGCCTACCTCAAACGCAATTTGCGCTATTCGCAGCTCGCGCCGATCTCCATGTTCGAGGAGAAGAACACCAAGAACAACATGCCGGCGCAGGTCGAGATCTACGCCGAGGGCGAGGAAAAGCGCCTACAAGTTTCTGTTCATCGCCAAAGGCGGCGGCTCGGCCAACAAGTCGTTTCTGTTCCAGGCGACGCCCTCGATCCTCACGCACGACCGCATGCTGGCCTTCCTCAAGGAGAAGGTGTTGACGCTCGGCACCGCGGCGTGCCCGCCCTATCATCTGGCGATCGTGATCGGCGGCACCTCGGTCGAGCTCACCATGAAGACGGTGAAGCTCGCCTCCACGCATTATTACGACGAGCTGCCGACCAAGGGCTCCGAGGACGGCCACGCCTTCCGCGATCTCGCAATGGAGCAGGAAGTCCTGAAGATGACGCAGTCGACCGGCGTCGGCGCGCAGTTCGGCGGCAAATATTTCTGCCACGACGTGCGCGTGATCCGGCTGCCGCGGCACGGCGCCTCGTCTGCCCATCGGACTCGGCGTGTCGTGCTCGGCCGACCGGCAGGCGCTCGGCAAGATCACCAAGGACGGCGTGTTCCTGGAAGAGCTCGAGCATCATCCGGCGCAGTATCTGCCCGACATCGATCAGGAGAAGCTCGGCGGCGCGGTGGTCAAGGTCGACCTCAACAGGCCGATGCAGGAAATTCTCGCGCAGCTCTCGAAATATCCGGTGAAGACGCGGCTGTCGCTCTCCGGCCCGATGATCGTCGCGCGCGATCTGGCGCACGCCAAGCTGCGCGAGCGGCTGGAAGCCGGGCAGGGGCTGCCGGATTATTTCAAGAAGCATCCGATCTATTACGCCGGACCGGCGAAGACGCCGCAGGGCTACGCCTCCGGCGCCTTCGGCCCGACCACGGCGGGGCGCATGGATTCCTACATCGATCAGTTCCAGGCCGCCGGCGGCTCGATGATCTCGGTCGCCAAGGGCAACCGCTCGGCGCAGGTGCGCGACGCCTGCCAGAAGCACGGCGGCTTTTATCTCGCCTCCATCGGCGGCGCGGCGGCGAACTTGGCCGAATACTGCATCAAGAAAGTCGAGGTGCAGGAATATCCCGAACTCGGCATGGAAGCGATCTGGCGCATCGAGGTCGAGAACTTCCCCGCCTTCATCGTCATCGACGACAAGGGCAATGACTTCTTCAAGGAATTGAATTTGGGCTGAATCCCTCCCCCTGAAAGGGGGAGGGTGCGCGAGCGATAGCGAGGCGGGTGGGGATCGCTTGCGTCTTGCGCTATGATCCCCGACCCGGCTCGCCGCTCGCGCGGCTCGCCACCCTCCCCTTTGCAAGGGGAGGGATAAGAAAGGGAGGCCGCCCATGATCACCGCCATCGTGCAATTCCAATTGCCGGCGCCGGTTTCGCTGCCGGAAGCCGCGCGCATGTTCGAGTCGACCGCGCCGAAATACCAGAATCTGCCGGGACTGGTGCGCAAATATTATCTGCGCTCGGAGGACGGGCGCACGGCCGGCGGCATCTACCTGTGGGAGACGAAGGCGGCGGCGGAAAAAGTCTACAACGCCGAGTGGCGCGAGCGCGTCGCCAAGCTCTACGGCAATGCGCCGCAGGTCGTCTATTTCGACACGCCGGTGATCGTCGACAATTCCTTGGGCGGCGCGATCACCAAAGCGGCCTGAACATCGTCTCCGCCGGCCTTAGATCGAGGCCACCGCCACCATCAGCAGCGAGATGCCGACATATTTCGCGGTCTGCATCAGGTCGCCCAGCTGACCGGACAGCCCGAACAACCAGAGCAGCGCGGCGCCGGCGATCAATGAATATTTGAGGACCGGTTTCTCGTTCAATTTCTTCAGCATGGCACTCCGTCTCCGCCGCGCCCGGCCGATCGCGGCTTGGCCGATCGATATTGCCTTGCAACGGTAACTTATCGCGCCGCAAAGAGGCAAATCGGCCGCCCGGCGCGCTCGCCGCGCATCTGCCGGATGGGGAATTTTCGTGGCGAAACAGCGAATTAGCCGGGCAAGCGGGCGGCCGCTTCAGGGCGCCGGCCGCTTCGGCATGTTCTTGGCGAACACGCCGAGCGTAATGGCGCGCGTCACGTATTGCGCCAGGCAATTGTAGCCGGCCTCGTCGCGCGCGAATTCATCCGCCACCGGTTCGGGCCCGCTTTGCTGCGCCTGGTTGATGATCTGCATCGCCTCGAAGAAGCGGATGACGATCACGTTCTCCTGCGCCGCCAGCTTGCGCAGCGTCTCGCGGATTTCGACGTAATGGGCGTCGCGCAACATCTCCTTGGCGAATTGCAGGCCGACCAGCACGACGTCGACCTTGTGGGTCTTCAGCCAGTCGATCTGCTCCTTGACCGTCGCGGCGAATTCGTCGGTCGGCACATAGGCGAGCGCGTCGTTGGTGCCGACCTGCCAGAGCACCAGATCGGGCTCGTCGAGCGCGACCTCGTTCTTCATGCGGCTGGCGGCGCTGGCGGCGAGTTCGCCGGAGACGCCGCGGTTGATCATGACGACGTCGACGCCCTTGAGCGCATGCGCCAGCATGGTTTCGATCAGCGCGGTGTAGCCGCCGCCGTGCGCGCTGACGCGGCCGGGCGCCGCGCCGAACGCCAGGATGCGCAGGGATTTGCGCTGCGCCAGCGCCGCCGCCACGTTGGGCAGCGGCGATTGATCGGCGTCCGCGCTGGCGCCGGGCTGGCAGGCTTTCGACAGCGGCGTCGGCGGGGATTGCGCGGGCGCCGCGCCGATCCCGATTATTGCGCCGATCAGCGCCGCGCCGATCAGGCCGGCGAGGCGGAGCGTGTGCCTTGTCGCGATTCGGCGAGCCATGCGGTGAGCGCCATGATGATGATGCCGGAAATTACCACGATGCTGTCGATGCCGACAGTGCCGCGATAGGCGAAACGGACGAATTGCGCGGTGAGGCTGAGCAGCGAGCCGACGCAGAACACGTAAAGCGAGTTGCGCCCCAGCATCGCCAGCATGCGGATCAAGGCGTCGACCGGATAGCGCAGGTAAGGCAGGGCCGCGCCCCAGCGGATGTAGCGGAAGGCGGCCGAGAACACCGCGACCAGCGACAGGAACTGGATCAGCCGGATCGGCGTCACGTAAGTCTTGTCGATGATGAAGAACAGTTTCGGATTCGGTACATGGGTCGGGTCCGGCCACCAGTCGAACCAGGGCACCAGCACGCCGAGGATCACCACCGGCACGGCGGCGATGCGCAGCCAAACGATATTTCGGCGCGCCCAGGCGCCGATGCCGTGGTCAGCGCGCGCGATCACGAAGCCGAGCACGAACACGAATTGCCAGGCCAGCGGATTGAAGAACCAGGTGCCGGACACCGGCCAGGTCGGCAGCGTCAGGCGGAAGGCGAGCGCGCAAAAATAGAGCGCGGCCGATGCCGGCAGCAGCAGATGCGGCAGGGTGCGATCGATCAATGCGAAGAACGGCGCCATCAGCATCAGCACGACGTAGAGCGGCAAAATGTCGAAATAACCCAATTGATGCGTGAGCAGCGCGAGCCCGATATGGGTCGGCACCGGATCGTTGAACACGGCGGCGGCGTTATGCCATTCCAGCAGCAGCGGATTGTCGAGCTCGATCGAGGTCAGCGCCAGCATGGCGATCGCCAGCATGGTGATCAGCACCTGCGCGGCATAGAGCTCGAGCGCGCGGCCGAACAGGCGCAGCATCACGTCGCGCGTCGGCATATGGCGGCCGCCGCCGTCGGCCATCAGGCGCAGCGACCAGCCGGCCAGGAACACGAACAGGTCGGCGGCGTCCGAGATCGAGAAATTGACCAGCGTGTAACGCGCATAGAACAGGCCCGGGACGTGATCGATGAAGATGGTGATCAGCGCGAAGCCGCGCCAGAAATCGACCGCATTGGGTTCGCGTTTCATGCCCGGTTCCGGCCGCGGCTCACATCGCCCGACCGGCACTGTGCCGGGCGGCGGCGCGGGCGGTCAAGCAGTCGGCTCGGGGTGTGGTGGCTTACGCAGCCGGCCGCCGGGCGATGATGTTGACGGCCTTCATCGTCATGACCGGCGCATCGGCCTGATTGAAAACCTCGACCAGTGACGTGACGACGCCGCGATCCGGCTTGGATTTCGACGGCACCGCCTTGAGCACGGTGACGCGCACCGACAGCCGGTCGCCCGGCCGCACCGGCTTGAGCCAGCGCAATTCGTCGATACCGGGGGAGGCAAGACTGGCGACGTGGGTCAAATAGTGCTCGACGTAAAGCCGCATGATGAGCCCGGCGGTGTGCCAGCCGCTGGCGATCAGACCGCCGAAGGGCGAGCGTTTGGCCGCCTCCGGATCGCTGTGGAAACTCTGCGGATCGAACCGCTTGGCGAAGGCGACGATTTCGTCGGCCTCGACCGCGATGCTGCCGAAGCGATGGACGTCGCCTTCGACATAGTCCTCGAAGTAGCGATCATCGATAGCGTGTGCAAAAGGCATGCGGGCGCTAAAGCCCGCTGGCGTAGCGCGCCATCACCACGATGATCGCCACCTGCATGCTGCCTTGCACCGCGACGACGCGGACGTAAGTGCGCATCCAGCGCATGAGTTTCTCATGGTCGGGCGCGGGCTTCTGGATCTCGAAATAGAGCTTGAGATTCATCGGCAGCAGATAGCCGAGCCCCTGCACGGTGAGCACGCTGACGATCAGGAGCGCGGCGATCACCCACCAGAATTGCGGATAGGCGAGGTTAAGAAAACCCATGCGCACGGCCAGGAACCAGCCGGAGGTGGAGGTGATGGCCGACAGCGTCGGCATCAGGATCAACGTGCGCGGAATGATGCCGGCAATCATGGCGCGGCGGGTGTCGAGCGAGACGCGGCGCAGCACCGGGCCGATCACGAAGCCCATGAACAGGTCGATGCCGGTCCACAGCGCGCCGGTCATGACGTGGACGAAATCGAGGAACCAGAGACTGCGGCCGAGGATCGCCGCAATCATCACCGCCACGGCGACAGCCGCGGCGGCGATGTAGGCCGGCCGCAGCGGCGCGGCGACGCGCGCAGGCGGCGCTGCGATGATCGTGTCGGCCAAGCGGCGCTCCCGTTGTCTTGCCGGGAGCGACGCTAATGGCGGTTACCGGGAATGCCAAGACCCGCGTGGCGCGGGTCCGCTTCCGAGGCTCAGTAAAGCTCGGCGGGTTCCGCGGTCTGGCGCGCGACGGCGCCGAATTCTGCCGCCGAACCTTGCGCGCGCAGCTGATTGAACACAAAGACGCGAATCGCCGAGGACAGGTTGTTGCCTTGCCGTCCCTGGTCGATCTGCCGCACTATTGTCGACAGCTTTGCTTTTTGCGCATTGGCGATTTCGCGCAGGCCATCCCAAAATTCGTCTTCGAGCGAGACGCTGGTCTTCTGTCCGTTGCGGACGATCGAGCGTTTGATATTGGCGGAATTCATGGTGTCTCCAACGGTTAGATGCGGCGGGCGAAAACCGCCGTCCCACTTATTGCGACCGCACCATGACCGAGTTCGCCGGAACGGTATTGAGCAAGATCAAATTGGCATGCGGCGCAATGGCTTCCCGCGCGGCACCATGAACGAAAGGGAACCGGCGCGGAGCCTGGCGGCGCTGTTTAGTGATTGTTTTTAATGGGCAATTTACGGGCGGCCCGGGCCGCTGCCGGCTAGCATGGCGGCAGCATTCTGGGGGCCGGAGCCAGCCATGAATTTCGCGCTAGGATTGATTCTGATCGGCGGTCACCGTGGCGATGCTCGTGTTCGGGCGGCCGGCCGATGGAGAATCGGCGCCGTTCCTGCGGGTCTGGATCGTCGGGCAGATTTACGCCCTGGCCGCCATGGTCAGCGCCGTCATCGGCGTCACCATCGTGATCACAACTTGGCCGTTCTGAGCGCTGCCCGCCAACGCCATGCGATGAGGCGGGTCTTGCGGGCGCCGTCAGCGCGGCCGCAGCGGTTTGGATTCGCAAATCACCGTCTGGCAGCTCAGGCACTCGAAGGTGTCGAAATCCGCTAGGTCGTCACGCGACTTGCTCGCCTGCATGGCGATACCACAGACCGGGCAGGGGCGAATGCGGGGGCGCGGGCTTGCTGTCAATTTCCAATCCGGAAAACGTGGACGTTAGCGGCAAGCATCCCCGAATACCACCGCGCCGGAATTGATCCAGATCAATGCGGTTCCCTGCCGCCGCGGCGCGCGAGCGCGCCGGCCCCGGGCGCCGCGCGCGGTCTTGCGCAACATGATTTAGGTCAATGCGTCGCTTGATTCCGCGGCCAAACTCACGCGATGTGGCAGCAAGTATCCACCGCGCCGTTCGACCGCGATCTTGAGCTGGCCGTCATCGACGATGACGGCCCGCACGCGCTTGTCTTCCCGTGCCGCCGCATTCTCAACGGCTGGATGAAAGTGGAGACCAAGGAACGGCTGGACGTGCGGCCGACCCACTGGCGCGAATGGCAAGCCGCGCAGGCAGGCCGCTCCGATCCGCTCGCATCGAAACAGAGCTCCGCCTAATATTTTCTCGCGCAGCGACTATTTCAGCGCTGCTCCTTCGGCACCTTGAAGGTCGATTCCAGGGCCTCGGCCTTGTCGGCGAGTTCCGCGCTGATGGCGATGAGCGCGTCATGCGCGCGCGCATCCGAGCAGGCGCGCGCAATCTTGTTGCAGCGCACCGCGAGATTTCGAAGATAGGCGGCGATCCCGATCTGCATCACTTCACCCCCGAGGGCGACGCAACCGCTTTTGGCGTTGATCTCCTATCCACCGGCCGCGGCCGGCGGCAACCCTGCGCCATGTCCTGTTTATGCAGAATTTATACGGTTTTCCGGGGCAGATTGCCACGCCCGGAGAATAATTTCTGCAGCCGTAATCCCCGCAAAGCGGCGCTAGCGCATGGTCTTCCAAGGGTCGAGTTTTTCCTTGGATTCCGGGATTTTTTTGAGCGCGTCCTTATAAGCCTTCTCGTCGGCTTTCTTTTTGGACAGATCTTCGGTCTTTCGCTCGTCCTGCCGCTGGGCTTTGCCTTTTCTCATGCCCGTGTCCTGGGCCTGGGCGGCTACCGTCATTAACGCGATGATCGCGGCTGCTATGATGGTGCGCATCGTCAAAGCTCGTCGTGCTGCGGGGACGCAAGTGTACCGGCAAGCAAACCGGCAAACCAGGACGGCGGTTTGGTTGCACGGCGACGGCGGCTAAAAAAGGGCGGCCGATCGGTGAGCTTCGCCGGCCCGCTCAAATAAAAGAGGCCGCCCAACGGGGCGGCCTCCGGGAAGCTTCGTCGTACCGGCGCGATCAGCAGTGCGCGCACCAGCACCGGCGCGGACCGCAGACGCGGTGATGGAACGGCCCGCACCAGCGGCCCCGGAACGGACCGCAGGCGGCCTTTTCGATCGGCGTGAAGTTATGCGCTTGCGCGGGGATATTGGCGGCTCCGCGCGAGGTCTGGGCGTCGGCTTTGAAGGCGAGCGAGCCCGCCAGCACAATCGCCGCCATAGCAATGAAGGTAACGATGAGCTTGCGCATCGATTTTCTCCCTGTTGCGCTTATGGCTCGTGACTCGAAGCGCGCCAATTCCGCCCCTGCGCGGGAAAAAAAGCCAGTAAAAAATTTTTAGCTGGGTAAGGAACGGCGCACGGCCGGCGGCGTTAGCTTCGTCCGCCCGGCGGTTGGGCCAGCGTCATTGACCTTTCATGCGCCGGCGGGTCTGGCACATGGGCGATGGCAAGCCGGCCTGCCGCCCGGCGCGACATGAAAGAGGCCGCCAACCGGGCGGCCTTTAGGAAGGGCACAAGAGGCGCGGAAACCTTCAAGCTGGGCTTAGGCTTTGCGCAGCCGTCACAGCGGCCGCTATTGCGCCGCCAGGTCGGACGATACGGTGCCGAAGGTGTTGTTGAGCTGGGTGCCGAGGCCGTTGACGACCGCGATAATCGCAACCGAAATGCCGGCGGCAATCAGGCCGTATTCGATCGCGGTAGCCCCCAACTCGTTTTTCAAAACCCAACAATTTTCGCCATTGTGGGCTCTCCGGGGGTTCGATCCCCCGCGCGGCCCACAATGTTGCGTGGTTTTAAAATTATCGTGTTCTCGAAATAGCCGGCGGCCTTTTAGCAAATTGCAAGGAGGGCGCCGCGACGGCGTTGCATGCACGCGGCCGATGAACAGCCGTTGCGGCAAAAAACGGCATTCGCAAATCGAAATAGGCCTCCAGTTTGGGCGGCCAAAGTGACGCATCAAACACTTCGTTAGGCGGAATCAATTTATTTAAGGCCATGCGCGCCGTAAGCCAAAGAATGCCGAGAACGGCAACAATTCCTAACGCGACCATGAACGTGACACTCATAACCAACGCCCCTACTGGTTACCAATGCTACGATTGGCATTTCGCACGTCAACTGCGGGATGCAAAAAACGTTCCGCCTCTTCTACTATAGAGCGGATTATGACAAGCGCAAGTCAAGTTAGGACGCATAAGGATATTGGATTTTTATACATTTAGACCGCGCAAAGACGCTGGATCTATAGGCGCAGTGCGGCAGCGAGCGGGGCAAGGTCTCCGCTATTTTCCCCGATAATAATCGAGCACGAAAATACGCACGGCCGACGACAAATTTGCCGAAACTTGTGACTGGCGCGCACGTTGCGCCGCAATCAATTCCAACAGGCGGGACATGCTCGTATTGCGCGCCCTGGCGATCGCATTCAGCGCGTCCCAAAACTCGTTTTCGAGGCTGATGCTGGTCTTGCGATAGCCGACCATCACCGAGCGTTTTTTGACCACCGATTGCACCGGCATCATTCCGACTGATGATGGCGCAAAACAATCATAAATGGTGCATCGCAGCATTGAGATGAATCAAGCTAGCCCTGCGCGGCGGTGATGGCTGCCAGGAGCCCGCCAAAAAGAGGCGAATAGCCGACGACGAATGGCAGAAGCCGCCAACAAATGCGGTGGCTGGGACCGTCATTCTGCCGGGGGGAAAAATTTATCGAGAACCAATTTTAGTCCAAGCCACGAGGCTCCAAAAATGACAACTATTCCTATCGTAATCAAAAAAAGCGTATGCATGAGCGGCCATTTCTCGTGCCCTTTATGAAAACGGCATACCGGTAAGAATCCTGCGTGGCAATCTGCGAAAAGGACGGACCAGTATCTAAATACCGGTACTGGCCGGGCCAGTACCTAAATACCACTAAGAACATATTGCGAAGGCGATATTGCACTTCGCGTACCCAAGGGGTATTCGGGTGGGGGGCTGAGTGATGGCCCGCCGCCCAACGCCCGCCGAAATGGGGGATGTAGTGACTATCGCAATCGTTGCGCTAACTGCTCCTTACGAGCATTTCATTTGCGTTTCGGATCGCATGATTTCGCACGACGATATTCTTCCAGCCGACGACAACGCTTTGATAAAGAATCAACAACTTAGCTACAATTGGAGTGTCACGTTTTCTGCGAACAAGATCGAAAATGTATTGCCCCTATTGGGGAAAGTTCGCAGCAAAATTTCTGATCTGGCTAAGTCATTAAATGAACGGGAATTGCAGCAATATTTGTTACTGCCCAGGTTGGCTGGATGGTTCACGAGAGGCGTAGTGATTTTGCGAGGTTTGAGGGCTCGCTGGTCACGGCGTCGATGATATTCCAGCCCTGCTTCTTGGCGGTCGAGATAAAGGAGCGGATTACCGCGAAGTCCATCGCGCCTTCGAACGATCGGAAGCCGCCGGAGATTTTCTGGCGGAGCTTCATCATGCGCCCGTCGCGTTCGGCCTGATTGTTGGTGAAGGGAATGGTCGGATCGTGAAGGAAGCGTAACGTGTCTTCTTTGCGTGTCGCGAGGCGCAAGAGGAGATTGTGTCCGGTTCGGCGAGGCGCACGGCCACGTCGTTTGCCGGCTCCCTTCATGGCGGCGCGTGCCAGCGGCACTTGGGCCTCATGGAAGCCCAGCCCTTCAGCGAGAATGGCGTCGTAACAGCGCTCGAAACATTCGATGAGTCGAGGCTTCAAAGGAACGCCACGTTCTCGTGCGAGATTCGCCATGTGACAGGCGCGGCGCAACAACCGCTGCATCTTGCGTGCCCAGTCTTCCTTCTCGATTTCGACAAGAGCCTTCAGTTCGCGAAGATGATGAGCGTTGCACAAGGCGTGCAGCACACCTTGTATCGTGTAGTATGGCTTCCAGTGATCGTGGACGACAATGCCGGTGACATTCGCCAACAAGCTGCCGCGCTTGGCGCAGACGCGATAGAAGGTCAGCAAGGCGGTGGACGCCACATGCAGCCATTGCGTCTTGCCGCCGATGCGAAAACCGGTCTCGTCCATGTGCTTGACCGGCGCGCCCGCTACGAGATTGCGCACCGTTTCGGCAAAGCCCCGCAACCGTTCGGCGCAAGTCCGACTCATTCTGGCGATCGTCGCGGCGGCCAGTTTCACGCCGAAGAGATCGGCCATCAGTTCGGCCAAACGATCCTCGGGCAGCAATTGATAGTGCAGCAGATAGACCACGAAGGCGGTAATTTTCGCGCCGTATTGCACCGGCGCGTTGACGCCATCTGGAAACGCTGCGCGCGTCTTCGCGCCACAGGCGGCGCATTGGCAATCGTGCGCACGATATTCAGTAACGACCAGAGCCGGTGGCTCGGGCAGATCAAACACCTGACGGGCGCTATGGCCGACGCTCGCTTGCGGATCAAGGCCCGCGCCGCACCGAGCGCAGGCCGACGGATAATGATCAACGATTTCGTTGGGATCAGCGACCTGTCGCAGCGTCTCGCCTTTGTGACCCTTTTGCCCGCCCGGTTTCTTGCCAGAATGTTCCCGCAGGCTCTGCACCCGCGCCGGCTTCTTCAGTCCATCGCTCGACGGGGCTTGCCGCTGTTTGAGCTGTTCAATCCGAGCCGGCGCTCCAGTTCGGCGATCCGCGCTTTCAGGGACGCATTTTCAGCCCTCAGCGCCGCAATCAGCGCGATCAGCTCTTCCCGCGATGGCTCCGCCGGCGACTCAGGATTCATCGAATCCTTGAATCGAACCCCGATTCCGATGTCCAGAGAAATCTACGGGCTCGACTTCGCCAAACCGCCTACCCAACCTGGGCAGAAACCAATATTTTACTGCTGCGATTGCGGAGAAGATTCAGACAGATTTTTTCAATGATCGCCTAAGTCGTTATAACTATAAGGATATTCAGGAATTTAGACGTCATGGCAAAGATGAGCTTGGGGATCATTTTTTTGAACTATGCCGGGAGTTGGATAAAGCCGAAATCGGGGTCGAATTTATCGTCTACGGCTATGATGACGGCAATGTTGCTAGGCTCTTTGAGGTTAGCGGGAATGGTCAAATCGTTGACCGAATGGCTATCCGCTACGCCGTAGTTGGCAGTGGCTATTGGATGGCGTCGGCTTCCTTGAAGCGAAAGCCACTATCCATTGATTTTGATTCGCTGACATACCGCGTCCTTGAGGCAAAATTTTCCGCCGAAACTGCCAGCGGTGTCGGACGCAATACGACTGTTATGTTCAAGCGTCGTGGACTGCCTGATAAGGGCATGATGTCAGGAGAAGTCGATAAAATAAGAACTGTCTGGGAGCGCAAGATGCGCGAAGCAGAACCGCCAGAAGCGGCCCAAATCACTGGAAAAATCCACATGTTAATGTTGGATGATGATAGAGCGCAAATGCAGCTAGGAAGGACGGCTACGTGATTTCGGCGGTACGATCTTTCTAAATTTTACTTCAAAATCTTCCATGCTCTCATTAGCTCCAAGTTTTCGAGCGGTCTGTTGAAACCGCTCGAATTGAGCCTTGTCACTCTTTGGTACTCGTTTCGGCTTTACGCCTTTTGTAGCCATGCGGTGGCCCTTCGGTGATCAGCCTACCTATACGTTAGCCGTTTGCCGACGATACCCTTCAATGCAATTTCGGTGCGCGCTACATCGTCGATACCAAGCTTCACGCGATTGCTATATCGAAAATCAAACTCAGACAAATATCGGTGCAAATGCCGCTCATTGCAATGCTGGTACACGCCAGTCATCCCGCGCTTGAAGATCGAGAAAATCCTTCGGCGGTGTTGGTGTGAGCATCGCCGCGAACGTATTCGTCCTCTTTGTGCTTGACTGCTTCGTGCCGAGCAAACTTGCGACCGATCTCGCGATAGTAAGTGCCTTCATCGGTCATCAAGGCTGATTCCGGCTTCACGTTGTCACGAAGAACCGGGGCAATGTCGGCAACGCGGGTGCCTTCGATATGGAAGCTGCGAGCGGAGCCGCCGCGCTCGATCAGGCTCAGAATGACGTGCTTATGGCCAGTACCGCGCCGTTTGGGTTCGCCCTCGATTTGGCCGTAGAAAGTTTCGTCGGCTTCCACGATTGCGCCAGGGCCGCCCATCGGAGGCAGGCCAACGGCTTTCATGGCCAGCCGAATACGATGCGACATGAACCAAGCGGTTTTCAAAGTCACGCCCAAGGTTCGATGAAGCTGGTTCGAGCTAATGCCCTTCTTGCTGGAACACATAAGGAACATCGCTTGCAACCAAAGCCGCATGGAGACGTGGGAAGCCTCAAATACGGTAACAACCTTCACAGTGAAGGGTTTGCGGCACTGGTAGCATTTATAGGTGCCAATCCTGGTCGATTTGCCCTTCATGGGGCTAATCCGGTCAATTCCGCCACAATGCGGGCAGATAGGTCCATCCGGCCAGACCCGTGATTCGACCCACTTGTAGGCCGCTTCCTCGGTTTGGAAGGCTTTGGCGTTAAGAACAGAAGTGAACATGGTGGCTAATCCTTATTGTGAATCAACCCTATCAGACTATTTTGGGTACGTCAAGTAGGGAGATTGAATTATTTTGGATTGGGATCAATCAATCCAGCCGCTTGCAAATCAATGCCATCTTCGTTAATAGCTGCTATATGAATGAATCTCCTAATCTTGATGATGTGCAAGCGCGCCGTGCTGAAATCAAAACGGAGCTTGCAACCGTGCGCGAACGGGAAAAAACTCTCGCCTCAGAAGATCGGGAATTAGAAATTGCCGAACGGGTTTTATTACGTCTTGCGGGCACTCCTGAGGTTCAGGTTCCGTTGGAGGAAGCATTAGGTACGTGGAAAACAGCGGAAGGATGGAATTGACCTCGGCCGTTGCCGGAGAGCAGCACTGTTGAAGAGACAATTTGCTGGCTGCTGGAAGGAGCGGTGAATCCTTGGGCAACCGCAATCCAGATTCAGGCGGCACTTTTGGGAACTTTGAAGCGAGAAGTTCCGATGTCAACAGTGTCCCCGACGCTCACAAACATGAAGAACAAGGGAGTTTTAGTCCGTAATGGGCTTCTAGTTGCTCTCGCTTCGAGAGTTCACAACGAAAAGGCGGCGGTCACACCTAGCGTGATCCGCCGCCTCTGAAGCAGCCCCGTCGTATGGGGATATGCAACCGCCGCCCGCGACCAGACTTCGAATAAGGCGCGGGCGGCGGTCAAATATAGCAAACCATAACGAGTCAGTCCACAATTAAAATTTATAACTAAAAACAATATGTTAAGTGACAAATGGGTACGGCATCGATAATAACGCGATTGCGAACGGAGAACAAATAGTGTACATTGCTCTCCTTCAGTCGATTCCGGCCGCGCGGCGGACGCCGCGTTGTCGGGGGGGAAATTCCCGGCCATAAGGAGCGCGGATCATGAGTCAGCCTGCTTTGCGTATCGTCGAAGGATCGTCCATGGACAAGTCGAAAGCCCTTTCAGCGGCGCTCAGCCAGATCGAGCGCCAGTTCGGCAAGGGCTCGATCATGCGGCTCGGCAAGAACGACAAGTCGATGGACGTGGAAACCATCTCCACCGGCTCGCTCGGGCTCGACATCGCGCTCGGCGTCGGCGGCCTGCCGCGCGGCCGGGTTGTGGAAATCTACGGGCCGGAATCCTCCGGCAAGACCACGCTCGCGCTGCACACCATCGCGGAAGCCCAGAAGCTCGGCGGCATCTGCGCCTTCGTCGACGCCGAGCACGCGCTCGATCCGGTCTATGCGCGCAAGCTCGGGGTCAATGTCGACGATCTCCTGATCTCGCAGCCGGACGCCGGCGAGCAGGCGCTGGAAATCGCCGACACGCTGGTGCGCTCCGGCGCGGTCGACGTGCTGGTGGTCGATTCGGTCGCCGCCTTGGTGCCGCGCTCCGAGCTCGAAGGCGAGATGGGCGACGTGCAGCCGGGCTCGCAGGCCCGCCTGATGAGCCAGGCGCTGCGCAAGCTCACCGCCTCGATCTCCAAATCGCGCACCATGGTGATTTTCATCAACCAGATCCGCATGAAGATCGGCGTGATGTACGGCTCGCCGGAGACGACCTCGGGCGGCAACGCGCTGAAATTCTATGCCTCCGTGCGCCTCGACATCCGCCGCATCGGCGCCATCAAGGAGCGCGACGAGGTGGTCGGCAACCAGACCCGCGTCAAGGTGGTCAAGAACAAGCTGGCGCCGCCGTTCAAGCAGGTCGAGTTCGACATCATGTATGGCGAGGGCGTCTCCAAGGTCGGCGAATTGATCGATCTCGGCGTCAAGGCCGGTGTGGTGGAGAAGTCGGGCGCCTGGTTCTCCTATGACAGCCAACGCATCGGGCAGGGCCGCGAGAACGCCAAGCAGTTCCTCAAGGACAATCCCGACATCGCCGCCAAGATCGAGGCGCAGGTGCGCCAGAACGCCGGCGTGGTCGCCGAGGCGATCCTGGCCGGCGACACCGAAAAAGACGACGACGAGGCCGCGGAGGCCTGAGCGTTTGAATTTCAACCGTTCGTCCCCGCGTAAGCGGGGACCCAGAGCCAAGGCCGCGTGAGTTTAGAACTGGGTTCCCGCTGGTACGCAGGCGGTGCGAACGAACGGAGTTAATCGTGTAAGGCGCGGCGGCGGCGCCGGTTCATCGCCGCACCAATCGCGATGTCCCGAAAGTGGGAACCGGTTTTCGGTAAATCATGCGCAAATAAGACTGTGACGCGTCTCGCGTATCGCCCCCGTCGGCACCCGGCTGCGTAAAGCGGCCGCCACCGAGGACGGGGGCGAGGGCGTTTCTAATCCCTCCCCGCTACGCGGGGAGGGTGGCCGCTCGCGTCAGCGAGCGGCCGGGTGGGGTGGCGTGAATTAAGCCCCACCCGGCTTCTCGCTTCGCTCGAAGCCACCCTCCCCTAAAGGGGAGGGATAAAGCGGCCCCTTCCTGGACTTCACCCACCCCCATCGCTAAATAGGCCCCGAAACATAAGCCGGGCCGGGATTTAGCCCCGAACTTCGGGGTTCAAACGGGGCGGCAGGCAGCGCGAGCGGTAATGAGCGGCGTCAACGATATCCGCAAAAACTTCCTGGATTTCTTCGCCCGCAACGACCACACGGTCGTGGCGTCGTCCTCGCTGGTGCCGCGCAACGACCCGACCCTGATGTTCACCAATGCCGGCATGGTGCAGTTCAAGAACGTCTTCACCGGCCTGGAAAAGCGCCCTTACGTGCGCGCGGCCACCTCGCAGAAATGCGTGCGCGCCGGCGGCAAGCACAACGACCTCGACAATGTCGGCTACACCGCGCGCCACCACACCTTCTTCGAGATGCTGGGCAATTTCTCGTTCGGCGACTACTTCAAGGAGCGCGCCATCGCGCTCGCCTGGGAGCTGATCACCAAGGATTTCGCGATCTCGCCCGAGCGGCTTTTGGTCACCGTCTATATCGACGACGACGACGCCTTCAAGCTGTGGAAGAAGATCTCCGGCCTGCCGGAGAAGAAGATCCTGCGCATCGCCGGCGCCGACAATTTCTGGTCGATGGGCGACACCGGCCCCTGCGGCCCCTGCGCGGAGATTTTCTACGACCACGGCGACCACATCCCCGGCGGCCCGCCCGGCTCGGCGGAGGCCGACGGCGACCGCTTCATCGAGATCTGGAATCTCGTCTTCATGCAGTACGAGCAGCTCGAGGGCGGCAAGCGCATCGACCTGCCGCGGCCCTCGATCGACACCGGCATGGGGCTCGAGCGCATCGCCGCGGTGCTGCAAGGCACCCACGACAATTACGCCATCGATCTGTTCGCCAACCTGATCCAGCATATCGCGGACCTGACCAAGGTCGGCGCGCATGGGCCGCACAAGGCCTCGCACCGGGTGATCGCCGATCACCTGCGCGCGTCGTCCTTCCTGATCGCCGACGGCGTGCTGCCCTCGAACGAAGGCCGCGGCTACGTGCTGCGCCGCATCATGCGGCGCGCCATGCGCCACGCCGAACTGCTCGGCGCCAAGGACCCGCTGATGTGGAAGCTCGTCCCCGTGCTCACGCGCGAGATGGGCCAGGCCTTTCCCGAGCTGATCCGCGCCGAGGCGCTGATCTCCGAGACGCTCAAGCTGGAAGAAACCCGCTTCCGCGCCACGCTCGCGCGCGGGCTCGCCATTCTCGACGAGAAGACCGCCGGCCTGAAAAAGGGCGACATGCTCGACGGCGAGACGGCGTTCACGCTCTACGACACCTATGGCTTCCCGCTCGATCTGACGCAGGACGCGCTGCGCGCGCGCGGCATCGGCGTCGATCTCGACGGCTTCAACGACGCCATGCAGCGCCAGCGCGAAAAAGCGCGCGCCTCTTGGGCGGGCTCCGGCGAAGCCGCCCAGGAAACGGTGTGGTTTTCCCTGCGCGAGAAAGTCGGCGCCACCGAATTCCTCGGCTACGAGACCGAGAGCGCCGAGGGCGTGGTCGCCGCGCTGGTGAAGGACGGCAAGGAAGTCGGCGAACTGAAAAAAGGCGAGAGCGGCGCGGTGGTGATGAACCAGACGCCGTTCTACGGCGAGTCGGGCGGCCAGGTCGGCGACACCGGCGAGCTGCGGCGCGAGGGCGTGCGCCTTGCCGTCACCGACACGCAGAAGAAGGCCGGCGACCTGTTCGTCCATCTGGTCAAGGTCGAAGAGGGCACGGTGAAAGTCGGCGACCCATTGCTCATGGAAGTCGATCACGCGCGGCGCTCGGCCATCCGGCAGAACCATTCCGCCACGCATCTGCTGCACGAGGCGCTGCGCCAGGTGCTCGGCGATCACGTGGCGCAGAAGGGCTCGCTGGTCGCGCCCGACCGGCTGCGCTTCGACTTCTCGCACCCCAAGCCGATGACCGCGGCCGAAATCGAAAAGGTCGAAGACATCGCCAACGACATCGTGCTGCAGAATGCAGCCGTTACCACGCGGCTGATGGCGCTCGACGACGCGCGGGCCTCCGGCGCGCGCGCGCTGTTCGGCGAGAAATACGGCGACGAGGTGCGCGTGGTGGCGATGGGCGAGGGCAGCGGCAACACGCTCGGCTGGTCGGTCGAATTGTGCGGCGGCACCCATGTCAGGCGCACCGGCGATATCGGTTTGATCAGCGGCCTCGCCGATTCCGGCGTCGCCGCCGGCGTGCGCCGGTTGGAGGCGCTCACCGGCAAGGTGGCGCGCAAAGCGGCCGAGCATCAGGTGCACATCGCCAAGGCGGCGGCCGCCGAACTTAAAGCCCCGCTGGAGGAAATGCCGGCGCGCATCGCTTCGCTCATCGACGAGCGCAAGAAGCTTGAACGCGAACTGACCGAGGCGAAGAAGAAGCTCGCTTTAGGCGGCGGCGGCGCCAAGAGCGCCGACGACGGCGTGCGCCAGGTCAATGGCGTGAAATTGATCGCGCGCTCGGTCACCGGCATCGAGTTGAAGGACCTGCGCAGCCTGGCCGACGAGGGCAAGAAGCCAAGTCGGCTCCGGCGTGGTCGCCATTGTCGGCCTGTCGGCCGACGGCAAGGCCGGGCTGGTGGTCGGCGTCACCGAGGATCTGACCGCGCGCTTCAACGCGGTCGATCTGGTGAAAGCGGGCGCCGCCGTGCTCGGCGGCAAAGGCGGCGGCGGCCGGCCCGACATGGCGCAGGCCGGCGGCCCGGACGGTTCCAAGGCGGAAGAGGCGCTGAAGGCGATCGAGCAGGCCTTGGGCGGGTAGGTTACGCCGTCGTCCCGGGCGAGCGGAGCGAGGCCGGGACCCGGTAACCTCTGTCTGCGTTATGCGGAAAGACCGGGGTTACCGGGTTCCCGCTTTCGCGGGGACGACAGTCCAACTAATCTTGGACGCATGGCCCAACTCCACTTCACCTCCTGGCTGCGGGAAATCGTGCCGAACGGCCCTCTGACCGCCGGCGGCGACACCGTCGGCGCCGCGCTCGGCCAGGTATTCGCCGAATTGCCGCATGTGCGCGGCTATGTGCTCGACGAGCGCGGGCAGTTGCGCAAGCATGTCTGCATCTTCGCCGACGGCAGAAGGCTGCCGCGCGAGGCGGCGCTCAACCAGTGCATCCGCCCGGACTCCAAGCTCTATGTCATGCAGGCTTTGTCGGGAGGTTGATCGATGGCCGATCGGATATTGGTCGCGACGCGCAAGGGCTTGCTGCAGCTCGCGCGCCAGAACGGCGGCTGGAGCGTCGCGCGCGCGAGCTTTGCCGGCGTTGCGGTCACCGCCGCGCTCTACGACGCGCGCGACGGCACGCTCTACGCCATGCTCAAGCACGGCCATTTCGGCTCCAAGCTGCATCGCTCGGACGACGACGGCCGCACTTGGACCGAACTGCCGGCGCCGGCCTTTCCCGCCGATGCGGCCGGCTCCCCGACGCTGTTCCAAATCTGGACGGTCGAGACCGGTGGCGCCGATGAGCCGGGCCGGCTGTGGGCCGGCGCGCTGCCGGCGGGCTTGTTCGCGTCCTCCGACCGCGGCGAGCACTGGCAGCAGGTGAGCGCGCTGTGGAACGTGCCGGAGCGCGAGAAATGGTTCGGCGGCGGCTATGACGACGCCGGCATCCATTCGATCTCGCCCGATCCGCGCGACTCGCGCCGCGTCTTCGTCGCGATCTCCTGCGGCGGCGTGTGGGATTCAGCCGACGCCGGCGAAAGCTGGAGCCTGCGCGGCGACGGGCTGGTGGCCGCCTATATGCCGCCCGAGCTTGCCGGCCAGCGCGAGACGCAGGACCCGCATCGCGTCGCGCGCTGTCAGGCTTCGCCCGACGTGATGTGGATGCAGCATCACTGCGGCATCTTCCGCTCGACGAACGCCGGCCGCACCTGGACGCAGCTCAAATTGCCGGTGGACGATTTCGGCTTCGCGGTCGCCGCGCACCCGAAGGACCCGCTCACCGCCTGGTTCGTGCCCGCCATCAAGGACGAGTTGCGCGTGCCGCGCGACGGCGCGCTCGCCGTAACGCGCACCGGCGACGGCGGCAAGACCTGGCAATGCGTTCCGCGCCGGCCTGCCGCAGCACGACGCCTATGACCTGATCTACCGCCACGGCCTCGACGTCGATGCAACCGGCAGCCAGCTCGCCATGGGCTCGACCACCGGCAGCCTGTGGGTGAGCGAGAACGCCGGGGAGGCCTGGTCGCTGGTGAACGCCCATCTGCCGCCGGTCTATGCGGTGCGGCTGTACTGATCCATTCCCTGTCATTCCGGGGCGCGAGCGAAGCTCGCGAACCCGAAATCCATATTCCCGGCGCTGCGGAGTATGGATTCCGGCTCCGGCGCTTCGCGCCGTCCCGGGATGACAAATAAGAAGCGGTTTGATCGACCGCAAAGCGGGCCCACGCTCCGGAATGGTCTAATATCGTCAGCGATTCCAGCGGAGCGGGCCATGCCACGCGACAGGGTCACCGAACTGCGCCGGCGCGTCTATCTGGTGCTCGAACAGGGCCCGGTCGGCGAGGGCATGAGCGTCGTCGTCGACCGGCTGCTGATCGTCCTCATCCTGATCAACCTGGTCGCGGTCGCGCTTGAATCGGTGCCGGAACTGCGCGCCGCCTACCGGCCGGCGTTCGACTTCATCGAATATTTTTCGCTCGTCGTGTTCACCGTCGAATATGCCTTGCGGCTGTGGGTCTCCGTCGAGCACGGCCCGCACCGCCATCTCGCCGCGATGCGCGCGCGGCTCAAATACGCGCTGAGCCCGGCCGGCATCGTCGATCTGATCGCGGTGCTGCCGTTCTGGTTCGCCTTCATGCTGCCCGACGACCTGCGGCTCCTGCTGGTGCTGCGCATCGTGCGCTTCTTCAAGATCGCGCGCTATTCGCCGGCCATGCGCTCGCTGCTCGACGTGCTCTACCGCGAGCGCCGCGCGTTGTTCGGCTGCCTGGTCATCACCATGGGCACCGCCCTGGTCGCCGCCGCAATGATGCATCTCGCCGAGGGCAAGGTGCAGCCGGAAAAGCTCGGCACCATTCCCGACGCACTGTGGTGGGCGATCGTCACCATCGGCACCATCGGCTACGGCGACGTGGTGCCGATCACCGCGCTCGGCAAGTTGATCGCCACCGGCACCATCTTCGCCGGCCTGATCATGATGGCGCTGCCGATCGGCATCATCGCCACCGCTTTCGCCGAACAGATCCACCGCCGCGATTTCATCGTGACTTGGGGCATGATCGCGCGCGTGCCGCTGTTCGCCGAACTCGACGCCGCCGCGATCTCCGACATCATGGAGCTGTTGCGCGCGCAGGTGGCGGAGACGGGCGAGGTGATCGTGCGCGCCGGCGATCCCGCGCATTCGATGTATTTCATCGCCGCCGGCGAGGTCGAGGTGGCGCTCAAGAAGGAACGCCTGCAGCTCGGCGTCGGCCAGTTTTTCGGCGAGGTGGCGGTGCTGCGCCGCGCCCGCCGCTCGGCCACCGCCACCGCGCTCACGCGCACGAATTTGCTGGTGCTCGCGGCGCAGGACCTGCACGCGCTGATGCAGCGCGACCCGCGCATCGCCGCGCGCATCAAGGACGTGGTGGAGAAGCGCGTCGGCCGCGAAGTGGTCAGCGCCAAGGGCGATATCGTGACGGAGGAGATTGAGTAATCTTTTATCCCTCCGCCGCTTGCGGGGGAGGGATCAGGCCATCGCCTTTTTCAGATTCTCGTCGACTTTGTCGAGGAAGCCGCCGCCGCCGGACTCCGCGTCAGAGCGCGGCGATCGCGGCGTTCAGCGTGGCGCTCGGCCGCATCGCGGCCGATGTCTTGGCGGCATCGGGCAGGTAGTAACCGCCGATGTCGACCGGCTTGCCTTGCGCGGCGATCAGTTCGCCATTGATCTTGGCCTCGTTTCTGGCGAGCGTCTCGGCCAGCGGCTTGAAGCGGGCTTGCAGCTCCGCGTCCTTGGTCTGCGCGGCCAGCGCCTGTGCCCAGTAGAGGGCGAGGTAGAAATGGCTGCCACGATTGTCGAGTTCACCGACCTTGCGCGCAGGATTGCGGTTGAACTGGAGGAACTTGCCAATGGCCGTGTCGAGCGTCTCGGCGAGAACCTGCGCCTTGGCGTTCTTGTAAGTCTGCGCCAGATGTTCGAGCGACGCGCCGAGGGCCAAGAACTCGCCGAGCGAATCCCAGCGGAGATAGCCCTCTTCCTGGAACTGCTGCACGTGCTTGGGCGCCGAGCCGCCGGCACCGGTCTCGAAAAGACCGCCGCCCGCCAACAGCGGAACGATCGACAGCATCTTGGACGAGGTGCCGAGCTCCATAATCGGGAACAGGTCGGTCAGATAGTCACGCAGCACGTTGCCGGTGACGGAGATCGTGTCCTGCCCCTTGCGGATGCGCTCGAGCGAAAACTTCATCGCTTCGACCGGCGGCAGAATGCGAATGTCGAGTCCCGCTGTATCTTGATTCTTCAGGTACTTCTCGACTTTGGCGATGACCTGCGCGTCGTGCGCGCGCTTGGCATCGAGCCAGAACACCGCCGGGGTGCCAGTGAGGCGCGCGCGGCGCACGCCGAGCTTGACCCAGTCCTGGATCGGCACGTCCCTGGTCTCGCACATGCGGAATATGTCACCGGTCTCGACCGGACGCTCCAGCAGCACCTTGCCGTCATCGGCGACGACGCGGACCTTTCCGTCCGCGGGAATTTCGAACGTCTTGTCGTGCGAGCCGTATTCTTCGGCCTGCCGCGCCATCAACCCGACGTTCGGAACCGTGCCCATGGTCTTTGGATCGAACGCGCCGTGCGCCTTACAGTCCTCGATGACCGCCTGATACAGCGTGGCGTAGCTGCGGTCCGGGATCACGGCCTTGACGTCGTGCAGCTTGCCGTCGGCGCCCCACATGCGGCCGGATTCGCGGATCATCGCCGGCATCGAAGCGTCGACGATCACGTCGCTGGGCACGTGCAGGTTGGTGATCCCCTTGTCGGAATTGACCATGGCGAGGCCCGGCCGCTTCGCGTACTCGGCCGCGATGTCGGCCTTGATCGCTTTCTTTTCGGCTTCCGGCAGCGTCTCGATTTTCGTCAACAGATCGCCGAAGCCGTTGTTGAGATTGACGCCGAGACGCTTCAGCGTGGCGGCGTGCTTCTTGAGCACGTCCGCGAAGAATACGGAAACGGCATGGCCGAACACGATGGGATCGGAGATCTTCATCATGGTCGCCTTCAGGTGCAGCGAGAACAGCACGCCTTCCTTCTTGGCGGCTTCGATCTGGTCGGCGAAGAAGGCGCGCAGCGCCTTGCGGCTCATCACCGCCGCGTCGATAATCTCGCTGGCGTCAAGCGGCGTCTTCGCCTTCAGCACCGTGACGGCGCCGTCGGCGCCAACCAGTTCGATGCGGGCGTTGGTCGCCGACGCGACCGTGGTCGAGACTTCCGAGCCGTAGAAATCGCCGCCCGACATGGTCGCCACATGCGATTTGGAGTTCGAACTCCAGGCGCCCATCTTGTGCGGATTGTTGCGGGCGTATTGCTTGACGGCGCCGGCGGCGCGGCGGTCGGAATTGCCCTCGCGCAACACGGGGTTGACGGCGCTGCCGAGCACTTTGGCGTAGCGCGACTTGATGTCCTTCTCGGCTTCCGTCGCGGCGTTGTCCGGATAGTCCGGAACGTTGTAGCCCTTGCCTTGCAGTTCCTTGATCGCGGCCTTGAGCTGCGGGATCGAGGCGGAGATGTTGGGCAGCTTGATGATGTTGGCCTCGGGCCTCGTCGCGAGCGCGCCGAGTTCGGCGAGTTCGTCGTTGATTCGTTGCGCAGGGGTGAGCTTCTCGGGGAAATTGGCGAGGATGCGACCGGCGAGCGAGATGTCCTTCAGCTTTATGGACACACCCGCCGCCCCCACGAAAGCTTCGACGATCGGCAGCAGGGAATAGGTCGCGAGCGCCGGGGCTTCATCGACCTTTGTCCACACGATTTCGAGATCTGGCATGCTTGCACCTTTGGTCGCCGTGTTTGTTTGGGCCGACCGGAAACCGAACATCGGCGAGCGCGGCGGAATGGCTTCTCCCGCGGGCCCTCAAATGAATTGTTCTCGGCGCGGACAGCAGGAAGTGGTCACCGGCGGGCGTGCCTATAGCACCGCCATTAGGGGGAGGCAAAGCAGGGATAAGTACATAGGTGCGTTGCGCGGCTGGGGCGGAAGTCGGCGGCGCGGGCGCGAAGCCATAGAAAATCGACGGTTTCCCAGAGCGCCGTTGCGGTGGTAACGAGCAGCGGTATGGAGGGCTAAGCGTCATGCCGGGCGCCGGCACCGACAAGACCAAGCGCTGGAGCGTTGAGCCGGCGCCGATCGTCGTCCTGGTCGAGCCGCAGCTGGCTGAGAACATCGGCGCGGCGGCGCGCGCCATGGCCAATTTCGGGCTGTCGCGCTTAAGGCTGGTCAAGCCGGTGCAAGGCTGGCCGAACGAGAAGGCGCGCGCCATGGCGGCCGGCGCCGACCGCGTGCTTGATGGCGCCGAGCTTTACGACAGCCTCGCCGATGCGATCGGCGATTGCACTTTTGTATTAGCCGCGACCGCGCGCAATCACGATCAGGCCAAACCCGTGATCGGAGCGGCGCAGGCCGCAGCCGAGATGGCGCCGCGCGTTGCGGGCGGCGAAAATGTCGCCATCGTGTTCGGGCGCGAGCGCAACGGACTGGAAAACCACGAGGTCGCGCGCGCCGACCGCATTCTCACGCTGCCGGTCAATCCTGCATTTGCCTCGCTCAATCTGGCGCAGGCGGTGGTGATCGTCGGCTACGAATGGTTCAAGCAGGCGGGCGGCGATTTGCCATTCGTCGCCCCGCAAAAATCGCCGCCGGCGGCCAAGCAGCAGCTCGAGGCATTTTTCGCCGATCTCGAACGCGAGCTCGACAAGGTCGAATTCTTCCGGCCGGCGGAAAAGCGCGGCACCATGGGCGTCAACCTGCGCAATATTTTCCAGCGCATGGCGCCTTCCCAGCAGGACGTGCGCACCTTGCACGGCGTGATCACGGCGATCGCGCAAGGGAGAAAAGGCCCGGCGCGCGGCGGCGTGCTCGACGGCGCCGGCGCGCAAAAACTGCGCGATCTCCTGGCCGAACATGGCGCCGGCCGCGCGCCGTCCGAGCGCACGCCGTTGCGCGGCTTGCCGCGGCTGTTGCGCCGGAATCCGACCGACGCCGAGCGCGTCTTGTGGCAGGCGCTCACCAACGACCGCCGTTTTGCCGGCCGCGGCTTCAAGCGGCAGGTGCCGATCGGCCCGCACATCGCCGATTTTGTCTCGTTCCCGCTCAAATGCGTGATCGATCTCAAGCCGGCATCGGAGGACGCGGCGGCCGCCCGCTTGCGCGCCGACAAGCGGGCGTGGCTGGCAGCGCATGACTACCGGGTGGTCGAGGTCAGCGCGGCGAAGGTCGAGCGGAATGTGAGAACGTGCTCGACGACTTTCTGCTGTGGTCCCGGGCGAGCAAAGCGAGACCCGGACCCATAACCCCGGCAGTAGCGATGCGGAAGGACAGGGGTTACAGGTCCCTGCGCGGGGACGACGGCCTAGGCTTTCAGCGCCTTCAATTGCGCCGCGCTGCCGTCGCGCAAAAAGCCGGCGTCGCTGCCGACGGTGATGAAGCGGAAGCCGCGTTTGGCCATGGCCAGCGCGCGCTCGGCATTGGCGCAGTAGATGCCGGATATCTTGCCGGCTTTCTTCGCCGCCGCGCCGATCTGGTCGATGGCGCGCTCGACCTCGGGGGCCTGCACGTCCTGCGCCCGGCCGCCGCTCAAGGCGGTCGACAGATCGTAGGGCCCGATGAACAAGGCATCGATGCCGGAGGTAGCGGCGATGCTCTCCACCTGGGCGAGCGCGGCCGGCGTCTCGATCATCGCCAGCGTCAGCGTGCCCTCATTGGCCTCGCGCAAATAGTCGACGGTCGCGGTCCGGCCTTGCAGCGTCATGGCGCGCTGCGGGCCCCAACTGCGCTCGCCGAGCGGCGGAAATTTCGCCACGGCCGCGAATTGGCGGGCGTCGGTGGCATTGTTGATCATGGGCGCGATGATCGCCTCGGCGCCGAAGTCGAGCGCGCGCGAGACGAACGCGAAGTCGTTGAGCGGAACCCGCACCACCGGCGTGCTGCCGGCAGCGCTGAGCGCGCCGATGCCGGCGATAATCGAGCCGGTGTCCCACAAGCCGTGCTGAATATCGAGCACGACGGCGGAAAACCCTTCGCGCGCAACGGTTTCGGCAACGATCGGCGACGCCAGCGAGCACCAGGCGGCGTATACCGTTTCGCCGGCGCGCAGGCGCCGGGCGAGGGAAAAACCCGCCACCTCAGCCGCTCGCCTTGATCTGGGCGATCGCCTGCGCCATCAGCTCGTCCATGGCGCGGCGGATGTCCTGGTCGGCGATGGCGAGCTTTTTGCCGTCGAAGTCCTTGCGGATTTTCCGAAATACGTCGTGGTCGCCGGCTTCCTCGAAATCGGCCATCACGACTTCCTTGGCATAGGCCTCGGCTTGCGCGCCGGAAAGGCCCATCTTCTCGGCCGCCCACATGCCGAGCAGCTTGTTGCGGCGGGCGCTCGCCTTGAACCGGAGCTCCTCGTCGTGCGCGAATTTCTTCTCGAAGCCGTCCTCGCGCTTGTCGAAAGTGGTGGTCATGCCGCCCTCGTTGGTACACACGGATACCTGCTGCCGCCTTGCATATCGCTGTGGCAGCGTCAAGGCAACATGCGGCCGTGTTGTTGACGCAGGCTTGCCAAGTGGAAAACGTCTTGCAGGCGCGATTGTGCTGGCCCGACCGATCGGCTAGGTTGACCTTGTGCCCGGACGGTTTTAGCGCAATCGCAAATGTCCGGTCCCGCCGCCGCGGATCTTTAAGACGTGACGAACAGGAGCCACGGCATTCCATGGACTTTCAAAACCCACGGTACACTCCGATGAGTTGCCGCCGCCGCATTTATGAGGGCAAGGCGAAGATCCTCTATGAGGGCCCCGAGCCGGGAACGCTGATTCAGCACTTCAAGGACGACGCCACCGCCTTCAACGCCAAGAAACACGAGGTGATCGAAGGCAAAGGCGTTCTCAACAACCGGATCTCCGAATACGTATTCCAGCACCTCAACGATATCGGGGTTCCCACCCATTTCATCCGCCGGCTCAACATGCGCGAGCAGTTGATCCGCGAGGTGGAGATCATCCCGCTCGAGGTGGTGGTGCGCAATGTCGCCGCCGGCTCGCTGGCGACGCGCTTGGGCATCGACGAGGGCACCCAGCTGCCGCGCTCGATCATCGAGTTCTATTACAAGAACGACGCGCTCAACGACCCGATGGTGTCGGAAGAGCACATCACCGCCTTCGGCTGGGCGTAGCCCGCAGGAAATCGACGACATCATGGCGCTCGCCATCCGCGTCAACGACTTCCTGTCCGGCCTGTTCCTCGGCGTCGGCATCCGCCTGGTCGACTTCAAGATGGAAGCCGGCCGGCTGTGGGAGAACGACGTGATGCGCATCGTCGTGGCCGACGAGATTTCGCCCGATAGCTGCCGGTTGTGGGACATCAAGACCAACGACAAGCTCGACAAGGACCGCTTCCGCCGCGACCTCGGCGGGCTGTTGGAAGCCTATACCGAGGTCGCCAAGCGGCTCGGCATCATGAACGAGGGCGAGCCGCCGCGCGGCGCCGGCCCGGTGCTGGTGAAGGGTTAGCCAATCGTCCGATTTCGGGCTTTTTGGCCGTGAAATACCCGAAGCCCGGTCTTGTGCCGGGCTTTGGCGTCTCTAGTGTAAGCGTAGACGATCGAAAGGCGTCCGATCAGGCCCTGCGACTCATGCCATAACCGGCGAAACATGAAAGCCCGCGTCACCGTCACTCTGAAAACCGGCATCCTCGACCCGCAAGGCAAGGCCATCGAGGGCGCGCTGCGCTCGCTCGGCGTCGCCGGGGTGGCCAGCGTGCGCCAGGGCAAGATATTCGACATCGAAATCGAGGGTTCCGACCGCGCCCAGGCCGAGACGATGCTCAAGCAGGCCGCCGACAAGCTGCTGGCCAATACCGTGATCGAGAATTACCGGGTCGAGGTGGTGGGATGAAAGCCGCCGTCGTCATCTTCCCCGGCATCAACCGCGAGCGCGACATGGCGCGCACGCTCGAGCTGATTTCCGGACGCGCGCCGGCGATCGTCTGGCATGCCGAGCGCGAGCTTCCCGCCGGCACCGATCTGGTGGTGATCCCGGGCGGCTTCTCCTACGGCGACTACCTGCGCTGCGGAGCGATCGCCGCGCGCGCGCCGATCATGGACGCGGTGCGCCGCTTCGCCGCCCAAGGCGGGCTCACGCTCGGCGTCTGCAACGGCTTCCAGATCCTGTGCGAGGGCGGCCTCTTGCCCGGCGTGCTGATGCGCAACGCCCGGCTGCGCTTCATCTGCCGCGACGTCTATTTGCGGGTGGAGCATTCCGATTCGCCGTTCACGCGCGGCTACAATGCGGGCCAGGTGATCCGCGTGCCGGTCGCCCATGGCGAGGGCAACTACATCGCCGACGCCGACACCATCGCGCGGCTGGAAAGCGAGGGGCGGGTGCTGTTCCGCTATTGCTCGCCGGCGGGTGAGCTCGACGCGGCCTGGAACGTCAACGGCGCCATCAACGCCATCGCCGGCATCGTCAACGAGCGCGGCAACGTGCTCGGCATGATGCCGCATCCGGAGAACCACGTGGAAGCAGCCCTCGGCGTCACCGACGGGCGCGGGCTGTTCGCAGGATTGGTGGAGGTGCTGCAACAGGCAGCGTAAAAAAGCGAGGGGCGACCATGGCTGATACAATTGAGCCGGCACCGGTGTGGAAGCGGGGCCTGGCGGCGACACTCGATTTCTTCACCGCCTTTTTCGTTTTCGGCTGGGTGATCGGCCATTTCACCGGCAATACCACCGACCAGGGATTCAACCTGAATGGCGGCCCCGCCTTTCTTCTGTTTGCCGTGGTCGTGGCCTATTTTTTCATCGGTCGCCGCTATGCGGGCGGCACGCTGTGGGACCACATTCTCCGGATCGGCCGGCCGCAGCCGAAATAACGGGCAGGGCCGCCACAAAGGCGTGGATGGCGGCCCGGCTCGCGGCCATGACGGGGTGAAATGTCGGGGCAAGTCGACTAGATAGACGAGTGTGATCCCCAACGAACCCAAAATAACCCCGGAACTGGTCGCCGAACACGGCCTCAAACCGGAAGAATACCAGCGCGTTCTCGACCTGATCGGGCGCGCGCCGTCGCTCACCGAGCTCGGCATTTTTTCGGCCATGTGGAACGAGCATTGCTCGTACAAGTCGTCCAAAGTCCATTTGCGCACGCTGCCGACCAAGGGTCCGCACGTGATCCAGGGCCCGGGCGAGAATGCCGGCGTCATCGATATCGGCGACGGGCTCGCCTGCGTGTTCAAGATGGAAAGCCACAACCACCCGAGCTACATCGAGCCCTATCAGGGCGCCGCCACCGGCGTCGGCGGCATTTTGCGCGACGTGTTCACCATGGGCGCGCGGCCGATCGCCTGCCTCAATGCGCTCTCCTTCGGCGATCCGAAACATCCGAAAACAAGACACCTGGTATCCGGCGTGGTCGCCGGCATCGGCGGCTACGGCAATTCGTTTGGCGTGCCGACGGTGGGCGGCTCGGTGCGCTTCCATGCGCGCTACGACGGCAATAATCTGGTCAACGCCATGGCGGTGGGCATCGCCGCGAAGGACAAGATTTTCTACGCCGCCGCCTCCGGCGTCGGCATGCCGATCGTGTATTTGGGCTCGAAGACCGGCCGCGATGGCATCCATGGCGCCTCCATGGCCTCGGCCGAATTCGGCGAGGATTCGGACGCCAAGCGCCCGACCGTGCAGGTCGGCGATCCGTTCTCGGAGAAGCTGCTTGTTCGAAGCCTGCCTCGAGATCATGCACAAGGGCTGCGTCATCGCCATCCAGGACATGGGCGCTGCGGGCCTGACCTGTTCGGCGGTGGAGATGGGCGCCAAGGGCGATCTCGGCGTCACGCTCGATCTCGACAAGGTGCCGTGCCGCGAAACAGGGCATGAGCGCCTACGAAATGATGCTGTCGGAGAGCCAGGAGCGCATGCTCATGGTGCTCAAGCCGGAGAAAGAGAAAGAGGCCGAGGCGATCTTCCGCAAATGGGGCTTGGACTTCGCGATTGTCGGCGAGACCACGCCGTCAAAGCGCTTCATCGTGCGCCACGGCGGCGATGTGATGGCCGATCTGCCGATCAAGGAGCTCGGCGATCAGGCGCCGGAATACAAGCGACCCTTCGTGAGCGCGGCCAAGCCCGCGGCGATCGATGCGGAGGAGGTCGCGGCGCCGATGGGCGTCGCCGACGCGCTGGAAAAGCTCATCGGCACGCCCGATCTTTGCTCCAAACGCTGGGTCTGGGAGCAATACGACCACATCATTTTGGGCAATACCGTGCAGCGGCCGGGCGGCGACGCCGCGGTGGTGCGCGTCGACAACGGGCCGAAGGGTCTCGCGCTGACCACCGACGTGACGCCGCGCTATTGCGAGGCCGATCCGTTCGAGGGCGGCAAGCAGGCGGTGGCGGAATGCTGGCGCAACCTGACCGCGGTGGGCGCGCGCCCGCTCGCCGTCACCGACAATCTCAATTTCGGCAATCCCGAGCGGCCGGAGATCATGGGCCAGTTCGTCGGCTGCATCCGCGGCATTGCGGAAGCCTGCAAGGCGCTGAGCTTCCCGGTCGTGTCCGGCAATGTGTCGCTCTACAACGAGACCAACGGCAGGGCGATTTTGCCGACGCCGTCGATCGGCGGCGTCGGCCTGATCGACGATTTCACCAAGTCCGCCTCGCTCGCCTTCAAGCGCGCAGGCGAAGCGATCCTCTTGGTCGGCGAAACGACCGGCTGGCTCGGCCAGTCGATGTATCTGCGCGAACTGTGCGGGCGGGAAGAGGGCGCCCCGCCGCCGGTCGACCTGATCGAGGAGCGCGAGAACGGCGATTTCGTGCGCGCGCTGATCCTCGACGGCACCGCGAGCGCCGCGCACGACCTCTCCGACGGCGGCTTGGCGGTTGCGCTGGCCGAAATGGCGATGGCGTCCGGCATCGGCGCCACGCTGAGCGCCGCGCCCGACGATATCCCGGCGCATGCCTACTGGTTCGGCGAGGACCAGGCGCGCTACCTCGTCACCGTGCCGGCGGATAAGGTCGAAGCGGTGCTGGCGCGGGCGCGCGCGGCCAGCGTCCCGGTGTGGGCAATTGGGACGACCGGCGGCGACGCATTGACGCTTCCCGGCGAGCGCCCCATCCTGGTCACGATTTTGCGCGAGCGTTTCGAAGGCTGGCTGCCGGCCTATATGGCGGGCGAGCTGCCGCAAGCGTAACGCGGAGGGAGTGGCCGACCATGGCAATGGATGCCGGCGAGATCGAGCGGCTGATCAAGGCGACCATCCCGGACGCCCAGGTGACGATCCGCGATCTGGCCGGCGACGGCGACCACTACGCCGCCACGGTGATTTCCGCCTCGTTCAAGGGCAAGTCGCGGGTGCAGCAGCATCAGCTGGTCTATGAGGCGCTCAAAGCCCAGATGGGCGGCGTGCTGCACGCGCTCGCGCTGCAGACCGGCACGCCTTGATGACGGCTAGCGGCGGCGTCCGGATTCTTTCGCCTGCGGGCGCTATCGCGCCGACCGGCACCTGGAGCCTGGGCGCACGCGCCGGGGATTTCGTGTTCGTCGCCGGTATGCGCGGCATCGATCCGGCGACCGGCACGCTCGTCGCCGGGCCAGAACAACGAATCAGACAAGCATTTCAGAACATGCAGATCATCGCGGGTTCCGAGGGTGCCGAGCTCGCGAATTGCGTTCGTCTGACCGTGTTCGTGACCGATATGGCCGCGCTGCGCCCGCTGGTGAACAAGGTTCAGGAGCAACTTTGGGCCGGCTTGCCCTATCCGCCGCGCACCATTGTGCAGGTGGCAAAGCTCAATCAGGACGACATTTTCGAGGTGGAAGGGACGTTTTACGCCCCGAAAAAACCCTGAATAACAAAGGTTTCCAGCCCTCTTGGGCTGGCGCTGGAATCTGCGCTACATATATCGGAGCGAAGGCGGCCGGCGCGCCGCTCAACGGGAAAAGAATCCATGGGCATCGAGCAATTCATCGACAATGAAGTGAAGGGAAACGACGTGGTGCTGTTCATGAAGGGCACGCCGCAGTTTCCGCAGTGCGGGTTTTCCGGCCAGGTGGTGCAGATCCTCGACCACTTGGGCGTCACTTACAAAGGCCTCAACGTGTTGGATTCCGAGGAACTGCGGAACGCCATCAAGGCCTATTCCAACTGGCCGACCATTCCACAGCTCTACGTGAAGGGCGAGTTCGTCGGCGGCTGCGACATCGTGCGCGAGATGTTCCAGGCCGGCGAGTTGCAGCAGACGCTCAAGGACAAGGGCGTCACGGTGAAGGCTTCGGCCTAGGCGGCCTGCGCCGTCGCAGTTGCGGCGGCGCGCCGGGGGGCGGCTTGTTTATTGCCGTTTTGATCGTGGCGACGATCGTCGATCTCGCGCTGGCCGCGCTGATGATCGGCGTGTCGGGATTCATATTTGGATCGGGCCCGGAAAGCGCGCATAGCGGCACCTTGTTGCTGGTGGCCTATGTGGCCGGGGTGATCGCCTGCGTGGCGGCGCCCGTCGCCGGATTTATCCGCCATCGGCGCGCAAAAACCGGCGCCGGCATGCTGGTGGCCTGGCTGCCGGCGGCGGGCGCGCTATTAATGCTAGCGATTCCGGCGCCTTACTGACGCCGCCTAGCGCAGGCGCTTCATGATCAGGTAGATGAGTGCCAACAGCAGCGCCAGGCCGATCAGGCTCGGGGTCGGCACGGCATTGGCGAACTTGGTGACATTGTTGGCGACCGACAACACGAAGACGCCGGAATTTTGCCCGAGGATCAAGTAGATCAGCATGATCGCGAGCACGCTGGCGAAGCCAAGCTCGACGAGTGCCCACAGATAGCGCTTGGCCTTGTCGAGGATGTCCATCACGGCTCACCTATGATGGCGCGCGAACGCCCAAACTTGACGGATAGCCGAAAGCCGACGTCGCCCACGATTTTATTAAACGCCCGCAAATTGGGTGGGGACGGTTTGCCCCCACCCAACCTAGCCCGCTCAGCGGCGATCAGGCCATCGAGCGTTTGGAGAACAGCCAGAGAATAATACCGAGGGCGATCAGCCCGACGAGACCATTCGAGCCTAAGTCTTTGACCAGCGCCACGATGTTGGCCACCACCCCGCCGAAGAACGGCAGATTGCCGCCAACCAGCAGCGAGGCCACGATCGCGAAAGCCAACAGCATCAGTCCGATTTCAGTAAGCGACCCAATCCAACCCTTTACCCGGTTAAGAGCATCCATGAGCGAATCTCCCTGAATCAGTCCTCAGCGCCGTCCTATTACTAAATCTAGCGATTAAAAACAAGGCAGCCACTATATTAGGTATTGATATGGCAGGAGAATTTCGGCTGCACGGTGGAAAAAGCGCCCGAATCCAATGGAAAAAGCCCCCGCCTTGGCGGCGGGGGCTTTGGATTTCCGTCGTGCTTTAGAGACTAACCGGGAGCTTAGCGCGAATAATATTCCACCACCAGGTGCGGCTCCATCTGCACCGGATAGGGCACATCGGTGATCAGCGGGATGCGCGAAAGCTTGGCGGTCAATTTGGCGCCGTCGACCTCGATATAGTCGGGCACGTCACGCTCGGCCAAAGCCTGCGCTTCCAGCACCAGCGCCATCTGCTTCGACTTCTCCTTCACCTCGACCACGTCGCCGACCTTGACCCGGAAACTCGCGATGTTCACCCGCTTGCCGTTCACCTTGACGTGGCCGTGGTTGACGAATTGGCGGGCGGCGAACACGGTCGGCACGAATTTGGCGCGGTAGACGATGGCGTCGAGCCGGCGTTCCAACAGGCCGATCATGTGGGCGCCCGAGTCGCCCTTCATGCGGATCGCCTCGTCGTAGATGCCGCGGAATTGCCGCTCGGAAATGTTGCCGTAATAGCCGCGCAGCTTCTGTTTGGCTTTGAGCTGCACGCCGTAGTCGGAGAGCTTGCTCTTGCGCCGCTGGCCGTGCTGGCCGGGGCCGTATTCGCGCCGGTTCACCGGGCTCTTGGGACGGCCCCAGATGTTCTGGCCCATCCGGCGGTCGAGCTTGTACTTGGATTCCATGCGCTTGGTCATCGCGTCCTCGAGTTTGAATAAAGGGTTGGAGGAACCGCGCCCTCCTCTGTCCCGGATCACTCCGGAACCGACAGGCTGGACCTCGAAAGCGCAAGGTCTTGCCACGGGTCGCGAAACACCCTGTCAGGCCATAAAAACCCGCAAGGCGCGCGGGTTTTAGGGGGTCGGGGCGCGGGTGTCAAACCGGGGCCAAGGCGGCTAAATGGCCCTCCTGGAGCACTGATGAACGGCCTTTTCACGCTGTCGCAGGACGCAATCCCGGCCTTGGTGCAGGTCATCATGATCGATCTGGTGCTGGCGGGCGACAACGCGGTCGTTATCGGCCTGGCGATCATCCTTTACGTCGCCTGCGACATGATCTCGCGCGGCGGACACGAAGTGTGGCCGCATTTGTTCGGCTAGAGCCCATAACCCTCCAGCGCATCGGCAAGCCGGGGCGAGGGCGCACGGCCGGAGGTAAAAACGATGCGCGGGGCCGTCGGCAAACCGGGCGGCTTTTCCCGCATGAGATCGGCGACGCGGCGGGCGATCGCCGGCGCCGGATCGAGCCAATCGACCGGCCATGGCGCGATCGCCTTGAAGCGGTCGGTCAGCAGCGGGTAATGGGTGCAGGCGAGGACTACGGTGTCGGTGCGGCGACCGTCGGCATCGACGAAACAATCGGCGATTTCGGCCTTGATCGCGGCATCGGCGACCGGCGCGCCGCCGAGCTCGGCCTCGGCGTAGCCAGCGAGCCGCGGCGAGCCGACCAGGCCGACATTGCAGCCGGCGGCGAATTCGCGGATCAGCGCGCGGGTATATTCGCGGCTGACCGTCGCTTGCGTGCCCAGCACCGCGACGCGCTTGCTCGCCGATTGCGCGCAAGCCGGCTTGATCGCCGGCACGGTGCCGACAAAGGGCACTGCGAAGCGCGCGCGCAAGTCGGCGAGCGCCAGCGTTGAGGCGGTGTTGCACGCCACCACCACCAGATCGGGCGCGTGCTCCGCGATGGCACTGCCGATGACATCGACGATGCGGGCAATCAAGACCGATTCCGGCTGGTTGCCGTATGGGAATCCGGCGTCGTCCGCCACATAGATGTAACGCGCGTCCGGCCGCGCGGCGGCGACCTCGCGATAGACGGTGAGCCCGCCGACGCCGGAATCGAAGATGAGGATGGTCACCGGCGCGTCAGGCACCTTAGGCCTTCCCAAACACCCGCTTGAAAATCGTGTCGACGTGCTTGAAATGGTGGTCGAGGTTGAAATTGGCCTCGAGCTCCTTGTCGCTCAGTTTGGCGCGCACGTCCTTGTCGGCCTTGAGCAGCGCCAGGAAATCCTTCTCGCCGCCCCACACTTTCATGGCGTTGCGCTGCACCAGCCGGTAGGCGTCCTCGCGCGGCACGCCTTTCTGTGTCAACGCGATCAGGACGCGCTGCGAATGGATCAGCCCGCCAAGCTTGTCGAGATTTTTCTGCATGGCCGCGGGATAGACCACAAGCTTGTCGATAATGCCGGCAAGCCGCGCCAGCGCGAAGTCGAGCGTGATGGTGGCGTCCGGCCCGATCATGCGCTCCACGCTCGAATGGGAGATGTCGCGCTCGTGCCAGAGCGCCACGTTTTCCATGGCCGGCAGGGCATAAGCGCGCACCATGCGGGCAAGGCCGGTGAGGTTTTCCGACAGCACCGGGTTGCGCTTGTGCGGCATGGCCGAGGAGCCCTTCTGCTTCTCGGAGAAGAACTCTTCCGCCTCCAGCACCTCGGTGCGCTGCAAGTGGCGGATTTCGGTCGCCAGCCGCTCGATCGAGGAAGCGACCACCGCCAGCGTCGCGAAATACATGGCATGGCGGTCGCGCGGAATGATCTGGGTCGAGACCGGCTCGACGGCAAGCCCCATCGCTTTGGCGACATGTGCTTCGACGCGCGGATCGACCTGCGCGAAGGTGCCGACCGCGCCGGAGATGGCGCAGGTGGCAACCTCTTTGCGCGCGGCCACCAGCCGTTCGCGCGCGCGCGCGAATTCGGCATAGGCGTAAGCCAGCTTGAGCCCGAACGTGGTCGGCTCGGCATGGATGCCGTGCGAACGGCCGACCGTCGGCGTCACTTTGTGTTCGAAGGCGCGCCGCTTGAGCGCGGCGAGCAGCGCGTCCACGTCGGCGATCAGGATGTCGGCTGAGCGCACCAGCTGCACGTTGAAGCAGGTGTCGAGCACGTCGGACGAGGTCATGCCGGAATGCACGAAGCGCGCTTCGGGACCTACGATTTCCGACAGATGCGTCAGGAAGGCGATGACGTCGTGTTTGACCTCGGCTTCGATGGTCGTCGATGCGGGCGACATCGAACTTGGCGGCCTTGCCTTTGGCCCAGATTTTTTTCGCCGCCTCTTTCGGAATAATGCCGAGCTCGGCCATGGCTTCGGCCGCGTGCGCCTCGATCTCGAACCAGATGCGGAATTTGGTTTCCGGCGACCAGATCGCGACCATGTCGGGCCGGGAGTAGCGCGGGATCACGCCGCTTCCCCGCGCGCCAGCGCCGCCGCGTTGCGGATCGCCGCGATGTTGGCTTTGTAATTACCGCCCTTGAACACGGCGTTGCCGGCGACCAGCACATTGGCGCCCGCCTGCACGACCTTGGCGGCATTGTCGGCGGTGACGCCGCCGTCGATCTCGATGTCGATCGGCCGCGCTCCGACCAGCGCGCGCACCTCGCGCAGCTTATCCAGCGCCGCTGGAATGAAAGTTTGCCCACCGAAGCCGGGATTGACCGACATGACCAGAACGAGATCGACCAGATCGATGACGTGTTCAATGCTGGCGACCGGCGTCGCCGGGTTCATGGTGACGCCGGCCTTCTTGCCGAGCGCGCGGATCGCCTGCAGCGAGCGGTGCACGTGCGGCCCGGCCTCCACGTGGACGGTGATGATGTCGGAGCCGGCCTTGGCGAAGGCCTCGAGATAAGGATCGCAAGGCGCGATCATCAAATGCACGTCGAGCGTCTTCTTGGTGACCGGGCGGATCGCCTGCACCACCGCGGGACCGATGGAGATATTGGGCACGAAGTGCCCGTCCATCACGTCGACATGGATCCAGTCGCAGCCGGCGGCCTCGACGGCGCGGATTTCATCGCCCAGTTTGGCGAAATCGGCCGACAGAATTGACGGCGCGATGAGTAGCGGGCGCATGGTGGTCTCCAAGCGAGGTTCGCCTAACACGACGGGGGCCGCGGAGCAACGCGCGGCTCTTGCGGTTTGCCACCCGGCATTAACGTCGACCAAGCCGGCAAGAATTGCCGATGCAAGGCCCGCAAGGCGGCGCCGATCGGTGCGGGAAACTGTGGACAACCTCAACAACGGCGGGGTTTTTAGCGCGCGGCCGCCAGACTGGCGCGGCGCTTGCGTCGGCGCCGGCAGGGGCTACGTCCGCCGGGATCACCGGTGGAGCGAAGGAGTTTGAGTCATGTCCATGTCAGTCGGCGCATCGTCCAATGCGCTGTCCTACCTGCAGCAGTTGCTGCAGCAAGGTGCCGCCGGCATCGGCGATGCGGCAAATGCCGGCAATCCCTTATCGGTCTTGTTGCAAACCCTGTCCGGGTCCGGCGTAACAACGGACCCGTCGACGTCCGCCGCGGCGGCTACCGGCGTTACAGCAGGTTCGGGCTATTCGTCGTTCGACGCCGGCACGATGGCGGCGCTGATTTCGCTGCAAGGCCAGTCGGCAACCGGCGTGACCGCGCAATCGCCGTCGCAGCTGTTCGCCAAGCTCGATACCAATGGCGACGGCCAGATCAGCCAATCGGAATTCGAGACCGCGCTCGGCAACGCCGGGGTCGACACCTCGAGCGCCGACGCCCTGTTTGCCAAGCTCGACACCAATGGCGACGGCTCGATCAGCCAAAGCGAACTGGCGAAGGCACAACACGGTCACCCCCACCACCACATGCATGGCGGCGGCGGCTCGCAAGCCAACGCATCGTCCGGGCAAAACGCGATCAATTCGCTGTTATCGTCGGCCGATGCAACCGGCGCGACCACGCAGACCGCCACCAACGCGGACGGCTCGACCACCACGACCATTTCGTACGCCGACGGCAGCACGGTCGAGATGACGACGCCGGCGGCAACGGCGAATAACGGCGGGACTGCGGGCACCGGCGCGAGCGGCCAGAATAACGCCAATCTGCTCGAGCAGTTGATCCAGTTGCAGGCACAACTGCTGAACTCGGCGACCTCGACCCTGTCGGCAATCGCCTAGTTTCTAAGTCGTTTGCTGGAGCCGCCTCGCCAGCGGCTTCAGCAGATGCGGCAGTAGATAAATCGGAAACTGCGCCAGCGCGAAATAGAGCCAAGCGATGTCCGGCGCCAGGAAGCCGGTCGCCGCCAGCATCAGGCCGATATTGCGGTTGCCGGCGATCAGGCCGATGGCCAAGGCGCGGGCGCGGCCGGTGCGAAGGAACACCAGCGCGGTGATCGCGATCAGGGCAAGCGCCAGCGCGAAGGCTAGCGCCAGGAGCTTGACCACCAGCAATGGGTCGGCGCGGAAATGATCGGTGACGCCGTCCATGGCGGCGACCGCGAACATGAACATGGCGAGTACGCTGAGCCCGTCGATGCGTTCGCGCTGCGCTTCGACCCAGGCGCGCCCGCCGATGCGGCGGATCACCGCCGCGGCTAAGGCCGAGCCGGCGATGATGGCAAAGAGCTTGAGGCCGAAGGCGTAAGGCGAAACGAGCGCGCTGCCGAGAAAGACATGGCTGAACAGGCTCGCGGTCAGCGGCGTGATCGCGGTGCACACCACCAGGCTCGAAAGCGTCAGCGCCACGTCGAGCCCCATCAGCGCGGCCAGCGCCGGCGACGACATTAGTCCCGGCGCCGATATCTGCAGCACCAGTATGAAGAATAGGCCGGGCATGGCCTTATCGAGGCCGATGGCCAAAAACAGCGCGCCGAGCGCGGCCGGCACCACCAGCATCACCCACACGGTGGCGATGGCGATCAGGCCAGGCTGCGTGAAATGTTGGCGCTGCTCGGTCGGATCGACGCGCAGGAACGCCAGCGCCAAAATGACGACAATGGCTTCGCCGAGGAACGGCTTGCAGGCGGCGGCAAGCCCCGGCACAGCCAGGCCGACGAATAGCGAGGCCGCCACCACCAGCGTGCCCTTGCGGCCGATCCAGCCAAGCGCGGCCGCGGGCAGGGCGAGCACGTTCATTATCGGGAAGCTCCGGCCGCCCGGCGGGGCGGTGAGCCTTGATAGCGCCTTCGATAGCGATGATCCATATATGGGGGCAAAGGAGGCCCCATGGCCCGCACGGACGCCGTCGTGCTCGGCGCCGGCATTGTCGGCACCTCGGTCGCGCTGCACCTCGCCAAGCGGGGCCTGAGCGTCGCGCTGATCGATCGCGCCGGCGTGGGCGAGCAGACATCCTATGGCAACGCCGGCGTGATCGAGGGCAATACGGTGTTCCCGCCGGCGTTTCCGTCCGCTTTCGGCGCGCTGGCCCGCATCGCGCTCAAACGTGCGAGTGAGGCCAATTACCATCTTACGTTCCTGCCGCAGGCGCTGCCCTGGTTGCTGGCGTTCCGCGCGGCGTCGCGGCCGCAGCGGCTGGTCGAGACCGCGCAGCTGATCCGCCCGCTCTATGCGCGCGCGGTGGCCGAGCACGAGGCGCTGATGGCGGAAGCGGGTGCCGCGCACTTTCTGCGCAAGAGCGGCTGGCTGAAGCTCTATCGCAGCGAACGAGCATTTGCGGCGCTCAAGCCGGAAATCGATTTGGCGGCCCAGTTCGGCCTTCCGTTGCAAGCGCTGGATACCGCGGGCGCGCAGGCACTGGAGCCTTCGCTCAAGCCGGCGTTCGCGCATGCGGTGTTCTGGCCGCAGGCGGCAAGCGTGAGCAACCCGCTCGGCGTCACCCGCGCCTATGCCGCGCGGTTTAGAGCGCTCGGTGGCGTGACGCTCAACGGCGACGCCCGCTCGCTGCACCGCGCCGGCCAGCGCTGGCGGGTGGAAACCAATGAGGGCGGCATCGACGCGCCCGAGGTCGTGGTCGCGCTCGGTCCATGGGCATCGGATCTGCTCAGCACCCTGGGGCTGAAGCTGCCGCTGATGGTCAAGCGCGGCTATCACCGGCATTTCCGTCCGCAAGGCAATGCGGCCCTCGCGCGGCCGGTGCTCGATGCCGAAGCCGGCTACTTGATCACGCCCATGGAGCAGGGCATCCGCATGACTACCGGGGTCGAATTCGCCGCGCGCGACGCGCCACCGTCGCCGGTGCAATTCGACCGCATCATGCCCAAGGCGCGCGAGCTGTTCCCGCTCGGCGAGCGCGCCGACGCCGACACTTGGCTTGGCAGCCGGCCCTGTTTTCCGGATTCACGGCCGGTGATCGGGCGCGCGCCGGGCTTGCCCGGCCTGTGGCTCGCCATTGGCCATGCGCATTGGGGCCTCACGCTCGGGCCCGCGACCGGACGCATGATCGCGGAGATGATGGCGGGCGACGCCCCATTCTGCGATCCGGCGCCGTATCGCGCGGAGCGGTTTCTCGATTGACCGTCATTCCGGGGCGCTCGCGAAGCGAGCGAACCCGGAATCCATAACCCCGGCGCTGCGGAGATGGATTCCGGATCCGCGCCTTCGGCGCGTCCCGGAATGACAGAAAATTATTGGCCGAACTTATCTTTCCAACTCGGCAGCGCGCCCGCGAACGGCAGCGCGCTTGCCTCGTAGACACCACGGGCGATCGCGCGTGCCATCACGTTGGCGGCGACCATGCCGAGTTCGGCCAAGCCATAATGCGGATCGGCGAGCGGCTTGGCGCCGGTTGCCGCCGCGAAAATCGTGTCGCCGTCGAGCGGCGTATGCACCGGATAGATCGCGCGCGCATAACCATCTTGGGCCATGACGGCGAGCCGGTTGCATTGCGCCTTGTTCAATTGCGCGTCAGTGGCGACGACGGCGACGGTCGTATTCTCGCCGGACCCGCCCTTGGCGCGGATCGCGAGATCGCTCGCGGACAACGTCGCCGGCCAGCCGCGCCCGCCGAACTCCTTGTTCTGCTCGAACGGCGCCGCCCAGAAATGCGGGCCGTCGCCGATGGTCGTCGTGCCGACGGCGTTGACCACCACCAGTGCACCAACCGTGATGCCGCCGCGCGTGGTTGCCGAGGCCGAGCCAATGCCGCCCTTGAGGGTCGCCGTGGTGGCGCCTAGACCGGCGCCGGCGCTGCCGAGCGCGAACGCCGCGCCCGCAGTTTTCGCCGCCTCGTAGCCGAGCTCGCGATAGGGCGGATAGCGGCCCCAGTTCTTGTCGCCGCCGTTGAGCAGGTCGAACATGATCGCGGCCGGCACGATCGGCACCACAGCGTCGCGAATTTTGAAGCCGCGGCCCTGCTCGCGCATAAAGGCTTGCACGCCGGAGGCGGCATCGAGCCCGAAGGCGGAGCCGCCGGAAAGAACTATCGCATCGATGCCTTCCACGGTCTGCGCCGGATCGAGCAGCGCGGTCTCGCGCGTGCCCGGCCCGCCGCCGCGCACGTCCACGCTCGCCACTACGGCATCGTCGAACACCACGACCGTGGTCCCCGAGCCGAGCTTGGCGTCGCCGGCATGGCCCACGCGCAGGCCGGGAATATCGGTGATGAGGTTGCGCAAAGTCATGGCCGGTAGTCTATCACGGCCGATCACGTCAAAGTCAGGACCTGGCGCATGCCGACTTGCCATCGCCATAGTTGCCGGGGCATCTAGGGCGCCATGAATGGCCATGTCCCCATCGTGACCGCCCTGATCGCCGGGCTGGTCAGTTTCCTCTCCCCTTGCGTCCTGCCCCTGGTGCCGCCCTATCTGGTCTTCCTGACCGGTACCTCGCTGGAACGCTTCGAGAGCGCGGAGCCGGAGCCGCGGGTCAGACGCGAGACCGTGCTCGCTGCCGCGCTGTTCGTGCTGGGCTTCTCGACCGTGTTCGTGGCGCTCGGCGCCAGCGCCAGCGTCATCGGCTCGCTGATCCGCGCCTATTCGGGGCCGCTGTCGACCATCGCCGGCATCGTCATCATCGTCATGGGCCTGCACTTCCTCGGCATCACGCCGATCGCGCTGCTGCACCGGCAGAAGCGGCTGGAGCTGGCCAAGCCCGTCGGGCTGTGGGGCGCCTATATCATCGGGCTCGCCTTTGCCTTCGGCTGGACGCCCTGCATCGGGCCGATCCTGGCCGCCATTTTGGCGGTGGCGGCGTCCGAGCAGACGGTGACCAAGGGCGCCGGCCTGCTGGCCGTTTATTCGCTCGGCCTCGGCATTCCGTTCCTCATTGCCGCCTTCGCGATCGAGCCGTTCGCGGCGTTTCTCGCGCGCTTCAAGAATTATCTGCACCGCGTCGAGCAGGCGATGGGCGCGCTGCTGGTGCTCACCGGCATCGCCTTTCTTACCGGCAGCATCAACCAGATGAGCGTGTGGCTCCTGGAGGCGTTCCCGGCGCTGGGCAAGATCGGCTGATGGCGAAAGTCGCACCGAATCAGACCCGCGCGCATATGAGTGGCGCGGCTGGCTTTCCGGAATGACGTCAACATCGCGCAGGATGTCGCCTATTTCATTTTCGAGCAGTCCGAGCCCGGGCACTCGACGTAAGTGACCTTGCCGCTGGCGTCCTTTTTCCAGATGTACATCACGTAATCGAGCTTGGTGATGTCGCCTTTCTTGTCGAAGGAGAGGTCGCCGAGCACGGTCTTGAACTTCATGCCCGAATGCATCTTCTCGGCCACCTTCTTGGGGTCGAGCGATTTGGCCGCTTCCGCCGCCTGCTTGATCACCTGCACGCCGGCATAAGCAGTAGAGCGTATAGGCTTCCGGCTCGAACTTCTTGGCGCGGAACTCTTCCACCACCTTCTTGGCTTCCGGCTTGTTGCGCGGATCGGGGCCGTAGGTCATCAGCGTGCCTTCGACGCCGGGCCCGCCGACCGAGGCGAACTCGTCCGAGGTGATGCCGTCGCCGCCCATCATCGGCGCCTTGACGCCCTGGTCGCGCATCTGCCGCACGATCAAGCCGCCTTCGGTGTAGAGCCCGCCGAAGTAAACCAGATCGGCGCCCGACTGCTTGATCTTGGACACCAGCGCCGAATAGTCCTTCTCGCCGGTATTGATGCCCTCGTAGAGCACTTCTTTCATGCCGCCCTTGTTGATCGCCTTCTTGGTTTCGTCGGCGAGACCCTTGCCGTAGGTGGTCTTGTCGTGGACGACGGCGATCTTCTTGCCCTTGAAGTGCTTGAGGATATAGGCGCCGGCGACCTTGCCCTGCTGATCGTCGCGGCCGCAGACGCGGAAGATGTTCCACATCTTGCGCTCGGTGACGGTCGGATTGGTCGAAGCCGGGCTGATCTCGAGGATGCCGTTTTCCTGGTAGACCTCGGAGGAGGGGATGGTGACGCCGGAATTGTAGTTGCCGATCACGAACTTGACGCCGTCGCCGGCGAACTTGTTGGCGACCGAAACACCCTGCTTGGGATCGGAGACGTCGTCGCCGTACTCGACCGTGATCTTCTGGCCGAGGATGCCGCCCTTGGCATTGATGTCGGCAACGGCCTGATCGACGCCGTTCTTCATCTGAGCGCCGGTCGCGGCGCTCGGCCCGGTGATCGGGCCGGCCATGCCGAATTTGACTTCCGCCGAGGCGGTTCCCGCCAGTGCGAGCCCAAGTCCGAGCGCGAGGCCTAGCGTGGTGATCCTCTTCATTTTCTTTTCCCCTTCAGGTGAAGCCGGCAGTCACAAACTCGCTGAATATTACGTCACTGCGGCTTGCGGCGCCAGCGCATCGGACCGTCCGGCTCGTTGATCCAGTGATATTGGGTCACCATCTGCGCGGCGCGGGCGACGCGGAACCCGATGAGGCCGCACGCCAGACAGACCGCGCTGTCGACCAGATAATAGTGGACCGACAACAAGGTGCCGCCGAACAAAGCGTAGTGGAAGAACCGCACGGCCGCGCCCAGGATGAGGCTGTAGCTAACGACCTGCCCCCATGGCCGCCAGGTTTGGGCGATGGCGCGCCCGGCGAGCGCGGCTGCCCCGCCGCCGAGGATGACGGTGACCAGCACGAACACGCCGAACGAGCCTTCCTCGTGGAGAAATCCCTGCATCATGGCTCGGCCCGCTGCCGGCCGCCCTCAAGATAGGCGGATTTGATTTCGGACCGCTCCAGCAGCTCGCGCCCGCTGCCGGAAAGCGTGATCAGCCCGTTGACCATGACATAGCCGCGGTGCGCGAGCTTGAGCGCATGGAAGGCGTTCTGCTCGACCAGGAACACCGTCAGCCCGTCCTGCGCGTTGAGCATTTTGATGGCGTCGAAGATCTGCCGCACGATCAAAGGCGCCAGCCCGAGCGACGGTTCGTCGAGCAGCAGCAGACGCGGCCGCGCCATCAGTGCGCGCGCGATCGCCAGCATCTGCTGCTCGCCGCCGGACAGCGTGCCGCCGCGCTGGTTCAAGCGCTGCTTCAGGCGCGGGAACAGCGTCAACACGCGCTCGAGATCGCGCTCGAACGCCGACGGATCGGCGGTGGTCGCGCCCATTTGCAGATTTTCCAACACCGTCATGCGCGAGAAGATGCGACGGCCTTCCGGCGCCTGCGCCAGGTTGAGGCGCGCGATCTCGTGGGTCGGCATCTGCGTGATGTCGCGGCCGGCGAAGGAAATCGTGCCTTCGCGCGCGCGCGGATTGCCGCAGATCGTCATCATCAGCGTCGACTTGCCGGCGCCGTTGGCGCCGATCAGCGTGACGATTTCGCCGTCGTTGACGTCGAGATCGACGCCCTTGAGCGCCATCACGCGGCCGTAGAAGGTCTTCACGCCGCGCACGGACAGAAGCGGGGAGGTCATAGCCCGACCTCCGCTTCGGCCTTTGCCACGTCCTCGTCGGCGACGCCGAGATAGGCGGCGATCACCTTGGCGTCGTTGCGCACCGCCTCCGGTTTGCCGTCGGCGATCTTGACGCCATAGTCGAGCACGACCACGTGGTCGGAAATTTCCATCACCACCGACATGTCGTGCTCGATCAGCAGGATCGAGATCGCCTGCTCGTCGCGGATGGCGAGCAAAAGCGCGTTGAGCTCGGCGCTTTCGCGCGGATTGAGGCCGGCCGCCGGCTCGTCGAGGCACAAGAGCAGCGGATCGGTGCACATGGCGCGCGCGATTTCGAGCCGCCGCTGCGCGCCATAGGGCAGGTCGCCGGCCGGGTCGTCCGCGCGCTTCTCTAAACCCACGCGGTCGAGCCAGCCGCGCGCCTTGTCGATTGCGGCGCGTTCGGCGACTCCATAGGAGGGGAAGCCGAGAATTCCGAGCAGCGTGTAGCCGGATGCGAGCATCAGCCGGTTGTGCTGGGCGACCAGCAGGTTTTCCAGCACGGTCATGCCGGGGAACAGGCGGATATTCTGGAAGGTGCGGGCCACGCGCGCCTGTTGCGTGACGAGATATTCCGGCATGCGTTCGAGCTGATAGAGCGCGCCATCCGCGCGCGCGAGCCGGCGCTTGCCGCTGTCGGTCAACGTTTCCAGATCGCTCCACACGGAGGCGTCGCCGTGGCGAAGTCCGATGCGTCCCTCGCTCGGCTTGTAGAATCCGGTGATGCAATTGAACACGGTGGTCTTGCCGGCGCCATTCGGCCCGATCAGCGCGGTGATATTGCCTTGCCGCGCCGTAAACGACAGGTCGTCCACCGCGACCAGCCCGCCGAAGCGCATGGTCAGGTGCTCGACGCTGAGCAGAATGTCGCCGGCGCTTGCCATCAGCCGTGGCCTTCCCCGATCAGGTCGGCGGCAATGCTCTTGCGCTCCTTGAGGAACACCGAGGGCTGGCGCGTCGAGATCAGGCCGCGCGGCCGCCAGATCATGATCAGCACCATGGCAAAGCCGAACAGCAGCATGCGGTACTGGGTCGGATCGAAGGTCGGCCCGAAAATCTGTTTGAGGAAATCGAGCTCGCGCATGATCTCGGTGCCGCCGATCATCGCGATGGCGGCGATCGCAACGCCGATCTGGCTGCCCATGCCGCCGAGCACGACGATCGACAGGATGGTGGCCGATTCCAGGAAGGTGAAGGATTCCGGCGAGATGAAGCCCTGGCGCGTCGCGAAGAACGATCCCGCAAAGCCGGCGAACATCGCGCCCATCGCGAAGGCGGTGAGCTTGGTGTTGGTGGTGTTGATGCCGAGCGAGCGGCAGGCGATCTCGTCCTCGCGCAGCGCCTCCCAGGCGCGGCCGACCGGCAGCCGGCGCAGCCGCACGGTGACGAAGGCGGTGAGCAAGGCGAGCGCGAGGATGAGGTAGTAGAGGAAGATCACGCGGTAGAGCGGGGAGAATTCCAGCCCGAACACGGCGGCGAAGCCGTTGTCATCGGCATTGAACGGAATGCCGAAGAAGGTCGGGCGCGGGATGCCGGTGATGCCGGCATAGCCGTTGGTCAGATCGACCCAGTTGATCAGGACAAGGCGGACGATTTCACCGAAGGCCAGCGTGACGATGGCGAGATAGTCGCCGCGCAGCCGCAGCACCGGAAAGCCGAGCAGGATGCCCCAGAACGAGGAGAGAATGCCGGCGAGCGGCAGCAGCAGCCAAAACGACAGGCCGAAGGTCTTGGCCAGCAGCGCGTAGGAATAGGCGCCGACCGCGTAGAACGCGACATAGCCGAGGTCGAGCAGGCCGGCGAGGCCGACCACGATATTGAGCCCCCAGCCGAGCATCACGTAGATCAGAATCTGGATGCCGAAATTGTCGATCCATTTTAACGCGCCGCCAAATCCATTGATGACGATGACGAGCGGCGGATAGACGATGACGAAACCGATGGCGAAGGGGCCGAACCATTTGGCGACCGCCGTCCGCCAGGGCGATGGCGCCGCCGCGACCGGCCGCAGCCTGCGCTGCTCAAGCCACGGCTCGGCCACCAGCGAATAAGCCAGCCGGCCGGCGCCGACGATGGCGACGATGGTGAACAGCAGCGGCCAGCGCGTGTTCAGGACCAGGTTGTTGTGGAAGTCGGTGATCGTCTGGAAGCCGATCAGCGGCAGGAACAGGCCGAAGGCGAGCAGGGCGGTGAAGCCAGCGTCGCGCAGCGCGCGTACCACAACGACGCGCTTGTCTGGCGCGCCGTCGGCCATCTCACACCTTCTCAACGTCCGGCCGGCCGAACAGGCCCTGCGGCAGGAAGATCAAGGTGATGGCCAGCACCGAAAATGCGGCGACGTCCTTGTAGTCGATGGAAAAATAGGCCGACCACATGGTCTCGATCAGGCCGATGAGAATGCCGCCGATGACCGCGCCCGGCAGCGAGCCGATGCCGCCCAGCACTGCGGCGGTGAACGCCTTCACGCCGGGCACGAAGCCGTCGGAGAACGTCACCACGCCGTAATACATCAGGTACATGGTGCCGGCGACGGCGGCGAGCGCGGCGGCGATCACGAAGGTCATCGAAATGGTGCGGTCGACGTCGACGCCGACCAGCGCCGCCATCTTCTGGTCCTGCTCGCAGGCGCGTTGCGCGCGGCCGAGCTGCGTCTTGGCCACCAGATACCAGAACGCGACGAGCAGCACCGCGGTGACGCCCCAAATGATGAGCTGCTTGTACGACAACGTGACCGCATAGCCGTGGCCGTTCAGGACGACGAATTCGCCCTGCACCATGGGCGGGATCGGCTTGTTGCGCGGGCCCTGGCTCACCTGCACGAAGTTGGACAGGAAAATCGACATGCCGATCGCCGAGATCAGCGGCGCCAGGCGAAACGAGCCGCGCAACGGCCGGTAGGCGACCCGCTCGATCACCCAGTTGACCAGCGAGGTGAACAGCATGGCCACGATCAGCACGATGAACAGCGCCAGCGCGATCGAGGTGATGCCGAGCCAGGTGGTCAGGATCAGGAAGGCGATCAGCGCGATGAAGGCCGAGACCATGAACACGTCGCCATGGGCGAAGTTCACCATGCCGATGATGCCGAACACCATGGTGTAGCCGATGGCGATCAGGCCGTAGATCGAGCCGAGGGTGATGCCGTTGATGAGCTGCTGGAGGAAGACTTCCATGCGTTGCGCTCGGGGCCTTTCGGTGACCGCCCGGCTGACGGCCATTGTTTCGATTCCACAAGGCTTAACAGGGCGTGGCGGGAGCGGCAACGCTCGCCGCAGGGCGTGTTATTAAGTCGAGTCGCCGCAGCAGAGGCTTAGAGGAAAGCCGCATGTCCCCCAGCGTCGAAATTGCCGTTCGGGTCGGCTGCTATGCCGTGGTTTTCGCCGCTATGGCGCTGTGGGAATGGTCCGCCCCGCGCCGCCACCTGACGGTCGGCCGGCGGCCGCGCTGGCCGGGCAATCTCGGCATCCTGGCCATCGACATCATAGCGGTGCGGCTCTTGGTGCCGACCGCTTTGGTTGGCGTGGCGCTGATCGTGGCCGCGCATGGGTGGGGCCTGTTCCGCCTGCTGGCGCTGCCGGCCTGGGCGGCGATCCCGCTCGGGGTGATTGCGCTCGATCTGGTGATCTATACCCAGCATGTCGTCTTCCATCACGTGCCGCTCTTGTGGCGGATCCACCGCATGCATCATGCCGATCTCGATATCGACGTGACCACCGGCGTGCGTTTCCATCCCTTGGAGATCCTGCTGTCGCTGGCGATCAAGATGACGGCGGTGGTGGCGCTCGGCGTGCCGGCGCTCGCCGTGCTGATATTCGAGGTGCTGCTCAACGCCACCTCGATGTTCAACCACAGCAATGTGGCGCTGCCGCCGCGGCTCGAGCCGATCGCCCGTTGGATCGTGGTGACGCCGCAGATGCACCTGGTGCATCACTCGATCGAGCGCGCGGAAACCGACAGCAATTTCGGCTTCAATCTGCCGTGGTGGGATCGCCTGTTCGGCACCTATCGCGCCAAGCCTTCTGCCGGCGAAGCGCGAATGATAATCGGCCTGCCGGTCTTTCGCGATGTGGCCGAACTGCGCATCGTGCGTCTGCTGACGCAACCGTTTCGTGACGCGCGATAGTTCCGTCGGCCACGCGCTCAAATCGGTTCCTACGATCTTACCGTCGCTGGCGACATGGAACTAAATCGCCGTGCCCGCGTTGTCTTGCCGTTCGGGCGGGGAGCGTCCAAAGACCAACGTTGGAAGGAAATAGAATGAGTCAGAACCAAAATCCCAACCAGAACCCCGGCCAGCAGCAGCAGGGCAATCAGCCCGGCCAACAGGGTGGTCAGCAGCAGGGTGGCGGGCAGCAGAAGCCCGGCCAGCAGCAGCAACAGCAGCCGGGCCGTCCCGGCCAGGGCGGTCAGCAAGGCCAGCAGAACCGCTGACGCGCTGCAACAGGGAGAACGGAAGCCCCGCCACATGGCGGGGCTTTTCGTTTTAATGGTCTTCGATTGCGTTGGCCTCAGGCGCGGCCTCGCATATGCTTAGCCACTATGGCTTCGTCCACGCTCCCGCTGTTTCATCTTTACGGCGATCCGCCGGACGATAGCGCATTCGACTTCATCCACATCGAGACCATCGCCTCGCGCTCCTCGGTGCACGACTGGACGATCCGCGCGCACCGCCACCGCAACCTGTTCCAGATCCTTTTGATCGAGAAGGGTGGCGGCGAAATGAGCTTCGAGACAGCGACCGTGACGTTTACGGCGCCGGCCGCAATCCTGGTGCCGGCCACCACCGCGCACGGCTTCCGCTTCACGCCGCAGGTCACCGACGGATGGGTGGTCAGCTTCACCGAGGACGTCGCCGACGCGCTCGGCGACCAATCGGGCGAGGCGCTGGCGCGACTCAAGTCGGTGGCGGCCAATCCGCTGCTGCCGCTGGCAGGCGAGGCGGAGACCAAGCGTCTCTCGACGCTGTGCGCGGATCTCAATGAGGAGGCCTCGCTCGCGCGCGAAGGCTATCGCCTCGCCATGCGCGGGCTGCTGGCGTTGATCGCGATCGAAGTGGTGCGGCTGGCGGTCAGCCGCGCGCGTACCGGCACGGTGACGCTGACGCGCGCCGATGCGCGGGTGGAGGAACTGCGCCGGCTCCTGGACGAGCACTTCCGCAAGGAGCGGCTGATCAGCTTCTATGCCGAGAAGCTGGCGATGACCGCCGACCGGCTCAACGACCACGTCAAGCGCGCGACCGGCGTGACCGCGGGTCATTTGATCCGCCAGCGCGTGTTGACCGAAGCCAAGCGCCAGCTGGTGTTCACCAACCAGCCGATCCACGAGATTTCCTACGATCTGGCGTTTTCCGATCCCTCGCACTTCACCCGCTTTTTCCGCAAGCAGACCGGCATGACGCCGCAGGCGTTTCGCGAAGGCCGCGGCGGTTAACATTAAGAGCATGATCCCGAAAAGTGGGAACCGGTTTTCGGAAAGGATCATGCTTCGTGAAAAAACTCGCTTAAGCGGTAAGGTAAAGTTTTGGTTTCTTTTGAAATTAGCATTTGAAGCGCTTACGCGTTGCTGTCCTGTTTCAGGAGGAACGCATGCGTAAGCTTTCCGGCGCGGCCGTGGCCACGATCATGGGCGTGGCGCTCTACTTCACCCTGTTCTGGGGATACGATGCACTGCGCATGCTCACGTCGCCAAGCTACGGCCTGGAAGACGTCTGGCGCTCGCAATTCGTGTTTGCCATCGGCAGCGTGTTCGGTCTCGGCCCGATTGGGCTCATCAAGCTCGCGGCCTTCTTCGGCGCACTCAAGCTCGCAGTCGCCGGCATCTGCGCCGTGCATTTACTCGACCGCTTGCGCGCTTTTGTCGGCGGCAAGGCGGATTCCGAAATTCTCGAAGGCGGCCTGATCCTGGTGGTGCTGGTCAGCATCGTGTCGGTCGGTCCGGCGGTATGGTCGCAGAACGCCGAATTGGTGCGCGAGGCGACCATCCAGTTGATGCTTGCCGCGGTCGCGACCGCGCTTTGCTTGGTCGAGCGCAGCTACGATCGGCCGGCCACGACCACCGCGACGACCGAGCTTGCCGCCCCGCCGCGCGGGGCGCCCTGGTACGCGCCGTTTCGCTGAGGGCGCGCTATTTGGACTTCGCCAGTTCCGCCATCACCTCGGCAGCTTCCTTGAAGGCATGATTGGCGGCCGGCACGCCGCAATAGATCGCTTGTTGTAAAATAATTTCCTTGATGTCGGTCTCGGAAAAGCCGCCCTCGGCCAACGCCGCCCGCACGTGCAGGCGGAATTCGTCCCACTGGGCGAGCGCGATCATGGTGCCGATCACCAGCACGCGGCGGGTGCGCTCGTCGTAATGCGGCCGCGTCCAAACCTCGCCCCAGGCGTAGCGGGTGATGAGTTCCTGGAACTCCTCGTTGAACGGGGTCTTTTTCGCATTGGCGCGATCGACCCATTCGTTGCCCAGCACCTTGCGGCGCCGCGCCATGCCGCGTTCGTGGCGATCCTTCTCGTCCATGACGGGACCCTCAGTTCAGCAGGAAGTTGAGCGCCGCGTCGGTGAAGGCTTTGGGCTGCTCGACATTGGAGATGTGCGCAGCATCGAGCGCCACCAGTTTGGCGCCTTTGATGGTCTTCGCAATGGATTCGCCGGCTACCGGCGGCGTGGCCGGATCGTGCTTGCCGACGATGACGAGGGTTGGCGTCGTGATGCGCGGATTGGATTGGCGGAAGTCCATGTCGCGGACCGCCTCGACGCAGGCGATGTAGCCGTCGAGGTTGCTGGCCAAAAACATCTTGGTCATGCGCGCGATCGTCTGCGGCGCGCGCTCGATGAAGCCCTTGGTGAACCAGCGCTCCATATTCGGACCGACGATATGCGCGAGGCCTTTTTCCCGCACCAATTTGATGCGGTCGGCCCAGGGCCCCTTGTCGGCGTAATAGAAATTCGTGTTGGCGAGGATGAGCTTGTCAACACGGTCCGGCGCGTTGGCGCCCAACCACTGGCCGTCCATGCCGCCCATCGACAGCCCGCACCAGTTCATCTTCTTGATTTTGAGCGCATCCATGATTTTGAGGATGTCGCGGCCGAACAGACCGAAGTTGTAAGGGCCTTTGGTCGCACCAGACTTGCCGTGGCCGCGGCGGTCCCAACGAACGAGCCGGAAATGCTTGGCGAACTCGGGCGCCTGCTCGTCCCACATATGCAGATCGGTGCCGAGCGAATTCGACAGCATCAGCACGGGCGCGCGCTCGCTGCCCTCGACTTCGACATAGATCGGACAGCCGTCGGCATCGATCATCGGCATGGAGTTGCTCCCGTAAGCCTGGATTTTGGTTGTTTCGGCGCGGCGTTAGGCGCCACACTTAAAACGGTCCGCGTCCGCTGCAAAGCTCTTTTCAGCGGCCTTCCGAGGGCTTAAGCCGTGATCCAAGGCTTGGGCAAGTGCGTGAGGAGGAGACGCCGATGGCGATGGTGATGACCGGGGAAGTTCAACTGCCCGCCAGCCGCGAGGTTGTGTATGCGAAGCTCAACGACGCCGAGGTGCTCAAAGCCTGCATCCCCGGCTGCGAGGAGCTCAACAAGATTTCCGACACCGAGCTGCAGGCGGTCGCCGTCACCAAGATCGGGCCGGTAAAGGCGCGTTTCAAAGGCAAGGTGCACTTGACCGATCTCGATCCGCCCAACGGCTACAAGATTTCCGGCGAGGGCGACGGCGGCGTCGCCGGCTTCGCCAAGGGCGGCGCGACCGTGGCGCTGACTGAAAAGGACGGCGGCACCCTGCTCACCTACAATGTCGAGGCGCAGATCGGCGGCAAGCTCGCCCAGCTCGGCCAGCGCCTGGTCAACGGCGCGGCCAAGAAGATCGCCGACGACTTTTTCAAGAATTTTGCCGCCGTGGTGGCGGCCGGTAGCGCATGATCACGGCCGTGTGAGCCAACTCCCGCCTTGAACTCCCTTGACCCGGCCCGCGGTCGGGGTTCAGAGTTATTCCCGCTCCAAGGCGCATTCGGGCCGAAATCGGCTTAATTTCAAACCCGAGCCGCCGCCGCCCCCGCCGGGCGAAGCGAAAAGAGGGCTTTTGGCCCCGAATTTGGGAGGATGGTCATGCCTGCGGTGTCCATGACGGTGAACGGCAAAGCCGTCACCGGCGATGTCGAAGCGCGCACCTTGCTGGTGCAATTCCTGCGTGAAAATCTCCGGCTTACCGGCACGCATGTGGGCTGCGACACCTCGCAATGCGGCGCCTGCGTGGTGCATGTCGACGGCATCGCAGCGAAATCCTGCACTTTGCTTGCGCTGCAATGCGAGGGCGCCAAGGTCACCACCATCGAGGGCCTGGCCGAGCCGGGCGGGCCTTTGCATCCGATGCAGGAAGCCTTCCGCGAAAACCACGGCCTGCAATGCGGCTACTGCACGCCCGGCATGATCATGGCGGCGCTCGATATCGTGCGCCGCAAGGGCAACGACCTCGACGAGCACACCATTCGCGAACAGCTCGACGGCAATATCTGCCGCTGCACGGGCTACCACAATATCGTCAAGGCGATCGGCGCCGGAGCGAAAGCGATGGCCAAGGGCGGCGCGCGACAAGCTGCCGAGTAGTTAAAAAAATCAACGGGAGGAGACCGCCATGAGCGCGACCGGGATCGGCGCGGCGGTGCGCCGCAAGGAAGACTTCCGCTTTATTACCGGGCAGGGACAATATACCGATGACGTGGTGCGGCCGGGCGAGACCCGTGCCGTTTTCGTGCGCTCGCCGCACGCCCGCGCCAAGATCAAGAGCATCGACGCCGGCGCAGCCAAGAAAATGCCGGGCGTGGTCGGAGTGCTCACCGGCGCGGATCTCGCCAACGACAAGATCGGCAATCTGATCTGCGGCTGGATGATCCATTCCAAAGACGGCTCGCCGATGAAAATGGCGCCGCATCCGGCGCTCGCCGCCGGCAACGTGAACTGCGTCGGCGACGCGGTGGCGGTGGTGATCGCGCGAAACGCTTGCCGCAGGCGCGCGATGCCGCCGAGAAGGTCAAGGTCGATTACGAGGTGCTGCCGGCGGTAACCGACCCCGCGAAGGCGAAATCCGGTCCGCAAATCCACGATGTGGCGCCGAAGAACACCATCTATGAATGGCATCTCGGCGACGCCAAGGCGACCGAAGCGGCCTTTGCCGCCGCCAAACACGTCACCAAGCTCGACATCGTCAACAACCGCCTGGTGCCCAACGCGATCGAGCCGCGCGCGGCGCTTGCCGAATACGACGCCGGCTCCGACAACCTCACTTTGTGGAATACGTCGCAAAACCCGCACGTCGCGCGCCTGGTGATCGCTGCCTTTGTCGGCATGGCGCCGGAGCACAAATTGCGAGTGATCGCGCCCGACGTCGGCGGCGGCTTCGGCTCCAAGATTTTCATTTATCCGGAAGAAGTCGTCTGCCTGTGGGCGGCGCGCAAGGTGCGCCGGCCGGTGAAGTGGGTGGCGGAGCGTTCCGAATCCTTCCTCACCGACGCGCATGGCCGCGACCACGTCACCCATGCGGAACTGGCGCTCGACGCCAATGGAAAAATCCTCGCCTTGCGCGCCAAGACGATCGCCAATCTCGGCGCCTATATGTCCACCTTCTCGTCCTCGGTGCCGACCTATCTCTACGGCACGCTGCTGTCGGGCCAATACGACATCCCGACCATCTATTGCGAGGTCGACGCGGTCTATACCAACACCGCGCCGGTCGACGCTTATCGCGGCGCCGGGCGGCCGGAGGCGACCTTCGTGGTCGAACGGCTGGTCGAAGTGGCGGCGCGGCAGATGGGCATCGAGCCCGCGGAAATCCGCAGGCGCAACTTCATCAAGTCGTTCCCGCACCAGACGCCGGTGATCATGGCCTATGACGCCGGGGACTATCACGCCTCGCTCAAGAAGGCGCTGGAGGCCGCCGACGTGAAGGGCTTCGGCAAGCGCAAGCGCGAAGCGGCGCGCCACGGCAAGCTGCGCGGCCTCGGCTTCTCGACCTATATCGAGGCCTGCGGCATCGCGCCTTCGCAGGCGGTCGGCTCGCTCGGCGCCGGCGTTGGCTTGTGGGAATCCGCCGAAGTACGGGTCAATCCGACCGGCAGCGTGGAAGTTCTCACCGGCTGTCACGCGCACGGGCAAGGACACGAGACGACCTTCGCCCAACTGGTGTCGGAACGGCTCGGCATTCCGTTCGAGAACGTTTCCATCGTGCATGGCGACACCGACAAAGTGCAATTCGGCATGGGCACCTACGGCTCGCGCTCGGGCGCGGTCGGCATGTCGGCGATCGTGAAAGCGCTCGACAAGATCGAGGCCAAGGCCAAGAAGGTCGCGGCCTTCATGCTGGAGGCGGCGGAGGGCGATATCGAGTTCAAGGACGGCAAGTTCACCGTCGCCGGCACCGACAAGTCGGCGGGTTTCGGCGACGTCGCGCTCAACGCCTATATCGCGCACAAATTCACCGGCGCCGAACTGGAGCCGGGCTTGAAGGAAACCTCGTTCTACGACCCGACCAATTTCACCTTCCCGGCCGGTTGCCATATCTGCGAGGTCGAGGTCGACGTCGACACCGGCAAGACCGACATCGTCAACTGGACCGCGGTCGACGACTTCGGCACCGTGATCAATCCGATGATCGTCGAGGGCCAGGTGCACGGCGGCATCGCGCAAGGCGTCGGGCAGGCGCTGCTGGAAGGCGCGGTCTACAACAAAGAAGGCCAACTCGTGACCGGCTCGCTGATGGACTACACCATGCCGCGCGCGCACGACCTGCCGTCGTTCCACGTCGGGCTGACGGAAACCAAATCGCCGTCGAATCCGCTCGGCATCAAGGGCTGCGGCGAGGCCGGTGCCATTGCCGCGCCCGCCGCGGTGATCAACGCCATCACCGACGCGATCGGAACCGAAAATCTGGCCATGCCGGCGACCGCCAATGCGGTGTGGAAGGCGATGCAAGGCGCCACGCCGCGCCAGGCCGCGTAACAGGAGAGAGCGATGTACAATTTCACCTTTCATCGTCCGACCACGGTCCGCCAGGCGGCCGGCCTGTTGGCGCGCAACCCCGATGCCAAGCTCTTGGCCGGCGGTCACTCGCTGATCCCGGTGATGAAGCAGCGGCTGGCAAACCCGTCGGCGCTGATCGATCTCTCGCTGGTCGAGGGCTTGAGCGGCGTCGAGCAGAAGGGGCGCTCGATCGTGATCGGCGCCATGACACGGCACGCCGACGCCGCCAGTTCGCCGGTGTTGCAGCAGGCGCTGCCGGGGCTCGCCGCGGTGCCGGCGTCGGTCGGCGATCCGCAGGTGCGCAACCGCGGCACCATCGGCGGCTCGATCGCCAACAACGATCCCAACGCCGATTATCCGGCGGCGGTGCTCGGCTTGGGCGCCACCATCATCACCAACAAGCGGCGCATCGCCGCCGACGATTTCTTCACCGGCATGTTCTCGACCGCCTTGGAAGACGGCGAGATCATCACCAAGATCAGTTTCCCGATCGCCAAGAAGGCGGCCTACGAGAAGTTCAAGCACCCGGCCTCGGGCTTTGCGCTGGTCGGCGTGTTCGTGAGCAAGCGCGGCTCCGATATCCGCGTGGCGGTGACCGGCGCCGGCGCCAATGGCGTGTTCCGGGTGAAATCGTTCGAGGAGGCGCTGAAGAAGCGCTTCGCGGCGAAGTCGCTCGACGGCATGAGCATTCCGGCCACCGGCATGAACAGCGGACATTCACGCCAGCCCGGAATACCGCGCGCATCTGGTCGGCGTCTTGGCGCGCCGCGCGGTGGCGAAAGCGACGGCGTAACTGTCATTCCGGGGCGCGGCCGAATGCCGCGAGCCCGGAATCCATAACCCGGCGCTACGGAGTATGGATTCCGGGCCCGCTCGCTTCGCTTGCGTCCCGGAATGACGCAGTTGGTTACGCCGGCTTGTCTAGTTCGCCCAACAAGTCGTGCAGGTCGAGCGGATTGGTGAACATGCGCAGGCCGCCGTCCGGGCGCTGCGGCCACATTTCCTTCGGCCGATCCCAATAAAGCTCGACGCCGTTGTCGTCCGGGTCGCGCAGGTAAAGCGCCTCACTGACGCCGTGGTCGCTGGCACCCTCAAGCGGGATCTTGGCGACGATCAGCCGGCGCAGCGCGTCGGCGAGCAGCCGGCGGGTCGGGTACAAAATCGCGGTATGGTAAAGGCCGGTCGAGCCCGGAGGGGGCGGGGAGCCGCCCAGGCTTTCCCAGGTGTTCAAGCCCAGATGGTGGTGGTAGCCGCCGGCCGAGATGAAGGCGGCGCCGGGCCGGCTGGTGGTCAGCGTAAAACCCAGCACGCCGCAATAGAAATCGAGCGCCCGGTTAAGGTCGGCGACCTTCAAATGCACATGGCCGATGCGCACCCCGGGATCGATCGTGGGCATCCGCAGGGCTTCTTTCTCGATCTGGACGGGCTTGGTCATAGTGCAGTCCTTGGGTGCAATTCCTGGCTGGCTGGGCTGGCCTTCAATACCCACATGTAAGACGCCCGCGCGGTAGGATAAAGTCCCCTCCAGGACCCGATATGACCATAAGACAGCTCCCGACCTCCATCGAGGCCACCCTCGACCTGCTTGGCCAAGGCCGACTACATCGCCGACCGCTCGCTGGCGACGGTGCTTTATCTCGCGCTGCGCATGGGCCGGCCGCTGTTCCTCGAGGGCGAGGCCGGCGTCGGCAAGACCGAGATCGCCAAGGTGCTCTCGGCGGCGCTAGGGCGCCGGCTGATCCGCCTGCAATGCTACGAGGGGCTCGATATTTCCTCGGCCGTCTATGAGTGGAACTACGGCGCCCAGATGATCGCCATCCGGCTCGCAGAAGCGCAAGGCGAGGGCGACCGCGACCGCATCGAGCACGACGTGTTCTCCGAGCGCTTCCTGATCAAGCGGCCGCTGTTGCAGGCACTCGAACCGGATCCGGCCGGACCGCCGGTGCTGCTGATCGACGAGATCGACCGCACCGACGAGGCCTTCGAGGCGTTCCTGCTGGAAGTGCTGGCCGACTTCCAGGTCACCGTGCCGGAACTCGGCACCGTGAAAGCCGCGCATCCGCCGATCGTGCTGGTGACCTCCAACCGGACGCGCGAGGTGCATGACGCTTTGAAACGGCGCTGCCTCTATCATTGGGTCGGCTATCCGAATGCCGAGCGCGAACTGAAAATTCTTCGCACCAAGGTGCCGGGCATTGCCAAGAAATTGTCCGAGCAGGTGGTCGCCTTCGTGCAGGCGCTGCGCAAGGAGGACCTGTTCAAGTCGCCCGGCGTCGCCGAGACGCTGGATTGGGCCGGCGCGCTCACCGAGCTCGACGTGGTGGCGCTCGATCCGGCGACGGTGTCGGATACGCTCGGCGCGCTGCTGAAATATCAAGACGACATCGCCCGGCTCGACGGCAGCAAGGTGAAGGCGCTGCTCGACGAGGCGAAGGCGGACTTAAGGGCGGCGGAGTAACTTGCATGGCCGAAGGCCGCCTTTCGCCGAAAACATTCTCTACTTCGCGCGCGCGCTGCGCGCGGCCGGCTTGCCGGTCGGGCCGGGCGCAGTGCTCGATGCGCTGGAGGCGCTTAACGTTGCACATGTCGGCGACCGGGAAGATTTCTACTGGACGCTGCACGCGGTATTCGTGAAACGGCACGAGCACACGATCCTGTTCGACCAGGCCTTCCGCATTTTCTTCCGCAAGCGCGGCTATATCGAAAAGCTGATCGCCTCCATGCTGCCGGGCACGCCGACAGCTGCGCCCAAAGCCCCGCCGCCGGGCGCGCAACGTATTCAGGAGGCGCTGTTCGGCGGCCTCAACGAGCGCGAGGACAAGCCCGAAGTCGAGGTCGACGCGCGGCTGACGGTGTCCGACCGCGAGGTGCTGCAGAAAAAAGACTTCGCGCAGATGACGGCGGCCGAGATCGCCGAAGCCAAACAGGCAATCGCGCGGCTGGCGCTGCCGCTCGACCTCGTGCGCACACGCCGGCTGGCGGCAAGCCGGCGCGGGCACATGATCGATATCCGCCGCACCCTGCGCGCCAGCATGAAGGCGGGCGGGGCGGTGATCGACCTTAAATATCTGGGACCCGCGCGAGAAGGAGCCGCCGATCGTGGCGCTTTTGGATATTTCCGGCTCGATGAGCCAATACACGCGGCTATTCCTGCATTTCCTGCATGCGCTCAGCGAGCGCGAAAAGCGCGTGACGAGCTTCCTGTTCGGCACGCGGCTGACCAACGTCACCCGTGCCATCCGGGCGCGCGATCCGGACGAAGCACTCGCCGCATGCAGTGCCAACGTGCAGGACTGGTCGGGTGGCACGCGCATCGCCTCGTCGCTGCGCGAGTTCAACAAACGCTGGTCGCGCCGCGTGCTCACGCAAGGCGCCGTGGTGCTTTTGATCACCGACGGGCTTGAGCGCGACGGCGACGACACGCTATCTTTCGAAATGGACCGGCTGCACCGCTCGTGCCGCCGGCTGGTTTGGCTCAACCCGCTGCTGCGCTTCGAAGGTTTCGAAGCACGCGCCAAGGGCGTGCGAACCATGCTGCCGCATGTTGACGAACTGCGGCCGATCCACAATCTGGAATCGATGGCCGAGCTGGTGCGCGCCCTGTCCGGCGCAGCGGCGAAGGACTACGATCCGAAACTGTGGCTGCGGCAGGTAGCCTGACGGAGAAAAATCATGCTTTCGCGCGACGAGGACATTCTGAAAGCCGCCGAGGACTGGCGCAAAGCCGGGCGCGGCGTGGCGCTCGCCACCGTGGTCGAGACCTGGGGCTCGGCGCCGCGGCCGGTCGGCTCCAACCTGGTGATCGACAACGAGGGCAATTTCCTTGGGAGCGTCTCCGGCGGCTGCGTCGAGGGCGCGGTCGTCACCGAAGCCTTAGACGTGATCGACAGCGGCAAGCCCAAGATGCTGGAGTTCGGCGTTGCCGACGAGACGGCGTGGAACGTCGGGTTGTCCTGCGGCGGCACTATTCGGGTTTATGTCGAGAAGGTCGCGTGAAGCTCGACATCCTTAACGCGCTCAATGCCGAACGCGCCGCGCGGCGCGCGGTGGTCGTCGTCACCGACGTGGCGAGCGGCGCACAGCGGCTGGTCAAGGCCGCCGACGTCGCCAAGGATCCGCTGCGCGACGTGATCGAAAAGCGCCTGCGCATGGCGAAGAGCGGCATGGAGGAAACCGCGCAAGGCCGCGTGTTCCTGACGGTGCACGTGCCGTCGCCGCAACTGGTGATCACCGGCGCGGTGCATATCAGCCAAACATTGGCTCCGGTCGGGCGGCTGCTCGGCTATGACGTGACCATCGTCGATCCGCGCACGGCTTTCGCGTCGACCGAGCGTTTTCCTGACGTGAAGGTGATCGCCGAATGGCCGGACGTGGCGCTGCCGCCGCTCAATGTCGATCGCTATACGGCGTTCGTCGCGCTCACCCACGATCCGAAGATCGATGATCCCGCGCTCAAGCATGCGCTGGCGCGCGATTGCTTCTATATCGGCGCGCTCGGCTCCAGGAAAACGCATGCCAAGCGGACGGCGCGGCTGAAGGAGGCGGGCCTAAGCGATGCCGATATCGCGCGCATTCATGCGCCAATCGGCTTGGCAATCGGCGCCGTGACGCCGGCCGAGATCGCCGTCGCTATCATGGCCGAGATCACGCAGCGACTGCGCATGAAGTCCGAGAAGGCGGAGGCGGCATGAAGTTCGGCCCGGTCGCCCCAAGCGACGCGCTCGGCGCTACCGCGGTGCATTCGATCCGCCAGGGCGATCTCGTGCTCAAGAAGGGCACGCTGATCGGGCCGGCGGAAGTCGCCGCTCTGAAGGCGGCCGGCGTCAAGGACATCGTGGTGGCGCGGCTCGAGCCGGGCGACGTGTCGGAGGATCAGGCGGCCGCGGACATCGCATCGGCCGTGAAAGGCGAGGGCGTGCGCGCCGACCGCGCCTTCACCGGCCGCTGCAATCTGTTCGCGGAAACGTCCGGCGTGCTGGTGCTCGACAAGGACGCGATCGACCGGCTCAACCGTATCGACGAGGCGGTGACGATTGCCACGCTGCCGGCATTCAAGCCGGTGGTGGAAGGCGAAATGATCGCCACTGTGAAGATCATTCCGTTCGCGGTCGCCGGCAGTGCGCGCGACCAGGCGGTGGCGGAAGCCGCAAAGGCCAAGCCGGTCATTCGCGTCGCGCCCTATAGAGTGCGCAAGATCGGCATTGTTTCGACTTTGCTGCCCGGATTGTCGCCGAAAGTCGTTGAGAAGACCCTCAAGATCACCGCAACGCGCATTGCGCCCGCTGGCGCGACCATCATTGCCGAGCGGCGCGTGCCGCACGAGACGGCGGCGCTCGCGCGCGCCATCGACGAGGTGCTTAAATCGGGCGCCGAACTGGTGATCGTGTTCGGCGCCTCGGCCATCGCCGACCGCCGCGACGTCATCCCGGCGGCGGTCGAGGCCATCGGCGGCGAAATCGAGCATTTCGGCATGCCGGTCGATCCCGGCAACCTGATGCTGATCGGCCGCTTGCGTGGGCAGGCGGTGATCGGCGCGCCCGGCTGCGCGCGCAGCCCGAAGGAAAACGGCTTCGACTGGGTGCTGATGCGGCTTCTGGCCGGATCTGCCGGTCTCGCGCGCGGACATTACCGGCATGGGCGTCGGCGGCTTGCTGATGGAAATCGTCACGCGGCCGCAGCCGCGCACCGAACCGGCGCCGGAAAAGGGCCGGCGCATCGCCGCGGTGGTGCTGGCGGCCGGGCGCTCCACCCGCATGGGCGCGATCAACAAGCTGATCGCCGAAATCGGCGGCAAGCCACTGGTGCGCATTGCCGCCGAGCAGGCGCTGGCCTCGCGCGCCAAGCCCGTCATCGTCGTCACCGGTCACGAACGCGAGCGCGTGGAGGCGGCGCTGGCCGGGCTGCCCGTTCGCTTCGTGAACAATCCCGATTATGCCGAAGGCCTCGGCACCTCGCTCAAGACCGGCATCGCCGCCGTGCCGGCGGAGGCCGACGGCGCCATCGTCTGCCTCGGCGACATGCCGCAGGTCGATAGCCCGCTGATCGACAAGCTTATCGCCGCCTTCGATCCGGAACGCGGCGCGCTGGTGGTGGTGCCCACCTTCGATGGGCGGCGCGGCAATCCGGTGGTTTGGTCGCGCCGCTTCTTCCACGATCTGATGTCGATTGCCGGTGACATCGGCGCCCGCCACCTGATCGGCAGTTATGCCGAGGCGGTTGTCGAAGTCCCGGTCGCCGGCGAGGCGGCGCTCACCGACGTGGACACGCCCGAGTCGTTTTCCGCCGTCAAGGCCGAAATCGAACGCGCCTAAGACTTCGAATCGTTGATCGCCGCGGCGACTCAGCCCTTATCTGAAGACGTGCCTTAGTCAGGGAAGGGCGATGACGGATCGCTTCACGCCGGTTATGCGCGCGCTGGTGGCGGCGACGCTGTTGCTTGCGAGCGCGACGCTGATGCTGGTCGCCGTCAACACCGCGCGTGCGGCAGGCGCCTTGGCGATCGGCGCCTGCGGCGCGTTCGGCGAGGCTTACGATTTCCGCACCGTCGACGAGGCGCGCAAAAGCGCGCTGGCGAAATGCCAAAACGACACCTGCCGGGTGGTGACCGTCACCAAGCGCGGCTGCGCCGCGTTCGCGGTCGATTTCACCAATGCCTGCGGCGCTCACGGCTGGGGCAAAGGGCCGCGGCTGGGCGTGAGCCAGAACGAGGCCCTGCGCTCCTGCTACAAGGACGGCGGCAAGGAATGCGTGATCCGCACCTTCTTTTGCGACGCCAAGGGCTGAGTGCGGCCGGCCGATTTATCCATTTTGTCCGTGCAGTGGGCCCGTTAAAGCTGCCGCTCGCCGCCTAACATCATGATTTAACGGACATTATTCATACTTGCGCACCGCCCGTGGCTGCCCTATATAATGACTGACCAGTCAGTCATAGTGTTGCGGTTCCGATGACGACAGCGCACCCGCGATCATTCCGCAAGACGCCGCGCCGCCGGCGCGGGGCGGCCCATCGTCCGGGGCCGGAGCCGCGCAGCACCGCCCGCCAGGCACGCAGCGCCGCCCGCCGCGAGGCCATCCTGTCCGCCGCGCTCGACGAATTCTCCTCACGCGGCTTCGAGGCGGCCCGCCTCGACGACGTCGCCAAGCGCGCCGGCGTCGCCAAGGGCACCATCTATCTCTACTTCCGCGACAAGGAGAGCCTGTTTCAGGAACTCGTCCGCACCATGCTGACGCCTTTGGTCGGCACCATCGAGGGCTTGAGCGCGGCCGACGTGCCGTTGTCTTTGCTCGCCGACCGCATCGTCGATCTGTTCGTGCGCGAGGTCTACGAGACGCGCCGCAAGGATGTGATCCGCCTGATGATCTCGGAAGGCCGCCGCTTCCCCAAGCTCGCCGAATTCTATTACCGCGAAGTGCTCTCGCGCATTATCGGCGCGGTGCGCGCGCTGCTGCGCCGCGCCGCCGCGCGCGGGGAGGTGCCCGAGGCGCTGGCCGAGTTCCCGCAGATCATCGCCGCGCCGGGCCTGGTCGCCATCATCTGGAGCGGATTGTTTGAACGTTTCGAGCCGCTCGACGTTCGCAAAATGATGAAGACCCATATCGAACTGCTGTTCGCGCCGAGGAGAGCGCCATGAGAATGAAATTAGCCGCTCTGTCGGCGATGGTACTCGCCGGCCTGGCGCTCGCGGCTTGCGACAAGGCCAACGAGCGCCAATTGCAGGGCTGGGTCGAAGCCGAGCTGATTTTCGTTTCCCCCGATGAGCAGGGCCGCGTGGAAACGCTGAAGGTGCGCGAAGGCGACCAGGTCAAGCAGGGCGAATTACTGTTCACCGTCGACGACGACCTGCAGAAAGCCGACTTGCTGGTGAGGAAAACCACGGTGGTCAACGCCCAGCAGAATTTCGATCGCGCCAAGGAGCTGCTGAAGACCGCGGCCGGCACGCAAAAGACCTATGACGACGCCGAAGCCGCGCTGCGCCAGGCCAAGGCCAATCTGGCCTGGTCGGAAACCCGCCTCGCGCGCCGCAACGCCTATAGCCCCGCCGACGGCACCATCGAGCAGGTCTATTACCGCATCGGCGAAACCGTGCCGGCCGGGCGCCCGGTGGTGGCGCTGCTGCCGCCGCAGAATCTCAAGCTCCGTTTCTTCGCGCCGGAGCCGATATTGCCCGAGATCAAGTACGGCGAGACCGTCACGGTGTCGTGCGACGGCTGCGACAAAGGGCTGACCGCGAAGGTGAGCTTCATCGCCCGCAGCGCGGAATTCACCCCGCCGGTGATCTACAGCCTGGATGAACGCGCCAAGCTCGTCTTCCTGATCGAGGCGCGGCCCGAACATCCGGAGAAATTCCGCGTCGGCCAGCCGGTGACCGTCACGCTGCCGCAAGAGGCGCCGAAATGAGCGCGCATAACGGGGCGCAAGACATCGTCATCGACGTCCATCACCTGACCAAAAAGTTCGATGGCAAGGCGGTGGTGCGCGACCTCTCCATGCAGGTCAAGCGCGGCACGATTTACGGCTTCCTCGGTCCGAACGGCTCCGGCAAGACCACCACCATCCGCATGCTGTGCGGGCTGCTCACGCCGGACGAGGGCGACGGCACCTGCCTCGGTTACGACATCCGCACCGAGACCGACAAGATCAAGCGCCAGGTCGGCTACATGACGCAGCGCTTCAGCCTCTACCAGGACCTCTCGGTGCGCGAGAACCTGGAATTCATCGCCCGCATCTACGGCATCGACAAGCCGGTTGCGGCTGCGCGCGCAGCGATCGAGCGGCTCGGCCTTGCCGGCCGCGAGGAGCAGATCGCCGGCGAATTGTCGGGCGGCTGGAAGCAGCGGCTGGCGCTCGGCGCCTGCACGCTGCCGAGCCCGCAACTGCTGCTGCTCGACGAGCCGACCGCCGGCGTCGATCCCAAGGCGCGGCGCGAGTTTTGGAACGAGATCCACGCGCTCGCCGCCGAAGGACTCACCGTGCTGGTCTCCACCCATTACATGGACGAGGCCGAGCGCTGCCACGAGATCGCCTATATCGCCTATGGCGAACTGCTGGTGCACGGCACCGTCGAGCACGTGGTCGAGTCCGCGCATCTGACCACCTATGTCGTCAGCTCGGCCGAAGGCGAGGGGCTGGCCAAACTGTCGGACGAACTCAATGGCAAGCCGGGCGTCGACATGGTGGCGCCGTTCGGAACCAGCCTGCACGTGTCGGGGCGCGACGCTGGTGCGCTCGATGCCGCGATCGCACCCTATCGCCAGCGCAAAGACCTCGACTGGAAGCGCTCCGAGCCCTCGCTCGAGGACGTGTTCATCGATCTGATGGGCAAGGCACGGGATAATTTCCAATGACCCATCTGATTCCGACCCAAGCAGCGCGCCGGCTGCCGGGCGACGGCTTCTGGCGCAAGACCTGGGCGATGCTGGTGAAGGAATTCATCCAGCTCAAGCGCGACCGCGTCTCGTTCGCCATGATCATCATGATCCCGCTCGTGCAACTGATGCTGTTCGGCTACGCCATCAACACCAATCCGCGCCACTTGCCGACCGCGGTGCTGTTGCAGGAACGCAGCGATCTGGCCCGTTCGATGCTGGCGGCGCTCAGGAACACCGATTATTTCAAGGTTACCGAGCTGCCGCGCACCGAGGCTCGAGGTCGACGAATTACTCGCCTCGGGAACCGTGCTGTTCGCGATCGAAATTCCGGCCAATTTCGAGCGCGATGTGCGCCGCGGCGACAAGCCGGCGATGCTGGTCGCGGCCGACGCCACCGATCCGGTGGCGGCGGGTTCGGCGCTCGGCGCCCTTGGCCAAGTGTTGCAGACCGCGCTGTCGCACGATCGCGACGTTCCCGACAGCCCCGTCATGCCGTTCGAAATCCGCACCCACGCGCGCTACAACCCGGCCGGCGCAACCCAGCTCAACATCGTACCCGGGCTGGTCGGCACCATTCTCACCATGACCATGCTGATCTTTACCGCGCTGTCGGTGACGCGCGAGATCGAGCGCGGCACCATGGAAAATCTGCTGTCGATGCCGATCACGCCGGTGGAGATCATGCTCGGCAAGATCGTGCCCTATATCATGGTCGGCTTCGTGCAGGCGTCATTGATCATTGGCATCGGCGTCACGCTGTTCGGCGTGCCGGTGGTCGGCAGCCTGCTGCTGCTGGCGGCGCTCTCGACGCTGTTCATCACCACCAATCTGTCGATCGGCTATACCTTCTCGACTGTGGCGCAGAACCAGCTGCAGGCGATGCAGATGTCGATGATGTTCTTTCTGCCTAATATCTTGCTCTCCGGGTTCCTGTTTCCGTTCGCCGGCATGCCGACCTGGGCGCAATATGTCGGCGAAGCGCTGCCGCTCACGCATTATCTGCGCATCGTGCGCTCGATCATGCTGAAGGGCTCGGACCTCTTTGCCCTGCGCTACGATGCCGCGGCGCTGTTCGTGCTGATGCTGATTGCGATGACGATCGCCGTCACGCGCTTCCGCCGCACGCTCGACTAGCGGCGCGTCAAAACGCCAATCCGCAGATACGGGCTGGAGCGACGGTCGCTGTCGCCGGCCCAGCCGGCCGCCGCCGACCATTCCCATTGCTCGGTCTTCAATCCGGTCAGGTGGATGCCTAATCGAAACTGGTTATAGCCGATGCAGGCGAAGGTCGCTGCCTCCGGGCCAAGATAGAACCAGTCCTTCACCCGCCAGCCATAGGCGACGCGCGCCGAATAGCTGGTGGCGATCGAGGATAGCGAGGCGTCGGCGGCGACCATGCTGGAAGGCGTCGGTTCGAACCACAGATTGACGGCCGTGCGGATGCCGACAGATGTGCCGTGCAGGCGGTTGGATGGATCGTAGGGACTGGTGACGTCGTTCTTGACGTCGAGCCCGGCGAATAGCTTGACCTCAAGCCGGTCGTGTTTGAACCGCCAGCCCGGCAGCAACTGGGCCTCCTCTTCGGCGCCGGTCACCCAGGCATCGTTGAGCGCTCCCGACTGGTAGCGATACCGCCCGCCCGAAACCATCGCTTTCAGCGTGAAGCCTTCGCGGTCGATGCCGCCGGGCGACCACAGCAGGCCGCCATGCATGAAACTACCGTCGCGCCACAGGTCGGCGCCGGAAAACAACAGAAAATGTTCGCCGTCATCACCGGCCCGGGCAGGACCGGTGAACACGCAAACGCGACAAACAATGAAGGCCGCGGCGGTGACGACCGCCGCGCTTACGCGCCTCCCGCAACTCATTGAGGCCCCCGAGACCCCACAACAACCCGGCAGAAACGCACTGGGTTAGCTTTCAACTTAAGCGTGTTACACGGCGAGAGTCGAGGGCGATCTGCAAAATCCGAATAGGACAAAGCTCAAGCCAGGCAGTATATGCAGACGGGTGACATGCCGCACGCTGAACGAGGATTAAATGGCAGCTGCAACCTCCGGTAATATGCCGCAGACCGACGAAACTGCGCGCCGGCGGTCGATCGCTTTCCTCAACTGGGCGCACGCGCTCGATCATTTCGTGCTGCTGATCTATCCGACGGTCGTGATCGGGCTGGAGGTGATCTACAAGCGGCCCTATGCCGAGCTGATCGCGCTGTCGACCGCGGCTTTCGTCGCCTTCGGGGTGTTTTCGCTGCCGGCCGGCTGGCTTGCCGACCGCTGGAGCCGCCGCAACATGATGGCGGCGTTCTATATCGGCTGCGGCGTCTCGCTGATCGGCGTCGCGGCGGCGCCCAATCTGGTCGGGCTCGCCGTCGCCCTGTTTGCGCTCGGAGTTTTCGCCGCGATCTATCATCCGGTCGGCATGCCGATGCTGCTGGAAGCCTCCAAGGCGCAGGGGCGAACGGTCGCGTTTAACGGCGTCTGCGGCAATCTGGGCGCGGCGCTGGCCGCCGGCATCGCCGCCGCGATCGCCTCCTGGCTCGGCTGGCGGGCGGCGTTCCTGGTGCCGGCATTCGTGTGCATCGCCACCGGCATTGCCTATGTCATGCTGGTTCCCGACGACCGCCACCGCACGGCGACCCGCAAGAAGACCGCCGACGTGGTGCTCTCGCAGCGCGTGGCCATGATCATGTTCGGCCTCTATGTGGTGATTTCGCTTACCGGCGGCTTGACCTTCAACACCATCTCGATCGCGCTGCCCAAGATCGTGGACGAACGGCTGGGCGCCAACGTGCCGCTGCTTTGGGTCGGCTCGGTCGCCACCGCGGTATTTATGTGCGGCGCGGTGGCGCAAATCATGGTCGGCCGGCTGGTCGAGCGGATCAGGCCCTATCAATTGTTCGCCGTGATCGTGGCGCTGCAATTCCTTGGCATCCTGTGGGCGGCCAATGCCAGCGGCATGACGCTGATCCTGGCGCTCGCCGTCACCATGGCGGCGATCTACGGGCAGGTCACGGTCGGCGATCTGGTGATCGCGCGCTATACCGCCGACGCCTGGCGCGGCCGCGTCTATGCGGTGCGCTATTTCCTCACTTTCGTGTCGTCGGGCGCGGCGGTGTCGATCATAGCCTGGCTCTACAGCCGCGGCGGCTTTGATCTTTTGCTGATGGCGGTCGCCGGCATCGCCGCGGTGTTCCTGGTGGGCGTGCTCGGTATCGTATTCCTGGTCTCGGGCGTGGAGCGGGCCAATCGCTTCATAATGCCTGCGGAATAGGCATAAAGCCATTGTGTTGCACGAAAATCATATGTACCCCTGTTCTTCCGGGCCGCCTGTCTAAAATGCCAACCCGGCCTTGAGTATTCGTTGGACCCGCGCGAGATTTTGTGGCGGGCAAAGGGGATTCTTGTGCGGCGTTTGTTATTTCAAGTCTGCTTCGGCATTTTGTGCCTATTCGGCGCTGCGACTGGCGCCGTTGCTGGCGACGCTTCAAGCGACCTCGGAAACCTCTTTGCCGAACATTATGAGTTCCGCCTCGGCGGCTTCGCTCACGGCGTCGGCGGCGTTGAAAGCGGTTCCGTCGACGTGAACGCTGAATTGATCTTTCCGCAGTTGTGGCCAAACCTCGTTGCGCCGTCGTGGAATTGGCTGGTTCCGCGCCCGCATATCGGGGTGTCAGTAAATACAGCTGGCAAAACCGATTATGCCTTTGCTGGCGGGCTTTGGAGTTTCAACGTCACGCGGCGCTTCTTCGTCGAGACTTTCGTCGGCGGCGCCGTGCACGACGGCACGATCAACGGCGACCCGAACCGCGCCGCGCTCGGCTCGCGCGTCTTGTTTCACGTCGGCGGATCGGTTGGTTACCGGCTGACAGACAATTGGAACGTGCTGTTTACTTTCGAACATTTGTCGAATGGCAATGCGGTGCTGCATGCCGCCCCAAGTAACCAAGGGCTGAACGAATACGGCCTGCGCGTCGGCTACCTGTTTTAACGCGCGGCCGTTCAAAACAACGGCGGGATCAGGTCGTCAATCTTGACGCGGGTGCGCTTTTTCACCAGCGCGGCGATGCGGCTGCGGTGGCATTCGTTCGGATCGCGCTCGTAGCACAACAGACAGACGCGTTTGCCCGACTTGATCAGCGCGATCAACTCGCCGAGTGCATCCTGCGCTTCCAGCGTCTTGATGTGCTTGTCGTAGATGCGCCAAAGCGTGTCGAGATCGCCGGCGCGTGCCGCCTGGCGGCCTTCCGCGGGCGTGCCGAGCTTTTGCAGATGCAGGTAGGCGATGCCGGCTTCGTCGAGCGCGGCCGCAAGCTGGCGTTTGGAGAAGCCGGGCCGGCGCGAAGCCGCCACCGCGCGGGTATCGACCAGGAGATCGACTTTGGCGCGCCTGAGCTCGCTTAAGACCGCCTCGGGCTTGGCCTGCTCGTAGCCAATCGTAAACAAAGTCTGCATGGTGCCGTCACAGTAATGACACAGGTCCCCGTTATATAGGCGGCAAGTTGGCGATCGGAAACCGTTGCGTACCGATCGCCATGACGGCCACGATGAGGTTCAGGCGACGGCGGATGTACCCGCGCCTCTCATTTGTGGTCGTTTTCATTTTCAGCGCTGCGTGCAAGCCAAAAGCCCGGGATTGCTCCCGGGCCTTCACATTTTGGTCGCTGCGGACGGACTTAGAAATTCATACCGCCGCCCATGCCACCCGGCATTCCGCCGCCCGGCATGCCGGCAGCCGATTTCTTCTGCGGAACTTCGGCGACCATCGCTTCCGTGGTGATCAGGAGCCCGGCGACCGACGCCGCGTTCTGGATCGCCGAGCGCACCACCTTGGTGGGGTCGATGATGCTCTTGGTGACCGCCTTGCCGTACTTGACCGACCGCGCGTCATAGTTGTTGGCTGCTCATTTTCTAGAACCTATCGGTCGGGCGCCGTTAGAGTTGCGGCCGCCCGATTGATTTGGCGACGGCGTTGCTGCAGGATTTGGTGGGGTCAACGCTCGCAATCGCGCGATAGAAATGGCTTGTTCAAAATTCATTGCGCTCGCCGCCTGTGCCGCGCTGGCGGCGTCGAGGGTAAATGCCGGAGCCGAATCCAGCCCCGAAGCCCTGGGCCACATCATCGACCAAGTAGTGGCGCGCGTGCCGGCGTGCCACGGCCTTGCCATCGGCGCCACACAAGGAAACGTGAGTGCGCAACGCTTCTACGGCGATAGCGGTAATCACGGCCGGCCCAAGGCGGACACCGAATTCGAGATCGGCTCGCTCACCAAGACATTCACCGCCACACTGCTCGCGTTCGAGGACCAGCAGGGCACGATGCACCTTGCCGATCCGCTCGCGCGCTATGCGCCGCCCGGCTTCCGGGTGCCGGACTTCAACGGCCAGCAGATTATGCTCGAGCATCTCGCCGAACACACGTCGGGGCTGCCTAGAGTGGTGCCAACCCGAGGGCGTTCTTCGACGAGGCCCGAACAGCTATGGCGGTTCCTCAGTCACTATCGGCTCACGCGCGCACCAGGCGAAAAATACCTCTATTCCAACCTCGGCTTCGCGCTGCTCGCTCGGGCGATGGTGCGCCGGCTGCACGCCAACGAGGACCAGCTCTATGCGCGCATCATCACCGGTCCGCTCGGGATGCACGATACGGCGATCAAGCTGACCTCCGACCAACAAGCACGGCTGGCGCAGGGTTTTCTGCCGAATGGGCGGCGGACGGCGGAATTCGGACCGGGCTTTCCGGCGATGGACGGCGCCGGTGCATTGCGCTCGACGCTCATCGACATGATGCGCTATCTGGATTTCGCACTGGGCCGTGTGAACATCCCGCTGCGCTCGCTGCTGCCGGCCTTGCTTAAGCCCCGCCATGCAGCAGGCCGTAATGAGAGCGTCGGCCTCGGCTGGCAGATGCGCGATAGTCCGAACGGCAGGATCGTCTTCAAGGACGGCGCGATCACGGGCTATTCAGCCTACATGGCGTTTGCCCCATCGCGCGGGACCGGCGTCGTGGTCCTGTCGAATCAAGCGCACTGCGAGGTAGGCAAGATCGCCGGTGAAATCATGGCCGGCATGAACGGCGCAACCTCCGTTAAGTAACGGAAAGGCCCGGGATTGCTCCCGGGCCTTCTTTATTTTTGCGTTGAGCGAAGGATTTAGAAGTCCATCCCGCCGCCCATGCCGCCCGGCATTCCGCCGCCGCCCGGCATGCCGCCGGCCGATTTCTTCTGCGGAATTTCGGCGACCATCGCCTCGGTGGTGATCAGGAGGCCGGCGACCGATGCCGCGCCCTGGATCGCCGAGCGCACGACCTTGGTCGGATCGATGACGCCCTTGCTGACGAGGTTGCCGTATTCGCCGAGCTGCGCGTCGAAGCCGTAGGTATACTGATCCTTCTCCATGATCTTGCCGACAATGACCGAGCCGTCTTCGCCGGCATTGGTGGCGATCTGGCGGGCCGGCGCCTGGATCGCCTTGCGGACGATGTCGACGCCGTGCTTCTGGTCTTCGTTGGCGACTTTCACCCGCTTGAGGGCTTCGGTGGCGCGCAACAGCGCGACGCCGCCGCCCGGCAGGATGCCTTCCTCGACCGCGGCGCGGGTAGCATGCATCGCGTCGTCGACGCGATCCTTGCGCTCCTTCACCTCGATCTCGGTGGCGCCGCCGACGCGGATTACCGCAACGCCGCCCGCCAACTTGGCGAGACGCTCCTGCAGCTTCTCCTTGTCGTAGTCCGAGGTGGTCTCCTCGATCTGCGCCTTGATCTGCGCCACGCGCGCCTCGATGTCGGCCTTCTTGCCGGCGCCGTTGATGATCGTGGTGTTTTCCTTGTCGATCATCACCTTCTTGGTGCGGCCGAGCATGGCGATGGTGACGTTCTCGAGCTTGATGCCGAGATCCTCACTGATCGCCTGGCCGCCGGTCAGGATCGCGATGTCCTGCAGCATGGCCTTGCGGCGATCGCCGAAGCCCGGCGCCTTGACGGCAGCGACCTTCAGACCGCCGCGCAGCTTGTTGACGACGAGGGTGGCAAGCGCCTCGCCCTCGATGTCCTCAGCCACGATCAGCAGCGGCTTGCCGGTCTGCACCACCGCTTCGAGCAGCGGCAGCAGTTCCTGCAATCCCGACAGCTTCTTTTCGTAGATCAGGATGTAGGGGTCTTCCATCTCAACGCGCATCTTGTCGGCGTTGGTGATGAAGTAGGGCGAGATGTAGCCGCGGTCGAACTGCATGCCTTCGACCACGTCGAGTTCGGTCTCCAGGCTCTTGGCCTCTTCGACCGTGATCACGCCCTCGTTGCCGACCTTCTGCATGGCCTTGGCGAGGAAGTCGCCGATTTCGCGATCGCCGTTGGCGGAAATGGTGCCGACCTGGGCGATCTCTTCGTTCGAGGTAACCTTCTTGGAGTTGGCCTTGAGATGCTCGACGATGGCTTCGACCGCGAGGTCGACGCCGCGCTTGAGGTCCATCGGGTTCATGCCGGCGGCCACGGCCTTGGAGCCTTCGCGCACGATCGCCGCGGCCAGCACGGTCGCGGTGGTGGTGCCGTCGCCGGCCTGGTCGGAGGTACGGGACGCGACTTCACGCACCATCTGCGCGCCCATGTTCTCGAACTTGTCCTCGAGCTCGATTTCCTTCGCCACCGTCACGCCGTCCTTGGTGATGCGTGGGGCGCCGAACGACTTGTCGAGCACGACGTTGCGGCCCTTCGGGCCGAGCGTGACCTTCACCGCATTGGCCAGGATATCGACGCCGCGCAACATGCGGTCGCGCGCATCGACGGCGAATTTGACGTCTTTAGCAGCCATAGTTCGAATTCCTTCGGTTTGATGTCGGCTGAATGCTCAGGCGGCTTTTCGCTTGGCGGCATGGCCGCCTTCGATCACGCCCATGATGTCGCTTTCTTTCATGATCAGGAGATCCTGACCGTCGATTTTCACTTCGGTGCCCGACCATTTGCCGAACAGCACGGTGTCGCCGACCTTGAGATCGATCGGGATCAGCTTGCCGCTCTCGTCGCGGCCACCGGGGCCGACGGCGATGATTTCGCCCTGCGAGGGCTTCTCTTTGGCGGTGTCGGGAATGATGATGCCGCCGGCAGTTTTTTCCTCGGCATCGATGCGCTTGACGACGACGCGGTCGTGAAGCGGGCGGAACTTCATGGCAGTCCTCCTAAGTTATTGGACGGTTTTGCGTTTTTGGTAGCCGGCCGGTCCCCTGCCAGCACCTGGCCCGCAGATGGGTTAGAATTTTTTCACCCGCAAGGGGCCTTACGAAAATTTTTTAGCACTCATTTGATGCGAGTGCCAAGAAGGCCGGAAAATCCTTGCCGTTCAATGGTTAACAGCCGCACGCCCGCAACCGTCTAAAGGGCCGGCGGGTTAGCCATGGCTGTTGCAGGAGGCGCTGCGCCACGGCTGTTAGCAGGCTCGCAAGCTTGCTGCTAACGCCTTGATTTTAAACAGTTTGTTTACCTTTTCGGCTTGCAATGCCTAGTGCCGGAATTGGAAACTTGTGTCCGAACTCGATGGAGGGCGCGATGGTTTCGCAAGGCTTTGTGTCAGAAGACTTCCGCAAACAGGTCAACGGCTATGGCCTGACCACCGCACATATCCTGTATTGGCTCCCAGACTATCGGAACATTTTGCAAACCTACGTTTGGCAGGAATACGATTTGTCTCCCCAATTTCCAACGCTTAAACGGTTTCTTTCTTTCTGGGAGAAGGAAATCGAAGGGCCGCTACATTCCGTCACCGTCGCTCATCACAAACTGATCAAGCCATCCGATTTCAGGCATGCCGAAGTCTTCCACCTGCACTAGAGCCGACGAATTCTGACTGCGAAGATAGTACGATCCGCCTCGCGACTGCGTTGAAAAGACGCCGTGGGGAGGTCGACGGTGTTGTCTTCATTCCGCAAATGGTTTGAGATTTTCCGCTCAGCATATTCAAGCTGGGCGGCCGTGCTCGGCACGATCCTGGCAACGGTCGCACTCTGCAATCTCACCTTCAGAATAATGGACGTTTCAGTTTTCGAAGCGCTGGCCTGGATTTTGGCCGCATATCGAAAGACGTTTCATCCGCCGATTGATTATTTGCTTTCGTTCTTTTCGCTGCAGATTCCCGCTGCCGCGAAGGATGTGCTTGTGCTCTACATTGCCATGAGCGGTGTTCTGTATCGCACACTTTCTTACGAAAGACCGTCTCCATTAAGGGCGCAATTGAAGGCGCAGTTCCCCGACAGGTGGCGAACGGGTCTGCAAATCTTGGTCGGCAACATTCGCGCCGCTATTTTTTGGCCTTACTATTTGAGCGGCGTCCTTCGGCATCCATCCTTTCTCATAAGGAGTTCATTGGGGTACCACGGGCGGATGCCGCCGCCGCGCAGTGATTTTCCGCCAGCCGAACGCGAAAAGGTGATGGAAGAGATGTTGTCCTCTATACCTAATTGATATTATTATATTTTATTGTTTTCTATGGCCAAAACCCCCGGATAAACATCTAAGTGGCCAGCGCAAAAATGCGTGGATGACCATTTTAGCCCGTCATTGTTGGGGTTTTAGAGCGTCGGCGGCGGGCCGGGACACACGCATTCCGGCCCCGCCGGAGCCCCACAAAGCCAAGGCCAACCGATTCCAACGCATGGACGGCGGCCTCTGGGGCGGCCAGGGCCATGCGGCGGGGTGGCGGGGTGCAAAAGGCGCGGGCCGCGGGGACGGCATGCCCGCCGCGCCGACGAGACCGGCCGCGGGCTGTCGGGGTTGTCGCGGTCACTTGCCGACTTGACTGCCGCAGTGCTCGCCAAGATCACCGCCGGCGCCGCCCTGCGCCGCGCCGTCGGCCTTGTTTGAGCGAACACGCAAGGGGGGGTGTTATATATTGGCAGCCGGTCGCCTTGGGTCGGTCACCCTCGTGAGCTGCCTGAATAGACCCAGCAGCTTGCACCCCGAAGGCGGCCGGTACAGTCACCAGCTTCAGCGACAGGAAGCTCGATGCGCTAGAAGTCGCCTGCGACAAGTGCGGGCGGAAGGGTCGCTATGCGGCGGCGCGGCTGACGGGTCGCTTTCAGACAATAGCGGACAAACGTCAATTTTGGCCCGCGACGGCTATGACGTGAATGACCCATCTGCGACATGAGCAGCAACTTTGATTTGACGCACCAAAACCATCGGCCGATGATGCGATCCTCAGCAGAAGGCGAAGAAGGCGGGAGGTTCGGTTATGACAGAGACTATCGCAGCGCCGGTGTGGGGCGGTTGCCGGCGTGGTCGATCGTGATGATCCTCATATGAGACGATTGGGCTGATGAGACTTTCACGGACGATCGCTATCCTAAGCGCTCTGCTGAGTGCCGCTCCGGCGGCCGCACAGCCGCACATACCGGTTACGGTGGCCGGCGTGTTCCAACCAGATCAGCCGGAGCCCGACCCGGCGCACGTTCAGGTACTGAAGGACGCGCTTAAGGAGGGGCAATTGACATGTTCGGGCGATGGCCCGCGCGCCTCGATTCTGATCGTGACCAAAAAGGGGGAGGGTGAACCCGATCCTTACGACCTGCTGGGCACATTACGCATAGACCATCTGCAGAGGGATTTAGACACGCCCGCGGGCGTCACCTATTCCGCTGATAATAATGGCGATAGCGATTACGTGCGGGTGAGTTTCGATGGCAAGGACACAGACCCGCCGGTGCTCGACGTCCATTCGGACCCGCCTAAGGGAACGAAGGTTGCGGCCGGCCAGCAGATCACGGTCACGATCAGGGCGAGCGAACTCCTACACGACGGCCACAAGAGCTGGCCGAGCGGCATCCAGGTCATCCAGCTGAAGGCCGATGACGGCTTGGTCAACAGCCAGGATTACGGCAAGCCGCCGGCCCCGTGCGCGGTGCGGACCGAGACCTGGCGGTACACCGTTCCGGCCAATCCGCCGCCGGTCGTTCACCTCCTCGCCGAGACCGAGAACGGGGCCGGCCTAGAGGCGACAAAGTCCGCCGATTTTCCAACCGCGCCCTGGTACGGCACGATCAAGGGCCAAGCCCAGTGGAACATTTACAACGACACGCTCAAGTTGGAGTTGGCTTTTTCGGTCGACGCCAACGGCGTCGTAAAAGGGAAAGGCCACGCCAAGATGACCAATGCCCAAGCGAAGATCGGAAGTTGTCTCGTCACGATCAAGCGGACACCCGACGAGTTGGACGTAGCCATCTCCGGCCGCCGTGACGGCGACTGGTTCAACCTGCAAATGGAAAACCCGGCCGTAGCTTCCACGGTCACCGAAATATGCCCTGGGGCAGGGGGATCGCATACCAAGCAGCTGGCCTTTTTCGGCATAATGGCAAATGGGCCAAGCTTCAAAGCTCCGCGGGTTCTCGCCAAGGATGGCGCCACCAATTCCCTGGATTTTCAAATGCCCGGCCGGCTAATCACCGGGACCATCGAGATTCATCAGAGCAAGAAAAATAGCCAGTAATGCCATGAACTTGGCGGAGCACCTTTCCGAACACGGCCATTCCGTATAACTTTGCCGACGGGCGCGTGGGAAGCCGCGCGGATGGCGAACGATTGCGCGCAGCGCCTCGATCGGCTTTAGCGTAAGGGGGAGCGATGCATGCCGGTACATCAAATCAAGCAAGGACTGTGCGCGATCGCGGTCATCGCGGCGTTGGGCGGTATCGCCGTGGCGCTGGGCACCGCGCCGGCTGCGGCGCAAACGGCTCCGGGCGCGATCTCCGAAGCGCAGGAACTCAACGGCTATCCCGGCGTCGTGGCGGAAATTGTGCTGTGCAAGCGCGATGCCGGCGTGCTGTCGATTTGCATGCGGCTGCGCAACACCGGTGGCGAGAATGCTAGCGTCGCGTTGGTGAGGCTCGGCAATTATGACCAATTTTACGTCACCGCCGCCGCCAAGAAATATTTCGTGCTGCGGGACACCGACAAGACGCCGCTCGCCACGCCGATCAATGCCTCCGACAGCACCGTTGTGGCCACGGTTCCCAAAGGGGGCAGCTATGTCTGGTATGAGAAATATCCGGCGCCGCCTGCTGACTCAAAGAAGATCAATTATTACACGCCGCTGACGCCGCCGTTTGAGGATATTCCGATCACCGATTGAGGCCGCCGATGTTTCGCTTGCAGCACGCGGCGGTGACGGCCTTATTGCTTGCCGTGCCCGTCACCGGCGTGATGGCGCAAGCCCCGACCGGCAAGGTGCTCGGTATCAGCGGCCGGGTGCTCGACATCGTCGGCATCGCCAGCGACGTCAAGGGCATCGATCTCGGCATTCCCGGCTCGCACGTCACCGTGACGGCGCAGGAAATCCGCATCGAGTTGCCGGCGGACATCCTGTTCGACTTCGACAAATCCAACATCCGGCCGAGCGCCGCGGATGCGATCAAAAAGGCCGCGGCGCTGTTGCGCGAGCGCGCCAAGGGCACGGTGCGTATCGAAGGCCACACCGATTTCAAGGGCAACGCGCCCTACAATAAGAAACTGTCCGAACGCCGCGCCGAGTTGGTGCGCAAATGGCTGGTGGAGCGTGAAGGGCTCACCGCCATGCATTTTGCGACGCAAGGTTTTGGCGCGACGCGCCCCAAAGTGCCCAACACGAAACCGGACGGCTCCGACGACCCGGACGGACGGCAAATCAACCGGCGCGTCGAAATCGTGTTCAGCACGGGATGAAGCGCTGGATCACCGCTAAGTCTGCCTGAATCCTTGAGCGACACCCTTCTAAGAGCCGCGGGAATTGCCGTGGAACCGAAAACCGTCCTCGCGCCCGCCTACGTCAGCGGACTGGAATTGGGCCAGCGAAATCCCACGATTGTGACGCTCTGGCACATTTCGGAAGCGCTCGGCGTGAGGATTTGAGCAGCCTCTCACCCGCCCTTTTTGCCGCAGTGCCGTTCGTCCGGTTGTGGCACTTAGCGTCATTCGCGGCGCTGCAACATTCCTGGTCGCTATTGGGGGCATAGCGGACATTGGGCCGGGATCGCCAGCATCAATGACCCTCGGCAACATGCGCGCCAACGGCGTGCGAACGCTCGCCGCGTGGTGTCGCCGTGCAATCCTGGGCGGTGCTAGTGCTGACGTTTGCGCTTGCTCTTTGAAGTGTCGCTGACCGACCCCGGGTAGAACAGGTTCTGCTCGCAGAAGCCGCCCATGCCGCGGATCGTTTCCATACATTGTTCATAGCTCACGAAGCCGCAATTCCGGCCCCCACCGCTATTGCCACCGGCATATTGGGCGCACCAAGGATATTCGATCTCCGCCCGCGCCGGCGTGATCAACGCTGGCAGGGATGCCATGGCAACAACAGCAAGAAACGCCAAATTGATCCTGGTCATGACTATCGTCCCGATCGAAGGTAAGTCCCACTTTGAACGTTAACCCGCCGGTCGCAGCCGTAGTTCGTCTAACGGCGAATTTTATGTCGCGCTTATGGCGGCATGCCGTGCGAGCCTGCCGCATGCTCCTAAGACGCGCTTCCAAATCCCGCCCCGGCGGCCCATGGTCGGACGACGATTACGACGTGTTCGACGGCGACCGGCACATCGGCCGCATCTTGTGGACCTACGCCGCGCCGGAAGATCGCCGCTGGTTCTGGACGATCACGGCGCGGGTGCCGCAGTACCCGCATGATCGAGGCTATGCGGCGAGCCGTGAGCAAGCGATGGCGGATTTTAAGGCGGCGTGGGGCGCTTGATGTTTGTCCGCTGTTGCCCTGCCGACAAACGCCGGTGCGGCTAGATTGGCCGCGAAGTGCAATGAAGAGACATTCTTACTAACTCTTTGTGGGCCTCTCTATTTGAACGGGACTAGCCTAGGCGTCGCCGCGGTCGCCATCGGCAAGGGCGGATATGGGGTGGCTCCTATTGTTGGGGTCGAGGCGCGCGGGCGCACGCATGGCGACCATTATGTCGCGCGAGCGTCTTGACGACCTGTACCCGAGCGCTCGTTTGAAGTACAAACAGAACCGCGATTTACAAAAGTCGCGCGTCAATGGGAGGCATTCATGAAAGCGCTCAGGAATGTGCTGCTTGGCTTCGTGATTCTTTCCACCTTGTCGTTGGCGGTTGCGCCGGCGTTCGCGTTAGGCGGCTGCGGTCCGAACCGGCATCGCAGCAGTGTGTCGGGCCGATGCATATGGGGCGGTCAAAATCAATCCTGGTGCCTGAGACATACGGGCCACCCGGCCGTTCGCATGCCCGATGGAAGGATGGTCTGTTACAGGTGATTGCCTTCGGCTCCGCGCGTCTGAGCAGACGGCACGCTCGGCGTCCTCGATCCTGGCGCCGGCGCGCCGCCCTTGATTGCAGCGGCGATGTCGGAGAGGGGTCAAACGCTGCGTAGCAATTCGGCGTCTTGGCCGATGTTTGTCCGTTGTTGTCCAATCGCGTCCTAAATGGTGCGGTGCCGCGAACGCAGTCTTGTGCCAGGCGACATCGCCGGCTCGGTTTGAAATGAAAGAAGCCGCCAACTGACGCGGCGTGATCCTCCTCGCGCAAGACGATAATTAGGGACCGGCCCGCTACCTCGAATTTGGGCTTTCGGGCAATCCAGAATATCGCTACCATTCCTGCCAGTTCGGTAGGCGTCCAACGTATCCCTGTTTACTGATGGCTGGTCCGGTTACGGGCGGCAATCATTGGCTGAACGCGACGGTCCGGCTCGATACCAAGATTCCGATTGCTTAATGCAATCGCGGCGATGCCCTTCGTGTGAAGGGGAATACGGTCGAACCATTACCGAGTTTGAGGTAGCGATCCGGCGCAATCCTAAAATCACTGATCAAACCCACGGCTTCGCGTTGCAGGAGTTGGCGACATGACGACCTATACGTTTTCTCCGATTGACGATCTGGCACCAATGGCACGGCGGCCTCCGGCATCAACGACGCGGGCCAGATCGTCGGATACTATGTGGACAGCGGTGGCGCTACCGCACGGCTTCCTTTACAGCGGCGGCACCTACACTCACGCTCAACGATCCGTCGGGCACCAAAGGCACCCAAGCGTTTGGCATCAACGACGCGGGCCAGATCGTCGGGGCCTACGCCGACAGCAGCGGCACGGTACACGGCTTCCTCTATAACAGCGGCACCTTCTACACCACGCTCGACGATCCGTTGGGCACCAAGGGCACCGAAGCGATTGGCATCAATGACGCGGGCCAGATCGTCGGGGTCTACTTTGACAGCAGCGGCCTGAGCACGGCTTCCTCGACAGCGGCGGCACCTACACCACGCTCGACGATCCGTCGGGCACCAATGGCACCGATGCGACTGGCATCAATGACGTGGGCCAGATCGTCGGGAACTACATTGACAGCAGCGGCACGCAGCATGGCTTCCTTTACAGCGGCGGCACCTACACCACGCTCAACGATCCGTTGGGCACCAATGGCACCGACGCCACTGGCATCAACGACTTGGGCCAGATCGTCGGGTTCTACTTGGACAGCAGCGGCATGCAGCACGGCTTCCTCTATAGCGGCGGCACCTACACAACTCTTGATGATGCTTTGGGCACCGAGGCACTATTGCGTTTGGCATCAATAACGCGGGGCAGATCGCCGGGATACACGGACAGCAGCGGCACGGTGCACGGCTTCCTTGCTACGCCTCCGACGACGACCAGTTATACATTTAATACCCTAAACGATCCGTCGGGCACCAACGGCACCTCGCGTATGGCATCAACGACTTGGGCCAGATCGTCGGGGACTACTTTGACAGCAGCGGCACGGTTCACGGCTTCCTCTATAACAGCAGCAGCTTCACCTACACCACGTTCAACGATCCGTCGGGCACCAACGGCACCGCTGGTCTCCGGCATCAACGACTTGAGCCAGATCGTCGGGGACTATTGACAGCAGCGGCGCGGCTGCACGGCTTCCTCTACAGCGGCGGCACCTACACCACGCTCGACGATCCGTTGGGCACCAAGCGGCACCCTTGGCCTTCGGCATCAACGACGTGGGGCAGATCGTCGGGGTCGTACTTTGACAGCAGCGGAACGCCGCACGGCTTCCTCTATAGCGGCGGCACCGCAACTACACCACGCTCGTCGATCCATTGGCACCAAGGGCACTGTCCCCTCCGGCATCAACGACTCGGGCCAGATCGTCGGGAACTATATTGACAGCAGCGGTGTGGATCACGGCTTCCTTTACAGCGGCAGCACCTTCATTACGCTCGACGACCCGTTGGGCACCAGCGGCACCGTTAGCGTATGGCATCAATGACTGGGGCAGATCGTCGGGGGGTACACGGACAGCAGCGGCGCGGCGCACGGCTTCCTCTACAGCGACGGCACCTACACCACGATCGACGACCCGTTGGGCGCTAAGGGCACCAACGCGGTTGGCATCAACGACGCGGGCCAGATCGCCGGGTTCTACGTTGACAGCACCGGCGACGGAGCACGGTTTCCTTGCCAATCCTTCGTCTTCGACGGCGCCCCGCCGCCGACCTCGGTCCAGCAAGAAATCCTTGGCCTTTATGCGGCGCTCTACAACCGCGCTGCCGATTTCGACGGCTATCCGTATTGGATCGGCGTCGATGGCCAGCAATCTGACTCAGGCGGAGTGACGGTCGCCAATGCCGGCACAACCGCAGTCACGCTCAATGACGCACGGTTCTGGGCCAAGAGTTTGTCAACACGCAGAGTACGTTCTTCAATGCAACCTATGGCAGCTTAACCGACAGCCAATTCATCAATGCGCTCTATGTCAACATCGCCGGCAATGCCGGCGATCCTGGCGGGGTTTCCTATTGGGAGGGCTTGTTGGCGCAGGCCGAGGGGGCCAATCCAACCGCTGCGCAGATTCAAGCTGCACGCGCTGGCCTTGCCGGACAGTTTGTGCATGACCTGATCGGTGTCGATCTTACGCCCGGTGCCGCGGCGCTGGGATTGACCGCAGCACAGTATCAGGAGGCGGTGACCCGCCAGGCCATCATCAACGACAAGATTGCGGTGTCGCTGGCCTACTTGGACGCTTCGCAGCAGCCCAACGGCGGCATCCTCGATGTAGCTAGTGTTGGCGATGCGGCCTATACCGCGGCGGTCGCGGTCATTCAGGGGGTGACATCCGACCCTGGCACGGTCACGGCTGCGGTCCTCGGCATCAACACTGCCGTTGCTACGCAGAATCTGCTTTCGATCTGAGCCGCGAGCGCTAGCATGTCCGCTTTGTTCAAAAACGGACAAATTTTTTTTTTTTTTTTTTTTAAAAAAAAAAAAAAAAAAAAAAAAAAAAAAAAAAAAAAAAAAAAAAAAAAAAAAAAAAAAAAAAAAAAAAAAAAAAAAAAAAAAAAAAAAAAAAAAAAAAAAAATGACCGCCTGAAAGACGCGGCTCTGCGCCTGCTCAAGATCATTGGCGACGCAGTAGGCCTCAGCGAAGCGGCCACCAAACAACAAGATCATTGCCAGCAGATAGAGCGCAGCAAGGCCGGTCTTCCCGCTCTTTACGATCGCTGCAAATACTTGCTCGGGGTACAGCAGCCGACCATGTTTATCGATCTTGAAGGCGTGCGCGAGAAACTGCTTCTCGGCCTCGAGCAGCACGAACGGTTTGTTGGTCTCGGGGTCGTACAGCACCGTCTCAATGAAGCTGATCGGATCAGCGCGCCAATGATCGAGAGCCGTGCGGTCGATGGTGTCGCTCATGGCGGCGGGCCCCGCAGGATGTCGGAGAGCGTAGGCGAAACGTCCCTCGCAATACGATCGATGCCGATGCGCTGCGCGACACGCACCATCGTCGAGATCGCCTGGCTGTGCTCGACGACGTCGACTTCCTCACCGCGCAATAGCTTCGCAGTCAGGTTGTTGACGTGGATTGCGACTCCAGCGAAGGCCTCGATCAGATGCAGCTGAACTGTCGACAGCTGGTTATTGGGGGCAATGTCTTGGGCCACACCACGCGCTATCGCATCGAACTTCTTACGTGCCCTCAGCCGGCCATCAATGTTTTCATGCGTAAGAACCTGAACCTTCACCGAACGCGACGGCCTTCGGTACGGCTTCCGTACGGTATCGGGGGCCTTTTCGGTTGTGTTGAGGCAGGTTTCCATGCCGCCCATCCTGCGCCCGTTTTTGTGGCCACAGCAAGAAAAAACCGTGGACTAGACCGGGGGTTAGATAATTATAAGTCAAAAATAGCTGTATGGTCAATATGGTTATGAGGACGATGTGTCCGTCATCAAATGTCAAAATGCCAAATTTTGGTGCCTGCCTGAGCGCCAATTCTGCCCAGCGATCGTCGATTCTGCGCGCCAGGTTTTTTGCTGGCAGGGGCTCGGTTTTTGCGCAGTTCCCCGACCGGTCTAGGCTTCTCATCGGCTTCGGCGGATGCCGCTCGCTCTGACGGGTTCGTTCGGGGCTAAGCCTTGTGACCATCCGTGCGGAAGCGGCTCCGCCTAACCGTTCACGGCTATATGCGGTTGTTCGGTGGCTTATCGGTTTCTTCGTTATCGATCTAGCCGTCCTCGCGGCTGTCGCGATCATAATGTGGGGATGATCATCGATGGACGACGATAAGGACCCTCTACTGAAGCGGCTTGATCAATGGCGCAAGCGTCAACCGGATACCCCTGATCGTAAGGAGGCGGCTCGTCGCCTGCTGGAAGCTACGTTGCGCGACGATCATGAAGTCGAGCCTGAAATGTCACCGGGACGCAGGGTGCTGAACGCTATGGTTTCGGGCCTACTGACCTGTGCGGGTATCTTTCTCGTTTCGATATGGGTTCTTCAACCGGGCGCTCACAACGTTTTGCTGGTATCCGGCATCTTCGTCTTAGGCGTCGGTTCTTGGTGGGTTTATCGAACCCTCTTCACGCGTAGCGGATAAGCCTTTTTAAGCCGCCTGAGCGTGCAGGATCTCCCCATTATTCACCAGGTCCGGTGCAAACGTCAGCATCTGACGCGCTGAGACCGGGCGAGGGCTGGTAAAATGGCTAGTTTCGCCGATTCGTCTTGAACAATAGCGTGAGGAACTACGCCATGACCGTCATCAGCAGCAGCTCAGATAGCTGTCCTTTATGTCAGCGCCTAAAGACGTTTTGCAGATGTGCCGCGATCGTTGCACCTGCTTTGCTCGGCGTCCCGGATATGAACCACTCGCACACCCACGATGAGGATCGCTCCCCACCGCCGAAATACGAAATGACCGTGGCCGTGGCCACCGCCAGCGCGACCGGGACCGCGACCGCGATCAGCACTTTTGCTGGTGGTTTCTTCCGCTATACAACACCGGGATGGCCACCACGATCTACGTAGCGCCGCTCGTCAGACCGACGTAATGAACGACACAGGTAGCGCGGAGCTGGTCGACGAGACGTTGGGGAGGTTGGAGCATGGCCAATGAAGAACACGTCAAACAACTGAAGGCAGGGGTCGATGCCTGGAACACGTGGCGGACTTCGCGGCCGGACATCGTAGTGGACCTCAGCGGGGCCGACCTTTCCGCCGAAAAACTCAGTGGGGCAAACCTTAGCGGGGCAAACCTCGCTGCCTCCAACCCCACCTTGGCGAACCTTACCGGCGCGAACTTCTCGAACGCAGATCTTACGAAAGCGAACTTCACGAGGGCAGACCTTACAGGGGCGAACCTTAGCGGCGCAAACTGCACGGGGGCGAACTTCGCTTTCACGGACCTCAAGGAGGCAATGCTCATCGTGGCAAACCTCACGAACTCAGCACTTTTCAAGGCGAACCTTACGAACGCAAGCCTCATTTTGGCTAACCTTACTGGAGCCGTACTCGACGGGGATCTCACTGGGGCAAACCTCAGGTCAGCTAACCTCGCCGGGGCAAATGTAGCTGGCGTGAAATGGGACCGCCGAAAAATGCGTCACAAATATGCAGGTATTCGGGGCGATTCTTGTTGGGGCAATGCTGTTTTCAAACGAGCGGCTGCCGACCAGGACTTTCTCGATACGCTTGAGGCGCATTGGCAAGGCACTTGGCGGATGGTTCTCTTCCGGCTTTGGGGAGGGCTGACAGATTACGGGCGCAGCTTGCCGCGTATCGCGTTATTTGGCTTCGCCATCGCGATGCTTTACGGCCTGAGCTACGCGCTGTGGCCACACATGTTGGCCTATCACCAGACTCCCACTTGGTTCACCCCGTTCTATTTTTCTATCGTGACCTACACGACGCTTGGCTTTGGCGATGTCGTTCCGGCTAGCGCCATTGGTGAGATCATCGTTAGCACTGAGGTGATCCTCGGATATGTCACGCTGGGGCTGCTACTGGCTGTCTTGGCGGAAAAGGTAGCTCGACGAAGCTGATCATCTTTGGCCGGGTCTGGCGACCACGGGCGGCCCGCTATTCATCGCGTTTGCTCATTTGCTCGGCCTCATCCCTTTCAGCAAAGCCGCGTTTCGCTCGGCGATGCGTTGCCGCCGCGCCCGCGCCATCCGCTTCTGTCGGCGTTGCTGCTTCGCGTCCACGACTGGCCGATCATTGGCGTGTCGTTTGAGCCAGCGCTCGGCGCGTCGCTCGGCGGGATCTGTCGGCGGCAGCTGTTGTTTGGCTTTCGCCTCGCCGGGGGGACGTCGCGTCACCGGCCCGTCGTAGGCCGCGACCGCCTGCCGCAGTTGCTCGCGCTGTTCATCCTTATTGCTCACGTTCACCTCTCTCTGATCTCGTCGTCTTCGCTGTGGTGGGCCGACAGCTCCCTTGCTTTCTCGGACGACCGTCTGCCTCACCACTTGCTCCGACGCTTGCGGTTTGGTGAGCGCGGTGCCGGACGCACTTCGCCCGGTCGGGGGCGAGGTGCGGTGGCTGCACTGGATTAACGAGCTGCCCTGTCGGGCTGCGTACGGGTCAGCCGGTGTACGCTCTCGCCGCTTCCTTCTGACGGCGGGGATGGCGAGCCGGTCCAGCAGCTTCGCATCCCGTCCCGGTCTCCATGAGCCGGGGTCCTGTTTCATCTTCGAAGGTCTCCCTTCGCGCGAAGACACTTCTCTCGCAGTTGTCCGCGTCCGGCAGCGCCGCTTGAGGTGCGGGTCGTGACGCGGGCCGCGATCACCGTGTTGACCGGGTCCTCGACTGCCGGTGCCCTCCGGCGTTTGCGGCCTCGGTCATGTTCCCGAGGTTTTGGCCCTGTAGCGGGCTGGCTATGATGGCATCTCGACGTTAGGAGCTGTGGCTCTGACCTCGGTTCGGGCCACGGTCGTTTTTAGGCTGGTCCTCCGTCTGTTTTTGTGTGCGGTTCAGTCATCTTGAGGCCCTCGCGAGTCTGCCGAGCGCAGCCCTTACCTTCGTCCGCTGCGCGTCCTCGCGTTCACGTACGCCCGCGAGCGGCTGAGGCAGCAAGACGTTCAGACGGCGGCGCACGAGACCTACAATGAAGGATTGCTCGAGCGCCTCGCACTCGACGGCGTTGTGGTGGCGCACTGGCTTATAGCGACGATCTGGCTTGAGAATGATCGGCAGCTTGTGGCGTTTAACCTGCGTTTCGGTGAGCGCCACCCTTTCCCAGCGCAACTCGCCGTCGATCAGCTCTTCAAGGACCTTGCGCGTGTTGGCTTCGATCTGATGTCCCTGCCAGTCGAAGTCGCCGAGATACAACACGCGCTGCCCCGGTATCAGTGCGGGCGCGATATCGGTGCGCAGGAACCCGCCGACCTGACCGTTGGTCGGAGCGATCGGCGTGAGGTACTCGTACGCCATGTTGTTAAGCACGCCACTGAGCGACCGACTCTCGGTCAGGATCATGGGCGGCGGCTCGCCGTCCCACAGATCGATGCGGGCGCCGTCGACCTCGTTCTCGATGTAATTGGCGACGGTCGCGGCATAGGTCCAAGAGTCGAGGCTGCGCGTCTCGTCGGATATCCAGTCCCACGGTACGAGGCCGATCTCGCGCAGGCGGAAGATTGCCTCCCCGATGTCCTGATCGGAGCGGCGCCCGCCCTTCTTGTCGCTGTGCTTGGCGATCAGGCCATCCTTGAGCCAACTCGTAGTAGATGAAGCGTACGGAAGTCGGCAGGCCGTCAGGCTGCTGCTCGTGTGCCTTAAGGCGTTCGAGGCACTGGCGTTGCAAGCGACCAGCCTTCGAGTCCGGCGCTGAAAGGCCTTCGTCGGTCCTGCTCATGACGCCGCCCCCGTCTGCCGGCGACGCGCAGGCGCCGCTTGTGTCGTCTGAGGGGAAGGGCCAGAAGACCGAGCGTCGATGTTTTCGATCTTCTTTCCGTGATCATCAACATGGGGGTGATCAGAACCTTCGCCATTTCCGGCGACAACATCCCCAGCCATGCGGCGCTGCGCCGCATTACGCTCAGCGGCAGCTTCACGTTCCGCTTGCTTTTCGAGCAGGTAACGCCCGTACCAGCCAACAGCCTTGCCGGACTCGCTCAGTGCGATCGGCGGTTTGATCTCGCCAGCCTTGATCTTTACGGCAAGCTGGGATGACCCCATAGCCTAGATATCTACGCCGCACGACTACACTACGGCGATAGAAGCTGTTGGGGTCGATCCCCAGCGGCCCGGTGAACACTTTATCGGACATTTTTTGCGCTCCACGAGGCCGGAACGTACCGGCATGGGGCGCAACGTAGAGGGCGGTCAAATAGCTGCTGGCTTATTTTCGTCGTGCAAATATTTGAGCAGATGCTGATAGAGGTCGATCTCCTCGCCAAAGAGGACGGCAGCCAACCGCCACCACTTCTCCCCTACGGTGCTGACGATCTCCACGCCTCCGCCCCATTGCGTGAGCGCCTCGTGGGCGAACGCGACGGCGAGCGTGGCCCTTTTGTCGCCGACGCGCACGATGGTGCCGTCGGGGAGGGTGCCGTAGTACTCGGTGTTGCCGCCGTACTCGGCGTCGTCGGGATCCATCACCTTGATCGCGAACTCGATGTTGCTAAGTTCGATACACTCGCGCAATCGCCCGTTCTCGTCGACAAGTGGAACTGCGCAGCCGAGACTTTCTGGAGACGGGTTTGCGTTGCCAGCAACCGTTTTAGCGCCAAGACATGGGCCTTCTTTGCTTTCGTTACGGCCCCGGAACGCGAGCGCTTGAAGAGGTCGTCGGCGCTGGCCGTCGGCTCTATGATGTCCAGTTTGTCGTTGAGGTAGGCGCGGCACTCCTTGCGCTTCGACGACGGTGGCTCGATCACATCCAGCGCCTTCTCTATCTGCTGTTCGCGTGTCATCGCGCACCGCGGAACGTCACGATGTTGTTATCGACCTTGGCCACCGGCTTCGAGCAGAACCGGCTCCAGGCATCCATTAGTGCAATGCGCTTTTTGAACAGCGAGGTTCCTCGCTTGTAGGCCTGCTCAGTTTTGTTTCCGACAGAATGTGCCAGGCTGACCTCGATGGTGGCGCTCGCGTGATTCGTCTCCTCGGACGCCCAAGTGGAAAATGTCGCCCTCATGCCGTGCGTCGTGATATCGGAGCGGTTCCGTGCGCGCGAGCAGCCTGAAGAACGCCATTGCGCTCAGGCCAGCGCCCTTCTTGGCGCCGATGAAGACAAAGGGGTTGCCGTCTTCGCGTGGAAGACTCTGCAGCAGCTCGACGACCAGTGCCGCGAGCGGTACTACATGCTCGCGCTCTCGTTTCATCCGTTCGGGCGGGATGGTCCAGGTTTTGGTGGCGAGGTCGATACTCGTCCCACCGAGCACCGAGCGTTTCGCCTGCCCGGGCGGCGGTCAATATCGTGAACTCCAACGCCCTTGCCGCGGTGCCCTCTTTGCGGCGCAGCTCCTGCATGAAGGCAGGCAATTCAGCATCGGCTAGGGCAGGGTGATGCTGCACCTCGGCAACCTTTTTGACCGCGGGCAAAACGTTATTCAAATGATCCTGCCAAGCTGCCGGGTTGGGTCCCTTCGGGCGATATCCGCTCACGGCGGCCAAGGCGATGACGCTCTCGACGCGATTCCTGATGCGGTCGGCCGTGACCGTCCGCGTCTGCCAGTGTGGTTGAACCACGCGCAGCACATCCGCCGTGATGATGTCGGCGACGTCCATGCTGCCGATGATCGGAAAGGCGTAAACCTCAAGCGACCGCATCCACTGCTTTGCGTGCGCGATGCTGCGCCAGCTCGGCAAATGCTGCTGATAGTATTCCTGCGCGGCCTCGCGGAAGGTCCGGCGGCGGCCGGCGGCCTCCTTGGATGCCGCTTTGGCTTCGCGCTTAGCTCGCAATGGGTCTTTGCCATCGGCGAGCAGCCGACGTGCTTCAAGGGCGCGTTCTCTGGCTTGGGCGAGCGAGAACTCTTGCGCGCTACCTAGGCCCATCATCCGTTCTTTGCCGAGCACCTCGTAACGCAACAGCCACGACCGTGCACCGGTCGGACTAACCTGAAGATAGAGCCCGCGCACGAGGCCGTCGTGATAGCGGCCTGCGCCTTTGAGACGCTGCACTCTCTTGGCCGATAGTGGCCGGGTGCCGTCGTGATACGCGCCCGCGCGCAGCCGCTTCTTGATCTCGCTGGTTGATAGCTTCCGCCGCATCCGTATTCCTCCGGCCGTACCCCCGGTTTGGCTACCGGAAGATACCGGATGATATGGACGCCAGTGGACGGTCTGCAAGGGGTTAAAGCGAGATAGATGTGGGAAAGTAATAGCTTAGCCGGACGTTACCGGACGACACCGGACGCTCCGAAGGCCGAGATGCTGTCCTACATCGGCAACGATGCAGCCGTGATTTGCAGCGAACGACAATTGCTTGGGGTCTATGCGATAGCTTTATTTGCCGCGGTGCTAGGCCTCGTCATGCTGAATGCGGCTGTCGATCGCTTGAGCGGCGTCTATTGAGCGATCTCGCCGGTTTCTGGTTTTCAAACAGCCAACGCTCCGCCGCCCGAATTCTTTGCGGCCCCGGGTAGGCCGTCTTCCCTTTCCGTCCCCCTCGAAAGCCGAGGGGATGGCGCGCCAAGCGGCGCGTCGTACGGACGTAATCACGTACCGTTTCCGGCACGTGGCGCCTCTCGGCGCGCCATCGCGGCGTCTTCCTTCCGGCGCCGGGCCGCGCTTTCGGTCAAGCTCTTGGCGTGCCTTTCGGTTTCTTGGCGCCAGTCCCCTCAGCGGGTGGTCGCGCCGCCAAACCTCCGGGCCGGCCGAGCCGAGCACCGTCAGCGAGCTCCTCGCGGGCGGCTCCTAGTACAGCCGAGCGGAAGTTTTGACTCCGTTTGCGGCAAACAGATTTGAGGAGTTGAATCGGTTTTGTTGTGGCAAGACGAATCCGGAGCTGGAACAGGAGGTTGTCATGCCCCTACTAGCGGCCGAGCCGGTGAGCGTTTTGCCCGAACAGCGCGAAGCGCTGGAACGTCTGGTGCGAACCCATTCGACGCCGCAGCAAGTCGCCCTGCGCTCCCACATCATCGAGCAGGCAGCCGATGGCATGGGTGTGCGTGCCAGCGCTCGGGAGCTTGGCGTCTGGCCCAAGACGGTACGGTATTGGCGCAAGCGCTGGCGGGAGGCGGCGGACAGGCAGTCGGTCGCCGAGCGGCTGGCCGATGCGCAGCGCTCGGGAGCGCCGGCGACGTTCACGCCCGAGCAGATCTGCGCTCTGGTCGCGATGACATGCGAGAAGCCGTCGGAGAGCGAGCGGCCGATCAGCCATTGGAGCCAGCGCGAGATTGCCGACGAAGCCATGCGACGCGGCCTCATCCCGAGCATCTCGCAGCGCTCGGTGGGGCGCTTTTTAAAAAAGAGGCCGACCTCAAGCCGCATCGCGTCCGCTACTGGCTGACCCCGAAGCCCGATCCCGCCTTCGATGCCAAGTGCGCAGACATCTGCGCGGTCTACAAAACTGCGGCCACCCCCAATGACGCCCGTCGCACCATCTCCATCGACGAGATGACCGGCATCCAGGCCCTCGAGCGCATCGCGCCGGGACTGCCGATGGCGCCGGGCAAGGTCGAGCGGCGTGAGTTCGAGTATCGCCGCCACGGCACTCAAACCCTGATTGCCGCCTTCGATGTCGCCACCGGCAAGGTCGAAGGCGTGATCGGCAATACCCGGACCGAAAAGGATTTTGCGCGCTTTCTCCGCCGCTTGCTGACGAGCGCCGCCCCCAACATCCGCTGGGATATCGTCTGCGACAATCTCAATATCCACCTTTCCGAGGCCGTCGTCCGTCTCGTGGCTCGCCACTGCGGACTCAAGGACAAGCTCGGCGTCAAGGGCAAGACTGGCGTGCTCGCTTCCAAGCTCACCCGCGCCGCCTTCTTGTGTCAGCCGCAGCATCGCGTCACCTTCCACTTCACGCCCAGACACGCCTCCTGGCTCAACCAAATCGAAATCTGGTTCTCCATCCTGGTGCGAAAGCTCCTCCGGCGCGGCAATTTCGCCAGCAAGAAAGCGCTGCGCACCAAAATCGAGGAGTTCATCGCATACTTCAACCGAACCATGGCAAAGCCCTTCCGCTGGACCATGGAAGCAAAACCTCTCACCGGTTGAGCCAAAATGAGCCCCTCATTTTCGCTCGGCTGTACTAGTGGCCGCCGGGCGGGTCCCGGCGCCGCCCGGGAGGGGGAGGAGCGTTCGTCTCCCCCGCGCGGGCGCCGCATCCGATCCCGCCATCACGACGCCTCATGAGAGCGCCCTCGCTGGACCGAACGCATGGGACTATATTCAGTACTAGGATTAAAGTCAAGAGGGCGGAACCAGGTTTTTTCATGCCGCGGCTCATCAAAAACAGTCATGCCGGCCATTCAAATGATTGGGCGCGCGCGCCATGGCGCAACGGCCGCAACTGGACTAGCTAAGCCGTCACCCTTGGCGCCCGCCCAAACAAACGAATTTTCAGTGCGACGATTTTTCCCCCGCATAGCCCTGATGCTCGGCAATTTCGCCACCGGCGTTGCCATTTTGACGCCGGCCGGAATGCTGACCGTGCTGGCCGACGGCCTCGGTGTCGGCATTCGCGACACCGGACTGCTGGTGACCTTCGGCGCGCTCATTCTGTGCTGCGGCTCGCCGCTCGTCGCCTGGCTGACGACGCGCATCGACCGCCGGTTGCTGCTGGCCGGCACCTTGGCCGTTCTGGTAGCCGGGCAGGCGGCGTCCGCCTTGGCGCCGAACTACGCCACCGTGCTGGCGCTGCGGCTGGCGATGCTGACGGTCGCGGCGATCTACACGCCGCAGGCCGCCAGTACGGTCGCCATGATCGTGCCGGCGGGCAAGCGCGCAGCATCAATCGCCTTTGTCTTTCTCGGCTGGTCGCTGGCGGTCGCCGCCGGCCTGCCGATGATCACCTTCGTCGCGGCCTATGCCGGCTGGCGCGCGGCGTTTGCCGCCGGCGCGCTCGCCGCCCTGGTGCCATGCCTGCTGCTGGCTTTCACGCTGCCGGGCGGCCTGCGCGGCCCGCCATTGTCGCTGCGAAGCTTCGGCATCATCGCGCGCCATCGCAAAATCATGCTGCTGCTGCTGATCACGATCTTGCAGACCTGCGGGCAATTCACGGTGTTCATCTATGTGTCGCCGCTGTTGCAGCGGCTGACCGGCGCCGGGCCCGACGTGGTCGGCACGATGTTCGCGATTTACGGCGTGGCCGGGTTTGCCGGCAACGTCATCGCCACGCGCATTGTGTCGGCGCTCGGCGGCTGGATCACCTCGGCGGTGTTTCTCGGCTCGACTTTCACCGGCATGCTGCTGTGGTCGCTCGGCGCCGGATGGCTGCCGGCGATGGGCCTCGGCATCGTGATCTGGGGGCTCGGCTTTGCCGCCACCAATTCCATGCAGCAGGCCCGCCTGGTGACGGCGGCGCCCGAGCTGTCGAGCGCCACGGTCGGGCTCAACACGTCGGCGCTTTACACCGGGCAGGCGATCGGCTCGGCGATCGGCGGCATCATGTTCAGCCAAGGCTATCTGCACAGCATCGGCTATGTGGGCGCGACGTTTGTGGCGCTCGGACTTGCGGTTTGGGCAATCACCCGCGATGGCCCGATCGGGCGCGATGTGAAAACCGGCTAACGATGCGCGGCCCGCGCGATCAGCGCTTCGACCAGCGGCAGCATGCGCGCGACCACGATTGAATAGCCTTGCGCATTGTAATGCGCATTATCGCGCGCGCGATATTTGCCCGGCGGCAGATCCCATTGCACGTAGGCGACGCCTTCGGCGCGGGCGACGTCGTCGAGCTTCAGGCTGCCGAGCCCGATCACCAGCACCTCGATCTTGCGCGCGCGCAACGCGCGCACGATCTCGGTCAAGCGCGAGCGCACGGTTTTTATGGCGGCGCGCTGACGCAAATCGTTGGTGCCGAATTCGACGATGGCAATGTCGGTGCCGGGCGCGATCGCCTGGTCGAAATGCAACAGCGCATCGAGCAAGGTGCCGCCGTTGATGCCGGCGTTGTCGACCGCAACGTCGTAGCCTTTATTGCGCAAGGCCGCTTGCAGCTGCGCCGGATAGGCGTCCTGGCGCGCCACCAGATAGCCGGCGGTGGCGCTGTCGCCGAAGGCGACGATGTGCACAGTGGCGGCAAACGCCGCGCCGGCTGTCATCGTCAAACAAGCAAATGTGAAGATCAGCGCCAACGGCCGGCGGTGCATGTCTTAATCCCTCCACGCGGCGGTGGTTAAGTCGGATCGCTTATTGCCAAGGCCGGCTCGCGTCGTCAAAATGCATGACTTGCCGGGGCCAAGGCAACAAGGGGAGACCGCCCATGGCCCGTATCCGCTTCGATTTCGGCGCGCTTACGCTCGACGCCGAACTGCTCGACACGCCCACCGCCAAGGCGATCGCGGCGGCGCTGCCGATCTCCTCGTCGGCGCTGACCTGGGGCGAGGAGGTCTATTTCGACGTGCCGGTCGAGGTTGCGCGCGAGCCGGATGCGCGCGCGGTGATCACGCCGGGCGAGATCGCCTTCTGGCCGCAAGGGTCGGCCATTGCGATTGGCTTTGGCCGCACGCCGATCTCCAAGGGCAACGAGACGCGGCTCGCCAGCCCCTGCAACGTGTTCGCCAAGGCGCTCGGCAATGTGAAGGCGCTGGCCAAGGTGCGCACCGGCGAGAAGGTCGAAGTGAGGGTGCTCGCTTAGCTCAGCGGCGCTCGGTCTGATGGCGCACCATCGACAGCGTGAGATCCCACGCGTTGCGGATATTCACGATCAACAACAGCAGCAGCGCGCCGGCCAGCACGTCGAGCGCGAAATCGTTTTCCGACCAGATCAAAGCCGCCGCCACCAGCAGCGCCACATAGGCGATCGTCGGCAACAGCGCGTAAGCGAGGTGATCCTGTTTGTAATTCGTCCAGTCGTGCCGCAGCAGTTGGACGGTCACGAACAGCGAAAACGGCAAGCCCGATCGCGGCGGTAGCGGCGATCGCCGCCGCGAAGAAAACGGTCCGATGCGCCGGCACGAGCGCGATGGCCGCGAGAAAAAAGACCGCGCTGAAATGCACGACCACGGGACTGTAGAAGGCGCGCGTCGCCGCCGCCCGCTTGTCGTTGAGAAAGCCGGTGCCGAGCGATATGGCCACGAACAAAAGCGCGACCAGCGTCGCACCGGCGGTGCCGACCAGCACGTAGAAATCGTGCCAGCGTTCAAGCTCGGCGATCATCTGCGGCTCAACCGCGCCCGACGAACGGCATCTTGTTCGCCATCACCGTCATGAACAGCACATTGGTGTCGAGCGGCAGGCTCGCCATGTAGACCACCGCGTTGCCGACATACTCGGCCTCCATGCGCGGCTCGATCTTTTTGGTGAGGTCGGCCTGCAGGATGCCGTCGCCCTGCACCATGCGCTCGGTCAAGGGCGTCGCGGCATTGCCGATGTCGACCTGCCCGCAGCAGATGTCGTAGGGCCGGCAATCGAGCGAGGTCGATTTGGTCAGCCCGGTGACCGCGTGCTTGGTCGACGTATAGGCCACCGAAAACGGCCGCGGCGCGTGCGCCGAGATCGAGCCGTTGTTGATGATGCGGCCGCCGCGCGGATTCTGCGCCTTCATGATCTTGATGGCTTCCTGCGTGCACAGGAACATGCCGGTCAGATTGGTCGCCACCACGTTCTGCCAGGTCTCGTAGGGCAGGTCCTCGAGCGGCACCGGCGGCGCACCGATGCCGGCATTGTTGAACAAGACGTCGAGCCGGCCGAAGCTCGATTTCACGGCCGCAAACAGCGCCAGGATTGCCTCGCGCTTCGACACGTCGGTCGGCACCGCCAGCGCCTGCGCGCCGATGGCGTTGATCTCGCCCGAGACCTTGTCGAGCATCTCCTTGCGCCGGCCGGCCAGCACCAGGCTGTAGCCGGCTTTGGCCAAGGCAATGGCCACCGCCCGGCCGACCCCGGTGCCGGCGCCGGTCACCAGCGCGATTTTCGCGGATGCACTCATCGGATGTCCTTCCTCGACGCGATTGTGTGGCGCAAGGCCATATCACAAAAACGCGCGCCCACGTAACCGCCGTGGCTTGCTAGCGCCGCGCGCGCCTGTAAAAATGCGCCGGTGGCGTCTGCGGCACCGAGGCAAACCATGCGACGGGCGAAGGGAATTGCAACCGCGGCCGTGGCCGCCGCGATCGCACTTGCGGCAAGCGCGTCGGCACAGGCGTGTGTCTCCGGTTGCAGCAATTATATCGAAGGCAAATGCTCGCAGTGGACGACCTGCATTCCGGGTTCGTCGCCACCCGTCTCGATGCCGAGCTATGGCGCCATCGCCTACGGCCGCACCAGCCGGGCCTGGGGCAACTCCTATCATTGGGGAAGCCGGGCGAAGGCGGAAAGCGTCGCCATGCGGAATTGCGCGCAGCACGGCAACGACTGCGAAGTGATGGTGTGGTTCGACCGCCGCTGCGGCGCGGTGGTCGCGGGCGAGGGCACCAGCGCCTATTGGGGCGTCGGCCGAAGCGACCGCCAGGCGCGCGCGATCGCGCAAAAACAATGCACGGACGACGGAGGCAAAACTTGCGAGGTGCAGGTCTGGCGCTGTTCGAATTGACGGCTGTGAAGTCCGCGGCTAGCCAGCGAGCGCCTGCGGCGCGTCGATCGGCTTGAAGGCGGCCGGCGATTGCAGGCGCGCGGTGATTTCGGCGGCGGTCACCGCCTTGCCGAAACGATAGCCTTGCATGAAATGCACGCCGGCGGCGCGCAGGAACAGCTGCTGGTCGGCGGTCTCCACGCCTTCCGCCGTCACTTTCATGCCCAGCCCGCGGCCGAGGCTGACCACCGCGTGCACGATCGCGGCGGCGTCGGCGGCTTTTTCGATCGACAGCACGAAGCTGCGGTCGATCTTGAGCTTGTCGAACGGCAGGCGGCGCAGATAGAGCAGGCTCGAATAGCCGGTGCCGAAATCGTCGAGCGCCAGCCGCACGCCGAGCGCGCGCAGCCGCAGCATGCCGGCCTCCGCGGTGTCGACATTGCCGAGCAGCACGCTTTCGGTCAGCTCGATTTCGAGCCGCGTCGGATCGAACGCGGTTTCGCTCAAGGTGCGTTGCACGGTGTCGAAAAAATCGGTGCGGCGGAACTGCAGCGGCGACACGTTGACCGAGACGGTGAGGCCCGGCCAGGCCTTGCCGTCGAGACAGGCCTGGCGCAGCACCCAGGCGCCGAGCTCGATGATCAATCCTGAGTGCTCGGCGACGGCGATGAATTCGCTGGGCGGAATCTCGCCGCGCGTCGGATGCGTCCAGCGGCAGAGCGCTTCGACGCCGACCACGGTCTCGCCGCTCTTGTTGACGATCGGCTGGTAGAGCAGCTTGAGCTGGTTGTTCTCGATCGCCTCGCGCAGGTCGCCTTCCAGCAGCTTGCGGTTGGACAAATCCGCGTCCATCGCCGCGTCGTAGATGCAGGCGCGGTTGCGGCCCTCGTTCTTGGCGCGGTAGAGCGCCATGTCGGCATAGCGCATGATGTCGGCGGCGCCGCCGCATTTGCGGTCGATCACCGCGATGCCGATGGAAGCGCCGATCACGATATTCTGCTGGTTGATCGCATAGGGCGCGCAGATCGCGGCGATCATGCGCTGGGCCACCGCCATCATCTTGGCGCTGTCGTCGCCGATCGAGGAAATCACCGCGAACTCGTCGCCGCCGAGCCGCGCCACCAGGTCGTCGCCGCGCAGCGTGTGCGACAGCCGCAGGGTGACGTTGCGGATGAGCTCGTCGCCGACCGGATGGCCGAGCGTGTCGTTGACGTCCTTGAAATGATCGAGGTCGATATAAAACACCGCGGCCGGCGCCGAGCCGGCGCGCACCTCCTCGATCACCGCTTCCAGCCGTTCGCCGAAAAAGATGCGATTGGGCAGGCCGCAGAGCGGATCGTGCATGGCGAGATGACGCAGCCGCGATTCGCCGGCGGCGATCGCCACCGCGGTGCGGCGCATGTAGCGCAGCACGAAGGCGGCGAGCAGCGTGAAGCCGGCGAGCGCGACGGCGATGAACGGGATGACGCTGCTGACGATCTCGGCGCCGGGCTGCTTCGGCGTCCAGGCGAAACGCGCGATTGCTTTGCCTTGCGGCCCGTCCAGCTCATAGGTCAGATCGGTGGGCGGCGGCGGTTCGTCGTCGCCGAGCTTGCGCAGATGCGTCAGCCGCAATTGTCCGGCGATGCCGGCGAGCGCCTGGCTGTCGATGAATTTCACCGACATCATAATCGGTGCCGCTTGGTCGCCGGCGGCGAGCAGTCCGCCGAGCGGCCCGACCGCGACCGCGGCAATAACCGCGGGCCGGCCCGCGAGGGTGCGGATCACCGCGGCTTGCGCATGCGGGCCATCGTCCCCCGCGCTCGGTTCGGTGAGGCGGAGCGTGCCGTGCAAGGCCGGGTTGCGCCCGCGCATATAGGCGAGCACCGACTCCAAATCGGCCAGCGCCGCGTCGGACCAGGACGCATTGAGCGCATCGCGCCCGAACTGCGAATAGACCGGCTTGTCGCGGCCGTCGAAGATGAAGACGTAGTCGTGATCGAAGTAGGTTTTCAGCCAAAGCCCGACGCGCTGCTTGACCCAATCCGGATCGTATTTGACGCGAATGTTCTGCAGCGCCTGCTGGGAGGCGGCGACGCTTCTGACTTCGCGCAGCACGCGCTCGCCGTAGCTGCTCAGCGCGCGCGAGAACAGCTGCTTTTCATGCTGGACGGCGACTTCGTCGGCGCGCTGGGCGGAGGACAGCACGGCGACCACGATGCAGACGATGGCCACGGCGACGATGACGCCGATCGGGACCACGACGCTCAAGCGCGCGCGATCCCAACTCGTGTACTTATCCTCGGATGCGCGCGGGCGAGCCACAGCCGGCAAGGTCGAGCCCCTTAAGGTGTCCTACTCATTGAACTTTTAGGAGCGGAACCTAGGCCGGAAAGCTTGCTTTTTCGCTTTCGTTGCGACTTTTCGGCGGGCGCTTGGCCGCCCAATACCGCAATTCGCGCGGCGCTGTTAACCGAAGGTAAAAGTTACGACGGGAACTTTCAGCCCGGGCTGCGATAGGGCGGGCGCGGAATGGCGATATGGGCGGCGCGCAAGGCGGTCGACCAGCGCTCGCGCAGATCCTGGAAATAGGGCTCGCCCGGCTCGATGCGATAATTCACCTCTGAGTTGCAGGTATCCCGGCGTGCCACCAGGATGTCGATCGGCAGCCCGACCCCGAGATTGGAGCGCATGGTGGAATCCATGGAGATCAGCCCGATCTTGAGCGCGTCGTAGAGGTCGGTGTCGAAGCTGATGGCGCGATCGAGCACCGGCTTGCCGTATTTGTGCTCGCCGATCTGCAGGTAGGGCGTGTCGATGGTGCATTCGATGAAATTGCCGGCCGAATAGATCATGAACAGCCTTAAGCGGCCGCCCTTGATCTGGCCGCCGAACAGGAAGGCGACGTCGTGGTCGACCTCGGCCGCCTCCAGCACCTTGCCTTCGGCGGACTGGATCGCGCGGATGGTACGCCCGATGCGCTGCGCGGCCTGGAACATGGTCGGCGAGTTCATCAGGGTCTCGATCTCGCCGGTTTCCGGATTTTGCACGCCCTCGGTCAGAGTCGAGCGCACCGACTGGCTGAGCGACAGGTTGCCGGAGGAGGCGATCGCCATGATGCGTTCGCCGGGCTCCGTATAGACGTGCAGCTTGCGAAACGTGGAGACGTTGTCGAGGCCCGCATTGGTGCGGGTGTCCGCGATCATCACCAAACCGTCCCGCACCAGAATTCCGCAGCAATATGTCATGTGGTCCGACTTCTTCTTTTTCCGCGACTTGGCCGCAGGGTTATAACTACGCGGCCCCATGTCCGGCAATGTCATCGCGCGTGACCCCGAAAAGCACGCCCTCGGACAATTGATCCGAGGGTGAGTACCGGTTTCCCGCCTTCGCGAAGCCCGCTTCGGCGGGCGAAGCAGGGTCGGGTAAGGTCATGCGCCATGTTAGCTTTGCGCCTGCTGGCGCGCCTGATCGACATGCACCGCCACTTTGAGGGTTTCGCCGCCGCCGCCAAAGCGTGTGCCGCGCACCGGCGCGGCGCCGAGATAATCCAGCCCGATCGCCACCCGCACATGGGCTTCGGTAATGCCGATGCCATTGGTCGGGTCGAAGCCGACCCAACCGAGATGCTCGACATAGGCTTCGACCCAGGCGTGGCCGGCGTCCTGCGCGGTCACGCCGTCGACGCGAAAGAAATGCCCGCCGACATAGCGCGCCGGGATGCCGAGCTGGCGCGCCGCCGCGATGAAAATGTGGGTGAGGTCCTGGCAGACGCCGCGGCGGCAGCGCGAAGGCCTCCGCCGCCGTGGTCGCGGAATGGGTCGGATCGGTGTCGAATTTCATCTCGCGATTGAGCGCATTCATCAATCCGTGCAGCAGCGCCAATTGATCGCTGCCGGCGGCCGCGCGCGCGCCGTCGGCGAAGTCGATAATGGCGGCGTCGGCTTGCGTGAGCTCGGTCTCGCGCAGGAACAGGCCGGGCGGGAAGCGCTCGATCGCGCCGGCGACCACGCTTTGGGTGTCTTGGGTATCGACCTCGCCCTCGACCGCGACCGACAATTCGCGAAACGGCCCCTCGGCGGTAAAGGAATGGCTGATATTGCCGAAGGCGTCCTCGTGCTGGTGCAGCAGGCAATCCTCCGACAAATCGACCCGCCAGGCGACCACATATTGTCCGTCGTGATTGCGCGGGGTGAGGCGCAGCATCTGGATCACGCTGGTGGGCGGCGTGTCGTAGCGATAAGTCGTCGCGTGCGAGATGCGAATGCGCATGAGCCTCAGGCGGGCCAACACTAGCGGTGACGTTCTAGCACGCTCATAGCAGGAATTGCGCGGTGATGGCGGCGCCCAGCCGGTTGTTCTCGGTGATGAATTCGCCGATGTATTCGTGCAATCCGCGCTGAAAGATGCCGTCCATCTTGCTGTTCTGCAGCCGGGCGCGGATGCCGCGGGCCTGGCGCTGGGCCGGGCCCTGCCGGCCATAGGCGCCGGCGATGGCGTCGAGATTGCGCACGATCGCCTCGTAGCAGGAGGCGAGCGAGCGCGGCATCTCCTCCTTCAGGATCAACAGGTCGGCCACCAGCCAGGGCTGCAGGCTCTCGCGGTAGACCCAATGATAGGCGGTGAGCGCCGACACCGAGCGCAGGATCGCCGCCCACTGGAAATAGTCGAGCGGGCCGCCGACGCGCTCGTTGTCGGGCAGCAGCAGATGGTATTTCACGTCGAGGATGCGCGCGGTGTTGTCGGCGCGCTCGATGTAGACGCCGAGGCGGGAGAACCAGTAGGCGTCGTTGCGCAGCATGGTGCGGTAGGCGGAGCCGTCGTAGCGCAGCGAGGATTCCTGCACCCAGCGCAGGAAACGGGAGAATTCCTCGCGCGAGGTCGGGCCGTTGCCGTAGCGCTTGAGCTCGAGCCAGGTGCCGTTGATGGCGTCCCACATTTCCATCGTCAGCGCGGTGCGCACGGCGCGCGCGTTCGAGCGCGCGAGCTCGAAGCAGTTGCGGATCGACGAGGAATTGGCGGTGGAAAAGGCGAGGAAGTCGGTGACGTTTTCCTCGTTGGCCTCTTCGTACTGCTTGAAGAAGGCGTTGGCGCAGCCGGCGGTCAAGACCGCCGATTCCCATTCGTTGCTGGTGCCGACATAGGTCAGCGGCAGCGCCGACAGCCGCTGGGTGGCGTCGAGAATGCGGGCGAGATATTCCGCGCGCTCCACGTAGCGCGAAAGCCAATACAGGTTGTCGGCGGTGCGCGAGAGCATTACGTGTCGTCCCGGCCGAGCGCCCTTGCGCGAGAGCCGGGACCCATACTCCATGCCCTTTCGATCGGCTCGAGGTTATGGGTCCCCGCTTTCGCGGGGACGACAGTTGATGGGCCTGTGCGCTTCATCCGTCCAACACCCAGGTGTCCTTGGTGCCGCCGCCCTGGCTGGAATTGACCACCAGCGAGCCCTCTTTCATGGCGACGCGCGTCAGGCCGCCCGGCACGATACGCGTGGCGTTGCTGCCGGTGAGCACGAAGGGCCGCAAGTCGACGTGGCGCGGCGCGACGCCGGCCTCGACGCAAGTCGGGCAGGTGGACAGCGCCAGCGTCGGCTGCGCGATGAAGTTCTTCGGCGCGGTCTTGAGCTTGGCGCGGAACTGCTCGATCGCGACCTTGCTCGCGGCAGGCCCGATCAGCATGCCGTAGCCGCCGGAGCCGTGCACCTCCTTGACCACCAGCTCGGGCAGATGGTCGAGCACGTAAGCGAGATGTTCCTCCTCGCGGCAGCGCCAGGTCGGCACGTTCTTCAGCATCGGCTCTTCGCCGAGATAGAATTTCACGATCGCCGGCATGTAGCTGTAGACCGCCTTGTCGTCGGCGATGCCGGTGCCGACGGCGTTGGCGAGCGTGACGTTGCCGGCCTGGTAGGCCGACATCAGCCCGGCCACGCCGAGCGCCGAGTCGGGGCGGAAGGTGAGCGGATCGATGAAATCGTCGTCGATGCGGCGGTAGATCACGTCGACCCGGCGCGGGCCTTGCGTGGTGCGCATGTAGACGCACTCGTCCTTGACGAACAGGTCGCGGCCCTCGACCAGTTCGACGCCGAGCTTGTCGGCGAGGAACGAATGCTCGTAATAGGCCGAGTTGAAGACGCCGGGCGTGAGCAGCACCACAGTCGGGTCGCGCGCGACCGGCGCCGGCGCCACCGATTTGAGCGTGGCGAGCAGCACGTCCGGATAATTCTCCACCGGCGCGATGCGGTGGCGCGCGAACAATTCCGGGAACAACCGCATCATGATCTCGCGGTTCTCCAGCATGTAGGAGACGCCGGAGGGCGTGCGCGCATTGTCCTCGAGCACGTAGAAGGTGTCGGCATCCACCCGCACGATGTCGATGCCGGCGATGTGGACGTAGATGTCGTGAGGCACGCGCTGTCCGCTCATCTCGGGACGGAACGCCGGATTGCGGAAGACCAGATCGTCGGGCACCACGCCGGCGCGCAGGATCTCGCGCGCGCCGTAGACGTCCTTGATGAACAGATTGAGCGCCTTGACGCGCTGGATGAGGCCTTTTTCCAGGAGCCGCCATTCGGCGCCGGACATGATGCGCGGGATGACGTCGAAGGGGATCAGCCGTTCCTGCGCGTCGGCTTCGCCATAGACCGCGAAGGTGATGCCGATGCGGCGGAACAAGAGCTCGGCCTCGCGCCGCCGGTAGTCGAGCACGTCGGCGGGCACCTCCTCGAGCCAGCGCGAGAGCTCGCCATAGGCCGGGCGCACGCCACCGTTTGCTCCCGTCATTTCATCGAAGGCGGCAACCATCTCGGACCCCCAGCACGCGGCCGCTTATGCGAAACGCCCGACGGCGCGACTTTGTGGCCTTTCCTTCATGGGACGCGGGCGACCGTCGTCCCCGGCTATTAAGCTGCAAGCTTCAGGCCAAGAAAAACCCAGGAAAAACACGTATTTGCCTAGGCCGACGACGCCGCTTGCTGCCTAAATAATGGGCGACCAGGGCGTCCGCGAGGGGGTCCCTGGCACGGCAAGGGCTGGCGGCAACTTGAGCGGCCGGCGGGGCCACGCTAGGTCTTCGGCCGGGCTTCAATGGAATCCGCGACCGCCATGAACGCAAATCCTGAGATCGTCACCGCGGCGGTGCTGGTCATCGGCGACGAGATCCTGTCGGGCCGCACCAAGGACAAGAACATCGGCTTCATCGCCGACTATCTCACCGCCATCGGCATCGACCTGAAAGAAGTGCGCGTGGTCGCCGACGACGAGGCGGCGATCGTCGAGGCGGTCAATACGCTGCGCGCGCGCTACACCTACGTGTTCACCACCGGCGGCATCGGGCCGACGCACGACGACATCACCGCCGAATGCGTGGCCAAGGCGTTCGGCGTGCCGATCGATTATCACCCGCAGGCGGTCGCCATCCTGAAGGAGCGCATGGCCAAGATCGGCGGCGAACTCAACGAGGCGCGCCTGCGCATGGCGCGCATTCCGCATGGCGCCGAACTGGTGCTGAACAAAGTGTCGGGCGCGCCCGGCTTCTGGATCGAAAACGTGATCGTGATGGCGGGCGTGCCGGCGATCATGCAGGCGATGGTCGACGAGGTGGCGCCGAAACTGAAAACCGGCGCCAAGCTGTTGTCGGAGACCATCCGCGCCGACGCCAAGGAAGGCGACGTCGGCACCGAACTCGGCGCCATCGCCAAGGCCAATCCGGACACCATCATCGGCAGCTATCCGTTCTTCGACGAGACGCTCGGGCCCAACACCAATATCGTGGTGCGCTCGCGCGATCCGCAAAAATTGCAGGCGGCGAAAGGCGCGGTCGAGGACATGCTCAGACACGTGAAGTCGCAACTGGCGGCTGCGGCGCGCTAGCGAAAAATCCATGGCGAAACCGCAACCCGACAGCCCGCCGCGCCCGGAAAAAATCTTTCCCGTCTCCTGGGACCAGTTCCACCGCGACTCGCGCGCGCTGGCCTGGCGGCTGCACGAGGCGGGGCCGTTCGACGCCGTCGTCGCCATCACCCGCGGCGGGCTGGTGCCGGCGGCGATCGTGGCGCGCGAATTGAACGTGCGGCTGATCGAGACCGTATGCGTGGCGAGCTACCAGGACTACAAGAACGAGGGCGAATTGAAGGTGCTCAAGGGCGTCGCGCCGGTGGTGACCGCGATGCGCGGGCAGGGCAAGGGCGTGCTCATCGTCGACGACCTGGTCGACACCGGCAAGACCGCGCGCATCGTGCGCGACCTGCTGCCGGCCGCGCATTTCGCCACCGTCTACGCCAAGCCGATGGGGCGGCCGCTGGTCGACACCTTCATCACCGAGGTGTCGCAGGACACCTGGATCTACTTTCCCTGGGATACCGGGCTCGCCTTCCAGCCGCCGATCCGCGAGGGTGGCGACTGAGACAAAAAAGTAGGGAGGACGATATGCTGACCCGACGCACATTCCTCGCCAGCGCGAGTGCTTCATTCCTGGTCGGGCCGGCACTGGCGCAGTCCTATCCGAGCCAGACCATCCGCATCATCGCCGGATTTCCGCCAGGCGGCGGCATCGACATCTCGGCGCGCCTCGTCGCCGAGCCGCTCAAGGCCGCGCTCGGCCAGACGGTGATCGTCGAGAACCGCACGGGCGCTGCCGGCATGCTCGCGGCCAACACGGTCGCCAAGGCGGCACCCGACGGCTACACGCTGCTGATGGCGACCTCGGGCGAGATCGCCATCGCCCAGCATCTTTACAAGGACAAGATGACCTACGATCCACGCCGCGAACTCACGCCGGTCGCGCTCATCGGCATCGTGCCCTGCGTGGTGGTGGTTGCCGACTCGACGCCGGTGCACAATCCGCAGGAACTGATTGCCTACGCCAAGGCCAATGCCGGAAAATTGTCGTTCTCCTCCTCCGGCGTCGGCAATCCGCAACAGCTAGCCGGCGAGTTGATGAACATGATGGCCGGCACCAATGTGCTGCACGTGCCGTACCGCGGGGCAGCGCCGGCGGTGACCGACGTTGCGACCGGGGCCGTCACCATGAGCTTCACCAGCCTGGCGGCGGCGCTGCCGCTGATCAAGGCCGGCAAGCTGCGCGCGGTAGCCGTCACGTCCAAGGACCGCATGCCGCAATTGCCGGACGTCGCGCCGCTGGCGGAAGGCGCGCCCGGCTTGGCCGGCTACGAACTGCTCAACTGGTTCGGCATGTTCGCGACCGGCGGCACGCCGATGGAGATCGTCGACCGCCTCAACGACATCGTCAACACGGCGCTGCTTACCCCCTCGATTTCCGACAAACTGATCGTGCAGGGCATCGTGCCGCGGCTGATGTCGGCCAAGGAATACGCGAGCTTCGTGGATTCGGAGACCGAGAAGTTCGGCAAGATCGTCGAGCAAGCCAACATTAAACTGGCGAATTAGCCGTCATTTTCGTGTATCGTTTTGCGCATGAGCCAGGAGGACAGCCGATGAACGTCAAGCCGAACACCGACAAGGCCGCGCCGGTCGACGATCTGCGCTCGCACCATCTGCGTCCGCGCGACATGCCCTGGCAGAAGCTGCGTTTTCCCGGCTGCGAAATGAAGACGCTGCTGTTCGATCCCAAGAGCGGCATGGCCACCATGCTGTTCAAGATGGCGCCGGGCGCGGTGCTGCCCGACCATGAGCACGTGCTCATCGAGCAGACCTATGTGCTGGAAGGCTCGCTGGTCGACAAGGAAGGTCCCGACGCCGGCATCGAGGCGGGGCCGGGCGAATTCGTCTGGCGTCCGGCCGGCAGCCGGCACGTGGCCTGCAGCCCGAAGGGCGGCTTGTTTCTCGCCATGTTCCAGATCCCCAACAAGTTCTTCGAACAGGACGGCCGCGTGGTCGACGCCTCGGGCAAGGATTGGCAATCGGCTTGGGGCGGACTGTTATCGAAATAGATTGACGCGCCGCGCGTGGCAGAAACCGCGCGTGAGCGCGGTGATGTGAAGCCCACGCGCGGACGTGGCGGAATGGTAGACGCAAGGGACTTAAAATCCCTTGGGAGTAATCCCGTCCGGGTTCGAGTCCCGGCGTCCGCACCAGCTTTTGCCGTTATTGCCGTGCTAAGCATGCCGACCATGCATTGGCGTTTATCCGTCACCATATGCTTCATCGCCGCGCTCGCCGCGTTGCTCTCCGGCTGCGCCATGTCGGCCGACAGTTTCTCCTCGTTCCTGGTCGCGCCGGGCGACTACGTGCTGTACAGCTGCGACGATATCGCGCGCACCGCCAAGGGCGTCGAGGCGCGCCAGAAGGAACTGGAACAGCTGATGGCGAAAACCGGCACCGATACCGGCGGGCGGTTGATCGCCGACGCCACCTACGGGGCCGATTACGCCACCGCGCGCGGTCAGATGAGGGATCTGCGCGAGGCCGCCGCCGACAAGAAATGCAATTTCGTGCCGGGCGTCGAAACTCCTCCCGCACCGGCGAGCAAGGCCACGATCCAGTGAAGGCGCGACCGCTTGGCGGCTTATTGCGGAGAAAGGATGACGGCGAGCGATCCGTCGGCAAGGCCGACGGCGATGGCCGGCAGTCCCGCGGCTTGCGCGACCAGAGCCAAATTGGTGACCGCCTTGGCCGGCAGCGGTAGGTTTGCGATCTCGCGCGGGCCCGGCGCGAAGCTGACGATGCGCAAATGGGTGCGGTCGAGCGAGGGCGCGGCGATATCGGCGACGCCGTCGCCGTCGAAATCGGCGACCGCCGCCATGTCGATCGCGCGCGTGCCGGCGATGTGATTGGCGATGTCGGGGAGTTCGGCGATCTTGCGCAAACCGCCGTCGCGCCAGCCCCACAATTCGAGCGAGCCGATCACGTGCGGCTGGCGCACCAGCGCGATATCGGTTTTGCCGTCGCCGTTGAAGTCGGCGATGCCGGCCGGATCGAGCCAGCGATGGGCGGCGCCGAGCGGCGGCGTCTCGGCGACGATCTCGTATTTGCCGCGGCGCTCGGCGATGACCGCGAGGCTCGAGCCGCGCTTGAGATAGGATTTCACCACGATAATTTCGTCATGCCCGTCGCGGTTAAGATCGGCGAGCCGCGGCTCGAGGTCCTCGAACACGGCGTCGCGGTCGAGGCGGACCGTGTGGCGTTTGCCGTCGCGGGTCTCGATCACCAGGGCGCCGGCCTCGATCTTGTCGCCGAGGATGCCGTGGTCGTAGCGGGTGGTCGGCTCGGCGAGCCAGGCGCGCGCGATCTCGCCTTTGCCGGTGGCGAGTTTGCCGTCGGGCAGGGCGCCCTCCGGGAGCTGCGGCGGGGCCGGCGTGTCGATGAAGGCAAGCGAAACGCGCTCGCCGGTGAGCGCGATTTTGTACCAGAGCCCGCCGGCCTTGACCCGCGCTTGCCCGGCGACGGTCTCGATGGCCGTCACGCGGGCCGGCGCGTTGACCTGGCTCACGCGCCATTCGGCGGCCTGGGCGGCGCCGGCCCAAGCCACCAGGCTCAACGCGAGAAGGATCCGCTGCATCCTTAAGTCCCTACAATGCGGCGCGGCGCAGCCGCAACGCATTACCAACGACGCTGACGGACGAAAGCGCCATCGCCGCGGCGGCAATAATGGGAGAAAGCAGCAATCCGAAGGCGGGATAGAGCACGCCGGCCGCGATCGGCACGCCGGCGGAGTTGTAGATGAAGGCGAAGAACAGGTTCTGCCGGATATTGCCCATCACTGCCTTCGACAGCGCGCGCGCCTTGACGATGCCGGTGAGGTCGCCCTTGAGCAGGGTGATGCCGGCGCTTTCGATCGCGACGTCGGTGCCGGTGCCCATGGCGATGCCGACTTGGGCGGCGGCGAGCGCCGGCGCGTCGTTGACGCCGTCGCCGGCCATGGCGACCACGCGGCCCTCGCGCGCGAGCTTTTCGATCACGGCGCTTTTCTGTTCGGGCAAGACTTCCGCCTCGACCTCGGCAATGCCCAGACGTTTGGCGACGGCGAGCGCGGTGGTGCGGTTGTCGCCGGTGAGCATCACCACGCGCACGCCGTCGGCGCGCGAGCGCATGAAGCGCTTCCGGCGTGGTGGCTTTGATCGGGTCGGCGATGGCGATGACACCGGCCGGTTTGCCGTTGACGGCGAGGAAGATCGCGGTGGCGCCGTCCTGGCGCAGGCGTTCGGCATCCTGGGCGAGCGCCGCCGCATCGATGTTGAGCTCGGCGAGGAATTTCGCGCTGCCGAGCGCGAGCCGCTTGCCCTCGACCATGCCGATGACGCCCTTGCCGGCCGGCGCGTCGAAGCCGCGCACGGGCGCAAGCTCGATCTTGCGCTCGGCGGCGGCGGCGACAATGGCCGCCGCCAGCGGATGCTCGCTGCCGCGTTCGACGCTCGCCGCGTATCGCAGCACCTGATTTTCGTCGAAGCCGGGCTGCGCCACGACCGCGACGACCTTCGGCTTGCCTTCGGTGAGCGTGCCGGTCTTGTCGATCACCAGCGTGTCGATCTTTTCCATGCGCTCGAGCGCCTCGGCGTTCTTGATCAGCACGCCCAATTGCGCGCCGCGGCCGACGCCGACCATGATCGACATCGGCGTGGCCAGACCGAGCGCGCAGGGGCAGGCGATGATCAGCACGCTCACCGCGGCCACCAGCCCGAAGGCGAAGCGCGGCTCCGGCCCGAACGTCGCCCAGGACGCGAAGGCGATGAGCGCCACCGCGATCACCGTCGGCACGAACCATGAGGCGACGCGATCGGCCAGCCGCTGGATCGGCGCGCGGCTCCTTTGCGCGGTCGCCACCATCTGCACGATCTGCGCCAGCAGCGTGTCGCGGCCGACTTTGTCGGCGCGCATCACGAAGCTGCCGCTGCGATTGATGGTGCCGCCGATCACGCGTGCATCTTTTTCCTTGGTCACCGGCAGGGATTCGCCGGTCACCATGGATTCGTCGAGCGAGGAATGGCCTTCGAGCACCATGCCGTCGACCGGCACCTTGTCGCCGGGGCGCACGCGCAATTTATCGCCGGCCGCGACGGCCTCGAGCGGGACTTCCACATCGCTGCCGTCGTCCTTGACGCGGCGCGCGGTCTTGGGCGCGAGATCGAGCAAGGCGCGGATCGCACCGGAAGTCGCTGCGCGCGCGCGCAGTTCGAGCACCTGGCCGATCAGCACCAGCACGGTGATCATGCTGGCGGCTTCGAAATAGACCGCCGGCGCGCCGCCATGACCGCGGAAGGCGTCCGGAAAAATGCCGGGCGCGAAGGTGGCAATGCACGCTGTAGACATAGGCGACGCCGGTGCCCATGCCGATCAGCGTGAACATGTTGAGGTTGCGCGTGACGAGCGATTGCGCGCCGCGCACGAAAAACGGCCAGCCCGCCCACAGCACCACGGGGGTGGCGAAGGCGAATTGAATGGTATTCGACAGCGTCGGATCGACCCAATTGTGCGGCCCGGCAAAATGCCCGCCCATCTCCAGCACCATCACCGGCAGCGCCAATACGAGGCCGATCCAGAACCGGCGCGTCATGTCGGCGAGTTCGGGATTGGGGCCGGCCTCGGCGGTCGCGATCTCGGGCTCCAAAGCCATGCCGCAGATCGGGCAGGCGCCGGGGCCGATCTGCCGGATCTCCGGATGCATCGGGCAGGTGTAGGTCGCGCCTTGCACGACCGGTTCGGGTTCGCGCTGGCCGAGATATTTCTGCGGATCGGCGAGGAATTTGCCGCGGCAGCCGTTGCAGCAGAAATGATAGGTCTGGCCCTGGTAATCGGCGCGCGGCTTGCCCGCGTGTGGGTCGACCGTCATGCCGCAGACCGGATCGATTGCCGCGCCGGCAACCGGCGCGTCGTGATGATGGTGGTGTTCGGAAGCCATGGACATGACGCAACTCTCGGCGGGTCTTGCGGGTGGCGGTAGCGGGCGGCTCTTGCCTTCGATACCCCTAGGGGGTATATAGACCGCATGGCGAAGAACAGCAAGACGGCAACGCTCGGACGGCTCAAGCGCATCGAGGGCCAGGTGCGCGGCCTCGAACGCATGGTCGAGGACGATCGCTATTGCATCGACATCGTGACGCAGATCGGCGCGGTGCGCGCGGCGCTGCGCCGGGTGGAAGAGGAAATCCTGCGCGACCACGTCGCCCATTGCGTCAACCACGCGATCATGAGCGGCGACAAGGCCGACCAGCGCCGCAAGGTCGCCGAGCTGATGGACGTGATGGGCCGGGCGGGACGGTAGTTATGCTGTCGTCCCCGCGAAGGCGGGGACCGATACACCGCAGCCCATCGATAGGACACGGGAGTATGGGTCCCGGCCCTCGCTACGCTCGGCCGGGACGACAGCGGATATTTATCCGAATTTTTGCCTTGCCAGCCTCGCCCCGGCGCCGAGCGCGATCAATTTAGCCTCAGCGATCTCGCGCCGCATTGGCGCCATGCCGCAATTGGTGCAGGCGACGATGCGCTCCTTCGGCACGAATTTCATCACATCGCCGATCACGCCCGCCACCTGCTCGGGCGTCTCGACTGTATCGGTTGCGACGTCGATGACGCCGACCAGCACATCCTTGCCGTCGAGCAGCGACAACAGCTTCAACGGCACGCGCGAATTGATCGCTTCGAGCGACACCTGCTTGATGCGGCTTTTGGCCAGCGCCGGAAAAATCTTTTCGTATTGCGTCCACTCGGCGCCGAGCGCGTTCTTCCAGTCGATATTGGCCTTGATGCCGTAACCGTAGCAGATGTGCACGGCGGTCGCGCAGGTCAGCCCGTCGATGGCGCGATGCAGCGCCTCGATGCCCCAGCCGGGCACCTCGTCCATGAACACGTTGAAGGCCGGCTCGTCGAACTGGATGACGTCGACGCCGTCGGCTTGCAACGCGCGCGCTTCCTGGTTGAGCAGATCGGCGAAAGCCATCGCCATTTTTATTTTGTCGCCGTAATGCGCGTCGGCGATGGTGTCGGAGATGGTCATCGGGCCGGGCAGCGTGATTTTCAATTGACGCTTGGTATGCGCGCGGGCGTGGCGCGCCTCGGCCTGGTGCACGCGGCCCTTGAGCGTGAGCGCGCCGCGCACCACCGGCACCATCGCCTTATAGCGGTCGGCGCGAATGCCCATCTCGACCTTGTGGGCGAAATCGATGCCGTCGACGAATTCGAGGAAGCCGTGCACGAAATGCTGGCGCGACATTTCGCCGTCGCAGACGATGTCGATGCCGGCATCTTCCTGCAGCTTGATCGCCAGCAGCGTGGCGTCGAGCTTGCCTTGCGCGAGATCGTCGCCGGAAAGCCGCCACTGCGGCCACAGTCTGTTCGGCTCGGCGAGCCAGAACGGTTTCGGCAGGCTGCCGGCGACGGTTGCGGGAAAAATCATGCGCGCTCGCTGAGGAATGTTTCGGGCGGTCGCCAAGTATAGAGCCAGTCGTAGCGGCTGAGCAGTTTTTCTCCACCCATCGCGCGCAAAGCGAGATTGCGCAGCAGCGCTTGCGGCCCGCTCAGCCCATAGATGCGCCCTTGCCGGCGGGACTTGAGTTGGGCGAGCGCGGTGCGGTGCCAGCGGGCGCCTTCATAGGCGCGCAGCGCGTCGGCGGGGTCGTCGAGAAATTTGCCGAGCATATCGGCGAGCACCGCGGCATCCTCGATCGCCATACCGGCGCCTTGCGCGAGAAACGGCAGCATCGGGTGGGCGGCGTCCCCGATCAGCGTCACCGGACCGACGCCGGCGCGAAACGGCGCCTTGCGATCGTACAGCGCCCACTTCAGCCACCGGTCGGGGATCGCGAGCAGCGCGCGTGCTTTTTCGGCCCAGGACCAGCGCGCGAAGTGGCGCAGGATTTCGGCGCGGTTGCCGGGCGCCGACCAGCCGATCTCTTTCCATTGGTCGCGCACGATGCCGACGATATTGATGAGGCGTCCGCCTTTGACCGGATAATGCACGAGATGGGCGTCGGGCCCGAGCCACAAATGCACCAGCGGTTCGCGGAACTCCTCCGCCACGGCGTTCGCCGGCACCAGCGTGCGCCAGGCGGTACGGTGGCGGAAACGCGGCGGGCGGCGGACCTGGATGCGCGCGCTCAGCGTCGACCACACGCCGTCGGCGCCGATCAGCGCCAGCCCACGCTCATCCACCAGGCGCTGGCCGCAATGCGCCTGCGCCGTGACGCCGTTGGCGTGGATGGCGAAGTCCTCGACGCGGGTGCCGAGCCTGAGTTCGATGTCTTGCGTTGCCTGCACGGCGGCGGCGAGCGCGGATTGCAGGTCGCCGCGATGGATCGTCCAATAGGGCGCGCCGTAGCGGCGCTCGGCGAAACTGCCGAGCGGGATGCGCACGATCTCGCGGCCCGAGCCGCCGGCCATCACCCGGATCGCCTGCGTGGCCATGACCGACGGCTGCAGGCGTTCGCGCAGGCCGAGCGCGATCAGCACGCGGGTGGCATTAGGCGAGAGCTGGATGCCGGCGCCGGTCTCTTCGAGCTTGGCGGCCTGTTCGAGCACCGTGATCCGCAAGCCGGCGCGCGCCAGCGCCAGCGCTGCCGTCAGCCCCGCGATGCCGGCGCCGGCGACGATGACGTGACGCGCGGGCGCCAAGGCTCACAGCTCCGATCTTGGCAATCAGGCGGCGGTGGCGGCCAAAGCGCATTGCGGCGGCCGCGCCGCATGCGAAATCGAGCGCGGGATCGAACCGGTAGAGCGTCGAACAATAGGGGCAGATGATCTCGTTGTCCTCGCCCATGTCGAGGAACACGTGCGGATGATCGTACGGCGGCGTGGCTCCGACGCACTGGAATTCCTTGGCGCCGATTTCGATCACCGGCACGCCCGGATCGTTGTGAAAATGGGGGACGACGTGCTCCGCCATGGCGAACCCTTTTGTTGGCTGAATCGCGGCGATTTCGGCGGCACCATAGCGAGGCGTCCGCCGCGTGCCTAGAGCCATTTCGGCCAGGTGAAAATCGCGCAAACGTCCGAGACCTTATGTCCATACCGTCTGCATTGCTCTTGCCGGATCGAGCCGATAGGCTGCAAAAAAAGAAAAACAAGACGCCGTGGTGGCTTTGCTGACCGGCGCACGATGATCGCCCGCCGGTTGATTGGGAGGAGCGCGCCGACCGTGGCGGCCCGTTCGGGTCGTTGGCGGTTTCGGCGTGGCATTATGTCGATGCACGGACCCGGTGAAGCGCGGCTGGTGGTCGAAAACGCGTGCCTGCGTTATGGGCAGCTTGACGTGCTCGACGACATCAGCCTCAGCGTCGGCGGTTCTGAAGTTGTCAGCATTGTCGGCCCGTCCGGCTGCGGCAAGACCACCTTGCTGCGCTGCGTTGGCGGCTTAAACCAGCTCAATCGCGGCGAGATCCGCATCGACGGGCAGCGCGTCGAGAAGCCGCTGCCGATCGTGTCGATGGTGTTCCAGCACTTCGGGCTGTTCCCGTGGAAGAACCTCTGGAGCAATATCGCCTACGGTCTGAAGCTTCGCCACACGCCCAAGGAAGAAGTCGAGCAGCGCGTCGCCGACGCGATCGATCTGGTGGGCTTGAAGGGATTCGAAAAATCCTATCCGCATCAGCTCTCCGGCGGCATGCAGCAACGCGCCGGGCTGGCGCGCGCGCTGGTGATGGAGCCGAAACTGCTGCTGATGGACGAGCCGTTCAGCGCGGTTGACGCGCAGACGCGCGAGCAGCTCCAGTTCGAACTCTTGCGCATTTGGGACAGCCGGCCGACCGCGATGATGTTCGTCACCCACGCCATCGACGAGGCGGTGCTGATGGGCGACCGCGTCGTCGTCTTGGCCGGCCGCCCGGCGCATGTGCGCGCGGTGCGCAAAGTGGACCTGCCGCGCCCGCGCGAGCGCAGCGTGGTGGCGAGCCGCGAATTCATCAATTTGCGCGAACAGGTCTGGCACGACCTGTTCGACCAACCGGAAGCAGCGGAATCGCGCGTACAATAGCCGTTCGACTAGAAGCGTTCGAAAACGACGTCAACGTTAAACACAAGAGGGAGGAGACCAACCATGAGTAAAGTGACTCGATCGGACTTCATGCCGAAGAAGTCGCTGCTAAGCGCACTGCTCGCGCTTTCGGCGATCACCTTCTGCGTGCCCAGCAGTGGAAGTACCGCGGACATCAAGCTCGCGTCCTCGGCGATCGGGCGTCCCCCGATCTTCTCCAACACATTCGCCGATGTCGGCGAGGATCTCGGCTATTGGAAGAAGGTCGGCCTCGACATGAGCTTCCGCTGGTTCCAGCGCGGCACCGATACCGCCAAGGCGGTCATCACCGGCGACGTGCAGGTCGGCTACACGGCGACGCCGGTGGCGGTCAACCTGATCGCGGCCGGCGCGCCGCTCGTCATCGTTGCCGGCATGCCGAACCAGGACTGGATCATCGGCTCCGATCTGCCGAACGTGAAAGGCTGCAAGGACCTGAAAGGCCAGACCGTCGCCGCCGACGGCATCAACAATGCGCGCTGGCTGTTCCTGAAATCGGAGGTCGAATCGTGCGGCCTCAAGCTGACCGAAATGACGCCGATTGACCTCGCCAATGCACCGTTGGTGAAGGCGGGTATCGCCGCTCAGGTCCACACCGCCGTGTTCCATGTCGACGAGCTCGCGCAGATCGAGTTCAACACCAAGAAGAAATGGCACCTGATCCCGGTGCCGGCCTCGATCAAGGCCGGGCTGCACTACGGTTCGGTGCTGGCCAGCAAAAAGGCCATCGCGGAAAATCGTGAGGGCGTCGTGCGCTTCCTCGAAGGCTGGATCATGACGCAGAAGCTGATGAGCAGCAGCAAGCCGGCCGACATTGAGGAGTTCGCCAAGATCGCGGCCAAGGCCGGCTCGTTCGATGTCGGCGTGGCCAAGGGCGCCATCGAGTCGTTTCACAAGATCAATTACTGGGTCAACAACGACGGCCTCGACGAAAAACAGATGATGGGTCAGGCCAACGAAATGGTGAAGGACGGCTTGCTCAAGCCCGAAGCCAAGCCGAGCTACGACAAGCTCGTGGACAAGTCGCTCTATGCCGAGGCGATGAAGCGGGTCGAGAAAATGGGCGGCATGAGCAAGTAGCCTCGCCATGACGATCGCGAGCGCGCGAACCGGTATGACGGCGGCCGTGAAGGAGGAATCCTTCGAGGCGCGGCTCGCGCGCTTCCGCATCGTCCATGCCTGGTGGATCAGGCTCGCCTGCTACGCGCTGAGCATTTTTCTTCTGCTCGGCGCGTGGCAGGCGCTCGGCAACAGCTTCGGCGTGCTGTTCGTGCCGTTCACGACCACCATGGGCCGGCTGTGGGACATGCTGCAAAGCGGCCCGCTGCTGCCGGGGCTCTTGGTGTCGGGAAAACTTTACGGCGTCACGCTCGCCATCAATATCGTGGTCGGGCGTGACGCTCGGCCTGTTGCTCGCCCGCAGTAAGTTGGTTGCGGCGGCTTTCGAGCCCTACATCTACATCCTTTACGCGACCCCGACGATTTCGCTGGTGCCGTTCGTGTCGGTGATGTTCGGCTTTGAGTTTGGCTCGCGCGTGCTGGTGTCGGTGCTCATTTCGATCTTCCCGGTCCTGATCGGAGTGACCGAGGGCGCGCGCAGCATCCCGCGCCAGCATCTCGACGTGGCGGCGATTTTCGGCTCGAGCGAAGCGCCAGCTCTGGCGCGACGTGATCGTGCCCTATGTCACGCCCTATGCGATGAGCGGCATCAAGCAGTCGATCGCGCTGTCGATGGTCGGCACGCTGGTCGCGGAATTCTTCCTCAACCCCGACGGCGTGGCCGCGGTTCTGCTGCAAGGAACCACCGTCGTCAACTCGGGCTGGGTGCTCGCCGTCACCATCTTCATCTGCGCGATCGCGGTGGTGCTGGTCGGCGTCGGCGAACTGATCGAACGGTATCTGGTGCGATGGCGACATACAGCAGTCGGATAGACGCGGCGCCGGCCGCGCGCTGGAGCTTAAGCGGCGGCCCGATCACGCGCGAGCGGATTGCGCCGGTGGCGGCGGGCGCCGTGCTGCTCGTGATTTGGGAAGTGTGGGTGCGCACCCAGCTGCCCGACTTCGTCGCGCGGCCGAGCGGGATCGTCATGGCGATCCCGTCCACCATCGCGACCGGCGAATTCTGGTCCGATGTCGCGGCCACCCTCGGCGCCATCCTGGAAGGCGTGGCGATCGGCAGCGTGGCGGGCATCCTGATCGGCGTCGCCATGGGCCGGGTGCGCGAAATCGACTGGTTCCTGTCGACCTATATCCGCGCGCTCTACGCGCTGCCGCTGATCGCGCTGGTGCCGATCGTCATCCTCTGGGTCGGCTATCAGCCGGCGGCGCGCCTGGTGATCGTGGTGATCTCGGTGTTCCTGCCGGTCGCCGTCACCACCGCGGACGGCACGCGGGCGATCGCCAAGGACTACCTCGACGTCGGCAAGATGTTCGGCGCGCGCACCGCACAATGTCTGGTTCGGCATCGCGCTGCCGTCCGCCACGCCCTTTATCGTGGCCGGCATCGAGCTCGGCTTTGCGCGCGGCATCACCAACGCCATCGCGGTCGAGATTCTGGCGAGCGTCAACGGCATGGGCATGTCGGTGTTCACCAAGTCGAACGAGCTCAACGAGAATGCCTCGCTGGTCTATGTGCTGTGCCTGGCGATCTTCGCGGTCGGCGTGCGTTCGCTGATGATCCGGTTCCGGCACTGGCTGGCGCCGTGGTATCACCGCTAGCCTGGTCCGGCCCGACACGAGTTTCATCAACAATGCCGAGTTTTCATCACGGCGAGGTCGAGATCGCCTATCTCGACGAAGGTGACAGGCGAGCCGATCGTGCTGGTGCACGGCTTTGCCTCCACCAAGGAAATGAACTGGGTCAATCCGGGCTGGGTGAAAACGATCACGAACGCCGGACGGCGGGCGATCGCGCTCGACAATCGCGGCCATGGCGCCTCCAGCAAGCTGTACGATCCGGCCGCCTACCACAGCGCCGCCATGGCGGAGGACGTGCGGGCGTTGCTCGATCATTTCGGCATCGAACGCGCCGATGTTATGGGCTATTCCATGGGCGCGCGCATCGCGGCGTTCCTGACGATCAATCATCCAGCGCGCGTGCGTTCCGTCGTCATGGGTGGGCTCGGCATTCGCATGGTGGAGGAAGTCGGCTTGCCGGACGATGTGGTCGCGGCGCTGGAGGCGCGCTCGCTCGCCGACGTCGGCGATCCGACCGGGCGCATGTTCCGCAGTTTCGCCGAGCAGACCAAATCCGATCTGAGAGCGCTCGCCGCCTGCATCCGCGGCAATCGCCAGACCTTGCGGCGGGAACAGGTCGCCGATATCCGCGTGCCGGTGCTGGTTGCGGTCGGCACCGAAGACAAAGTGGCGGGCTCTGCGCAAGAATTGGCCGCGCTCATTCCGCGGGCGCGCGCGCTCGCCATCCCGAACCGCGACCATATGCTGGCGGTCGGCGACAAAGTGTTCAAAACCGCGGTGCTCGACTTCCTTAACCATCGCGCATGAGCCATGCGCGGGGCGGTCTTTCGCACCCCTCTTGGCGCCTCGCAAAATGTGCTAAAAGGCCCATCTAGGGGTTCGAGAGGCGCTGGAGAACCGATCCATGGCTCAGTTTCAGACGCGGCCCGCCAAGGGCCTCGACAAGGTCGATCCGGGCTGGGCGCGCATCCGCGGCGAGGCGGAGGATATCGCGCGCCGCGAGCCGGAACTCGCCACCTTCATCTATGAGAACATTCTCCACCACGACACGCTGGAAGCCGCGGTCGTCCACCGCGTCAGCGAGCGGCTCGGCAATGCCGACATTTCCGGCGACCTGATCCGGCAGGCTTATGGCGACGCGCTCGACGACGAGCCGGTGCTGGGCGAAATCTTCCGCGCCGATATCGTCGCCACCTTCGACCGCGATCCGGCGACGCTGCGTTTCATCGAGCCGGTGCTCTATTACAAGGGCTTCCACGCCATCCAGACGCATCGGCTGGCGCATTGGCTCTACCGCAAGGGCCGCAAGGATTTCGCGCTCTATCTGCAAAGCCGTTCGTCGGCGGTGTTCCAGTGCGACATCAATCCGGCCGCGAAAATCGGCCGCGGCATCTTCCTCGATCACGCCACCGGCCTGGTGGTGGGCGAGACCGCGGTGATCGAGGACGACGTCTCGATCCTGCACGACGTCACCCTCGGCGGCACCGGCAAGGAGCACGAGGACCGCCATCCGAAAATCCGCCATGGCGTGATGATCGGCGCCGGCGCCAAGATCCTCGGCAATATCGAGATCGGCCATTGCGCGCGCATCGCCGCCGGCTCGGTGGTCATCAAGGCGGTGCCCAATAACGTCACCGTCGCCGGCGTGCCGGCCAGGGTGGTCGGCGAGGCCGGCTGCCCGGAGCCCTCGCGCGCCATGGACCAGATGCTCTACGGCATCATGCTCGACGGTTGAGGCGCTTGCGCATCCGCGCCCAATCGGGCAACTAGGCGTCGCAATCAACCTGGAGCGGCCCGGTGGACGTAGCGGAAGTCAGGAAACTCGACGCCTATCTCAAGAAGCTGTTCGGCAACGCGCACATTCGCGTGGTGCCGAAGAAGGGCGATTTCGCCGAGGTCTTCGTCGGCGAGGACGATCTCGGCGAACTGACGCTGGACGACGAGGACGGCGACCGCTCGTATAATTTCCGCATGGTGATCCAGGTCGGCAGCGATCCTAGCATCCAGCCGGTGCCGACGCTCAACGCCTTTCTGCGGCGCAAGTTCGACAACGAGAATATCCGCGTCGTGGTGCGGCCGAAGAAAACGGATTCGCTGGAAGTCTATATCGGCGAGGAATTCCTCGGCGTGCTGTTCCTCGAAGTCGAGAAGGGCCGCAAGTCCTACATCTTTGAATTGCCGATACTCGACGTCGATCTGGTCGAACTCGGGCATTTAACGATCAATTCGGATGCAGCCGCGCCATCAGCCGGTCGATGCCGGCGGCGACGCTTTTCCAGTCGCTCAGCCAATCGCGCGGAAACCGTAGCGTGACGTCGGCCTTGCCGATGCGCCGCTCGAGCAGGCACTCGCCGCTATTGACCACGCCGCGCAGCGAGCAGCGCGCGAGGAAATGCTCCGGCGCAGCCTGCTCGAACACCAGTTCCTCGCCCTGATAGGGCGTGCCGTCGCGGAAGCCGCGCAGCGTCAACCCGTCGGGACCCGCGGTCGGCTCCGGCCACCAGATAGCGCGGATAGATCGTCTGCACGCGCTCGATCAGCGGCAGCGTGGCATCGCCCGAGGCGATGGTCAGGAACAGCCGCTCGTTGGGATCGACCGGCGCGCCCAATGTCGGCCGCAGCGCGGGATCGGGCGGCGTCAGCGACGGCCACAGATAGGCGAGATCGACGCGCTCCTGCGTGCCCGGGCGGCGCTGCACCGGCATGCGGATCGCCGCCGGCTCGATGCTGAAGGTAACGCCCGCCACGCTGATCGGTAAAAACGGTGCGCTGAGTGTTATGGGTGCGTCCGGCCAGCGCGGCCACAGCACATAGGCCACATAGGCGGCGGCGATCAACGTGACGGCGCCGAACACCGCCAGCGGCGCGGCAAGCGGACTGCGGCCGGCATGGCGCCGGCGGCGGGGCTTTGCCGCCTTGGCGGGCGCGTGGGTGAGAGTGGCCATTCCTCTTTCCGAATTCGAATCAAGCCCGATTATGCCACGGCACCCAGGACAGGCCGGGCTTCCGGCGTTTACCATTTGTTAAGGATTGACTGGCGCGGCCTCGCCCGCTTTGCGAAACATGGCCTCCTGTATTGCGTTGAGGCCGAAATGACGCCGGAATCCGTGCAGAATTACCTGGCCCTTGCACTCGGCTTTGCCGTGGCGGGGCTGTGCAGCTCGGCCTACCAGCTCGTCACCAGCCGCCTGCCAAGCTTCGGCCTGCTCAGCGCCGGCCCCAGCCCGTCGACCTTTGCGGCGGTGCCCGTGTTGATGCTGGCGGCGCCGTTCCTGATCATGCGCAACACGCTGCTCGGCTACCGGCAGGAAGGCCGCCGCTTCGAATTCGTGTTTCTGGCGACCCTCATCGCCGGCTTCTGGAGCCTGATGTCGGGCCTGGTGCTGGTGATGACATTGCAGGCCTGCGGGCTGCTGCTCGCTTAAAAGTCTTTTCTCGCCGCGCCCGTTCGTGCAACGTCATGCCGTTGCGAGGAGACGGGAATGCCGATCTATGAACTCGACGGACAGGCGCCGGAATTGCCGGGCGAAGGGCAATGTTTGATCGCCGACAGCGCCGCGGTAATCGGCCGCGTGCGGCTGAAGAAACAAGTCAGCATCTGGTTCGGCGCCGTGCTGCGCGGCGACAATGAATGGATCGAGATCGGCGAGCGCTCGGACGTGCAGGACAATTGCACGTTGCATACCGATCCTGGTTTTCCAATCATGATCGGTTCCAACACCCTGATCGGCCACAACGTCGTGTTGCACGGCGCCACGGTCGGCAATAACAGCTTGATCGGCATGGGCGCGAGTGCTGCTCAACGGCGTCAAGATCGGCGACAACTGCCTGGTCGGCGCCGGTGCGCTGGTGACCGAGGGCAAGAGCTTTCCGGACAATTCGCTGATCGTGGGCTCGCCTGCGCGCGCGATCCGCGCGCTCGACCGGGCGGCAATTGATCTCATCCTCGAAGGCGCCGATATCTATGTCCGGCGCGGGCAGCACTACGCCAGGGCGCTCGAAGCGGATCGGCTGAGTCCCGCGGTCCGGAATTTTGTATAATAAGCCCGTGACGTGAATGTCCGGCTAGGGAAGTCCGAGGAAACGCCATGAGTTCGCCCATCCGCGTGCTGCTCGCCAAGGTCGGGCTCGACGGTCACGACCGCGGCGTCAAGGTGGTGGCGCGTGCTTTGCGCGACGCCGGCATGGACGTGATCTATTCCGGCCTGCACCGCACTCCCGACGAGGTGGTCACCGCCGCCATCCAGGAAGACGTCGATGTGCTCGGGGTCAGCCTGTTGTCCGGCGTGCAGATGACGGTGTTCCCGAAAATTTTCGATCAGCTCAAGCAGCAAGGCGCCGATGACATGATCGTGGTCGCCGGCGGCGTGATGCCGGACGAGGACGTGGCAGCGCTTAAGCGGCTGGGGGTTAAGGAAGTCATGCTGCAAGACACCCCGCCGCAGGCGATCGTCGACACGCTGAAGAAACTCGTCGCCGAACGCGGGCCGCGATGAGCACGCCCGGCACGACGATGGAAGTTCTGGTCGTTTCCGCCAGCCTATGACGATAACTATTTTCCCGATACCGGCAGCCGCTACTGGTTTGCGCGGCGCGAGACCATGCCGGCCGCCGAGCGCGAGCGGGCGATCCTCGAACGGCTGCGCGCCGTCTGCGCTTATGCCTATGAGCGCGCGCCCTTCTACCGGCGCAAATGGGACGAGGCCGGCTTTCATCCCAGCCAGCTCCGGTCGCTGGAGGATTTCGAAAGCAAGGTGCCGGTGGTGCAGAAAGCGGACCTGCGCGAAGCGCAGTCGCGCCAGCCGCCCTTCGGCGACTACCTGTGCGTTCCCGAGCGGGATGTCTTCCATATCCACGGCACCAGCGGCACCACCGGCCGGCCGACCGCTTTCGCCATCGGCCGCGCCGACTGGCGCGCCATCGCCAACGCCCACGCCCGCATCATGTGGGGCATGGGCTTGCGTCCCGGCGATACGATCTGCGTCGCCTCGATTTTCTCGCTCTATATGGGGAGCTGGGGAACGCTTGCCGGCGCCGAGCGGCTCGGCGCCAAATGCTTTCCGTTCGGCGCCGGCGCGACCGGCATGTCGGCGCGCTGCGTGCAATGGCTCGATATGATCAAGCCGACGGCCTTCTACGGTACACCGACTTATGCGCTGCATCTGGCGCAGGTTGCGGCGGAAGAGGGGCTCGATCCGCGCGATTTCCGACTGAAGATCATGTTCTTTTCCGGCGAGCCCGGCGCCTCGATACCCGGCGTGCGCGACAAGATCGCGGAAATTTACGGCGCGCAGGTGATCGACAGCGGCTCGATGGCGGAAATGTCGCCGTGGATGAATGTCGCCGGCTCGGCACGAAACCTCCGGCATGCTGTGCTGGCAGGACGTCGTTTATACCGAGGTCTGCGACCCCAAGACGATGCGCCGCGTGGCTTACGGGGCGCGCGGCACGCCGGTCTACACCCATCTCGAGCGCACATCGCAGCCGATGATCCGCCTCGTCTCCGGCGATTTGTCGCTGTGGAGCGACGAGGCCAACCCTTGCGGGCGCACCTATCCGCGCCTGCCGCAGGGGATTTTTGGCCGCATCGACGACATGTTCACCATCCGCGGCGAAAACGTCTATCCGAGCGAAATCGACGCCGCGCTCAACGAATTGCCGAACTACGGCGGCGAGCACCGTATCGTCATCAGCCGCGAGGCGACCATGGACGAGCTGCTGCTGCGGGTGGAAGCCGACGCCGAGACTTTCGCGCGCGGCGAGGGCGAACGATTCCGCGCCGAGATCGAACGCAAGTTGCAGAAAGTGCTCGGCCTGCGCACTTTGGTCGAGGTGGCGAGGCCCAACTCCATCCCGCGCACCGATTTCAAGGCGCGCCGCGTGATCGACGATCGCGCGGTGTTCCGTGACATGCACGCGCAGATCGAGGAGGTGAAAAGTTGAGTCGCGCCGTCGCCTCCGTCGCCCTGGTCGAGCGGGTCAAGGCCGGCGAAGCGGCCGCCATCGCACGCCTGATCTCGCGCGCCGAAAGCGGCACGGCCGAGGCATACGAGGCGCTGGCGCGCATTTACAAGCTGGCCGGCCGCGCCCACGTTATCGGCATCACCGGCGTGCCCGGCAGCGGCAAATCCACGCTGGTCGCCGCGCTCTGCGCGCGGCTGCGCGCCAAGGGCGCCAAGGTCGGCGTTGTCGCCATCGATCCGTCCAGTCCCTATTCCGGCGGCGCCATTCTTGGTGATCGCATCCGCATGACCGAATTGGCCGGCGATCCCGGCGTCTATATCCGCTCGATGGCGACGCACGGGTCCATCGGCGGCATGGCGCGCGCCACGCTCGACGCCGTGGATATTCTCGACGTCGCCGGCTTCGGCACAATCATTCTGGAAACCGTCGGCGTCGGCCAGGACGAGGTGGAAATCGTGCGCGCCTCGCACACCACCATCGTGGTGTCGGCGCCGGACTCGGCGACGACATTCAGGCGATCAAGGCCGGCATCCTCGAAATTGCCGACATTCACGTCGTGTCGAAATGCGACCGCAGCGACGCCAACCGCACGCTGACCGATCTCAAGCAGATGCTGATGATCGGTTTGCGCGCGGCGCCGGCGTCTGCATGGCAGCTACCGGTTATCGGCACCAGCGCGATTTCCGGCCAAGGCGTGGACGAACTGGCAGAGGCGATCGAGCGGCATCGCCGCTTTACGCTCGAACTCCAAGCTCGGGGAACAGCGCCGGCTCGCCATCGCCCAATTCCGGCTGCGCAAGACTGCGGAAAATCTGCTGCTCGACCGTTTCGCCGCCGCCACGGCGCGCACGAGCGCGCCGCTCGCCGCCAAACTTATGCGACGCGAAGCCGACCCCTATAGCCTCGCCAATGAACTGTTGCAGTCTTCGCTGTTGCGGGAGCCCGACCATGAACAGAGACGCTCGATCCAAAATCGCTTGATCGGCTGGAAAGCGAGATCGCCGACTGGGAAGCGAGCGAAGTCGCGGCGTTTCTGAAGAAACAGGCCGAGCGGCGCGAGCGCTTCTTCACCACCGGCGATATTCCGCTCAAGCGCACTTATACAGCCGCCGACATTGCCGATACGCCGATCGAGGATATCGGCTTGCCCGGCCGCTACCCGTTCACGCGCGGCCCTTACCCGACCATGTATCGGGGCCGCTTCTGGACCATGCGGCAGATTGCCGGCTTCGGCACCGGCGAAGACACCAACAAGCGCTTTAAATACCTCATCGCGCAGGGCCAGACCGGACTGTCGACCGATTTCGATATGCCGACGCTGATGGGCTACGATTCCGACCATCCCATGAGCGAAGGCGAAGTCGGGCGCGAAGGCGTCGCCGTCGACACGCTGGCCGACATGGAGGCGCTGTATGACGGCATCGATCTGGAAAACATTTCGGTGTCGATGACGATCAATCCGAGCGCCTGGATCCTGCTGGCGATGTATGTCGCGCTGGCGCAAAAACGCGGCCTCGATCTCAACAGGCTGTCGGGCACCATCCAGGCCGACATCCTCAAGGAATATATGGCACAGAAGGAATATTGCTTCCCGATCGCGCCTTCGGTGCGCATCGTGCGCGACGCCATCACCTTCTGCGCCGAGCACATGAAGCGCTACAATCCGATCAATATTTCCGGCTACCACATTTCCGAAGCCGGCGCCTCGCCCCTGCAGGAAGCGGCCTTCACCCTGGCGAACGGCATCGTCTATGTCGAGGAAGTGCTGAAGACCGGCATGGACGTGGACAAATTCGCGCCGCGGCTCGCCTTCTATTTCGTGGCGCAGGGCGATTTCTTCGAGGAGATCGCCAAGTTCCGCGCCGCGCGCCGCTGCTGGGCCAAGATCATGCAGCACCGCTTCGGCGCCAAGAATCCGGAATTCGATGCGGCTGCGCTTCCACTGCCAGACCGCGGCGGCGACGCTGACCAAGCCGCAATACCAGGTCAACATCGTGCGCACGGCATTGCAGGCTCTCTCCGCCGTGCTCGGCGGTTGCCAGTCGTTGCACACCAACGGCTACGACGAGGCTTTCGCGATCCCCACCGAGGAAGCCATGCGGCTGGCGCTACGTACGCAGCAGATCATCGCCGAGGAGACCAATGTCACCAATGTGGTCGATCCGCTCGGCGGCTCGTATCTGGTCGAGAGTCTGACCAGCGAATACGAAAAGCGCATCTTCGAAATTCTCGATTACGTCGATGCCCATGGTGGCACCATCAAGCTGATCGAGGAAGGCTGGTTCCAGAAACAGATCGCCGACTTCGCCTATGAAACGGCGCTGCGCAAGCAGACCGGCGAGAAGCCGGTGATCGGCGTGAACAAATTCGTCATGGACGACGAAGTGCACGAGATCGAAACCCACCCCTACGATCAAAGCACTGCCGAGCGGCAAATCGCCCGCACCCGCCGCGTGCGCGCGACCCGCGATAACGCCAAGGTGAACGCGCTGCTGGACAAACTGATCGCGGTCGCCAAGGACGGACAGGCGAACATCATGCCAGTCACGATCGAGCTGGTCGCCAACGGCGCCACCATGGGCGACATCATCGAAAAGCTCAAAGGCTTGTGGGGTAGCTACCGCGAGACGCCAGTGTTCTGACGCGATGCGGCGGGCCGCACTCTGAACAGGGTGCGGCCGACCCTTGGGGGAGGGCCGGCCGCTCGCGAACCCGGTCTGGGGACGGGGAGGGGTGGGGACGTGACCGGGAGCGCGAATTCCTCTCAAAGATTTCGACTAGCGAGCCGAGACGGTGGCCGGCGCGCCCTTCGGCTCGCCGAGCGCGACCCAGACGTTCGGATCGGATTGCGACTGCCGCTTCACGAAGCGGTAGCCGGTCTTGTTCCAGGACAGGATCTGCGCTTCCTGGTTATCGAGAATGAATTCGCCGCGATCGGTCTTGACCGTGAGCACGGCGTGGCCGTCGCCCTTCTTGTCGCGCACCACGGTGATCAACAGCGCCTCGCGCGGCCAGCCGGCCCGCATCAGCATGCGCCGCTTGAGCAGCACATAGTCCTCGCAGTCGCCGTAGCCGTCGCTGGGGTAATCCCATTGCTCGACCACGCCCCAATGCTCGAGGTCGGTGATCGGCTTGATGTTGTCGTTGACCCAGGCGTTGACCTTGACCAGGTCGGACCAGGCCTTGGGCGTGAGCACCACGTCGCGCGGCATCGACGCCTTGGTCTCGCATTCGGGTTTATAGCGAATGCAGAATTCGACCCAACCGATCGGCGGCCGCGCGGCCTCGCCGACGGCGATATAGGCGGCCCGCTCATGTGAGCTAACCGGTCCGCCATAGGCGAGGCGATCGCCCGCCGCTGCGCTCGCCGCCGTGGCGGCCAGCACCGCCACGCCGGCCATGATCTTTATGCCGCCGGTCGCGACCCGTTTGAAACGCCAGCCCATTTTTGTGGCCCCTTCCCGTCGTGTTGGGACCACAATTCGCACAAAGCTTTTGCATCGCCGCTAAGTCAAGCAAGTCATTTTGAAGACAACCAAAATAAAGAAAGAGACGAATACAGTAAAACTTAAAATAGAATTCGATTAAAATCTTACTGAATACAATTTATGTAAAATTGTATACATTAAGCGGCTCAGTGCAGCAATGACGCGCCCGCGCGCGTTTTCGCGCGCGCCACGTTTACCGTAAGCGGTTTTCAGATTTCGGCTGTGGGATACCAGCGGGGCGGCGCAGCGGGCGCAATTTTGCCGCCGCCGATGCGCGCAATTTTACGCCAGACGTTTACCGACGGCTGACGCTACTCGCCGGTGACGTTTTCTTCGATGAAATCGGAGTGCTGCAGGCGGGTGAATTCAATGGCGAATCCGTCCTCGATATGACGGACCACCCGGCCGACGGCCTTGCCGACGGTAACCATGCTGCCGACAACGGGCCGCAATTCCGGCGAGATGGCGATCGCGGCGCCCGACTCCGACAAGTCGATGACGCGGCAGGTGACATTGTTGCCGTTCGGCAAGATCAGCCGCGCCATGGCCTTTTTCGGGATAAAGCGGCCATGCCGGCGGTCTTCCGGCAGGTTGAGGATATGCCGGTTGGCGAGCCAAGTGAGCTGGGCGGCGAGCTTGTCGCGCTTGCGCAAGGTCGCCTCGATCGTCATGGCGAAGCCGTTATCGAGCATGCGCGCGATCTTGCCTTCGAGCCGGCCGAGATGGTCGACATAGGCGATCACCCGTTCGCCGGGGTTGCCGAGGACCGGCGCGACAATGGCGATGCCGCCCGGCGACATGTTGACCACCTGGCACGGAAACTCGCGCCGGTCGGCCAGCATATAGCGTCCGAGCAGATTGACCTTGACGCGCTGATGGCGCCGGCGCTCCTCGGCCAGCGGCAGCGATCTCGGCTTGGGCAGGGGCACGGCCATAGTCGGTCTAGGCTTTTGGGGGCATATTCCCCCAGCCCATGACCCTATGAGTCTATCGTTAACGCGGCGTTAGCCGGTGCGGTCGCCGGAGGGGGTTTCGCGCCCGCCGCTATAGACCACGAATCCGTGCTGGACCCGGCTACCGGCCGCCGCCGGGATGAGCCGTGGTGCAATGCTCATGTCGGCGTCCGCTCCGGTATGGCGCAGGGTGCCGAGCGTGAGTTCGACCACCGGCTTGGCGCCGAGCCAATAGGGCGGGATTGTCGGCGCCAGCACGCCGATCATGCGGACGCGGACGTGCCCGACATGGGCGAGCGGCAGCAGGAGAAGTTCCAGATCGGCCTCGCAGCCGTCCTCGGTGCGTGCGGTCAGCCCGGCGACCGCGCCGATTGTCTCATTGTTGACGATGGCGAGCAGGTCGTCGATCGAATGGCGGCTGGCGTCGCTCCACAGCGCGGCAAATGCCTCGCCCTTGATCTCGCGGCCAAACAGCGCGCAGACGCGGGTGCCGGCGAGCCGGAACCGAAGCTGATCGGTGAAATCCGCCGCCAGCATGAATGTGTCGCTGAGCGCATGGCGGATCTCGGTCGGATCGATGTCGGCGCGCGCGGGAGCGAGACGGGTTCCCCGTTGCCTGTTCCAATAATCGAACACTGCGCGCGTGGATTGATGTTTCATGGACGCCACCTGTTCCGTCGCGAGACGGCGCCGGCGTTCGTTGTCCCCGACTGGGACATCCGCGCCGGCATTTCGCCGCGACCTCGTGGCTGGTGCAGGCGCCGTGCCGTGAACCGGTCCGCCAACGGGGCGGCGCGTATTAGCGTTAAAACGGCAATCGCATAGCCCGCGGCGCAATTGCGCCTAGTCGCCCGCTTCAACCAATTTGAAATGATTTGGTGATTCGCTTTTGTCGCCAACGACTGGCGAGGGAGGCAATCATGGCTGCGAAGGAGATTTCGGTAAAGAAGTATGTTGTGAGGCTGAGCGGCGAGGAGTGCGAACGGCTTGAAACGCTGATCCGGAAGGGAAAGAGCCCGGCGCGCCGGGTGCTGAAGGCGCGGATCTTATTGAAGGCCAATGTCTCGGAAGCCGGCAAAGGGTGGAGCGACAACCGGATCATCGAAGCTCTGGAAACCAGCCCATCCATGGTTTACCGGGTACGCAAGCAACTGGTGGAAGAAGGCTTCGAGGCGGTATTGAGCCGCAAGCCGCGCGCGATGCCTGCCGTTGCTCGGATTTTCGACGGCGAGAAGGAGGCCAAGCTGATTGCCTTGGCCTGTTCCAAGCCGCCCAAGGGACGCGCACGCTGGACCTTGCGGTTGTTGGAGAACAAGGTCGTGGAACTCGGCATCGTCGATCGTGCCAGCGACAGCACAATCGGGCGCGCGCTCAAAAAAACACTCTTCAGCCCCATCGCCGCCAGCACTGGGTCATCCCGCCGAAGGCCAACAGCGCGTTCGTAGCCGCCATGGAAGACGTGTTGGCCGTCTACACGCGGCCACGCGACGGCGATTGTCCGCTGGTTTGCCTCGACGAGACCTCGAAGCAACTCATTGCCGAAACGCGCGCGCCGATCCCGATGAAAGCGGGACGCCCGGCCCGCTTCGATTACGAGTACGAGCGCAACGGCACCGCCAATCTCTTCATGATGTTTGCTCCGCTTGAAGGCTGGCGCCATGTCAAGGTCACAGATCGCCATACCGCCGTGGATTACGCTCACGTCTTGAAAGACTTGGCCGACACCCACTTCGCGCACGCCAAGACCATCGTTCTGGTCCAGGACAATCTCAGCACCCACAGCAAGGCTTCACTCTACGAAGCCTTTCCGGCCGTCGAAGCCCGGCGCCTGGTCGAGCGCTTCGAATGGCACTATACTCCAAAACACGGCAGCTGGCTCGATCTGGCCGAGTCCGAACTCGGCGTCCTGACGTCCCAGTGCCTCGATCGCCGCATCCCCGACAAACAAACCCTCACCGACGAAATCGCCGCCTGGGAGCACGACCGCAATGCCAACCACAGCAAGGCCGACTGGCATTTCACCACCAAAAATGCCCGCATCAAACTTAAGCATCTATACCCTGCAATCTGACTAAATCAGCCGACTAGGATCGCCGTCGAACCATCCACACGGCTTATAGGGGGGCGAAAGCCCTCCTTTTTTTCTTGCGGTTTTTCTTGCGGCCGATGCTTGCGGTCAGGCGGTCAAGCGGCGTAACTCAAGCGTCTCGGCAAGCCTCTGGACCCTTGTGAAGCGCGAACCCGTCTTCAACATTCCTCCCGTCATCGTCGCGCTGCTCGCCGGGCTGGCGCTCATTCATGCCGTGCGCACTTATGTGCTCACCGACGAGCAGGACATGGAGTTCCTGCTCACTTTCGCATTCATTCCGTCGCGTTACGACACGTCAATCGTACTCGGCGGCGTGCTGCCGGGCGGTTTTGGCGCGCAACTGTGGACCTTCGTGACCTATGCGCTGATCCACGCCGACTGGACGCATTACGGCGTCAACGCGGTGTGGCTGTTGCCGTTTGGCAGCGCGGTGGCGCGGCGGTTCGGGTCGCTGCGGTTCCTTGCGTTCTTCGCGGCGACGGCGGCGGCCGGGGCGGCGATGCATCTCGCCACACACGCCGGCGAAGCGGTGCCGGTGATCGGGGCTTCGGCGGCGATTTCCGGCACCATGGCGGGAGCGATGCGATTTGCGTTCCAGCGCGGCGGCCCGCTCAGCTTCTGGCGTAGTGGCGACGGCACCGACTATCGCGTGCCGGCGATCTCGCTCTCAGGCGTGCTGCGCGATCCGCGCGTGCTCGCCTTCCTGGCGGTGTGGTTCGGCATCAATATTCTGTTCGGGCTGGGCTCGTTTCCGATGCCTGGCATCGGATCGAACCAGGTGGTGGCCTGGCAGGCGCATATCGGCGGCTTTCTCGCCGGCCTGTTTTTGTTTTCCTGGTTCGATCCCGCACCACATGGGCCGCGCACGGACGACGATGGTGCAATGCCGCAATAAGCCGGTTGCAACGCGGCGTTAAGCAATGTGATCGCGGCTCATCGGCCGCGCCACGATTGTTCTTGACGGAACCAGGATATCGGCAGGATCGTTTGCCAGAACCCGGGACTCAATGAGCGGGTGCCAAATCCGTAGCCCGGGCGCTTATCGTGTCTAGGAGGCTGCCATGAACGTCAAAGCAATCTTGGCCGCCAAAGTTTCGGGAGCTTTGGGCGGCGACATTATCTCCATCGAGCCGACGGCGGATCTTGCGGCGGCGGCGCGCCTGCTGGGCGCCCACCGCATCGGTGCGGTCGTGATCCGCGGCGCGGGAGGGCGCCTCGCCGGGATATTGTCGGAGCGCGACATCGTGCGCGCGATCGCCGAACAGGGCGCCGCTGCGCTCACTTTGCCGGTCGGGCAGGTAATGACCCGCAACGTCGCCACCTGCAGCGAGGACGACAGCATCGCCAGCATCATGGAGCAGATGACGGAAGGGAAATTCCGTCACATGCCGGTGCTGGCCAAGGGCGAGCTGATCGGACTGGTGTCGATCGGCGACGTGGTCAAGCACCGCGTCGGTGAGATCGAGCAGGAGTCCGAGGCGATGCGGGATTACATCCGCACCGCGTGACTACTTGGCAGACCCATTGTTGCCATAGGGCTGCGATAGCGCGGTGACCGCCTCGGTCACCGCTTCGATGGCCTTTTCGGTCGCCTCGGCGCCGATCTTGATCGCTTCGGCGGCGCGATGGAAATCGAACCAGCCGACTGCGCCCAGCCGCGGGCTGATCAGCACGTCGGGCGGATCGCCGGCCAGCCGCGCGCGGGTGATGCGGTCCTGCATGACGTTGAACGCTTCGACCATCACAGTCGGAATGCCCGGGCGGCCGCGCCGACCGAGGAATTGCCGGCGCAGCGAGCGTTCGCCGCCGAACAGGCCAAGCAGCCCATTCGGCTTGGACGGCTCCGGGGCCGCGGCTTCGCTGTCGTCGGAGCCGTGGTCGGCGATAATGGTGCCGCGCCCGAACAGATCGGAATTGAGATTGACCGCGATCACCAGCCGGGCGCCGAGCGCGCGCGCGGCCGATACCGGCACCGGATTGACCAGGGCGCCGTCCACCAGCCAGCGCCCGCCGATCAGCACCGGCGGGAAGATTCCCGGCAGCGCATAGGAGGCGCGTAGCGCCTCGGCCATGCGGCCGCGGGTGAGCCAGATTTCATGACCGGTATTGAATTCGGTGGCGATGGCGGCAAAACGGATCGGCAGATCGTCGATGCGGCTATCGGTGAGCGCCTTTTCCAGTTGGGCCGCGAGATGGCCGCCGCGGATCAAACCCGAGCCGGACAGGCTGATGTCGAGATAGCTGAGCACGCTGCGGACATTGAGACCGCGCGCCCATTCCTCCAGGCCGTCGAGCTGGCGGGCGGCGTAGCAGCCGCCGACCACCGCGCCGATCGAGGTGCCGACGATAACGTCCGGCACGATGCCGTGCGCGGTGAGCGTGCGCATCACGCCGATATGGGCGAAGCCGCGCGCGGCGCCGCCGCCGAGCGCGAGCCCGATGGTGGGGCGCGTGATGGCCGGCTGCATCGGCGCGGTGGTGGCTTCGGCGGAACGGTCGCCGTTACGCACGCGCGCGAATAAACCCTCAAACACCAAACTATTCTCCCCGTCTCCCGATTTTCGGATCGGGCCAGCCACCGGACAAGCGGTTCACCCCGATAAGGTAAAAACTGCTGGCGGAGTCTTGTGACCGAAACGTGACAGGGAGCGTGCGCTTACGTGATTACATAATGGTTAAATGCCGCAGAACCGAATTAGTTCAACGGTCGCTGCATCGCAAAAACGCTTTCGACCACGGCATATTCGTCGTAGCCGCAGCGGGCGATCGGCTGCATGGCTGCGGTGTCGAGCCGGCCGTCGACGATGAAGCGGTCGTCGATATGCACGCCGATGACCTTACCGAACACCACGTGGCAGTCGAGCGACCTGCCGTCGACGTCCTCCATCGGCACGATCTTGACGCACTTGCATTCGAGCGCGCACGGCGAGGCCTTGACCCGCGGCGGCTTGACCAGCCACGACGGCGCAGGCTCCAGGCCGGCGCGCGTCATCTCGTTGACGCCGCGCGGCAGCGGCGCCGAGGTGGCGTTCATTGCCTCGCGCAATTCCCAGGTGGCGAGATTGCAGACGAATTCGCCGGTCTCTTCGATGAAACTCACCGAATCCTTGTGTCCTTCGCTGGCGAACATCACCAGATTGGGGCGGCTATTGACGCCGTTGAAAAAAGAATAGGGCGCGCAATTCACCTCGCCTTTCAAGCTCATGGAAGTAATCCAGCCGATCGGGCGGGGCGCCACGATCGCCTTGAACGGATCGAGCGGGAGGATGCGTTTATCGCGCTTGTCAGGCTCGTAGAACATCAGTTGTTTTTTCCTTGCGGCCCCGAATAGCGGGTGACGATGGCCTCGAGCGGCGGACGTTCGCGATCCTCGGGCGGCTTGGCGGGACGGCCGATATGGACGAAGCCGGCGATGCGCTCAGCCGCGCCGACGCCGAGTTTGTCCAGCACGCGCCGGTCGTAGGCGTACCATTCGGTGATCCAGCTCGCCGCGAAACCCATGGCGTGGGCGGCGATGACCATGCTCATGGCGGAGGCGCCGGCGGAAAGTTGCTGCTCCCATTCCGGAATCTTGACGTGCGGACCGGCGCGGCTGACCACCGCAATCACCAGCGGCGCGCGCGCCAGCCGCCGGCGTTCAAACTCGATCTGCTCGGGTGTGGCGTCGGCGCGATCGGCGGCAAACGCGGCGGCGATCGCTTCGCCGGCGGCGAGGCGGGCGTCGCCTTCGAATACGATGAAGCGCCAGGGCGCGAGCTTGCCGTGGTCGGGCACGCGCGAGGCGATGGCGAGCAAGGTATCGATTTCCGGCTTGCTCGGACCGGGGCCGGTCAATTCCATCGGCTTGACCGAACGGCGGGTCTTGAGCAGTTGCAAAGCGTCGGGCATTGAGACCTCAAAATAATAGGCGTTGCGCCTAGCATAGGGCTTCCGGAGTGACAAACCGGCCTAATGGCTTGAAATCGCCGCGATTTGGGCCGAAAACGGCCGCGCCATGAGCAATGCACCCGCATTCGCCGCCCGCAGCCAGCTGTGGCCGGCGCTCGCAATTGTCCTGCCTTTGCTCGTACCGCAGGCGGCATTGGCGCAGGTGGTCGGGCAAAATTCGCTGCTTTCGGCGGCGCCCACGACCGGGCTGCTAGCGCCGGGGCCGGCCACGCGCGGCGAGCCGTTCGGGCCGGGTGGCGTGCTGGCGCCGCAATCGGAATGGCCGCTGACCACGCCGCACGCGACCGCGCCGACCGCGATGCCGATGGTGCTGGCCGGGCAGGTGGCGCTCGCGCTCTCGGCGCGCTTCGGCAAGGGCGCGCCGCTCATCGACGGCGGTCTGACCTGGCGCGTCTATTCGGCCAAGCGCGACAGCGCCGGGAAATTCCGTCTGGTCAAGGAAGACAAATCGCCGACGCCCACGCTGGTGCTGCCGGCCGGCGCCTACATCGTGCATGTCGGCTTCGGCCTTGCCACCGCGGTCAAGCCGGTGACCTTAAGCGGGCAGACCGTGCACGAGGACTTCGATCTGCCGGCCGGCGCGCTGCGCATGGAGGCCAAAGTCGGCGACGCACGCATTCCGGCCGGACAGGTTTCGTTCGAGGTCTACAAAGGCAGCCAGTTCGAGGCCGGCAATCGGCGGCCGATCGCCGAACACGTGATGACCGGCAATGTGGTGGTGGTTCCGGAAGGCATCTATTACATCGTGTCGAACTACGGCGACGCCAATTCGGTGGTGCGTTCCGACATCCGCGTCGCGGCCGGCAAGCTCACCGATATCACCGTCACCCACCGCGCCGCCGCGATCACGCTCAAGCTGGTGGCCGAGAAGGGCGGCGAGGCGCTCGCCAATACCGCCTGGTCGGTGCTTACGCCCGGCGGCGACGTGATCAAGGAATCGATCGGCGCCTTTCCGCGCGTGATCCTGGCCGAGGGCGAATACCGCGCCATCGCGCGCAACGAGGGCAAAGTCTACGAGCGCGAATTCAAGGTCGTCACCGGCGTGGACGGCGACGTCGAAGTGATGGCGCAGTAGCGCATGATCCCGTCGATGGCGGGAACCAACCCGCAAATCCGATCGTTGGAATAGATTATGGTAACGCAAATCATTGCGAATGACGCGGCCGCGGATATTTTCGCCGAACTCGATACCAAATCGATCGCGCTGCTGCTCGATGTCGACGGGACTTTGATCGACATCGGGCCGTCGCCGAATGAAGTGCATGTCGCCGACGATTTGCGCGACTCGCTCGCGCGCCTCTCTCGGGCGACAGACGGCGCGCTTGCTTTGGTGAGTGGCCGTCCGATCGCCGATCTCGATCGGCTGTTCGCACCGCTCAAGCTGCCGGCCGTTGGCGGTCACGGCGCCGAGCTGCGCGTGCGCGGCGGCGACGCAATCAGTTCGGCGCCGCCGCTGCCGCCGGAGCTACGGCGGCACCTCGCCGCGGCGGCGACGCCGGATTCCGGCATCATCGCCGAAGACAAGGGCTATTCGCTGGCGCTGCACTACCGCAAGGCGCCGCAGCACGAAGATCGCCTGCGCTCGCATATCGCGGCCGGCCGTGCGGCGTTTCCCGCCGAGGCGACCGAAGTGCTGCCGGGCAAGGCGATGCTCGAAGTGAAGCGGCCGAACGTCAACAAGGGCAATGGCGTGCGCGCTTTGATGAGCCAGCCGCCGTTCGCCGGCCGCATGCCGGTGTTTATCGGCGACGACGTCACCGATGAATCGGTTTTCGCGGTATTGGCGGGATTGGGCGGCAAGGGCTTTTCGGTCGGTCGGCATTTTGCCGGACTCGCCGGGATTTTCGATTCGCCGATGGACGTGCGGGCGACCTTGCAGCGGCTGGCGTCCAATGCGAAGGGCGCGGCCGTCATGACCGAGGCCACGCTCGATCTGGCGGTCATCGGCAACGGCCGCACCGCGGCGCTGGTGGAGCCCTCCGGGCGCATCGTGTGGTGGTGCCTGCCGCGCTACGACGGCGATCCGGTGTTCTGCCGGCTGCTGGCGGGGCCAGAGGAAAAAGGCTTCACCGATGTCGTGCTCGACGGCCAGGTCGAGAACCGCTCGGCCTACATGCGCAACACCGCCATCGTGGTGACCGAACTCGCCGACGGCAACGGCAGCGCCGTGCGCATCACCGATTTCGCGCCGCGCTTCCAGAATTACGGCCGCATCTTCCGCCCGCCGCAGCTCGTGCGCATCATCGAGCCGATCGCCGGCATGCCGCGCATCACCATCCGCTTGCGCACCGCGCACCGCTACGGCGTGCCGGTGACGTCGCGCTCGTCCGGCAGCAACCACATCCGCTACTGGCGCGACGAGGTGCCGGTGCGGCTGACCACGGACGCGCCGCTGTCCTATGTGGAGAACGAAGCCTCCTTCGTGCTTACGCGCCCGGTGCACATGGTGATGGGCGTCGACGAGCCGTTCGAAGGCGCGCTCGAGAGCACCTGCCGGGAGTTCTGCGAGCGCACCGGCGACTATTGGATGGAATGGGTGCGCCGGCTCGCCTTCTCGAACGACTGGCAGGACGAGATCATCCGCGCCGGCATCACGCTCAAGCTGTCCAGTTTCGAAGAGACCGGCGCGATCGTGGCGGCGCTCACCACCTCGATCCCGGAGGGGCCGGGATCGGGGCGCACCTGGGACTATCGCTACTGCTGGATGCGCGACGCCTTTTTCGTTGTGCGCGCGCTCAACCGCATCGGCGCGACGCGCACGATGGAGGAGTTCATCTCCTATATCCTGAGCGTCGCGGCTGGCCGCGCCGACCGGCTCAAGCCGCTCTACGGCGTGGTGCACACCGATACGCTCGAGGAGCGCAGCGCGGAAGCGCTCGCCGGTTTTAACGGCGACGGGCCGGTGCGCATCGGCAATGCCGCGGTCCATCAGGATCAGCACGATGTCTATGGCAGCATCATCATGGCGGCGACGCCGATGTTCTTCGACCGCCGGCTGCCGAACCCGGGCGACGTCGCACTGTTCAAGGTCATCGAGCCGCTCGGCGAGCAAGCGGCGCAGCTCGCGCTCGTGCCGGATGCCGGCATCTGGGAATACCGCGGCCGCAAGCGCGTGCACACCTATTCGGCGGCGATGTGCTGGGCCGGCTGCCAGCGCCTGGAAGCGATCGCCGCCCATCTCGGTCTGCCGGAGCGCGCGGCCTACTGGGGCGGCATTGCCAGCAAGATCGGCGAGCAGGTCTTGCAGCAGGCCTGGAATCCCAAACGCAAGGCCTTTTCGGCGGCTTTCGGCAGCGACGATCTCGACGCCAGCTGCCTGCTGCTGGCCGAGCTCGGGCTGATCGCGCCCGACGATCCGCGTTTCGTCTCCACCGTGGAGGCGATCGACCGTGAACTTCGGCGCGAGTTTCACGTTATGCGGTATGTCGCCGCAGACGATTTCGGCTTGCCGGAGACGGCTTTTTTGATTTGCCGATTCTGGCTGATCGATGCAATGTGGGAAATCGGCCGGCGCGACGAGGCCCGCGCTATGTTCGTCGACGCTTTGAAATTGCGAAATCATTACGGACTGCTGTCGGAAGACGTGCATCCGGCGACCGGAAAACTGTGGGGCAATTTTCCACAGACCTATTCGATGTCAGGATTGATTTTGACCGCGATCAAGCTGTCGCGGAGCTGGGGAGACCGGTATTGGCGCGGCTCGTCGTAGTATCGAACAGAGTTGGCATTCCCGATCGCAGCACGCGCGCGGGCGGGCTTGAAGTTGCGATCCGGCCGACACTGCGCAAGCGCGGCGGTCTATGGTTTGGCTGGAGCGGGCGCGTCGCCGACGGCGATCCGGGTCCCGCCAAGCTCGCCGAGCTCGACAACGTCAGTTTCGCCACCATCGAGCTGCGCAAGGACGATTATCAGGAATTCTACAACGGCTTTGCCAATCGGGTGTTGTGGCCGATCCTGCATTACCGGCTCGACCTCGCCGAGTTCACGCGCCGCGATCTCGGCGGCTATTTCCGTGTCAATGAATTTTTCGCAAGGAATCTCGAGAAGCTACTGCGGCCCGACGATGTGATCTGGGTACATGATTATCATTTGATGCCGCTGGCCAAGGCGCTGCGCGAGCGCGGCCACGTCAACAAGATCGGATTTTTCATCCATATTCCGTTTCCGCCGCCGGAAATCATCACCGCGTTGCCAAACCACGACCAGCTGATTCCGGCGCTATGTCACTACGATCTGATCGGATTTCAGACCGAAATCGACTCCGCCAATTTCTCCCGCTATGTCGCCAACGAATGCGGTCTGTCCTGGGCGAGTGGCAACAGTTTCCACTTCGGCAATCGCGTCGTGCAAGTCGGAACTTTCCCGGTCGGGGTCGAGACGGAAGCTTTCGCGCGGCTGGCGCGCCGCGCCATCGAGACCGCATTCGTGCGCGAGGTGCTGGAAAGTCTGTCCGGCCGCGCCATGATCATTGGGGTCGACCGGCTCGATTATTCGAAGGGTATCCCCGAGCGGATGAACGCATTCGAGCGCTTCCTCGCCAATTTCCCGGATTGGCGCGGCAAGGTCACCTATCTGCAGATCACCCCGCGCAGCCGCACCGGCATCCCGGAATATGCCGACATCGGGCGGCTGGTGGGCGAAGCGGTCGGCCGCATCAACGGCACTTATGGCGAGGCCTCATGGACTCCCTTGCGCTACATCAACAAGGCGCACAGCCGCACCGCGCTGGCCGGCCTCTACCGTGCCGCGCGCGCCGGCCTGGTGACGCCGCTGCGCGACGGCATGAACCTGGTGGCCAAGGAATTTGTCGCGGCGCAGAACCCGGACGATCCCGGCGTGCTGATCCTGTCGCGTTTTGCCGGGGCAGCGCACGAATGCGCTGCCGCGCTGCTGGTCAACCCTTACGATCCGGAAGGCGTCGCCATCGCCATCAACCGGGCGCTGTCGATGCCGCTGGAGGAACGGCGTCAGCGCCAGGTGGCCAATTTCAATGTGTTGGTGGCGAACGACCTCTCCCATTGGGCGGAGCGCTTCATGGCCACGCTCGAACGGTCGCCGAACGCCGGCGGCGGGCGCGTTCGCGCCGCGGCCGGCCGCTGACTTCCGCACTTGATCTAGGTCACATTGGCGATAGCTTACAGCGCTAGGATGCATTTCCATCAACGAGGCCGCCGCTCATGCATCGCATAATCTCCGGACTGCTGCTGTTCATCGCCGTCACGGCACTGCCGCAAACCGCGGTCGCGGCCGACGCGGCCAATGGCGAACGGCTCGCCAAGCGCTGGTGCGCGGCCTGTCATGTGGTCGCTACCGATCAAAAAAGCGGCAACACGCAGGTGGCGCCATTCTCCGCCGTCGCCAAGGTGCCGGGCTTCGATGCCGCCAAGCTCGCGCTGTTCCTGCTTTATCCGCATCCGAAGATGCCGGACATGAGCCTCACCCGCGACGAGGCCGCCGACCTCGCGGCCTACATCGTGAGCCAGGGCCGCTAGGTCTCCCTCAGCCGTCCGAGCGACTTTCAAAGGGATTGACGGAGATGCTTCGCTTTCTTAAGTCGACGGCGGCTCGATATATGACACCCGCCGTCAAAAGCGTGACGCGGCAATGCAGCATGGCCGAGTTGGAAACGCTGTTTGCGCAACACGATTTCGATGCGTTTCCGGTCGTGGAAAGCGGCAAAATGCTCGGCATCGTCACTAAATTCGATTTCCTGCGGGTGTTCAGCTTCACGACCGGGCAACTGGTTCCGAGGTACGACGAGCTGATGAAGCGCACGGTCGGAGACGTGATGACCGAAGGCATCATTCACGTCGAGCCGACGACGCCGTTGACCCGCGTTTTACAAATGATGGTGACCCACCGGATTCGCAGCTTTCCGGTCCTCGGCCCCGATGGCAAACTGTTGGGCATGATCTCGCGCGGCGATGTGATGCGCGCCCTCAAGCAGTCCACGCGCGACGTCCGCTGAGCGGCGCTTGAAGTCCCGGCGTCAGGGCGATGACGCCGTCTGCACTCTCCGCAGGTCCGGCGGCACCGCCTCGTTGGTCAGCGCTTTGAGCGCGGCATCGAGCGGCATCACTTCCTGTTTTTCCTGGCCGAGCCGGCGCACCGAGACCGTGCGCTCGGCGGCCTCCTTCTTGCCGACCACCAGCAAAGCCGGGACCTTGGCGAGCGAGTGCTCGCGCACCTTGTAATTGATCTTCTCGTTGCGCAGGTCGCCCTCGACGCGCAGGCCAAGCTTGCGCGCGGCGTCGATTGCCTCGCGCGCATAGTCGTCGGCATCCAAGGTGATGGTGGCGATGACCGCCTGCAGCGGCGACAGCCAGAGCGGCAGATGGCCGGCATAGTGCTCGATCAAGATGCCGGTGAAGCGTTCCATGGAACCGAACATGGCGCGATGCAGCATCACCGGCGTCACTTTGTTGGAATGTTCGTCGATATAGAACGCGCCGAGCCGGCCGGGCAAATTGAGGTCGACCTGCACGGTGCCGCATTGCCATTCGCGGCCGATGGCGTCGCGCAGCACGTATTCGAGCTTCGGCCCATAGAAGGCGCCTTCGCCTTTGTTGAGCGTCCACGGCCGGCCGGAGGCTTTCAGAGCCGCCATCAGCGCGGCTTCCGCCTTGTCCCAGACCGCGTCGTCGCCGATGCGTTTGTCGGGCCGGTCGGAGAACTTGATATGGACGTCGTCGAAGCCGAAATCCTTGTAGATCGAAAGAATCTGGTCGTTGACCTTGAGCGCTTCCTCGGCGATCTGGCCTTCGGTGATGAAGATATGCGCGTCGTCTTGCGTGAAGGCGCGCACGCGCAACAGTCCGTGCAGCGCGCCCGACGGCTCGAAGCGGTGCACCTTGCCGAATTCGGCGATCTTCATCGGCAGGTCGCGGTATGACTTCAGGCCGTTCTTGAAGATCTGCACGTGGCCGGGGCAGTTCATCGGCTTGATCGCGTAGACGCGCTCGTCCTCTTCGCGCTTGGCGGTCAAGAACATCATGTCATTGTAGGTCGGAATGTGGCCGGTGGTGACCCACATTTCGCGGTCCATGAGCTGCGGCGAGTTCACTTCGATGAAGCCGAAATCCTGCTGGCGGCGGCGGATGTAATTCTCCAGCGCCTGGAACAGCGTCCAGCCTTTCGGGTGCCAGAACACCGAGCCGGGCGCCTCTTCCTGGAAATGGAACAGGTCCATCTCGCGGCCGAGCCGGCGATGGTCGCGCTTCTCGGCTTCCTCGATCTGCTTCAAGTAGGCGTCGAGTTCTTCCTGCTTGGCGAAGGCGGTGCCGTAAATGCGGGTGAGCATCGGGTTCTTGCTGTCGCCGCGCCAATAGGCGCCGGCCACCTTCATCAGCTTGAAGGCGTTGCCGACCTTGCCCGTGGAGGTCATGTGCGGGCCGCGGCAGAGATCGAACCAGTCGCCCTGCCTGTAAATTTTGATCTGCTGGTCTTCCGGGATGGCGTCGACCAGCTCGACCTTGAAATTCTCGCCCATGTCGCGGAAGGTTTTCTTGGCCTGCTCGCGCGAACACACCTCCTTGCTGAAAGGTTTGTCGCGCGCGATGATCTCGCGCATCTTCTTCTCGATCACCGGGAGGTCTTCCAGCGTGAACGGCTGGTTGCGGAAGAAGTCGTAATAGAAGCCGTTCTCGATCACCGGGCCGATGGTCACTTGCGTGCCCGGCCATAGCGACTGCACGGCTTCCGCCATAATGTGCGCGGCATCGTGCCGGATCAGCGCGAGCGCGCGCGGGTCGTCGCGCGAGACGAACTCGATCTTGGCGTCGCGGTCGATGGGATCGGCGAGATCGGCCAACTGGCCGTCGAGCGCCATGGCGACCGTGCGCTTGGCGAGCGAGGGCGAAATGCCCTTGGCGATATCAAGTCCAGTGGTGCCTGCGGGGTAGTCCCGGCGCGCGCCGTCGGGAAAGGTCAATGCGACCATGGCTCGTCTCCTTGCTCACTCGCTGCCTACGAATGCAGGTAAGCGTGATTTGAATTTGGCAGGGATATAGCAGCCGATTTCGCCCTTGCAACTGCTTTTAGTTTGCCTTGGCCCGCTCGAAGCCCGCCCGATAGACGCTCGAGACGACCAGCACGCCGAGCGCGATAATGAGCCCGCTCAGATTGGCGAGGAATTGGCTGGCGGCGTCGATATTGCCGCCGATCCCGTAGCCTAGGCCCAGATAGGCCGCGGTCCAGATCAGGCGCCCGACCAGGGCAAAACCCAGAAAGTGCGAGAGGCTGTAGCGGCTCACGCCGGCGAAAATGCTGACCACCGAGCTCAATGACGATGTCAGCGTGCGCGAGACGATCACCGTGATGCCGCCCCACTTCTGCAGCAGCGCTTGGATGCGGTCCCGGCGCTGCGTGCTGTAGCCGATCCAGCGGCCATGGCGGGTGAGGAAGCGGTCGCCGATCGCGCGGCCAATAGCATAGGCGATAACATCGCCGGCGAATGAGGCGGTGATGGCGATCATCCCGGCCCATTCCCAGCGCAAATTACCCAGCGCGGCGAGCGAGCCGGCGAGCACCGCCGCGACCCCGATCGGCAGCGGCAGGCCGATCGCTCCGAGCAGCAGCGTCAACGCCAGCGCCGGATAGCCGTAGACCAGCAGCGCCGACAAAATCCGGTCGCTCAATCCGCCGGAGCTTTGATCGCCCGCGGGCACCGGCGCCGATTGACCCAGCGCGCGCTGGACTTGCCGGACAAAATCGAAGCGCGTTACGCCGCGTTGGTCTGCAATCGCTCTGAGGCTCTCCTCGCGGCTGGTGTCCGGCGGCAGGCCGAGGCGCGAAATCAATTCTTGCAACGGCACGCGATAGGTCGCCGCCACATGGTCAAGCGTCATCCAGGCCCGCACGCTGCTCACTTGCGGGCGGCCAACTTCGTAGGCCGAGCGCAACAACAGCAACGAACTGTAGCTGCGCAATCCGAAAAATATCGATGCGAGCGCGCTCAGCGCGATCACGCCTAAGAGAATTCGGCCACGGCGTGCGTTCATCGCGGCGGCACTTCGTTCGTCCCCCGCCAGCGTCCATAACGCCACGGTGTCCACCAATGGGCGCCGGCCGGCAATTCGGCCGGCACGAAATCGAGCCCATGCGTGCCCCACGGCTGGCAGCGCAGGATGCGCGCGAGTGCCATCCAGCCGCCCGCCCATAGCCCGAAGCGGGCAATCGCCTCGTCGGCATAGTCGGAACAGCCCGGCAGATGCCGGCAACGCGGGCCGATCAGCGGCGAGAGCGTATAGCGGTAGATCGCCACCAGACCGCGGCCGGCGAGCCGCGGCAGGCGCGCAAGGCCGTTTTCGCGGCCGCTTAATTCCGCCATGAAAGTTCCATAGAAAGTTCCATTGCCTGGGATTTGTTCTGAATCGAAGCTGCGGTCGATAGCAACATTTTAGTGGACCCGAATCCGACTGCTCAGTAAAACTGAACCGGACCGGGGTCTAGATAGCCGCCAAAGCCCAGAACGAACGCGGGAACAACCGCGCCAACCATAAGGGCTCGATGGCGAAAAGGGGAAGAATGGCTCGCTCTCTTGCGTTGGCCATAGCGCTTGCTTCGGCGGCGCTGGTCAAGCCGTTGCCGGCACCGGCGCAAACCGGTGATCGCACGCTGCCGATGCATTTCGATCTGCGCCTGCAAGGGCCGGCCGAAGACTGCGGCGCCAAGTGCCAACTCTGGATTTCGGCGAGCGGCGCGATCACGGCGGGGACGGCGCGCGACTTCGAATTGTTCGCGCAAGGCCGCGACCTCACCGGCGCCACGGTGGCGCTCGATTCCTACGGCGGCTCGGTGCTCGGCGCCATCGCGCTCGGGCGCGACATCCGCCGCTTCGGCCTCGACACCACGGTCGGCCGCATCGTCGATCTCGCTGGCTCGGATCGAGGCACGCCGCGCGGAAAATTCTCGGGCGCCGCCGATTGCGAGTCCATGTGCGGCTTCGTGCTGCTCGGCGGCGTGCACCGCGCGGTGCCACCGCAAGCGCGCGTGATGGTGCATCAGATCTGGCTCGGCGACCGCCGCGACGATCCGACCGCGGCGAATTACTCGGCCGAGGATCTGGTGCTGGTCCAGCGCGATATCGGGCGGCTGGCGAGATACACCATCGACATGGGCGGTTCGATCGAGCTGCTCAATATAGCGCTGCGCATCCCGCCCTGGGAGCCGATGCACGCCTTGACGGCGGACGAGATGCGCCGCACGCGGCTCGTCACGATCACCGCCGACCGCCTGATCGTCACCGCGGGCGCTTGGACGCAGCGCCTCTTCCCCGACTGGCCCGTCCCCCTCCGGCCGACCCGCCAGCAAGTCCTCTATTTCCGCCCGCCGGACCGGACCCCTTCACCCCCGGACGTTTCCGGTCTTCATTGTCAAAGGCGACGGCGAGTCGATGACTTCTATGGGATGCCTCCTATCGACGGCCTTGGCGTGAAAGTTGCGACGACATGGCGGACCGGAGACAAACCCAGACAACCTGACCCAATCGTCGGCGAGGCTTACTGTACGTCGTCCGCAGTTCCTCGCGGTGCCTCCCGAACTGGCCGGACGCCGCGATCGACCGACGGAGGTTTGTCTCTACACACGTCGGCCCGACGAGCAATTTCGGCTGGGCACGCTTCGGGACTGCCCACATCGTCGTCGCCAGCCCGTGTAGCGGGCACGGATTCAAGTTTTCGTGTCCTCATCGGCCGCGTGCTCGGCGGACCTTGCGACCCGGGAACGACCGAAATTGCGATCTGGAACCCTTGGCCTGTTTCTAAGGCGCGCATAAGAATAGGATTGAGGAGGCATGCGTCTGAGATAATTCTTCAACCAGGTCTCCAGAGGGCGTGGGCGATTAATCGAAGGGGATCTGGCCCGCGATTTGTAGTTGAATCTCAGCCCTTTAAACCTCGCCTGGCAACCGACTTTACCTCAGCGTAACCGGAATATCCCGATACGCTTATATTAGAAACGTCTCTATTTTGAACTTGTACTTGTGTCAGATGGTTATAGCGCAAGGTTAAAATAGAGTGTGAGGACGACGCAGGCCCATCCCGGATATAAGGGGAGGATGCACTCATGATGGCATTACGGCCGTCACGTGACCGTCAGTTCTCTGACGACATCTTCGACCATCAAGAACGAGGTGGCAAGATGTTCCCAAGTCGCTTTACGCCATGCTAGCGGCCGCCAAGGCGTGGGCGCACCGTGGATCGTCACCTTCGGGGGCGAATCTCGCGTCTGGCCTTGGGCGTGAACTTGGCTCTCTTGGCGAAGCCGCCGAAGACCAATTCGATGTCGCAAGCCGCGGGACTTCAGATCGGCCGCCCGGCGGCTGGCGGACCTGGTGATCTGCGGCGGCGGGAGGATCCCCGACTCCGGTCCGCGACCGGTTCCTCGAGCTGGCCGGCGGCCCTCAGGCGCGGATCGTGGTGATCCCGACGGCGCATCTCGATCGCCGACGGCCCGTCGCGTGAATGCGGTCCTCGACCCCTGGAAAGGCAAGGGCGCGGCTTCGGTCCAGCTCTGCTCCACACCCGCTCGCCGCGAGCAGGCCAATGACGCCGAGTTCGTCCGGCCGCTGACCGAGGCGACGGGCGTCTGGTTCGGCGGCGGCGAGCAGGAGTTGCTTGACCGAGGCCTATCTCGGCACCGAGGTCGAGCGCCAGCTCAAGGCGCTGCTCGAGCGCGGCGGCGTGATCGGCGGCACCTCCGCCGGGGCCGCCGTCATGACCCGCGTGATGATCACCGGGGGGCGGACCGACGGCCGATGTGGGCCAGGGGTTCGACTTCCTCCCGGGCGCGGTCGTCGACCAGCACTTCCTCAAGCGGAACCGCGCTCAGCCGGCTCCTCGGCGTCCTGACCGCTCATCCCGACCTGATCGGCCTGGGCATCGACGAGCAGACCGCGCTGGTGGTCGACGTCCGGAGCAGCCGGCTGAACGTCATCGGCGACTCGTACGTCGTCGCCTGTGTTCCCGGTCCGGTCGGCCACCCCGCGCCGGCTCGAGATCCTCAAGCCCGGCGACGAGGCCAACCTTCGCCCTGAAGATTCCGACAGGAAGAGGCATGCCCGGCGATCGGCCTGGGCGCTCTGAGGTCCCGGTCGCTGAACCTTCGGGCGACTGTACGCCTGGGCCGAATGCCCTGTCGGTCCATGGTGTCTTCGACCGGTTCAGAACGTCCCGGTCGTCGATCGGCTCGGCGATGTTGGCGAGGTTCTCGAACCGGGTGATGTTCTTCAGGAAGGTGAGCTTGACCGTGCCGGTGGCGCCGTTGCGGTTCTTGGCGAGATCAGCTCGGCGATGCCGGGCTGGTCGTTCGGGTCGTAGTACTCGGGGCGGTGGAGCAGCAAGACGAGGTCGGCGTCCTGCTCGATGGCGCCCGGATTCGCGGAGGTCGGCCATCCGCGGCCGGCGGTCCTCGCGGTTCTCGACGGCGCGGTTGAGCTGCGAGAGGGCGATCGACCGGCACCTCGAGCTCGCGCGCGAGCGTCTTGAGCCGCCGGCTGATCTTGGCGATCTGCTCCTGCCGGCTGTCGCGCGACTCGTCGCTGTCGATCAGCTGGATGTAATCGACCACGATCAGGCCGAGGTTCTGCGCGGCAGCTTGAGCCGGCGGGCGTTGGCCGTGATCTGGAGCATGTTCCGCGCGGGCGTGTCGTCGATGAACAGCGGCGACGTCGCGCAGCTCGTCGTAGCCCTTGCCCAGCAGCGTGATCTCGCGGGTGCCCAGGTTCTGGCCGGTCCGGAGCTTGTGGCCGTCGACCCGCGAGCCGGCGCAGAGCAGCCGCTCGGCCAGCTCGAGCCCGCCCATTTCCAGGCTGACGAAGAGCACGGCGGCTTCTTGAGCTCGACGGCCGCGTGGTCGCAGATGTTCAGCGCCAGCGCCGTCTTGCCCATGCTCGGCCGGGCGGCCAGGATGATGAGCTGCTCGGGCTGGAAGCCCGCCGGTGATGTCGTCGAGGTCGAAGATAGCCGGTCGCGACCCCGGTGACCGGGTGCCGCGACTCGCTCCGCGCGACGATCCGGTCCATCGCCTCGATCGACGACGTCCTTGAGCTCGACGGTCTCGCCCTTGGTCTGGTCCTCGGCGATGCCGAAGACCCGCCGCTCGGCCGCTTCGAGCAGTTCCTCGGCGGTGAAGTTGTTCGAGTAGCCGTCGCGGAGCATCTCGTTGGCGCTCTCGATCAGCTGCGCGGCTGATCGACTTCTGGCGGACGATCTGGGCGTAGTACTTGGCGTTGGCGGCGTGCGGGACGCTGCCGAGGATCTCGGCGAGGGTCTCGTCGCCGCCGATCGCCTTGAACTGGTCGCGGCGGGTCAGCTCGTCGGCCAGCGTGATCGCGTCGATCGCCTTGCCCAGGTCGTAGAGGTCGCGGATCGCCCGGTAGAGGATCTGGTGGCGTGTCGCGGTAGAAGTCCTCGACCTTGCAGCAGCGGCACGACCTCGTGGAGGACGTCGTTGTCGAGCAGGATGCTGCCGAGGACCCCCTGCTCGGCCTCGAGGTTCTGCGGGGGGAGGCGATCGGCGAGTAACCCCGAGACTCGGCCTTCGGGAGCGGCCGTGGCCACTTCCGTTGCCGTTGCCATTGATTGTACGGAGCGGCCATGGTCCGGCGAGACTCCATGCGTGGCCAGGGACCGCGGTACGACGGCCGACCGGGCCGCGGCACGCGGGATCGTCGGAGCCGCGCGACCGCGCCCGGCGTCAGACCGGTCCGCCGCGAACGATCGTATCGGCAGAGTCGGCCCGTCCATCTGAACAATCGTATCGGCAGAACCGGCCGCTCGGCCATCACAAAAGATGGCCGACGCCGTGCCGGGCCATGACCGGGTCGGACTGCGGCCGTGGACGAGCGCGGTCGGGCTCAGGTCGGCGGCTTCCTCGGTATGGGTCGGGACGACCCAGAGCTTGACCTCGGTGTCGACGTCCTGGCCGAGGTGGAGCTTGATGGTGTAGAGGCCGAGCTCCTTGAGCGGCCCCTCGATCTTGACGTTCTCGGGCTCGATCGGGAAGTTGTCGGCCCGCAGCGCGGCGGCGATCTGGTCGGCGTTGACCGAGCCGTAGAGGTGCCCCTCGGCGTTGGCGTTGGCCTCGATGGTGATCGAGCGCTGGGCGATCTGCGCGGCGAGGTTCACGCAGGTCGGCGCGGCGGGCCTCCTCGAGCTCGCGGAGCCGCTGGCGGTGCTTCTCGACGATCCGCAGGTTGTGCGGGGTCGCGAAGGTGGCCAGGCCCTGGGGCAGCAGGTAGTTGCGGGCGAAGCCGGGGCGGACCTTGACGAGGTCGCCGGGCTGGCCGAAGTGGGGGACGGCGTGGGTCAGCAGGACCTCCATGTGGCCGTCCTTGGCGCGGGTCGGGTGGTTCTTGCGGCGCTCGACGCCGGGCTGGCGGACCGTCGGGGCGACGACCGGCGGCGGCCGTGGTCGCGTGCGGCGGCCGCCTTCTTGGCCTTGGTCGCGGCTTTGCCTTGGCCTTCGGCTTGGCCTTGGCCGGTTTCTTGTCGGTCATCTTGGCCATGGTGCGTCACTCACTCCTGGGCTGCGGTCGTCGCGGTCGGTCGACGTCGAGCGTTCGACCGGCGTCGGCCTCGTCCTCGATCGGTCGTGGATCGGTTCAGAACGGGATATCGTCGTCGTCGGCTTCGGCGTCGGGCTCGGCGGCGGGGCCGCCGGTGGCGCGGGCCGGCGCCGGGGCGGCGCGGCCGCGGGCCGGGCCGTTGCCCGGCGCCGCGGCTCGTCGGGGCCGCTGCCGGGCGCCGGCGGGCGCGCGTGCTCGCGGGCGCGGAGCCGCGCCGTATTCGTCGTCGGGCGCCGACCGCCGCCCGGCGTCGTCGCGGCGGTCGAGGAACTGGACCCGGTCGGCCTGGACCTTGATCTTGGACCGCTTCTCGCCGGTCGTCTTGTCGTCCCAGGTGTCCATCTTGAGGAGCCCTCGACGTGGACCTGGCTCCCCTTCTTGAGGTACTGGCAGCAGGTCTCGGCCTGGCGGTCCCAGACGGTCACGTCGATGAACAGCGTCTCTTCCTTGCGCTCGCCGTCCTTGGCCGGTCCAGATCCGGTTGATCGCCAGCCGAAGCTCGGTGACGGCCGAGCCGCTGGGTGTATAGCGCAACTCGGGGTCGAACGTCAGTCGACCCATCAGAAACACTTTGTTCAGATCGGCCATCGCCTGATCCTCCCCGGACCAACGCAGCGAGCCCGCCGGTCCAGCCGCCGCGTCGCGCGGGCGTAAACGGTTGTTCCCTAGCAGGAACTTACCACATCCCGGTCCGACCGACAAGTTCAATCCCGGAACGTCCACGCACGGCGCACTCGGATTCGGCGACCGAGTCGGCTCGGCCCGGCGCGGCTCATGTCAGTCGTCGCGGCGGCGGCGGCGGGGGCGTCGTCGTGCTTCCTCCTCGCGGCGCCGCTTCCTCGTCCTCGCGTTCGGGCGTCGAGGTCATCGCCTGGGTGACCAGGTGGTCGACGAGCTTGGGGTGGACCTTCAGGATCAGCTCGCGGAGGATCACGTCGCTGAGGTGGCAGTCGGCGACGATCTCCTTGATGTTCGACCCGTCGGTCTTGAAGTAGGTCAGCAGGTACGTCCCCTTCTTGTGGCCCTCGACCGGGTAGGCGAGCCGGCGCTCGTCCCACTGGCGGCTGGCGACGATCTCGGAGTTGTGCTTGGTCAGGATGTCGTGGACGTGCTTGACCGACTCGTCCCACGAGACGGCGACCTTCGCGCTGTCCAGCAGGAACATCCCCTCATAGGTGTTGACTGGCAAGGGCTTTCCTCGGCGGCTGGGTCGCGTGGCTGCAGTGATCGAGGACTGAGCTCGAGGGCGAGTCGACCTATCGGTCGCATGCCTCGATGACTGACGTGTTCGCATCCGTCGACTGACCGCTGTCACTGACCGCTTACGTCTCGACGGGTCCGTTGAACCGGTTCATGGCGGCGGCCAGCCCCTGGGCGACCCAGACGGCGACGGCCTGCGAGGCGAGGATCAGGGCGTCGTCGATCACCGGCCGTTCGGCGCTTCGGAACCGGCTGAGGACGAAGTCGGCGGCGTCGATCGGCCCGCGGTCGCCGATCCCGATCCGGAGCCGGGCGTAGGCTCGGTCCCGAGGTGGGCCGTGATGTCGCGGAGCCCTTTCTGGCCGCCGTCGGAGCCGCCGCCGCGGATCCGGAGCTTGCCCAGGGGCAGGTTCAGGTCGTCGCAGACGACCAGCAGGTCGGCCAGGCTCGAGCTTGTAGAACCGCAGCGGCCTGGCCGACGCGACCGGCCGCTGAGGTTCATGAACGTCTCGGGCTTCAGGAGCAGGACCCGGCGGAAGTCGATCTCGGCCTCGGCGAGCAGCCCGTCGAACTTCCGGCGTGAACGTCGCCCCCGACCCGCCCGCGGCCAGGCGGTCGATCACCTCGAAGCCGATGTTGTGCCGGGTCCCCTCGTACTTGCTGCCCGGGTTGCCCAGGCCCGACCACCAGTTTCAGCATGCCCTCACGCCGCCCCGGCGACGGTCACTCGGCCGAGGTCGGGATCACTCTTCCTTTTCCTTGCGCTCGGGCTTGATGACCTCGGGCTGCGCGGCGTCCTCGGCCTCGGCCGCCGCGGCCGGCTCGACCGCCGCGGCGCGCGTGACGACGTGGACCAGCAGCGGCTCGGGGTCGGCGTTGACCGTCACGCCCTCGGGCAGGCGTCAGGTCCCGGACGTGGATCGCCTGGTCCAGGTGCAGGTCGCTGACGTCGACCCGGATCGCGTCGGGGATCGCGTCGGCGCGGCAGGTCACGCGGACGCGTGGACGAGCTGCTCGAGCACGCCCCCCTCGGCGACGCCGGCGGCCGTGCCGCGGAAGTCGAGCCGGACCTCGGTCTCGATCGACTCGTCGGCACTGACGCGGGCGAAGTCGAGGTGGATGATCTCCTTGCCCAGGTGGTCCCACTGCACGTCGCGGACCAGCACCGTCTCGGTCGCCCCGCCGAAGCTCGAGCTCGGCCAGGTGGGTCGACTTCTTGATCATCTCCCAGACCGAGTCGCGCGTCGAGCGAGATCGGCACGGGGGTCTGCTTGTGCCCGTAGATGATCGCCGGAATCCGGCCCTGCGCCGCAGCCGCCGGGCGACCCGAGTGCCCGTCCCCTTGTTCTTCGCCGGGTCCCGCGCCTCGACCTGATCTTGACCGCGTCCGCCATGAGTCGCCTTTGCCTGACCCCGCGCGTCCGGGCCGGGGACAAGGGGTCCCTAGAAAAGATCGGCCGGCCGAGCGAGCCCCGGGGTTCCGACCCCGGCGCAAGACGTCCTGGACCTTGCTGATCACTTTTGAATTAAATGCGGCCCGTCCTGGCGGCCCACCGCGCATCGTGCGATTATCGGGATCAGGGCGGTTGCAAGACCAAAGGGGGGAGTTTTCAGGAGGATTGCAAAGGGCAGAGGACAAGCAGAGGGCAGAAGGCAGAGGAAGGAAAGAACAGGAAGAGGAAGATGAACAGGGATCTTGGCCCCTCGGCAATCCCTTTTCCTTTTCGTCTTCCTTTTCCTTTTCGTTTTCCTCTTGTCCTTCTGCCCTCTGCTCCTCTGGACTTTGCAATCCTCCCGGAGTTTTCCCGAGGGTGACAACGGAAGCTCGGCCGGTCGCCGGGATTTTGCCGGGGGTCCGATTTCGCGCGGGCGGGGTTCAATCGAGGAGAACCCGCCTGCAGCATCCCGCCCTGCCCAAAACGCGTACCGAAACGATTCTCTAATTCGAGGAGTTCGAGATGGGACCGTTTGTCTCCCTCGCCCCGGCCTCGTCGCGGCCGTGTTGGTTCTGGGATTCGTCGCCGAGGCTCACGCCGCCGTCCCGCGGGGAATCCTCCGCAGCGCCGGGGCAACAACCGTTCACCGTGCCGGCGAAGCCCGCCATCATTGACAGTTCGCCCACGATCGACGACCTCAACAAGGCGTCCGTGCCCTCGGCTCGACCGACCTCGATTACAACGGGCACCGCCTGAAGGCCGTGGAGCACATCGCCTCGGCGATCCACCACCTGGAGACGGCCGCCGGCAAGGGCAAGAGCAACGCCGCCATCGAGAAGGCCGCCCGCGGCACGGCCCCGTCGCCACCAAGACCGCGACGACCCCCGCAGGCCGCCTCCGACGCGAGCCCTCCACAAGGCCAAGGACTCCTCTTCGCGTCCACCACCAACTCAAAGACGACGCCGCCGCCGTGGCCATATCCGCGCGGCCGACGCCGATGTCCGGATCGCCATCACCGAGATCGTCGAGGCCCTCAAGCCCAGCACCGCCGCCGCCGCCAAGGCCGCCGCCCCCGCCAAGGCCGCCGCCCCCGCGGCGTCGACATTCACGACCCCGCCGGCCGCTCGCTGATCCCCGTCCGGCACGGTCG